>JACKKN010000003.1 GCA_024236415.1 Hyphomicrobiales bacterium
CGCGGGCCGGCAAGACCCTGTTCTGGACCCACAACCCCTGCCGCTACGTGCTCAAGTGGCGCTATCTGAAGCAGCTTTGGCGCCACCGCCCGGCCATCATCTTCATCGGCACCTACCACGGCACCACCCTGCCGGCCTGGGTACCCGACGGCGGGCGCCAGGTGATCCCCTACGGCATCCCCGACATGTTCCGCGCCGCCGCGCCGGGCACCGGCCTGCCGCCGGCCCGCGCCGTGTTCACGTCGAACCCCCTGCGCTCGCTGGACTGGCTGCTGGACCTGTGGGAATCGCGCATCCGCCCGGCGGTGCCGGACGCCGAGCTGCACGTGTTCTCGGGCGCCGCCACCTACGGGTCCGTGGGCGACGCCAAGGCCCAGGCCATGGCCCGGGTGCTGGACCGGGCCGCCGCCCTGGCCGGCGCCGGCGTGGTGCTGCGCGGGCCGGTGCCCAAGGCGCAACTGGTCGAGGAGTTCCGCCAGGCCCGCTGCATGCTGTACCGCGGCGACCTGAACGAGACCTTCTGCCTGGCCGTGGGCGAGGCCCAGGCCATGGGGGTGCCCGGGGTGGTGCAGGCGCTGGGCTCGGTGGTCGAGCGGGTGGTGGACGGCGAGACCGGCTTCGTCGCCGCCGATGACGGCGCCTTCGCCGACGCCGCCGTGCGCCTGCTGCGCGAGCCGGACCTGTGGCAGGCCCAGCACCGCGCGGCGCTGGCGCGGCAGCGGCGCTGGGGCTGGCCCGAGGCCGCCGCCGCCTTCGAGGGGTGGATACCGCGATGCGCGTGATGCAGGTCATGGCCGGGGCGGCCTTCGGCGGCGCCGAGGCCTTCTTCGTGCGCCTGGTGCTGGCCCTGCGCCGGGCCAAGCTGCACCAGCACGTGATCATCCGCGAGAACGCCGAGCGGGCGCAGCGCCTGCGCGACGGCGGGGTCGACCCGGTGGAGCTGACCTTCGGCGGGCGCCTGGACTGGAACACGCCCCGGGTCCTGCGCACCGAGGCGGTGCGCTTCAAGCCCAACGTGGTGATGACCTGGATGAACCGGGCCAGCCTGATGATGAAGCCCGGGCCCTACGCCCTGGTGGCCCGCCTGGGCGGGTACTACGACCTGAAGTACTACCGCCACTGCGACCACCTGGTGGGCAACACCGAGGACATCGTCGCCTACGTCATCAAGGAGGGCTGGCCGCGCGAGCGCGCCCACTACCTGCCCAACTTCGTCAGCGCCGAGGGCGCCCGGCCGGTCGACCGCAGCCAGTACTACACCCCCGACGACGCGCCGCTGATCCTGGCCATGGGCCGCCTGCACGTGAACAAGGCCTTCGACGTGCTGTTCCAGTCCCTGGTCAAGGCGCCCGGCGCCTACCTGTGGCTGGCCGGCGACGGGCCCGAGCGCCCCAACCTGGAGGCCCAGGCCGAGCGCCTGGGCATCCGCCCGCGGCTGCGCTTCCTGGGCTGGCGCGACGACACGGCCGAGCTGCTGCGCACCTGCGATCTGTTCGTCTGCCCATCGCGCCACGAGCCGCTGGGCAACGTGGTGCTGGAGGCCTGGGCCCAGCAGCGGCCGGTGGTGGCCGCCGCCAGCCAGGGCCCCGGCGCCCTGATCGAGGACGGCGTCACCGGCATCCTGGTGCCGGTGGACGACCCGCGTTCCCTGGGCCTGGCCATGGCCGACCTGCTGGACGACCCGGGCCGCCGCGCCGCCATGGCCGCCGCCGGGCACCGCGCCTACCTGGACCGGTTCACCGAGGCCGCGGTGGTGCGCCAGTACCTCGACTTCTTCGACAAAGTGTCGGTCTGATGTGCGGCATCGCCGGCATGGTGCGGGACGACGGCGGCGCGGTCGACCCGGCCGTGCTGGCGCGCCTGGCCGACGCGCTGGACCACCGCGGGCCCGACGGGCGCGGCCAATACCTGGCCCCGGGGGTGGGGTTGGTGCAGACGCGCCTGGCCATCATCGACCTGGCCGGCGGCGACCAGCCGCTGTTCGGCCCCGGGCCCGTGGGCGCGCGCCCGGCCCTGGTGGCCAACGGCGAGATCTACAACTACCTGGAGCTGCGCCAGCAGATGGGCGAGGGGCATTTCGCCACCCGGTCCGACTGCGAGCCGCCGGCGCACCTGTACGCCCGCCGGGGCTTGGCCTTCGCCGACGACCTGCGCGGCATGTACGCCATCGCCCTGCACGACCCGGTGGCCGGGCGGGTGGTGCTGGCCCGCGACCCTTTTGGCATCAAGCCCCTGTACCTGGCCCGGGTGGCCGGCGGCTGGGCCTTCGCGTCCGAGATGCGGGCCCTGGTGGCGGCCGGCCTGGTGGCGCCCCGGGTGCGGGCGGACCGGCGCGACGAGCTGCTGCAGCTGCAGTTCACCACCGGGCGCGAGACCCTGCTGCAGGGGGTGGAGCGGGTGCTGCCCGGCGAGACCCTGGTGATCGAGCGCGGCGCCATCGTCGCCCGCCGCCGCCGCGCCGCCCTGCCGGCGGGCGGTCCCGTGTTGCAGACCCGCGCGGCGGCCCTGCGCGACCTGGACGACGCCCTCAACGCCTCGGTCGGCCTGCACCAGCGCGCCGACGTGCCCTATGGCATGTTCCTGTCGGGCGGCATCGACTCGGCCGTGCTGCTGGCCATGATGGACCGCCTGAACGAGCGCCCGGTGCGCGCCTTCACCGTGGGGTTCCCCGGCACCGGCGTGCACGACGAGCGCGACCAGGCCCGCGCCGTGGCCCAGGCCACGGGGGCCGAGCACGTGGAGATCGCCTTCACCGAGGACGACTTCTGGGACCTGCTGCCGCGGGTCGCCGCGGCCCTGGACGACCCCACCGCCGACTACGCCACCCTGCCCACCTTCCGCCTCGCCCAGGCGGCCCGGGACGACGGGCTCAAGGTGGTGCTCAGCGGCGAGGGCGGCGACGAGATGTTCGCCGGCTACGGCCGCTACCGCCGCGCCCGCCGGCCGCGCCTGCTGGGCGGCCGGCCCATGCGCGCCCGCGGCCGCCTGGACGGCCTGCACCTGTTGCGCGACGGCACCGCCTGGCGCCGCGGCCTGGCGGCGGCCGAGGCGGCGGCGGCCCTGCCCGGCCGCACGGCGCTGCAGGTCCTGCAGGCCGTGGACGTGGCCGACTGGCTGCCCAACGACCTGCTGACCAAGCTCGACCGCTGCCTCATGGCCAACGGGGTCGAGGGCCGGGTGCCCTTCGTCGATCCGGCGATGGCCGCCTTCGCCTTCCGCCTGCCCGACGGGCTGAAGGTCAAGCGCGGCAAGGGCAAGTGGCTGCTGCGCCAGTGGCTGGCCACGGGCCTGCCGGCGTCGCGCCCGTTCGACCGCAAGAAGGGCTTCACCGTGCCGGTGGGCGAGTGGATCGCCCGCCGTGGCGCCGCCCTGGGCCCGGTGCTGGCGGCCCAGCCCGGGGTCGCCGAGGCCTGCCGCCCCGGCGCTGTCGAGTCCCTGTTCCGCCACCCGCGCCTGGGCGCCGACGGGCGCCTGGGCCAAGCCGCCTGGACCCTGCTGTTCTACGGCCTGTGGCACGCCCGCCACGTGGCCGGCGGCGCCGCGGCGGGCGAGGTGGCGGAGCTGCTGGCCGCCTCGGCCTGAGGGCGCGGCGGACGCGGAGGGCGCGGCGGACGGAGAGTCAAATCCCTGTGATCGCGGGACCTTTCCCATTGTCCGCGGTCGGCATACATGGATAATCAGGCGCCAGTGCACCGTTCCGGGAGTCCGCCATGGTCCGCCGCTGCCTCGCCATCGCCGTCCTGCTGCTGGGGTTGGCCCCCGCCGCCGCCCCCGCTTCTGGCCCCGCCGGCGACCCGCCGGTCAACGCCGAGGGGCTGTTCACCCAGCCCTGGTTCCAGGCCGCCACCGGCGACCTGCAGGCGGACCTGGCCGCGGCCCGCGCCGCCGGCAGGACCCTGGCGGTGCTGTGGGAGCAGAAGGGCTGCGGCTATTGCCGGCAGATGCACACGGTCAACTTCCGCATCGCCCCCGACGTGGCCTACATCCGCGAACACTTCCACGTGGTGCAGATGAACCTGTGGGGCGAGGACAAGGTGCGCGACATGGACGGCAGCCAGGTCACCCAGGCCGACCTGGCGCGGCGCTACAACGTCACCGGCACCCCCATGGCCCTGTTCTTCAAGGACGACGGCACCGTCGCCTTCCTGCTGCCCGGCTACGCCCCGCCGCCCGTGTTCCGCGCCGTGTTCGAATACGTCCAGACCCGCGGCTACGAGACCGCCACCCTGCGCGAATGGTTCCGGCAGCGGGGCCCCGGCGGGTAAAAGGCTCTCTCAGGCCCCATCCCCCCGACCCGGTCCCGAGACCCGCCCCGAGCCCCGCCCCGAGCCCCGCCTTGAACCCCGCCTTGAACCCGGGCGCGCCGGCCCGTAGGATCGCGCCATGGTTGTCGCCTTCCGCTCCGCCCTGGCCGTCCTGCTGCTGTGGGTTCTGGCCGCCGGCCCGGCCCGGGCCGACCTCGCCGCTGGCAAGGCCGCCTACGCCGCCGGGGACTACGCCGCCGCCGAGCGCGCCTGGCGCCCCCTGGCCGAGGCCGGCGACGCCGAGGCCCAGTACTGGCTGGGCGACCTGTACCGCTTCGGCCTCGGTCGCCCGGTGGATTTCAAGGCGGCGCTGCGCTGGCAGACCCGGGCCGCGCGCCAGGGCCACGTCATGGCCATCTACGCCCTGGGTTACATGGCGGAGGAGGGCCAGGGCACGGCCCGCGACCTGGAGAAGGCCGAATGCCTGTACCGGGTGGCGGCGGAGAACGGATACGCCAATGCCCAGTACGCGCTCTATGTCATCCGGCGCCACGACTACAATCGGTTGGACTGGTGCGAACGGGCCGCCGAGCAGGGGCAGGCCAAAGCTTTGACCAGGCTGGGATGGTTGGGCCTGATGAACCCGTTTTCGGATGACGTGGAGGCTTACAAGCTGTTGATTTTGGGCGCCGACAGGGGCAACAAGCATGCCGCCGAAGAGTTGGCTAGGGCCATGGCGAACACCGACCAGATGGTGCAGCGCCAGTTGGCAGAAGCACGCCGCCGGGCGGCGAAATGGAGTCCGGTATTGGAGACTCCGCCATCGCCGCCCGTTCCTGTGCCGGCTTCGTGTTGGCCCGGTTGAGCCTGCGGGACTACCTCGCGTCCGCGCCCTGGGACCGAAAGAACTGGTCAAGGACCCGATTGACCACCCGCTCCCGCACCTCGGCGTCCAGGTTCTTGAGAAGGCCGCCGCCGTGGCGGACCAGTTCGTCGGCGGCCAGGTCGCGGAGGCGGGCGCGCTGGGGGCCGGTGAGGTGGTCGCCGACGGCCTTGCCCAGGCCGGCCGTGGCCGTCCGCGTGGCCGTGGCCAGGGCATCCTTGGCGTGAGTCGACAGCAGGCCGTAGACCATGGCCTCGCCCGGGGAGGCCCCGGTCTTGAGAGCCCGTTTCAGGGCCGCCAGCCCGACCTTGTTGGCCCGCATCTGCGCGGCCATGTCCCGCGCCATTCAGGCCAGGGCGTCAGAGGACGAACCTCAGCGGTCCCGCGCCGGTCACGATGTAATGCATCACGTTGTCCAAGTCTTCGCTGGACAGGATATACCCCAGGTTCTCGGTCGTTTCGTCCGCCAGGCCCAGCTTCTTCATAATATCGTCGTGCAGACCCTCGTCACCCGGCCACACGTACAGGTCGTTAGTCTCCGTGTCGCGGAGAACCCGCATATATCTTGCGTCCTTGAGAGCCCTGTTCACGTGGCGTTCCGTCGGGTTGCGAAACACGCTCATGGTATCCTTGCCTGCTCTGTTCCAGCCGGGCACCTTGAAATCATACACCTCCGATGGAGACAGATCCAAACCGTGCTTTTTCACAATCCGCTGGATAGACATGCCAATCGCGCCCGCCGGAGCCTTTGCCGGACTACCCGCGAGTGTTGTGGCCAGTGCCATCCTGGTCACGTCATTTTCGGAATAGGGCTGGCCCTCCATGACCCGCCTCGGCAGCGTCACCGCGCTCAGCGGTTCCGACAGTCCTTCCCTGACCATGTCCGGCATGCCGAGTTCGGTTTCGCCCGTCTCGCGGTTCGTGGCGATGGGCAGGATTGACCCGTATTGGTAGGCCGGATCGGCCTGCAACTTCCGCATCAGGGCCGCGAAGATATCGTTCTGGTTTTCGGGGCGGCGATGGCAACCGGGGCGCTCTTGTTCTTGGTTGGAAGGTGTCTAAAATACACCCCCTTAAGGAAGTTCCGATGAGAACCGCCACACCCAAATATCAGGCCGCCGAAAAGGTGCTGTCCGTGGCTCTGAAGGGGACGCTGCTGGAACAGGGCTTCGAGCAGCGCTCGCCGACCAACTTCCTGCTCGACTGCGGCACCCATACCTGGCGCATGGTGTTCGGCGGTGAATGCATGAACGTGCTCGGCAGTGCCCGCGAGGCCACCGGCGTGCTGATCCCGGAACTCGATCGAATTCTGCAGGAGCTCTACGACACGTCGCGGCGGTTCTCGGAACCGATGGTCGGCACCACCCACCGGGCCCATTTCGCCACCACCATCGCCTGGGCCTTCGATACCCAGCAGGAACGCATCGAAGATCAAAAAAGGGCGGACCTGGAAGCAGGCTTGTCCAAGTTCCAGCAATGGTGCCGTACCTACATCCTGGCCGGCGACTTGCTACCCCGGGAAGAAAGGGAGCCGCGCTTCAACGACATTTTCCCGTGGTACCAGTTGCCCGACCGGTACCCGACGGTGAACTCGAATTATCCCTACTACATCGCCACCGCCGGGTTCGACTACGTCAAGATCGGCCGCGTGCTGGACAAGTATTGGCGCGAATACGTGTGGCCGAAAGTGGAGCCTTGCTGCCACATTTCGGGTATCGCGGACGAATGGACCGCGGGCTCGTGGAGGGGGTTCTGGGGCATCAGGTATGCGGTTCTGAAATGGCTTAGCGATGACGAGTCAGGATTCAGGAAGGTCATCGACCAAAAGCTTGAAAAAGCGGAATTCAGCGACGAGGAAATCAAGCGGATTTTCATCACGAGTTTCCACGACAGAGTGGCCCATCGGCTGAATCCGAGTAAATTCAACCGCCAAATTCCGTCGATCCGGGAAGGGTATCGCGAGGAGGCGGTAGAGGCACGTCGCCTCTGCCGCCTGTTGGGGGCCGAATTCTAGCCGACATTCAGAGTTCGAGACGGGTGCTTACGGAAACTTAGGTAAATCGATTGATTGGTGAACCTGGAGTTCCGAGCCCGCCCCACCAATAGTCGAGACTAATCTTCGCCTTGACCGGCGGCGACGGCGCCGGCGGTCGTCGTCGGCCTTGTTGGAAAGTCCTTCCATGGGGCCGCGCCGGCCCCGCCGCCAGCCAGAAATCCCTGTGTCGGCGGCGCCGGGTGGTGTATGTCCGAAGAGAGCGGATCGGCGGCACAGAAACGGGACGGACAGGGTGATGGGCGAGACCTTCGATCTGGTGTTCACGGGTGGCACCTGCGCCACCCCGGCGGGCATCGTGGAGACCGACCTGGGTGTGCGCGACGGGCATATCGTGGCGCTGGGCGACCTGAAGGGCGCGGCGGCGGCCGAGACCTTCGACGCCACCGGCCTGCACGTCCTGCCCGGGGTCATCGACAGCCAGGTGCACTTCCGCGAGCCGGGCCTGGAGCACAAGGAGGACTTCGCCACCGGCACGGCGGCGGCGGCCCTGGGCGGGGTCACCGCCGTGTTCGAGATGCCCAACACCAGCCCCTCCACCCTCACCGCCGCCGACCTGGCCGACAAGTGCCGCCGCGCCAAGGGGCGGGCCTGGGTCGACATGGCCTTCTACGTGGGGGCGTCGGAAGGCAACGTTGAGGAGCTGGACGAGCTGGAGCTGCTGCCCGGCGCCGCCGGGGTCAAGATCTTCATGGGCAGCTCCACCGGCAACCTTTTGGTGGAGGACGACGCCACCCTGGCCCAGGCCCTGGCCCACGGCAAGCGGCGCTGCGCCGTGCACTGCGAGGACGAGCCGCGCCTGCGCGAGCGCCTGTCCATCGCCAAGGAGGGCGGCCACCCCAGGTACCACCCCGAGTGGCGCGACGCCGAGACCGCCCTGCGCGCGACCGAGCGCCTGATCCGCCTCGCCCGCGGGGTCAGGCGGCGGGTCCACGTGCTGCACGTCTCCACCGGCGACGAGATGGCCTTCCTGCGCGACCACCACGACATCGCCACCGTCGAGGCGACGCCGCAACACCTGACCCTGGCCGGGCCCGAGGCCTACGAGCGCCTGGGCACCCTGGCCCAGATGAACCCGCCGGTGCGCGACGAGGCCCACCGCGCCGCCCTGTGGCGGGCCCTGGACCAGGGCCTGGTGGACGTGATCGGGTCGGACCACGCGCCGCACACCCGCGAGGAGAAGGCCGGCGACTACCCGGCCACGCCGTCGGGCATGCCGGGGGTGCAGACCCTGGTGCCGATCATGCTCGACCACGTGGCCCGGGGGCGCCTCAGCCTGGAGCGGTTCGTCGACCTGACCAGCGCCGGGGCGGCGCGCATCTTCGGCATCGTCGGCCGCGGCCGCATCGCCCAGGGGTTCGAGGCGCACCTGACCATCGTCGACCTGAAGGCCCGGCGCCGCATCACCAACCAGTGGATCGCCAGCCGCTGCGGCTGGACCCCCTTCGACGGCATGGAGGTCACCGGCTGGCCCGTGGCCACGGTCCTGAACGGCCGCGTGGTCATGCACGACGGCCAGCTCATCGGCGACCCCGCCGGCGGCGCGGTGAAGTTCCTGGAAGCCCTGTAAGGCCGGCTTCGGGCCCGGCCCCGGCCCCAGAAAAGGTGCCAGGCACCTTTTATTATTTCAAAATATTGGGCAAAATTGATAAAAAAAAGGTGCCTGGCACCTTTTCTGGCACCTTTTCGGCACCTTTTCTGGCCCGGCCCGCAGCGGTCCGGTCCTGGCACCACGGCCGGCGGCCACGCCCTTCGTGGATGCCCGGATCAAGTCCGGGCATGACGTAAAAATCTGAAATATAAACATTTTTGTCATGGCCGGGCTTGGCCCGGCCATCCACGCCTGGCGGTCGGCATAGACAGGGAACCCAAGGTGCACAAAAGGTGCCAGGCACCTTTTGTGCGCAGGGGGAGGGCAGGGACGGACTCTTTTACGTCGATAAAATTTATAAATTTTATTATTTTCCATAAATTCCATCGAACCGAGGGGCATCCATGGAGATCTGGGACATCAGTGCGCCGCTGGCGCCGGGCATCCCCACCTGGCCGGGGGACACCCCCTATGCCGAGGCGCGGACCTGGCTGCTGGAGGGGGACTGCCCCGTCAACGTGGCGCGCATCACCCTCTCGACCCACACCGGCAGCCATGCCGACGCGCCCCTGCATTACGATCCCCGCGGCCTGCCCATGGGCGCCGTGGCCCTGGACGCCTACCTGGGCCCCTGCCGGGTGGTGGACGCCCGCCATGCCGGCGCCAGTGTGACCCTGGGGGACGTCGCCGGGGATCTGGGAGCCGTGCCGCCCAGGGTCCTGTTCCGCACCTACGACCGCGCGCCGCTGGACGCCTGGGACCCCCGCTTCACGGCCCTGGACGCCGGGCTGGTCGACCACCTGGCGGCGCGCGGCTGCCGCCTGGTGGGCACCGACGCGCAATCCATCGACCCCCAGGATTCGAAGACCCTCGACGCCCACCACGCCGTGCGCCGGGGCGGCCTCGCCATCCTGGAGGGGCTGGTGCTGGACGCCGTGCCGGCCGGCGACTACGAGCTGATCGCCCTGCCGCTCAAGCTCGCCAACCTGGACGCGGCGCCGGTGCGCGCCGTGCTGAGGGCCCTGCCATGACCGCGCCCACTCCCATCACCCTCGACCACTGCCTGGCCCTGGACGCCGACGACCCCCTGGCCGGGTTCCGTGACCGCTTCCACCTGCCCGACGGGGTCATCTACCTGGACGGCAACTCCCTGGGCCCCCTGCCGGCGGCCGTGCGCACCCGCCTGGAGCGGGTGGTGGAGGCGGAATGGGGGCGGGACCTGATCACCAGCTGGAACGTCCACGACTGGATCGGCCTGCCGGCCCGGGTCGGCGACAAGATCGCCCGCCTGGTGGGGGCGGCGCCGGGCTCGGTGGTCTGCGCCGACAGCACCTCGGTCAACCTGTTCAAGGCCCTGGCGGCGGCCCTGGACCTGCGCCCGGACCGCCGGGTGATCCTGTCCGACAGCGGCAACTTCCCCACCGACCTGTACGTGGCCCAGGGCCTGGTGCGCCTGCTGGACCGGGGCCACGAGCTGCGCCTGGTGGAACCCGAAGGGGTGGCCGATGCGCTCACCGACGACGTGGCGGTGCTGATGCTGACCCAGGTGGACTACCGCACCGGCCGCCTGCACCACATGGCCGACCTGACCCGCCGCGCCCACGGCGCCGGGGCCGTCACGCTGTGGGACCTCAGCCACAGCGCCGGCGCCCTGCCCGTGGACCTGGCCGGGGCCGGCGCCGACCTGGCCGTGGGCTGCGGCTACAAGTACCTGAACGGCGGCCCGGGGGCGCCGGCCTTCCTGTACGTGGCGCCCAGGCTGCAGGACGCCGTGCGGCCGCCCCTGTCGGGCTGGATGGGCCACGAGGCGCCGTTCGCCTTCGACCTGGACTACCGTCCCGCCGGCGGCATCGGGCGCAACCTGTGCGGCACCCCGCCGGTGCTGGGCATGACCGCCCTGGACGCGGCGCTGGACGTGATCCTGGACGCCGACATGGCCCAGATCCGCGCCAAGTCGCAGGCCCTTTGCGCCCTCTTCATCGACCTGGTGGAGCAGGAATGCCGCGGCCACGGCTTCACCCTGGCCTCGCCGGCGGACCCGGACGCCCGCGGCAGCCAGGTCTCGTTCCGCCACGCGCAGGGGTACCCGGTCATGGCAGCGCTGATCGCCAGCGGGGTCATCGGCGACTTCCGGGCGCCCGACCTGGTGCGCTTCGGCTTCACCCCCCTGTACCTGACCTTTTCCGACGTGTGGGACGCGGTGGCGGTCCTGCGCGGGATCATGGAGACCCGCGCCTGGGACGCCCCCGAATATCACCGCCGCGCCGCCGTGACCTAGGAGACCCGCCATGACCGAACCCCTGACCCTGCCCGAGGGGGCGCACACCGATTTCAAGGGCGCCATGAGCTATGGCGACTACCTGGACCTGGACACCATCCTGGCGGCCCAGCACCCACGCACGGACGAGCACGACGAGCTGTTGTTCGTCATCATCCACCAGGCCAGCGAGCTGTGGATGAAGCTGGCGATCCACGAACTGCTGGCGGCGCGGGACCGGATCCGCGCCGGCCACCTGCGCCCGGCCTTCAAGATGCTGGCCCGGGTGGCCCAGATCCAGGGGCAACTGCTGCAGTCCTGGAGCGTGCTGTCGACCATGACCCCGGCCGACTACCTGCGGTTCCGCGACCAGTTGGGCCAGTCCTCGGGCTTCCAGTCGCACCAGTACCGGCGCATCGAGTACTTCCTGGGCAACAAGAACCCGGCCTTCCTGCGCCCGCACGAACACCGGCCCGAGATCCTGGCCACCCTGCGCGCCACCCTGGAGGCGCCCAGCCTGTACGACGAGGCCGTCCTGCTGCTGCACCGGCGCGGCTTCGCCATCGACGACGCGGTGGTGAACCGCGACTGGAGCCGCCGCCACACCGCCAACCCCTCGGTCCACGACGCCTGGCTGGCCGTGTACCGGGACACCGAGGCCCACTGGGACCTGTACGAGCTGGCCGAGAAGCTGGTGGACCTGGAGGATTCGTTCCAGCAGTGGCGCTTCCGCCACCTCAAGACCGTGGCCCGCATCATCGGCCACAAGCGCGGCACCGGCGGCACCACGGGGGTGGACTACCTGACCAAGGCGCTGGAATACCGCTTCTTCCCCGAACTCTGGGACCTGCGGACGGCCCTGTGAGCGAGTCCCGGCAGACCCGGGCCGAGGCCGCCTACGCCCTGCTGCGCGGCGAGATCCTGAACGGCAACCTGGCGCCGGGGGCGCGCCTGCGCGCCGCCGCCCTGCGCGCCGCCTACGGCCTGGGCCTGACCCCCATCCGCGAGGCCTGCGCCCGCCTGGCCGCCGAGCACCTGGTGGAGGCCCGCGGCCAGCGCGGCTTCGCCGTGGCCCCGGTCTCGGCCGCCGAACTGGGCGACCTGATCGACCTGCGCCGGCACCTGGAGACGGCGGCCCTGGAGCGGGCCATCGCGCGGGGCGGCGACGCCTGGGAGGAGGGCCTGGTGGCTGCCTTCCACGCCCTGGCCAAGGTGCCCGTGCCCCGGGCCGGGGACCAGGCCGAGGCCACCGCCGCCTGGGAGCGCGCCCACAACCGCTTCCACGGCGCCCTCATCGGCCCCGGCGGCTCGCCGTGGATGTCGCGGGTGCGGGCCCAGCTCGACGACCAGATGGCGCGCTACCGCCGCCTGCTGATGTTCCAGACCGCCGGTGCCGGCAACCGCCTGGCGGCCGAGATCCTGGCCGCCCACGCCGAGCTGCTGCACCAGGCCCTGTCCCCGGCCGAGCACCGGGCCATCATGGCCGCGGCGCTGGACCGCGACGCGGCCCGGGCCTGCGACCTCATGTCCACCCACCTGCGCCGCACGGCGCACCTGTTCGCGCTGCTGGGCGAGGCGGTGCTGGCGGCGTGAGCGGGCCCGCCTTGCACCGCCCCTGGCGCGGGGGTACGCTCGGTCCAATGTACAAGGGCAACGACCCGCACACCGGGGACCGGGAGGCACCATGTCCGACAAATGGGGTAAGGCCGACGACGCGCTGATCCAGGAGCTGCGCGCCATCGTCGGCGGCGAGCGCCTGTCCACCTCGGCCGCCGTGCGCGAGCAGCACGGCACCGACCTGAGCTACCACGAACCGCAGCCGCCCGACGTGGTGGTTTTCGCCGCCTCGACCGAGGAGGTGTCGGCCATCGTCAAGGCCTGCGCCGCGCGCCGGGTGCCGGTGATCCCCTTCGGCACCGGCACCTCGCTGGAGGGCCACGTGGGCGCCCTGCACGGCGGCGTTTCCGTCGACGTCATGCAGATGAACCAGATCCTGGCCGTGAACGCCGAGGACATGGATGTGACCGTGCAGCCCGGCGTCACGCGCAAGCAGCTCAACGAATACCTGCGCGACACCGGCCTCTTTTTCCCCGTCGACCCGGGCGCCGACGCGTCCCTGGGCGGCATGGTGGCGACCCGCGCCTCGGGCACCAATGCCGTGCGCTACGGCACCATGCGCGAGCTGGTGCTGAGCCTGACCGTGGTGCTGCCCGACGGGCGCATCGTGCGCACGGCGCGGCGCGCCCGCAAGTCGGCGGCGGGCTACGACCTGACCCGCCTGTTCGTGGGCTCGGAGGGGACGCTGGGGGTCATCACCGAGGTCACCCTGCGCCTGTTCGGCATCCCCGAATCCATCATGTCGGCCGTGGTCTCCTTCCCGGACCTGGAAGGGGCGGTCAGCTCGGTGATCCTGACCATCCAGTCGGGCATCCCCATCGCCCGCATCGAACTGCTGGACGAGGTCCAGATGGACGCCATCAACCGCTATTCGGGCCTGGACTACCCGGTGCAGCCGACCCTGTTCCTGGAGTTCCACGGCACCCAGGCCGGGGTGCGCGAGCAGGTGGAGATGGTCGAGGCCATCTGCGGCGACCTGGGGGGCTCGCACTTCCAGTGGGCCGAGAAGCTGGAGGACCGCAACAAGCTGTGGCAGGCGCGCCACGACGCCGCCTATGCCTGCATGGCCCTGCGGCCCGGGACCAAGGCCATCGCCACCGACGTCTGCGTGCCCATCTCGCGCCTGGCCGAATGCATCCTGGAAACCAAGAAGGACATCCAGGACTCGGGCCTGCTGGCGCCCATCGTCGGCCACGTGGGCGACGGCAACTTCCACCTGGTGTTCCTGGTCGACCCCGAGAACCCCGACGAGATGGCCCGGGCCACCGCCGTCAACGACCGCATGGTCATGCGGGCGCTGGCCATGGACGGCACCTGCACCGGCGAGCACGGGGTGGGCGTGGGCAAGATGAAGTTCCTGACCGCCGAGCACGGCGACGCGCTGAGCGTCATGCGCGCCGTCAAGGCGGCCATCGACCCCGACAACATCATGAACCCGGGCAAGATCGTCAGCGCCTGACCGGCGGCGTCCTTTGGCGGCCGGAATCCCCTTGACGGGGCCGGCCCGGTCGCCTAAAAAACGCCGTCCCGGGGCCGCCCACGGCGCTCCGGCTCTTATTTTTTCGCCCGTTTCCGGGCGCCGAAGGCGAAGGAAGAGAACCATGTCCAAGCGGTGCGACCTGACCGGCCGGGGCGTGCAGACCGGCAACAACGTCAGCCACGCCCACAACAAGACGCGGCGCCGGTTCCTGCCCAACCTGCAGGAGACCTCGATCCTGAGCGACGCCCTGGGCACCACGGTGCGCCTGCGCGTCTGCGCCCGCACCCTGCGCTCCATCGAGCACAAGGGCGGCCTGGATTCGTTCCTGCTGAACACCCGGGACGCCAACCTGACCGAGACCGGCGTGCGCCTGAAGAAGCGCGTCCGCAAGGCCCTGGACGCCCAGGCCGCCTGACCCGGCTTCCCGGTTTCCCGATCGAACGAGGCCCGCGACGCGGGCCTTTTTCATGTCCGCGCCATCCCCTTCAGGTGACGGAAAACCGGCCCGTCGCCCCCGCGCAGGCGGGGGCCCACTCCGTCGACCTCGCCGGCGGCGGATCTGGCCCGGGTTGGCTGCCGCCCGTCACCCCTTCACGAAGACGGAATGGGTTCCCGCCTGCGCGGGAACGACGAACAGGTCTGTGGGATGGCGCGGACCCCTACCGCAGCGGGTGCGGCTGCCCGCCGGCGGCCAGGAACAGGACCGCGCCCAGGGCGGCGATGAGGAGGCCGCCCAGGACCGCCAGCAGGTTGCCGGCCAGGGCGGCGCGGCGGTCGTCCAGCCGCACCACCAGGGCCGGCAGGGCACGGGCGTAGCGCACGCCGGCCGCCAGCACCGAGATGGTGCTGGCGGTGCCCGCCGACATGGCCAGCACGGCGGCCAGGCCGGCCAGGCGCTGGTGCATGGATTCGGCGATCAGCAGCACCAGGAAGGCGCCGCTGCAGGGCCGCAGGCCGATGGACAGGACGATGGGGACGGCGGCGCGCAGGCTGCCGGCGCGGCGCATCTGTTCCAGGGTCGGGCCGTGGTCGTGGCCGCAGTGGTCGCCCTGGGCATGGCCGTGGGCATGGTCGTGCCCGTGGCCGTGTTCGTGACCATGGGGCGCCATCCGCCCGCGCCACAGGCGCAGCCCGCCGCGCCCGGCCAGCCACAGGCCGGCCAGGGCCACCAGGGCGAAGCTGGCCGTCTCCAGGGTGCCCACGGCGCCGCCGGCGTCGCGCCGCGACCAGCCCAGCAGGGACACCAGCCCCAGCACCAGGATGACGGCCGTTAGGCCCTGGACCATGCTCGACGCCCAGGTCAGGCCCAGGCCCCGGCGCAGGTCGGCGCCCTGGGTCAGGATGTAGGTGGAGATCACCGCCTTGCCGTGCCCCGGCCCGGCGGCGTGGAACACGCCGTACAGGAAGCTGACCACCACCAGGGTCCAGGCCGCGGCCCAGGAATCGGCGCGGCGCAGGCCGCGCACGGCGGCCGCCAGGTCGCGCTGCAGGTCGCGCTGCTGGCGGCGCACGAACGTCAGGGTGCGCTGCCACGGGCCGGGCTCAGCGGCGGCGGCATCGGGGGCCTGCGTGGCGGCCGGGCGGGGCAGGGCCGCCTGGGCCGCCGCCGGTGGCGCCAGGGCGGCCAGGACGGCGGCCAGCGCCAGGGCGAACAACAGCACCCGGCTCATTTGCAGGCCACGTGCACGGTCTGGGCGAACAGGGAACCGAAGCCGTCCTCGGCGGTCTGGTTGCGGTCCAGGGCCGCGGCCAGGGTGGTCTGTTCGACCGTGGGGTTGGGCTCCTCGATGCGGGCCGCGCAGCCGGCGGCCCCGGCCCCGGCGAGGGTCACCGGGCGCGCCTTCGCGTGCACCACCTCGATGTAGTACGACGGGTCGTAGGCGGCGTAGGTGAAGGGCACCTTGCGCGGGTCCACGGGGGCCGTGAAGGGCAGGGTGAAGGTGATGATGAAGCGGCCGTCGCGCAGGTCGGAATCATAGGTCGCGACCTTGCCGTAGGGCACCCTCTCGCCGCCGGCATGGACGAACACGAAGTAGCGGTATTCGGCCAGGTCCACCATGGTCTGGTCCACCAGCTTGCGCAGCATGCGCCGGTCGCCCTTGCCGTCGCCGTCGGGGTCGATCTCCTCGGCCACGTAGATGGAGTAGAACTCGTCGAAGGCCCAGTGGACGTCCATCCCCGTGATGCGGCCGGCGTCATCGAAGCGCAGGGTGGCGCGCATGTCGATCCACACGTGGGGGTGGGCGGCCGCCGGGCCGGCGGCGAGGGCCGCCAGCAGGGCGAGGCCGGCGAGGAGGCGGGGTTTCCGGGGCACGTCGTCAATCCGGGGCAGGGGTGTGTTGCCCCAGGATTGGCGGGCCGGCCGGCCCTGTCAAGCGGCGGTCACTTGAGGCAGGCGGCCAGGGCCTTAGCCAGGGACCGCAGCAGGGCCGGATAGTGGCCCGGACCCTCGGCGATGTGGCTGCCCAGGGGGTCCAGCACCCCCGTGCGCACGTCGGTGCCCTCGATCAGGGTATGCACCAGGCGGTCGTCGAACTGGGGCTCGGCGAACAGGCAGACGGCGCCCGACTCGACCAGTTTCGCGCGAATCTCGCGCACCCGCCGGGCGCCCGGCTTGCGCGCGTCGCTGAGCGACACGGAACCCACGGCATGGGTGCCGAAATGGCGCTCGAAGTACTGGTAGGCGTCGTGGAACACGACGTAGGGGCGGTCGGCCACGGGGCCCAGGTCCCGGGCCGCGTCGGCGGCGGCGGCGTCCACGGCGGCGGCGGCGCGGGCGGCATTGGCCCGGTAGGTGGCGGCCCGCTCCGGGTCCAGGCCGGCCAGGGTTTCGGCGATGGCGGCCAGCAGCGCCTTGGCGTTGGCCGGCGACAGCCACAGGTGCGGATCCTCGCCGTGGTGGCCGTGGTCGTCGTGGTCCTTGTGTTCTGCGTGTTCCGCGTGCTTCTCATGCTTCTCGTGTTCCGCATGTTTCTCGTGCTCGTCGTGGCCGTGCTCGTCGTGGCCATGCACGTGGGCCTCCCAGGGGCCGCCTTCGCGGGCGGGCAGGACGGTCACGCCCTTGACCTCCTCGGCGGCCACCACCACGGCCCGGCTGGCCAGGGCGGCGATGGGATGCTCCAGGAAGGCCTCCAGCGAGTCGCCGATCCAGAACACGGCGGCGGCCCCGTCCAGGGCCCGGGCGTCGGACGGCTTCAGCGTGTAGTCGTGGGGCGAGGCCTGGCGCGGCACCAGCAGGTGGGGGGTGCCGACCCCGTCCATGACCGCCGCCACCAGGGAGTGCAGGGGGGCGATGCTGGCCACCACCCGGGGCGGCTCGGCGGCCCGTGCCGGGGCGGCCAGGGCCAGGACGGCGCCAGCGAAGAGAAGGGGGGCGAAGAGAAGGGGGACGAGAAGGGCGGCGCGGGCTTTCATGGCGGGCTCCGGGGTCCGGGGGTGGGCGACGGCGGCGAGCATAGTTTTTGTTATAACATAACACAACGAAAAATGTTATAACGTGGCGAAATCATGGTAACAACGGGATCGGCCGTCCCGGGGCCACCCCGGGGCGGTGCCGGGGGCGTCGCCGTGGAACCGATCCTTGGCGGGGCAGCCATTGCGGGGCAGCCATTGCGGGGCAGCCATTGCGGGGCAGGCAGAGAGGAAACCGATGGGCGAAGACCACGACCACGCGCAGGAGCGTCCGGCGGCGGGCCTGTTTCCGGCCGCGCGCCACGACCACCGGGCCTGCGTCGCCGGGCTGCTGGACCACGCCGACGAACTGTGCCGGGACCAGGGCCTGCGCCTGACCCCCAACCGCCGCGTGGTGCTGGAATGCCTGCTGGCCGACCACAAGCCCTTGAGCGCCTATGACATCGCCGAGCGCATCGACTGGCAGGGCCGCCGCGGCGGGCCGGTGCAGGTGTACCGCGCCCTGCGCTTCTTCGAGGACCTGGGCCTGGTGCACCGCATCGAGAGCCTGAACGCGTTCGTCGCCTGCACCCACCCCGTGGACGGCGACGGCGCGCGCCACGGCGCCCAGTTCCTGGTCTGCACCGACTGCGGCCGGGTGGCCGAGGCCAGCGACCCGGCCCTGCGCCGGGACATCGGCCGCATGGCCCGCCAGGCGGGGTTCCAGGTCCAGGACCCGGTGATCGAGATCAAGGGGCTGTGCCCCGATTGCGGGGGGCGGCGGTGAGCGGCGCGCGCACCCTGGTCACGGCCACGGGCCTGGGCATCCGCCGCGCCGGCCGCTGGCTGGTCCACGACATCGACCTGCAGGTGGCGGCCGGCGAGATCGTGACCCTGATCGGCCCCAACGGCGGCGGCAAGACCACGGTGGTGCGGGCCCTACTGGGCCTGCTGGCGCCCGACGCCGGCACCGTGCGCCTGGCGGATGGCGTGCGCGTGGGCTACGTGCCGCAGAAGCTGCAGATCGACCGGGTGCTGCCCCTGACCGTGGCCCGCCTGATGACCATGACCGGGCACCACAAGCGCGCCGCCGTGCGCGCCGCCCTGGCCCGCACCGGGGTCGAGGAACTGGCCGAGCGCCCGGTGCAATACCTGTCCGGCGGCGAGTTCCAGCGGGTGCTGCTGGCCCGGGCCCTGCTGCGGGCGCCGGACCTGCTGATCCTGGACGAGCCGGTCCAAGGCGTGGACTACAGCGGCGAGGCCGACCTGTACGAGCTGATCGCCCATATCCGCGACGACGAGGGCTGCGGCATCCTGCTGGTCAGCCACGACCTGCACGTGGTCATGGCGGCCACCGACCGGGTGGTCTGCCTGAACCAGCACGTGTGCTGCACCGGCGCCCCGCGCGAGGTGGCCCGCCACGCCGAGTACCGGCGCCTGTTCGGGCCCCGCGCCGTGGAGGCCTATGCCCTCTACGAGCACCACCACGACCACGCCCACGACCTGCACGGCCACACCCTGCCCCTGGACGGGTCCGGGCATTCTCATGACCATCCCCATCCCAATTCCCACGGCCATGGCCACGACCACGACCATGGCCACGACCACGATCACGGGGGCCGGCGCCATGCTGGATGACTTCTTCGTCCGCGCCCTGCTGGCGGCGGTGGGGGTGGCCCTGTTCGCCGGGCCGCTGGGCTGCTTCGTGGTGTGGCGGCGCATGGCCTACTTCGGCGACACCATGGCCCACTCGGCCCTGCTGGGGGTGGGGCTGGGGTTCCTGCTGGGCATCGACATGATCGTCGGCGTGGTGTCGGTGGCCTTCGCCGTGGCGCTGCTGCTGGTCGCCCTGCAGCGCACCGGCCTGACCGCCACCGACACCCTGCTGGGCATCCTGTCGCACTCGGCCCTGTCCCTGGGCCTGATCCTGGTCAGCCTGATGGCCTGGCTGCGGCTCGACCTGATGGGTTTCCTGTTCGGCGACGTGCTGGCCGTGACCGCCGCCCAGGTGGGCCTGATCTGGGCCGGCGGCGCGGTCTGCCTGGCCGGGCTGGCGCTGATCTGGCGGCCCCTGCTGGCGCTGACGGTCAGCGAGGACCTGGCCCGGGCCGAGGGCGTGCCCAGCCTGCGCCACCGCCTGGCTTTCATGCTGCTGATGGCCGCGGTGATCGCCATCGCCATGAAGGTGGTGGGGATCCTGCTGATCACCTCGCTGCTGATCATCCCCGCCGCCGCCGCCCGCGGCCTGGCGCGCACGCCCGAGCAGATGGCGGTGATCGCCGCCGCCACCGGGGCCGTGGCCGCCGCCGGCGGGCTGCTGGCGTCGCTGCACCTGGACACCCCGGCCGGGCCGTCCATCGTGGTCGCGGCCCTGGTGCTGTACGGGCTCAGCCTGGCCGCGTCACCGCTGGCGCGGGCGTAAACTCACGACATAGGCCAGCACCGCCAGGATCGAGCTGCCGCCCAGGGCGTAGGCTGTGGGCAGGGCAGTGCCGTCGTGCAGCAGGCCCACCGCCAGGGCGCCCAGGGCGGCGAAGGCCATCTCGGAGGCGCCCAGCAGGGCCGCCGCCGACCCGCCGCCGCCGGCGGCCACGTTCAGCGCCCGCACCGGCGCCGACGAGAACACCAGCCCCAGGGCCAGGACGTAGACGAACAGCACCGCGGTGATGGTCAGGGCCGTCTCGGCGCCCGACCAGATCACCGGAAACAGGGCCAGGGCGCCCACCACCTGGAGCCCCAGGCCCAGGCGCAGCACCCGCTCGATGCCCAGGCGGCCGACGGCGCGGTTGGCGAACAGGCTGCCCAGGAAATAGGCGGCCACCACCGACGCCTGGAAGTAGCCATAGTTCTGGGTCGCCACCCCGTGGCGGATGATCAGCAGGAACGGCCCCTCGGTGATGAAGGCGTACAGCCCGCCCATGACCATGCTGGCGGCCACCGTGTAGCCCAGGTAGCGGCGGTTGGCCAGCAGCCGGCGGTAGCCGCGCCAGGCGTGGCGCAGGCGGATGCGCGACGGCCCCGGCGGCCGGGTCTCGGGCAGGAACCGCCACAGGGCGCCGGTGGCCGGCAGGGCCAGGGCCGCCATCAGCCAGAAGTTGGCCTGCCAGCCGGCGTGCACGTAGACATAACCGCCGATGATCGGGCCCACGGCCGGGGCCATGGCCACCGCCATGCCGTAGGCGGCCAGGACCCGGGCCCCGGCCATCTCGTCCCACAGATCGCGGATCAGGGCCATGGACACCACCGACCCGGCCGAGATGGTCAGCCCCTGCAGGATGCGGAACAGGATCAGCGACTCGACGGACCCGGCCAGGGCGCAGCCGATGCTGGCCAGGGCGAAGGTGACCATGCCGGTCAGGATCGGAATGCGCCGGCCGAAGCGGTCGGCCAGGGGCCCGTGCACCAGCTGCGCCACGGCGAAGGCGGCCAGGTTCAGGCTCATGGTCAGCTGCACGGTGGCCGGGCGGGTGCCGAAATAGGCCGGCAGGTGCGGCAGGCTGGGGGTGAACAGGTCGGTCGAGAAGATGCTGATGGCGCTGGTCCCCACCAGCAGAACGGGGACGATCAGGGGCACCGGCGGGCGCCCGGCGGGGCTGGCGGAGGGCGTCATGGATGGGCGGGCGCGGCGGTGGTTCCGGGTCGGTGGCGGCGGGTCAGGCGGCCAGCACGGCGCCCAGGGCCTGCACCGCCCCGTCGATGCCGGCGCGGTCCACGTCCAGGTGGGTGACGGCGCGCATCAGGTCCGGCCCCTGGATGCCGATGCGCACGCCGTGGCCGCGCAGGTCGGCGCCGATGTCGGCGGCGGCGCGCCCGGTTTCCGACACGTCGAAGAACACCATGTTGGTGGGCACGTCCGGGTGCGCCATGCGCACCCCGGGCAGGGCGGCGACCCCGTCCCACAGGCGCCGCGCGTTGTCGTGGTCCTCGGCCATGCGGTCCACGTGGTTGTCCAGGGCATAGACCCCGGCGGCGGCCAGGATGCCGGCCTGGCGCATGGCCCCGCCCAGGCGGAACTTCCACACCCAGGCCTCCTTGATGAAGTCGGCCGGGCCCGCCAGCACGCCGCCGGCCGGGCAGCCCAGGCCCTTGGACAGGTCCAGCCAGGCGCTGTCGCACAGGCCGGCGTAGTCCGCCGCCGGCACCCCCGTGGCGACCGAGGCGTTCAGCAGCCGCGCCCCGTCCATGTGCAGGGCCAGGCCGTGGGCCTTGGCCGCCCGGGCGACCCCGCGCAGGGTTTCGAGCGGCCAAACGGCGCCGCCGCCGCGGTTCGAGGTCTGCTCCACCTCCACCAGGCGCGAGCGGGGGGTCTTGGCGCTGGGCGCGCGCACGGCGGCCGCCACGTCGTCGCCGGTGAAGATGCCCCGGGAGGTGGCGATGGGGCGCACGAACGAGCCGGCCAGGACCGCCGCGCCGGCCCCCTCGGTGCCGACGATGTGCGCCGATTCGGCGGCGATCACCTCGTCGCCGGGGCGGCAGTGCAGCAGGATGGCGATCTGGTTGCACATGGTGCCCGACGGCAGGAACAGGGCCGCCTCCTGGCCCAGCAGGTCGGCCACCCGCTCGCACAGGGCCAGCACGCTGGGGTCCTCGCCGCGCTGCTCGTCGCCCACCTCGGCCTCGGCCATGGCGCGGCGCATGCCCGGGGTCGGCCGGGTGCCGGTGTCGCTGATCAGGTCGATGCGGATTGGCTGGCTCATGGGGCCCCCCTTTCTGGCCTTTCCGTCCGGCAACAGCTTACGTCATCGCGCCGACCCGGCCCACGACTTCCTGCACCCTGTCGTAGGGCAGGGTGAACGAGAAGCAGGCGCCGCCGCCGTCGCGGTTCTCGACCCAGATCTCGCCGCCGAAGAACGAGACGATCTGGCGGCAGATGGCCAGGCCCAGGCCGGTGCCCGAGGGCTGCGCCGCCGAGCCGCGGTACAGCTGGTGGAACTTCTCGAAGATGCGGTCGCGGTCCTCGGCGCGGATGCCGTCGCCGTTGTCGGTGATGCTGACCAGCAGGCCGTCGGCGGCGGGGGCGGCGCGCACCTGGATCAGGCCGCCGGGGCTGCGGCAGAACTTGACCGCGTTGGACAGCAGGTTGATCACCACCTGGACCAGGCGGTCGCGGTCGGCGCGGACCATGGGCAGGTGCGCCGGCACGTCCACCTCCAGGCGGATGGCGCGCTCCTTGACCAGGCCGTCCATGGCGCCCAGGGCCTCGTCCACGGCGCCGCGCAGGTCGACCCCGGCCATGGACCAGTCCAGTTGCCCGGCCTCCATCTTGGCCAGGTCCAGGATCTGGTCGATCAGGCGGGTCAGGCGCTCGCTCTCCTTGGCGATGACGGCCATGAAGTGGCGCCGTTCCTGGGCCGTCACGCCGGCCTCGTTGGACAGAATCTCGGTGAAGGCGCGGATCGAGGTCAACGGCGTGCGCAGCTCGTGGCTGATGGTGGACAGGAAGTCGTCCTTCAGGGAATCCAGCTCCTTCAGCCGCTCGTTGGCGGCCTGAAGCTGCTTGGTGGTGTCCTCCAGCTCGTTGGACTTGGCCTCCAGCATGCGGCTGTACTGGATCGCCTGGCTGGTCTCGTCCAGGATCTGGTACATGTCGTCCAGGCCGACGATGCCGCCCTTGACCACCGAGCCCACCATGACCCGCGCCGTGGCCGAGCCCACGGCGCCGGCCAGCAGGCGCTCGACGTGGTTCAGCAGGGCGCGGTCGGCGGTCTGGTTGCGGCGCAGGGTCACCCCCTGGTCGCGGGCGAAGGTGTGGAAGGCGCTGGTGGCGCGCTGCTTGCCCACGAACCGGCCCACCAGCTCCTCCAGGTCGCCGACCGTGGCCGAGCCGTCCTGGGTCCAGGAATCGCGCATGCCCTCGGTGTGCAGGAACACGTCCACGAACAGGGCCGCCTGGATGCGTTCCAGGGTGCCGGCGGCGAAGCGCAGGGACACCAGCGCGTAGCAGCCGATGTTGGCCAGCATGCTCCAGAACAGGGCGTGGGACAGGTGGTCGAACCCCTCCAGGCCGAACAGGGCGTAGGGGCGCAGCAGCGAGATGCCCCAGGGCCCCTGCTGGATGAAGCTGATGGGCAGCCAGCCGGACTGGGCGAAGGACGGCAGCAGCAGGGTGTAGATCCACACCAGGAAGCCCATGGACAGGCCGACCAGGGCGCCGCGGTAGGTGGCCCCCTTCCAGAAGATGCCGCCGATGATGGCCGGCGCGAACTGGGCCGCGGCGGCGAACGAGACCAGGCCGATGGTGACCAGGGAATAGGATTCGCTGGCGAACCGGAAGTAGCCGTAGCCCAGGATCAGGATCAGTACGATGCTGGCGCGGCGGATGGTCAGCAGCAGCATGGAGAGGTCGCTGCCCTCGCCGGCGTCGACGATCTTCCAGCGCAGCAGCAGCGGCATGACCAGGTTGTTGCAGACCATGGTGCTGAGCGCGATGGCGGCGACGATGACCATCGAGGTGGCCGCCGACAGGCCGCCGATGAAGGCGAACAGGGCCAGCGCCCCCTGGTCGTGGCGGATGGGCACGGTCAGCATGTACATGTCGGCGTTGGCGTCCTGCCCGGCGAAGGCCATGGCCCCGGTCAGGGCGATGGGCAGGACGAACACGTTGATCACCAGCAGGTACAGCGGGAACAGCCACACCGCCTTGCGCAGGTGCTGCTCGTCGGCGTTCTCGACCGCGGTGATGTAGAACTGGCGCGGCAGGCAGATGATGGCGGCCATGGACAGCAGGGTCATGGTCATCCACTGGCCGTAGCCGCGGTCGTGGGCCACCGTGAACAGGTGCGACAGCCCCGCCGCTTCGGCCTTGCCGAACAGGTCGGTGAAGCCGTCGTGCAGGCCGAAGGTGACGAAGAAGCCCACCGCCAGGAAGGCGAACAGCTTGACGATGGACTCGAACGCAATGGCCGAGACCAGGCCCTCGTGGTGCTCGCTGGCGTCGATGTGGCGGGTGCCGAACAGGATCGAGAACATGGCCAGCACCAGGGCCACCACCAGGGTGGTGTCGAAGGCGAAGATGCCCTCGCCGCCGGCGCCGCGCGGGTTGGAGTAGTCGACGATGATGGTGAAGCTCTCGGCGATGGATTTGAGCTGCAGCGAGATGTAGGGGGTGATGCCGATCACCGCGATCACCGTCACCAGGCCGCCCAGGATGGCGCTCTTGCCGTACCGCGACGAGATGAAGTCGGCGATCGAGGTGATGCGGTTGACCTTGCAGATGCGGATGATCTTGACCCAGATCACCGACCAGACCACGAACACCAGGGTCGGGCCGATGTAGATGGGCAGGAAGTCCAGCCCCGTGGTGGCGGCCCGGCCGACGCTGCCGTAGAACGTCCACGAGGTGCAGAAGACGGCGATCGAGAGGGTGTAGATGTAGGGATTCTGGGTCAGGCTGCGGCCGCTCTCGGCGCGCTTGTCGCCGTAGTAGGCGATGGCGAACAGCAGGCCCAGGTAGGCCAGCGAGACCAGCCCGACCTGCCAGCCTACCATGGCTCGCCGTCCTTCAGGCCGGCCTCGTCGGCCGAGTCGGACAGCCGCGAGCGGCGGGCGCCGACGCCAATGGCCAGGATCACGGCGGCCCAGACCCCGAACATGACCAGGTACATCAGCGGCAGGCCCAACACCATCACCGGCCTGTCGAACATGGTCATGATCGGCGGCGTGAAGGCCAGCAGGCCGAAGCAGAACAGGGTCACGGACCACTCGGTCTTGCGGCCCGCGCGCTTCATTCCTGCCATGATATCAGGGTCCTAGGCTTCGCCGGCGCCGGCGGCGATCAGGCTTTTCACCCGGTTGCCCAGGTCGCGGGTGGAAAACGGCTTGGTGATGAAGTCGTCGGCGCCCACGGCCAGGGCCTTTTCCTTGTCGGCCTCGCGGCTGCGCGCCGACAGGACGATGATCTTGATCGCCGACCAGGCCGGGTTGGCGCGGATGGCCTCGCACACCGAGAAGCCGTCGCGCTTGGGCAGCATGATGTCCAGCAGCACGGCGTCGGGGGTGTCGCGCTCGATCTCGGTGATGGCCTGGGCGCCGTCCTCGGCCACGCGCACGTTGAATCCGGCCTGCTTCAGCACGAACTTCAGCGACAGGACAATGTTCGGTTCGTCCTCCACCACCAAAACCGAATGCGTCATCGCGCGGCCGTCTCCTCAAGGCTCCGGATGTTCCCGCGGTGGTTCGGCGGCGCGCGGCCCGCTTCGGGTGGCGGGTGGCCGCGGAAGGGCCGTCGGGCGGGGTGCCGGATCGGAGCGGCATTCTACCGGAATTGCCTGGGCTTTTCCAATGGGCCCGTGCGCCCGCGCGCGGGCGCCGGCACGGGCGCCGGCATGGGCGTCGGCGGGCCGGGTTCAGGCCGTCGGGATGGCGGGGCGGGCGCGGTCAGATGGCCAGGTATTCGTTGCGGATGTCGGCATTGTCCAGCACTTCCTGGGCGCTGCCCTCGAACACCACCTCGCCCATGTCCAGGATGATGGCCCGGTCCGACAGGTGCAGGGCGGCGATGGCGTTCTGCTCGACGATCACGGTGGTGATGCCCAGCTCCTTGACGCCTTCCAGGATGCGCTCGATCTCGTGCACGATCACCGGCGCCAGGCCCTCGTAGGGCTCGTCCAGCAACAGCAGCTTGATGTCCCGGGCCAGGGCCCGGGCCACGGCCAGCATCTGCTGCTCGCCGCCGGACATGGTCACGGCCTCCTGGTCGCGGCGCTCGGCCAGGCGCGGGAAGTGCTCGTAGATGCGCTCGATGGACCAGCCCACGGGCTCGGCGATCTGAGACAGCTTGAGGTTCTCCTCCACCGTCAGGCCGGCGATGATGCGCCGGTCCTCGGGCACCAGGCCGACCCCCAGGCGCGCCGCCTGCCACGACTTCATGGTGTGCAGGGGCTGGTGGTCGAGCCAGATCTCGCCGTGGCGCAGCTCGGGCGTGTCGACCCGGGCGATGGCGCGCAGGGTCGACGTCTTGCCGGCGCCGTTGCGGCCCAGCAGGGCGACGATCTCGCCCTCGCGGATGTCGAAGCTGACCCCCTGCACGATGTAGCTCTCGCCGTAATAGGCGTGCAGGTCCCAGGCCGAGAAGAAGGCCGGGGCCGAGCCCTGGGCCACCACCTTGTGGGCGGTGGGGGTGCCGGCGGGAACCTCGATCAGGTTCTCGTGCTTGTGGGCGTCGTCGCTCATAGGTGGGCTCCACCCAGGTAGGCTTCCTGGACCTTGGGGTTGCCGCGCACGTCGTCGGGCGCGCCCTCGGCGATGATGCGGCCCTGGGCCAGGACCGAGATCTTGTCGGCCAGGCTGAACACCACGTGCATGTCGTGCTCGATGATGACCTTGGTCATGCCGCGCTCCTTGATCCGCTTCAGGATCTCGATGGTGCGGTTGGTGTCGGCGCGCGACATGCCGGCGGTGGGCTCGTCCAGCAGCAAAAGGCGCGGGTGCTGCACCAGGCACATGGCCAGTTCCAGGCGCCGCTTGTCGCCGCGCGACAGGCTGCCGGCCACGTGGTGGCGCTGCTCGGTCAGGCCCAGGTCCTCCAGCACGTGCTCGGCCTCCTCGCGGATCTGCCGCTCGCCGAACAGGCTGCCGCCGGCATTGAACCTGAAGGTGCCGTCGCGCTTGGCGAAGGCCGGCACCATGACGTTCTGCAGGATGGTCAGCTCGGGGAAGATCTCGGGAGTCTGGAACACCCGCGCCACGCCGACCTGGTTGATCTCGTAGGGCGTCTTGCCGGTCAGGGTCGTGCCCTCGAACATGACCGTGCCGTGGTTGGGCTGCAGGCGGCCGACGCAGACGTTCAGCAGGGTCGACTTGCCGGCCCCGTTGGGCCCGATGATGGCGTGGGTCTTGCCCTCCTCGATCTGCAGGTTGATGTCGCTCAGCGCCATCAGGCCGCCGAAGCGCATCTGCACGTCGCTCACGTCCAGGATGATTTTGCCCATGGCTTCAGACCCTCGTGACCGGCTGGTCGGTGCGGATGCCGTGGCGGCGCAGCGACCGTCTGACGAAGAAGCTCTTGATCCGCCGCGCGCCCTCGACCAGGCCGCCGGGCAGGAAGATGACGATGATCATGAACAGGGCGCCCAGGGTCAGGTGCCAGCCCTCGCCCACGAACAGGCCGGTGACGGCCACCACCACGGCCTCGATGCCGTCGGGCAGGGCGGCGAAGATGCCGTGCAGGATCTGGTCGTTGTAGGCCGAGAAGATGTTCTCGAAGTACTTGATGATGCCGGCCCCCAGCATGGGCCCCACCAGGGTGCCGACGCCGCCCAGGATGGTCATCAGCACCACCTCGCCCGACGCCGTCCACTGCATGCGCTCGGCCCCGGCCAGGGGGTCGGTGACCGCCAGCAGCGACCCGGCCAGGCCGGCGTACATGCCCGAGATGACGAAGGCCACCAGCAGATACGGCCGGGTGTTGAAGCCGGTGTAGCTCATGCGCGTCTGGTTGGACTTGATGGCCAGCAGCATCATGCCGAACGGCGAGCGGAAGATGCGCAGGGAGATGAAGAAGGCGATGATCAGCATCACGGCGCAGAAGTAGAAGCCGGGATAGCCGCTCATCTTGATGCCGAACAGCTCGGTCCAGGGCAGGCCCTCGCCGGGCGCCGAGATGGCGTTGTCGATGACCCGCGGGTCCTGCAGGGTCAGCTGCAGGCCGGTCTCGCCGTTGGTGATGGGGGTCAGCACCGAATAGGCCAGGTTGTAGGACATCTGCGCGAAGGCCAGGGTCAGGATCGAGAAGTAGATGCCCGAGCGGCGCAGGCTGACGAACCCGATCAGCACCGCGAACAGGCCGGCCAGGACGGTGCCGAACAGCACCGCCGGCAGCACGTTCATGGTCAGCAGCTTGAACGACCACACGGCGGCGTAGGATCCGACGCCGAGGAAGGCGGCATGGCCGAAGGACAGGTACCCGGTCAGGCCGAACAGGATGTTGAAGCCGATGGCGAAGATGCCGAAGATGGCGAACTTCTGCAACAGGTCCGGGTAGGCGGCGCCGATGGGCGCCAGCCACACCGGCATGGCCAGCACGGCCGCCGTGAACACGGCCATCAGGATCCAGTCGTTGCGGGGCGAGGGGATGCTCATGTCAGCTCTCCATCACCCCTTTGCGGCCCATCAGGCCGCGCGGCAGGACCAGCAGGATGACCACCGCCACCAGGTAGATGATGATCTGGTCGATGCCGGGGAAGATGTTCTTGACCTCGTTCATGGAGGCGAAGGACTGCAGGATGCCCAGCAGGAACCCGGCTGACACGGCGCCCGGCAGCGAGCCCATGCCGCCCACCACCACGACCACGAAGCTGAGCACCAGGAACTCCATGCCCAGGTGGTAGTCGGGCGGCAGGATCGGCGTGTACATGACCCCGGCCAGGCCGGCGACCACGGCGGCGATGCCGAACACGATGGTGAAGCGGCGCTGGATGTTGATGCCCAGCAGGCCCACGGTCTCGCGGTCGGCCATGCCGGCGCGCACCACCATGCCGTAGGTGGTGTAGCGCAGGAAGGCGAACACGGCGAAGATCACCACGCCCGAGAAGAACAGGTAGATCATGCGCCACCACGGATAGACCACGGCGTCGCCCAGGCCGATCCAATGCCCCACCGGGGCGGTGCCGGCGAAGATGGGCGGCGCCGCCTGGGGGATCGGGTTGGCGCCGAAGGCGACCTTGATCAGCTCCTGGATCACGATGGCGAGGCCGAAGGTGACCAGGATCTGCTCGGCGTGGCTGCGCTTGTAGAAGAACTGGATCAGGCCGCGCTCCATGATCAGGCCCACCAGCAGCATCACCGGTATGGCCAGCAGGATCGACAGCGGCACCGAATAGGAGATGATGGCGGTGCCCGCGTCACCGAACCAGATCTCCATGTAGGGGGTTTCCTTGAAGGCGTCGAAGAACGTGACGCTGGGGTCCTTGATCTTCTTCGAGATGGTCAGCAGCTGTTGCAGGCTGACGGCGCAGAAGGCGCCCAGCATGAACAGGGCGCCGTGGGCGAAGTTGACGACGCCCAGGGTTCCGAAGACGAGGGTCAGGCCGAGGGCGATCAGCGCGTAGGCGCCGCCCTTGTCGAGCCCGTTGAGAACCTGCAGCAGGAACGCGTCCATTCTCGATCAACCTTCTGCGCGGCCGCCCCGGCCGGGGGTCGTCCGCGGGGGGACCAGCACAATCGTTTTGCCGCCGGGGCGGCGCAATGATGCCGGCCGCGGGGTCCGCGGCCGGCACCGAGAGGGGTCGGATCAGACCTTGTAGGGGCCCAGGTCGCCACCAAAGATCTTGGGGTCGTACTCGACCTGCGACCGCGGCACGATCTTGACCACCTTCAGCAGGTCGAACTGGCTGCTGGGGTTCTCGTTGCCGCGCACCACCAGGACGTCCTTGAAGCACTGGTGATCGGCGGCGCGGTACTCGGTCGGGCCGTTGCCCATGCCGTCGAACTTGAACCCTTCCAGGGCCTTGATGACCTCGGGCGGGTAGAAGGTGCCGGCCATCTCGCAGGCGTTGGCGTACAGCAGGGCCTGGACGTAGCAGGTCTGCGCGGCCTGGGACGGCGGGGCGCCGTATTCCTGGCCGAAGGACTTGACGAAGGCCTTCGAGGCGTCGTCCTGCAGCGACCAGTTCCAGTTGGTGGTGCCCAGGATGCCCTTGATGTTGTCACCGGCGCCCTGCGCCATCAGGCGCGAGAACAGGGGCACGATGATCTCGAAGTTCTTGCCGTTGACCTGCTTGTCGCGCAGGCCGAACTGGACCGCCTGGGTCAAGGAGTTGATCATGTCCTTGCCATAGTGGTTCAGGATCAGCACGTCGGCGCCCGAGTTCAGCACCGGCGTGATGTACTGCGAGAAGTCGCCGGCGCCGACCGGGGTGCGCACCGTGGCGGTGGTCTTCCACCCCAGTTCCTCGGTGGTGTTCTTGATCGACTCCTCCTGGGTCCAGCCCCAGGTGTAGTCGGCGGTCAGGTGGTAGGCCTGGCGCTGGTTGCCGTATTCCTCCTTCAGCACCGGGCCCAGGGCGCGGCCGGACATGTAGGCGTTGAAGAAGTGGCGGAAGCCGTAGCGCTTCTTGTCCTTGCCCGTGGTGTCGTTGGAGTGGGTCAGGCCGCACATGAAGATGACGCCCATCTCCTGGGCCAGGCCCTGCACGGCGACGGCCACGCCCGACGACGAACCGCCGGAGATCATGATCACGCCGTCCTTTTCCATCATGCGCTTGGCCGAGGCGCGGGCGGCGTCGGACTTGGTCTGGGTGTCGCCGGTGACGTAGACCACCTTCTTGCCCAGCACGCCGTTACCTTTCAGGTGCTTGGGCGTCATGGTGTTCAGCATGCCGCCGTCACCCTCGCCGTTCAGGTGCTTGACGGCCAGCTTGTAGGCGCGCAGCTCGTCGGCGCCCTCGTCGGCGTAGGGGCCGGTCTGCGGCACGTTGAAGCCGAAGGTCACCGAGCTGGCGTTGCCGGGATCGTTGCGGAAATTCTCGGCCCAGGCGTTGCGCGTGAAGAACGCGGGCGCGCCCACGGCAACCGTCGACACGGCCCCCAGTTTCAGCGCCTGGCGGCGGGAGAAACCCTGGGGATTGTCGGAATCGCGTTTGGTCATTCTTAGACTCCCTTTCGGTTTTATGTGTCATGCCCGCCCGGCCGGTGCGGGGGGTCCGCCGGCGGGGTGGACGGCGGTTGCGCGCCGACGCCTTTTCGGGCGTCAAACCCGCGTCCGCGTTTATCGGTTTTGACCCGTAAATAATTTTCACATATCATGGGCAGCTGTCGACAAACTTTTGTTTTTATTGTATTTTTTATGTGAAGCCTGGAAAGATTTTCTGGTAAATTTGTAAATTGTGTAAAATTTTCGGGCGGTTGGAACGGACGGAATGGCCAAGAACGTGTTGCTGGGTGGGCGGTTGCGGCGGCTGCGGCGGGAGCGCGGCCTGTCGCAGGTGAACCTGGCCGACAAGCTGGGAATCTCGGCCAGCTACCTGAACCTGATCGAGCACAACCGGCGCAGCCTGACCGTGCCCCTGCTGCTGCGCCTGAGCCAGATCCTGAACGTGGACCCGCAGATCTTCTCGCCGCAGCAGGAGGGCCAACTGATCGGCGAGATCACCGAGGCCCTGAACGACCCCCTGCACCAGGACCTCAGCGTGTCCGAGGCCGACATCGGCCAGATGGTGGCCGACGCGCCCGACCTGTGCCACGCCATGGCCAAGACCTACACCGCCTACCGCACCGCCCAGGGCGAGCTGCAGGTGATGACCGAGCGCCTGGCCCAGGACCCCATCCTGTCGGGCTCGGCCTACCGCCTGCGCACCCTGCTGACCTCGATCCGCTCGTTCTCCGAGATCCTGCACGACAACATCGACCTGGACCCCGAGGAGCGGCGCAGCTTCCTGCGCATCCTGCTGGACGAGAGTGAGAACCTGACCGAGACCGTGACCGACATGCTGGGCATCCTGGGCGGCGACGGCCTCGGCGGCGACGGGCTGGGCGGGGCGGCGCGCAACCCGTCCCCGGGCGAGGCGGTGGCCGATTTCGTGCAGCGCCGCGGCAACCACTTCGCCGACCTTGAGACGGTGGCCGGCGACCTGCGCCGGGCCGCCGGGCTGGAGGGGGCGGTGCTGTTCCCGGCGCTGGCCGACTACCTGGGCCGGCGCCACGGGGTGACCGTCGAGATCGGTTCCGGCGAGGCCCTCAAGGCACGCTCCACCGCCTATGACGAGGGCCGCCGCCACCTGCTGCTGTCGCGCGCCCTGGCGCCGTCCAGCCTGGCCTTCCACCTGGCCCGGCTGGTGGCGCACCTGGAGCACGGCGACCTGCTTGACTCCCTGGCCCGGGGCTCCGAACTGCCGACCGAGAAGGCCCGCGCCGGGGCCCGCGCCGCCCTGGCCCGGTACTTCGCCGCCGCCTGCCTGATGCCTTACGACCCGTTCCTGGAGGCGGCCGAGGACAGCCGCTATGACGTCGAGGAACTGCAGCACCGCTTCGGCGCCGGCTTCGAGCAGGTGGCCCACCGCCTGACCGGCCTGCGCCGGCCCGGCGCCGAGGGCATCCCCCTGCACCTGATCCGGGTCGACATCGCCGGCAACATCTCCAAGCGGTTCAGCGCCTCGGGCCTGCGCATCCCGCGTTACGGCAGCCCCTGTCCGCGCTGGATCGTGCACGGCGCCTTCCTGTCGCCGGGGCAGGTGCGGCGCCAGGTGGGGCAGATGCCCGACGGCAGCCGCTATTTCTCCATCGCCCGCACGGTGACCAAGCCCAGCCTGGGCCACGCCCAGCCCAAGAGCCATTTCTCGGTGTGCATCGGCTGCGAGATCAGCGACATGGGGCGCATGGCCTACGCCGACGGCCTGAACGTCGAGTCGGCCGGCGTGCTGACCCCGGTGGGGGTCGCCTGCCACCTGTGCCCGCGCACCGACTGCGCCCAGCGCGCCGGCCCGCCGCCGCCCGAGTTCGAGGATACCCCGGCGCGCAAGGCGGCGCCGGCCGCCGAGGCCAAACCGGCCTACCGCGGCGCCGCCGACCTGCGGTAGCGGCTGGGCGCCTGGCCGGTCCAGCGTTCGAAGGCGCGGGAGAAGGCCGACACCTCGCCATAGCCGAGGCGGAAGGCGATGGCCGTGACCGGCAGGTCGCCGTCGGCCAGCAGGCGCCGGGCCTGGTCCAGGCGCACCTGGTCCAGCAGGGCGCGCAGGCCCAGGCCGCGGGCCTTCAGGTGCCGCTGCAGGGTGCGCGGGGCGAGGCCGAAGCGGGCGGCGGCGAAGTCCAGGGTCGGGGTGCCGCGGGCCAGGCCGTCGGCCAGGACCGCGCGCAGGGCGGCGGCGAAGTCGCGGCGCCGCGGCAGGGCGGCCAGGCGCTCGTCCGCCGCGTGCAGCAGCAGGGCCAGCAGGAACCGGTCGGCGCGCGTGTTGCGCCGGTCCAGCTGGGCCGGGTCCAGCACCACCGCGTCGCCGCCCTGGCCGAAGTCCACCGGGCAGCCGAACACCAGCCGGTACAGCGACGTCTGGCGCGGCGCCGGGTGGCGGAAGGCGACCCGTACCGGCGACCAGCGCCGCCCCATGACCCCGCGCAGCATGCTGACCACGAAGGCCACCGAATGGTCGGCGAACCGGTCGCCCGGCCCGTCCACCGCCACCGGCGGCGACAGGCGCACCCGGGCGCCGTCGTCGTCCCGCTGCAGGGTGATGTCGACCCCGTCCACCAGCACCGGCAGGGTGCGCCCCAGGTTGGCCGCCGCCGCCGCCAGGGTCGGCGAGTTGACGGTGACGTAGCCGGGCAGGCCGGCGCGGGCGGGGCGGGTCACCGCCCCCAGGCGCAGGCCGAACAGGGGATCGTCCAGGGCCCGCGCGCCGGCCTCGAAGAAGGCCGCGTACCTGGCCAGGGGCTCGGCGCCGCCGGGCCGGCCGATGGTGGCCAGGGGCACGCCGATGCGGCGGAACACCGCCTCGCCGCCGCCCGGGGCGCGGCGCAGGGCGCGGTCGAAGCCGCTCCAGGCCAGGCCGTCCACCAGGGGCAGCGCCGGCGGCGCCGGCGGCGTCGTTTTGTCGGCGACTTCGCTCTTGCTGGGCGTCATTTCGGTGTAGACTGCCCCCGGGAAAACGACCGTCGGAAATTTGTCGTGAATTATCAAATTTTCGGCAGGAAATAACAAGAAATCCCGCCGCGCCGCCGCTATGGTCCCGCTGACCGGGGATCGCGGGACGGGAATCGCGGGACGGGGTAAACCGCCAACAACGCCGGGCCGCCAAGGTCCGGTCCACGGGAGGACGAACATGGAACGCATCTGGCTGTCGCAGTATTCGGACGGTGTCCCCAAGGACATCGCCCAATTCCCCTTCACCGACCTGGTGTCGCTGATCGAGGACAAGTTCGCCAGGTACCGGGACAAGCCCTGCATCGAGTGCGCCGGCCGGGTCTTCACCTTCGGCGAGATCGACACCCTGTCGCGCCAGTTTGCCGCCTACCTGCAGCGCGAGATGGGCCTGGGCAAGGGCGACAACATCGCCCTGATGACCCCCAACCTGCCGGCCTTCCCGGTGGCCATGATGGGGGCCCTGCGCGCCGGCTGCACCGTGGTCAACGTCAACCCGCTGTACACCCCGCGCGAGCTGGAGCACCAGCTTCGCGATTCCCAGGCCAAGGCCATGATCGTGTTCACCGCCGTGGCGCCCACCTTCGCCGCCGTGGCCGGCGGGCTGGACCTGGACAAGGTGCTGCTGATCGGGCCCCAGGACCTGTTCCTGCCGGCCGCCGCCCGGCCCGAGACGCCGGCCGGTCTGGGCGAGGTCACCTGGTTCCACCAGGCGGTGCAGGACGGCGCCGGCATGGATTTCGCGCCCATCGCCGTCACCGGCGACGACCTGGCCTTTTTGCAATACACCGGCGGCACCACCGGCCTGTCGAAGGGCGCCATGCTGACCCACGGCAACGTCACCGCCAACGTACACCAGTGCGAGGAATGGCTGGCGCCCAAGATCATCGAGGGCGAGGAGCTGATCGTCACGGCGCTGCCGCTGTATCACATCTTCGCCCTGGTGGTGAACCTGTTCATCTATTTCAACGCCGGCGGCTGCAACCTGCTGATCCCCAACCCGCGCGACATGGCGGCCTTCCTGGGCGCGCTGCAGGGCCGTGCCTTCACGGCCATGACCGGGGTCAACACCCTGTACAACGGCCTGCAGCACGTGCCCGCGTTCCGCGAGATGGACTTCTCGCAGCTGCGCATGTGCCTGGGCGGCGGCGCCGCCATCCAGGCCGCCGTGGCCGAGGGCTGGAAGGCCCTGACCGGCTGCATGATCCACGAGGGCTATGGCCTGTCCGAGACCTCGCCGGTGCTGACCATCAACCCGCTGACCAACGACACCTTCACCGCCACCATCGGCGTGCCGGTGCCGGCCACGGACCTGTCCCTGCGCGACGACGACGGCAACGAGGTGGCCATGGGCGAGCCGGGCGAGATCTGCGCCCGCGGGCCGCAGGTCATGAAGGGGTACTGGAACCGGCCCGACGAGACCGCCGCGGTGATGACCCCGGACGGCTACTTCAAGACCGGCGACATCGCCGTGGTCGACGACCGCGGCTACTTCACCATCGTCGACCGCAAGAAGGACATGATCCTGGTCTCGGGCTTCAACGTCTATCCCAACGAGATCGAGGCGGTCCTGGCCGGCCACTCCGACGTGGTCGAGGCCGCCTGCGTCGGCGTGCCCGACGACGACACCGGCGAGGCGGTGAAGGTGTTCGTGGTCAAGAAGCCCGACAGCGCCCTGGAGGCGGACGAAGTCCGCGCCTGGTGCCGCGAGCGCCTGACCCCCTACAAGACGCCCAAGCAGGTGGTGTTCCTGGACGAACTGCCCAAGTCCACCGTCGGCAAGATCCTGCGCCGCGAGCTGCGCGACGCCTAGGCCCCACACGCAGACATCCCAAGGCCACACGTAGACATCCCAAGGCCACACTTAGACATCCCAAGGCCACACTTAGACATCCCAAGGCCACACTTAGACATCCCAAGGAAAGAGATCCGCCATGCCCAGCTATTCCGCCCCCGTCAAGGACATGAGGTTCGCCCTCGAGGCCCTGGCCGACTACGACTCCATCGCCGCCCTGCCGGGCCTGGAGGAGGCCACCTGGGACGTGGTCGACGCCGTGCTGGAGGAGGCCGGCAAGGTGGCGTCCGACCTGCTGGCGCCCCTGAACGCCAGCGGCGACGCCGAGGGCGCGCGCCTGGTGGACGGCAAGGTGCGCGTCGCCGCGGGCTGGAAGGAGGCCTACGACGAGGTCAGCGCCGGCGGCTGGCTGGGCCTGTCGGGGGACCCGGAGTACGGCGGCCAGGGCCTGCCGTCGACCCTGGGCGCGGCGGTGACCGAGATGTGGCAGGCCGCCAACCTGGCCTTCTCCCTGAACGGCCTGCTGACCCAGGGCGCCATGGACGCCATCGAGCGCAACGGCTCGCCGCAGCAGAAGGAGTTCTACCTGCCGCGCATGATGACCGGCGAGTGGACCGGCACCATGAACCTGACCGAGCCCCAGGCCGGCTCGGACCTGGCCGCCATCCGCACCCGCGCGGTGCCTGAGGGCGACCACTACCGCATCACCGGGCAGAAGATCTTCATCACCTACGGCGACCACGAGATGACCGAGAACATCGTCCACCTGGTCCTGGCCCGCACCCCCGACGCGCCCGAGGGGGTCAAGGGCATCTCGCTGTTCGTGGTGCCCAAGTTCCTGGCCAACGCCGACGGCAGCCTGGGCGAGCGCAACGACCTGCGCTGCGTGTCGCTGGAAGAGAAGCTGGGCATCCACGCCAGCCCCACGGCGGTCATGAGCTTCGGCGACAACGGCGGCGCCGTGGGCTACCTGGTGGGCGAGGAGAACCGGGGCCTGGAGTACATGTTCGTGATGATGAACCGGGCCCGGTTCGACGTCGGCCTGCAAGGCCTGGCCATGGCCGAGCGCGCCTACCAGCAGGCCCTGGCCTATGCCCGCGACCGGGTCCAGGGCAAGCCCCTGGGCGGCCAGCCGGGGGCGGCCATCGTCGGCCACCCGGACGTGCGCCGCATGCTGCTGATGATGAAGAGCCAGATCGAGGCCATGCGCGGCCTGGCCTATGTCTGCGCCGCCAACATGGACCGCGCCGCCCGTGCCGCCGACCCCGGGGACCGCGCCGCCGCCCAGGCGCGGATCGAGTTCCTGACCCCCATCGTCAAGGGATGGGGCACCGAGGTGGGGGTCGAGCTGACCTCGGTCGGGGTCCAGGTGCACGGCGGCATGGGCTTCATCGAGGAAACCGGCGCCGCCCAGTTCTACCGCGACTCGCGCATCACCACCATCTACGAGGGCACCAGCGGCATCCAGGCCAACGACCTGGTGTTCCGCAAGGTGCTGCGCGACGGCGGCCGGGTGGCGCGGGACGTGATCGGCGCGGCGCGGGACTTCGCCAACGAGCTGGCGCCCACCGGCGGCGAGGACTTCGCCACCCTGCGCGCCGCCCTGACCGACGGGGTCGAGGCCGCCCAGGCGGCCACCGACTGGCTGCTGGAACGCGGCGCCGCCGATCCCCTGGGCCCGGCGGCGGCGGCGTACTCCTACCTGCGCCTGATGGGCACGGTCCTGGGCGGCCACCAGATGGCGCGGGCGGCCCTGGCGGCGGCGCGCAAGCTGCAGGACGGCGACGGCGACGCGGACTTCCTGCGCGCCAAGATCGCCACCGCCCGGTTCTATGCCAGCAACGTCATGCCCGAAGCCCGCATGCGCCTGGCCGTCATCCGCGACGGCGCCGACGACATCGTTGGTTTCTCGGAAGACCGGTTCTAGGCTATTCATGACGCCATCGTACTGACAGAGGGGGACAAGGTCATGGAACGGGAAGCCATGGAAGTGGATGTGGTGATCGTCGGCGCCGGCCCGTCGGGGCTCAGCGCGGCGATCCGCCTCATGCAGGTGGCCCAGGACAGCGGGCAGGAGCTGTCCGTGGTGGTGGTCGAGAAGGGCTCCGAGGTGGGCGCCCACATCCTGTCAGGCGCGGTGCTGGAACCCCGCGCGCTCAACGAGCTGGTCCCCGACTGGGCCGACAAGGGGGCGCCGCTGAACACCCCGGTCACGGCCGAGAAGATGAAGATCCTGACCACCGCCAGCGCCATCCCGGTGCCGGCGCTGTTCATGCCGCCGGCCATGCACAATAAGGGCAACTACATCATCAGCCTGGGCAACTTCTGCCGCTGGCTGGCCGAGCAGGCCGAGGCCATGGGGGTCGAGATCTACCCCGGTTTCGCCGCCGCCGAGGTGCTGTTCAACGACGACGGCTCGGTCAAGGGCATCGCCACCGGCGACATGGGCTTGCTGAAGGACGGCACCCCCGGCCCCAACCACGAGCCGGGCATGGAGCTGCACGCCAAGTACACGCTGTTCTCCGAGGGTTGCCGCGGCCACCTGGGCAAGCAGTTGAAGCCCCACTTCGACCTGCAGGTGGGGCAGCCCCAGACCTACGGCATCGGCATCAAGGAGCTGTGGGAGGTCAAGCCCGAGAACCACCGCCGCGGCCTGGTCATGCACACCGCCGGCTGGCCCCTGCCCGCCGACACCTACGGCGGCTCGTTCCTGTACCACCTGGACGACAACCTGGTGGCCGTGGGCTTCGTGGTCGGGCTCGACTACTCGAACCCCTACCTCAGCCCCTACGAGGAATTCCAGCGCTTCAAGACCCACCCCGACATCCGCCCCACCTTCGAGGGCGGGCGGCGCATCGCCTATGGCGCCCGGGCCCTGAACGAGGGCGGGTACCAGTGCCTGCCCAAGCTGACCTTCCCCGGCGGCGCCCTGCTGGGCTGCGAGGCCGGGACCATGAACATGCCCAAGATCAAGGGCACCCACACGGCCATGAAGTCGGGCATGCTGGCCGCCGAGGCCGCCGCCGCGGCCATCGCCGCCGGCCGCGCCGGCGACGAGCTGACCGAATACGCCGACGCCTTCAAGGGCGCCTGGGTCCATGCCGAGCTGCGCGCCGCGCGCAACGTGCGCCCGTCGTTCAAGTGGGGCCTGTGGGGCGGCACCATGTACACCGGCATCGACCAGCTGATCCTGCGCGGCATGGCGCCCTGGACCCTGAAGCACCACGGCACCGACCACGAGTCGCTGAAGAAGGCCAAGGACTGCAAGCCCATCGACTACCCCAAGCCCGACGGCGTGCTGACCTTCGACAAGCTGACCAACGTCTCGTTCTCGGCCACCAACCACGAGGAGGAGCAGCCCTGCCACCTGCGGCTGACCGACGATTCGGTGCCGGTCACGGTCAACCTGGCCGAATACGCCGGGCCCGAGGCGCGGTTCTGCCCGGCCGGGGTGTACGAGTTCGTGGACAACCCCGAGGGCCAGGGCCAGGTCTTGCAGATCAATGCCCAGAACTGCGTCCACTGCAAGACCTGCGACATCAAGGACCCGACCCAGAACATCACCTGGGTCACTCCCCAGGGCGGGGAGGGCCCCAACTATCCCAACATGTGATCCCGGTCCGGGACCCGCCGCGGCGGGTCCCCCCGTTTGCCGGGCGCGCCGGTGAAGACGGCCCGCCCGCCCCTGGCGCTGCCCTTCTTCTACGGCTGGGCGGTGGTGGCGGTCGCGTTCCTGACCCTGGCCATCTCGGTCAACGTGCGCACGGCCTTCTCGCTGCTGTATCCGCCGATCCTGGCCGAATTCGGGTGGGAGCGCGGGGTCACCGCCGCCGCCTTCTCGATCGGCTTCGTGGCCTCGGCCGGCTTCACGCCGATTGTCGGCATGCTGATGGACCGGTTCGGGCCGCGCGCCGTGATTCCCCTGGGCGCCGTGCTGGTGTCGCTGGGCTTCATCGGTGCCGTCCAGATCGACACGCCCCTGGGTCTGTATGCCACGCTCGGCCTGCTGGTGGTCGGGGGCTCCATCGCCATGAGCTACATCTCCCACTCCATGTTCGTGCCGAACTGGTTCGTACGCCGGCGCGGGCTGGCCGTGGGTATCGCGTTTGCCGGCGTGGGTATCGGCGCGCTTCCCATGGTGCGCCTGGTTCAATACCTGATCGATGGCGAAGGCTGGCGCTACGCCTGTCTGGCCATGGCGGCGCTGGTTGCGTTGCCGCTGATCCCGCTCAACATCTGGCTGCAACGCCGCCGGCCCCAGGACTTGGGCCTGCTGCCGGACGGCGACGACCACGAGGCGACCGCCTCGGGTGGTTCCAGGGCCGATCCCGTGGTCAACCGGGCCTGGGCCGAAACCGACTGGACCCTGGGCAAGGCCCTGCGCACGGCACCCTTCTGGTGGATCTTCGTCGGCTATTTCTGCGGCCTGTTCGTGTGGTACTCGGTACAGGTGCACCAGACCAAGTACCTGCTGGACGTGGGTTTCGACGGTGTTCTGGCAGCCGATGCCCTGGCCCTGGTCGGCCTGTGCGGCATCGCCGGGCAGATCGGCATCGGCGCCATTTCGGACCGCATCGGCCGCGAACTGTCCTTCACCATCGCCGCCCTGGGCTTCGTCGCCTGCTACGGCCTGCTGCTGTTGCTGCAGGCCGGGCCCAGCATGGTCCTGCTGGGGGCCATGGTGGCGGTGCAGGGCCTGTTCGGCTACGGGCTGGCGTCGCTGTACGGGCCGATCCCGGCGGACCTGTTCGCCGGGCGGCGCTTCGCCACCATCTTCGCCGTCGTCGGCCTGGGCGGCAACGTGGGCGCCGGGGTCGGGCCCTGGGCCACTGGCTACATCTACGACGTCACCGGCAGCTACGCGCCGGCCTTCTGGCTGTGCATGGGGCTCAGCCTGGTGTCCGTGCTGTGCATCTGGATGGCGGCGCCGCGCAGGGTCCGCCTGGTGGCCGGCCAGGCCGCCAGGCGCGCGGCGGCGCCGGCGGCCGACTGACCGCGGCGGCGCCCGTTTCCGTCAGTTGCGGCCCGACAGCAGGCCGCGGGTGATGACCTGGGCCTGGATCTCGGCCGCGCCCTCGAAGATGTTCAGGATGCGGGCGTCGCACAGGACCCGCGAGATGGGATACTCCTGGGCATACCCGTTGCCGCCGTGGACCTGCAGGGCGTTGTCGGCGTTGGACCAGGCGACCCGGGCCGCCAGCAGCTTGGCCATGCCGGCCTCGATGTCGCAGCGGCGGTCGCTGTCCTTCTGGCGGCCGGCGAAATAGGCGATCTGGCGCGCCACCATGGTCTCCACCGCCATCCAGGCGATCTTGCCGGCGACCCGCGGGAAGGAATAGATGGGCTTGCCGAACTGGATCCGGTCCTTGGCGTAGCGCTGGCCCAGCTCCATGGCGTTCTGCGCCACGCCCACGGCGCGGGCGGCGGTCTGGATGCGGGCCGATTCGAAGGTCGCCATCAGCTGCTTGAAGCCCTGGCCCTCGACCTGGCCCAGCAGGTTCTCGGCCTTGACCTCGAACCCGTCGAAGCCCAGCTCGTACTCCTTCATGCCGCGGTAGCCCAGGACGTGGATTTCGCCGCCGGTCATGCCCTCGGCCGGGAAGGGGTTCTCGTCGGTGCCGCGGGGTTTCTCGGCCAGGAACATGGACAGCCCGCGGTAGCCCTTCTCGTTCGGGTCGGTGCGCGCCAGCAGGGTCATGACGTCGGTGCGCGCGGCGTGGGTGATCCAGGTCTTGTTGCCGGTCACCTTGTACAGGTCGCCGTCGCGCACGGCGCGGGTGCGCAGCGATGCAAGGTCCGACCCCGTATTGGGCTCGGTGAACACGGCGGTGGGCAGGATCTCGCCGCTGGCGATCAGCGGCAGCCACTTCTGCTTCTGGTCGTCGGTGCCGCCCAGGCGGATCAGCTCGGCCGCGATCTCGGACCGGGTGCCCAGCGAGCCGACGCCGATGTAGCCCCGCGACAGCTCCTCGGTGACCACGCACATGGCGGTCTTGCCCATGTCCAGGCCGCCGAACTCCTCGGGGATGGTCAGGCCGAACACCCCCATCTCGGCCATCTGCCTGACCACCTCCATGGGGATCAGCTCGTCCTTCAGGTGCCATTCGTGGCAGTGCGGCTCCACCTGGTCGACGACGAAGCGGCGGAACTGCTCGCGCACCATCTCCAGGGTTTCGTCCAGGCCCAGGTCGCCGTAATGGCCGGTTTCGGTGCCGTCCTCGATCAGCACCGCGATGCGCATGCGCACGGCGTTGTGGTTGCCGCCATAGATCAGGGTCTTGACCGCGCCCTTGAAGAACTCGTGCACGGCCTTGGTGTCGACCCCCATGTCGCGCGGGCGCACGATCTCGACCTGGCTGATGGCGATGCCGCCGTACAGCTGCGCCAGGTACTCGCCGTAGGCGGCCTGCAGCAACAGCTGCTCCAGCTCGTGGAACTTGCCGGCCTCCTCCAGGCGCCGGGCCCAGCCCAGCATCTCGCGCAGGCCCTCGACGTAGGTGGCCATCCAGGCGAAGCCGTGGGTGGCGAACTGGTCCGCCTCCAGGGCCGAGGCGCTGATGCGGCCCTCGCGCATGACCCGCGCCGCCACCGCCGTCCGGGTGGCGGCCATCAGCCCGTCGGCCTTCTCCAGGGCCTCGGCGCAGGTGGGGATCAGGTCGTCGATGATCAGGTCGTCGAGGATCAGGCTGTCGGTCATGGGGCTCCCTCCCTAGCAACGGCGCGGGCCGGCCGCCTGGGCGGGGCCGGCCGGGTACGGCGCTGGACGTTCGCGGAATTTGAGCCGGGGCCGGCGGGATGTGGTCGGTTCGGCCCCGGGGTGTCGTTCTAGATGTCCTCGATCACGTCCTCGAGGGTGCGGCGGCCGGGGTGCTTGGCTGGCGTCATGGGCGGCGGCGCTGCGCTTGCAGGAACCGAAGCGGACGACCCTGTCCTCGTCGTTGAGGGCCACCAGGTCGATCTCGATGTCCGACCCGTCGGCCTTGTTCCAGTAGCCGCGCACCAGGTCGGTGAGCAGGAAGTCGCCGACGCCCTTCCGGGACGCCTCCTCGGTCAGCCCGCGCACCATCTTCTCGAAACCGTATCCTTCGTGGGTGCGCAGCATGTCGTCGGCGCGGGCGAGGGGCGGTCGACGGGCTGGACCCGCGCCATCTGCACGTTGCGCGCCACGGCCCGCAGCCAGGCCGACAGGAAGTTGTCGGTGATGGCGTAGCGCGCCTTGCGCGAGGCCGAACCGGCGAACACCGGTTGCAGCTTCTCGACCATGGCGTAGCGGTCGATCAGGATGGTCAGGTACTGGCCCAGCTGCTGCTCGCCGCCGGGGCCGGCGCGCCTGTACTCGGCCTTGAGGTCGCTCAGCGGGCAGGGGCCCTTGTTGGCCAGGATCTTGAGCACGCTGTCATAGCGGCCGCGCAGTTCGCGCAGGAACCAGTTGGTGGCCTCGTCGCGCAGGGGCTGGTGCCCTCGAAGAACAGGCGCAGCAGGGTCGTGCGCCGGTAATCGTCGGCCAGGGACAGCACGCCCTGGTCGAAGGCGTCGCGGTAGAATTTCGGCACCCCTCGAACAGGCCCCAGAGAAAGAGCTGGTGGTGCCCGTCGGCGACCCGTGCACGGCGAACATCTCGAACAGGGTCTCGAAGTCCCAGTGGTCGAGCGCGATGCGGTCGGTGACCCGGTTGAACAGGGGCGAACCGCGGTCCTCCAGCACGGCCATCATCTCGGTGTGGATCGAGCCGAGCACGAACAGCCCGCCCTGGCCGGTGTCGCGCAGGCGGTCCACGGCGCCCTGCAGGAACGACGTGAAGGCGGACAGGGACTTGCGGTGGAAATACTGGAACTCGTCGATGATGACGATGATCCCCATCCCGTTCATGGCCTCGATCATCATCACGATGTCGGGGAACGAGCGCACGGTCTGGGGAACCAACACGTCCAGCGGCCCCGTCATCGAATCTTCCCAGGCCTCCCAGAACGCCTGGACCACGCCCCGTTCGTCGCTGTCGGGAACCTGGAAATAGAAGAACTGGTTTTCCGGCGCCGCCGCCAGGGCCTGCCGGATCAGGGTGGTCTTGCCGATCCGGCGCCGTCCGGTGATCTGGCAAAAGAACCAGCGTCCCGACGAAATGATCCGCCCGACCTCCGCCAGTTCGCTGTTGCGACCGTAAAAACCCCAATCTTTTCGCATGGTTGGAACGGAAAACGGGATAAGGTAAGAAATATTACCTTATCCCGCCTGCGCCTTTCAAGGCTTGTCCTAGATGTCCTCGATCACGTCCTCGAGGGTGCGGCGGCCGGGGTGCTTGGCCTGCACCAGCACGGCCATGTTGCCGGGCTTGTGCACGTTCTTCCACATCTTGGTGTGGGCCTTGGGGATGTCCTCCCAGGCGAACACCTCGGACATGGTGGGATCCAGGCGCCGCTCGACCATCAGCTGGTTGGCCTCGGCGGCCTGCTTCAGGTGGGCGAAGTGGCTGCCCTGGATGCGCTTCTGGCGCATCCACACGAAGCGGGCGTCGAAGGTCAGGTTGTAGCCGGTGGTGCCGGCGCAGAACACGACCATGCCGCCGCGCTTGACCAGGAAGCAGCTGACCGGGAAGGTGGACTCGCCCGGGTGCTCGAACACGATGTCCACGTCGTTGCCCTTGCCGGTGATGTCCCAGATGGCCTTGCCGAACGGGCGCACGCTTTTCATGTAGGCGGCGTAGGCCGCGGCGTCGTCGACGTCGGGCAGCTGGCCCCAGCAGTCGAAGTCCTTGCGGTTGATGACGCCCTTGGCGCCCATGCCCATGACGAAGTCGCGCTTGGATTCGTCCGAGATGATGCCGATGGCGTTGGCGCCCACGGTGGCGCAGAGCTGCACCGCGAAGGCCCCCAGGCCGCCCGAGGCGCCCCACACCAGCACGTTCTGCCCCGGCGCCAGGATGTGCGGCCGGTGGCCGAACAGCATGCGGTAGGCGGTGGCCAGGGTCAGCACGTAGCAGCCGCTCTCCTCCCAGGTCAGGTGCTTGGGCCGCGGCATGACCTGCTGCGCCTGCACGCAGGTGAACTGGGCGAAGGCGCCGTCCGGCGTCTCGTAGCCCCAGATCTTCTGGCTGGGCGACAGCATCGGGTCGCCGCCGTTGCACTCCTCGTCGTCGCCGCTGACCTGGTTGCAGTGCACGACCACCTCGTCGCCCACCTTCCAGCGGGTGACCTTGGAGCCCACCTTGTAGACGATGCCGGCGGCGTCGGACCCGGCGATGTGGTACTCGGCCTTGTGGTAGTCGAAGGGCGAGATGGGAATGCCCAGGCCGGCCCAGACGCCGTTGTAGTTGACGCCGGCCGACATGACCATGACCAGCACCTCGTGCGAGTCGGGCTCGGGCACCTTGACCACCTCGCACTGCATGGCCTCTTCGGGCGGGCCGTGCCGCTCGCGCCGGATGGCCCAGGCGTACATTTCCTTGGGCACGTGGCCAAGCGGCGGGATCTCGCCGATTTCGTACAGGTCCTTCTTCTCGAGCTGCGGATATACCTCGTCCAGGGCCGCTGTGTTGCTCATCTTCTCCGCTCCTCACGCAATGCCGCGCCGCCGACGGGGTCGTCCTGCCGCCACGGAACCCCCTCCGTGGGGTCAACCCCCCAAACTAATGTTTTAATATGTCGCGGGTTTCATCGCAATGCACAATTTGGTACATTTGCTATTCACCATAAATATTCTAAAGAATTTTTTACGTTTTTTCAAGCACTTAGACACAACCAACCAAAACGGAGCCGGCCCGGCCGGGGGAATCGCCATGACCGATGCATTCGCAGGCGCAAAAAACGAAAAGGCCCCTTCGGGGGCGTCATCCCAGGGGACCGCACAGGGGACCGCACAGGGGACCACGCAGGCTCGTCCCAAGGACCGGCCGTGGCTGATCCGGACCTATTCCGGGCACAGTTCGGCCAAGGATTCCAATGCCCTGTACCGCAAGAACCTGGACCGCGGCCAGACCGGCCTGTCCATCGCCTTCGACCTGCCGACCCAGACCGGCTACGACTCGGACCACGTGCTGGCCCGCGGCGAGGTGGGCAAGGTGGGGGTGCCGATCTGCCACCTGGGTGACATGGCGGCCCTGTTCGAGGGCATCCCGCTGGAAAAGATGAACACGTCGATGACCATCAACGCCCCGGCGCCGTGGCTGCTGGCCCTCTACATCGCCGCCGCCGAGCGCCAGGGCGCCGCCCGCGCCGACCTGGCCGGGACCACCCAGAACGACGTGATCAAGGAATACCTCTCGCGCGGCACCTACATCTTCCCGCCGCAGCCGTCCCTCAAGCTGACCAGCGACGTCATCTCGTTCACCTACAAGGAGGTTCCCAAGTGGAACCCCACCAACATCTGCTCGTACCACCTGCAGGAGGCCGGCGCGACACCGGTGCAGGAGCTGGCCTATGCGCTGGCCACGGCGACGGCGGTGCTGGACGCGGTCAAGGCGTCGGGCCAGGTGCCCGAGGCGGACTTCCCCAAGGTGGTGGGCCGCATCAGCTTCTTCGTCAACGCCGGCATCCGCTTCATCACCGAGATGTGCAAGATGCGCGCCTTCGCCGACCTGTGGGACGAGATCACCGCCCAGCGCTACGGCGTCGCCGAGGACAAGTACCGCCGCTTCCGCTACGGCGTGCAGGTCAACTCCCTGGGCCTGACCGAGCAGCAGCCCGAGAACAACGTCTACCGCATCCTGCTGGAAATGATGGCCGTGGTGCTGTCCAAGGACGCCCGTGCCCGCGCCGTGCAGCTGCCGGCCTGGAACGAGGCCATGGGCCTGCCGCGGCCCTGGGACCAGCAGTGGTCCCTGCGCCTGCAGCAGATCGTCGCCTTCGAGACCGACCTGCTGGAATACGACGACATCTTCAACGGCTCGCGCGTGGTCGACGCCAAGGTCGCCGACCTCAAGCAGGCGGCCCAGGCCGAACTGGCGCGCATCGACGGGATGGGCGGCGCCGTCGAGGCCATCGAGTCGAGCTACATGAAGAGCCGCCTGGTCGAATCCAACACCCGCCGCCTGCTGGCCATCGAGGGCGGCGCGCAGGTGGTGGTGGGGGTGAACAAGTTCGTCGAGGGCGAGGAATCGCCCCTGGCCACGGGCGAGGGCGCCATCCTGACCGTGGACCCGGGCGCCGAGGCCGAGCAGATCGCCGGCCTGCAGGCCTGGCGTGCCGCCCGCGACGAGGCCAAGGCCGCGGCCGCGCTGGAGGACCTGAAGCGGGCCGCGCGCGAGGACCGCAACGTCATGGAGCCGTCCATCGCCTGCGCCCACGCCGGGGTCACCACCGGCGAGTGGGGCGCCGCCCTGCGCGAGGTGTACGGCGAATACCGGGCCCCCACCGGGGTCGGCGCCGCCGCGGCGGCCGACCTGGACGAACTGGCCGCCATCCGGGCCCGGGTCAAGGCGGTGTCGGCCAGGCTGGGCCGGCCGATCAAGATGCTGGTCGGCAAGCCGGGCCTGGACGGCCACTCCAACGGCGCCGAGCAGATCGCCGTGCGGGCGCGGGACTGCGGCCTGGAGGTGGTCTACGAGGGCATCCGCCTGACCCCCGAGCAAATCGTCAACGCGGCGCTCGAAGAGGCGGTGCACGTGGTCGGCCTTTCCATCCTGTCCGGCTCCCACGTGCCCCTGGTCACCGACGTGCTGGCGCGCATGAAGGCCGCCGGCCTGGACGACGTGCCGCTGGTGGTGGGCGGCATCATCCCACCCGAGGACGCGCGCGCGCTGCTGGCCGCCGGCGTGGCCCGGGTCTACACGCCCAAAGACTTCGACCTGTCGGCGATCATGGAGGAGGTGGTCGAGATCGTCGGCCGCACCTCGCTGGAGGCCGCCTGACCGGGGCCCAGGTTCCTGGCTCAGGTTCCCGGCTCAGGTCCCCTGGGGGGGCAGGACTGGAACGGGGTCGGCCGCGACCGCGGCCGGGTTGTCCACCAGGGGCATCATCAGCTCGGTCAGGTAGGCGACGACCCCGGCCCGGTAGGGCGCGTGGGTCAGCGACCAGGTGACGAACAGGCCGCCGCGGGACTCCAGGTCGACCACGTCGGGGTTGGCGGCGACGTCGTGCAGGGCCCGGGCCAGGTCGTCGGCGGCGCCGACGAAGACCCAGGCCGGCCGCATGCCCCGGTGCCAGATCACGTACACCCCGCCGGTGCCGGCCAGGCCCGCGGCCTCGGGGTCCAGTTGCAGCAGGCGATGATACCGGCCCGCCGCGTCGCGCACCCAGTTGGGATCCTGGGGCGGCGCGTCCGACCGGATCTTGCGCATCTTCTTCCGGAACAGGGCCATGGCCTGGGCTCCGCTCGCCGTTCTCACCGGCGGCCAGTCTACCACAACCGCCGTCCCGGGGTCCCGTCGTCAAAACAAACCGGATCGGCGCAAATCAAGCGCAAGTGGCGGCGCCGACATCTCGCCGGGTTCTTGGCGCCGGCAAGAAAACGTCAGAAAAAACACGCCCGGGTGTCATTGTTTCGTCATGAATTAAGACTATATAAACCCGGAATGAAGATAGTCATGACAGACACAAGCAAGGAGGACAGTATGTCCAGTACCGTTTTGGCCACGCGCCTGATGGTTCCCGGCCGCCGGCCGGTGGTCATTCGCCAGATCCGCCGCCGCTAGGCCGGCCCTGGCGCGCCGGCGGACCGCCGGCCGACCGACCATCGATTTCAAGTAAACCAAGGACGACCGAAACCGGGCCAGGTCAAAGGGGCCCGGTTTAGCATTTGTGGGGGCGGGGCCTGTCAGCCGCCGTCCGCCACCTGGTCGCGCAGGGCGAAGCGCTGCACCTTGCCCGTGGGGGTGCGCGGCAGGTCGTCGACCACGAAAATCCGCCGCGGGCACTTGTAGATGGACAGGCCCGCCTTGCAGGTGTCCATGATCTGGCGCTCCAGTGCCGCCGGGTCGCGGCAGTCGGGCGCCACCACGAACAGGGCCAGGCGCACCAGCCCGTCGGCGTTGCGCGCCCCCACCACCACCGCCTCGGACACCCCGGGCACGGTCAGCACCCTCTCCTCGATCTCGGCCGGGCTGACCCACTGGCCCGAGATCTTCAGCATGTCGTCGCCGCGCCCCTGGTGGGCGTAGCAGCCGGCCGCGTCGCGCAGGAACATGTCGCCGGTGCAGTACCAGCCGTCGCGGAACACGGCCCGCGATTTCTCGTCCTGACCCCAATAGCAGAGCGCCAGGCTGGCCGCCTTCACCCACAGGATGCCGGGCACCCCCGTGGCGGTGACAACCTGGCCGTCGTCGTCGCGCAGCTCCACCTTGACCCCGGGCATGGGGGTGCCGCAGGTGCCGGGCCGCACCCGGCCGGGCCGGTTGCCCAGGAACGGGAAGGCCGCCTCGGTGGCGCCGATGACCTCCAGGATCTCGTGGCCGGTGTGCGCCCGCCACTGCTCGAACAGGGGTTCGGGCAGCTTTTCGCCGGCCGAGACGTAGTGGCGCACGTCTCGGAAGCAGGGCCGGTCGGCCAGCCCCTCGCGCAGCAGGTTGCGGAAGAAGGTGGGCACGCTGAACATGGCCGTCGGGCGGTGGCGCTCGACCACCTGGGCGATGGCCTCGGCCGAGGGCCAGTCGTCGTACAGCACGGCGGTGGCGCCCATGCGCAGCCCGGCCATCAGCACGTGGCCGATGGCGAAGGCGAAGAACAGCTTGGACGAGCAGAACAGGCGGTCGCCGCGCCCCAGGCCCAGCTCGCCGCGCAGGTACCCGTCGCACACGGTCAGGGCGCGCAGGGCGTGCACCGCGCCCTTGGGCGCGCCGGTGGTGCCCGAGGTGTACATCCAGAACGCCATGGCGTCGGCGCCGCGCTGCACCGGCGCGAAGTCCGGCGCCGCCGCCGCCATCAGTTCGGCCAGGGCATGGTGGCCGGGGCGGTCCCGGGGCGCCGGCCCGTTGGTGACGATCACCCGGGGCGCCCGGGCCAGGCCGTCGCGCACCTCGTCGAACAGGTCCAGGAACTCGGCGTCCAGGCAGATCACCGGACAGCCGCTGTCGGCGATGACATAGGCCAGGTCCTTGGCCGAGCAGCGCAGGTTGATGGCCACCGGCACGGCGCCCGCCTTCATGGCCCCCAGGTAGACGTCGAAGAACTGGGGCCGGTCGTGGACCAGCACCACCACCCGGTCGTCCGGCACCACCCCCAGGCCCGCCAGGGCGCCGGCCACGCGCGACGCGCGGCGGTCCAGCTCGCCGTAGGTGACGGTTTCGTCACCGAACAGGATCGCCGGGTCGTCGGCCTGGCCCCGGGCCAGGGCCCGGCCCAGCAGCTCGTCGGCGCCGTTCACGGCACCCGGGTCCGTCGTCGGTTCCGCGTCGGCATCGACATCTCCCCCCGGAAAATGTTCGCCTTACGAACAATTCACCGTTTCCGTATACACCAAACCCCGATCCCGCTCAAGGGACCGTGTGGCCGGGCGGCGCGGAAGGCCGGGGTGCCGGATGCCGGATGCCGGGTGCGGGGTGGGGGGCGGTCAGCGCGCCGCCAGCATGACCTTGGCCAGGTCCATGGGGGTCATGCCATGGCGCTCGGCGATGGACCGCAGCTTGTCGGCGCCGTCCCACCGGATGCCGGCGGCGCGCAGGCGCTCGGCTGCCAGCTCGGGGGTCAGGCCGGTCTCGGCGCAGAAGTCGGCCACGGTCTTGCGGCCCATGCCGCTGCCGGCCAGGCGCGCCTCCACGGCCGCGGCGGCGACGCCGCCGTCGCCGCCGGGCAGGGGCGCCGGCGGCGGCTCCAGCTTCCTGATCACGGCGTACAGGCCCATGGCCGTCATGCCGTTGGCGGCGGCGATGTCCTTCAGCCGTGCCCGCGGCCCGGCGAAGGCGATGCCGGCGGCGCGCAGCTCGGCGGTCACCCGGTCCAGGTCCATGCCCTGGCGGCGGGCGAAGCCGGCCAGGCTGGTCTCCTCGGCGTGGCCGTAGGGCGGCTCGTAGGCCGGGTTGGCGACCCAGGCGCCCTTGACCCGCTCGTTCAGGTCGAACAGCCAGCTCGCCGGCGGCAGGTGGCCCACCGCCAGCACCACCAGGGCCACGGTGCCGGCCAGCGACACCCACAGCTCGCGGCGCAGGTGCAGGTGGCCGCCGGCCCGTTCCGCCAGGTAGTTCTTGAACGGCTTCCAGTTGAAGTACAGGTGCAGGACGCCGGTGACGATGAACACGGCGCCGAACAGGATGTGCACGTCGGCCCAGCCGGTGCGGCCCAGGCCGGCCAGGGTCCAGTTGATCCAGTAGGCGACCCGGCCGTGCGGCACGATGTACAGCACCACGCCCGTCACCGTGGCCACCAGGAAGGCCCAGGTGACGATGAACGCGGTCAGGGAGCGCCAGTTGAATCGGTGTGTGCGGTCGGCCATCGTTGCCTCCCCGCGCGGTTGCCGGGGGCGGGTGCAGGATCAATCCATAGGCCCGCCGGCGGCGGCGCGCAAACGGTATTCCGGCATGGCGCGCATGCGGTGGAACGGGGGTGGCGGGAAGTCAGTTGCGGCGCGACCAGATCTGGCGCAGCAGGCGGCGCAGGGTGTCGCGCTCGGCGTCGGCGAGGCCGCTGAACAGGCCCTCCTCGCACTCCTGGACCAGCTCCTTGGCCCGCTTCAGCAGGGTCCGGCCCTTGCGGCTGAGCACCAGGGCGTTGGAGCGGCGGTCCACCTGCGACGGCCGCCGCTCGACCAGGCCGCGGGATTCGAGCCCGTCGATGGAGGCGACCATGGTCGAGCGCTCGATGCCCATGGCCCGGGCCAGGGCCGACTGGCTGAGCCCCGGGTTGGCGCCGATCAGGACCAGCAGGCCGAACAGGCCCGGGGTCAGTTCGAGCTCGGTCAGGGCGCCGGAGAGGCTGGAGAACAGGACCACCTGGGCGCGGCGCAGGTTGTAGCCGACCAGGCCCGGCAACAGGTCGAAATCGATGTCCTCCGACGGCCGCGGCGGCGCTCCGGCGCGCGCGCTCTTCTTGGTCACTGTCGTTTTCCCCTCTCCCTCCGGTCCGGAACCATAGGCGGCGGTCCGAAGGATGTCCAGTGCGGGGGGTCGCGGGGCGGGGACTACACCGGTTCGGTCACCGCGCGCAGCCAGTCGCCGTCGCTGACGTCCAGGCCGGGCAGCAGGGCGTCGCGCACCCGGGCGTGGTAGGCGTTCAGCCAGGCCCGCTCGCCGTCGTCCAGCAGCCCGGGCTCGACCAATTGGCGGTCGATGGGCGCCAGGGTCAGGGTCTCGAACCCCAGCAGCGGCCGCTCGGCCCCCTCGGGCGCCGGCAGGGGCACCACGGTGACCAGGTTCTCGATGCGGATGCCGTAGGCGCCGGTCTTGTAGTACCCGGGCTCGTTCGAAATCACCATGCCCGGTTCCAGGGCCACCTTGTTGGGCAGCTTGGAGATGCGCTGCGGACCCTCGTGGACGCTCAGGTAGCTGCCCACCCCATGCCCCGTTCCATGGTCGAAGTCCAGCCCCGCCCGCCACAGGTGCTGGCGCGCCAGGGCGTCCAGCTGGCCGCCCCAGGTGCCCTGGGGGAAGGCGGCGGTGGCCAGCGCGATGTGCCCCTTCAGCACCAGGGTGAAGCGGTGCCGCATCTCGTCGCTGGGGGTGCCCACGGCGACGGTGCGGGTGACGTCGGTGGTGCCGTCCAGGTACTGGGCGCCCGAGTCCACCAGGAACAGCTCGCCCGGCTGCAGGGCCCGGTCGGTGCGCGGGGTGACCCGGTAGTGGACGATGGCGCCGTTGCCGCCCGAGCCCGAGATGGTGGGGAAGCTGAGGCCGCGGAACAGGTCGTTCTCGCGGCGCAGGGCCTCCAGCCGGTCGGCCGCCGCGGTCTCGGTGACGCCGCCGCCGGGGGCCTCCCGCGCCAGCCAGGCCAGGAACCGGGTCAGGGCGCGGCCGTCGCGGCCGTGGGCGGCGCGCATGCCGGCCAGCTCGGTGTCGTTCTTGCGCGCCTTGGGGCCCTGGCAGGGGTCGCCCTGCTCGCGCACCCGGGCGCCGGCCGCGCGCAGGCGGTCGAAGATCCAGGCCGGGGTGGCGTCGGGGTCGGCGGCCACCGAATGGCCGGCGGTGCCCAGGGCGTCCAGGGCCGGGCCGAAGGCGTCGGGCGGGCTGACGGAAATGCCGTTGCCCAGGGCCGCGCGGGTCGCCGGCGGCACCTTGCGCGGGTCCAGGAACAGGTCCAGCGTGGCGTTGGCGCGCAGCACGGCGAAGCCCAGGGGCAGGGGGGTGAAGGGCACGTCGGCGCCGCGCAGGTTGGCCAGCCAGGCCAGCGAGTCCGGCGCCGCCAGGACCACGGCGTCCAGGCCGTCGGCGGCCAGTTTCTCGCCGATGGCGCGGCGCTTGTCGGCCGAGCTTTCGCCGGCATGGGCCAGGTCGTGGACCACCACCGGTGACAGGGGGGGCGGCGGCTGGTCGGGCCACACGGCGTCGATGGGGTTGCCGTCGCAGGGCACCAGCTCGGCTCCGGCCTTGGCGCAGGCGCGGCGGAACCGGGCCACCGCCGCCGGGGTGTGCAGCCAGGGGTCGTAGCCGATGCGCCCGCCGGTCCCGGCGTGGGCGGCCAGCCAGTCCGTGGGCGGGTCCTCGGTCAGGTGCCTGCGCGCGAACAGGTCGCCGTCCACCTCGGCCTCGGCCTGCAGGGTGTAGCGCCCGTCGACGAAGATGGCGGCGCCGTCGGCGACCACGATGGCCAGGCCGGCCGAGCCCGTGAACCCGGTCAGCCAGGCCAGGCGCTCGGCGCGGCGGGCGACGTACTCGCCCAGGTGCTCGTCGCCGCGCGGCACCAGCAGGCCGTCCAGGCCGCGTTTCGCCAGCTCGGCGCGCAGGGCCGCCAGGCGCGCCGGGTCGGTGCCGACCCGGTCCAGGCCGTCGGTCGCGGCGGCGCGGGCGTCGGCCAGCAGGGCCGCCAGGCGGGCGCGCAGGGCCGGGTCCGGGTGCTCGGCCACCAGGGTCATCCAGGCCGTGCCGTCGAAGGGCTCGGGCGCCGCCAGCACGCCGCGCACCAGGTCGCGCAGGGCGACGGCGTCCAGCGGCGAGCCGGCCTGGCGCAGCAGCCCGGTCAGGGCGCCGTCGTCGTCGCCGATGGCGGCGGGGGCCGGGTCGGGGGCGGCGGCGGTGCGGTCGGTCACGGTCTCTCCTCTGCCTGTCTCGCGCGCCTGTCCGGGCGGTTCCCCCGAATATCGGTACCCGGGGCGGTGGCGGCAAGGGCTTTCCCGCTTCCCGCCCTGCGCATGAAATTTAAAATTGATATGAGTTTGGCGCATCGCTGCGCTGCAACATTATACATTTAAAACATACACCCGCGGGCGTACCTAAGGGACCAGCCGGGGCGGCCGCAAGGTCCTCCGGCCCAAGGCGCCGGCGGTTGCCCCCCACCCGCCGGCGGCCTCCCCCCTCAGACACACGACAAGGTACCGAAGGATTTGGTGCGATGCTATTGGCACACGAGAAACGTCAGCTGCAACTTTCCGACCAGACGGTCGAGACCCTGGTCGCCGCCTACACCTGGCTGCGCGACGCCGTGTGGGACGGGCTGGTGAAGCCCCTGCACGCCGGCTTCCTGCGCCAGCGCCTGCTGCGCGAGCTGGAGGGCCTGGACGACCGCATGCTGGCCGACATCGGCCTGTCGCGGGCCGACATCAACACCTTCGTCGGCCGCTCCTACCGCGACCTCTAGGCCGACGACGGCACACGCCCTTCCTCCCAGGGCAAGGGGCGGCGAACTCCGGTTCGCCGCCCTTTTTCACGGCCGCCCCTCCCCAAAAAAGGTGCCAAAAGGTGCCAGGCACCTTTTTTAATAATAAAATTATTATCAAGATTGTAATAAAAAAAGGTGCCTGGCACCTTTTCTCTTTTTCTTAGGGCTGTTTGGCGTAGCCGCGCTGGGCCATGCAGGCGGTGAACAGGCGGGCGCGGCGCTTCTTGTATTCGTATTGCAGCATCTGCGCGCCCAGGGACGACTCGCGGCGCAGGTCGGTGCCCTCCAGGCGCGAGGCTTCGGGGGCCAGGTCGCGCTCGGCCTGGCGCGCGGCCAGGGAGCGGCAGGCGGCCAGGTCGGCGGCGCTCTGGCGGTCGTCGGCGCCGGCCTTGTGCCACTTGGCCGGGCCGGCGCAGGCGGCGAGAAGCACCAGGGTTGCCAGGGTTGCCAGGGTCGCCAGGGTCGGTAGCATCCTCACGGGCGCACTCCTTCGGTCTTGAGGTGCCAGGCGGCCCGGGCCAGGTCGACCAGCTCGGCCCGGCCCCAGTCGCCCTGGTCGGTCAGGTGCGCGGCCAGGTCGGCGGGGATGCCGGCCAGGCCGACGCGGGCGCCGGCGATGGCCCCGGTCATGGCCGCCGTGGTGTCCACGTCACCGCCCACGGCAATGGCCGTGCAGACGGCGGCCATGTAGTCGTCGGGGTGGCGCAGGAAGGCGTACAGGCTCCACAGCACGCTGCCGACCACGAACGGCGAGATGCCCGGCCACATGTCGCGGTGGTCCGGCGGCAGGCCGGCGCGGCTGATGAAGGTCACCGCGTCCTCCGGGGCCAGGACGACCCAGTCGGCCAGGCGCCGCAGGTCGGCGGCGAAGCCGGCGTCCCGTGCCGCCGCCCAGGTGGCCAGGTAGTCCAGGAACCGGCGCGGATCGACGGGCCGGCCCTGCATGGCCAGGGCCACGGCCCCGGCCACGGCGACGGCGCCGGCCGAGCAGCGCGGGTCGGCGTGGGTGATGCGGCCCTGGTCGTGGGCCGCCCGGCACAGCGCGACGGCGTCGTCGAAGAACATCAGGCCCACCGGCCCGGCGCGCATGGCGCTGCCGTTGCCGGCGGCGGGGGCGGGGGTGCCGGCCTCGGTCCAGGGCACCCCGGCGGCCAGGCGCTTGGCCGCGTCCTCGGTGGCCTTGCCGCGGCCCACCACCCGCTGCTGGGCGAACAGCAGGGCGATGCGCAGGGCATAGTCGCCGGGCTCGAACCCGCCGCGGTCCACATAGCTGCGCAGCAGCTCGCGCGCCAACTGGGTGTCGTCGGAATACTGGCCGAACGGGAAGGTGCCGCGCCGCGCCAGCTCGGCGCGGCCGCCGCGCACGGTCAGGTCGACATAGCTGCGGCAGACCTGGGGCGACTGGCCCTCGACCACGAAGCCCAGGGCGTCGCCCAGGGCCTGGCCCACCAGGCAGCCGGCGAACCGGTCCGGGTCGGGGATCACGCCCCCGCCCCCGATCCCGCCCCAGATCCCGCCCCAGATCCCGCCTTTGGCAGGCGGAACTCGGCCACCACCGGGGCGTGGAACGATTCCGGCGCCGCGTGCACGGCGGCCGGGGTGATGACCTCGTCGCCCAGGCTCTCGTTGTGGATCTCCATCTCCCGGTACCAGGCCAGCAGGGCGCGCGAGATCAGGATGTGGTCCACCATCTCGGGCCGGCCCCGGTGCAGCACCGAATGGCGCCGGTCCTCGGGCAGGCCCACCTCGGGCGCCACCAGGCAGCGCGCCGCCAGGGCGCCCGAGCCCATGTCCTCCTCGTCGCCGCGCACGATGCGCCCGGGGATGTCGTGCAGGCCGGCGTTGAAGTCGCCGCACACGGCCACCAGGGCGTCGGGGTCGGCGTCGAACAGGCGGTCGATATAGAGCCGCGTCTCGAACGCCTGGCCGGCGCCCTTGACGGCGGCCAGGAACATGCCCTCGGCCCAGCCCGGAGCGTCCTGCCACTCCCAGGGGCCGATCTTGTGCCCGGGCACGAAGGCGGCGCGCGGCGCCCGCAGGTGCAGGTTGATGACGGTCAGGACCCGGCCGCCGCCCAGGTCGAGCCGCGCGTGCAGCATGGGCCGGTCCCATTCCACGGCCTCGGCCCGGCCGCGCTCGCCGCGCTGCGGCACCGCCGTGGCCAGGCGGTGGCGCGGCGCCTCCACCAGGTCGTGGCGCACCTGGCCGTGGTCCAGCACCGGCAGGCGGCTGAGGATCACCAGGTTGTGGCGGTCGCGCGGCCCGCCGCGGCTGCCCGAGCGGGTGTGGACCCGGTGGAAGCCGGCGTATTCGGTGCCCGCCACCAAAGCGTCCAGGGCCGCCAGGCTGCGCACCTTGCCGGTGCGGCCGCGCTGGCCGTTGACCTCCTGCAGGCACAGGACGTCGGCGCGCAGGCGCTGGAACTGGGGCCGCAGCACCTGGACCCGCTCCTCCAGCGGCGCCTCGCGCCCGGCGGGGACGTCCAGGCTCTCCAGGTTGAAGGTGGCCAGGCGCAGGACCGCGTCGCGTTCGGCGGGGGGACTGGTGCGGGCCATGGCGCCGTCCCGCCGCCTAGCCGCCGGCCCCGGCCGGTGCCAGGCAGTCGCGCAGGGCGGCGACCACCGCCGCGTCGTCCCACTTCTCGACCCCCAGCACGCGGCCGACCTCGCGGCCCTGGGGATCGATGAGGAAGGTGGTCGGCAGGCCCTTGATGCCCAGCTTGCGGCCCAGGCGGCCGCGCTTGTCGATCAGCACGCCCAGGCCGTCCAGCTTGTTGATCTCCAGGAACTTGCCGACGATGTCGGCGCCCTTGCGGTCCTGGGAGATGGCCAGCACCTGGATGCCGGCGTCGGCGAGGCGGGATTTCAGGCGCAGCAGCTCGGGCATCTCCTTGATGCAGGGCGCGCACCAGGTGGCCCAGAAGTTCACCACCAGCCCCTGGCCGGCGTAGGATTGCAGGGTGCGCAGCTCGTCACTGCCCAGGATGAAGGGCTCGTCGGGCACCGGCGCCGGGTCGTCCGCCGGCTGGAACTTGGCCAGGGCCCCGGGCACGGCGTCGCATTTTCCCGCTTCCGGGCTTGCAAGCTGGTCGGATATGACCAGAATCAGCACCGCGGCCGCGGCTCCCAGGACGCCGACGACCCAAGCTTTTTTCATCGTTCCGCCTCCTGAAAGCGCGCCATGACCGACGACGATACCCACGACGACGACGCCCCGGGCCGGGGGGCCAGCGCCACCGCCAGCGCCACCGCCAGCGCCATTTGGGGCGGCCGGTTCTCGGCCGGGCCCTCGGCGATCATGGAGGACATCAACGTCTCCATCGATTTCGACCGCCGCCTGTACCGGGAGGATATCGCAGGGTCGCGCGCCCATTGCAAGATGCTGGCGGCCACCGGGGTCATCGCCGCCGCCGACCGCGACGCCATCCTGGCCGGCCTGGACCAGGTGGAGGGCGAAATCGCCGCCGGCACCTTCGCCTTCAGCCGCGCCGCCGAGGACATCCACATGAACGTGGAATCCCGCCTGGCCGAGATCGTCGGCGAGCCGGCCGGGCGCCTGCACACGGCGCGCTCGCGCAACGACCAGGTGGCCACCGACCTGCGCCTGTGGGTGCGCGCCGCGCTGGACGACCTGGACACGGGCCTGCAGGGGCTGCAGCGGGTGCTGATCGACCGCGCCGAGGAGCACGCGGCCAGCGTCATGCCCGGCTTCACCCACCTGCAGGCGGCGCAGCCGGTGACCCTGGGCCACCACCTGATGGCCTATGTCGAGATGGTCGGCCGCGACCGCGGGCGCATCGCCGACTGCCGCGCGCGCCTGAACGAGTCGCCCCTGGGCGCCGCCGCCCTGGCCGGCACCTCGTTCCCCATCGACCGCCACATGACGGCGGCCGAGCTGGGCTTCGACGGGCCCATGGCCAATTCGCTGGACGCCGTGTCGGACCGGGACTTCGCCCTGGAATATCTTTCCCTGGCGGCGATCCTGGCCGTGCACCTGAGCCGCCTGGCCGAGGAGATCGTGATCTGGAGCTCGGACGCCTTCGGCTTCCTGCGCCTGTCGGACTCGTTCTCCACCGGGTCCTCCATCATGCCGCAGAAGCGCAACCCCGACGCCGCCGAGCTGGTGCGGGCCAAGGCCGGGCGGGTGATCGGCGACCTGAACGGCCTGCTGGTGGCGCTGAAGGGGCTGCCGCTGGCCTACGGCAAGGACATGCAGGAGGACAAGGAGCCGGTGTTCGACGCCACCGACACCCTGGCGCTCTGCGTCGCCGCCACCGCCGGCATGATCGCCGACGCCGATTTCCGCACCGGCGCCATGAAGGCCGCCGCCGGGCGCGGCTTCACCACGGCGACGGACCTGGCCGACTGGCTGGTGCGGGTGCTGGGCATGCCGTTCCGCCGCGCCCACCACGTCACCGGCGCCCTGGTGGGCCTGGCCGACGCCGCAGGGGTGGGGCTCGAGGACCTGACGCTCGATCAGATGCAGGGTGTGGAGCCGGCCATCACGGCGGACGTGTTCGGGGTGCTGGGGGTCGACAACTCGGTGGCCAGCCGCACCAGCTTCGGCGGCACGGCGCCCGACGCGGTGCGCGCGGCCATCGCCGCGGCGCGGCGCCGGTACCTGGACTAGCAAGTATCTGGATTAGAATGCGGGAGAGGACCATATGAAGGACGAAAACCGGCGCCGCCTGCTGCGCCTGCTGCTGGCCCTGGCGGTCCCCCTGGCGGCGGCGCCCGTGGCGGCCTGCGGCCGCAAGGCGGCCCCGGTGGCGCCCGAGGGCTCCAAGTACCCGCGCAAGTACCCGGCGGAATAGGCGGACGAGACAGGACCATGGACCACTTCACCTACCGCGACGGCGCCCTGCATGCCGAGGACGTGCCCCTGGCGGACATCGCCGCGGCCGTGGGCACGCCCGTCTACGTCTATTCCCGGGCCACCCTGGCGCGCCACTACCGCGTGTTCGCCGACGCCTTCGCCGGCCTGGACGCCACCATCTGCTATGCCGTCAAGGCCAATTCCAACCTGGCCGTGATCCGCACCCTGGGCCTGCTGGGGGCGGGCGCCGACGTGGTCTCGGGCGGCGAGCTGCAGCGCGCCCTGGCCGCCGGCATCCCGGCCGAACGGGTGGTGTTCTCGGGGGTCGGCAAGACCCGCGACGAGCTGGCCCAGGCCCTGGCGGCCGGGGTCATGGAGATCAACGTGGAATCGGACCCCGAACTGGAGGTCCTCAGCCAGGTGGCCGCCGCCATGGGGGTCGAGGCCCGGGTCGCCGTGCGCATCAACCCCGACGTGGACGCCCGCACCCACGCCAAGATCACCACCGGGCGCAGCGAGAACAAGTTCGGCATCGAGTGGACCCGCACCCGCGAGGTCTATGCCCGCATCGCCGAGCTGCCCGGCCTGCGCGCCGAGGGGGTGGCCGTGCACATCGGCTCGCAGCTCACCGACATGGAGCCCTACCGCGACGCCTACACGCGCATGCGCGACCTGGTGGCCATGCTGCGCGCCGACGGCCACGACATCCGCCGCCTGGACCTGGGCGGCGGCCTGGGCATCCCCTACGTGGACGCCGGCAACACGGCGCAGACCACCCCCGGCCCGGCCGACTACGCCGCCGTGGTGCGCGAGGTGCTGGGCGACCTGGACTGCCGCCTGGTGCTGGAACCGGGGCGGGTCATCGCCGGCAACGCCGGCGTGCTGCTGACCCGGGTCATCTATGTCAAGGAGGGGGCCACGCGCACCTTCGTCATCGTCGACGCGGCCATGAACGACCTGATGCGGCCCAGCCTGTACGACGCCTACCACAAGATCTCGCCGGTGCGCGAACCCCTGCCCGGCGAGGGCCTGATCGAGGCCGACGTGGTCGGCCCGATCTGCGAATCGGGCGACAGCTTCGGCAAGGCGCGGCCGCTGCCGGCCTGCCAGCCGGACGACCTGCTGGTGCTGCGCTCGGCCGGGGCCTACGGCGCGGTCATGGCGTCGGCCTACAACGCGCGGCCCCTGGTGCCCGAGGTGCTGGTGGACGGCGACCGCTTTGCGGTGGTGCGCGAACGGGTTACCATCCAGGACATGATGGACCGCGAATCCATGCCCGACTGGCTCGACGCCGCGGCGCCGGCGGAAGGCAAGGTCGCTTGATCGGCGCCCGCCCCTACCGGGTGCTGCTGCGCGCGGCCCGCGCCGTGCTGGCGTGGGAGCGCCTGTGGCCGCTGCTGTGGCCGGTGGTGGGGGTGGTCGCCCTGTTCGTGTCCCTGGCCCTGCTGGACGTCTTCGCCTGGATCCCCGCCTGGCTGCACCTGGCGGTACTGCTGCTGGCCGGGGCCGCCTTCGCCGGCACGGCGGCGCGCGCCCTGCGCCGGTTCCGCCCCGCCGGCGAGGCCGAGGCGCGGCGCCGGCTGGAGGCCGACAGCGGCCTGGCCCACCGGCCCCTCAGCGCGCTGGAGGACCACCTGGCCAGCGGCGCCGGCGACGAATCCACCCGCGCCCTGTGGCAGGCGCACCTGCTGCGCGCGGCGGCCTCGGTGCGGCACCTGCGCCTGCGCCCGCCGGCCCCGGGCATGGCGGCGCGCGACCCCCATGGCTTCCGCGCCGGGGTGCTGCTGCTGCTGGTCGTGGCCGTGGTCGCCGGCTGGGGCGACGCCTCGGCGCGCCTGCAGCGGGCCCTGGTGCCCAAGTTCCAGCCGGCCCCGGGCCATCCGGTGGCGGCCGAGGTGTGGATCACGCCGCCGGCCTACACCGCCAAGCCGCCGGTGTACCTGTCGCTCGCGCGCCGCGCCGCCGACGGCGCCGACGGCACGGCCGTGCCCCAGGCGGTGGAGGTGCCCGCCGGCAGCACCCTGCTGGCCCAGGTCACCGGGCTGGCGCAGGCGCCGGTGCTGGTCACCGAAGGCGCGCCGGTGCCGTTCGAATCCCTGGCCGCCGACGGCGACGGCGCGGCCGGCGGCTACCGCCTGGAGACCGAGCTGACCGGCGGCGACCGCCTGTCCATCCGCGACGGCGCCGGCGAGGGCGCCGCCGAGGTGGCCGGCTGGCCCCTGACCGTGCGCCCCGACGCGGTGCCCGAGGTGGTGTTCATCGGCCCGCCCAAGGACGATGGCCAGGGCCGCCTGCGCCTGGAATACCAGGCCCGCGACGATTATGGGGTGGTCAAGCTGGAGTCCCATGCCGAGCGCGCCGACGGCCCGCCGCCGCCGGGGGTGCCGGCGGACTTCGCCCTCGACCTGCCGCTGCGCGACCCCGGCGCGCCCGAGGCCCGCGGCGTCACCCTGCGCGACCTGACCGCGCACCCCTGGGCCGGCCTGCCGGTCAGGCTGTGGCTGTCGGCCACCGACGCCAAGGGCCAGGAGGGCCGCAGCGAGGCCGCCGAGCTGATCCTGCCCGAGCGCACCTTCAATCATCCGGTGGCGCGCGAGATCGTGGCCGCGCGCAAGCGCCTGGCCGTGCGCGGCAGCGACGACCTGGAGCGGGTGCTCGAGGACCTGGACGCCATCGTCGCCCGGCCCGACCGCTACGCCGAGGACACGGTGGTGTTCCTGGGCCTGCGGGTGGCGCGCTACCGCCTGTACCACGAGTTCCGCGAGCACGGCGACGCCCAGATCCCGTCGGTCATGTCGCTGCTGTGGGACCTGGCCCTGCGGCTGGAGAACGGCGAGGTGGCCCTGGCCGAGCAGGACCTGCGCCGCGCCGAGGAGGCCCTGGCCAAGGCCCTGCAGGAGAACGCGCCGTCGGACGAGATCGAGCGCCTGATGAACGAGCTGCGCGACGCCATGGACAAGTACTTCCGCGCCCTGGCCGAGCAGATGCAGCGCCAGGACATGCCCGAGGGCATGATGGACCCCAACGCCCAGGTGATGACCAGCGACGACCTGAAGCAGATGCTGGACCGGGCCCAGGAACTGGCGCGCACCGGCTCGCGCGAGGCCGCCAAGCAGTTGCTGGAAGAGCTGCGCAAGCGCCTGGAAAGCCTGCGCGCCGGGCGGCCGACGCAGTTGCCGCGCAAGGCCCTGAACGAGATGCGCAAGATGATGGACGCCATGCGCGACCTGATCCAGCGCCAGCAGAAGCTGATGGACCAGACCTTCCGCCGCTCGCAGCAGGGCGGCCCGGGGCAGCGCGACCCGCGCTCCGGCCAGCAGGGCCAAATGGGCGAACAGGGCCAGCAGGGCGAAGGCCAGGCCGGCGAGGGGTCCCAGGGTGCCATGAGCCAGGAGGAGCTGCGCCGCCGCCTGGGCGAGATGATGCTGCGCATGGACGAGATGTTCGGCGGCATCCCCAAGTCCATGGGCCAGGCCGACCGCAACATGCGCGACGCCACCCAGTCCCTGCGCGGCGACCGCCCGGGCGAGGCCGCCGGCCACCAGGGCGAGGCGCTGGAGAACCTGCGCGGCGCCATGGAGGGCATGGCCGAGCAGATGGCCCGGTCCATGGGCCAGGGCATGCCCATGGGCATGGGCCAGCCCCAGGGCCAGCGCGACATGCGCGGCCGCGACCCCTTCGGCCGCACCTCGGGCGGGCACTTCGGCAACGCCGAGGACGGCTCGGTCAAGGTGCCCGACGCCGCCGACCTGCGCCGCGCCGGCGAGATCCTGCGCGAGCTGCGCCGCCGCGCCGGCCAGCACCAGCGCCCGCGGCCCGAACGCGACTACATCGACCGCCTGCTGCGGCGGTTCTAGGGAACTTCATACGTCGGCCATTGTTCCCGCGCCGGCGCCAAGGGATGCACGTTTCTCCGGCCGGCCAAAATGCCGGAAATCAATCCCGGAAGTCGGTCAATTCAGGCGCCATCCCCGCAAAGGCGGGGATCCATTCCGCCGTCGTTTTCGGTCAGCCGGCAGGTGCAGGCAAGCGCCGGGCCGTGCGGCCGATGCGGTCCGTTACCCTTGACCGCGGTGGCGACGGAATGGGTTCCCGCCTGCGCGGGAACGACGGTCGGGGAATTCGCCGCCTCAGTGCCCCTCGCCGGTGCCCGGGGCGAAGGTCACCTCCAGGCGGCGGGCCACCGGGGGCGGGTTCTCCATGCGCGCCTTGAAGCCGATCTTGCCGCCCGGGTCCAGGCGCGGCTTCAGGGGCTTCAGGTTGACGGCGTGCACCTCCTCGTTGCCCTCGTCGTAGAGGACGACCCGGATCAGCGGCACCGCCAGGGGCTGGTCCGACACGTTGACCACCTCGCCGCGCACGATCAGGATGTCCGCGTTGCCGGCCACCTCGCGGTCCGACACCACCTCGCGGATCTCCAGGCCGGCGCCCAGGGGCGGATGGCCCAGGCCCACCATCTCGTAGAGGCCGGCCATGGCCGGCACCGCGGCCACCACCGCGTCCTTGGCCAGGTACAGCCCGGCCAGGATCGCCAGCACCACGGCCAGGACGGCGCCGCCGATGATCAGCGGCCCCTTGCCGCCGCCTTCGTCGGCGCGCGGCGCGTCGGCGGTCAGCACCTGGGGAATGGGCTCGGGGTCGGGCAGGTCGTCCACGTCCACGTCGCCGCCGGCCGGCGCGTCGGGCGCGTCGTCCATGATCGAGGCCACCGGCGGCGGCTGGTCGTTGGAGTCCAGCAGCATGTCCACGTCCTCGGGCGACAGGTCCGGCTCGGCGGGACCGGTCGCGGCGGGCGTCGGCTCGGGGGCCGGCTCGGGCGTCGGCTCGGGCGTCGGCTCGGGGGCCGGCGGGGGCGCGGGCGTGGGTGCAGGCGGCGGCGGTGCCGGTTGCGGCGCCGGCTCGGGCGCGGGGGCCGGTTGCGGCGGCGGCGGCGGCGGAGTCGGAACAGGTTGCGGCGCCGGTTGCGGCGGCGGCGCCGGCTGCGGGGTGGGCACGGGCATCGGCCGCGGTTGCGGCGGTGCCAGGTGGCGCGGCGGCGCCGGCCGCGGCGGCGCCTGTACGGCAACCGGCACCCGATCCTGGTGCCACTGGTGGCCGCAGGACGAGCAGCGCACGGTGCGCCCCGCCGCCGGGATCAGGGCGGGATCGACCGCGTACCGCGTGGCGCAGGCGGGGCAGGAGATGTTCATGAACGGATCGAAATGATCATGCACGGAACTATATGTTAAAGTCCTGTCGTTTATACGCTTTTTGTCCGCCGCAACGCAACCCGCGGCGGGCGGGGGTTTTCGGCCGGAGGGAGCGGAACGTGGCCGCTGAGCGTGGCGGAGATGTGGTGCGGTTCGAGAACGTGGGCCTGCGCTACGGCCTGGGGCCCGAGGTGCTGCGCGACCTGTCGTTCACCCTGTCGTCGGGGTCGTTCCACTTCCTGGCCGGGGCCAGTGGCGCCGGCAAGTCGTCGCTGCTTCGCCTCATGTACCTGGCCATGAAGCCCACGCGCGGCCTGATCACCCTGTTCGGCCAGGACATCGCCACCGCGCCGCGCAAGGCCCTGCCGCCCCTGCGCCGCAAGATCGGCGTGGTGTTCCAGGAGTTCCGCCTGCTGCGCCACCTGTCCACCTTCGACAACGTGGCCCTGCCCCTGCGCGTGGCCGGGGTGCGCGAGGGCGACGTGCGCCGCCATGTGGAGGAGCTGCTGACCTGGGTCGGCCTGATCGACCACATGGAGGTGCGCCCGACCACGCTCTCCGGCGGCCAGCAGCAGCGGGTGGCCATCGCCCGCGCCGTCATCGCCCGGCCGCAGCTTCTGCTGGCCGACGAGCCCACGGGCAACGTCGACGACCGCATGGCCATGCGCCTGATGCACCTGTTCGAGGAGCTGAACCGCCTGGGCACCACCATCGTCATCGCCACCCACAACGAGACCCTGATCAACCGCCTGGACCGGCCCTGCCTGCGCCTGCAGGACGGGCACCTGCACCTGCACGCGGCGGCGGTGCCGGCGGGGGTCCGGTGATGGCGCGGCGCGGACCCCTGGGCCTGGGCCGGTCCGACCTGCCGCTGGGCACCGACGCCGACGGCCGCTTCCTGCCCTGGCTGCTGGCCTTCGCCGTGTTCCTGGCGGTGCTGGCCCTGGCCGGGCTGCTGGCCCTGAACGCGGTGGCGGCGCGGTGGGAGCATGGCGTGACCGACACCCTGACCGTGCAGTTGATGCCGCCCCCGTCGGGCGACGCCCGGGTCGAGGAGGAGAACCACCTGGCGGTGCTGGAGGCCCTGCGCAAGACTCCCGAGGTGGCCACCGCGCGGCCGGTCCCGACCCGCGAGGTGCTGCGCCTGCTGGAACCCTGGCTGGGCGACACCTCGGCCGCCGCCGGCCTGCCCCTGCCGCGGCTGATCGAGGTGCGCCTGCTGGCCGGCGCCGAGCTGGACGTGAAGGCCCTGGAGGACCGCCTGCGCCGCCTGGCCGGGGCGCCGCTGACCGTGGACGACCACGGGGTCTGGCTGGCCAAGGTGGTGCGCCTGATCCGCCTGGCCCAGGGCCTGGCCGGGCTGGTGCTGCTGCTGATCGCCGCCACCACCGTGGGCACGGTGGTGTTCACCACCCGCACCGGCCTGGCCATCCACCACGAGGTGATCGAGGTGCTGCACCTGATCGGCGCCCGCGACGCCTACGTGGCGCGCCAGTTCGGCGCCCATGCCTTGGCGCTCGGCCTGCGCGGCGGCCTGGGCGGCCTGGCCCTGGCGGTGCCGACCCTGGTCGCCATGGGCTACCTGGCCGGGTCGCTGGACTCCGGGGTCCTGCCCCAGGTGTCCTTCGGCCCGTTCGAATGGGCGATGCTGTGCCTGCCGCCCCTGGCCGTGGCCGCCCTGGCCACGGCGACCGCGCGGCTGACCGTGCTCCGGGTGCTGGAGCGCATGCTGTGAGCCGCCGGCCGCGCCACCGCAGGGGGCCGCCATGGCCCGGGTGATGCGCTACCGCCAGGCGCGCAACTGGCCGGCGCGCCTGTTCGTTGTGCTGCTGGCGGCCCTGGCCGCCTGGGGGGTGGGCCTGTACCGCTTCGGCGAGGGCCTGCCCCAGGCCGTGGGCGACCCCGATTCGCCCACCGACGCCGTGGTCGTGCTGACCGGCGGCAGCGGCCGGCTGGAGGCGGGGCTGGAGCTGCTGGAGGCCGGCAAGGCCGGCGCCATGTTCGTGTCCGGCGTCTACCAGGGCACCGACGTGCGGCGCCTGCTGCACCTGCCGCAGCCGGCGGACGGGGCCGCCAAGCGGCTGGAGATCGGCAACGCCGCCGACACCACCGGCAACGCCCGCGAGACCGCGGCCTGGATGGCGCGGCGCGGGTTCACCTCCCTGCGCCTGGTTACCGGGGCCTATCACATGCCGCGCAGCCTGCTGGAATTCCGCGCCGCCCTGCCGCGGGCGGCCATCGTGCCGCACCCGGTGTTTCCGCGCCACGTCAAGCACGACCGCTGGTGGGCCTGGCCGGGGACGCTCAGCCTGATCGCCGGCGAGTATTCCAAGTACCTGATCGCCTGGATTCGCATCCGCCTGGCGGCTATGCTCACGCCCCGCCCGCGGCCCTGACCCCACGAGAGATCCGGCCCCGCCATGCAGACCATCCGCTCGCTGCTGTTCAACGTCTACTTCTTCGCCTGGCTGATCTTCGTGCTGCTGTTGATGTGGCTGTTCCTGCCCTTTCCGCGCGCGGTGATGCAGGAGGTGGTGCGGGTGTGGAGCCGCGGGCTGCAGGTCGGCGCGCGGCTGCTGGTGGGCATCCGCTACGAGGTGCGCGGGCGCGAGAACCTGCCGGCCGGCGCCGCGGTGATCGCCAGCAAGCACCAGTCGGCCTGGGACACGGCCATCTTCTACATGCTGCTGCCCGACCCCATCTACATCATGAAGCAGGAGCTGATGCGGATCCCCCTGTGGGGCTGGTACGCGCGCAAGTGCCAGGCCATCGGGGTCGACCGGGCCGGCGGCGCGTCGGCGCTGAAGGCCATGGTGCGCGACACCCTGGCCGCCCTGGACCGGGACCGCCAGGTGATCATCTTCCCCGAGGGCACGCGCACCCCGCCCGGCACCCGCCGCCCCTACCACCCGGGGGTGGCGGCCATCTATGCCCGCAGCGCCGCTCCCCTGGTGCCGGTGGCCCTGAACTCGGGCCTGTTCTGGGGCCGGCGCAGCTTCCTCAAGCACCCGGGCACCATCACCCTCGAATTCCTCGAACCCATCCCCCCCGGCCTGCCGCGCAAGGCCTTCGTGGCCGCCCTGCAGGACCGCATCGAGACCGGAACCGACCGCCTGGTCGCCGAGGCCCGCCAGCGCTTCGACCTGCCACCCCCCGACGCGGAAAAGGTGCCAGAAAAGGTGCCAGGCACCTTTTAAAATGACAAAATTCCAACTGTCTTTGTAATTATAAAAGGTGCCTGGCACCTTTTTTTTGCATCTTTGCCTGTTGTTCAAGGTGCCGGTTCAGGCGGGTTCGAGCACGGCCACGTGGATCGGCCTGCGTTGGCGGAAGCCCAGGGCGTGGTACAGCGCGATGGCCGGGGTGTTGTCGGCGAAGACGTGCAGGTAGGCCCCCTCGCCGCGGGCCAGGATGCGGCCGGTCACCAGCAGGCACAGGTCCCGGGCCCAGCCGCGGCCGCGGTGGTCGGGGTGGGTGCAGACGCCGCTGACCTCGGTCAGCCCCGGCTGCTTCAGGCGCTCGCCGGCCATGGCCACCAGCCGGCCCTCTTCCTTGATGCCCCAGTATTCGCCCAGCAGCACTGTCCTGGCGGCGAAGGGGCCGGGCCTGGTCAGGGCCGCCAGGGCTTCCATGGCCGGGGCGTCGGCCTCGCCCAGGCGCCGGATGCCCTGGTCCGGCCGCGGCGCTTGGGCCGTCCCATCGTAGACCATCTGCAGGGCCGGCGCCGCCATGGCCTGGCGGGCGCCGGGCGGGCAGACGACGGGCGGGACCTGGGCCAGGACCATGCCGCCGGTGGCGGCCACCAGCTTGCCGAGCTCGTCCAGGCTGGCGTCGTCCTCGTCGGGGACGGCGCCGAAGGGGCTGATGTCGGCGCGGAACCGGCGCGCCCGCGCCGTGCCCAGGGAGAACCCCGCGTGCACCGTGGCGAGGGCGCTCCACACCGGGCGGTCCAGCAGGTGCTCACCCATGCCGGCGGTCCCCGCCGGGCGGCGCCAGGCGCTGCGCCAGGGAGGCCCGGTCCAGGGCGTCCTCCAGGTGGTCGAGCTGGTCCAGCAGCGGGCCCGAGTGGCCGTCCAGGATGGCGGCCACGCAGGCCTCGACCTGCGGCCAGACCACGGTCCGGCCGTGGTCCACCACCGCCCGCCCGGCCGGGCTCAGGGCGACCTCCGTCACCCGCTGGTCGGTGGCGCCGCGGCGCACCGTGACCATGCCCCGGCGGGCCAGCAGGCCGACGTTGCGGGTCACCCCCGGCTGGCTGACCCCCAGGGCCTCGGTCAGGTCGCCGATGGACAGGGGGCCGCCGTCGTCCAGGGCGCAGAGCAGGGGATACTGGTGCGCCTGCACCGGCACGTCGTGGGCCTCCATGAGCTGCTGGGTCTCGGCCTGCAGCCGCTCGCCGATGCGGCGCAGCCGGCTGCCCAGGGTCAGATAGCCCTTGCCGCGGACAATGTCCTGGACCATGGCGGATCAACTCCATCAATAGATATATAATCGTTTATATAAATGCATATGGAATGTCAATGGCGGCGGGATGCCACGCGGTTGGGCTCGGAAGTCGAAGCGAAAAAAGGTGCCAGGCACCTTTTAATCAAACAAAAACAATTACAATTTTATAATTATAAAAGGTGCCTGGCACCTTTTTCGGCCCTTTTTCGGTGGCGGGATTTCAGCGGTGCCGGATGGCGTCGGCGGCGGGGTCGTGGCGCCAATCGGGGCGCCAATCGGGGCGCCAATCGGGGCGCCAGTCGGGGCCGCCAGTACCGGGGGTCAGGTGGACGCCGCCGATCCAGCGGTCGAAGCCGTTCAGGTCGACGGCGTCGGCGGCGCCGGACAGCACCCGCCGGCCGGCCCCGGTGAGGGCCAGGACCTGGCCGCGGAAGGCCGGGCCCGGGCCGGCGCCGGGCGGGTGGCGGAACGGCGCCCCGTCGGCCGTGGCCAGCAGCGGATGCGGCCCGGCGCACAGGCCGGCGACCCGGGTCCAGAAGCTCCAGTCGCCCATGAACGGCGCCGCCTCCCGCGCCTGGTGGTCGCGGAACAGGTCCACCGGGCCCGCGCGGCCGCCGGCCGCGGCGGCCAGGATGCCGCGCTCGGTGGCCGGCAGGCCGTCGCCGGCCCCGGGGTATTCGGCGGCCAGGCGGTCGAGCGCCGGGCCCAGGAAGGGCAGCGCCGCCGTGTCGCCATGGCGCAGGGCGTCGAGCGGCGCCGGATCGGGCGCCGTGAAGGCCCGCCAGGCGGCCCGCGCCAGGTCCACCTGGGCCGTCGTCACCGGCCGCCGCGCCGGCCACAGGGAGGCCATCTGCGCCGGGCTGAGCTGCCCCAGGCCTTGGAAGGGCGTGACCCCGGGAAAGCGGTCGATGCACACCAGGGACAGGCGGTCCCGGGCCGCCGGGTCGTTGGTCAGGGTGTCGGCCAGGGTGTCGGCCAGGGTGTCGGCCAGGGTGTCGGCCAGGGTGTCGGCCAGGGCGTCCAGCACCTGCAGGACCTGCAGCTGGTCGTACAGGTCGTGCTCGAACCACAGGACCACGGCGGCGAAGCTCCCGGCGCGGCGCAGGACGGCGTCCCGCGCCGCCATGTCGGCGCGCACCGCCGCCCGGTCCTGGGCGAACGCACCGGCCAGGAACCCGGCGCGCAGGTCCGACAGGGATTCCAGGGTGTGGCCCCCGGGCACCGGCCCGTCGTGCAGCACGTCGCGCCAGGGCAGCACCTGGCCGCCCAGGCCGGCCGCGTGCAGCAGGCCGGCGGCCGCGTCGCCGTTGGTGATGTGCAGGGTCGCGCCGTCCATGGCCACCTTCAACCACGGCCCGGCCGGCGCCGCAAGGGCGCGCCTGTGGACCGTTCCGTCCACAGGGCCGGGAAAGCGGGGATAAGCCCGCCGCCGTGCCGCCGCGCCTGGGGACGGATCGGGGGACAACCGGGGAAACATAAGGGGAACGGGAGCTTGACCCGGCACCCTTGAAAGCGTACAGTGGACGCCTTAAATCCTTGGAAACATTGGCACTACTTTGCCAATTGGCATGGCCCGCCGGCGGCGCGGACTCGGGGTGACGGATGGATCAGATCGCGGCCATTTCCCAGCAGATCTGGGACATGAAATACCGCCTCAAGGGCGCCGACGGCGCGCCCCTGGACAAGACCATCGCCGACACCTGGCGCCGGGTGGCGGCGGCCATGGCCCGCAACGAGGCCGACCCGGCCCTGTGGGAGCCCCGGTTCCTGGCGGCGCTGGAGGATTTCCGCTTCCTGCCGGCCGGGCGCATCCTGTCGGGCGCCGGGTCCAAGCGCAACGTGACGCTGTTCAACTGCTTCGTCATGGGCGACGTGCCCGACGACATGGCTGGCATCTTCGACGCCCTCAAGGAGGCCGCCCTGACCATGCAGCAGGGCGGCGGCATCGGCTACGACTTCTCCACCCTGCGGCCCAAGGGCGCGCCGGTGCGCGGGGTGGGGGCCGACGCCTCGGGCCCGCTCACCTTCATGGACGTGTGGGACGCCATGTGCCGCACCATCATGAGCGCCGGCTCGCGCCGCGGCGCCATGATGGGGGTCATGCGCTGCGACCACCCGGACATCGAGGCCTTCATCGAGGCCAAGCAGGAGCCCGGGCGCCTGCGCATGTTCAACCTCTCCGTCCTGGTCACCGACGCCTTCATGCAGGCGGTCAAGGAGGACGCGGCCTGGCAGCTTCAGTTCGACGGCACGGTGTACCGCAGCCTGCCGGCGCGCGAGCTGTGGGATCGGATCATGCGCGCCACCTACGCCTACGCCGAGCCGGGCGTGATCTTCATCGACCGCATCAACCGCATGAACAATTTGGCGTATTGCGAAGAAATTCATGCAACTAATCCGTGCGGCGAGCAGCCCCTGCCCCCCTACGGCGCCTGCCTGCTCGGCTCGGTGAACCTGGCGCGGCTGGTGGTGGACCCGTTCACGGCCAAGGCGCGGCTGGACGAGGCGGCGCTCGGTGACCTGGTGCGCGTGGCGGTGCGCATGATGGACAACGTCATCGACATCTCCAACTTCCCGCTCGAGGAGCAGCGGCGCGAGGCCCAGGCCAAGCGGCGCATCGGCCTCGGCATCACCGGCCTGGCCGACGCCCTGATCCTGTGCGGCGCGCGCTATGGCGGCGCCAAGGCGGTGGCCCTGACCGAGACCTGGATGGCGGTGCTGGAGCGTGCCGCCTACCTGGCCTCGACCGAACTGGCCCGGGCCAAGGGCGCCTTTCCCCTGTTCGACCGCGACGCCTATCTGGCGTCGGGAACGGTAGCCACCTTGCCCGAGGACGTGCGCGCGGCCATCGCCGAGCACGGCATCCGCAACGCCCTGCTGACCTCGGTGGCGCCCACGGGCACCATCTCGCTGTTCGCCGACAACGTGTCGTCGGGGCTGGAGCCGGTGTTCAGCTTCAAGTACACCCGCCACGTGCTGATGCCCGACGGCAGCCGCCGCGAGGAGGAGGTCAGCGATTACGCCTACCGCCTGTTCCGCCAGACCTTCGGCGAGCGGGCGGGCCTGCCCGACTACTTCGTCGATGCACAAAACATGACCCCGCGCGACCACCTGGTCATGCAGGCGGCGGTGCAGAAGTACGTCGACAGCTCCATCTCCAAGACCATCAACTGCCCCGAGGACATCTCCTTCGAGGACTTCAAGGACGTCTACATGCAGGCCTACGACCTGGGCTGCAAGGGCTGCACCACCTACCGCCCCAACGACGTCACCGGCGCCGTGCTGGAGGTGAAGGGCAGGAAGAAGGAGGCCGCCGACCCGGCCCAGCCCGAGCTGCCCCTGGGCAAGCCCAAGGCCAGGCCGCGCGCCGCCGCCGCGGGCGACGGCAACCAGGGCGCGGTGGTGCACCAGATGTTCAAGCCGCTCGACCGGCCCGAGGCCCTGCCCGGCGCCACCTACAAGGTGCGCTGGCCGGAAAGCGAGCACGCCATCTACATCACGCTCAACGACATCATCGACGACAACGGCCGGCGCCGGCCGTTCGAGGTGTTCATCAACTCCAAGGACACCGAGCACTACGCCTGGACGGTGGCCCTGACCCGCATGATCTCGGCCGTGTTCCGCCGCGGCGGCGATGTCACCTTCGTGGTCGAGGAGCTGAAGGCCGTGTTCGACCCGCGTGGCGGGCACTGGATGGGCGGGCGCTACGTGCCGTCCCTGCTGGCCGCCATCGGCGAGGTCATCGAGCGGCACATGCAGGCCATCGGCTTCATCAAGGGCCCCGGCGACCTGGCCCAGCACGACCCCCAGGCCCAGGTGGCGGTCCTGGCCGGCGGCGAGGCGCGGCCGGTGGCGGAAGAGGGCGACGGCGACAGCGGCGGTGGCCGGGGCGCCCGCGCCGGCTTCCGCTTCTGCCCCAAGTGCAGCCAGCCGGGCCTGATCAAGCAGGAGGGGTGCGACACCTGCACCTCCTGCGGCTATTCCAAGTGCGGCTGAGCGGGCCATGGAACCGCGCCTGACCATGGTCACCCTCGGCGTCGAGGACCTGGCCGCCAGCCGCGCCTTCTACCAGCGCCTGGGCTGGACGGCGTCGTCCGCCGGCAACGAACACGTGGCCTTCTTCCAGTTGGGGCCCCTGGTGCTGGGCCTCTATGGCGCGCGGGCCCTGGCCGAGGACGCCCAGGTGCCCTTCGACCCCGGGACATTCGACCGGGTGACCCTGGCCTACAACGTGGGCAGCCCGGCCGAGGTCGACGCCGTGCTGGCCGAGGCCGAGGCCGCCGGGGCGCGCATCCTGAAACCGGGCCAGGAGGTGTTCTGGGGCGGGTATTCGGGCTATTTCGCCGACCCCGACGGCCACGCCTGGGAGGTGGCCTGGAACCCGATCATGCCCCTGGACGTTGACGGTGTGATGCGGTTGCCCGAGTGACGGCGCAGGAGGCGGCATGGCGACCATCGAAAGCAAACTCGAAACCCTGGGGCTGACGCTGCCGCCGCCTGTGCGCCTGCCGCCGGGGCTGGTGCTGCCCTTCGCCTGGGTGCGGGTGAAGGGGGACCGGGCCTACGCCTCGGGCCACGTGGCCCTGGCGCCGGACGGCGCCATCGCCGAACCGCGCGGCAAGGTGGGGGCCGAGCTGACCCAGGAGCAGGGGTACCACGCGGCGCGCCTGACGGCCCTGGCCATGCTCGCCAGCCTGCAGCGCGAGCTGGGCGACCTGGACCGCATCCGCGCCTGGCTCAGGGTGTTCGGCATGGTCAACACGGCGCCGGGGTTCGACCGCTATCCCCTGGTCATCAACGGCTTCTCGGACCTGATCCTCGAGCTCTACGGGCCCGAGCGCGGCGGCCACGCCCGCTCCGCCGTGGGTCTGGCCGGCCTGCCCTTCGGCGCCCCGGTGGAGATCGAGGCCGAGGTGCTGATCGACCCGGCCTGAGTCCCCGTCCGCCGGTCCCGTCGTTCCCGCGCAGGCGGGAACCCATTCCGTCGCCATGGCGGCCAAGGACAACGGTGTGGATTGGCCGTAAAACCTGGCCCCTATGTGCCCATGCCGGTTGACCGAAAACGAAGGCGGAATGGATTCCCGCCTGCGCGGGAATGACGCTGGTATTGGCGGATGCTCGGCATCTTGGCCGGCCGGATGGGTGTGCATCCCCCAGCGCGCGGGCAGGGTCGACGCCGTCAGTCCAGCCAGGCGCGCCAGGCGGGCCAGGTTTCGACCCGGTCGGCGATCAGGGTGTAGCCGTCGCCGCTGGGGTGCACGCCGTCGTCGCCGGCGAAGAAGCCGGGCCAGCGGGAGTCCACGGACAGGGGCGTGTAGAGGTCCAGGTAGGGCACCCCCAGCTCGCCGGCCAGGACGGCGTAGGCGGCGCTGACCGCGGCCACCCGGGCGTTGCGGAAGTCGTAGCTGACCGTGGGCGAGGGGGTCAGGGGCTGGCGGGTGTCGTCCACCGGCGCCGGGCCGACCCACAGCACCGGCTTCCAGGCCAGGGCCTCGGTCAGCATGGCCCGCGCCGTGGCCACCGAGCCCGCGACCGTGGCGCGCGGGCCCTGGCCCTCCTGGATGGCCGAATCGTTGGCGCCGAAGGCGAACACCAGGGCGCCGTTGTAGGTGTCCGGCAGGCGCGCCGCGCATTCGGCCCGCCAGCGCGCGGCGATCAGGGCCGCGGTGTCGGCGCGGATGCCCAGGTTGTAGCAGGTCAGGTCGTGGCCCCGCGCCACCTCGCGCGCGCACAGGCGCCCGGGCCAGCCCAGGAAGGCGGTGTCGTTGGTGCCGTTGGTGATGGAATCGCCGACGAAGCAGACGCGCAGGGCGGTCACGGACGGGTCTCCTGTTCCGGTTCAGGGGGCGGCGCCGGGGCGCCGATCAGGTCCGCCAGGCGCGCCAGGCAGGCGGCGCGGTCGGGCGCGTAGTCTTCGTCCTCCCACCAGGCCTCGACCTGTTTCAAGACCTGGCCCATGCGCCGGTCGGGCGCCATGCCCAGCGCCAGGGCGTCGCGGCCGCGCAGGGGAAAGGCCACGTCGGTCCAGGCCGAGGCGGCCTCCAGCAGGGCGATCCAGGCCTGGTTGCGGCCCGCCGGCGGGCGCGCCGTCACCGCCAGCTCGCCGGCCCAGGCCAGCAGCGCCATGTCGGTCACCGCCGGGGCGCCGTGGCGGTGCAGGGCGCGGCGCAGGGCCGGCGCGCCCATGTCCGGGTCCAGGTCCGCCGGCGGCTGGGCCAACAGCACCAGGCGCCGCTTCTGCCGGGTGGCCATTTTCATGCGCGCGGCGATGTCCTCGGCCCCGGCGGCGTCGGTGCGCACCAGGGCGCCCAGGCGCCGCACCGGGTGGGGCGCCACGCTGTCCATCTTCACGGCCCGGGTGTCGAGCCAGCTCATGAGGCGCAGGCGGCCCACGTCGCCGGCCTCGGGCAGCACGTGGTCCAGCACCTGCTCGCCGCGCATCAGGCCCATGACGTCGGCCGGGTCGGGCGCCATCAGGGTGCGGAAGATCTCGACCCGCACCCGCTCGCCCGACAGCAGGGGCAGCTTGGCGGCCATGGCCCGGCAGGCGGCCAGGGCATCGGGGTCGGGCGGCGGCTGGCCGTAGGTGGCGTAGAAGCGGAAGAATCGCAGCAGGCGCAGCACGTCCTCCTCGATGCGGGCGCGGGCGTTGCCGACGAACCGCACCCGCCCCTGGCCCAGGTCGTCCAGGCCGCCGAAGAAGTCGTACACGTCGCCGTCCGCGGTGCAGGAGAAGGCGTTGATGGTGAAGTCGCGGCGCGCCGCGTCGGCCTCCCAGTCGTCGGTGAAGGCGACCCGGGCGCGGCGGCCGTCGGTCTCCACGTCCACGCGCAGGGTGGTGATCTCGAACGGCACCCCGTTGCACACGGCGGTGACGGTGCCGTGGTCGATGCCCGTGGGCACGGTCTTGATGCCGGCGCGGTCCATCAGGGCGATCACCGTCTGCGGGGTCTGCGGGGTGGCGATGTCGATGTCGCGGATGGGCCGCTTCAGCAGGGCGTCGCGCACGCAGCCGCCGATGAACCGCGCCTCGCCGCCGTCGGCGGTCAGGGCGTCGAGCACGCGCCGGGTCGGCGGCGCGGTCATCCACGGCTGCGGCGACAGTTTGCCGGTGGGCTGCAAGGGCGGGCTTCCCCGTTGAAAAGGCGGGCAAAAGGCTGCCGCCCCGGGGTGCGGGTGTCAAGGAGGGTTTACTTGAACTCGCCGGGCACCACGCGGCCGTCCTCCATGTGCGGCGGCACATAGGCCTGGCCGGGCTCGTGGCGGTCCAGGATGGCCAGCGCCACCAGCGACGCCATCAGCAGGCCCAGCCCCGCCGCCGCCGCCCACACCCAGGGGCCGTCGAAGAAGGCCATGGGGTTCTCGGGGTTCTTCTTGCGCGCGTGGGACACCCACATGGCATAGATCACGAACGGCAGGGCGAGGGGGACCAGGTAGGTCAACAGCTGGCGCATGGCGGGGTCCGTGTTCTCCCTCAGGCGCCGCGCAGGAACTCGTACAGGTTCATGAGCATGCCCGCGGTGGCGCCCCAGATGTAGAACCCGTCGTAGGGCATGGCGTGGAAATAGCGCCGCTTGCCCTGGTAGATGCGGCTGTCGCGGCGGTGGTTGCGCGGGTCCAGCAGGAAGTCCAGCGGCACCTCGAACGCCTCGGCCACCTCGAACGGGTCCAGGTTCAGGTCGAACGGCGGCTCGACGAAGCCCACCACCGGCACCACCCGGAACCCGGTGCGGGTCAGGTAGTCGTCCAGGCGGCCGACGATTCGCACCCGCTCGCGCATCAGGCCGATCTCCTCCTCGGCCTCGCGCAGGGCGGCGTCCTCGGGCGAGGTGTCGACCCGGTCGATGTGGCCGCCGGGGAAGCTGACCTGCCCCGGGTGGTGTTCCAGGTGGTCGGTGCGCTGGGTCAGCAGCACGGTCAGCCCCTCGGGCCGGTCCACCAGGGGCACCAGCACCGCCGCCGGGACCAGGGGCTGGCCAGCCTCGGGCATGAAGTCGGGGTTCAGCTGGTGGTCGCCGCGGTGGTCGCCCATGTCCGCGTCCGCCGGGCGGCCGAACGACAGGTCCATCTCGTCGGGCCCCGGCGGGCTGCGGCGCAGGCCGTGCTCGTGCACGGCGGCGAACCGGGCCTCGACCCGGGCACGGTCCATGGTCGCCCCGGTCACGGGGCGTCGTCCAGCTTTCCCATGGGATAGAAAGTCCGATTGCTCCATAGGCCGAAAATATCTTCCCCCTCGACCGTTTCTTCAAGCCCCAAGGCGACCATGTCGTAGAACACGGCGCGGCTGACCCGGGCCTCCAGGCCCGGCCGCACGGTGACGTAGGGGGCGGGCTCGCCGGTGGCGGGGTTGGTCTCGACCCGCAGCGGGTTGTCCGGGCCCAGGGTGACGATCTCGTCGGTGTTGGTGCGGAAGCTGACCACCTGGTCGCGGCCGCCGCCGTCGGTGAACATCTCGACGGCCATGAACGGCACGTCCTCGACCGTGATGCGGCCGCGCTCGGCCGGGGTTTCCAGCCAGTATTCGCCATCGGCGTCGCGGGTCAGGACCGAGGCGAACAGGCACACCAGTTCCTTGCGGTCGATGGGGCTGCCGCGGTAGTGCCAGCGGCCCTGGCGGTCGATGTGGATGGCCACGTCGCCGACCTGGCGCGCGCCCCGCGGCCGGCCGTCGCCGTTGGCGCAGGGCGCGTCGGCCCGGCCCGCGCCATCGACCGCGCCGTCGCCCCTTTGGCCCCCCGTGCCGGCCCCCCGCAGGGGGCGGACGCGCGGTCCAAAACGGGGCTGGACTTCATCGGCCTTCCGTGCGTTCCTATCTTCCATACAGCTCCTGCCGGCCATCCCGCTGGCCGCCCACGGCCCGCGGGCTCCCGTGCCGGGACCAGACGCGGAGACGGACCGTGACGGCCTCCCATACCGACAATGTAGTCAATCCCACCGGACTTATCGATGCCGTAGATCGACTGGGCCAAAAGATTTCCGACGCCCGGGCCGAGATCGGGCGCGTCATCTTCGGCCAGGACGAGGTGGTGTCGGAAACCGTCATCACCCTGCTGTCGGGCGGCCACCTGCTGTTGATCGGCGTGCCGGGCCTGGGCAAGACGCGGCTGGTGGAGACCCTGGGCACCGTGTTCGGCCTGGAGGAGCGGCGGGTGCAGTTCACGCCCGACCTGATGCCGGCCGACATCCTGGGCTCCGAGGTGCTGGAGGAATCGGACGCCGGGCGGCGCTCGTTCCGCTTCATCAAGGGGCCGGTGTTCTGCCAGCTTTTGATGGCCGACGAGATCAACCGCGCCAGCCCGCGCACCCAGTCGGCGCTGCTGCAGGCCATGCAGGAGACCCGGGTCTCGGTGGCCGGCCAGTACCACGACCTGCCGCGCCCGTTCCACGTGCTGGCGACCCAGAACCCGCTGGAGCAGGAGGGCACCTACCCCCTGCCCGAGGCCCAGCTCGACCGCTTCTTCATGCAGGTGGACGTGGCCCATCCCGACATCGAGGCCGAGCGGCGGATCCTGGAATCCACCGGCGCCGACGACGCCCGCCCCGGCCAGGTCATGGACTCGGCGGCGCTGATGGAATCGCAGCGCCTGGTGCGCCGGGTGCCGGTGGGCGACGGGGTGATCGAGGCCATCCTCAAGATGGTGCGCAACGGCCGCCCCGAATCCACCACCCTGCCCGAGGTGCGCGACCACGTGTCGTGGGGCCCCGGGCCGCGCGCCAGCCAGGCCCTGATGCTGGCGATCCGCGCCCGGGCCCTGATCGACGGGCGCCTGGCGCCGTCCATCGACGACGTCGTCGCCCTGGCCCACCCGGTGCTGCGCCACCGCATGGCGCTGACCTTCGCCGCCCGCGCCCAGGGGGTCTCCATCGGCGGCATCATCGACCGCCTGTGCGAGGGAATCGCCTGACCACGGAGGGCCTCGGCACCATGGCGGCGAGCCGCAGCGAAGACCGGGACCGGGCCGGCCTCCGCCACCAGGCGGAGGCCCTGGCCTCGACCCTGCCGGCCCTGCTGGTGGCCGCCGACCGGGTCGCCTCGACCGTGTCCCAGGGCGTGCACGGCCGCCGCCGCGTCGGCCAGGGCGAGACCTTCTGGCAGTTCCGCCGCTACCAGGCCGGCGATTCGGTGCAGGACATCGACTGGCGCCAGTCGGCCAAGTCGCAGCCCGTGTACGTGCGCGAGACCGAGTGGGAGGCGGCGCAGAGCGTGTGGCTGTGGCGCGACGGCTCGCCCAGCATGGACTTCCGCTCCGCCGCCGGCCTGCCGTTGAAGCGCGGCCGCGCCGACCTGCTGTTGCTGGCGCTGGCCTCGCTGCTGGTGCGCGGCGGCGAGCGGGTGGCCCTGCTGGGCCAGGACCGCACCCCGCGCGCCGGCCGCGCGGCCCTGAACCACCTGGCCGCCAGCCTGGAGGCGGCCAGCTCCCCCACCGCCAGCCTGCCGCCCCGGGTGGCCCTGCCGCGGTTCGCCCGGGTGGTCCTGTTCGGCGACTTCCTGTCGACCCTGGACGAGATCGGCGACGCCGTGCGCACCCTGACCGGCACCGGCCTGCGCGGCCACCTGGTCCAGGTCCTGGACCCGGCCGAGGAGAGCCTGCCCTATGACGGCCGCGCCGTGTTCGAGGGCGTCGAGGGCGACGGCGACCTGCTGCTGGGCCGGGTCGAGACCGTGCGCGAGGACTACCGCCGCCTGGTGGCTGAGCGCCACGCCGCCCTCAGCGACCTGGCGCGGTCGGTGCAGTGGACCTTCACCACCCACCACACCGACCGCCCGCCCGAGGCGGTGCTGCTGTCCCTGTACCTGGCCCTGGCCGAAGGCGGCAAGTTGACGCGCTGATGCTCGAGCTGGGACCCATCGCCTTCCTCAGCCCCCTGGCCCTGGCCGGGCTCCTGGTGCTGCCGGCCATCTGGCTGCTGCTGCGCCTGACTCCGCCGGCGCCGCGGCGCTTCGTGTTCCCGCCGGTGCGCCTGCTGCGCAAGCTGGCCTCGGTCGAGGAAACGGCGGTACGCACGCCGTGGTGGATGATCCTGCTGCGCCTGGCCCTGGCCGTGGCGGTGATCCTGGGCGCCGCCCACCCGCTGCTGTTCGCGCCGGCGGCGCTGCAGGGCAGCGGGCCCCTGGTGCTGTTCGTGGACGACGGCTGGGCCGCCGCCGCGCGCTGGCCGGCGCGGGCCGACTTCCTGGCCCGCCAGATCGACCAGGCCGAGCGCCAGGGCCGCCCGGTGATGATCGAGACCACCGCCCGGCGCGACGGCCAGGCCCGGGTGCCGGTGCTGGAATCGCCGGCCGAGGCGCGCCGCCGCGCCGCCGCCCTGCGGCCGCGCCCCTGGGAAACCGACCGGGCCGCGGCGCTGGAACGCCTGGCGCGCGCGGCCGCCGCCGCCAACATGGCCGGGGCCCAGGTGATCTGGGTCAGCGACGGCCTGGACGACGGCGCCGTGGACGACACCGTGCGCGCCCTGCGCGCCCTGGGTCCCCTGACCATGGCCATGGCCGCGGCCGGCGCCGCGCCGGTGGTGCTGATGCCACCCCACGGCGAGGGCGCGGTGCTGAAGGTCACGGCCCTGCGGGTGCCGGCGCCGGGGGTGCGGCGGGTGTGGATCCAGGCCCTGGACGAACAGGGCCAGCCCATCGCCCGCGAGGGCCTGGACTTCGCCGCCGACACGGCCGAGGGCAAGCTGGACCTGGAACTGCCGTCGCAGCTTCGCAACCGGGCCGCCCTGCTGCGGGTCGAGGACCAGGCCACCGCCGGCGGCGTGGTGCTGCTGGACGAACGCTGGCGCCGCCGCCCGGTGGGCATCTCGGCCGCCGAGGGCGGCGGCGCGGCACAGCCCCTGCTGAGCGAGACCTACTACCTGGACCGGGCCCTGCAGCCCTTCACCGAGGTGCTGCGCGGCTCGGTCGCCGACCTGATCGCCCGCGGCGTCACGGTCCTGGCGCTGACCGATTCCTACAACCTGGAGGGCCCGGCCCGGGGCGAGCTGGCGGCCTGGGTCGAGGGCGGCGGGGTGCTGCTGCGCTTCGCCGGGCCGCGCCTGGCGCGCGAGGCGGCCCAGGGCGAAGACCCGCTGCTGCCGGTGCTGCTGCGCCGCGGCGACCGGTCCCTGGGCGGCAGCCTGTCCTGGGGCCAGCCGGCGGCCCTGGCGCCGTTCCCCGACGCCAGCCCGTTCGCCGGCCTGGACCCGCCCGAGGACGTGCGCGTGCGCCAGCAGATCCTGGCCCAGCCGACCCTGGAGCTGGCCGAGCGCACCTGGGCCCGCCTGCGCGACGGCACGCCCCTGGTCACCGCCCGGGCGCGCGGCGACGGCTGGGTGGTGCTGGTCCACACCACCGCCAACACGGCCTGGTCCAACCTGGCCATCTCGGGCCTGTTCGTGGACATGCTGCGCCGGGTGGTGGCGCTCAGCCACGGCGTCTCGGGCGCCGCCAAGGGGCCGCCCCTGGCGCCGCAGCAGACCCTGGACGCCTTCGGCGACCTGGGCCCGCCGCCGCCCGAGGCCCTGCCCATCGCCGCCGCCGACTTCGCCGACACCCGGGTCGGGCCTAGCCACCCGCCGGGGGTCTACGGCACCGCCGCCGACCGCCGCGCGCTCAACCTGTCGGCGTCGCTGCAGGCGCCGCGGGCCATCGTCGACCTGCCGCCGGCGGTGGCGGTGACCGGCCTGGTGGCGGCGCCCGAGCTGGACTTCCGGCCCTGGCTGCTGGTGGCGGCCCTGGTCCTGGCCCTGGTCGACACCCTGGCCAGCCTGGCCCTGCGCGGCCACCTGCGGGCGCGGACCGCGGGGCCGGCGGCCCTGGGCCTGCTGCTGGTGCTGGCCGTGCCGGCGCCGGCCCCGGCCCAGGGCGCGCCCGAACGATCGGTACCGCCGGCGCCAGGGGTGGCACCGCCGCCGGGCCTGCCGCCGCCCGCCGCCCAGCCCGCGGGCGAGGACTTCCTGCGCGCCGCCAGCCTGACCACCCGCCTGGCCTACGTGGTCACCGGCGACCCGGTGATCGACGACGCCAGCCGCGCCGGCCTGTTCGGCCTCAGCGGCCTGATCAACCGGCGCACGGCCATCGAGCTGGGCGAGCCCATGGGCATCGACCCCGAATCCCAGGACCTGTCCCTGTTCCCGCTGTTGTACTGGCCGGTGACGGCGGACCAGCCGCCGCCGACGGCGCTGGCGGCCGAGCGCATCAACGAGTTCATGCGCAACTCGGGGGTGCTGCTGGTGGACAGCCGCCAGCGCGGCGGCGAGGGCACCGACCTGGCCCTGGCGCGCATGGAGCGGCTGCTGGACGTCCCGCCCCTGGTGCCGGTCACCGGCGAGCACGTGCTGAGCCGGTCGTTCTACCTGCTGAAGTCCTACCCCGGCCGCTGGGCCGGCGGCCAGGTCTGGATCACCCGCCCCGACGCCCTGGTCAACGACGGCGTGTCGCCGATCGTGGTCGGCGGCAATGACTGGGCCGGGGCCTGGGCCGTGGACCGCAACCACCGGCCCCTGTTCGCCGTGGTGCCCGGCGGCGAGCGCCAGCGCGAGCTGGCCTACCGGTTCGGCGTCAACCTGGTGATGTACGCCCTGACCGGCAACTACAAGGCCGACCAGGTGCACCTGCCGGCGATCATCGAAAGGCTGGGCCGATGACCGGCGCCCTGTCCTACACCGCGGTCACCCTGGCGCCCCTGGTGCCCTGGCCGGCCCTGTGGGCGCTGGCCGCCGTGGCGGCGGCGGTGCTGGCCCTGGGCTTGGCGCGGCGGGCCCGGGGCATGGTCTGGCGCACGGTGGTGATGGCCCTGCTGCTGGCGGCCCTGGCCAACCCCCAGGCCACCCGCGAGGCCGGCGACATCCGCCCCGACATCGCCCTGGTGCTGGTCGACGATTCGCAGAGCCAGGCCGTGGGCGAGCGCCCGGCGCAGACGGCGGCGGCGGTGCAGGGCCTGCGCCAGCGCCTGGCGCGCCTGCGCAACCTGGAGGTGCGCGAGGTCCGCTACGACGCCAAGGCCGACGGCGACGAGGCCGGCACCCGCCTGCACCGGGCCCTGACCGACGCCCTGGCGGAAATCCCGTCCGACCGCTTCGCCGGCGCCTTCCTGGTCACCGACGGCCAGGTCGCCGACGTGCCGGCGCAGCCGGCGCCCCTGACCGGGCCGGTGCACGTGCTGCTGACCGGTGGCCCCGGCGAGGCCGACCGGCGCCTGATCGTCGACCGCATCCCCGGCTACGGCATCGTCGGCAAGACCCTGGAGGTCCTGTTCCGGGTCGAGGAGCACCCCTCGCCCCTGCCGCCGGCCGAGGCCGGCACCCCCATCGGCGTGCGCCTGCGGGTGGACGGCGAGCTGGTGGCCGAAACCCTGGTCGACCCGGGCCAGGCGGGGCGCCTGGAATTCGCCCTCGGCCACGCCGGCGCGTCCATCGTCGAGCTGGAGGCCGACGTGGCGCCGGGCGAGCTGTCGGCCGGCAACAACCGCGCCGCGGTGCGTGTGAACGGGGTGCGCGACCGGTTCCGGGTGCTGCTGGTGTCGGGCCAGCCGCACGCCGGCGAGCGGGTGTGGCGCAACCTGCTGAAGTCCGACCCGTCGGTGGACCTGGTGCACTTCACCATCCTGCGCCCGCCCGAGAAGGACGACTTCACGCCGCTGCGCGAGCTGTCGCTGATCGTGTTCCCGATCGAGGAGCTGTTCGTCAGGAAGCTGCACGACTTCGACCTGATCGTGTTCGACCGCTACATCGTGCGCGACGTGCTGCCGCCCAGCTATTTCCGCAACATCGCCGAGTACGTGCGCGCCGGCGGCGCCCTGCTGGCCTCGGTGGGGCCCGAGTACGCGGGCCTGCGCAGCCTGTACCAGACGCCCCTGGGCGACGTGCTGCCGGCGCGGCCGACCCAGCAGGTGCGCGAGGGCGGCTACCGCCCCGAGGTCACCGAACAGGGCCGCCTGCACCCGGTCACGGCGCAGCTGCCGCTGATGGGCGGCGTCGGCGAGGCGCCGCGCTGGGGCCGCTGGTTCCGCTACATCGAGACCGGGGTCGACGCCGGCGACGTGCTGATGCGGGCGCCCGACCAGGCGCCCCTGCTGGTGCTGCACCGGGTCGACGAGGGCCGCGTGGCGCAACTGGCCAGCGACCACATCTGGCTGTGGGCGCGCGGCTTCGAGGGCGGTGGGCCCCAGGCCGAGCTGCTGCGCCGCCTGGCCCACTGGCTGGTGCGCGAACCGGACCTGGAGGAGGAGCGCCTGACCGCCAAGGTCGAGGACGGCCAGTTGCGGGTGGAGCGGCGCAGCCTGCAGCCCCGGGCCCTGCCGGCCACGGTGACCGCGCCCTCGGGCGCCACCTTCACCCTGACCCTGGAACCGGGCGCCGACGGCATCGCCCGCGCCGCCGCCCCGGCGGCCGAGCGCGGCCTGTACCGCATCGAGGCCGGCGGCGCCCGCGCCTTCACCGCCGCCGGCGCCCTGAACCCGGTCGAACTGGCCGACCTGCGCGCCAGCGCCGAGACCCTGGCCCCCCTGGCGGCGGCCACCGGCGGCGGCGTCACCTGGCTGCGCGACGGCCTGCCCGACGTGCGCCAGGTGCGGCCCGGGCGCGACCGCGCCGGGCGCGGCTGGGCCGGCATGGTGCGCCACGAATCGCGCCTGGTCACCTCGCTGACCCTGGTGCCGCTGCTGCCGGGCCTGCTGCTGATGGCCCTGGCCCTGGGGCTGCTGATGCTGACCTGGTGGCGCGAGGGCCGGTGAACCGTGGCCCCGGCCGCCTGCCGCCTTGACCGCCGCCCGCCACCGCCCGCACAATGAAGACGGACCCATGAGCCCCGAACAGCCCATTCCCAGCAACCTGATCCCGGACCCGGCGGACTACGGCTTCGACCTGGACGCCGCCCTGGCCTCGGTGGTGCTCGTGCGCACCACCATCCCGGCCGACGCCTTCACCGCCGGGCCCCTGGGCACCGAGCGGGGCGGCTACGGCGTGCTGATCCGCGGCGACGGCCTGGTCCTGACCATCGGCTACCTGGTGACCGAGGCCGAGACCGTGTGGCTGACCCTGACCGACGGCCGCGCCGTGCCCGGCCACGTGCTGGGCTATGACCAGGAAACCGGGTTCGGCCTGATCCAGGCCCTGGCGCGGCTGGACCTGCCGGCCCTGCCGCTGGGCAACTCGGCCGCCGCGCGGGTCGGCGACGCGGTGGTGGTGGGTGGTGCCGGCGGGCGCGAGCGGTCGGTGGCGGCGCGCATCGTCGCCAAGCAGGAGTTCGCCGGGTATTGGGAATACCTGCTGGACGAGGCCATCATCACCGCCCCGGCGCACCCGCACTGGGGCGGCGCGGCCCTGATCGGCGAGGACGGCAGGCTGCTGGGCATCGGCTCGCTGCTGGTGCAGAGCAGCGGCGGCGGCGGCAAGGCCGAGGACCACAACATGGTGGTGCCCATCGACCTGTTGCCGCCGATCCTGGACGACATGCTGACCCTGGGCCGGCCGCGGCGCCCGGCGCGGCCCTGGCTGGGGGTCTACGTGACCGAGATCGAGGGCCGGGTGGTGGTCGCCAACCTGGCCGACGCCGGCCCCGCCGCCGGCGCCGGGGTGCGCGCCGGCGACCTGATCCTGGCCGCCGGCGACGGCGAGGTGGACTGCCTGGCCACCTTCTACCGCCGGGTCTGGGCCCAGGGCCCGGCCGGGGTCGCCGTGCCCCTGCGCATCTACCGCGACGGCAAGGCGCGCGAGCTGACCGTCCCGTCGGCCGACCGCAACGACTTCCTGAAATCGCCCGTGGCGCACTGAGCGCGGCGCGTCACGCCTGCTCGCAGGGGCGGTCCCAGTAGGGGTCGTCGCCGAACCGCCTGGCCAGGAAATCCACGAACACCCGCACCTTGGCCGACAGGTGGCGGTTGTGCGGATAGACGGCGTAGATGGACCGGGCGCTGCGCGTGTAGTCGTGCAGCACCGCCTCCAGGCGGCCGGCCACCAGTTCCTCGCCGACGATGAAGGTGGGGGCGATGTAGACCCCCAGCCCGCCCACCGCGGCGTTGCGCAGCACGTCGCCGTTGTTGGCCCGCAGGGTGCCGTCCACCCGCACCCGCAGCGGGCCGTCGGGGCCGTCGAACTCGAACGCGTTCTGCGACTGCATGTAGGTGTAGATCAGGCAGTTATGGTGCGCCAGGTCGGCCGGGTGGGCCGGCCGGGGGTGGCGGCGCCAGTAGTCGGGGGCGGCGCAGACGACGCTGCGGAACGGCGCCAGGCGCCGGGCGACGAGGCTGGAATCGGGCAGCCGAGTGATGCGCACGCCGACGTCGAAGCCCTCGTCGATCAGGTCCACCACCCGGTCGTTCAGGGTGATGTCCACCACCAGGTCCGGGTGCCGGGCCATGAAGTCGGGCAGGCAGGGGGCCAGGTGGTCGATGCCGAAGGACATGGGGGCGTTGACCCGCAGGGTGCCGCGCGGCTCGGCCTGCAGGTTGCTGACCGCCTCCTCGGCCTCCTGGACCTCGGTCAGGATGCGCGCGCAACGCTCGTAGAACGCGGTGCCGACCTCGGTCAGGCCGATGCGCCGGGTGGTGCGGTTCAGCAGCCGGGCGCGCAGGCGGTCCTCCAGGCGCGCCACCTGCTTGCTGACCGCCGACTTGGACATGCCCAGGTCCTGGGCGGCGCGGGAGAAGCTGCCGGCCTCGACGACCCGGGCGAAGACGGCCATGCCGGCCAGGGTGTTTTCCACGGGAGGGCCTCCATTGTATCGGAATTGGAAACAAAAATAGTTCCATCGATCCGAATTGTTTTCAAGCGGAGGGGGCCTCCCGCCGGCTTTGGCGCCGCCGGGGCCGGAATCGAAAACCACGGCCCTTCCGGGCCGTGGTTCACCAGTCGCAGTGCGGTCGCGTCGGGGCGACGGGGCGGCGCGGTGCTAGGGCGTGAAGGGCCGCGGCGCGTCGTCGGCGACGAAGCTCATGTCGCCCTTGATCACGTTCAGGGCGTTGGGGATCTCGTCGATCCGGGTGTGGATCAGGAACCGGCCGATGGGCGTCACCCCGCTGCCGTTGGCGCAGCGGAACCGGTATTCCCGGTACGGGTGGCCATAGGGCCCCACCCGGTCGGTCCGTTCCAGCACCGGGCCGGCGCTGCTGATCCGGACGGCCAGGGCCGCCACGGCCGACACCGGCAGCGTCGCCGCCAGGAACGCCGTTCCCAGGCACACATCAAGTATTCGTTCCGACAATGGTACGCCGGAACCCTGTACGGTCGGGCCATGCATGGCCTTTCCGGAATCGCTTCCGTTCATGGTAGTCGCCCCTCTGCACACCGCTTCGATTTGTGTGAACCTATCACGCCTTGGATACGGCCCGCAGTGACAGCCGTCACAGCCGGCTCCCAGCCAATTCCGCAATATGGAAGTCCTGGTTTAGGAGCCGCGGCCGAAGTTCGACCGGCTGGACTCATTACAGCGTCATGGTTAACACGGGGTTATCGTACCACGACGATTGCGTTACTTTCGAGAGGGCATTTTCTGCCCACCGGTTCCCGGGCCGCCGCCGATGCCGCAGGGCGGAAAAGGGTGAGGCGAGCCCCGCAAAGTTCTTGAATCGTGGAAATGAAACCAACACTTTGGAATCCCTAAAAAACATTTCATGTTAATCAAACGAATGGTAGTATTAGTTTGCGGCAAGTGCCTAGGTCGAAGCTTCGAGAACTGAGATGCCCTATGTAAAAAGGAACGCCGCGGGGAAAGTCATCGCGGTCTTTTCCGAACCCGTCGACGACGGGCTGGAAGAGGTCGCGGCCGACCACCTCGACCTGGAGGCCTTCCTGGTCAACGACGTCGGGGCCACCGATTCGGACCGTGCCCTGCTGAAATCCGACATGGAGCTGGCGCGGGTCCTGGAGGACCTGATCGAGATCCTGATCGACAAGAACGTCATTTCCTTCACCGACCTGCCCACGGCGGCCCAGAGCAAGCTGCTGCGCCGCCACGGCCTGCGCACCGAGTTCGCCTATGTGCGCTCGCTGTTCGCCGACGAGGCGACGCTGGCGGGCGATTCGGACCAGGAAGAGATCCTGATCGACGACGACATCGTCCTGGCCGACCCCTACGAAGGCTAGCGCACCTTCCGGATCAGTCCGCCGCGTCGGCCGCCGGCGCGGGCGGGGTCCAGCGCAGCACCGGCTTGCGCGCCGCCAGGGTCTCGTCCAGGCGCCGCCTGGGGGTCAGGCGCGGCGCGGCGTGGAACGAATCGGCCTCGCCGGCCTTGGCCCGGCGCGCCAGGTCGCGCACGGTGGCGATGAACAGGTCGAGCGTTTCCTTGCTCTCGGTCTCCGTCGGCTCCATCAGCAGGGCCCCGTGCACCACCAGCGGGAAGTACATGGTCATGGGGTGGAAGCCCTCGTCGATCAGGGCCTTGGCCATGTCCAGGGTGCTGACCCCGGTGTTGCGCAGGAAGTGGTCGTCGAACAGCACCTCGTGCATGCAGGGCCCGTCGAAGGACGGGCTCAGGTCGTCCTTCAGGCCGGCCAGCAGGTAGTTGGCGTTCAGCACCGCGTCCTCGGACACCTGGCGCAGGCCGTCCGAGCCCATGCTCATCATGTACGCCAGGGCCCGCACGAACACCCCGAACTGGCCGTGGAAGCCCTTGACCCGGCCGAACGGGCGGCCGTCCGAATCGGCGGCGTGCTCGACCAGGCGGAAGCCGTCCGGCCCGTGCACCACGTAGGGCAGGGGGGCGAACGGCGCCAGCGGCGCGGACAGGACCACCGGGCCGCTGCCCGGTCCGCCGCCGCCGTGCGGGGTGGAGAAGGTCTTGTGCAGGTTCAGGTGCATGCAGTCGATGCCCAGGTCGCCGGGCCGCACCCGGCCGACGATGGCGTTGAAGTTGGCGCCGTCGCAGTAGAAATAGCCGCCGATGCCGTGGATGGCCTCGGCGATCTCCAGGATTTCGTCCTCGAACAGGCCGCAGGTGTTGGGGTTGGTCAGCATCACTGCCGCCACGTCACCGCCCAGCTTGTCCTTGAACGCCGCCAGGTCGACCCGGCCGCGGTCGTTGGCGGGGATGGATTCGACCCCGTAGCCGCAGAAGTGGGCGCTGGCCGGGTTGGTGCCGTGGGCCGATTCGGGCACCAGCACCTTGGCCCGGGCGTCGCCGGCGGCCTCCAGGGCGGCGCGGATGGTCATCAGGCCGGTCAGCTCGCCGTGCGCGCCGGCGGCCGGCGACATGGCCACCGCCGGCATGCCGGTCAGGGTCTTCAGCCAGTGGGCGCAGGCGTCCATGACCGCCAGTGCCCCCTGCACGGTGCTGACCGGCTGCAGGGGGTGCAGGTCGCCCAGCCCCGGCAGGCGCGCCACCTTCTCGTTCAGGCGCGGGTTGTGCTTCATGGTGCAGGAACCCAGGGGATAGAACCCGGCGTCGATGGCGTAGTTCTTCTGGCTCAGGCGCAGGTAGTGGCGCATGACCTGGGGCTCGGACAGGCCGGGCAGGCCGATCTCGCCCTCCCGCGCCAGGCCGCCCAGGCGGTCCGGCGCCTCGGGCACCGGCGGCAGGTCGACGGCGCTGAGCGCCGGGTCCCCGGTCTCGAAGGTCAGCGGCTCTTCGAGCTGCAGGCCGCGGTTGCCGGTAAAGGTTTCGGGCGCGCTCATGCCAGCACCTCCTTCAGGGCCGCGCACAGGCGGTCCGCGTCATCCTCGGTGACCGTCTCGGTGGCGGCCACCAGCATCAGGTCGGCCAGGTCCGGCCGGTCCGGGTACAGGCGCGACACCGGCACCCCGCCCAGGATGCCGCGGTCGGCCAGGGCCTCGACCACCGCGCCCGCGGGTTTGGCCAGGCGGACCGTGAACTCGTTGAAGAAGGTGTCGTTCAGCACCGTGACCCCGTCCACGGCGGCCAGGCGGTCGGCCAGGCCGGCGGCGGTGGCGTGGTTCAGGGCCGCCAGGTGGCGGAACCCGCGCTCGCCCAGCAGGGTCAGGTGGATGTTGAAGGCCAGCGCGCACAGCCCCGAGTTGGTGCAGATGTTGCTGGTCGCCTTCTCGCGGCGGATGTGCTGCTCGCGGGTCGACAGGGTCAGCACGTAGCCGCGCCGCCCGTCGGCGTCCGCGGTCTCGCCCACCAGGCGGCCGGGCATCTGGCGCAGGTGCTTCTGGCGCACCGCCAGCAGGCCCACGTGCGGGCCGCCGAAGCCGGTGCCGTTGCCCAGGCTCTGGCCCTCGGCGGCGACGATGTCGGCGCCCATGTCGCCGGGCGCCTTGACGGCGCCCAGGGACACCACCTCGGTCACCGCGCAGACCAGCAGGGCGCCCGCCGCCTGGCAGGCCGCGGCCAGGGCCGAAAGGTCGTGCAGGCGGCCGAAGAAGTCGGGGTTCTGCACCACCACGCAGGCCGTGGCGTCGTCCACCAGGGCCGCCAGGTCGGCCTCGCCGCCGTCGTCGTCGGGCTCGGGCGCCACCGTCTCCATGCCCAGGTAGCCCAGGTTGGTGCGCGCCACCTCGCGGTAGTGCGGGTGCAGGCCGGCCGACAGCACGACCCGGTTGCGCCGGGTCACCCGCCCGGCCATCAGCACCGCTTCCGAGGTCGCCGTGGCGCCGTCGTACATGGACGCGTTGGCCACCTCCATGCCGGTGATCAGGGCGACCTGGGTCTGGAACTCGAACAGGTACTGCAGCGTGCCCTGGGACACCTCGGGCTGATAGGGCGTGTAGGCGGTCAGGAACTCGCCGCGCTGGATCAGGTGGTCGGCGATGGCCGGGATGTGGTGGCGGTAGGCGCCGGCGCCCAGGAAGCTGGGCGCCCGGCCGGGGCTCAGGTTCTGCCCGGCCCAGGCGGCGAAGGCCCGCTCCACGGCCATTTCGCCCTGGTGCGGCGGCAGGTCCACGGGCCCGTCCAGGCGCACCGCCGGCGGCACGTCGCGGAACAGGTCGTCGATGCCGGCGACGCCGATGGCGGCCAGCATGTCGCGGCGGTCCCGGTCGGTCAGGGGAAGGTATCTCATGGCGGGCGCCTCCTCGCGCGTCGCAGGGGTCGGGCGGTGGGCCGGATCAGTCGTCCAGCTCGGCCACGTAGGCCTTGTAGGCGTTGCCGTCCATCATGTCCTCCAGCTCGGCCGGGTCGGCCACGGTCATGCGGAAGAACCAGCCGTCGCCCTCGGCGTCGGCGTTGACCTTGGACGGGTCGTCGTCCAGGTCGCCGTTGGCCTCGACCACCGCGCCGGTGATGGGGGCGTAGATCTCGCTCGCCGCCTTGACCGATTCGACCACCGCCGCCTCGTCGCCCTGGTCGAAGGCCTTGCCGGGTTCGGGCAGTTCGACGAACACCACGTCGCCGAGCTGTTCCTGGGCGTACTCGCTGATGCCGACGGTGCCGATGTCGCCGTCGACGCGGATCCATTCGTGGTCGCGGGTGTAGTAGGTGTCGGACATGGGGTTCCCCTCTCTAGCCTTTGAAGTAGCGGTGTGTGGTGAACGGCAGCTTGACGACCTGCCCCGGCAGGTGCTTGCCGCGGACCTGGAAGGCGACCGGCGTGCCGGCCTTGGCCTGGGCGGTGGCCACGTAGCCCATGGCCACGGGGCCGCCGACGCTGGGGCCGAAGCCGCCGCTGGTGACTTCGCCGATGACGGTCCCGGCACCGTCGGTGACCGGGGTGTGGGCCCGCGCCGGGGCGCGGCCGTCGGGCCGCAGGCCGACCCGGCGCCGCGCCACCCCGGCCGCGATCTGGCCCAGGATCACCTCGGCCCCGGGGAAGCCGCCCTCGGCCCGGCGGCGCTGGCCGATGGTCCAGGTCAGCCCCGCCTCGATGGGAGTGGTGGTGGTGTCGATGTCGCTGCCATAGAGGCACAGGCCGGCCTCCAGGCGCAGGGAATCGCGCGCCCCCAGGCCCACCGGCGCCACCTCGTCCTGGTCCAGCAGGTGCCGCGCCAGGTCCTCGGCCCGGTCCGGCGGCACCGAGATCTCGTACCCGTCCTCGCCGGTGTAGCCCGAACGGGTGACGAAGCAGGGGATCCCCAACAGCTCGACCTCGGCGAACGACATGAAGGCCGCCTGCGCCAGGGCCGGGGCCAGACGCGCCATCACCGCCGCCGCCGCCGGCCCCTGCAGGGCCAGCAGGGCGCGGTCCAGCGGCCGCAGCTCGGCGCGGCCGGCCAGCGCGCCGGCGATGTGGGCGAAGTCCGCCTCCTTGCAGGCGGCGTTGACCACCAGGAACAGGTCGCCCTCGCGCCGGGTCACCATCAGGTCGTCGCGGATGCCGCCGGCGTCGTTGGTCAGAAGGGTATAGCGGGTGTGCCCCGGCGCCAGGCCGGCGATGTCGCCGGGCACCAGGGTCTCCATGGCCGCCGCCGGGTCGGCCCCGGTCAGCAGGGCCTGGCCCATGTGCGAGACGTCGAACAGCCCCGCCGCGGCGCGGGTGTGCAGGTGTTCGGCCATGATGCCCTCGTACTGCACCGGCATGGCGTAGCCGGCGAAGGGCACCATCTTGGCCCCCAGTTCGCGGTGCAGGGCATCGAGTGGCGTGGTTTTCAGATCTGGGCCGTCGTGGCCGTCTTCAGGTGCCGTCATGGGGACCTCCCCGTGCAAGAGTGCGACAAGCGACTCCGGCCCTTCGGCCGCGCGCTTGCCCCCTCTGTCGACGAACCTGAAAGATTCCCCGCCGGCCTAGCCGGCCCCCAACTCGGATTCCCGGGGCCGGGACGGGTTACATCTTCGGTGAGGCACCGGCGCCCACGGGGCGGCCGCCGCCTGCTTTCCAGAGTCTCATCACCCTACGGTCCGGTTGCCTGAGAGTTTCCGGGGCCCGTTGCTCCTTCGGCGCCGGCCGCCGATCGCCGGTCCCTGTCCGGCGATCCCGCCGGTCTCTCCCGCAGGGATCGAATGAGGAGACGCGTTGCCGCGCCCCTTTGCAGGCCAGTTTAGACGTTTACCCTATCCCGTCAACCGCCCACCGCCCGGCGCCGCAGGCGGCGATTGTATTCCAGCTGCGCCGGGGTCAGCTGGAAGCCCACGAAGGCCTCGTAGCTGCGCCCGGTCTCGCCTTCCCTGAGCGGGATGTCCAGCACCACGCCCGGGTCGTCGTCGCGGAACAGCATCCGGTTGCGGTTGCCCTCGAAGGCCAGGGTGACGGGGAAGGTGTTCTTGGCCACGGTGTTCTTCTGCGCGTCCACCAGGGCCACGAAGTAGCTGAACGTGGCCTGGCGCGAGCGGTCGGCGGGGCCGCGCTCGGCGACGATGTCGACCACCACCTTGGCCGACACCCGGATCGGCCGGTCGTCGTCGTCCAGCTCGTACTTGCACTGGGTCCGGGCCTGGTCCATCTCGGCGTGGAACAGCACGTCGGTCAGGTCCTGGCCGTCGCCGCGGAAGCTGACAATCTGCGCCGCGTCGGCCAGCACCAGCACCCGCGGACAGGGCGGCAGCGCCTTCTTCTTGCCGAACAGGTCGTCGTACATCTTGGCACAGCCGCCCAGGCCCACCCCCAGGACGGCGCCGAGGGCGGCCATGGCGGCGGCCGCCCGGGCGGCCCGGCGCCAGCGGCCGGGGGCGGGTGCGGCGGCGGTCATAGCGTCGAGTGGGTGCCGTCGCAGAACGGCCGGTCCTGGGTTCGCTTGCAGCCGCACAGGTAAACGGTGCCGGCCTTCTCCATGGTCACCACCAGGGGGCGGAAGGTGGTCGTCTTGTGGGCGCCGTCGCAATAGGGCTGCTTGGCGCTGCGCCCGCAGGTGCACCAGAACACCCGTTCACCGGCTTCCACCTCGACCGCGTAGGGACCCTTTTGCGCCACCACAGGTTCGTCCATCGTTCCGCCCCTCGTCATTGTGTCAGGTTCGTTGCGTTGCGGGGACTGTAGTCGACGGGCCGGCGTCGGACAAGCCGGCAGGGAAGGTGTCGTGACGCTAGTTGGCGGTGCCGTTCAGGGCCAGCAGGGTCTGCGCCAGGTGGCCCAGGACCCGGGCCCGGGCGCTGGGCGCGGCGATGCCGTCCACCGCCGCCAGGCCGCGCTCGAACGCGGTGCGGGCGGCCGGGCCGTCGCCGGTCACCGACAGGCGCTGCGCCATCTCGCCGTACAGCCAGGCCCGGTCGGCCGGGTTGCGCAGGCCGGCCATGGCGTCGGTGGCCTCGGCCCGGGCGCGGTCGGCGTTGGCGGTGTCGCCGCGGCGGGCCAGGGAATCGGCGATGGCCCACAGGGCGCGCACGCGCAGGCGGCCGTTGCCGATCTCGGCGCTGGCGCTGCGCGCCAGGTCGATGGCGGCGTCACCGTCGGTCAGGTTGTCGACGATGCTGTGCAGGGCGAAGGCGCGGGCGTAGGGCAGCTCGATGACCCGGGCGTCGTGCAGGGCCCGCTCGGCGGTGCGCCGCGCGTCGTCCATGTGGCCGGCCTTGGCCTGGATCTGGGCGATGCGGCCCAGCACCTGGGCCCGGTAGCGGGCCTGGTCGATGCGCGCGGCCAGGTCCAGGGCCTGGGCCGGGCTGCCGGTCTCGGCCCGGGCGGTGGCCGTGCGCACCAGCACCGGGGTGCGCTCGTCGTCGGTGTGGATGCGGGCCAGCAGGTCCAGCGCCCGCTCGATGCGGCCGGCCTCGATGTGGGCGAGGGCCAGGTGGCGCAGGGCCGAATCCCGGGCCGCCGCATCGGACAGGCTCTCGGCCTCGTGGCTGGCCACGGCCAGGGCGCGGTGGGCGCCGGCCGGCTCGCCGGCCCGCTCCAGCACCGCCGCCATGCGCGCGTGCAGGCGCACCCGGTCGCGGGTGTCATAGATGCGCGACGCCTCGTTCTGCGCCCGCACCACGGTGCGCCGCGCCGCCTCGCGCTCGCCCAGGCCCAGTTGCGCCTCGGCCATGTGCAGGTACACGTCCTGGCGCAGCAGCGGGTCGGGCAGGATGTCGGCGGCCTGGGCCGCGGCGTCGAAGCGGCCGGCGTTGGCGTGGCTCTTGGCGATGTTGGCCAGGGCCACCATGACCATGCCCGGGTCGTCGATGCGCCGCGCCGTCTGCCAGGTCTTGTCGGCCAGGCCGGCGGCGGCCTGGGCCGCCAGGATCTCGCCCAGGACCCAGTCGCGGACCTCGGACTTCTCGATGCGCTGGGCCGTGGCCACGGCCTCGTCCAGCAGGCAGGCGGGGGTGGGGGCGACCCGGCAGGCGGCGTAGTCGAACCCCTGGTACAGGGGCCGCGGCCCGTCCAGCAGGCCGCGGGTGGCCGGGTTGGCCAGCAGGGCGCGGCGCGCCTCCTCGCTGCGCTCGCGCGAGGCGCGGTCCAACTGCCGCGATAGGCCCTTGTGCTGGAAATAGACCGGGTCGGCGAAGGGCGACGGCGCCTCGCCCGGCAGGCGCTCGTCCTGCAGGCCGTCGGGCCCGTGCGCCGGCGCCGGCACCCGCGCGGCGCCGGCCGGATCGCCAACCAGGAGGGCGCCGGCGAAGACGACGCCAACGAACAGAACGGCGGCGAGGCGGGCAGCGGCGGCGGGCGCCGCCGAAAGCGTGCGTGGCAGAACCGGGCGTCGGAACGCGGCCATCATGGTCACCCCTTCTGGGCCGAGCGAAACTTTTCCGGGCGCGGGCCCGGGCCGATGGGCAAGCTTACTACTTGTGGTCGGTTCCACCTAGCCTTGCCTTTCCGCGTTAACAACCGGTAAAAAAAGGGAGTTTTCGCCACATTCGGGGGAAGATTTCCGGCATGGCCGTGTATACCGAGGTCTCGGACGAGGACCTGACCGCCTTCGTGGCCGAGTACGACATCGGCCCGGTGCGCTCGTGCAAGGGCATCGCCGAGGGCATCGAGAATTCCAACTACCTGCTGGCCACCGGCGCCGGCATGTACATCCTGACCCTGTACGAGAAGCGGGTCGACCCCGGCGACCTGCCGTTCTTCCTCGGGCTCATGGGCCACCTGGCGGCGCGCGGCATCCCCTGCCCGGTGCCCCTGGCCGGCCGCGACGGCGACAGCCTGCGCAGCCTGTGCGGCCGCCCGGCGGCGATCATCACCTTCCTGGACGGCATGTGGCCGCGCCGCGTGACCCTGGCCCACTGCGCCGGGCTGGGGGCCGGCATGGCGCGCCTGCACCTGGCCGGGCGCGACTTCCCGATGCGCCGCGAAAACGACCTGTCGCTGGCCGGCTGGCGGCCGCTGCTGGAGGCCTCGCGCGGCCACGCCGACCAGGTGTCGCCGGGCCTGATGGCGACCCTGGAGGCGGAGCTGGACTTCCTCGAGGCCAACTGGCCCGCCGGCCTGCCGGCGGGGGTGATCCACGCCGACCTGTTTCCCGACAACGTGTTCTTCCAGGGCGAGGCGCTCAGCGGCTTCATCGACTTCTACTTCGCCTGCAACGACACCTTCGCCTACGACCTGGCGGTCTGCCTGAACGCCTGGTGCTTCGAGAAGGACCTGGACTTCAACGTCACCAAGGCGCGGCGCCTGCTGACCGCGTACCGCGCCGTGCGCGACTTCTCGGCGGCCGAGACGGCGGCCCTGCCGATCCTGGCCCGGGGCAGCGCGCTCCGCTTCCTGCTGACCCGGCTGTACGACTGGTGGAACACGCCGCCGGGCGCCCTGGTCACGCGCAAGGACCCGCTCGAATACCTGGCCCGCCTGCGCTTCCACCAGGGCATCGCCGGCCCCGGCGCCTACGGGCTGGACTGAGGCCGTGGCGAAAAAGACCAAGCCCGACGACGTGGTCGACATCTTCACCGACGGCGCCTGCAAGGGGAACCCGGGCCCCGGCGGCTGGGGCCTGGTCATGCGCTGGCGCGGGCGCGAGAAGGTCTATTACGGCGGCGAGCCCCAGACCACCAACAACCGCATGGAGCTGATGGCCGCCATCCAGGGCCTGGAGAGCCTGAAGCGCCGGGTGCCGGTGCGCGTGCACACCGACAGCACCTACCTGCGCGACGGCATCACCAAGTGGATCCACGCCTGGAAGCGCAACGGCTGGCGCACCGCGGCCAAGAAGCCGGTCAAGAACGAGGACCTGTGGCGCCGCCTGGAAGCGGCCATGGAAGGCCACCAGGTGGAATGGCACTGGGTCAAGGGCCACGCCGGCCACGAGGAGAACGAACGCGCCGACGAACTGGCCAGGATGGGGGCGCAGGAGGCGGCGGGGGAGGGTTCGTAGCCGGGCGAACTCTTCGAAGTCCCATTGCGGCGAACCGGCACGGCAATGCACCGGAAATCATGTCACCGTAGTGTCAAACGACTCGGCCGTATCGCCGCCGGTTGGCAGGAACATGACGTCAGTTTCCCGGCCACGTTAACGCTCGCTTCCCCCATGTCTTTCCATGTTCAATTGAGTCCGTGGCGTGGAATGGCGTATTGTTAACGAGGTGCACAGAAACGAATAATCGCTGCGGTTTGCTTGCGGAGGGGAGGGCAACATGAACTGCGGAATTTCCGGAATTTGGCGATGCCGCGGCGCGATCGAAATCGTGGTCATGATCGTGGTGGCATTCGGTTTCACGACCGGCCTGTCGCGCGCGGAAACGCCCTGGCCGGATTTCCAGTCAAAACTTCCGGCAAACTGCCAGGCGATGGTCCAGGCCCCGCTTCCCGGCGACATCCGGATCGTTCCGCCGGGTCCCGAAGTCCCGCCCGAACTGGCACGTTTTTCCGGGATTTGGACGGGGTGGATGTGCCGCGACTGCGCGTGCGATACCCGCCTCGCGGTCGAATCCGTCGCGGGTGGGGGCGCAAAGATCGTTCATACGTTCAACAGCAAACGTCTGAAATCGCCCAATGTTGAGCGTGTTGACGCTTCCTTCGACAACGGTGAACTTCACGCAACGCTGTCGAGCGGTGCCCAGGTCTTTTATCGCCTTCGGTCCGACGACGTCATGGACGCGCTTTGGTACAAGAACAGCAAGGCCTGGGCGGCCGGTGTCCTGGCGCGCAAGGAGACCGGGGCCACGGCAAGTGCCGGCGGGGCCGCACCCGGGTTCGAAAAATTCGTCGGCTCCTGGTGTGGCAAGTGGATGCCAGGACGGCGCGAAAACCGGCTCGAAGTCCAGGGCGTCGCGGCCGACGGCATGGCGCAGGGAATTTACGACTGGGGCACGGCCAGACGCAGCTTCAGCGGCCGCATTACCGGCGATACGTTGCGCTTCGAATTTCCGGACTACCACAACGCCAAGGTCGCCTATCGGTTTGGCGGCGACGGGTCCGTCTCGGGGACATTCAACGCAGAAGGCGACCCCACACTCAAAATCGACTCGAAGCCGTGCCGGTGATCATGTCTTGGGACGCTGTCGAGGTTGACTCCGGCAAGATCGTTTCGAGATCGGCGCGGATAACACCTTGGTTTGGGGGATCGTGTTCGATCCATGCTCGCCCGGCACGTCCAGGGGCCCCCACAGGCAGTCGGCCGTGGCGGCGAACAGGCCGGTGTTGGCCGGACCCCAGGCGACGGAATTGACGGCGCCACCGAAACCCTCGATCCGCCCCACCTGGCGGCCGTCTTCGACGGACCAGATGGACACGCTCTGATCGGCGCTCGCGACCGCAAGACGTTTTCCGTCGGGCGACAGGGCGATCGATGTCACCAACAGCCGATGCCCTTCGAACCGTTCGAGTTCCTTGCCGTCCGCCAGGTTCCAAATCCGCACCGTGCCGTCGTATGAACCCGAGGCGGCGCGCCGGCCATCGGCGAGAAACAGGGCCGACGAGACGGCACCCGTATGCCCGACAAAGCGAACGAGTTCCCGCCCCGACCCCGTGTCCCGCAGGACCAGCACCGAATTGCTCGTCGCGGACAAAACGGTCAGTCCGTCCGGCGAGAAGACGGTGGCGTGGGTCGTTCCGTTGAATTCCATGGTTCCGCGCCAGGTTTTCAAACCCGTGGCGGCGTTCCACAAGAGGGTCCAGTTGTCCCAGCCGCCGGAAACGAGCAGGCGGCCGCCAGGGGCGAAATCCAGCGCGGAAACAGGATAAAGGTGTCCACGCAAAACGCGCTCGAGCTTTCGGGTCTCGATGTTCCACAAAAGGATTCGGGAATCGTAGAGACCGGCCGCAACGTATGCCCCTGTCGGTGAAATGGCAACCGCCTGGACATTCGAGAACGCCTCGTGGACTCGAAACACCTCGGACAGGTCGCTTGTCCGCCAAACGATGGTTTCGCCGTTGGTGCTCCCGTGCGCGCCGAACGTCCCATCGGCGGAGATCGATATGTTGCTGTTGACGTAGACATAGCGATCATCCAATCCGACGGGACTCGGCGTCCGCGATTGGCATGCGGAAACGATCAAGGTCACGATCACGACCGCGAACATGGCACGCGACAACGTTGTTCCCCATGGCCAATGGAAATGCGCTTACAACATTAAGGAGATGCGCAATCGAATCAAAGGGAACAGGAACTCACGACCGCCCACCTGCCCGAACAATCAATCGCCCTCAATACCCCCGCCCATAAACCCCGCACATCTCCGCTTCCGACAGCCCCTCCATGACCTCGATCTCGGTCCGCTTGTGGCGGAGGAAGGTGTCGACCAGGGTTTCGCCGAAGGCGGCCCGGGCCCAGTCGCTGGCGGCCAGGCGGTCCAGGGCCTCGGCCAGGGATTGGGGCAGGCGTTGGCAGCCCAGGTCGGCGACCTGGGCCGGGTCCAGGGTCGAGAGGTCGGCCTCCGTCACCGTCGGGGTGGGCAGGTCGGCGTCCAGGCCGGCGATGCCGGCGTTGATCAGGGCGGCCAGGACCAGGTGGGGGGTCGCCGCGGCGTCGGCGGCGCGGAACTCGAAGTGGAAGGCGCGGGCGACGTGGGAGTCCTCGCGCGGGCCGAACACCGGGCAGATGCGCAGGGCCGCCTCGCGGTCCTGGTTGCCCAGGTTGGTGTAGGCGGCGCTCCAGCGGTTCGGGGTCAGGCGCAGGTAGGAGACCACCGCCGGGGCGGTGAGGGCCAAGAAATCGGGCAGGTGGCGCAGCACCCCGGCCAGGAAGGCGCCGGCGGTCCGCGACACGCCGAAGGGCTGGGCGCCGTCGTGGTTCACGGGCTCGCCATTCGAATCCAGCAGGCTGAAATGCACGTGCACCCCGTTGCCCACGCCGTCGGGGTCCAGGATCGGCGCGAAGCTGGCGCGGGCGCCCAGGCCGCGCGCCGTGGCGCGCACCAACTCGCGCAGGATCGACGCCTCGTCGGCGGCGCGCAGGGCCGGCTGGTGGCCGACCGTGACCTCGCACTGGCCGGGGCCGTATTCGGGCATGAAGGTGTCCAGGGTCAGCCCGGCCCGGTCCAGCACGGCCATCAGCCGGTCGGGGAAGTCGCCCATGCGGCGCAGGGCGCGCAGGGCGTAGCCCAGGCCCGGCTGGGCCTCGGCCCCCGAATAGTGGAACTCGTGCTCGAAGGCGGCCTGGATGGTCAGGCCGTGCCGCTCCTCAAGGCGCGCCGCCGCGGCCTTGAGCTGGCCGCGCGGGCAGCAGGACCAGTGGGTGCCGTCCAGCTCCAGGATGTCGCCCAGCACGAAGGATTCGCGCACCCCCCAGTCGGCCAGGTCCAGGTCCACCAGGGCGGCGAAGTCGGGCCGGATCAGCAGGTCGCCCAGCGCCCCCCAGGGCGACGGCGCGATGGGCCCGAAGGAGGTGATGAAGACGTTGGTGGGGGTCCAGCCGATGCCGGTGTCGCGCCGCGCCTCCAGGTTGCGCCGCGGCACCGCCTTGCCCCTGAGCTGCCCGGCCAGGTCGCCGGCGCAGACCATGACCAGGTCCGTGTCCGAAACCCCCATGCCGCGTCCTCCCATCCGTGGCGCCCCGGGGCATCATAGGCGAGCGGGCCTGCGGCGTACAGGCGGCGGCGGTTGCGACCCGGCCGGTGGTCCTGCGTCGCGGGGGCGGGGGTTCCCGGAACACGGATGAGCCCGGATTTGGTCGAACAACACGAATGAACACGAAGGAACACGAACGGGTCCCGCGCGCGGAACCCGCTTCTCTCAATCCGAAAGGTTGTTGAACAGGTCACCGTGCCTGGCATCGTCGCCTTCGAGGCCCGCGTTGCGGGCGCCTCAGGCTGAGGTTTTTCAAGGGGTCGGCAACTCTCCGCCTCGCCCTGAGGCGCGAGCGGAGCGAGCCTCGAAGGGCCCTGACGGGTTTTTCAACATCCCGCGAAAGGATTCCGGCGGCGCGGAGGAACCTGGGGGAAAGGGGTGTGCGCTGCGCGCACCGGGTTCCATTCGTGTGCATTCGTGTCCATTCGTGTCGAATGCGCCTGCGGTCGGGGCAGGGCGATCCGTGTTCCTCCGTGTCGCCATCCTTCCGGTCCCCGCGACCCCCGCGTTTCCAGGCGACCGGACGGCCTGTCCGCGCGGGGGTGCGGAGAAGGGCCCGAGGCTACGCCGCCAGGGCCTGTTCCAGCCGCGCGGCGGCGCCGGCCAGGGCGGTCTCGGCGCCGGCGGTGGCGACGCCCTCGGCGGCCACGAAGGTGACGTCGGCCAGGCCCAGGAAGCCGAGCACCGCCTTGAGGTACGGGTCGACGAAGTTCATGGCCGCCGCCGGCGCGCCGGCGCCGTAGTCGCCGCCCCGGGCCGCCAGCACGAACACCTTCTTGCCGGTCAGCAGGCCCACGGGCCCGGCCTCGGTGTAGCGGAAGGTCTCGCCGGCGCGGGCGGCGTGGTCGATCCAGGCCTTCAGGGTGGAGGGGACGCCGAAGTTGTGCATGGGCACGCCCAGGACGATGGTGTCGGCGGCGCGCAGCTCGGCGATCACCGCGTCCGAGGCGGCGACCCGGTCCCGCTGCGCCGCGCTGCGGGCGTCGGCCGGGGTGAAGAAGGCGGCGATGGTGTCGCCGTCCAGGTGCGGCAGGGGCGCCGCCGCCAGGTCGCGGCGGGTCACCGTGCCGCCGGGGTGGGCGGCGCGCCAGGTTTGCACGAAGCCCGCGGTCAGGCGGCGCGAGACCGAGGCCTCGCCGGCGGGGCTGCTGTCGATGACGAGAAGGTGGGCCATTGTCTTGATCTCCTGTTGCATCCCCGGTCGCGGGGCGTTGCGCTGCCCTAGAGGTAGGGCAGGGCAATACAGGAAACAATCGATCAAGAATTCAAAACATCGTTTCCATTTGCGACCCAATCAGTCCGTCCGGCGGGGTCCGTTACGCTGCAGCGCAGCATTGAATGCTGCGTTGCACAAAAAATCTTGACGCCTTGAAACGAAAGGCATATATTTTCGCCAATGCTGCACTGCAGCAAACCGGGGATGCCTTCGGGGTCCCATTTGTCCATAGGATCGCTTTCACGAAAGGATCAAGTCATGAAAAAAGATATCACCAAGACCTACGCCGACTTCGCCGCCTTCAGCAAGGACTACACCGACGCCATCCTGGCCTCCAGCAAGGCCGCCGCGGTTGGCACCGAGAAGTTCTCGTCGGCCCTGATGGAGTTGGGCAAGGCCTCGGCCGAGCGCTATGTCGCCCAGGCCCAGAAGATCGCCAAGGTCACCAGCCCCGAAGCCGCCTTCAAGGTGCAGAGCGAATTCGCCTCCGAGGCCTTCAAGCAGGCGGTGGTCGACGGCAAGGCCCTGTTCGAGCTCTCCACCAAGGTGACCAACGACGTCGCGGCCCCGTTCACCAAGCAGGCCAAGATGTTCGCCGGGATGTTCGTCAAGGCCGCGTAACGGCGCGTATATTTCCGGTCCCGCCCGGGACCCTGCGAGACGGCAAGACGCCCCTTCCGCAAGGAGGGGCGTTTGTCGTTGCGGGGGTTCCCGGCGCGGCCCTTCCCCGGGCGGCCGGCGTCACCAGTGCGGCCGGCTGGCGATCAGCTCCAGGACCGCGTCCACGGGCAGGGGCCTGGACATGTGGTAGCCCTGGCCGTAGTGGCAGCCCAGGTCGCGCAGGGCGGCCAGTTGCACCGGCTCCTCGATGCCCTCGGCCACCATCTCGATGCCCAGGGCGTGGGCCAACTGCACCACGCTGTGCACCACCCGGCGGCTGTTGTCGGACTTGTCCATGTTGGTGATGAAGGCGCGGTCGATCTTCAGCGTGTCCAGCGGCAGCTGGTGCAGGTAGCTGAGGCTGGAATAGCCGGTGCCGAAGTCGTCGATGGCGATGGACAGGCCCAGGCCCTTGAGCTGCTTCAGCGCCTCGGTGGCGTGGGCGATGTTCTGCACCATCAGGGTCTCGGTGATCTCCAGCTTGACCACCGCCGGGTCGGTCTCCGACTGGGAGATGATGGCGGCGATCTCGCCGATCTCGTCCAGTTCGGCCAGTTGCAGGCCCGACACGTTGACGCTGATGAAGGGCTCGGCCTGGTCCTGGCCGGCCTCGGCGAAGGCGCGGGCGAAGCGGTTGCGGTCGCGCAGACCGTGGCGCAGGGCCAGGCGGCCCAGGTCGACGATCAGACCCGTTTCCTCGGCCAGGGGGATGAACAGCCCCGGCGATACCATCTCGCCGCCCGGGCCGCCGCGGCGCCAGCGCATCAGGGACTCGAACCCGGCGATGCGCCCCGTGGCCAGGTCGATGATGGGCTGGTAGTGCATCTCGAACTCGTCGGCCTCCAGGCCGTGGCGCATGGCCTTCTCGTGCTGCAGGCGGTCCAGGGCCAGGGCGCGGATCTCCTCCAGCGACGAGCCCGACGGCCCCCCGGTGGCGCCCACCAGGCGGAACTGGGCGTTGCGGAACCGCGACAGCACCACCCGCATGACCAGGTTCATCAGCGGGTTGCCGGTCTGCAACGGGCGCAGGAAGCGGGCGCGCAGGATGACGATGGCCTCGGTGTCCTCCACCGCCGTCACCGTGGCCGAGCGCGGCGCGTCGTCAATCATGGACATCTCGCCGAAGATCTCGCCCGGGCCCAGTTCGGCGATCACCACCTCGTCGCCGCCGGCCTGGCCGCTGTGCGTGGTCGTCCGCGGCAGGGTCACGCGCACCCGCCCGCGTTCGATCAGATAGGCATCGCGGCCCATTTCGCCGGCGCGGAAGATCACCTCGCCGGCCGCGTACTTCCTGGTAAAGATCATTTCCGCCATGGGTGGAGCCCCCGCTGCCCTGCGCCCCGAATTGTCGAATCCCCGGGGGAATTTAAGCACACTTTCGCCGCCGGGGTTAGAGTCTAGGCGTCGGCGCCCGGCGCGCCGAACGGGCCGCCGCCCGCCACCGCCCGCCGCCCGGGCCGCGGCGGCGCGTTTCTGCCATGCGGGAATTCACGGTCGGGATACCATCGTGGCGCTGGACAGGTCCCGGCACGGACTCGTAAAATACTGCGATAAAAGGACTATTTTGACGCCTGACGGTCGATTCAGTCCCACTGAATGGGCATTTCAGGCGCCGTTTCGGCAACCGGGGGGGCGGCATGGACCGATCGCGCGCGTGTTTCTGGGCCGCGGGTTTGGCCTTCGCCGTGTTCGTCGCCGACATCCTGGTCGCCAAGGTCCAAGTCGCCAACGGCGTCACCGTCCCGGTCCACCTGGGGCCGACGGTCCAGTTCCTGGTGCTTCTGGTCGTGGTCATCTTCTTCGTCGCCGGCACGCTGGTGCGCGAGCGGCGCGAGGCCGCCACGGGGGTTGCCACGGGGGCCGCCACGGGGGCCGCCACGGGGGCCTCAGGAGGGCCGCCCGCGCCGGGCAGGGACGGCTAGGCGCCTGGGCGCCCCCGCCGCGCGGCGCCCGCCGCCCGCGGCCGCTTCGTTACCGGATCCATAGCACGCGGGCCCCGCCGCGGCGGGCCCCGCCACAACGAGGGAGGAGACCCCATGACCGACAAGACAACAGACAGGCTGCAACGGGAGAACGTGTTCCAGACCCCCATCAGCCGGCGCCGGTTCTGGCAGCTCAGCAAGGCCTACGGCTTCACCGCCGTGGCCCTGACCGCGGCCGGCGCGTCCTTCTTCTCCGAGGAGGCCGTGGCCCAGACCGCCAAGGAGGAGCGCGAGCGCCAGAAGGACGCCAAGGCGACCATGAACCTGGCCACCGAGTACGTGATCGGCGCCACCCGCTACTACCCGCTGGTGCAGCTGAACCTGAAGGAGAACATCCAGAACTTCACCAACGGCGAGGTCTACGTCAAGCTGGCGCCGGGCGGGGTGCTGGGCAAGGGCGGGCAGCTCGCCTCCAAGGTGCAGTCCAACACCATCCAGGCGGCGCAGCATTCGGTGTCCAACTTCGCGCCCTTCGCCCCGGCCATCGACCTGATCAACGTGCCCTACTGGTCCAACACCAACCAGCGGTTCGTCAACCTGGTCACCTCCCAGGTGTGGCGCGACGCCGTGCACGCCAAGGTCAACGCGCGCGGGTTCGAGGTGCTGCTGTACCTGGTGCTGGACCCGCGCACGGCCGCCGTGCGCAACGGCTTCGGCAAGGTGCTGAAGACCCCCGACGACATGAAGGGCATGAAGTTCCGGGTCCCCGGCTCCAAGATCCTGCAGCAGTTCTACCGCCTGGCCGGCGCCAACCCGACCCCGGTGGCCTGGGGCGAGACCCCCACCGCCATCAAGGAAGGCGTGGCCGACGGGCTCGACCCGTCGCTGGTGGCCCTCTACGCCGCCGGGTTCAGCGGCCTGCTGGAATCGGTCTCGTTCATCAAGTCGGTGGAGGACGCCCAGGTCTATTCCTGCAACCTGGAATGGCTGCGCGGCCTGTCCGACCAGGGCCAGGCCGGGGTGCGCCAGGCGGCCGAGGTCACCTTCCAGCAGAACCTGGCCCAGGTGCCGGCGTCGCGCGCCTATGCCATGGCCGAGATGGCCAAGGGCGGCACCAGGTATTACGCTCCCAACGAGGCCGAACTGGCCCAGTGGAAGGAGAAGGCCGGCGCCCAGCGGCCGGAATGGAACGACCTGAAGAACGAGCTGGCCGGCAGCCTGGCCAAGTTCGGCGAGTTCGAGGAGGCGGCCAACACGCGCGGCCGCTACTTCGTCGACGACGTGGCGGGCTGATCCCCGCCACGCCGCTGTGAACCGCGCCGGGGGGCGCCGCCGCGCCCCCCGCTTTTTCGGACGGATGGAAGGGCCATGACGCGCGCGATCCTGCACAACATCGACCAGAACGGCGAACGCTACCTGCTGCTGGTCTTCTACGCCCTGGTGGTGTCGGTCATCGGCGTCGAGGTGGTGCGCCGCTTCGTGCTGTCGTTCTCCAGCATCTGGGGCGAGGAGATCGCCCGCTTCGCCTTCATCTACCTGACCTGGATCGGCGCCAGCGCCGGGGTCAAGAACCGGGCCCACATCCGCATCGACGTCATCTATTCCTGGGTGCCGGCGCGCCACCACGTGTGGCTGTACGTGCTGGCCGACGTGGCGACCATGGCCTTCGCGGTGATCGCGCTGTACTTCTCCATCATCCCGATCCTGACCTCGATCGAGTTCAACAACGTCACCGACGGGCTGCGCATCAACCGCTCGTTCTTCCTGGTGGCGGTGCCGCTGGGCTTCACCATGACCATGGTGCGGGTGGCGCAGAACCTGGTGCGCGACCTGCGCGACCACCGCGCCGGGCGCCCCGTGTACCGCGGCAAGAAGCTGTTCGAATAATGTACCAGCTGTATGCCTCCACGGCGGAACTGGGCTGGTCCTTCTATGGCCCGGCCCTGGGCATGGGAATCCTGATCCTGCTGGGCGTGCCCATCTGGGTGGTCCTGGGGCTGGGCACGGCGGCGCTGCTGTCGGTGACCGAGGTGCTGCCCCTGACCCTGATCGGCGAGACCCTGTTCTCGGGCATCGACAGCTTCTCGCTGATCGCCGTGCCGCTGTTCATCCTCACCGGCGACGTGATCGTCACCACCCGCATGTCCGACAAGCTGCTGGCCCTGGCCGACGCCACCCTGGGGTGGATCCGCTCGGGCCTGGGTACCTCGACCGTGCTGGGCTGCGGCTTCTTCGCCTGCATCTCGGGCTCCGACGCCGCCGACGCCGCGGCGCTCGGCCGCATCACCGTGCCGCACCTGGTGCGCAAGGGCTACCCGCTGCCCTACGCCTCGGCCCTCGTGGCCAGCGGCGCCACCACCGGCATCCTGATCCCGCCGTCCATCTCCTACATCATCATCGGCCTGACCCTGGGCATCTCGGCCTCGACGCTGTTCCTGGCGGCGGCGGTGCCGGGGGTCATGGTGCTGGCCACCATCATCGTCACCAACGTCATCGTCAACCGGGCCAAGGGGTACGAGCACAGCTCGGGCTCGTTCAGCCCGCGCCGCTTCGGCCGCGCCGCCTGGGACGCGCGCTATGCCCTGCTGGTGCCCTTCATCATCCTGGGCGGCATCTATTCGGGCATCTTCACCCCCACCGAGTCGGCCTCGGTGGCGGTGCTGACGGCCATCACCATCGGCTTCGCCACGCGCAAGATCCGCCTCGCCGACTTCCCGCGCATGATGGAACGCTCGGCCGAGGTCAACGGCGTGATCGCGCCGATCATCGGCATCGCCCTGCTGCTGGCCCAGGCCCTGGCGGCGCTGGAGGTGCCCACCGCCATGGTCGAGCACATCACCGCCGTCACCGAAACGCCGACCTCGGTGATCCTGCTGATGCTGGCGGTGTTCGTGGTCGCCGGCTGCGTCATGGAGACGACCCCCAACATCGTCATTCTGGCGCCGCTGATGCTGCCGCTGGCGCAGTCCATCGGCATGGACCCGATCCACTTCTGCATCTTCATGGTCACGGCGCTCGGCGTGGGCTTCATCACGCCGCCCCTGGGGCTCAACATCTTCGTCCTGTCGGGGCTGACCGGCGAGCCGGTGCTGGCCATCGCCCGGCGCGCCGTCCCGTTCGTCATCGCCATGCTGCTGACCGTGCTGATCCTGGCCTTCGTGCCGCAGATCTCGCTCTGGGCCCTGTGAGCGGCGCCGGAGCCGCCCGCGGCGGGGCGCCGTGACCGACACCCGCAGGCTGGTCGACGGCCGCGACCTGGCCGTGGCCGTGCGCCTGGCGATCCTGGCGCCGGTGGCCTGGGCGGTGCCCCCGCGCCACTGGGGCGCCGCCTGCGCCCGCCTTGCCGCCGTGTTCGCCCGCGCCGGCAAGTGGCCGCCGCGGGCCGCCCACCTGGCCGCCGTGCTGGACGGGCGGGACACGGGCCTCGACCCGGCCCACTGGCCGCGCGCCCACCTGGCCGAGGCCTTCCGCGCCGACGTGATGCTGCTGCGTTGCCAGCGCCCCGGGGCCGCGGCCTCGCCCTGGACGCCGCCCTGGCGCCTGGACGGCGGCGGCCACCTGGACGCGGCCCTGGCCGCCGGCACCGGGGCGGTGCTGTGGGTGGCGCCGTTCGTGTACAGCGACCTGATGGCCAAGATGATCCCGCACCTGGCCGGCTACCGGGTCCACCACCTCAGCCGCTTCTCGCACGGCTTCTCCGAGACCCGGGCCGGCATGGCCCTGCTCAACCCCCTGCGCACCCGGGTCGAGGAGCGGTTCCTGGCCAGCCGCCAGGTGATCGGCACCGACGGCCCGGTGGCCGCCCTGCGCGCCCTGGCGCGGCGCCTGGCCGGGAACGGCCTGGTGTCCTTCGCCCTCGGCCACCGCGGGCGGCGGGTGCATGCGGTGCCGTTCCTGGGCGGCTGGATGGAGCTGGCCTCGGGGGCGGCGGACCTGGCCCTGCGCGCCGGCGCGCCGCTGCTGCCGGTGATCGTGGTGCGCGAGGCCGACGGCACCCTGGCCGCCACCGTGGGCGCGCCGCTGGACCTGGACGGGGCCGCCGACCGCGACGGCCGCGGCGCCGCCGCGGCGCGCGAGTTCGCCCGCCGCATCGAGCCCGCGGCCCTGGCCCACCCGGCGCAGGTCGCCTGGCACACCTATGTGCGCGGACCCGGCGCGCCGCCGGCCGACGCACCTGTGGACGGCCCGGGGGACAGGCCCTAGACTGCCGGCCATCGGGACCCCAGTTGCCCAGCGGACTCCGCCCCTTGCCCCACCCACGCCCCAAGCGCCCCGACCTTCCCGGCTGCGTCCTGGCCTACCACAGCGTCGCGCACCGCCTGCCCGGGGCCGCCGGCTACCATGCCCACAACGTGCCGCCGCCGGCCTTCCGCCGCCAGGCCGCCTGGCTGGCGCGCCATTACCAGGTGGTCACCCTGGACGACTGGATGGCCGCCGGCGACGTCGCCGGCCTGGCGGCGATCACCTTCGACGACGGCTATGACAGCGTGTTCACCCAGGCCCTGCCCATCCTGCGCGACCTGGCGCTGCCGGCGACGGTGTTCCTGTGCGACCGCCTGCTGCGCGGCGAGCCGTACTGGCGCGACCTGCTGCGCCACCTGATCACGACCGGCCGGTTCGCCGCCTTCCGCGCCTTCGCCGAGCCCGCCGGCGTGCTGGCCGGCGCCGACCTGGACCGCGACCCCTACGCCGCCACCCGCGCGCCGGCCGTGGACAGCGCGCGCCTGGCCGCCCTGCTGGACGACTTCGTCGCCGCCCAGGTGCCGGCCGCCGAGCTGGACGGCCTGCGCGGCCTGTACCGCCGCGCCGCCGACCTGGTCGACCACCCCCTGGTGGCCTACGGCAACCACACCCTGACCCACCCGGTCATGGCGTCGCTCGGCGGCGACGCCCAGCACGCCGAGATCGCCGGCATGGAGGCGGTGCTCGACCGCCTGGGCCTGCGCCGCTCGCGGGTGTTCGGCATCCCCTTCGGCAACCCGGGCGACGCCGACCCGGCGACCGAGCGCGCCTGCGCCGCCCTGGGCCTGACCGGCATGGTCTACTGCCGCCGCGCCTGGCCCACCCCCTGGCCCGGGCCTGGCCCCGACGCGGCGCGCCACCCCGGCGCCACCGGCCTGCCGGTGGCCCACCGCCTGGTGATGCCGCCCCACGCCATCGCCTTCGGCCCCCGCGGCACCGCCCTCGCCAACCGCCTGCGCGCGGCGCGGAACTGGGTGATGGGGAGGGGGTAGGGCCATCGGGGATATGACCGGCCACCCCTGGGCCCCGTCTTCCGGGCCGGGATTCCGCAGGTGTGGATCTGAAGAACCTCAGAGATCGCGGAGGCGCACCCCGGCCGCGGCAACTTTCGCACAACCTTTGGTTCGTCTCAACGGAATTGAGCGTTCAGATACGGGATCGTCTATCAATCAAAAGTAGTGAAAGCAATTCATCAAACACTCAACGGTGCGCGCCTTAGTCGCAGATTATTAACAGATTAAGAATTGTCTGAGTCGATCTCCACACTCGGATCATAGCCAATTCTCGGACATGGAATGTCCCGAGGCCAATACCCGTGGCCCTCCAAATTCACGAACTCATCCCTCAGGCGCCACATGATAGTGCCCATGTTCTTGCTCTTATCGGTCCCTCCAACTGGTAGGCCAAATTCATCAAATTTATCAACAAGTTCACCCCGGGTCATGGGGCTACCTCGTTCGATCATGAATTCGCGCGCATACTTGGCCACACCCATTCTGGAGATCGTGGGACGCTCCACCAGCGTAGAGTCGTGGGAAGTGTTGGCCCCGGCCTTGTGTTCCCCATCGGTTCCGGAAAACTGTCGGTACAGGCGAATGAAGGTGTTCACCGTCTCTAGTTCGCGCTGGAGTTCGTCCCGGCGCTTCACCGCATTCCGATATGCTCGATCATCCATCTGGCAACCTCCATCGCAGTCCGGCACACTGTAACACTTCTGAATGGGGCCAACAACTCAAAACGGTTGCGTGTGAGTTCCCATAGTGTTAGAACTGACACCGTCGCGGGGTTTGCCTGCGCGACAACGGCCACGGGGTGGAAGCCCGTGGCCGTTGGGTACGTCGCTATTTTCAATAACCCGCCTGTATGCGGGCTTACCGGGAAAGCAGTCCCCGGAAGGAGGTTGGCGAGGATGCTTCCGCGTTCTCTGCCGGGGAAGGGGCCCTACACCCCGTACCCGGCGCTCTTGATATAGAGCCCAACCATAGGGCGGGGGCGATGCCCCCGTTCCTATGGCCATGAAAATACTGGAATCGCTCGATTCCGTCTAGTTCAATTTCCACAACGTGGAGAAAGGCAATGGCCAACAGTGGCTTACGCGGGTCATACCCGCTTACTAACGAAAGCATCAAGGAGTATGTCTCACGTACCTCGGCAGGCGCTTATGCGCTCGGCTATGTCAAGGACAACTCCTTCTATGTCGGGTACGTCGGGCGTTCTGACAACGATGTAGCCGCGCGACTCCATAGCCATATCGGCCGCTACAAGCGATTCAAGTACGAATATTACGGATCGGCGAAGGCGGCATTCGAGAAGGAATGCCGCATCTACCACGACTTCTCGCCGGGTGGGAACAAGGTGCACCCCGATCGCCCCAACGGGAGCGGTTGGAAGTGTCCCGTGTGCAACATCTTCCAGTAGTTCTTGTGAGTGCTCGTGCTTCCAGAGAGGAGCACGAGTACATCCCTTACGGTGTCGTCATTTCCGGTGCCGGCGCGGATGGGCTCGGTCGGACCGCCCCAGGGCGCCCGGGGCGGGCGACTACTTCCAGATGGGCTTGCCGGCGCCGGGCAGGCCGTAGTCGGCCCACTTGCGGGTGACCTCGTCGATCACGTCGTCGGCCATGCGGATCTTGCGGCCCCACTCGCGCCTGGTTTCGGGCGGGACCTTGGCGGTGGCGTCGATGCCCATCTTGGAGCCCAGGCCCGAGTCGGGGCTGGCGAAGTCCAGGTAGTCGATGGGGGTGTGCTCGATGATGGTCACGTCGCGGGCCGGGTCGACGTTGGTGCTGAGCGCCCAGACCACGTCGTTCCAGTCCCGGGCGTCCAGGTCGGCGTCCACGACGATGACGAACTTGGTGTACATGAACTGGCGCAGGTAGGACCACACCCCCATCATCACCCGCTTGGCGTGGCCCGGGTAGGCCTTGGCCATGGACACCACGGCGACCCGGTACGAGCAGCCCTCGGGCGGCAGCCAGAAGTCGACGATCTCGGGGAACTGCTGGCGCAGCAGGGGGACGAAGACGTCGTTGAGCGCCTCGCCCAGGACGCTGGGCTCGTCCGGCGGGCGGCCGGTGAAGGTGCTGAGGTAGATGGGGTCGCGGCGCCGGGTGATGGCGCTGAGCGTGAACACCGGGAACGGCTCGACGGCGTTGTAGTAGCCGGTGTGGTCGCCATAGGGCCCCTCGTCGCCGTAGTCGGTGAGGGAGACGTGGCCCTCGAGCACGATCTCGGCCGTGGCCGGGACCTTGAGCGGGACCGTCTTGCAGTCCACCAGGTCCAGTTTCCTGCCGCGCAGCAGGCCGGCGAACTGGTACTCGCTCAGCGTGTCGGGCACCGGGGTGACGGCGGCCAGGATGGTGCCCGGGTCGGCGCCGATGACCACGGCGGCGGGCAGGGGCTCGGGCGCCTTGCCCGATGCCTGGGCCGCCGCCCAGCGCTGGTGGTGCTGGGCCCCGCCGCGGTGCTTGAGCCAGCGCATCAGCGTGGTGCGCGGCCCGGTCACCTGCATGCGGTAGATGCCCAGGTTGAAGTCGTCGCGGCGGTCCTCGCCCACCCGCGGCCCGCGGGTGACCACCAGGGGCCAGGTGATCAGCGGCGCCGGCTCGCCGGGCCAGCAGGTCTGGATCGGCAGGTCCGCCAGGTCCATGTCGTCGCCGGTCAGCACCACCTCCTGGCACGGCGCGGTGCCGGTGGTGCGCGGCTTCATGGCCATCACGGTCTTCAGCACCGGCAGCATGTCGAGCGCCTCGCGCCAGCCGCCGGGGGGCTCGGGCTGGCGCAGGAAGGCCAGGGTCTCGCCGATCTCGCGCAGCTCTTGGGGCTCGCGGTTCATGCCCCAGGCGACCCGCTCGACGGTGCCGAACAGGTTGACCAGCACCGGCATGGCGTGGGGCGTGCCATCCGGGCGCACCACGTTCTCGAACAGCACGGCGGGGCCGCCCTCGGCCAGCAGGCGGGTCTGGATCTCGGTCATCTCCAGGTGCGGCGACACCGGCGCGCGCACCCGCACCAGGCGGCCGGCGGCCTCCAGCCGGGCCACGAAGTCGCGCAGGGAGGCATAGGCGGTATCACCCCGTGGGACCATGTGCGCGGGTTTCCCTTCCGGCCGGTGGAAAACGGACGAGGGGGCACTTGACACCCGGGGCGGGTATGCGGTCAAGGATAGATGCGGCGCCGCCCGCGGCCCGGCCAGGGGTTGGGCCAGGGGTTGCGCCAGGGGTTGCGCCGGGGGTTGCGATAAGGTCGCATTAGCCGTTGGGGCCGTTCCCGGATTCGTGGATAATGGCCCGGCGGCGTCCGGCGCGGGGGAGGCTCCCGGCCAGCAAGGGGCAATCGGAGACAGGAATGGCGAGCAAGCAGGCCGGTGATTTTGCCAAGCTGATCGAGATCGGCATCGCGCTGTCGGTGGAGCGCAACACGGCGCGGCTGATGGAGCGGATCCTGCTGGAGGCGAAGAAGATCTGCAACGCCGACGGCGGCACGCTCTATCTGCTGAAGGACGACCGGCTGAGCTTCGAGATCGTGCGCACGGATTCGCTCGACATCGCCATGGGCGGCACCACGGGGGTGGAGATCACCTTCGCCCCGCTGCCCCTGTACGACCCGGCCACCGGCGCCCCCAACGACCAGAACGTGGCCACCCACGCGGCGCTCAGCGGGCGCTCGATCAACATTCCCGACGCCTACGAGGCCGAGGATTTCGACTTTTCCGGCACCAAGCGGTTCGACGCCGGCACCGGCTACCTGTCGCGCTCGTTCCTGACCGTGCCGCTGAAGAACCACGACGGGCAGGTGATCGGCATCCTGCAGCTGCTGAACGCCCAGGACCCGGACTCGGGCGAGGTGGTGCCCTTCAGCGCCGAGATCCAGCCCCTGGTCGAGGCCCTGGCCTCCCAGGCCGCGGTGGCCCTGGACAACTCGCAACTGATCGACGCGCAACGGGCCCTGTTGGACGCCTTCATCGAGCTGATCGCCAGCGCGATTGACGCCAAATCCCCCTACACCGGCGGCCACTGCCAGCGGGTGCCCGAGGTGACCCGCATGCTGGCCGAGGCCGCCTGCGCCTCGGCGGCGCCGCCGTTCGCCGACTTCGACCTGGACGAGGACGGCTGGCACGAGCTGCGGATCGCCGCCTGGCTGCACGACTGCGGCAAGGTCACCACCCCCGAATACGTGGTCGACAAGGCGACCAAGCTGGAGACCATCTACAACCGCATCCACGAGGTCCGCACCCGGTTCGAGGTGGTCAAGCGGGACACCGAGATCGCCTACCTGAAGGGCCTGCTGGACGGCGGCGACGCGGCCGAACTGGCCGCCGAGCGCGACGCCCGCCTGGCGCAGCTGGACGAGGACTTCGCCTTCGTCGCCGAGTGCAACATCGGCGGCGAGTTCATGGACGAGAAGCGCATGGAGCGCCTGGCGCGCATCGGCGAGACCACCTGGACCCGCACCCTGGACGACCGCACCGGCCTCTCCATCCCCGAGCTGCAGCAGCGCCAGGCCCACCGCCCCAACCCGGTGCCGGCGGTCGAGCGCCTGCTGGCCGACAAGCCCGAGCACATGGTGCCGCGTGACACGGTGCCGGTGGCCGCCGGCAAGAACCGCTTCGGCTTCGAGCTGGACGTGCCCGAGTACGACGCCAACCTGGGCGAGCTCTACAACCTGTGCATCCCGCGCGGCACCCTGACCAACGAGGAGCGGTTCAAGATCAACGACCACATCGTGCAGACCATCGTCATGCTGGAACAGCTGCCGTTCCCGCGCACCATGCGCCGGGTGCCCGAATACGCCGGCGGCCACCACGAGAAGATGGACGGCACCGGCTACCCGCGCCGCCTGTCGGGCGAGCAGATGTCCCTGCCGGCGCGGATCATGGCGGTGGCCGACATCTTCGAGGCCCTGACCGCGGCCGACCGCCCCTACAAGCCGGCCAAGAAGCTGAGCGAGAGCATCCGCATCATGTCCTTCATGGCCAAGGACGCGCACATCGACCGCGACCTGTTCGAGCTGTTCCTGACCTCGGGCGTGTACCGGGACTACGCCGAGGCCCACCTGCTGCCCGAGCAGATCGACGAGGTGGACGTGGCGCAGTATGTCAACGGCGGCGCCTGACCCCGACCCTGACCCCGGCCCGGGCGCGGCGGACGACCCCGTCCTGGCCCGGGCCCTGGGCTATCCCTATCCGGTGCCGGACCATTCCTACCTGCTGACCGCCGCCGGCCCGGTGCCCCTGGCGCCCGGCGGCCCGCCGCCCGACCTGGCCGGGCGCACCCCGGTCCTGGCCACCGGGTCCAACCGGGCGCCCGAACAACTGGCGCGCAAGTTCGAGGGTATGGGCGCGGTGGCGATCCCGGTCATCCGCTGCCGCCTGTGGGACTTCGACGCCGTCTATTCGGCCCACTTCGCCCGCTACGGCGCCATCCCCGCGGTCCTGCGCCCCAGCCCCGGCACGGCGGTCGAACTGGCCGTGACCTGGCTGACGGACCGCGAGCTGGCGCAGATGCACGCCACCGAGGCCCTGGGGGTGAACTACGACGCCGGCCGCGCCGAGGGTGTCCGCCTGGAGCCCGAATTCGGCCCGGCGCCGGGCGCGGTCTGGGCCTACGTCGGGCGGCGCGGCTATCTGGACTGGGACGGCGCGCCGGTGGCCCTGGCCGAGGTGGCGGCCACCGGCCGGACCCTGCCGGCGGCGGGCCAGGCCCAGGTGCAGCGCCGGGTCCACGGCCGCCTGGGGGCGGGCACCGCCTTCGCCGACTTCGTGCGCGGCAACGCCGGCGACGACGCCCTGCGCGCCGCCCGCATCGCCCGCCTGGCGGCCACGGCCCACCCCGGCCAGGCCGGGCCGTTCGTGGTCGATCCTAGGGCGTGACCCGCCACACCCCGGTGCGGCGCACGGTGCGGTCCTCCAGCTCCAGGGACGTGGGCACGTCGTAGGCGGCCAGCTCGACCAGTCCGTCGCGGCGCAGGTAGGCCCGCCCCGGGTCGCCGATCAGCACCGTGGCCCCGGCGCCGGCCAGGGCCCGCAGCCAGTCGCTGACCCGCCCCGCCAGGGGCTGTTCGTAGCAGATGTCGCCGGCCAGGATCAGGTCGTGGTTTAGGTCCGCGCGCCCCACCAGGTCGGCGCCCTCGGTGGCCAGGGCGACGCCGTTCAGGTCCGCGTTCAGGCGCGTGGCGGCCAGGGCGAAGGGGTCGACGTCGTTGGCCAGGACGGTTCCCCCGCAGCGGGCCGCGGCGATGGCCACCACCCCGCCGCCGCAGGCGAAGTCCAGCACCCGCCGGCCGGCGGCCAGGGCCGGGTTGTCCAGCAGGTGGCGGGCCAGGGCCTGCCCGCCGGCCCAGCAGAAGGCCCAGAACGGCGGCGGCAGGCCGGCGGCGGCCAGGGTCTCCTCGGTGGCCTGCCAGATGGGGGTGATCTCGGTCGCCAGGTGGAGCCTGATCTCGGGGCAGAGCGGCGGCGCGGCGACGGCGGTGTGGGCGCGGATGAAGGCCGCCGCGCCGTCGTCGCCGGCGGTCAACCGCCGGCCACCCGCCCGGCGACCATGGCCGCCAGCACCAGCCAGCCCACGGCCCGGTTGGACTTGAACTTGGCCAGGCAGTCGACGGGGTCGTGGATGTCGGTGCGGACCGCCTGCCAGGCCATGTGCAGCCCGGCCAGGGCCAGCACGGCGTAGAACGGCCAGTCGAGGCCGGCCAGGGTCCCGGCCAGGGCCATCAGCGCCGTGGCCAGGGCGTAGAACACGGCCAGCCAGGCGGGGGTGGCCTCGCCCAGGCGCAGGGCGGTGGACTTGACGCCGATGGCCAGGTCGTCCTCCTTGTCCTGGTGGGCGTAGATGGTGTCGTAGCCCAGCGTCCAGAAGATGCCGGCGGCGTAGAGGGCCACGGGCGCCCAGTCCAGGTCGCCGCGCACCGCCGCCCAGCCCAGCAGGGCGCCCCAGTTGAAGGCCAGGCCCAGGACCACCTGGGGCCAGTAGGTGATGCGCTTCATGAACGGGTAGACGGCCGCCACCGAGAGCGAGGCGACGCCCAGCCAGATGGCGAACGGGTTGAACTGCAGCAGGACGACCAGCCCCGCCAGCATCAGCCCGGCCATGAACAGCAGGGCCTGCAGGACGGAGATGGCGCCGCTGGGAATGGGCCGGGTGGCGGTGCGCGCCACCCGGCCGTCGAAGTCGCGGTCGGCGATGTCGTTCAGGGCGCAGCCGGCGCCGCGCATGACCAGGGCGCCGACCCCGAACAGGGCCATCAGCCACAGGTCGGGCCAGCCCGGCGCGGCCATGGCCAGGCTCCACCAGCAGGGGAACAGCAGCAGCCAGGTGCCGATGGGGCGGTCGATGCGCGCGAGGCGGAAATAGGGCCGCGCCGCCGCCGGCACGGAGCGGTCGACCCAATCGCCGACGGCGATGTCGCTGGCTTGGTTTCCGGTCATCTGCATGGCGGCCCGTCCGACCTCACGCGGTTCGAACCGGGGTTGTAGCGCACGGCCCGCCTATTGGCAACGCAGCGGCGGGTCCGTGCGCCACACCGGCTTGGCCCGGTTGGCGACCGCGGTGGTCGGGATGTCGATCACGCCGCCGCCCTTGTAGCCGTAGGGGGGCGCGCTGCCGATGCGCTCGAAGGCGCCGACCATCGCCCCCGGCGTGTACTGGCCGGCGTCGGGGAATTGCATCGAGATGCGGCCCTGGTCCAGGTCGGCGCGCAGGCCGCGCAACTCCTGGGTCAGGACCTCGTGGCTCGGCAGCGGGCACTGGACGACGCGATTCGGAGCGCGGGTGACGACGCAGTCCGTGGTCATCCGGCCGGACAGCGCGTTGCCGGCGTCATCGAAATCGATGACGATCCGGCCCGACGTGCAGTAGCCGATGACGGGTTCCTCCTCGTCGGAACCGGTGGCAGGTTTCTTCTGGCTGAATACCCGCAGCATCCAGTAGGCGTCCAGCCGGTTGGCCTCGACGGGCTTGGGGCCCAGGCATCGGCGCACCCGGCTGTCGATCTCGCGGATCGCCGCCAGAATGGCGCGGGCGTCGTCGTAGCGTTGCGAGGCGGGCTTGAACTCGGCCTCCAGCTTGGCCTTGCGGGCGGCCTCTTGGTCCCGTTGCGGGCGCAGTTCGGCGCGCCGCCGGGTGACGGCCCGGGCGATGTCCTCGATGCCGGCCAGGTGGCCGGTGGGGCCGAGCACGCCCAGGGACCGCGCCGTCTGGAACCACGCCGGGCTGTGCCACAGTTCCGAGAGTTCGCGCCCGGCCTTGTCCGCCTGCACCCGCAAGGCCTCGATCTTCGCCTCCAGGTCGCGCCGTTCCTGCGGGTCGGAGGTCTTGCCCTGCCGTTCGGTCAGCTCGTAGATCTGGATGCCGAGCGTGCTGAACCGAAGCTCGAGCTTGCCCGCGGTCTGCGCCATGTAGCGGAAGTGGTCCAGGTTCGCGAGCTCCAGGTCGAGCTTGGCCAGGGTTTCGGTGGCGCGCACCCAGGGATCGGCGATCCGCATCACCTCGTCCCGGGCCGCCCGGTACTCGGCGCCCGCGTCGCGTGCGGTTGCGTCCATCCACCGCTCGTAGCGGGCCTTGCCGGCGTCGCCGGCGTCGCGCGCGGCGGTGCACTGCTCGCGCACGATCCGTTCCAGGTAGCCCTCGGCGGCGGCCGGACCGCCCAGCAGCAGCGTCGCCAGCAGGATCACCAGGATGCGCGTCATGCGTCCCTCCTTCACCGGCCGTTGGCGAGCGCGGTGACGCAGCAGTCGTGCGCGACCAGCCGGCCGACCGCGCCCATCAGGTAGCACATGGGCGGGTCCCCGGGCCGCTAGCCGCCCGGCCGCACCCAGGTATAGGCGACGCAGCCGGGCTCGCCGGCGCAGGCGGCGCGGCAGGCGGCCACGTCCGGCGACGGGGTATAGGCCAGGGTCCGGCCCCCGGACACCGCCCAGCCGTGCCGTTCCGGACCGAAGGCCGACCTCGGACCCGGCGTCGGGGGGACGGGCAATGGCGGCGGGAACGGTGCCGGCGTCGCAACGCCGGTGCCTCGGCCGCCCGGCGCCAGGGGCGACGCCGCGAACATCGATTCGACGCGGCGCGCGATCCGCTCCCCGCGCGACGGGTCCGGCGCGGCGCCGCGCAGGCCCGCGGGCACCGGCGGCGGCGGCTGCGCCAGCAGCGCGTCGATATCCGTTTGCTGGGCCCGGCCGGGCGCCACCAGCGCCAGCAGCGCGAGCATCATCGTGAACGGCAAGTGCCAACGGGCCGATCGGGGCATGGCCAAGTACACCTCCCCCTTCGGCCACCACAACCGGGACGTTGGGGTTGGGCGGCCCCGTACCCCTAAGAGTCTAACAGCCCCGGTCGGCGGCGGCGACGACAAACTGCCATGGCCGCGCGCCGGGCGCTGGCGTATAACGGGCGGGCCATGCCAGACAGAACGACCGGGACCAAGGCCCGCCTGTACGTCGATGCCGACCTGGCCGAGGGCGCGGTGGTGGAGGTGGCGGGCGCCGCCGGCCACTACCTGGCCTCGGTCATGCGCGCGCGGCCCGGCGATGCCGTGGCCCTGTGCAACGGCCGCGACGGCGAGTGGCGGGCGCGGGTCGAGGCCGTCGGCCGCCGCGGCGCCACCCTGCGCCTGGACTCCCGCACCCGGCCCCAGGAACCGGAACCGGACCTGTGGCTGTGCTTCGCGCCGCTGAAGAAGACGGCCACGGACTTCGTGGTCGAAAAGGCCACCGAACTGGGCGCCTCGCGCCTGGTGCCCGTCGTCACCCGGCGCACGGCGGCGGCCCGGGTCAACACCGAGCGCCTGCGCGCCACCGCCCGCGAGGCCGCCGAGCAGTGCGAGCGCCTGACCCTGCCGGCGGTGGACCCGCCGGTGACCCTGGACCGCCTGCTGGCCGACTGGCCCGCCGGCCGCACCCTGCTGTTCCTGGACGAGACCGGCGGCGGCGCACCCCTGGCCGGCGTCCTGGCCGGCACCGGCGCGGCGCCCCTGGCCGTGCTGGTCGGGCCCGAGGGCGGGTTCGACGGCGACGAGCTGGCGGCCCTGGGCCGGGCGCCCTGCGCCGTCGCCGCCGGCCTGGGGCCACGCATCCTGCGCGCCGAGACCGCGGCGCTGGCGGCGCTGACCCTGTGCCAGGCCCTGCGCGGGGACTGGCGCCGGGGCCCGCGAGGGACTACATAAGCGGATCACACCACCGCGAAGGCGCCCACCCATGGATTCCAGCACCCCCACCGGCGACGTCATCACCGACAAGCGGCCCCTGGTCGAATACCTGGAGGCCGGCTGCAAGCCGCGCGACCGGTGGCGCATCGGCACCGAACACGAGAAGTTCGCCTACACCCTGGAGGACCTGCGGCCGCTGCCCTACGAGGGGCCGCGCGGCATCCGCGCCATCCTCGAGGGCCTGAAGCGGTTCGGCTGGGAACCGGTGCTGGAGAAGGGCAACCCCATCGCCATGCGCAAGCCGGACTACAGCTCCATCTCGCTGGAGCCGGCGGGGCAGATCGAGCTGTCGGGCGCGCCCCTGGAAACCATCCACGAGACCTGCATCGAGGTCGGCGAGCACCTGCGCCAGGTGAAGACCATCGCCGCCGAGCTGGACATCGGCTTCCTGGGCCTGGGCTACCACCCCAAGTGGCCCCAGGCCGAGATGCCCTGGATGCCCAAGGGGCGCTACAAGATCATGCGCGAGTACATGCCCAAGAAGGGCACCATGGGGCTGCAGATGATGCAGTCCACCTGCACCGTGCAGGTGAACCTGGACTTCTGCTCCGAGGCGTCCATGGTGCGCATGTTCCGCATCGCCCTCGCCCTGCAGCCCGTGGCCACGGCCCTGTGGGCCAACTCGCCGTTCAAGGAGGGCAAGCCGTCGGGCTTCCTCAGCTATCGCAGCCATGTCTGGACCGACACCGACAACGACCGCTGCGGCACCATTCCGTTCGTGTTCGAGGACGGGTTCGGGTTCGAGCGCTACGTCGACTACATGCTCGACGTGCCCATGTACTTCGTGTACCGCGACGGCACCTACATCGACGCCTCGGGCCAGTCCTTCCGCGACTTCATGGCCGGCCGCCTGCCGGCCCTGCCGGGCCAGTACCCGCGCCTTTCGGACTGGGTCGACCACCTGTCGACCGCCTTCCCCGAGGTGCGCCTGAAGCAGTACCTGGAGATGCGCGGCGCCGACGGCGGGCCGTGGGGCCGCCTGTGCGCCCTGCCGGCGTTCTGGGTCGGCCTGCTGTACGACCAGCAGGCCCAGGACGCGGCCTGGGACCTGATCAAGGACTGGACCGCCGAGGAGCACGAGATGCTGCGCCGCGACGTGCCGCGCCTGGCCCTGAACACGCCGTTCCGCAACACCTCGGTCGGCGAGATCGCGCTGGAGGTCATGGACATCGCCCACGACGGCCTGGCCCGCCGCGCCCGCATGGACGGGGTGGGGCGCGACGAGAGCCACTTCCTGAACCCCCTGTTCCGCATCGCCGAGTCGGGCTTCACCCCGGCCGAGGACCTGCTGTTCGCCTATGACCGGCGCTGGAAGCACTGCGTCGATCCGGTGTTCAAGGAGTATTCGTACTAGGGGCCGCGCTTGCCACCGTATTGATTCCCGCGTACCGTCGCCTGCGTAGGCAGCGGTCGGGGGACCCATGATCCGGTTGGCATATTTCATCGACGGCCTGGACGTCCAGCGCGCCTCCATCGAGGCGGCGGTGCGGGTGGCCGACCACGCCGACATGTTCCTGGACGTGCACCATCCCTGGGCCAGCCCCAAGACCCTGGCCGGCCGCCCCGAATGGCGCCCGGTGAACCCCGACAACGTGGCCGGCAGCGGCCGCTCCCAGGCCCGGACCCTGTTCCAGGAGGTGGCGGGGGAGCGCGAGAACACCCGCTTCATCGGCGTCGACGGCCACCTGGTGGACGCCATCCGTTCGCTCGGCGTGGCCTACGACATCGTGATGATGGACCGCCTGGGCCAGGAATCGGGGCGCAAGGCCTATGCCTTCAACGCCGCCCTGTTCGAGACCGGGGCCCCGGTGCTGGTCCTGCCGCCGGGCCCGCCGCCGTCCATGGGCGATCGGGCGGTGGTGATCTGGACCGGCACCCGCCAGTCCGGTCGCGCCCTGCGCGCCGCGATCCCGTTCCTGACCAAGACGCGCGAGGTGCTGGTGCTGTCCAACCTGGCCAACCCCCTGGCCAACCCGGTGGTGGCCATCGACTATCTGCACCTGCACGGGGTCGAGGCCCAGAGCCGCCTGTTCGACGGCGCCGGCCTGACCGCGCGCGGCCGCGGCCGCGCCGTGATCAAGGCCGCGGTCGAGCACGACGCCGACCTGATGGTCATGGGCGCCTTCGGCTACAACGGCCTGCAGCGGATCCTGGACCTGGGCCGCACCACCCAGAAGATGGTGACCGCCGCGCCCATCCCCCTGCTGGTGCAGAGCTAGATGGCTTTGTACATGACCGTGGTGGAATCCAGCACGTCGCGGAACGGGTCGCGGCAGTAGCCGGGGATCACCCCCGCCGTGGCGTAGCCCAGGGAGGCGTACAGCGGCTCGGCCGCATCGCCGGTGCGGGTGTCCAGGGTCAGCAGGCTGCGGCCGCGGCGCCGCGCCTCCTCCTCCACGGCCGCCATCAGGGCCCGGGCGATACCAGCGCGGCGGCAGTCGGGATGGACCAGCAGCTTGGCCACCTCGGCCCGGTGCGGCTGGTTGGGCGGGGTGTCGGTGCCAAGCTGCACCGTGCCGACGATCCGCGTCTCCAGGCGCGCCGTCAGCACCACCCGGGTGCCGTCGCGCAGGCCGGGCAGCACCCGCCGGTGCCAGAAACGGGCGGCCTCGTCGGCGGAGAAGGGCAGGATGAACCCGATGCTGGCGCCGGCGTGGACACAGGCATGCAGCAGCCCGCCCAGGTCGCCCAGGCGCCCTTCCAGGCCGTCCGCCGACAGGCTTTCGATGGCCGGGGCGCCGGGCACGGCCGTCACACCAGGAACAGGAAATAGCGCGCCCCGGCGTCCGCTGGGGTGGCGAAGGCGCTGGGCCCGAACAGGCGGTAGCGCAGGCAGTCCCCCGGGGCCAGGTCGTGGGCGCGGCCGTCCACGGTCACCGACAGGCGCCCCTCGGCCATGACCAGGTGGTGTTCCAGCCCCGGCCGGGGCGGGCGGTCGTAGTCGATCCGCGCGCCGGGGTCGAGGCGGCATTCCAGCACCTCGCCCGCCAGGGTGCCGGCGGGCGGCGAGACCACGCGGCGGCGGAAGCCGGCCGCGGTGTCCGTCCACTCGGCCTGGTCGCCGTGGCGCACCACGGGCTCGGCGTCTTCCTCCACCGAATACAGCAGCCGCGACAGGGTCAGGCCGTGGGCGGCGCAGACCCGGCCCAGCACCGCCGCCGTGGGGCTGACCCCGCCGTTCTCCAGGCGCGACAGCGTCGCCCGGCTGACCCCGCTGCGCGCCGCCAGGTCGTCCAGGGACCAGCCCCGGCCGACCCGCAGGTCACGCAGGCGCCGCGCCAGGCGGTCGTCGAGGGAGGTGTCGTCCAGGGTCGCCGTTTCCATAAGTGAGAAAATATCTCAAATATGGAAGCAGCGCAAGTCCGGCGATGCTACACCGCCGTGCCGCCCACGGTCAGGCCGTCGATGCGCAGGGTCGGCTGGCCGACCCCCACGGGCACGCCCTGGCCCTCCTTGCCGCAGGTGCCGACCCCCGGGTCCAGCGCCATGTCGTTGCCGACCATGGCCACCTTGGTCAGCACGTCGGGGCCGTTGCCGATCAGGGTCGCGCCCTTCACCGCCGGGCCGACCTTGCCGTCCTCGACCAGGTACGCCTCGGTGCAGGTGAACACGAACTTGCCCGACGTGATGTCGACCTGGCCGCCGCCGAAGTTGACGGCGTACAGCCCCTTCTTGACCGAGGCCAGGATCTCGCCCGGGTCGTGGTCGCCGCCCAGCATGTAGGTGTTGGTCATGCGCGGCATGGGCACGTGGGCGTAGCCCTGGCGCCGCCCGTTGCCGGTGGGCTGCACCCCCATCAGGCGGGCGTTCATGCGGTCCTGCATGAAGCCGGTCAGGATGCCGTCCTCGATCAGGGGGGTGTACTGGCCGGGCGTGCCCTCGTCGTCGATGGTCAGCGAGCCGCGGCGGTCGGAAATGGTGCCGTCGTCCACCACCGTCACCCCGGGGGCGGCGATGCGCTGGCCCAGCAGGCCGGCGAAGGCGGAGGTCTTCTTGCGGTTGAAGTCGCCCTCCAGGCCGTGGCCGATGGCCTCGTGCAGCAGGATGCCGGGCCAGCCGGGGCCCAGCACCACCTGCATCTCGCCGGCCGGCGCGGGCACCGACTCCAGGTTCACCAGGGCCTGGCGCAGGGCCTCGTCCACCGCGCCCTTCCAGGATTCGGGGGTCAGGAAGCGGTCGAAGGCGACCCGCCCGCCGGTGCCGAAGCTGCCGCTCTCCATGCGGCCGTCCTGCTCGACCACTACCGCCACGTTCAGGCGCACCAGGGGCCGGATGTCGGCGGCGCGGGAGCCGTCGGGGCGCAGCACCTGCACCGCCTGCCAACTGCCCACCAGCGAGGCCGAGACCTGGCGCACGCGCGGGTCCCTGGCCCGGGCGTAGGCGTCCATCTCGCCCAGCAGCCTGGCCTTGGCCTCGAAGTCCGGGCTGCCCAGGGGGTTGGCGTCGGTGTAGAGGGACTGGTTGGTGGCCGGCGGCGGCGCGGCGAAGGTGCCGCCCGAACCCCGGCGCACGGTGCGCACGGTCTCGCCGGCGCGCTTGATGGCCTCCTCGCTCAGCTCCGAGGCGTGGGAATAGGCGGTGGTCTCGCCGGCCACGGCGCGCAGGCCGAAGCCCTGCTCGGTGTTGTAGTTGGCGCTCCTCAGGTGGCCGTCGTCGAACACCAGGGCCTCGGACTGCACGTATTCCAGGAACAGCTCGCCGTCGTCGGTGCCGGTCAGCGCGTCCCCGGTCAGGCCCTCGACCCGGGCCCGGTCCATGCCGGTGCGGTTGAAGAACAGGTCGTCGGTGGCGGCGAGGTCGGTCATGTGGGCTCCGTCGGTCGAACGCCCGGGCCGGGGCCGGGGCGCAAGGTTTCCTTAAGCGTGCTGGGCTAAATATAGGGACGAAGACCAGCCATATGAAGCATGGGTTCGCCATGACCGGGACCGGGGACCACGACGGCGCACAGGCGCCCCTGCGCGAGCACGCCCTGCGCCGCGAACTGGCCGAGGAGATCCGCGCCCGGCCGTACCAGTTGATCGCCGCGCCGGCGCAGATCTCGTTCCTGGCCGTGGTCCTGGGCGAGCGCGGCGGCGAGGAGGCCGAGGCCCACCTGGCCCGCCTGTGCGCCGACCGCGGCGCCCCGCCCCCGGCCCCGGGGGCCAGCCACCACGACCACGACTTCGGCGCCTTCCAGTTGAAGTGGGAGCGGCACACCGAGTTCTGCTCCTACACCTTCTGCCGCCCCGGCGCCGTGGACCGGCCGTTCGCCGACACGGCGCTGGACCTGGTGCCGGCGGACTGGCTGGCCGACCTGCCCGGCGCCGTGCTGGTGGCCACCCACGTGGTGTTCGAGGGCGCCGAGGCGCCGCCGCGGGAGTCGCGCGACATCGCCGCCCTGTTCGCCACCGAGCGGATCAGCGGCAGCGGCATGCTGGGCGGCCGGGCCCGGGTGTGGACCGACTTCCACATCGCCGGCGACGGCTTCGGCCGTATCCTGGTGCGCGACCAGGGGCTGAACCGCCGCGCCGCCGGGCGCCTGGTGCAGCGCCTGCTGGAGGTCGAGGCCTACCGCATGATGGCCATGCTGGCCCTGCCGGTGGCCAAGGAGGCCCAGCCCCAGGTCTACGAGGCCGAGCGCCGCCTGGGCGAGCTGATCGCCCGCCTGGCCGAGGGCTCGGGCGTGGACGAGGAGCAGGACCTGCTGAAACGCCTGTCGGGCCTGGCCGCCGGCCTGGAGGCCCTGGCGGCCGGCAACACCTATCGCTTCTCGGCCGCCCGCGCCTACTACGGCCTGGTCCAGCGCCGGGTCGAGGAGCTGCGCGAGGAGCGCATCGAGGGCCTGCAGCCGCCCGGCGAGTTCCTGTACCGGCGCCTGGTGCCGGCCATGGACACCTGCGCCTCGGTGGCCGAGCGCCAGGCCGCCCTGTCGCGGCGCATCGCCCAGGCCAGCGACCTGCTGCGCACCCGGGTCGACGTGGCCCTGGAGGCCCAGAACAAGGGCCTGCTGGAATCCATGGACCGCCGCGCCCGCCTGCAACTGCGCCTGCAGGAGACGGTGGAGGGGCTGTCGGTGGTGGCCATCAGCTACTACCTGATCGGCCTCGTCTCCTACGCCGCCAAGAGCCTGCATGCCATGGGCCTGCCCGTGAACGCCGAGCTTTCCGCCGGCGTCGCCCTGCCGGTGGTGCTGGGCCTGGTCTGGGTCGGCGTGCGCCGCCTGCGCCGGGCGGTGACGGGGCACAAGGGCGGCCCCGACTAGGGGCCTTGCCAAAATGCCGGGCTGTTCGTATAAAGCCCGCACGTGGTGATTTGGTCGACCGGCTTGCGGCCACGTAAAACAACCCGCTAAAAGGTCCGAGGCGTTACGGCCCCCGACCCTTTTTTTGCGGCGGGGGCATTTTCATGGTCGACCGTGAAGACAGACGGGAGCAGGGACCATGACCCCACCGAGCAAGGATTCCAGCAACTGGCGCCAGGCCACCCGCCTGGTGCGCGGCGCCACCCGGCGCAGCGGCTTCATGGAGACCAGCGAAGCCCTGTTCATGACCTCGGGCTACGTCTACGGCTCCGCCGAGGAGGCCGAACGCGCCTTCACCGGCGAGGACAAGCGGTTCGTCTACTCGCGCTATTCCAACCCCACCGTGGCCATGTTCGAGGAACGCCTGGCCGGCATCGAGGGGGCCGCCGTGTGCCATGCCGTGGCCTCGGGCATGGCCGCCGTGTTCTCTTCCCTGGCCTGCTTCCTGCGCGCCGGCGACCGGGTGGTGGGGTCGCGGGCCCTGTTCGGGTCCTGCCACTACATCCTCAACGACCTGCTGCCCAACTACGGCATCGAGACCGAGCTGGTGGACGGCACCGACCTGGACCAGTGGGAGGCCGCCATCGGCCGCGGCGCCCAGGCGGTGTTCCTGGAAACGCCCTCCAACCCGGGATTGCAGGTGATCGACCTGCCGGCGGTGGCGGCCATGGCCAATGCCGCCGGGGCCCGGGTGGTGGTGGACAACGTGTTCGCCACGCCGCTGTTGCAGCGGCCGCTGGAGCTGGGCGCCGACGTGGTGGTCTATTCCGCCACCAAGCACATGGACGGCCAGGGCCGCGGCCTGGGCGGCGCGGTGCTGACCAACGACACCGCCTGGGACGAGGACCTTTTCGTGCCCTTCTTCCGCCACACCGGACCGGCGCTGAGCCCGTTCAACGCCTGGATGCTGCTGAAGGGGCTGGAAACCCTGCCCCTGCGGGTCGAGCGGCACTGCGCCAACGCCCGCGCCGTGGCCGAGTTCCTGGAAACCCAGGGAAAGGTGGCGCGGGTGCTGTACCCGGGCCTGGTGTCCCACCCCCAGCACGACCTGGCCATGTCCCAGATGGCGGCCGGCGGCACCGTGGTCGCCTTCGACCTGGCCGGCGGCAAGGAGGCGGCCTTCCGCCTGCTCAACGGCCTCGGCATCATCGACATCTCCAACAACCTGGGGGACGCCAAGAGCCTGATCACCCATCCGGCCACCACCACCCACCAGCGCCTGTCGGCCGCGGACCGGGCGGCGATGGGGGTGGGCGACGGCCTGGTGCGCCTGTCGGTGGGGCTGGAAGACCCCCTGGACCTGATCGACGACCTGGGCGCCGCCCTGGCCGGGGTGTGACCGCGGGCGGCCCATGCCCGCGGCGGGCGCAGGTCAGCTCTGCACCCAGGGCAGGCCGTCCATCTTCCAGCCGTTGACCCGGCCCCGGTGCTTGCGCGAGTCCGGGTCGCCCTCGAACCCGTGGGCGACGTTGTAGGCCCGGGAGTAGCCGGCGGCGGTCATGGCCTTGGCGGCGCTGCGCGAGCGCACGCCGGATCGGCACAGGAACAGCATCGGCGTGTCCGGCGGCAGGCCGACGCTGGCAAGCTGCTGGATGAACTCGGGGTTCACCTGCATGCTGGGGAACACCTGCCAGGGCAGGAAAAGCGGCTGTTTGCCCAGGCCCGACAGGTCGGGGATGCCGACATAGGCCCACTCGGCCTGGGTGCGCACGTCGATCAGCACGGCGGCGGGGTCGTTGGACAGCATTTCCCAGGCGTCCTGGGGCATGACGTCACCGGCGTAGGACATGGGCGTTCCTTTCACGGTCTCGGGCGCGCGGCCGGCGGCCGGCGCGCGCCCCCATAGCGCAATATTGGGCGCCGGAATGCAAGCGCCAAGGGCCGGCGCCAGCCTTGAAGGCCGCTAATGTTCGCCCCTAGAACATTTGATATAGGTTCTCGCGGAATTGCCCGAGCTTCGCTAGAATGTGCGCCGCACGGGGCGGCCGGTGCCCGAAGGGGGACCTCCACTCGGGGGACTTTTGGCGCCGCCGCCCGTCTGCCGACAAAGAACATCGTTTCAATCATGGCCGAGCTGACTGACCTCAGATTGGCGAACCGGGGGATTCCGCGACCATGTCGACCGAGCTGAACCTAGCCCACGGGTTTGATTTCCTGGACCTTTACGACGAAGCCGCCCTGCCGCGGCTCGACTCCTGCTTCCTCGACGCCCTGAAAAAGGCGGACCCGGAACTGCACGGTCGCCTGCTGACCGCGCGCGAGGATCCCGGCCTGGTGCAGGGCAAGGACGAGAGCGACCTGCTGCTGGACCTGGCGCCCCACGCCGAGACCTTCATGGTGGACCTGTTCGGCGTCGCCGACGAGGTGCGGGCCCTGGCCGACGACCAGGCCAAGCTGGTGCCGCTGTGGGAAGTCAAGCGCCTGTTCGTGCAGCGCCGCGCCGTCAAGGCCCACAAGGCCGAGGACGCCGCACAGTTTGACGGCGCCGCCCTGCGCGCGCAGCTGGCCGAGAAGTTCGGCGGCACCTTCGACCAGTTCGCCTACGCCAACAACGTGGCGGCCTGGCTGGAGGACGCCGACGCCAACGCCGAGGCCCTGGACCTGGCTGAGCGCTACGCCGCCTGGGCGGTGAACAGCCCCGAGGGCCAGGCGCTGCACCAGGACGACCACGTGTTCCAGGTGCCGGGCAAGACCGACTACGACGAACTGGTCGAGACCGAGACCATCGACCTGGACGGGGTCAAGGCCCTGCGCCTGCCGCACGACAACCATTATCCCCGCGACGGCTTCCACCTGACCGACCATGGCTGCGAGACCATCACTGCCATGGACGAGATCCGCTATTGCGTGTTCTGCCACGACCGCGGCCGCGACGCCTGCTCGCGCGGGCTGGCCGACCGCAAGGCCGGCGGCTTCCAGAAGAACCCCCTGGGCATCACCCTGGAGGGCTGCCCCCTGGAGGAGAAGATCTCGGAGATGCACGTGGCCCGCAACGACGGCCTGATCCTGGCGCCGCTGGCCATCATCACCGTCGACAACCCGACCTGCGCCGCCACCGGGCACCGCATCTGCAACGACTGCATGAAAAGCTGCATCTACCAGAAGCAGACCCCGGTCAACATCCCCGAGGTCGAGACCCGCATCCTCAAGGACGTGCTGAACCTGCCCTGGGGCTTCGAGATCTACAGCCTGCTGACCCGCTGGAACCCGCTGAACATCCGCAAGCCCTACGCGCCCACGGACAGCGGCTACAAGGTGCTGGTGGTGGGCCTGGGCCCGGCCGGCTTCTCGCTGGCCCACTTCCTGATGAACGAGGGCCACACCGTGGTCGGCATCGACGGCCTGAAGATCGAGCCGCTGCCGCCCGAGGTCTGCGGCGTCGCCGCCGACGGCACGCGGGTGCCGTTCAAGCCCGTGCACTTCATCGACGACATCTTCGAGGACCTGGACGAGCGGCCCCAGGCCGGGTTCGGCGGCGTCGCCGAATACGGCATCACGGTGCGGTGGAACAAGAACTTCCTGCTGGCCGTGCGCCTGCTGATCGAACGGCGCGCCCGCTTCACCATGCTGGGCGGCGTGCGCTTCGGCAGCGCCATCACCGCCGAAAGCGCCTTCGACATGGGCTTCGACCACGTGGCGCTCTGCATGGGCGCCGGCAAGCCCACCTTCCTGAACATCCCCAACGGCCTGGCCCGGGGCGTGCGCATGGCGTCGGACTTCCTGATGGCCCTGCAGCTGACCGGCGCGGCCAAGAAGGATTCGGTCGCCAACCTGCAGGTGCGCCTGCCGGCGGTGGTCATCGGCGGCGGCCTGACCGCCATCGATACCGCGACCGAGGTGCTGGCCTACTACGTGCGCCACGTGGAGAAGTACGCCACCCGCTACGAGGCCCTGGCCGCGGCCGGGCGCGAGGACGCCCTGCGCGCCACCATGACCCCCGAGGAGCAGGGGGTGGCCGACGAGTACCTGGCCCACGGCCGCGCCGTCAAGGCCGAGCGCGCCGCCGCCGCGGCCGAGGGCCGCGACGTCAACTTCGTGCCGCTGCTGGACTCCTGGGGCGGCTCGACCATCGCCTACCGCCGGCGCATGACCGGCTCGCCCAGCTACACGCTGAACCACGAGGAAGTGGAGAAGGCGCTGGAGCAGGGCATCCGCTTCGCCGAGCTGCTGGCCCCGCACGAGATCAAGGTCGACCAGCACGGCCACGTGGAGGCCATCGTGCTGGAACACCAGGAAATCGGCGAGGACGGCCGGCCCCACCCGGCCGGGACCTTCGACACCCTGCCGGCGCGCTCGGTCCTGATCGCCGCCGGCACCCAGCCCAACACGGTGCTGACCCGCGAGCATCCGGGCTTCACCGAGCTGGACGGCAAGTACTTCCAGGCCCGCGACGAGGACGGCAACCCGGTCAAGCCGGCCTGGTCGGCCAAGCCCGAGACGCCCTACGTGCTGACCAACCTGCGCGACGACGGCCGCGGCATGAGCTTCTTCGGCGACCTGCACCCGTCCTGGGCCGGCAACGTGGTCAAGGCCGTGGCCAGCGCCAAGCAGGGCTATCCGGTGATCGACCGGCTGCTGGCCCGGCACGCGCCGACCCCGGTCAAGGGCGCCGACCTGTCGGCCCAGCTCAACGCCGGGCTGCGCGCCACGGTGCACGAGGTGCTGCGCCTGACCCCGACCATCATCGAGGTCATCCTGCACGCGCCCCTGGCGGCCAAGAACTTCAAGCCAGGCCAGTTCTTCCGGCTGCAGAACTACGAGGCCAATGCCGTGCGCGTGAACGGCACCACACTGGGCATGGAGGGCATCGCCCTGACCGGCGCCTGGGTCGACGTGGAGAAGGGCCTGGTCTCGACCATCGTGCTGGAGATGGGCGGCTCGTCCAACCTGTGCGCCCTGCTGAAACCCGGCGAGCCGGTGGTCCTGATGGGCCCGACCGGGGCGCCCACCGAGACCCCCAGCGGCGAGACCGTGATGCTGTGCGGCGGCGGCCTGGGCAACGCGGTGCTGTTCTCCATCGGCCAGGCCCTGCGTGCCGCCGGATCGAAGGTGCTGTACTTCGCCGGCTACAAGACCATGCAGGACCGCTACCACGTGGACAACATCGAGAAGGCGTCGGACGAGATCGTCTGGACCTGCGACGAGGGCCCGGGCTTCGAGCCGGGGCGCGAGGGCGACAAGACCTTCGTCGGCAACATCGTGCAGTGCATGGTGGCCTTCGCCGAGGGCAAGCTGGGGCCGCAGAAGATCCAGCTTTCCGAAGTCGACCGGATCATCGCCATCGGCTCGGACCGCATGATGGAGGCGGTGGCCCAGGCGCGCCACGGGGTGCTGAAGCCGTTCCTGAAGGACGAGCACGTGGGCATCGGCTCCATCAACTCGCCGATGCAGTGCATGATGAAGGAAATCTGCGCCCAGTGCCTGCAGCCCCACAAGGACCCCGAGACGGGCAAGGAGACGGTGGTGTTCTCGTGCTTCAACCAGGACCAGCCGCTGGACCGGGTCGTGTTCCCGGCCCTGCGCGAGCGCCTGTGCCAGAACGCCGTGCCCGAGAAGCTGACCCGGCAGTGGATCGCCCAGTGCATGGACAACCTGCCGGCGGGGGTGAACCGCATCTAGCCGGCACCCGACCCCATCCCGATCCCAACCCCCGCGGCCGTCCGCGGGGGTTGTCTTTTCGGCGCCAGTCCTTACCTTTGCGGTGCCACCTGACAGGTAAGGGACATCCATGACCGCCGAGACCACGCCGCACACGGACGCCGCCATCCTCGACCGCCTGACCGGGCTGATCGACCAGGCCACCAGCGCCGGCGCCGACGCCGCCGACGCCATCCTGGTGGACAGCACATCGCTCAGCATGGCCCGGCGCCTGGGCCAGCCGGAATCGGTGGAACGGTCGGAGAGCACGGACCTGGGCCTGCGGGTGTTCGTCGGCAAGCGCCAGGCCATCGTCTCGTCGTCGGACCTGACATCCGGCGCCCTGGACGCCCTGGTGGACCGCGCCGTGGCCATGGCCCGCTCGGTGCCCGAGGACCCGCACTGCGGCCTCGCCACGCCGGACCTGCTGGCCACCGCCTTCCCGGACCTGGAGCAGTTCGATCCCGGCGAACCGTCGCCCGAGGCCCTGGCCGACCTGGCGCAGCGGGCCGAGGACGCCGCCCGCGCCGTGGTCGGGGTGACCAATTCCGAGGGCGCCGAGGCCGGCTGGGCCCGCGACCGGGTGGCCGTGGCCGCCAGCAACGGCTTCGCCCACCTGCGCGCCGCCACCCGGCACAGCCTCAGCGTCTCGGTCCTGGCCGGCGAGGGCACGGGCATGGAGCGGGACTACGACTACGACGCCCGGGTGTTCGCCGCCGACCTGCGCCCGGCCGAGCAGATCGGCCGCGCCGCCGGCGAGAAGGCGGTGCGGCGCCTGAACCCGCGCAAGGTGGGCAGCGCCCAGGTGCCGGTGGTGTTCGACCCGCGGGTGTCGCGCAGCCTGCTGGGCCACCTGGCCGGGGCCGTCAACGGCGCCGCCATTGCCCGCGGCACCTCGTTCCTCAAGGACCGGCTGGAAAAGCCCGTGTTCCCGGCCGGGGTCACCATCATCGACGACCCCCTGCGCCCGCGCGGCCTGCGCTCCAAGTCCTTCGACGCCGAGGGGGTGGCCACGGCGCGGCGCCAGGTGATCGACGACGGCGTGCTGACCACCTGGCTGCTGGACCTGCGCTCGGCCCGGCAGCTCGGCCTGCATACCACCGGCAACGCCAGCCGCGGCGTCGCCTCGCCGCCGTCGCCGTCGACCACCAATTTCTACCTGGCCGCCGGCCAGGTCGCGCCCAGGGACCTGATGGCCGACATCACGGGCGGCCTTTATGTGACCGAGCTGATCGGTTTCGGCGTCAACTCGGTGACCGGCGACTACAGCCGCGGCGCCACGGGGTTCTGGATCGACGGCGGCGAGATCGCCTACCCGGTCAGCGAGATCACCATCGCCGGCAACCTGGTGGACATGTTCGCCCACCTCACCGCCGCCGACGACCTGGAGTTCCGCTACGGCACCGACGCGCCGACGGTCCGGATCGACGGCATGACGGTGGCCGGGCAGTAGCGCCCGCTCACGGCACGATCAGGTCCAGCGTCTCCTCGGCCACGGCCACCTTCAGGCCCAGGTGGCCGACGATCTCGCCGTCGCCCTGGACCGGGTCGCGGTCGGGGCCGGCGATCTCCACCGCCCGCGCCGGCACCACCCGCACCGAGGACATGCGGTCCAGCCGCCCCAGGACCAGGGCGGCGGCGTACTGGAACGCGCTCCACGCCCCCGGGCGGGTGAACAGGCACACGTGCAGCAGGCCGTCGTCCAGGCGCGCCGCCGGGGCGCAGGTGAACCGCCCGCCGTAGAAATGGCCGTTGGCGATCACCGCCGAGGCGGCGTCGTGGCGCTGGCCGTCGATGACCACGCCATAGGTGGGGAAGGGGAACCGGGCCATGGCCACCAGGGACTGCCACACGAAGGCCGCCTTGCCCAGGGCCCGCTTCAGGCGCGGCGACACTGTCGCCACCACGTGGGCGTCGAAGCCGACCCCGGCCATCATCACGAACAGGCGCCCGTTGGCGCGGCCCAGGTGGATGCGTCGCCGCCGGCCGCCGGCGATGGCGGCCGCCACGTCGGCGGCGCGGCATTCCAGGCCGATCTCGGCCGCCAGCACGTTGGCCGTGCCCATGGGGATCAGGGCCATGGGCAGCCGGTGCCGATCGGGCCGCGCGACCAAGCCGTTGATGGCCTCGTTGATGGTGCCGTCGCCGCCGGCCACGGCCACGGCGTCGAAGGCCGCGGTGTCGGCGTCCCGGGCCAGGCGGCGGGCGTCGCCGGGGCCGGTGGTGGGCCGCAGCGTGACCGCGATGCCGCGCCCGCGCAGGTCGGCCAGCACGTCGTGCAAGAAGCGGCCCCGCCGTCTGCCGGCGGTCGGATTGTGGATGACCAGCAGGCGTTCGACCTGCGGGTCCGATGGGACGGTCATGTGGAAACCTGCTGATAAATATTGCGGTTTTGTTTCACTTATACGATGAAGTTTTTATTTCTGTCCAGGAAAAAATATTTGAAGAGTTTATGACAAAAAAACTATTTATTGATTTATTTACTTTGCCGCCCCCAATATCTGCCCCAACGAAATCATGGAAGGGCACGATATGAACGCCGTATCCTTCGACAGGCGGCGGTACCGGAGCATCTGGATCTCGGATGTGCACCTGGGGACCCGCGGCTGCCAGGCCGACCTGCTGCTGGATTTCCTCAAGCAGACCGAGTCCGAGTACCTGTACCTGGTCGGCGACATCATCGACGGCTGGCGCCTGAAAAAGTCCTGGTACTGGCGCCAGGCCCACAACGACGTGGTGCAGAAGCTGTTGCGCAAGGCGCGCAAGGGCACGCGGCTGATCTACATCCCCGGCAACCACGACGAGAACTTCCGCGACTTCGCCGGGCACCGGTTCGGCCGGGTGGCGGTGCTGAACCAGGCCCACCACGTCACCGCCGACGGCAAGCGCCTGCTGGTCCTGCACGGCGACCAGTTCGACGGCGTGGTCAAGTACGCCAAGTGGCTGGCCTTCGTCGGCGACGGCGCCTACACCATGGCGCTGTCCATGAACTACTGGTTCAACATGCTGCGCCGGCGCCTGGGCTTCCCGTACTGGTCCCTGTCGGCCTACCTGAAGCACAAGGTCAAGAACGCGGTCGAGTACATCAGCCGGTTCGAGGACGCGGTGGTGGCCGAGGCCCGCCGCCGCGGCGCCGACGGCGTCATCTGCGGCCACATCCACAACGCCGAGATCCGCGATTTCGACGGCCTGCTGTACGGCAACTGCGGCGACTGGGTGGAAAGCTGCACCGCCCTGGTCGAGCACGCCGACGGGCGCCTCGAGATCCTGCGCTGGGCCGACATCAGCCAGGCCGACCTGCTGGCCGGGTCCACCGCGTCCCGGCCCCGGTCCGACGCGGTGCCGGCGCTGAACCGGGTGCGCCTGTGGCTGCGCGCGCTGAAGTCCGAGGCCGGGCCGGAAGGGGCGGGGCCGGCCTGACCATGCGCATCCTGATCGTCACCGACGCCTGGTATCCGCAGGTGAACGGGGTCGTGCGCACGCTGGACACCCTGCGCAGCCACCTGGAGCGGCGCGGCCACGAGATCAAGATGGTGACGCCGGCCCAGTTCAAGACCGTGCCGTGCCCCACCTATCCCGACATCCGCCTGTCCGTGGTGCGGCGCCAGCGCATCGGCCGCATCATCGACACCTTCATGCCCAGCGCCATCCACATCGCCACCGAGGGGCCGCTGGGCCTGCACGCCCGCGCCCACTGCCGGCGCAACCACTATCCCTTCACCACCGCCTTCCACACCCGCTTCCCCGAATACGTGGCGGCCCGGGCGCCGGTGCCCCTGGCCGTGACCTATGCCCTGCTGCGCTGGTTCCACGGGCCGTCGTCGGCGGTCATGGTGGCGACGCCGACCATCGAGCAGGCCCTGCGCGAACGGGGCTTCCACAACATCCGGCGCTGGTCCCGGGGCGTGGACACGGACCTGTTCAAGCCGCGCGAGAAGACCTTCCTGGACCTGCCGCGGCCGATCAGCCTGTACACCGGGCGCATCGCCGTGGAGAAGGGGATCAAGGACTTCCTGGACCTGCCCCTGCCGGGAACCAAGGTCCTGGTCGGCGACGGCCCGCTGCGGCCCGAGCTGGCGCGCAAGTACCCGGCCGCCCGGTTCCTGGGCCTGAAGACCGGCGAGGACCTGGCCCGCCACTACGCCGCCGCCGACGTGTTCGTGTTCCCCAGCCGCACCGACACCTTCGGCCTGGTGCTGCTGGAGGCCCTGGCCTGCGGCGTGCCGGTGGCCGCCTATCCGGTGGCCGGACCCCTGGACGTGATCGGCGATTCCCCGGTCGGCGCCCTGGACGGCGACCTGGGCGCGGCGGTGCGCCGGGCGCTGGAGATTCCCGCCGCCGCCTGCCGCCATTTCGCCGAGGGGTTCTCCTGGCCGGCCAGCGTCGACCAGTTCCTGGACAACATCCACGTATTCCGCTGAATAGCGATCCCGGAGCGACCGCGGGCGTTGGCCGCGGCGGCGGCGGCGTGCTATTGTCCGCGCCGTTTCAACCGGGATTCCGCCGCCGTGACCCAAGCGCACCAAATCCGGCCCGCCGGGCACCAATCGACCCTGCACCTGGTCCGCCGCCTGCTGCGCGAGGGCGTGCGCCCGTACCTGGGCTGGATCGTGCTGGCGGTGGCCGCCATGTCGGTCATGGCCGGGGCCACGGCGCTCAGCGCCTGGCTGATGGAGCCGGTGGTGAACGAGATCTTCATCGCCGCCAACCGCGACATGCTGTGGCTGGTGGGCGGCGCCGTGCTGGGCACCTTCGCCGTCAAGGGCGCGGCCAACTTCGCCCAGGCCTCGATCATGGCCTTCGTCGGCCTGCGCATCATCGCCGACAGCCAGAACCGCCTGTACGCCCACCTGTCGCGCATGGACCTGGGGTTCTTCCATCACCAGTCCACGGGCCGGCTGCTGTCGCGCTTCACCGTGGACGCCAACCTGATGCGCTCGGCCGTGTCCAACACCCTGACCGGCCTGGGCAAGGACGTGCTGTCCCTGCTCGGCCTGGTGGTGGTCATGTTCGTGCAGGACTGGCAGCTGGCGGCGGCCGCCTTCTTCGTCTTTCCGGTGGCGGTCTACCCCATCGCCCGCCTGGGCCGGCGCATGCGCAAGGTCACGGCCAACACCCAGGAGGAGTTCGGCCTGTTCACCACCCTGCTGGAGCAGACCTTCCAGGGCGCGCGGGTGGTCAAGGCCTATGGCATGGAGACCTACGAGCGCGGCCGCATCGGCGCCATCGTCGAGCGGGTGTTCGCGCTGAGCCTGAAGGCGGCGCGGACCCGCGCCCTGTCGAGCCCGATCATGGAGACCCTGGGCGGCGCCGCCGTGGCGGTGATCATCGTCTATGGCGGCTACCGGGTGATCCACGCCCACATGGACGCGGGCTCGTTCTTCTCCTTCATCACCGCCCTGCTGCTGGCCTACGAGCCCATGAAGCGCATCGCCAACCTGAACGCCAGCCTGCAGGAGGGCCTGTCGGCGGCGCAGCGCCTGTTCCAGGTCATGGACATCCAGCCGGCCATCGTCGACCCGCCGGGCGCCGGCGACCTGGTGGTCACCGGCGGCGGCGTGACCTTCGAGGACGTGCACTTCTCCTACGACCACGAGGCGCCGGCCCTGCGCGGCATCACGCTGCAGGTCCCGGCCGGGCGCAAGGTGGCCCTGGTGGGCCCGTCGGGGGCCGGCAAGTCCACGGTGCTGAATCTGATCCCGCGCTTCTATGACGTGGACTCGGGCGCCATCCGCATCGACGGCCAGGACATCCGCGAGGTGACGCTGGCGTCCCTGCGCGCGGCCATGGCCCTGGTCAGCCAGGAGATCACCCTGTTCGACGACACCGTGCGCGCCAACATCGCCTATGGCCGCGCCGGCGCCAGCGACGCCGAGATCGTGCAGGCGGCCCGCAACGCCGCCGCGCACGAGTTCATCCTGGACCTGCCCCAGGGCTACGACACGATGGTGGGCGAACAGGGGGTCAAGCTGTCGGGCGGACAGCGGCAGCGCCTGGCCATCGCCCGGGCCATGCTGCGCAACGCCCCCATCCTGCTGCTGGACGAGGCCACCTCGGCCCTGGACACCGAGGCCGAGCGCAAGGTCCAGGCGGCGCTGGACACCCTGATGCGCGATCGCACCACCCTGGTCATCGCCCATCGTCTGTCCACGGTGGTGGACGCCGACCTGATCTGCGTCATCGAGGACGGCCGCATCGTCGAGCAGGGCAGCCACGACGAGCTGCTGCGCCGCGGCGGCGCCTATGCCGCCCTGTCGGCCCTGCAGTTCGCCGACCCGGACGGCGCCGCGGGGGCCGCGGCCCAGACTCCGGCCCAGGCCCCGGCCCCGACCACGGCGGAGGGCGTCGGGTGAAGCCCCTCAAAAGGGTGCTGCGCCACGACGGTGTTCAGCGGGTCCTGTGCTGGCTGGCGGCCTGGTACATCCGCCTGGTCCACGCCACCACCCGGTGGACCGTGGTCAACGACGCCGTGCCCCGCCATTTCGCCGACTGCGGCCAGGGCTTCGTGGTCTGTTTCTGGCACGGGCGCATCCTGATGATGGCCAGGTGCTGGTCACCCCTGCCGCCCGGCTACATGCTGGCCTCGCGCCACCGCGACGGGCAGACCATCACCCGGGTGCTGGGCCATTTCGGCATGCGGGTGATCGCCGGTTCCACCGGGCGCGGCGGGGCCATGGCCATGCGCGCCATGCTCAAGGCCCTGGCCGGCAACCATTTCATCGCCATCACCCCCGACGGTCCCCGCGGCCCGCGCATGCGCGTCAAGGAGGGGGCCGTGGCCCTGGCCCAACGCGCCGGGGTGCCCATCGTGCCCGTGTCCTGGGGCACCAGCCGGCGGCGCCTGATGGCCACCTGGGACGCCTTCGACCTGGCCCTGCCGTTCGCCCGCGGCGCCTACGTGTGGGGCGACCCCATCACCGTGGAGCCGGGCGCCGAGGCCCTGGAACCGGCACGGCGGCGGGTCGAGCAGGCCCTGAACGACCTGACCGCCCAGGCCGACCGCCTGTGCGGCGTTACGGCGCCCGAGCCGGCGCCCGAACCGGGCCCCGGGCCGGAGCCGGCGCCGTGAAGCTGCAGGTCTACCGCGCCGCCACGGCCCTGGGCGGGCCCCTGATCCGCCTCTACCTGGCCCGGCGCCGGGCCCGCGGCAAGGAAGACGCGGCCCGCTTCGGCGAGCGCCTGGGCCACCCCGGGCGGCCGCGCCCGCCGGGGCCGCTGGTGTGGCTGCACGGCGCCAGCGTCGGCGAATCCCTGTCCCTGCTGCCGCTGGTGCAGCGCCTGCGCCGCGACCTGCCCGGCGCCGCGGCGCTGGTCACCACCGGCACCGTGACCTCGGCCCGCCTGATGGCCGAACGCCTGCCCGAGGGCGCCTTCCACCAGTACGTGCCGGTGGACCGGGCGGCCTGGGTGCGCACCTTCCTGGACCACTGGCGCCCGGACCTGATCCTGTGGTCCGAGTCCGAATTCTGGCCCAACCTGCTGTGCGAGCCGGCGGCGCGCGGCATCCCCATGGTGCTGGTCAACGGCCGGGTGTCGGACCGCGCCCTGGCCACCTGGCGCCGCCATCGCGGCCTGATCCGGCACCTGCTGGCCGGCTTCGCCCTGTGCCTGGGGCAGAGCCCGCGCGACGCCGAACGCCTGCGCGAGCTGGGCGCGCCGCGGGTTGACTGCCTGGGCAACCTGAAGCAGGCGGCGGCGCCCCTGCCCGTGGACGCGGCCGACCTGGCGGCCCTGGACGCGGCCCTGGACGGGCGGCCGCGCTGGCTGGCCGCCAGCACCCACGCCGGCGAGGAGGCCCTGGCCGGCCGCGTCCACCGCGCCCTGGCCGGGCGCCACCCGGGCCTGCTGACCATCGTCGTGCCGCGCCACCCGGACCGCGGCGCCGCCGTCGCCGCCGACCTGCGCCGCCAGGGCCTGGCCGTGGCCCGGCGCGGCGCCGGCGAGGCGCCGGCGGTGGACACCGACGTCCTGCTGGCCGACACCCTGGGCGAGCTGGGCCTGTTCTACCGCCTGGGCGGCGTCGCCTTCGTCGGCAAGTCGCTGCTGGCCGAGGGCGGGCAGAACCCCCTGGAACCGGCGCAACTGGGCTGCGCCGTGCTGTACGGGCCGCACATGGGCAACTTCACCGACACCGTGGCCGGGCTGGAGGCGGCCGGGGCGGCGCAGGCGGTGGCCGACGAGGCGGCCCTGGCCGCCGCCGTCGACCGCCTGCTGGCGGACCCGGCCGAGCGGGCGCGCCGGGCCGCGGCGGGGGCGGCCTTCGCCACCGCCCGCTCGGCCGTGCTGGACGACGTCATGGCTGCCCTGGAGCCGTTCCTGGCCCCCCTGCGCGCCGCCGCCCCGGAGCCGACCCGTGCGGGCGCCTGAGTTCTGGTACCGGGACTCCTGGCCCGGCGCCCTGCTGGCGCCCCTGGGCTGGGCCTGGGGCGCCGTGGTGCGCCGGCGCCTGGCCGCCGCCCGGCCCTGGAAGGCGCCGGTCCCCGTGGTCTGCGTCGGCAACCTGGTGGCCGGCGGCGCCGGCAAGACCCCCGTGGTGCTGGACCTGGCGGGCCGCCTGGCGGCCCGGGGCCTGGCCGTCCACCTGCTCAGCCGCGGCTACGGCGGCACCGCCGAGGCCGGGCCCCTGCGCGTGGACCCGGGGCGCCACGGCGCCGCGCAAGTGGGCGACGAGCCCCTGCTGCTGGCCCGCCGCGCGCCCACCTGGGTCGGCGCCGACCGCGCCGCCGCGGCCCGCGCCGCGGTGGCCGACGGGGCCCAGGTCCTGGTCATGGACGACGGCTTCCAGAACCCGGGACTGGCCAAGGACCTGTCGATCCTGGTGGTGGACGGACGGCGCGGTTTCGGCAACGGCCGGGTCATGCCGGCGGGGCCCCTGCGCGAACCCCTGGCCGGCGGTCTGGCCCGGGCCGGGGCCCTGGTGGTCATGGGAGAGGACGAATGGGGCGAGGACGAACGGGGCGCGGCGGCGCGGGCCGGCGCGCTGCCGGTGCTGGGCGCCCGCCCGGTGCCGGGGCCCGAGGCGGCGGACCTGCGCGGCCGGCGGGTGGCCGCCTTCGCCGGCATCGGCGACCCCGGGAAGTTCTTCCGCACCCTGGACGCCCTGGGCGCCGAGCGGGCGGTCAGCCGCGCCTTCGCCGACCACCACCCCTACACGGTGGCCGACCTGGCGCGCCTGGCGCGGGAGGCCGAGGCCGCCGGCGCCGTCCTGGTGACCACGGAAAAGGACGCCGTGCGCCTGCCGACCACCGAGCCGGGCCTGGTCACGGTCTTGACAATCACACTGCAATGGGACGACGAAGGGGCCATGGACGCCCTGCTGCAGCCCCTTCTCGCCCATGTCTGAGCCCGCCGCCGACCGTCTGCCCCGTGGCCGCCGCCTGGCCTACCGGCTGCAGGCCTGGGGCGCCTGGGCGTTCTATGGCCTGGTGGGCCTGCTGCCGGCGCGGACCGCGTCCGACCTGGGCGGCTGGCTGGGCCGCCTGGTGGGGCCCCGGGCCGCGGTGTCGCGGCGCGCCCGGCGCAACCTGGAGCGGGCCTTTCCGGACAAGTCCCCGGACCAGATCGACGCCATCCTGGCCGGCATGTGGGACAACCTGGGCCGGACCCTGTTCGAGTTCCCGCACCTGGCCCGTTTCCGGTTCAACACGCCCGGGGCGGAGGTGGAGATCGTCGGGGTCGAGCACCTGGAACTGCTGCGCGACGACGGCGCGCCGGGCATCTTCTTTTCCGGCCACATGGCCAACTGGGAGGTGGCGGCCCTGACCACCAGCCACATCGGCCTGCCCATCCACCTGATCTACCGCGCCCCCAACAACCCCTACGCCGACGCCCTGTTCCGCCGCCGCCACCCCTACGAGGGCGAGATGCTGCCCAAGGGGCCCAGGGGCGCGCGGCGGGCCATGAAGCTGCTGGGCCAGGGCGGCCACCTGGGCATGCTGGTGGACCAGAAGATGAACGACGGCATCCCCGTGCCCTTCTTCGGCCGCGACGCCATGACCGCGCCGGCCCTGGCGCAGCTGGCGCTGCGCTACCGCTGTCCGGTGGTGCCGGCGCGGGTCGAGCGCCTGGGCCCGGCGCACATGCGGGTCACCCTGTTCCCGCCCATGGACCTGCCCGACAGCGGCGACCGCGCCGCCGACGTGGCGGCGGTCATGGCCCGGGTCAACGGCATGCTGGAGGCATGGATCCGCGAGCGGCCGGAACAGTGGCTGTGGCTGCATAACCGCTGGCCGGACTGACCGGCTTTCAGCAACGAAAAACGGCCGGGAAACCCCGGCCGTTTTCAAAGAGATCGGATCGTGGTGCGGCTCAGCCGCCGGGCTTGGCCGGGGGCTGGGGCGTGGTGTCGGCCACGGTCTTGTCGCTGGGCAGCCACACGCTCTGCGTCGTGTGCATGGGGCAGGCGCTGGCGGCCGCCGACAGGGCGGCGACGAAAGCGGAAACGGCCGTGAAGGTCAGAAGTTTGCGCATCCAACGTCTCCTTAAAGGAAGCCTATCTGTCGGCGAGTATACGTGTGCCGCGGGTTCGCCGCAATCAATATTGATTTGCAGTTGGAGTCACGATGGCGTGTCCAGGGCCGCCAGCGCCGCCGCCAGGCCCAGTTCGGGGCTGGCCAGGACCGGCGCCGCCAGGTCGCGGCACAGGTCCGCCGCCCCGGCCATGGAGGCCTGGGCCAGGACCACCGCGTCGGCGCCGGCGGCGATTCCCCGCACGCCCGTGGCCACGGCGTTCCAGTAGGCGGGCAGGTCGCCGGCCTCGAAGTGGGCCCAGGCATCGGCGAGGAGGTGGGTGGTGAGGACGGCCGTGCTGTCCCGCTCCCGCGCCACCGCGGCCAGCAGGTCCAGCGTCGGCGCCAGGGTCGAGGCCAGGCAGGCGGCCACGGCCACCCGGCCGCCGCCGGCGTCGGCCAGGTCCAGGGCGCGCTCGGCCATGGGCCGGTCCACGCGCAGGAACCCGGCCTCCTCGGCCGCCGGCCCCAGGGTCGAGCAGGTGCACAGCAGCACCCGCGCCCCGGCGTCGCGGGCCACCTCGGCCATGCGCCGGGCGGCGTCGCGGCGCAGGTCGTCGGTCAGGGCACCGGCGGCGGCGGCGCGGGCCAGCAGGTCGGCCCCCACGGCATGGACGGCGGCGGTGCCCGGCGCCAGGCGGTCCAACAGGCCGGCGAACAGGGCCCGGTTCGAGTCGGCGGTGTGGAACAGGGCCAGGGGAGGGGACGGGGCCGCCATGGTCATTGGGCCGCCGGCGGCGGGCCGGCCACCAGGGCCGGGTCCAGCGCGGTGGCGAACAGGCTGATGCCCCAGTGCAGGTGCGGCCCCGTGGCCCGCCCCGACTGGCCCACGGTGCCGATCACCGCGCCCCGCTCCACCACCTGCCCCTCGGCGACGCGCAGGTCGCGCATGTGGGCGTAGACGCTGGTCAGGCCGTGGCCGTGGTCGACCATGACGGTCTTTCCCGTGTAGTACATGTCCGGCGCGGCCAGGGCCACCACCCCGTCGGCGGCGGCGCGCACCGGGGTGCCCGCCGGGGCCGCGATGTCCACCCCCCGGTGCGGGCTGCGCGGCTTGCCGTTCAGGATCCGCTGGCTGCCGAAGACGCCGCTGACGGTCCCGGCCACGGGCCAGACGAAGCCGCCGGCAAAACCGGCGCGGTCCGAATCGACGCCGCGTACGGCCTTGATGCGGGCCGATTCGGCGCGGATGCGGGCCAGGGTCTCGGGCGGCGGCGTGACCTTTTTCGGCGGCAGGCCGTCGATGCGCTGGATGCGGTACTCGCGCGTCGTGACGGTCAGCCGGCGGGTGGTCTCGGTGCCGTCGGGCGCGCGCACGGCCACGCTGACGGGCCCCTCGGCGTCGCGGCCCAGGCCGACCAGGAACAGGCCCCCGGGCGACACCCGCACCGGACGGCCGTCCACTCGCACGGTGCTGCCCGGCGCCGCCTGGCCCACGGCCAGGGCGCCCTGGGGATAGCGGTCGGCCAGGCCCCATTCGGCCGCCGCGGGCAGGGACCAGGCCCACAGGACCAGGGCCAGGAGACCGGCCCTCACAGCAGCTCGCCCTGGCGGTCGTCGCCGCCCTTGGGTCGGCGCGGCTGCGGCTTGGGTTTGGCCGGTGGCGGCGCGCCGCCGCCCCGGGCCACGGCGTCCACGGCGCCGTCGCGGAACTGGATCGACAGCGCCATGCCCGGGGCCACGCCGGCCGCCGCCAGCACCGGCTCGCCGGCGCCGTCGCGGACCAGGGCGAAGCCCCGCTCCAGCACCCGCCGGTGGGAATAGCTTTCCAGCAGGGCGCCCAGTTGCGTCGCCTCGGTCCGCCGGTGGCGCAGCAGGTTGCGCACGGCCACGTCCAGGGCCCGGGCCGTGGCCGCCAGGCGGTCGCGCCCCTGGTCGATGCGCCGACCGGGGTGGGTCAGGCCGGCGGCCAGGCGGTCCAGCCGCGCGCGCCGCGCCGCCAGGCCCACGGCCAGGCCGTTGTCCAGGCGTTCCGACCAGTCGTCCAGGCGCTGCGCCGCCTCGCCGGTCAGGCGCCCCAGGTTGGGCAGGCCCCGGGCCAGCCCCTCCAGGCGCAGGCGGCGTTCCTGCAGCGCGCGGTTCAGGGCGGCGGCCATGCGCGCGCCGTCGTCCAGGACCTGGGCCATCAGCTCGGCGCGCACCGGCACGGCCATCTCGGCGGCGGCGGTGGGGGTGGGGGCGCGGCGGTCGGCGGCGAAGTCGATCAGGGTGGTGTCGGTCTCGTGGCCCACGGCCGAGATCAGGGGGATCGTGCAGGCGGCGGCGGCGCGCACCACCACCTCCTCGTTGAAGGCCCACAGGTCTTCCAGGCTGCCGCCGCCGCGGGCGACGATCACCAGGTCGGGCCGCGGGATGGCGCCGTCCGGGGGCAGGGCGTCGAAGCCGCGGATGGCGGCGGCCACCTGCTGGGCCGCGCCCTCGCCCTGCACCAGCACCGGCCACAGCAGCACCCGGCGCGGGAAGCGGTCGCCCAGGCGGTGCAGGATGTCGCGGATCACGGCCCCGGTGGGCGAGGTGACGACGCCGATGACTTCGGGCAGGAAGGGCAGGGGGCGCTTGCGCTCGGCGTCGAACAGGCCCTCGGCGGCCAGGGCCCGGCGCCGGTCCTCCAGCAGCCTCAGCAGGGCGCCCTCGCCGGCCAGCTCCAGGGACTCGACCACCATCTGGTACTTGGACCGCCCGGCATAGGTGGTCAGGCGGCCGGTGGCGACGACCTCCATGCCGTCCTCGGGGGCGATGCCCAGGCGCCCGGCGCTGGTGCGCCAGCAGACCCCGTCCAGGTTGGCCTCGGCGTCCTTGAGGGTGAAGTACAGGTGCCCCGACGCGGCCCGTTTGAAGCCCGAAATCTCGCCGCGCACCCGCACCCGGGCGAAGGCCCCTTCCACGGTCAGCTTGACGGCCTGGGAGATTTCGCCGACGGTGCGCACCGGCAGGTTGTGGTCGGCCCCCGAGTTGCCGGACGAGGGGCCGGTGGCCGGCGCGCCGATGTTGGGGTCTTGTGTCATCTCCGACACTATTTATGATACGGACCCACGGAGCAAGGGGCGGCGCGCGCAGGCGCGAGGGCAACAAGAACGGGACACGAGGGACAGTCGGCATGAAGGTTCTGGTGGTGGGCGGCGGCGGCCGCGAGCACGCGCTGTGCTGGGCGATCGCGCAATCGCCCAAGTGCGACAAGCTCTATTGCGCGCCGGGCAACGCCGGCATCGCCCAGGTGGCCGAGTGCGTCGACATCTCCGCCGACAACGTATCCAAGCTGGTGGACTTCGCCAGCCACAACGGCATCGACTTCGTCGTCGTCGGCCCGGAACAGCCGCTGACCGCGGGTATCGTCGACCGGTTGCACGGCGCCGGCATCAAGGCCTTCGGCCCCAGCGCCGCGGCGGCCGAGATCGAGGGCTCGAAGAGCTTCATGAAGGACCTGCTGGGCAAGTACGACGTGCCCACGGCCGACTACGCCGTGTTCGACGAGCCGGACCAGGCCAAGGAATACATCATCCGCAAGGGCGCGCCGCTGGTCATCAAGGCCGACGGCCTGGCCGCCGGCAAGGGCGTGATCCTGTGCCGCAACAACAACGAGGCCTTCGCCGCCATCGATCACATCATGACCGAGCGCGAGTTCGGCGAATCGGGCGCCCTGGTGGTGATCGAGGAGTTCCTGGACGGCGAGGAGGCCAGCTTCTTCGCCCTGGTGGACGGCAAGCGGGCGGTGCCCCTGATCTCGGCCCAGGACCACAAGACCGCCTACGACGGCGACGAGGGCCCCAATACCGGCGGCATGGGCGCCTACTGCCCGGCCCCGGTGGTGACCGACGAGATCGCCACCATGATCATGGACACGGTCATCACCCCGGTGATCGAGGGCATGGCGTCCGAGGGGCGGCCCTATAAGGGCGTGCTGTACGCCGGCCTGATGATCACCGACGCCGGGCCCAAGGTGCTGGAATTCAACGTGCGATTCGGCGACCCCGAGTGCCAGCCGCTGATGACGATGCTGGAATCCGACATCCTGGAGGCCCTGCTGGCCTGTGCCGAGGGCAAGCTGGACAAGGTCGACCTGCGCTGGCACGACGGCTGCGCCCTGGTGGTGGTCATGGCCACCAAGGGGTATCCCGGGTTCTACGAGAAAGGCTCGGTGATCCGGGGCCTGGACGGCGCCGGCGAGGTCGAGGGGGTGACCGTGTTCCACGCCGGCACCAAGGCCGACCGGCAGGGCCACTTCACTGCCCAGGGCGGGCGGGTGCTGGGGGTCACGGCCCGCGGCGCGACCGTGGCCGAGGCCCAGGCGCGGGCCTATGCGGCCGTCGACCGCATCGACTGGCCCGAGGGCTTCTGCCGCCGCGACATCGGCTGGCGCGCCATCCAGCGCGAGGGCTGACCGGCGCCTTTTCGGCGCCGCCCGCCGTCCCCATATGACCGTCACCGACCGGCCACGACCAGACCCGGGGGATTCCATGGACGACAAGACCCGCACCGAACTGGAGGCCGCCGCCTTCCGCGGCCTCGTCGAGCACCTGCAGAAGCGCACCGACGTGCAGAACATCGACCTCATGAACCTGGCCGGGTTCTGCCGCAACTGCCTGTCGAAATGGTACCGCGCCGCGGCCGACGAACGCGGCCTGGACATGACCTACGACGACGCCCGCACGGTGGTCTACGGCATGCCCTACGACGACTGGAAGGACAAGTTCCAGCACGAGGCCACGGACGAGCAGAAACGCCTGTACGAAGAGACCAAGCCCCTGCACGCCGAGATCAGCGGGCACAAGTAGGGGGCTCTTCTCCCGTCGTTCCCGCGCAGGCGGGAACCCATTCCGCCTTCGTGGATGGGTGACGGGCGGCGGCCAACCCGGACCAGATCCATTGCCGGTGAGGACGACGGAATAGGCTCCCGCCTGCGCGGGAGCGACGGTTGATGGGGGTTGCCGGCCTACCCCGCCACCTCGTAGCGCAGGCGCCAGAAGTAGGGCAGTTCCACCAGGTCCAGGTTGCGGGCGCGGCCGTCCAGCAGGGCGGTGAACTCGGCCCGGTCGGGGAAGTTCTTCAGCACCCGGTGCCGGCTGCCGTCCGACAGGGGGCGCAGCTGGTAGGTGTTGCCGTCGCCGTCGGTCTCGGCGATGGGGGTGCTGCTGCCGGCCACGAATCGGTTGTCCACGAACACCACCCGCCCGCCCGGGCCCAGGCGCCGGTGCACGGCGTCCAGAAAGGCCGGCAGGTCCGGCCGCGGCACGTGGGACCACCAGAAGCCGGCGAACAGCGCCGTGAAGTCCCCCGGCGCGGCGGCCGGGTCGTAGGCGTCACAGGTGCCGAAGGTGACTTTATCCGGCGGCCAGTCCTTGGCTTTCGCGATCTCCAGGGGCTCGGCCACGGCGTCGGTCGCGTGCAGGCGGCGCGCCGACCGGGCGATCACCTGGCTCCAGTAGCCGGTGCCGCAGGCGATCTCCAGCACCTCGTGGCCGGCCAGGTCGTCGGCCAGCAGGGCGGCCAGGCGGGCCAGGTCCTCTTGGCGTTCGGGCTTCTCGTAGATGCGCTCGTACTCCCGGGCCCGGCGGGCGTAGTAGGCGCGCAGCTCGCCGCTCATCGCCGCGCCCGGAAGAAGTCGCGCAGCAGGGCCGCGGCATCGGTCTCGGCCACCCCGCCGACCACCTCGGGGCGGTGGTGGCAGGTGACCTGGTCGAAGATGCGGGGGCCGTGCTCGACCCCGCCGCCCTTGGGGTCGTAGGCGGCGAACACCAGGCGGCGGATGCGGGCGAACGAGATGGCGGCGGCGCACATGGCGCAGGGCTCCAGGGTCACGTACAGGTCGCAGTCGGGCAGGCGCGGCTCGCCCCGGGCGGCGGCGGCGGCGCGCAGCACCAGCACCTCGGCGTGGGCGGTGGGGTCGCACAGCTCCTCGGTGCGGTTGCCGTCGGCGGCCAGGACCCGGCCCTCGCGCACCACCACGGCGCCCACCGGCACCTCGCCGCGGGCGGCGGCGGCGCGGGCCTGGTCCAGCGCCTGGGCCATGAAGGAATCGCCGTGCATGGCGCGCAGGGTGCGCCGGGCGCCGTGGCCGGTCAAGGGCCATTGCGCGGGGGCGCCGGCGCGCCTAAAGTCCGCCCCATGGACAGACCCGTCATCGGCATCACCGCCGACTCCGAGGAGCCGGGCGGCTATTCCAAGTTTCCCTGGTACGCCCTGCGCGTGAACTACGCCGCCGCCGTGGCCGCCGCCGGCGGCCTGCCCCTGGTGCTGCCCCACGAGACGGCCCTGGCCGCCGACTACCTGGACGTGATGTCGGGCCTGGTCGTCACCGGCGGCGCCTTCGACGTGGACCCGGCCCTGTTCGGCGACAACGCGCGCCACGAGACCGTGGTCCTGAAGGAGGGCCGCACCGATTTCGAGCTGGCCATCACCCGCGGCGCACTGGCCCGGGACATGCCGGTGCTGGGCATCTGCGGCGGGCAACAGCTTTTGCACGTGGCCCTGGGCGGGCGGCTGATCCAGCACATCCCCGATTCGGTGCCCGGCGCCCTGGCCCATGAGCAGCCCAACCCCCGCGACCAGGCCGGGCATACGGTGGCGGTGGAGCCGGGGACCCTGCTGCACCGCATCGTCGGCGCCGCCGAGCTGTCGGTGAACAGCGCCCACCACCAGGCCGCCGCCGACGCGCCCGCGGGCGTGGTCGTCAACGCCCGTGCCCCCGACGGGGTGATCGAGGGCACGGAGGCCCCGGGCAAGGCGTTCTGCCTGGGGGTCCAGTGGCACCCCGAGTTCCACATCAGCGTCGGCGACGCCAAGCTGTTCGAGGCCCTGGTGGCCGCCGCGCGGGCGTACCGATGAGCGACGCGACCGCCGCGGCGGACGGAGGCGAGCGCATCGCCAAGGTCATGGCCCGGGCCGGCCTGTGTTCGCGCCGCGAGGCCGAACGCTGGATCGCCGAGGGCCGCGTCGCCGTGGACGGCCGGCGCCTGGACAGCCCCGCCGTGACCGTGACCGCCGCCAGCCGCATCACCGTCGACGGCAAGCCCCTGCCCCAGGCCGAGGCGGCGCGCCTGTGGCGCTACCACAAGCCGGCCGGGCTGGTCACCAGCCACGGCGACCCCCAGGGCCGGCCGACGGTGTTCGAGAAGCTGCCGGCGGACCTGCCGCGGGTGATCTCGGTCGGGCGCCTGGACCTGAATTCCGAGGGCCTGCTGCTGTTGACCAACGACGGCGCCCTGGCCCGGCGCCTGGAGCTGCCGGGCACCGGCTGGGTGCGCCGCTACCGGGTGCGGGTGCACGGCGCCGTGGACGACGAGGGCCTGGCCGCCCTGGCCAAGGGCGTCACCATCGACGGCGTTTCCTATGGCCCGATCCGCGCCGCCCTGGACAGCAGCCGCGGCGACAACTCGTGGCTGACCGTGGCCCTGACCGAGGGCAAGAACCGCGAGATCCGCCGCGTCATGGAGCACCTGGGCCTGTCGGTGACCCGCCTGATCCGCCTCTCGTTCGGGCCGTTCCAGCTTGGCAACCTGGCCCGCGGCCAGGTCGAGGAGGTGCCGCCGCGGGTCCTGCGCGACCAACTGGGCGGCACCAAGGGCCAGGCGCAGAACAAGGGCCAGGCGCACAAGAAGCCGGTGGCCAAGCGGCCAAGCCGGGGAAAGCGGCGGCCATGAGGACCCTCCCGTGCGCATAGTCGGCGGCCGGTTCCGCGGCAAGCGCCTGACGGCGCCCGAGGGCCGCGACGTGCGCCCAACCTCGGACCGGGTGCGCGAGGCCGTGTTCAACATCCTGGCCCACGGCATCGACGGCGGCGACCCGGCGGGCAAGACCGTGCTGGACCTGTTCTGCGGCACCGGGGCCCTGGGGCTGGAGGCCCTGTCGCGGGGCGCCGCCAAGGTGATCCTGGTGGACGCCGACGCCGCCACGGTGGCCCTGGCGCGGCGCAACGCCGGGCTGGTGGGGGCGCCGCGCGACGTGTTGACCCTGCGCCTGGACGCCACCCGCATGCCGCCGCCGCCGCGCATCGCCGGCGCCCCGGTGGACCTGGTGTTTCTGGACCCGCCCTATGGCCAGGGGCTGGCCGGGCCGTCCCTGCTGGCCCTGGTGCGGCGCGGGTGGATCGTCGCCGGCGCCCTGGCGGTGGTCGAGCTGGGCGCCGACGAGGACTTCGAGCCGCCGGCGGGCTTCCTGGTCCTGGACGACCGGCGCTATGGCGCGGCGCGGGTCGTTTTTCTGCGCCACGGGGCCGGGTAGGGGCCTAGCCAAGGCCGGCCTGGACCACTATTCTGCGCCCCGGGCCTGCGCTCCTGGCCTGCGCCCCGGGGACCAAAGCAGCGGAGTTTTCCCATGCCTTCGACCATCCTTGCCCGTCTCTTCCTCGCCGTGGCGGTGATGCTGGCGGCGGCCGGCGCCGCCCCCGCCCCCGCCTGGGCCCAGGCCCAGGACAAGGGCGAGTTCCTGTTCGCCAAGCCGCCCGAGGGCTGGAAGCTGGGGTACCAGAACGACGAGGGCACGCAGCGGGTCCGCGAATACATCCCCGAGGGCGAGAAGGTCGAGGACTGGACCAACATGATCGTGGTCCAGGTGTTCGGCAACAAGGGCCACATCGCGCCCAAGGACCTGGCCGCGGGCATGTTCACCAACTACCAGCGCGGCTGCGCCAAGGCCGAGTTCGGCATGAAGGTGGAGGGCACCCAGAACGGCTATGACGTGTTCAGCGTCATGATCCAGTGCAAGGACCCCAAGCCGCGGGCCGACAACCCCAACCTGGCGCCGCGCAAGCTGGAGGTGAACTGGGTCAAGATCATCCGCGGCGCCAATACGCTCTATGTGGTGCAGCGCCAGTGGCGCGCCGACCAGCCGGGGCCCGACTACCCCCTGACCAGCCGCGACGCCCTGAAACCCTGGGCCGAGTTCATGCGCGCCACCGAGCTGTGCGACGTGAACGACATCAAGCGCACCTGCCGCTTCATGGGCCACATCAGCGACCTGGAGGCCCAAGTCTACGCCCGCCGCCTGCCGTCGCCCTACGCCGACCAGGCCTGCTCGTACTTCGTGACCCTGGTGGTGCGCCCCGACCCGGCCCGCGAGATGCAGGCCCGCGCCGTGGTGCCGATCATGCTGGGGGTGGACCCCTTCCTGTCCGACGACAACGGCAAGAAGGCGTTCGAGCAGGTGGCGGCCCAGGCCGCCAACAACGCCGGGGTGGCCCTGATCTTCACCGTCGGCAAGGCGGCCACGGCCGGCCTGGCGGTGGACTTCGAGAAGGCCCGCGGCCAGTCCCGCGCCGTGCGCGAGGCCCTGGCCGCCCGCGGCATCGACGCCGCGCGCATGGTCGAGGTGTTCAACCCGGCCTGTTCGGGGTAACCGCTACCACTTCAGGATCAGGCGGTCGCGGCGCGACTCGAAGCCCTCCAGGCGCTTCAGGAAGCCCATGCCCAGCAGGGCCATGCCGCCCATGTCCACCTCGTTGACCACCGCCGGCACGTCGCGCAGCTCGATCGGCCCGATCCGCACCTCGCGCAGGGTCACGGGCGCTGCGTACACGGTGCCGTTGGGGGTGCGGTAGGGGCGGGTGAACTCGTGGCGGCGCGGGCGCAGGCCGGCGGCCTCGGCGGCGCTGCGGTCCAGCACCACGTCGGTGGCGCCGGTGTCGACCATGAACCGCACGTCGGTGTCGTTGACCCGGGCGGTGACCCAGAACTGGCCCTTGTCGTTGGCCGGCAGCACGTAGGTGCGGTCGCCGGCGTGGCCGGCGGGCGGCGCCGGGCGCCGCGCGGTGGCGGCGGGGGCCGCCTTGCGGTCCTTGACCAGGGCCGCCAGGTCCAGCCCCAGGCCCGTGGCGACGAAATAGGCGCCGCCGCCCAGGATGGTGATCAGGACGGCGCTGCGCAGGGCCCAGCCCAGCAGCCCGCCGGATTCGGAACTCACGCCTGCCCTCTCTCGCCGCGGGTGTCCAGGGTGCCAGTATGGGCAAGGCGCGGGTGCCGCGCAACGCCGGCGGGCCGGCCCGGACCCCCAGCCAACGAATGGGGCCAGCGAAAGGGACCGGCGAATGGGGCTTGATTCGCGGCCGTGGGGCGCCTTGAATGCCGAAGCAACCGGGCACCGGCGGAGGGGCGGCATGGCCACGCAAAATGACGACGACACGGCAGCGGCCGACACGCCGCCCAAGCGCAACCGGCGCCGCGACCTCTATACCCTGTTCCTGCCGGCGGTGCTGCTGACCTTGGCCGGGTTCGTCCTGGCCTACCAGTTCGTGCAGCCGGCGCCGCCCGGCCGCATCACCATCGCCACCGGCGGCCCGGCCGGCGCCTACTACGGCTTCGGCCAGCAGTACCGCGCGTTCCTGGCCGCCGAGGGGGTCGAGCTGGAGGTGCGCCAGACCAAGGGCTCGGTCGAGAACCTGGACCTGCTGGACGACCCGGCGGCGGGGGTCGCGGCGGCCCTGGTCCAGGGCGGCACCGGGGACCCGTCGGCCCATCCCGGCCTGCGCGCCCTGGCCAGCCTGTACTTCGAGCCCCTGTGGGTGTTCGTGCGCGCCGAGGGACCGTTCGAGACCCTGGCCGACCTGCGCGACATGCGCCTGGCCGTGGGCGCCGTCGGCAGCGGCACCCGGGTGGTGGCCGACCAGCTGCTGGCCGCCAACGGCCTGGCGCCGCCGGCCGTGCGGCTGGCGGAGATTACCGGCATGGCGGCCGTGGACGCCCTGGTGGCGGGCAAGGTGGACGCCGCCTTCTTCGTCGCCTCGGCCAAGTCCGAGGCCGTGGCCAGGCTGTTGACGGCGCCGGGAATCTCCCTGCTTAGCTTCCGCCGCGCCGGCGCCTACACCCGCCGCCACCGCTTCCTGTCCGAGGTGGTCCTGCCCGAAGGGGTGATCGACCTGGCCGCCAACCTGCCGCCGCGCGACGTCACCCTGCTGGCCCCGGCGGCGACCCTGGTGGTGCGCGACGACCTGCACCCGGCCCTGGTCAATCTGCTGATGCAGGCGGCCCAGGCGGCGCACCGCGACGGCGGCCTGTTCGAGGCCGCGGGGCAGTTCCCCTCGGGCCGCTTCCTGGACTTCCCCATCCACGACGAGGCGCGGCGGTTCCTCAAGTCCGGCCCGCCGTTCCTGCAGCGCTACCTGCCGTTCTGGGCGGCGACGCTGATCGAGCGGCTGCTGGTCATGCTGCTGCCCCTGGTGACCCTGCTGATCCCCCTGGTGCGGGCGTTCCCGCCGTTCTACCGCTGGCGCATCCGCTCGCGCATCTACCGCTGGTACGGGCGCCTGCAGGCCATCGACGACGCGGCCAGGCGCCCGGACGGGCCCGACCGGGCCGAGACCCTGGCCGCCATCGACCGCCTGGAGGCCGACGTCATGCGGGTCACCGTGCCGCTCAGCTACGCCGACGAGCTGTACAGCCTGCGCCGCCACATCGACTTCGTGCGCAACCAGGCCCGCAAACCCGTGCGATACGACTAAAACGGTCAGGACCGCTGGCGGGGGTACCCGTGGTCTGATAACCTTTTGGCCACCGATTCCACCATCGCACAGGAGCACGACCCCGCCATGACGGCTCCCACCGACCTGCCCGCCTGGAAGGCCCTGGCCGCCCACGCGGACGCCACCGCCGACCGCCACATGCGCCACCTGTTCGCCGCCGACCCGGGCCGGTTCGACCGCTTCTCGGTCGAGCTGGACGGCCTGCTGCTGGACTACTCCAAGAACCGCATCGAGGCCGAGACCATGGGCCTGCTGATGGACCTGGCCCGGGCCCGCGACGTGGAGGGCTGGCGCGCGCGCATGTTCGCCGGCGAGCGCATCAACACCACCGAGAACCGGGCCGTGCTGCACGTGGCCCTGCGCAACCGCGCGAACGACCCGATCCGGGTCGACGGCGAGGACGTGATGCCCGGGGTCAACGCCGTGCTGGCCAAGATGCGCCGGTTCTCCGATTCGGTGCGCGACGGCACGTGGCGCGGCGCCACCGGCAAGGCCATCACCGACGTGGTCAACATCGGCATCGGCGGCTCGGACCTGGGCCCGGTCATGGTCTGCGAGGCCCTGAAGCCCTACTGGAAGCCGGGCCTGACCCCGCGTTTCGTCTCCAACGTGGACGGCACCCACATGGCCGAGACCCTCAAGGCCGTGGACCCCGAGACCACCCTGTTCCTGGTCGCCTCCAAGACCTTCACCACCCAGGAGACCCTGACCAACGCCCACACGGCGCGGGACTGGCTGGTGAAGGCCCTGGGCGAGGCGGCGGTGGCCAAGCACTTCGCCGCGCTCAGCACCAACGCCAAGGCGGTGTCGGCCTTCGGCATCGACACCGCCAACATGTTCGAGTTCTGGGACTGGGTCGGCGGCCGCTACTCCCTGTGGTCGGCCATCGGCCTGCCCATCGCCATCGCCATCGGCATGGACGCCTTCGAGGACCTGCTGGCCGGCGGCCACGCCATGGACGGCCATTTCCGCAGCGCGCCGCTGGAGGCCAACATGCCGGTGATCCTGGCCATGATCGGGGTGTGGAACGCCAACTTCCTGGGCATGCGCAGCTACGCCGTGCTGCCCTATGACCAGTACCTGCACCGCCTGGCGGCCTATTTGCAGCAGGCGGACATGGAATCGAACGGCAAGGGCGTGACCCGGGCCGGGGCGGCGGTGGCCTGGGGCACCGGGCCGGTGCTGTTCGGCGAGCCGGGCACCAACGGCCAGCACTCGTTCTACCAGCTCATCCACCAGGGCACCCATCCGGTGCCCTGCGACTTCATCGCCCCGGCGCGCAGCCACAACCCGGTGGGCGACCACCACGCCAAGCTGCTCAGCAACTTCTTCGCCCAGACCGAGGCCCTGATGACCGGCAAGACCGCCGCCGAGGCCGAGGCCGACATGACCGCCCAGGGCCTGGACCCGGCGACCATCGCCATGCTGCTGCCGCACAAGCAGTTCCCCGGCAACCGGCCCAGCAACTCGATCCTGGTGGACATGGTGACCCCGCGCACCCTGGGCATGCTGATTGCCCTCTACGAGCACAAGATCTTCGTCCAGGGCATCGTCTGGGGGGTCAACTCCTATGACCAGTGGGGGGTCGAGCTTGGCAAGCTGCTGGCCGGGCGCATCCTGCCCGAGCTGGCCGGCGACGGGCCCGTGGACGGGCACGACGGTTCCACCAACGGCCTGATCAACGCCTACAAGGCCCGGCGCCAGGGCTGACCGCGGCCATGGCCATCCGCCGCCTGCCCGAGACCCTGGTCAACCAGATCGCCGCCGGCGAGGTGGTGGAGCGGCCGGCGGCGGCGGTCAAGGAGCTGGTGGAGAACGCCCTGGACGCCGGGGCGGGCCGCATCGACGTGGTGCTGGCCGAGGGCGGCCGCACCCTGATCTCTGTCACCGACGACGGCTGCGGCATGGGCCCCGACGAACTGGTCCTGGCGGTGGAGCGCCACGCCACCTCCAAGCTGCCCGACGACGACCTGACCCACATCGCCACCCTGGGCTTCCGCGGCGAGGCGCTGCCGTCCATCGGCGCCGTCAGCCGCCTGGCCCTGACCAGCCGGCCCCGGGACGGGGCGGAAGCCTGGACCCTGTCCGTCGAAGGCGGCCGGCTGGACGGCCCGCGCCCGGCGGCGCACCCGCCGGGGACCCGGGTCGAGGTGCGCGACCTGTTCTACGCCACCCCGGCGCGGCTCAAGTTCCTCAAGGCGCCGCGCACCGAGCAGGGCCACGTGGTCGACGTCCTGCACCGCCTGGCCATGGCCCACCCCGAGGTCGCCTTCTCGCTCAACGACGGCACCCGCGACGTGTTCCGCCTGGCGGCCTCGGCCGGCGACCTGTTCGAGGCCCGCCTCGACCGCCTGGCGGCGATCATGGGGCGCGAGTTCGGCGACAACGCCGTCGCCGTGCAGGCCGAGCGCGAGGGCCTGCTCCTGTCCGGCCACATCGGCCTGCCGACCCTGAACCGGGCCAACGCCCAGAAGCAGTTCCTGTTCGTCAACGGCCGCCCGGTGCGCGACAAGCTGTTCTTCGGTGCCGTGCGCGGCGCCTACCGCGACTTCCTGGCCGCGGACCGCCACCCCTACGTGGCCCTGTTCCTGGACGTGCCGCCCGAGACCGTGGACGTGAACGTGCACCCGGCCAAGACCGAGGTGCGCTTCCGCGACGCCGGGCTGGTGCGCGGGCTGATCGTCGGCGCCATCCGCCACGCCCTGGCCGACGCCGGGCACCGGGCCTCCACCACCGTCGCCCAGGCGGCCCTGGGCGCGGCGCGGCCCGGGGGGGCGGCGCGCCGGCTGGGACGTCCACTGCGGCGGCGGCGGCGGCCACGGCACGCCGGCGCCCGGCCGCGGCCTGGCCGAGCGCAACCTGGCCTACCACGCGCCCTTGACGGGATTGGACGCCCGCCCGGTGGCCCCGGCGCCGGCGCCCGAAACCCCCGACGCGGCGGTCCCGGCCCCCGACTATCCCCTGGGGGTGGCCCGGGCCCAGGTGCACGGCACCTACATCGTCGCCCAGACGGGGCAGGGAATCGTCATCGTTGACCAGCACGCGGCCCACGAGCGCCTGGTGCACGAGCGCCTGCGCAAGCAACTGGAGGCCCAGGGCGTGGCCCGCCAGGGCCTGCTGATCCCCGAGGTGATCGAGCTCGAGGAGGCCGCGGTGGCGCGCATCGCCGCGCGGGCGTCGGAACTGCGCGAGCTGGGCCTGGTGGTCGAGGCCTTCGGCCACGGCGCCGTGGTGGTGCGCGAGGTGCCGGCCCTTCTGGGCGAGGTCGACGTCCAGGGCCTGGTGCGCGACCTGGCCGACGACCTGGCCGAGCTGGACGAGGCCGTGGGCCTGAAGGACCGCCTGGGCGAGGTCTGCGCCTCCATGGCCTGCCACGGCAGCGTCCGAGCCGGCCGGCGCCTGAACCCCGACGAGATGAACGCCCTGCTGCGCGAGATGGAGGCCACCCCCCACTCCGGCCAATGCTCCCACGGCCGCCCCACCTACGTGGCCCTGGACCTGAAGGACATCGAACGCCTGTTCGGCCGCCGCTGACCCTCCCCCAATAAAGGTGCCAGGCACCTTTTATAATTTCAAAAATTTAAGGAAAATCTTTCCAAATAAAAGGTGCCTGGCACCTTTTTTTACCTTTGCCGGGAGGGTCAGGTGGGGCTGGGGCGGCCGCGGCGGAGGCGGGGGGCGGAGTCGCGCAGCTCGACCAGGGCCCGGGCGGCCACGGCGGCCAGCACCAGCACGCCGCCGGCCAGGGTGCCGCGGCCCGGGGTTTCGCCCACGAACAGCCACACCCAGACCGGGCCCAGGGCGAATTCCAGCATCATGAACAGGGTCAGCTCGGCGGCCACCAGGTGGCGCGAGGCGATGACGAAGAACCAGTTGGCCACCCCCGACAGCAGCCCGCCCCACAGGAAGCACAGCCCCAGGTCCCGCCACGGCACCGCCAGGTCGCCCAGGCGCACGGCGCCGGCGACCAGGACGATGAACAGCCCCGACGCCAGCAGGGCCGGCAGCATGTCGACGCCGCGGTGCCGGCGCACGATGACGGCGAAGCTGGAGAAGCACAGCGCCGTGGCCAGGGCCAGCAGGTTGCCCAGGACCGAGCCGCCGCCCAGGCCCTCGCCGACCATGACGAAGATCCCGGCGGCGGCCACGGCCATGGTCACCAGGGTGGCCGGGCGCGGCCGCTCGCCCAGCAGCAGCCAGGCCAGGGCGGCGGTGATGAACGGGATGGCGCCCAGGGTGAAGAGGGCGTTGGCCACGGTGGTGTGGGCCAGGGCCTGGACGAAGGAGATGCCGGCCAGACCCAGCAGCACGCCGCCCACCAGGCCGGGCCGGCCGACCCCGCGTACCCGGTCCCAGGCGGCGCGGCGGTAGCGCAGCGCGAGGATCAGCGCCACCGCCAGGAACAGGGCCAGGCCGCGGTAGAAGGTCACCTGCCAGGGGTCGGCCTGGGCGATGCTGCGCATGATCAGGCCGCCGAAGCTGATGGAGGAGGAGGCCACCACCATCAGCGCCATGGCCCGGCCGCGCCGCGCCGGCGGTTCCCCGGCCGGGGCGCCGACGGGTGCGGCCAGGGCGTCGGTGTCGCGCATGGGATCGGGGTCCGGCCTGGGGAAAGGGACTCCCTCCCTAGCACCTTCCCGGCGGGCTGCCTAGCGGTGCCGGTCGGCCAGCTGCTCGGCCCCGGGCAGGCCGGGGCCGGCGATCTCCAGGATCAGCTTGCGGCGCACGGCGGCGGCGAAGCGGTCGCGGCCGTCGGCGGTGACCACGAAGGCGCCGCGGCCGCCGATGATCTCGGCGGCGAAGGCCGCCTCCAGGTCGTAGCCCACGGGCCGCCCGCCGCAGTCGGCCTGGCGGCACAGGATCGCGAGGCCGTTGATGGTGGTGCCGGCGCCCACGGCGGCCTGCCGCGCCGGCTCGATGTAATCCATGCTGAAGGCGCTGTCGCCCGACAGGTCGATGACCCGCCGCGCGCCGTCATAGGCGTTGGTGTCGATCAGGCCCTGGGCCACGGTCAGGGCGGCGCCGATGGCGTTGGGGCCGTTGGCCCGGCGCGGCGCCGCCATCAGCGCGTTGGCGAAGGCGGCGGCGCTGTCGGGGCCGTCGATGACGGTCCAGGGCACCACCACGTCCTGGCTGGTGTCGTCGCCCCATTCCACGTAAGTCACGGCGATGCGCTTGAACCGGCCGTGGGCGATGGCGAACAGGATGTCCTCGTGGGTGATGGCGGTGGCGTAGCCCTGGCGCTGGAACCGGGACTCGGCGGCGTCGATGGAGCGCGAGGCGTCGGCCAGCAGGACCAGCTCCAGGTCCACCTTCTCGGCCGCCCAGGCGGCGGGCGCCAGCAGGACCAGGACCAGGGACGTCAGGATGCGGCGGATCATGTCTTCGATTCTCCCCAAGTGGCCCCCCGGCCAACCCCCGTTTCCCCCCTCACGATAGCGCGCGGCCGTGAATTTGGCCATGGCGGCTGGCATCGCCGCGGCCACGCCCTATATTCACAATGACGACGGCAACCACGGCATGACGGCATGGATTCGGCGACACAGTTCCTGCTCGGCGCCAGCATCTCGGGCGCCACCCTGGGCCAGCGGCTGGGCGCGCGGGCGCTGCTGATCGGCGGCGTGGTGGCTACCCTGCCCGACCTGGACTCGTTCCTGCCCTCGGCCAACGTCATCGACCACATGACCTACCACCGCGGCTGGAGCCATTCGGTGCTGGTGCACACGGCGGTGGCGCCGGTGCTGGCGGCGGCGGTGGCGGCGGTGGTGCGCGACGCCCGCGAACACTGGAAGCTGCTGTGGCTGACCGTGTGGCTGTGCCTGGTCACCCACGCCATGCTCGATTCCCTCACCACCTACGGCACCCAGATCCTGTGGCCCCTGGAGGCGGGGCCGCCGGTGGCCCTGCCGTCGGTGTTCATCATCGACCCGGTCTACACCTCCATGCTGCTGGCCGGGGTGCTGATCGCCGCCTTCATGCGCGAGCGGCGCCCGGCGGGCCTGCGCGCCAACCGGGTGCTGCTGCTGCTCAGCACGCTGTACCTGGGCATCGGCATGGGCGCCCACCTGGTGGTGCAGGCGCGGGCCGCGGCCGACCCGGCCTTCGCCGGCAAGACCCTGCACGTGCAGCCGACCCCCTTCAACATCCTGTTCTGGCAGGTCCTGGGGGTGGACGAGAAAGCCTACGTCACCGGCCTGACGCCACTGGCCGGCTGTCCCATCACCCAGGTCGAGGTCCACCCGCGCCTGGCCCAGGCGCCGCGCCTGGGGCCCAGCCCCTCGGTGCGCCGCCTGGAATGGTTCACCGACGGCTTCTATACCTACCAGGACAAGGGCGACGCCCTGGCCATCACCGACCTGCGCATGGGCTATCCGCCCGGCTTCGTGTTCTCCTTCGACATCGGCCGGCGCGACGGTGACGGGTTCGAGGCCACGGAGCCGTCCCGCGCCCCGCTGATCCGCCCGCGCCGCGAGCTGGTGGGGGAATTGCTGGACAAGGCGGCGCGCAGCCTGCACGACTGTCTCTTCGACTGACCAACAAACGGGAGGACCCCCCCATGATTCTTGCCCTGGTGCAATTCCCCCTGGCCGCGGGCACGACCCTGGCCGACGCCACCGCCATCTTCAAGTCGACGGCGCCGCGCTACCGCGACATGGCCGGGCTGGTGCGCAAGAACTACCTGTTCGACGCCGAGGCCGGCACCGGCGGTGGCGCCTACCAGTTCACCGACCGGGCCGCCGCCGAGGCCCTGTTCAACGACGAATGGCGGGCCCTGATCCGGGAGAAGTACGGCGCCGAGCCCCAGGTGCGCTACTTCGAGTCGCCGGTGATCGTGGACAACGAGCGCGGCGCCATCGTCGACGCCGCCGACTGATCGGCGGACCCCGCCGGCCGAACCACGCCGTCGAAAAAGGCGCCGATGCAGCGGTCGTGCCAGGGCACCCGCTGGCCGCGGGCGTGGAACCCGCCGTGGCCCCCGGTGGCCGGCAGCAGCACGGTCAGGGGCCCGTCCGGGTCCCAGGGGTGGTCCAGGTAGGCCGCCGCCGGGATCCAGGGGTCGTCCAGGGCGTGGACGATCAGGGTCGGCGCCGTGATGCGGGCCAGGAACTGCTTCGCCGCGCTGCGCGCGTAGTAGTCGTCGGCGCCGGCAAATCCGTTGTCGGCGGCGACGATGGCGCCGTCGAACTGGTAGATGCTGCGCAGGCCGGCCACCAGCCGCCGCCGCCCCGGGTCCGCCCCCTCGGCCGCCGCCGCCTTCATGCGGGTCAGCAGGTAGCGTTCGTACAGGCGGTTGCGCGGCCGGGCGATGGTCAGTTGCGCCGCCTTCAGGTCGATGGGCGCCGACACGGCGGCGGCGGCGCGCACGGCCGGCCCCGGGTGCCCCTCGGCCAGGAACTTCAGCACCATGTTGGCGCCCAGGCTGTAGGCCACCAGGACCACGCCGCGGCCGGCCAGGCCGGCCGGCAGGGCACGCAGGGCGGCGGCCAGGTCGTCGCTGCGCCCGGCGTGGTAGGCGCCGCGGCTGTGCCCGGCGGAAAGCCCGGCGCCGCGCAGGTTCAGGCGCAGCACCGGATATCCCCGGTCCAGCAGGTGGGCCGCCGACAGGCACACGTTGGCGCTGCCCTCGTCGCCGGTCAGGCCGTGCACCAGCACCGCCAGGGGGCGGTCCCCGCCGTCCGCCGGCCGGTTCAGGGCCGCCGCCAGCCGGCTGCCGGTGCCGTCGTGCAGGTCCAGCCACAGGCGCTCGGCCCCGGCCAGGGCCGGCAGGCGTGGCGGGCGCAGGGTGTTGCGCAGGGTCTGCAGGTCGCCGCCCCACCACGGCGCCCGCGGCGGCAGGGGCGGCGGATCGAACGCGGGCGGGCGGCCGAGGATCTTCACGGCCGCTATTTGGCCAGGGCCAGGCCCTCGGGCTCGCCGACCACGACGATGACCAGCTTGTCCGGGTCCAGCAGGCGGTGGATGACGCGGTCGATGTCGGCCATGGTCACGGCCTCGATCAGGCCGTTGCGGCGGTCCAGGTAGTCGATGCCCAGCTTGTCCATCTGGATCGCCACCAGCATGGAGGCGATGCGCCCCGAGGACGAGAAGCGCAGGGGGAACGAGCCGGTCAGGTAGGTCTTGGCGTCCTTCAGCTCGTCCCCGGTCACGCCGTCCTTGACGATGCGCCGCCATTCGGCGCGGATCTGGCCGAGCGTGTCCTTGACCCGGGCGTTGGCGGTGCCGGCGTCGCCGACGATCAGCCCGGCGTGGTCCAGCGGATACAGCGACGTGCCCACGGAATAGGCCAGGCCCCGCTTCTCGCGCACCTCGTTGAACAGGCGCGAGGTGAAGCCGCCGCCGCCCAGGATGTGGTTCATGACATAGGCGGCGTAGAAGTCCGGGTCGTCGCGCTTCAGGCCCGGCTGGGCGAAGGAGATGGCGCTTTGCGGCACCGGCTTGCGGATGACGGTGGTGTCGGCCCGGGCCGGGGCCACCTCGGGCAGGTCCCATGGCGCGGCGCGGGGCGGCAGGGCGCCGAAGGTGCGGTCCAGCAGGGGCGCCAGCTCGGCCGCCGTGATGTCGCCGACCACGCCGACCAGCAGGTTCTGCCGCGCCAGCCGCCGCTTGACGAAGCCGCGCAAGTCGTCGGCGGTGATGGCGGCCACGGACTCGGGCGTGCCCTTGGCCGGGCGGCCGTAGGGATGGCCGGGGAACAGGGTCGCCATCAGGGCCTTGTCGGCGATGCTGTCCGGGTCCTCGGCCTCGCGGCGCAGTCCGGCCAGGGTCTGGCTGCGGATGCGGGCCACCGGGGCCGGGTCGAAGCGCGGCTCGGTCAGGGCCAGGCGCAGCATGTCGAAGGCCGTGTCGCGGTTGCCGGTCAGGGTGGTCAGGCTGCCGCTGAAGCTCTCCCGCCCGGCCGAGAAGCTGAGCGAGATCGACAGGTCGTCCAGGCGGCCCTGGAAGGCCTGGCTGTCCAGGCCGCCGGCGCCCTCGTCCAGGGTCGCCGACACCATGCGCGCCAGCCCCTCGCGGCCCTCGGGGTCGAGCGTGGCGCCGCCGCGGAAGGCCAGGTCCAGCGCGATGATGGGGTTGGTGTGGTCCTCCACCAGCCAGGCCACCACCCCGCCGGGGCTGACCACGCGCTGGATCGAGACGGCGCCGGCCGGCACCGCCGCCAGCACCAGGACACAGAGGACGATGGCGGCCGCCAGGCGGCGGGCAAGGGTCGTGGCCATGGCCTCAGCTCGCCTCGCCGGGCAGCAGCACGGCGGTGACGTGGGCCGGGCCCAGCACGGCCCGCGCCGCGGCCATGACCTGTTCCGGGGTCACCGCGCCGATACGCTCGGGCCAGGCCTCGACGTCGGCCACGGTGCGGCCCACGGCCAGGGCGGCGCCCAGGACCTGGGCCCCGGTGCGCAGGCTGTCGCGGGCGAACACGGCGTCGGCCACCATGCGCTTCTTGGCCCGCTCCACCTCGGCGGCGGTGACGCCGCCCTGCAGCAGCCGGGCCACCTCGGCCTCGACGGCCTTTTCCAGGGTCTCCATGGACACGCCATGGGCCGGGTTGGCGTGGAACACCCACTTGGCCGGGCCCAGGGAGCCGGGGTTGTAGTAGGCGCCGGCGTTGTCGGCCAGCTTGCCGTCCACCACCAGGGCCTTGTACAGGCGGCTGGTGGCGCCGCCGCTCATGATCTCGTCCAGGACCTCCAGGGCGTAGGGGTCGGCGGCCTCGTCGCGGCCGTTGACGGCGTACAGGTAGCTGGGCGCCAGGTAGCTGCGGCTCCACGACGGCTGGCCGACCCGGGGATCGCGCAGGACGACGCGGCGGGCGGCCATCTGCGGCGGTTCGGTGGGGCGGCGGCGCGTGATGTCCGGCCCGCGCGGGATCTGGCCGTAGGTCTTCTCGGCCAGGGGGCGCAGCTCGGCCGCCGTGATGTCCCCGGCCACCACCAGGACCGCGTTGTTGGGCGCGTACCAGCGGTGGTAGAAGTCCTTCAGGTCGGGGATGGTCAGGCCCTTGATCTCGTGCGCCCAGCCGATGATGGGGATGCGGTAGGGGTAGTTCAGGAACAGGGCCGCGTTGACGTGCTCGGCCAGGATGGCGCCGGGCCGGTTGTCCGTGCGCATGCGCCGCTCCTCCAGGATCACCAGGCGCTCGGGCTCCACCTGCTCGGGGGTCAGGGCCAGGTGGGTCATGCGGTCCGCCTCCAGCTCCATCATCAGCGGCAGGCGGTCCTTGGCCACGGTCTGGTGGTAGGCGGTGTAGTCGGCGGAGGTGAAGGCGTTCTCGGTGCCGCCGTTGCGGGCCACCATCTGCGAGAACTCGCCGTTGGGGTGGCTGGGCGTGCCCTTGAACATCAGGTGCTCGAAGAAGTGGGCGATGCCCGACTTGCCCGGCTGCTCGTCGCCGGCGCCGACCTTGTACCACACCATGTGGGTGACCACCGGCACGCGGTGGTTGGGCACCACCACCACCTGCATGCCGTTCTGCAGGGTGAAGGTCTCGGGGTTGAAGATGCCGGCCCCGGCGGGCGCCGCGGCCAGGGCGGCGACGGCGAACAGGACGGCGGCGAAGAGCGGGATGAACGGCTGTCTAGGGCGTGTGGGCATGGTCCTCGTCACTTCCGTGCGGTGTGTCCGTTTCCCCCTCCGGCAGGCGTCTCCCCTCGGCAACATATGGGCACGCGCCGGGCGCGCGCAACCACGACGCACGGCCGGCGGCGCGGATTCCGGCATGGCTCAGTTGAACAGGCCTTCCAGCAGGGCCTTCTTCTTGCGCTCGATGGTCGGCGTCTTGCCGTCGGTGATGGGACGGCCCAGGGCCTGGTTCTCGCGCAGGCGCTGCGATTCCTTGGACGCGTCCACGGTGCGGCCGAATTCCTCGGGCTTGTCCCAGAACATCAGCCGTTCGGTGAAGGTTATGTCCTCCTCGGCCAGGATCGAGGTCTCGCGGTTGACGACGCTGCGGATCTGCGGGTCCGTGTCCAGGGCGCCGGTGCGGGCCAGCAGGTCCTGCAGGCCGGCGCTGGTGCCGGCCGGCGCCGGGTTGACGACGCCGGTGGTGCGGCCGCCGAACACGGTGCGCCGGGCCGAGTCGCGGGCGGCCTCGTCCTGGGGCCGCTTGGCGCCCGGGGCCGGGGGCCGCAGGGCGTAGTCGGGCGGCAGGCTGAGCGGCGCGTGGGCATAGACGGCGAACTCGTCCGGCGCCTTCTTGCCGGAAAGGCCGAGGGCTTCCTTGGTGTCCTCGCATCCGCCGGCGAGCAGGGCCGCGGCGAGGGCCATCGTCACTAGGGCCATCTTCCTCATGGCAGGTCTTCCACTGTCCGTCGAAGGTGATGCTTGTTGCGGCCTAGGTGGCCGTATCGCCCTTTTTAGGGCTTTCGGGCCCGCCAAACAAGGAGTCTAGGACCAGCAATACGGCGCCCAGGGTGATGGCGCTGTCGGCCAGGTTGAAGGCCGGCCAGTGCAGGCCGGCGGCGTGGAAGTCCAGGAAGTCGGCGACGGCGCCGAACCGCAGGCGGTCGATCACGTTGCCCACGGCGCCGCCCACCACCAGGCCGATGCCGGCCAGGATGGCGGGGCCCTGGGCGCGCGCCAGCCAGGCCAGCAGGGCGATGACGATGGCCACCGCCAGGGCGGTCAGGACCCAGGCGTTGTAGGGCGAGTCGCCGTCGAACAGGCCGAAGCTGACGCCCCGGTTCCAGGCCATGACCAGGTTGAAGAACGGCGTCACCTCGATGGTCCGCGGCGGGTCCATGACCCGGGTCAGTATCCACCACTTGGTGGCCTGGTCCAGCGCCGCCACCACGGCGGCGATGGCCAGCCCGGCAACCAGCCGCGACCGGGCCACGGGCCGCTCAGGCCGCCGGCGCCGCGCGCACGGCGTCGGCGCAGCGGGGACACAGGGTCGGGTGCTCGGCGTCCGAGCCCACGTCGGGCAGGACCTTCCAGCACCGCTCGCACTTGTCGCCCCCGGCCAGGGCCGGGACCACGCCGACCCCCGGCACCTCGTCCAGGGTGAAGGCGCCGTCGGGCACCGGACCGACCACCAGGGTGGCATCCGAGGTGATGGAGATCTCGGCCAGGTCCAGCCCCTGCAGGGCGTCGCGGTACTCGGCCGGGGCGTGGACGGTGGGGTGGGCCAGCAGGCTCGACCCCATGCGCTTCTCGGCCCGCTCCACCTCCAGCGCGCCGGTGACGACCCGGCGCAGGGCGCGCACCTTGTCCCACTTGGAGGCCAGGGCGTCGTCGCGCCAGTCGCCCGGGATATCGGGGAACTGGCGCAGGTGCACGCTGTCGCCGTCGGGGTTGCGCGACAGCCAGGCCTCCTCGGCGGTGAAGCACAGGAACGGCGCCAGCCAGGCGGTCAGGCAGTCGAACAGGGTGTCCAGCACCGTGCGCGCGGCGCGCCGCTCCACCGATCCGGCGGCGTTGCAGTACAGGGTGTCCTTGCGGATGTCGAAATAGAAGGCCGACAGGTCCATGGCGCAGAAGTTGTGCAGCTCCACGAACAGGGGGTGGAACTCGAAATCGGCGCAGGCCCGGCGCAGGTGGCTGTCCATCTCCCACACCTGGTGCAGGACCCAGCGCTCCAGCTCGGGCATCTCGGCCACCGGCAGGCGCTCCTCCTCGGCGAACCCGTTCAGGTTGCCCAGCAGGTAGCGCAGCGTGTTGCGCAGGCGGCGGTAGATGTCGGAATGGCGCTTCAGGATCTCGGGCCCGATGCGCAGGTCCTCGGAGTAGTCCGAACTGAGCACCCACAGGCGCAGGATGTCGGCGCCGTACTGGTCGATCACGTCCTGGGGCGAGACGATGTTGCCCAGGGACTTGGACATCTTCTGCCCGTCCTCGGCCATGACGAAGCCGTGGGTCAGCACCGCGTCGTAGGGCGCCCGGCCCCGGGTGCCGCAGGATTCCAGCAGCGACGAGTGGAACCAGCCGCGGTGCTGGTCCGACCCCTCCAGGTACAGCGACGCCGGCCATTGCAGGTCGTCGCGCTGTTCCAGCACGAAGCTGTGGGTCGAGCCCGAGTCGAACCACACGTCCAGGATGTCGGTGACCTGGTCGAAGTCCTCGGCCTGGTACTCGTTGCCCAGGAAGTCCTGGGGGTCGCGGGCGAACCAGGCGTCGGCGCCCTCGGCCTCGAAGGCGGCGGCGACCCGGTCGATGACCGCCTGGTCGCGCAGGGGCTCGCCGGTCTTCCTGTTGACGAACACCGTGATCGGCACGCCCCAGGCGCGCTGGCGCGACACGCACCAGTCGGGCCGGGTCTCGATCATGCCGCGCAGGCGGCGCTGCCCGGCGGCGGGCACGAAGCGGGTGTCGGCGATGGCCTGCAGGGCCGTGGCGCGCAGGCCCGTGGTCTCCATGGAGATGAACCACTGCGGCGTGTTGCGGAAGATCAGCGGCGCCTTGGACCGCCAGGAATGGGGATAGCTGTGCACCAGCCGGCCCGAGGCCAGCAGGGCGCCGGCCTCGTCCAGGGCCGCCACCACCGCCTTGTTGGCCGGGAAATAGGGCTTGTTGCCCTTGCCGACCTCCATCACCTTCATGCCCGCGAACATGGCGACGCCGTCCAGGAACGCGCCGTCGGGACCCACCGTGTCGGGCACCGGCACGCCGTGCTTGACCCCCAGTTCCCAGTCGTCGGCGCCGTGGCCGGGCGCGATGTGCACGAAGCCCGACCCGGTGTCCACCTCGACGAAGTCCGCCGGCAGCAGCGGCACGTCGAAGCCGTACCCGCCGGCGTGCAGCGGGTGGCGGCAGACCGTGCCGGCCAGGTCGGCGCCCTTGAGCCGCGCCACCACCTCGTGCCCGGCGGCGCCGGCGGCGGCCAGGGTCTCGGCGATCAGGGATTCGGCGACCACGAAGGTCTCACCGACCACGGCGCGGCCGGCGGTTTGCGGCGCCTCGCCCAGGGCCGTCACCCTGACCACGGCATAGTCGATGTCGGCGCCATAGGCCACGGCCCGGTTGCCTGGGATGGTCCAGGGGGTGGTGGTCCAGATCACCACCGCGGTGCCGTCCAGCGCCGGCACCGACGGGGCCTTGACCGGGAAGCGCACGAAGATGGTGGTCGAGGTGTGGTCGTGGTATTCGACCTCGGCCTCGGCCAGGGCCGTCCGCTCGACGATGGACCACAGGACCGGCTTGGCGCCCTTGTACAGCGACCCGTCCATCAGGAACTTGCCCAGCTCGCGCGCGATCTGCGCCTCGGCGGCGTAGCTCATGGTGGTGTACGGCCGCTCCCAGTCGCCGATCACCCCCAGGCGCTTGAACTCGCGGCGCTGGATGTCGATCCACTCGTCGGCGAAATCGCGGCACTCGCGGCGGAACTGGGCGATGGGCACGGCGTCCTTGTCCTCGCCGGCGGCGCGGTACTTCTCCTCGATCTTCCACTCGATGGGCAGGCCGTGGCAGTCCCAGCCGGGCACGTAGTTGGAATCCTTGCCCAGCATCTGCTGCGAACGGGTGATTACGTCCTTGAGGATCTTGTTCAGGGCGTGGCCGATGTGCAGGTGGCCGTTGGCGTAGGGCGGGCCATCGTGCAGGATGAACTTGTCGCGCCCGGCGGCGTCCTCGCGCTGGCGGCGGTACAGGTCCATCTCCTCCCAGCGGGCCAGCACCTCGGGCTCGCGCTTGGGCAGGCCGGCCTTCATGGGGAAGTCGGTTTTCGGCAGAAAGACGGTCGATTTGTAGTCTGTGGTCATGGTCCGGGCTCGTTTTCCGGTCGGGAACCCGTGCGCGCGGCGCCGTGGGAATGGGGGGGCGCCAGGCGTGCGGGGACGTGGAAATCAGGGGCCGCCGCCGGTGTCCCGGGCGGCGTGTCGGCGTGTGTGGAAACCTGCGATGATCCTCTTGTTCGCGCGCGCCGGGTGGCGCGGATCGCAGACGGAACTACCCGGCCCTCAACGGAGGACCGGGCCGGTAATGAGCCTGCCTGCGAATGCCGGTTTCATCATGCCCGGGATCATAGCGTTTGCGCGCCCCCCGTCAAGCCGGCGCGGGGCCCCTGTGGGCCCCGGCGGGCGCCGTCGCCGCCACCTTCAGGGCCGCGACAGGATGCGCCGCGCGGCGGCGCAGTCGTCGCCGATCTGGGCCTTCAGGGCGTCCAGCCCGGCGAACTTGCGCTCGGGCCGGATGAAGTCCAGCAGGGCCACGCGCAGGTTGCGGCCGTACAGGTCGCCGTCGAAGTCGAACAGGTGCGCTTCCAGCAGCACGCCGGTGCCGTCCACCGTCGGCCGGGTGCCCAGGTTGGCGACCCCTTCGTGCCACACCGTGTCGCCGCCGGCGTCGATGCCGGCGCGAATGGCGTAAACCCCGCGCCGCGGGTGGGCGTATTCGCCCAGCGGCAGGTTGGCGGTGGGAAAGCCGATGGTGCGGCCCAGCCGGGCGCCGTGCTCGACCCGGCCGTCGACCTCGTAGTGGCGGCCCAGGACGTGGGCCGCGCCCAGGGCGTCGCCGGCGGCCAGCAGCTCGCGCACCCGGGTCGAGGAGAATATCTCGCCCTGGCCGTCGCGCACCGCCGGCACGCAGGTGAAGCCGAAGCCCTGCTCGATGCCCCGCTGCAGCAGCATCTCGGAATTGCCGCGGCGGCCGTGGCCGAACACGAAGTCGTAGCCGCAGACCACGTGCGACACGCCCAGGCCGTCCAGCAGCACGTCGTTGACGAAGTCCTCGGCCGACCGCTGCGAGAACGCCTTGTCGAAGTGCAGGGTGACCATGGTGTCGACCCCCAGGGCCGCCACGTGGTGGGCCTTGACCCGGAACGGGGTCAGGCGATAGGGCGGGCCGCCGGGCTGGAACACGTCGCGCGGGTGGGGTTCGAAGGTCAGCACCGCCCAGGGCGCGCCCGTGGCCTGGGCATGGCGCCCGGCCTCGCCGATCACCGCCTGGTGGCCGCGGTGCACGCCGTCGAAGTTGCCGACGGCCACGGCGGCGCCGCGCACCTCGGCCGGCAAGGCGTCGTAGTGACGATAGATTCGCATGGCGGCACAAGATGTCCGCGCCCCGGGCGCAGGTCAAGGCAAACTATGACGGCCGACAGGGCGGCCAGGGGCGGCGGGAAGCGGCGGGGGCCGGGGGTCGCGGCGGGCGCGGTCCCCGGGGTCGCGAAAGGACGGTCAGCTGTTGGCCGCGGCCTTGACCGGGACCACGTTCTCCTTGGACGGCACCATGATGGTCGCCTCGCCGTCGACAACGACCTTCTCGCCCACCGTGCACTTGGTGGACAGCACGGCGAAGCGCTTCTCGGGGATCAGCTTGTCGATGGTGCAGCGGGCCATGACCGTGTCGCCGGCCTTGACCGGAGCCCGGAACTTGAGGGTCTGGCTGACGTAGATGCAGCCCGGACCCGGGAGCTTGGTGCCGATGACCGTCGAGATCAGGCTGGCCGTCAGCATGCCGTGGGCGATGCGGCCCTCGAACATGGTCTCGGCGGCGAACTCGTGGTTCAGGTGCACCGGGTTGATGTCGCCGGAGATACCCGAGAACATGACGATGTCGGCATCCGTGATGGTCTTGCCGTACACCTTGGTCATGCCTTCTTCCAGCTCCTCATAGTAGAAGCCATGCAGTTCGTTCATGCCGCTAACCCCTCTTTTTCAAAGTCGAACAGTTTCCTGCGCGGTCCCGATGACCGGGGTCGCGAGCGGAATTCTTACCCATCAATTGTGAGCCATCCAATATTGCAACGCAACAGGTAATTTTGCATTGCAGCATAAGGAGGTCCTGCAACGATGCCGTGGCTTGACCGGCGGCGCCCAGGGCGTATGATGGCGCCGTTATGACCGCCTTTTTCGCCATCGCCATTCGGCAGATTACCGGCCCGGTCCTCCGTTGAGGGCCGGGGTAACCCGTCGTTTGCCGATCCCACCGCGAAAAAGGAACTTCCGCCATGACTGCCATGCCGGCCCTCCGGGGCCCCGACTCGAGTCCTGCCGGCTCGCCCGCCGCCAACTCGACTTCCGCCAATTCGACCTCCACCGATCCGGCCGCCGCCGCACCCGTGCCGCGCGGGCGCCTGACCGCCTGTTTCTCGGTCCATGCCGCCGCCGACCCGTCGGTGCTGCCGCGGGTGGTCCAGGTCTTCGCCCGGCGCGGCCTGGTGCCCAGCCAGATGTACGGCACCCTGTGCGGCCCCGGCGACGGCGAGCTGCAGGTGGACCTGCAGCTCAAGGGCGCCGACCGGGACACGGCCACCCGCCTGGCCGCGGAACTGCGCACCCTGGTTGCTGTGGAATGCGTGCTGACGTCGGAGAAATGGGGCGGCGCCTGAGCCCCGGGAGGGACTCCTGAGCTACCTGGACCGCCTGGACGACTGCAACTCCCGCGACCTGTCCGCCTACCGCCCCCTGGTGGTCGACGGCCAGGGCGTGGGCCTGCTGAACGCCGAGATGGCGGCGGCCCTGGCCGACCACGGCGACGTGTTCGCGGTGACCGACCGGGCGGTCACCCTGGTCGACGGCCTGCGCGGCTACGACGCCCGCACGGCGGCCGTGGACGCCGTGGTGCACCGCCTGGTGGAACGCGGCCTGGTGCCGCGCTGGCGCGGCGAGGCGTACCGGGTCGGCACCGGGTTCCACGCCCCGGCCCTGTTCGAGCTGGACCGCGGCGCCGTGGCCAACTTCGGGGTCCTGGGCTTCGGCGTGCACGTGAACGGCTTCGTGCGCGGGCCGGGCGACGAGATCCACATGTGGATCGGCCGCCGCGCCGCCAACAAGCCCTCGGCGCCCAACAAGCTGGACCACATCGTCGCCGGCGGCCAGCCGGCCGGCCTGGGCCTGTTCGAGAACCTGGTCAAGGAGTGCGCCGAGGAGGCGGACATCCCCGCCGACCTGGCCGGCCGCGCCCGCCCGGTCAGCGCCACCTCATACATCGTCGAGCGGCCCGAGGGCCTGCGCCGCGACGTGCTGTTCAACTACGACCTGGAGCTGCCCGCCGACTTCACCCCGAAAAACACCGACGGCGAGGTGGCGGCGTTCTACCTGTGGCCGCTGGCGCAGGTGATGGAGACCGTGCGCGAGACCCGCGAGTTCAAGTTCAACTGCGCCGTCATCGTCATCGACTTCCTGATCCGCCACGGCCGCATCCCCCCGGAACACCCCGAGTACCTGGACCTGCAGCGGCGCATGCGCCGCGACATCGCGGTCAGGGTTTAGGCGCGTCCGCGTCGGGCAGCGGCGCCTCGCCCCGGGCCATGGCCCGCACCTCGCGGGCGCTGTGGCCGGCGTCGCGCAGGGCGCGCAGGGTCAGCGACCGGTCGCGCTTGGCGAACCGCCTGCCGTCGCCGCCGCGCAGCAGGCCGTGGTGGTGGTATTCGGGCGTGCGCAGGCCCAGCAGGGCCTGCAGCAGGCGGTGCACGTGGGTGGCCTCGAACAGGTCCTCGCCCCGGGTCACCAGGGTCACGTCCTGGAAGTGGTCGTCCAGGGTCACCGCCAGGTGGTAGCTGGTGGGCGTGTCCTTGCGCGCCAGCACCACGTCGCCGAAGCGGCCCGGGTCGGCGGCGACCTCGCCCCTGTCCGCGTCGTGCCAGGTCAGCGGGCCGGTCCCCGCCTCGGCCTGGGCCAGCGCCCGCGCCATGTCCAGGCGGATGGCGTAGGGGTCGCCGGCGGTGATGCGGCGCTCGCGCTCGAAGGCGTCCAGGTGGCGGCAGGTGCCCGGGTACAGGGCCCCGTCGGGGCCGTGCGGGGCGTTGGCCATGGCGTCGACCTCGGCCTGGATCTCCTTGCGGGTGCAGAAGCAGGGGTACAGCAGGCCGGTGGCGCCCAGGGTGGCCAGGGCGGCGGCGTAGGCGTCCATGTGCTCGGACTGGCGGCGCACCGGCTGCTCCCAGTCCAGGCCCAGCCAGGTCAGGTCGACGTAGATGGCCTGCTCGTATTCGGCCCGGCAGCGGCCCAGGTCGATGTCCTCCATGCGCAGCAGGAAGCGGCCGTGGGCGCCGGCGCAGTCGGCGGCGAACAGGGCCGAATAGGCGTGCCCCAGGTGCAGGAACCCGGTGGGGCTGGGGGCGAAGCGGGTGACGGGACCGTCCATGGTTCCTGGATAGACCATTCCGCCGACCATCGCCATGGCCATTGGAAAAACCCAAAACATGGTGTACTTTCCCGCCGCATCTTGGAGGGTCGGGAAGGGGCTTTCCTTTGAAACGGTTCGTCGCGCGGCATCAGCCGCGCCTGTCGTGCGCCTGCTGGCTGAAGGCCGGCCTGGGCGCCACCCTGGGCATGGGCCTGGTGGGCTGGCTCGGCCAGGCCAGCGGCGTGCCGTTCCTGATCGCGCCCTTCGGCGCCTCCTGCGTGCTGCTGTTCGCGGTCCCCGGCAGCCCGCTGGCGCAGCCCGCCAACGTGATCGGCGGCCACGTCCTGGCCACCGCCCTGGCCCTGGCCCTGCGCGCCGTGCTGCCGCCCGACTGGTGGGCCATCTCCCTGGCCGTGGGGCTGGTGATCGGCGCCATGGTGGCCCTGCGCCTGACCCATCCGCCGGCCGGCGCCGACCCGGTGGTGGTGTTCCTGGCCGACCCCGGGTGGACCTTCCTGCTGGCGCCGGTGCTGGCCGGGGCCGTGGCCCTGGTGGCCGTCGCCGCCCTCTATCACCGCTTGCCACCGCGCACCGCCTTCCCCATGTTGCAGAAGACGGACGCCCTGGAACGAGCGGGACCCAACCCATGACCGACATCATCCCCCTGACCGGGCCGGCCCTGCCGCCGGCCTCGGGCGGGCCGCCGAAACAGCTTGTGATCCTGCTGCACGGCGTCGGCGCCGACGGCGAGGACCTGATCGGTCTGGCGCCTTTCTTCCAGCAGGTCCTGCCCGACGCCCTGTTCGTGGCCCCCAACGCGCCGCACCCCTTCGACATGGCCGGGTTCGGGTACCAGTGGTTCTCGCTGGGCGACTTCAGCCACGAGAACCGCCTGCGCGGGGCCCTGGCGGCGGCGCCGCACCTGGACGCCTTCATCGACCTGCTGCTGAAGAACCACGGCCTGGACGAGGGCAACCTGGTGCTGGTCGGCTTCTCGCAGGGGTCCATGATGGCCCTGCATGTGGGCCTGCGCCGGGCCCGGCAACTGGCCGGGATCATCGCCTATTCGGGCATGCTGGTGGGGCCCGAACTGCTGCGCCGCGAGATCCGCTCGCGCCCGCCGGTGCTGATGATGCACGGCGACGCCGACGACGTGCTGCCCGTGGCCGCCCTGCCGGCGGCGGTGCAGGGGCTGGAGGCCGTGGACGTGCCGGTGGAGCACGACATCCGCCCCGGCCTGGGCCACGGCATCGACGAGGAGGAGATCCGCCGCGGCATGGCCTTCCTGGCCCGGGTGTTCGGGGTCCAGGCGCCTCCGGCGCGGTAATCCCGGGGTGCCCTGCCGCCGCCGCCGCCGTAACCGCCGGGTCACGGCGGCGCAACACAGGGTTCACGTTAAGGAATTTGGTAAACCCGACCAGATATTGTATCCTCCGCCGCGGTTAAGGGAGGATATGGGTGTCCATCACGCCGCAACACTACCCGGCCCTGGTTCTCAACGCCGACTTCCGGCCGTTGAGCTACTTCCCCCTTTCCCTGTGGGCCTGGCAGGAGGCCATCAAGGCCGTGTTCCTGGAACGGGTCAACGTGGTCTCGGAATACGACCGCCTGGTCCATTCCCCCAGCGCCCAGATCCGCCTGCCCAGCGTCATCGCGCTCAAGGAATACATCCCCATGAACCGGCGGCCGGCCTTCACCCGGTTCAACGTGTTCCTGCGCGACCGCTTCGCCTGCCAGTACTGCCGCACCACCTTCCCGTCCGAGCAGCTGACCTTCGACCACGTGGTGCCGCGGTCCAAGGGCGGGCGCACGTCGTGGGACAACGTGGTCACCGCCTGCGCGCCGTGCAACCTGCGCAAGGGCCACCGCCTGCCGCGCGAAAGCGGCATCTTCCCGTTCCGCCGGCCGATGATGCCCAGCAACTTCGAGCTGCAGGAGAACGGCCGCGCCTTCCCGCCCAACCACCTGCACGAAAGCTGGCACGACTACCTGTACTGGGACGCCGAGCTGGACCGGGATTGACGGACACCGGTTCTCGACCCGGGGAAGGGGCGCCATGACCGCGCCCGACCGCCCCGACCACCACGCCCCCGGCGGCGGCTTCCGCAACCCGCCGGGCGGCCCCGGCCGGGTGCGCAGCCTGCGAGAAATGCTCCCCTTCATCCTCCGCTTCCTGTTGTCCGACCGCATGCCGCCGGTGCCCGACGGCCACGTCCTGCCCAGGGACGAGGTGATGGCCGGGCTGGCGGCGGCGGGCAACCCCGGCGTCACCTGGCTGGGCCACGCCGCCTTCATCGTGCGCCTGGGCGGCAAGGTGGTGCTGACCGACCCGTTCCTGGGCGAGAAGGCCTCGCCGGCCTTCGCCAACATCCGCCGCTACGTGCCCGCGGCCCTGGGGCCGGACGAGGTTCCCCGCGCCGACGCCATCGTGGTCAGCCACAACCACTACGACCACCTGGACGCCGTGGCCATCGCCGCCTACCCGCACAAGGACACCACCCAGGTGGTGGTGCCCCTGGGCCTGGGCCGGTTCTTCACCCGCCGCGGCTATGCCCGGGTGGCGGAACTGGACTGGTGGCAGGCCTGGGAGGGGGACGGCCTGCGCGTCACCGTCCTGCCCGCCGTCCACGCCTCGGGCCGCACGCCGTTTGACCGCAACCGGACCCTGTGGGCGAGCATGGCCATCGAGGCCGGCGGCGAGCGGGTGTGGTTCGCCGGCGACACCGCCGCCGGCCCCGTGTTCGACGAGATCGGCGCCCGCATGGGCCCCTTCGACCTGGCCCTGGTGCCCATCGGCGCCTACGAGCCGCGCCAGATCATGCGCGCCGTGCACGCCACCCCCGAGGAGGCCGTGGCCATCGCCCGCGCCGTGGGCGCCCGCACCGCCGTGGCCATGCACTGGGGCACCATCATGCTGACCCCCGAGGACCCCTTCGAGGCGCCGGGCCGGTTCCACCGCGCCGCCGCCGACCAGGGCTACGGCGTCGACAACGCCTGGGTCCTGAAGATCGGCGAGAGCCGCGCCTTCCCGGCCGGTGCCGAGGGCCGGTCCTGACTCGTTGACATCGAAGGCTTGCTGCGTATACTGCGCCGCTTCCATTCCCGGGAACGCGGGCCGGCGAAACACGCCTGTGCCCCGCCCTTCGGTTTCGCAGGGCCTACCGGGACAAGAACAACCGGAAAACAACCTGTGAGCAAGAGTAGAGAGACATGAGCAAGCGCATCCAATCCAAGTACAAGATCAACCGCCGCCTGGGCGTCAACCTGTGGGGCCGGCCCAAGAGCCCGGTCAACGTCCGCGAGTACGGCCCCGGCCAGCATGGCCAGCGGCGCAAGAAGCCCTCCGACTTCGGCACCCAGCTGGCGGCCAAGCAGAAGCTGAAGGGCTACTACGGCAACATCAACGAGAAGCAGTTCCGCCGCTACTACGACGAGGCCGTGCGCCGCAAGGGCGACACCTCGGAGAACCTGATCGGCCTGCTGGAACAGCGCCTGGACGCCGTCGTCTACCGCATGCGCTTCGTGCCCACGGTGTTCGCGTCGCGCCAGTTCATCAGCCACGGCCACATCCGGGTCAACGGCCGCCGGGTCAACATCCCCAGCTACCAGGTGCGCGAGGGTGACGTGATCGAGGTCAAGTCGGGGTCCCACGACATTCCCATGGTGCTGGAGGCCGTCGAGTCGCCCGAGCGCGACCTGCCCGACTACCTGGACGTGGACTACAAGAAGATGCGCGGCACCTTCGTGCGCACCCCGCTGCTGGCCGACGTGCCCTATCCGGTGCACATGGAGCCGAACCTGGTCATCGAATTCTATTCGCGCTGACCGGCGGGCCCGTTTCCCCTTCGCGAGGCCGCCCCTTCGGGCGGCCTTTTTCGTTGCCCGGGGCGTGCTATGCTGGCGCCATGCGCGCGATCCCTTTCCTGATCCTGCTGGTCCTGGGGTGGGCCGCGGCGGCGGCGGCCGGCGACGTCGAGCACGGGGTCGTGGTCGGCGGCGTTGAACGCAGCTACCTGGTGCACCTGCCGCCCGGCGCCACCCTGCAGAAGCCGGCGCCGGTGGTCATCGTCCTGCACGGCGGCGGCGGCCGCGCCCGCCAGGTGGCGCGGGCGACCCTGTTCAGCGACCTGGCCGACCGCGAGGGCTTCATCGTCGTCTACCCCAACGGCACCGGGCGGGGGCCCCTGCTGCTGACCTGGAACGCCCGCTACTGCTGTGGCCACGCCCTGCGCGAGGGCGCCGACGACCTGGCCTTCCTGGCCGCCCTGATCGACAAGGTGGCTGCCGACAACCTGGTGGACCGCGACCGGGTCTACCTGACCGGCCCGTCGAACGGCGGCATGATGGCCTTCCAGGCCGCCGCCGTGCTGTCCGGCCGCATCGCCGCCATCGCCCCGGTGATCGCCGGCATGTTCGGCGACGAGCCGCCGCCCAAGGGGCCGGTGTCGGTGCTGATGGTCAACGGCGGTGACGACACCCACGTGCCCCTCGCCGGCGGCTGGACCAGCAACCGCATGACCCGCCGCGCCTGGGACGCGCCCATCGGCCCGGCGCGGGACACGCTGGCCTACTGGGCCCGTGCCAACGGCTGCACCGGCGGGCCCGCCGCCGCCCGCGACGGCGCGGTCGAGACGGTCGCCTACGCCGGCTGCGCCCGCGGCACCGACGTGGTGATGAAGGTGATCCACGGCTCAGGCCACGTCTGGCCCGGGGGCTGGCGCAGCCGCGCCGGCGGCAAGGACGCGCCGCCCATGGACGCCACCCGGGTGATCTGGGAATTCTTCAAGGCCCATCCCCGGAGGTGACGCCGTGACCGACCCGCACACCGCCCTGCCCAGCGTCTTCGTCTCCCACGGCGCCCCCACCTTCATCCTGGAGGACGGACCGGCGCGGGACTTCGTGGCCGGCCTGGGGGCCTGGATCGACGCCCGCGGCGGGCGGCCCCGGGCCATCCTCTGCGCCTCGGCCCACTGGGAGACGGCGGCGCCGGCGGTCTCGGGCGCGGCGCGGCCGGCGACCGTGCATGACTTCTACGGATTCCCCGACGAGCTTTACGCCCTGCGCTACCCGGCGCCGGGGGCGCCCGAGGTGGCGGACCAGGCCTCCGGCCTGCTGGCGGCGGCGGGGATCGGCTGCGCCGTCGACCCGGGCCAGGGCCTGGATCACGGCGCCTGGGTGCCGCTGATGCTCATGTACCCTGACGCCGACGTGCCGGTGGCCCAGGTATCCTTGCAGGTGGCCGGCGGGCCGGCGGCGGCCTGGGCCCTGGGCCGGGCCCTGGCGCCCCTGCGCGCGCAGGGGGTGCTGGTGCTGGGCAGCGGCGGCGCCGTGCACAACCTGTCGCGCATCCGCTACGGCGGCGGCGAGGTGCCGGACTGGGCCGCCGACTTCGGCGCCTGGATGGCCGGGCGGGTCGAGGCCGGCGACACCGAGGCCCTGCTGGCCTACCGCGGCCGCCACCCGGCCGGCGCCCTGGCCCACCCGCGCGAGGAGCACCTGCTGCCCCTGCACCTGGCCCTGGGCGCCGCCTGCGGCGAGGACCGCGCGCCGCGCGGCCAGGTCCTGCACCGCGGCTTCATGCACGGCCCCCTGTCCATGGCCGCCTACGCCTTCGATTGAGTCTTCTGGATGAAAAGCAGGGCGCCGCTGACGGCGGCCAGGACGGCGGCGGCGGCGTAGGCCAGGGGGTAGCCCAGGCCGGCGGCGATGGCGGCGCTGAAGGCGGACGGCAGGATCATCACCCCGGCGAACATGGCCGCCGAGCCCACCGCCGTCGCCTCCGTGCGCTGGGCGCCGCCGGCGCGGGCGAACTCGCCATAGGCGATGCCGGTGAAGCCGCTGGCCGTGGCCCCGGCGACGATGGCCACCCCCCACACCGCGGCCAGGGGCCAGCCCGGGGCGAACCAGCCGGCGGCCAGGGCGGCGCCGGCCATGACCAGGCCCTGCAGGGCCAGCAGGCGCCGCGCCGAGACCCAGCGGTCGGCGATCCAGCCCCACACCGGGCGGCTCAGCACGCCCGAGACCTGGTACGCGGCCAGGGCCTGGCCGGCGGCCACCAGGCCCAGCCCGACCACGGTGGTCAGGTGCACCACCATGAAGGCGATGAAGCACAGCTGGATGCCGGCATAGAAGAAGCAGGCGAAGGCCAGGCCGCGCACCTCGCCGTTGTCGCGCAGCAGGCCCAGGGGCCGCAGCAGGTGCAGCCCGGCAACCCGCGCCGCCGGGTCGCGGCCGGCGTCCAGGCGCCGCCGGTCCCGCTGCATGACCGCCAGCAGCGCCGCCGCCGGCACCAGCTGCAGCCACAGGGCCCAGTTCCAGTCCAGCGCCAGCGCCAGCGGCGGCACCACCAGGGCCGCCAGCACCCCGCCCAGGGGCACGCCGATCTGGCGCAGGGACAGCACGAAGTTGAGCATGGCCGGCGGCGTGTTGGGCACCAGCAGGTGGGTGCTGACCGGGGCCGTGGCGCCATAGCCGATGCCCAGCACCACGGCGCTGAGCACCATCAGCGGCAGGCTGCCGGCGCCGGCCAGGGCCAGCATGCCCAGCACCACCACCATCACGAACTGGCCCACCCGCACGGCGCCGTAGCGGTGGATGAAGCTGGGCGACAGCACCGCCGAGCCGATGCCCACGGCATAGACGGCGGAGACGAAGAACCCCACCAGGGCGGCGTCGATGCCCAGGTCGCGGGCGATCTCGGGCGCCGCTGTGGGCAGGGAGAACACCGCCATGGTGGCCAGGGTCTGCATGGCCAGGGTCATCAGCAGCAGGCGGACAGGCATGGACGGGGTCCCCGGCGGTGGCGTCGGGTTTATTGAATATCTAAATTAACGTCCCCGCAACGGCCCCGACCCCGGCGGCGGCCTCAATCCGCCGGGAAGGCGGCGTTGAAGGCGGCCTCGCCGCGCCGGGTGAAGTCCACCACCCGGGTGCCTTCCTGGCGCCGGGCCCAGCCCAGGTCATAGATGCGGTCCAGCAGGGCCGTGCCCAGGGCGCCGGCCAGGTGGCTGCGCCGGGCGCTCCAGTCCAGGCAGGGGCGGCACAGGGCCCGGCGCGGGTCGCGCAGGGCGTCGGGGTCCAGGCCGAAATCGCGCACGAAATCCGCCCCGGCGGCGGTCAGCGCCAGCGCCCCGTCGTCGTCGGCCAGGAAACCGCGGCGGCGCAGGCTGTCGAACAGGCGCACCCCCAGCTCGCCGGCCAGGTGGTTGTAGCAGACCCGCGCCTTGCGCAGGGCCGGGTCGCGCGGGCCCGTGCGCGCCCGCAGGTGGCCCTTGCGCACGGCCAGGCCCATCATCCCCTCCAGCAGGCCGCCCACGTCGTCGTCGGCCAGGGCGAAATAGCGGTGGCGCCCCTGCTTGCGCTGGCGCACCAGGCCGCCGTGCTCCAGCTTGGCCAGGTGGGTGCTGGCGGTCTGCAGGGTCACGCCGGCCTCGGCGGCCAGCTCGCTGGCGGTCAGGGCCTTGCCGCTCATCAGCGCCGTCAGCATGTTGGCCCGCGCCGGGTTGCCGATCAGGGCGCCCAGCAGGGCGATGTCCGGTCCGTCTTTCATAGTTCGATCATAATCGAACCATCGATGCGGCGCAATGTGCCATGGTGGCCCATCCGACACCTGCCGAGGCGCGCCATGATCACCTGTTTCATCCGCTATCACATCGACCCCGCCAAGCGCGACCAGTTCGCGCACTACGCCCGCACCTGGGGCCAGGCCATTCCCCGCTGCGGCGCCGACCTGATCGGCTACCTCGCGCCGCACGAGGGGTCGGCGACCCTGGCCTCGGCGCCGCACGGGCCGAAGCGGCCGGCGGGGGACGGCGCATGATCGCGGTCATCTTCGAAGTCAGACCCAGCGCCGAGGGCAAGGGGCGCTACCTGGACATCGCCGCCGACCTGCGCGCCGAGCTGGAGCGCGTCGACGGCTTCATCTCGGTGGAGCGGTTCCAGAGCCTGACCGACCCGGACAAGATGCTGTCCCTGTCCTTCTTCCGCGACGAGGCGGCGGTGGCCGCCTGGCGCAACCTGCCGTCCCACCGCGCTGCCCAGGCGGCCGGGCGCGGCGGCCTGTTCGCCGGCTACCGGCTGCGGGTGGCCAGCGTCCTGCGCGACTACGGGCTGGCGGAGCGGGAACAGGCCCCCGATGACAGCCGCGCGCGACACGGGGCATGAGCGCCCCGGGTGCCGGCGCCGGCCGGGCGCCGTCGACGGAATTGGCGCTGCTGGTCCTGCTGGCCGTCCTGTGGGGGTCTTCCTATCCGCTGATCAAGGTGGCCCTGGCGACCATTCCGCCGGTGACCCTGATCGCCCTGCGCGTGACCCTGGCGGCGGCGGTCTTGGGCGCGGTCATGGCCTGGCGCGGCGACCGGCCTCCGCGTCCCGGGCCGACCTGGGGCCGGCTGCTGGTCCAGGCCCAGCTGAACAGCGTCGGCGCCTGGCTGCTGCTGGCCTGGGGCCAGCAGCACGTGGACAGCGGCCTGGCCTGCGTCCTGAACTCCACCTCGCCCCTGTTCGTGTTCCTGATCACCCTGCTGTTCACCCGCCACGAGCCCACCGGCGGCCTGCGCCTGGTGGGTGCCGGCCTGGGCCTGGCAGGGGTGGTGCTGATCGTCGGCGCCGAGGCCCTGGCCGGCCTGGGCACCCAGGTCCTGGCCCAGGGGGCGGTGCTGCTGGGCGCCGTGCTGTACGCCGGGGCGGCCATCCACGGCCGCCGCTTCGCCGGGCTGTCGCCGGTGGTCACGGCGGCCGGGACCCTGGCCTGGGCGACCCTGTGCCTGGTGCCCCTCAGCCTGGTCCTGGACCGGCCCTGGCTGCTGCGGCCCTCGGCCCAGTCCCTGGTGGCGGCCCTCGCATTGTCCCTGTTCTGCACCGGCGGCGCGCTGCTGATCTATTTCCGCCTGGTGCGCACCCTGGGCTCGCTCGGCGTGGCCAGCCAGGCCTACCTGCGTGCCGGGGTTGGCGTGCTGCTGGGGGTGGTGGTGCTGGGCGAACGGCTGGCGCCGGCCACGGCCCTGGGCCTGGCGGCGGTGATCCTGGGGGTGGCGGCCATCAACCGGCGGCCTGCTGGTCCTCCCAGGACTTGATGATCTTGCTGATGGACGAATAGTGCAGGTCGATCGCCGCTGCGATCTCGGCCAGGGTGTAGCCGTGGTCGCGGTAGGCGGAGGCCGCCCATTCCGAGCGGTCGGGGATCTCCTTGCGCAGGCGCGACAGGGCCGGGCGCCGCGGCGGCTTGCGCTTGCCCGACAGGCCGGCGTGGCGCGCCACCTGGCGGGCGAAGGCCGGCGACCCCAGGACCACGCCGCGGGTCAGCTCGCCCCACAGGGCCAGGTCGCCGTCGTCGCGGGCACAGAAGTTGCGGAATCCCTGCTTGGCCCGGCCCGGGGTCTTGGCGAACTGGTCCAGGGTCCATTGGGTGTGCAGGAAGTCCGGCCCCTCGGCGGCGCCGGACATGGCGCCGTAGTGGCACCACGGCCAGGCCTCGGGCTTGCGCGCGCGGCCGGACCGCACCCGGGCCATGGCCACATAGCGGCTGAGGTTCAGCAGGTGGCGGTCCTTCTCGACCACGATGGACTTGAAGCGGCCCTGGAACACCGGGCCGGTGCCGCCGTGGCGGCGGTTGTGGCGCTGGGTGAAGACACCGTTGATCTGGCGCATGCCGCGGCTGAGGTTGGCGCGCGGGGTCTCGACCAGCAGCTGGTAGTGGTCATCGCCCAGGTTGTAGCCGTGACAGATCCAGCCGTAGCGGTCCACCGCCTGGCCCAGGACGTCGATAAAGGATTGCCGGTCGGCGTTCGACTGGAACACCGGACCCGATGTTCCGTGGGCGGTCACGAAGTAAACGGCGCCCGGGAACTCGATGCGCAGGGGTCGTGCCATGGGGCCAATGGTACGCTGGATCGGCTTTCGTCACAAGGGGAACGCCCTGGCACCGGGGCGGCGGCGGTGCTCAGCCGGCCTGGCGCGACGGGCCGGTGACCTGGCCCAGGGTGTCCAGCAGGTCGTTGAAGCGGGCACAGACCATCAGGCCCCAGCCCGGAACGCCGTTGGCCAGGAAGCTGCCGTCGTCGGTCTTGGTCAGGCGGATGGTGGCCAGGTGGGGCAGGGCGACCTCGAGGCTGATGATGTCGCGGGCATCCTTGCCGCGGCCCCAGTCGCGGCCGGCGCGGGTCCAGGTCAGCCAGTTGTCCTGGGCGCTGAAGCAGGACTCGAACGCCTGCAATTCGGCTTCGCTGAAGGGGGGTGCCATCGACGGTCGCTCCGTTCTTGTTCGCGGACGTTCTCTCTGTCGTGACGTTTCTTGATTTTGCCGGCGGAAGGGCCGCTGGAAGGCTTGCATATAAGCATAGGACGGCTTTTGTTGCAGTGCAACATAAATCGCGCCCAAGGGGGTTACACGGGAGGTCTAAACGGGGGGTCTAAAGGGTGGTTGCGGGGTCGATGCGGGCGCCGTCGAAGGCGTCGGTGTAGGCATAGACGATGACTGGCGCGCGGCCCTCGTTGCGGATGATCACCACGTCGCCGGGCTGCGGCTGGCGCAGGGTGGCGAATCCGACCCCGTCGACGGTGAAGGCGTGGGTCGGCTGCCGCTCGCCGTCCGGCTGCTGGTGGATCAGCAGCACGGGCACCGGCTCGGCGGTGCCGAACTGCAGTTGCACCGGCAGGTGGCGCCCCGAATCCAGGGCCAGGCGCGTGGCCCGCCCCGGGGCCAGGACGAATCGGTAGTTCCAGTCGACCCGGGCCTCGGCGGACACGAACTGCAGGTCGCTCACGTCCAGCCGGCCCGCCGGCGCGGCCGGGTCGCGGTCCAGGGCCGGGACCAGGGCCAGCACCGCGGCGGCCACGGCCAGGCCGCCGGCGAAGGACAGGGGTTGCAGGGTGATCCCGTTCGGCGCCCGCAGCCAGGACCAGATCCGGCGCCACGGACGCCGCCGCGGCGCTTCCGCCGCCAGGCGCGCCGCCACGGCGGCGGCGATGTCCCGCGACGGCGCCCGGTCGGTGGCCGCGGCCAGGGCGGCCAGGCCCTCCTCGCCGGCGGTCAGGGCGCCCATGCCGGCCGGCACCGCCGGGTCGGCGGCGGCCAGGCGGTACAGGCGGCGCATCTCGGCCCGGTCCAGGTCGCCGTCCAGGCCGCGGCTCAGCAGTTCGCCGGTGCCGTCGGTGGGGTTTTCGGTCATGGCACTCCCTCGTTCCCATGGGTGGCGCCGGATGCGGAAAAGTTCATGGTTCCAGCAGGTGCAGCTTGCCGGCGTGTTCCAGGTGCGCGCGCAGGGCGGCGCGGGCGCGGAACACGCGGGTCTTCACCGTGCCCAGGGGCACGCCGGTGACCTCGGCCGCCTCGGCGTAGCCCAGGCCGTCGATGGCCACCAGCACCAGGGCCTCGCGCAGCTCGTCGCCCAGGGTGTCCAGGGCCTCGGCGGTGGCGGCCGCCAGGTCGTTGGCACGGGCCCGTTCGTAGGGGCCGGCGGCGGGCTCGGCCAGGTCGCCGGCGGCGTCCTCGGCGACCATGGCGTAGCGGTACTCGGGCCGCCGGGCGCGGTGGTTGCGGGCCAGGTTGAAGGCGATGCCCAGGACCCAGGTGGAGAACTTGGAGTCGCCGCGGAAGCTGTGCAGGCGGCGGAACGCCTCCAGGAAGGTGTCCTGGGTCAGGTCCTCGGCCTCGGCGGGGCGCGGCACGTGGCGCAGGACGAAGCGGAACACGCGGGTCTGCAGCCCGCGCGCCAGCTCGCCGAAGGCGGCGCCGTCGCCGCCGCGGGCGGCGGCCAGCAGGCGGGCTTCCCTGTCGGCGTCGGCCGGGGCGGACAAGGGACTACTTGGCGAGGGTGCAGGTGATGCGCCGGGCGTCGCCGCGCACCAGGGCGCGGGCGTCCGCCTCCAGGCGGATGCGGCATTCGGCCTGCCACCCGGGGCGCCTGTTGGCGGCCACGGGCACGTAGCCGGTGACCGCCAGCACGTGGGTGCCGCCGGCCTTGCCCGGCGCGCAGGCGTCGCGCCCCGGCGCGATGTCGGCCTCGAATCCGCTGCCGTCCAGGGCCACGGCATGGACGCTCACGGCGGTCTGGTTGGTGACGCAGTAGGCCGCCGCCGGCCCGGCGAGGCCGGCCAGGGTGGCGGCGCCGGCCAGGGCCGCGGCGTGGGCGAAAATCCGTGCCTTCAAGGTCGCTCCTCCTTGCCGTCCTGCCTATGTGTACCTTAGGCCCGGGGCCGGTTCCCGTCAAAATCGACCGTGCCGCGGCGCACAACATTTCGTCATCACCGGGCCTGTTGACATTGCCGGTGAAATATGAACTTTTCTGCCGCCGGTGGTACTCATTTCGCAATGGGACCTCACCGGTTTTCGACGGCTTGGTGCCCGGATCCGAGCTGGGGGTAACGACACATAGGAGTGGAGTTAGGTATGTACAAAGGCAAGATTCTCGCCCTCGCGGCGGCGGTTACCGTGGCGCTCAGCGCCGGTGCGTCCTGGGCCGATGGCGACGCGGACGCCGGCGAGAAGGTGTTCAAGAAGTGCAAGGCCTGCCACACCACGGAGCAGGGCGGCAAGAACAAGGTCGGTCCCAACCTGTTCGGCGTGGTCGGGCGCAAGTCCGGCTCGATCGAGGGCTTCAAGTACTCCAAGGCCATGTCCGAGGCCGACGTTACCTGGACCGACGAGAACCTGCACAAGTACCTGACCAAGCCCAAGGACTTCGTGCCCAAGAACAAGATGGCCTTCGCCGGCCTGAAGAAGGACAAGGACCGCGACGACGTCATCGCCTACCTGAAGACCCTCAAGTAGGCGGCGCGCGCATCCGTTTCGGAAGGACCCGGGTCCCTGGACCCGGGTTTTTTCATGCCAGCGGGCCGGCGGTCCGCACGTCGCCCACGGCCACGCCGCGCCAGTTGGTGATGTCCGGCCGGGCCAGGGCCTCGAGCCGCGCCTTCAGCGCTCCCGCGGCCAGGTCCAGGTGCAGCAGCAGGGCGGTCATGGTGACCTCGGCGGCGCGGGTGGCGCCGTCGTCGCATTTGAGCGCGATGCCCAGGCCATGGGCCGGCAGGGCGGCGCAGTACACCCCCTCGGCCCCGGTCTTGACCATCAGCGCCCCGGCGCCCGCCTGCATCACCGTGGTGCAGTAGCGGTCGGTGCCGGCCACCAGGTAGGGGTGGGCGGTCATGGCGGCGAACACCCGCCGCGCCGCCCGCGCCCGCGCCGGCGGCAGGTCGTCGGGGGCCGCCAGGCGGGCCATGGCCAGGGCTAGGTTGCCCAGCGGCATGGCCCAGGTGGGGGCCGAGCAGCCGTCGATGCCGCAGGGTGCGGCTCCCAGGTCGGTGCCCGACATCTGCTCGAACACGCCCAGCACCCGCTGCTGCACCGGGTGGGTGGGCTCGGCGTAGCCCCGGGTGGGCTCGCCCTTGTGCAGGGCCGTGGCCAGGAACCCCGTGTGCTTGCCCGAGCAGTTATTGTGCAGGGGCGACGGGGTCTGGCCGGCGCGCGCCATGGCATGGGCGTCGGCGTCGCGGCGCGGCCATTGCGGGCCGCAGGCCAGGTCGTCGGGGCCCAGGCCCAGGCGCGCCAGCCAGGCGGCCACCCGCTCCACGTGTTCGGGCTCGCCGGCGTGCGACGCGCAGGCCAGGGCCAGCTCGGCGTCGCTGACGTCGAAGGTGTCGGCGGCGCCGGTCTCCACCAGCGGTAGGGCCTGCACGGATTTGATGGCCGAGCGCGGGAACACGGCGGCCCCGATGTCGCCCCAGGCGGCGGCCACCGTGCCGTCGGCGCGGACCACGGCGGCGGCGCCGCGGTGGCGGCTCTCCACCGCGCCGCCGCGGGTGACCTCGACCAGGACCGGGTTGGCGCCGCCGGCGCCGTGCACGTCATCGGGGCACATGTCAGCCTTCCATCTGGCCGTTGCAAGGGGGCGTCATCCTAGTTCCGCGCCGCGCCGCGTGCCACAGGGAACTTGGTGCGGCACCCTTCCTGCGCTAGAAGATGGATCAGCGGACGGAACGGCACGCCCCCGGGGAGGACACGGACATGCAAAGCGGCGACATCCTGATCAACGGCGACTGGGGCGCACCCCGCGGCGGCGACTACATCCCGGTCATGAACCCCAGCGACGGCACCCAGTTCGACCGCATCGCGCGCGGCCAGGCCGCCGACATCGACGCCGCCGTGGCCGCCGCGCGGGCCGCCCTGGACGGTCCTTGGGGCCGCATGACGGCGGCCGAGCGGGGCCGCGCCATGCAGCGCCTGGGCGCCCTGATCATGGAGCACGTGGACGCCCTGACGGTGCTGGAGGCCCGCGACGTGGGCAAGCCCATGACCCAGGCCCGCAACGACGTCATCGCCTGCGCCCGGTACATGGAATTCTACGGCGGCGCCGCCGACAAGGTGCACGGCGACACCATCCCGTACCTGGACGGCTATACGGTGCTGACCATCCGCGAGCCGCACGGCGTGACCGGGCACATCATCCCCTGGAACTATCCGCTGCAGATCATCGGCCGGTCCATCGGCGCGGCCCTGGCCATGGGCAACGCCTGCGTGCTGAAGCCGGGCGAGGACGCCTCGCTGACCTCGCTGTACTTCGCCCGCCTGGCCACCGAGGCCGGCTTGCCGGCCGGCGCCCTGAACCTGGTCACCGGGTACGGCGAGGAGGCCGGCGCCGCCCTGGCCGCCCACCCGGGCATCGACCACATCTCGTTCACCGGCTCGCCCCAGGCCGGGGCCCTGGTGCAGAAGGCGGCCGCCGACAACATCGTGCCGGTGACCCTGGAACTGGGCGGCAAGTCGCCCCAGGTGGTGTTCGCCGACGCCGACTTCGACGCCGCCCTGCCGTTCGTGGTCAACGCCTCGATCCAGAACGCCGGGCAGACCTGCTCGGCCGGCAGCCGCCTGCTGATCGAGGACTCGGCCTACGACACCTTCGTCGGCCGGGTGGCCGAGCGGTTCGCGGCCCTGCGCGTGGGCTCGGCCGAGCAGGACCTGGACGTGGGGCCGCTCATCAACCCGACCCAGCGCGCCCGGGTCAACGCCTACCTGGACCGGGCCCGGGCCGACGGCCTGCCGATCCTGGCCCAGGGGCAGATGGCGCCGAACGCGCCGGGCGACGGCTACTACGTGCCGCCGACCCTGATCGGCGACGTGCCGCCCGACCACCCCCTGGCCCAGGAGGAGATCTTCGGCCCGGTGCTGGTGGTGGTGCGGTTCAAGGACGAGGACGAGGCGGTGCGCATCGCCAACGGCACCCCCTATGGCCTGGTGGGCGGGGTCTGGACCCGCGACGGCGGGCGCCAGATGCGCCTGGCGCGCAAGGTGCGCACCGGCCAGGTGTTCATCAACAACTACGGCGCCGGCGGCGGCGTCGAGCTGCCGTTCGGCGGCATGAAGCGCAGCGGATACGGCCGCGAGAAGGGGTTCGAGGCCCTGTACGGCTTCTCGGTCACCAAGACCATCGCCATCAAGCACGACTGAACGCGCCCGGGCGCGGGGAGGAGGGGAACATGCGGTTGCAGGACAAGGTCGCCGTCATCACCGGCGCCGGATCGGGCTTCGGCGAGGGCATCGCCCGCAAGTTCGTGGCCGAGGGCGCCAAGGTGGTCATCGCCGACATCAACGAGGAGGCCGCCGAGCGGGTGGCCGGGGACCTGGCCGGCGCCGCCATCGCCGTGCGTGCGGACGTCAGCGACGGCACCCAGGTGGCGGCCATGGTGCGCGCCGCCGTGGACGGCTTCGGCGGGCTGGACATCGTCGTCAACAACGCCGGCTACACCCACCTGAACATGCCCCTGACCGAGGTCACCGAGGCCGACTTCGACCGGGTCTACGCCGTCAACGTCAAGTCCGTGTATTGGAGCGCGGTCCACGCCGTGCCGGTGTTCCGCGCCCACGGCGGCGGCGTGATCCTGAACATCGCCTCCACCGCCGGGGTGCGGCCGCGCCCGGGCCTGACCTGGTACAACAGCTCCAAGGGCGCGGTCATCACCATGACCAAGTCCATGGCCGTCGAGCTGGCGCCCGACGGGATCCGCGTCTGCGCCCTGAACCCGGTGGCCGGGGACACCCCCATGCTGGCCCGGTTCATGGGCGAGGACACCGAGGAGAAGCGGGCCCTGTTCCGGTCCTCCATCCCCCTGGGCCGCCTCAGCACCCCGCGCGACATGGGCAACGCCGCCGCCTTCCTGTGCTCGGACGAGGCCGACATGCTGACCGGCGTGTGCCTGGAGGTGGACGGCGGGCGGTGCATCTGAGCCGGCGGCGGGCGCCCACCATTTTCGATTCCGAAAATGATGAACGTCGCCCCGCCAACCGGAAGCATTCAAAGGTTCTTTCGCGCCTGGAAAATGTCACCACAGTGTAACATTTTCGTTTGCGAAAACGTATGGCCCTCCTTACCATCGTCGGCGGAGCGACGGCGGTGCAGGGGGGGCGACATCGGTGCAGGCGGGCAGGACGATCCAGGTTGCGGACCGGGAGTTGCGCGGCCGCGCCGGTCCGGCGCCCGCCGGCGAGGGCGCCATGCGTGACCTGGCCGACTTCACGGTCGACGCCCGGCGCCGCGTCACCACCATCCTGGCCGACATCGACGACACCCTGACCACCGACGGCCGCCTGACGGCCGAGGCCTACGCCGCGCTGGAGGAGTTGCACCGCAACGGCTTCCGCGTGGTGCCCGTCACCGGGCGCCCGGCCGGCTGGTGCGACCACATCGCCCGCATGTGGCCGGTGGACGCCGTGGTCGGCGAGAACGGCGCCTTCTACTTCCGCTACGACCGGGCGGCGCGGCACCTGCACCGCCGGTTCCTGCAGGACGACGCCGAGCGGGCCGCCAACCGCCGCCGCCTGGACGGCCTGCGCGCGCAAATCCTGGCCGCCGTGCCCGGCGCCGGGGTGGCCTCGGACCAGGCCTACCGCGAGGCCGACCTGGCCATCGACTACTGCGAGGACGTGCCACGCCTGCCCGACGCCGAGGTGGCGCGCATCGTCGCCCTGTTCCGCGCCGCCGGGGCCACGGCCAAGGTCAGCTCGATCCACGTCAACGGCTGGTTCGGCGCCTTCGACAAGCTGCACATGACCCGGATCATGATGGACGAGTGCTTCGGCGTCGACCTGGACGCCATCGTGGAAACCGTGGTGTTCGTGGGCGATTCGCCCAACGACGCGCCCATGTTCGCGCACTTTCCCCATGCCGTCGGGGTCGCCAACGTGCGCGACTTCGCCGGCCGGCTGGACGCGGAGCCAGCCTTCGTGACCCGCGCCCGCGGCGGCGCCGGTTTTGCCGAGGTGGCCATCGCCCTGGTCGCCGCCCGGCGCAGCGTCACCGTGCTATCCAGGGACCAACAAAAACGGGAGGAATGACCATGATACCGACGACGAACCTGCATCAACGGCTGCTGTCCGGCCTGGCCGGCGCGGCGGCCCTGGCCCTGGCGGTGGCGGCGGCGCAGCCGGCCGCCGCCTGCTCGAACCGCGGCGACCTGGACCCGCGCTATTGCGACGACAACCACGACCTGGTGGCCGACACCCCCACCGACAAGTCGCAGTGGCTGGACCCGGACACCCTGATCTTCTCCTACACCCCGGTCGAGGACCCGTCGGTGTACGAGAACGTGTTCACCGAGTTCATGGATTACCTGGCCCAGAAGACCGGCAAGAAGGTGCGCTGGTACGGCGCCGACTCCTACGCCGCCCAGGTCGAGGCCATGCGCTCGGGCCGCCTGCACGTGGCCGGCATCTCGACCGGGCCGACGGTGTTCGCCGTCAACCTGGCGGGCTACGTGCCGATCGCCATCATGGGCAAGGCCGACGGCCGGTTCGGCTACAAGCTGCAGCTGATCACCCACAAGGACAGCGACATCAAGGCCGTCGCCGACATGAAGGGGCGCAAGATCGCCCACGTGACGCCGTCGTCCAACTCGGGCAACCAGGCGCCGCGGGCCCTGTTCACGGCCATGGGCGTGACCCCCGACAAGGACTACGAGGTGACCTATTCGGGCAAGCACGACAACTCCATCATGGGGGTCGCCAACAAGGACTACGACGCCGCCCCGGTGGCCTCCAGCGTGCTCGACCGCATGGCCGACAAGGGCGTGGTCAACAAGGCCGACCTGCGCATCATCTGGGAATCCAAGAACTTCCCCACCACGTCCTACGGCTTCGCCCACAACCTGGCGCCCGACCTGCAGGCCAAGATCAAGGACGCCTTCCTGACCTTCGACTGGAAGGGCACCGCCCTGCAGAAGGAGTTCGGCAAGCAGGCCGACAAGTTCATCCCCATCACCTTCGAGGACCACTGGTCGGACATCCGCACCATCCAGAAGACCAACGGCGTCACCTACAGCGACGAGTCGCTGAAGGGCCTGAAGGTCAAGAAAAAGAAGAAGTAGGCTGACCGCACCCTTGCCGACACCGCCGCCGCGCGCCTGCGCGGCGGCGGCCGTCTTCCTTTTTCAAACTTCCTGCCGCGGCGGACATCCATGCTCGAAATCACCGGCCTCGAGAAACAGTACCCCAACGGGTTCCGCGCCCTGCACGGCATCGACCTGCGGGTCGACGAACCCCAGGTGATCGCCGTCATCGGCTCGTCGGGGGCCGGCAAGTCGACCCTGATCCGCTGCATCAACCGGCTGGTCGAGCCCACCGCCGGGTCGGTCAGGCTGAACGGGCTGGAGATCACCCGGCTGGGCCGCGGCGACCTGCGCCGGGCGCGGCGCATGATGGGCATGATCTTCCAGGAGTACAACCTGGTGGAGCGCCTGACGGTGATGGAGAACGTGCTGTCCGGGCGCCTGGGATACGTCGGGTTCTGGCGCGCCTTTCGCCGCGCCTATCCGCCCGACGACGTGCGCGCCGCCTTCGAACTGCTCGAAAGGGTCGGCCTGGGCGGCCGCCACAACACCCGCGCCGACGCCCTGTCGGGCGGCCAGCGCCAGCGGGTGGGCATCGCCCGCGCCCTGATGCAGGCGCCGGACCTGCTGCTGGTGGACGAGCCGACGGCTTCGTTGGACCCCAAGACGTCGCGCCAGATCATGCGCCTGATCTGCGAGCTGGCGCACGAGCGCGGCACCCCGGCCCTGGTCAACATCCACGACGTGGCCCTGGCCCAGAACAGCGCCGACCGCATCGTCGGCCTGCGCGACGGCGACCTGGTGTTCGACGGCGGCCCGGCCGACCTGACCGGCGACGCCCTGAACGAGATCTACGGCGAGGAGGACTGGAGCGCCACCATCCGCAGCGACGAGGACGACGAGGACGGCGCCGCCCCGCCGCCGCCGCCGCAGGCCAGCGCCGGGGCGCTGGGCAAATGACCGACACCGCCACGGCCACCCCGACCCCCACCAGGTGGAAGCCGCCCAGCATGATCGAGCGGCCGGCGGTGCGCTACGCCCTGTGGGCCGTGGCGGCGGCCTACCTGGTGTGGTCCATGGGCGCGCTGGAGGTGGACTGGGGCCGCGTCGCCCAGGGCTTCCCGCGCGCCGGCAACATGGTGGCGCGCATGTTCCCGCCCGACTTCAGCCGCTGGGACCTGCTGGTGCGCGGCGTGGTGGAAAGCGTCGAGATGGCCTTCGCCGCCAGCTTCATCGGCATGGTCCTGGCCGTTCCCCTGGGCCTGTGCGCGGCCGGCAACATCATGCCGCGGCCCGTGTACCTGGTGGCGCGCACCCTGATCGTGCTGTCGCGCACCTTCCACGAGGTGATCCTGGCCATCCTGTTCGTCAAGATCGTCGGCTTCGGGCCCCTGGCCGGGTTGCTGACCCTGGTGGTGGCCTCGGTCAGCTTCATCTCCAAGATGATCGCCGAGGACATCGAGAACATGAACATGGGCCAGGTGGAGGCCGTGCGCGCCACCGGCGCCAGCTTCGCCAAGGTCCTGGTCTACGCCATCCAGCCGCAGGTGCTGCCGCGCTACCTGGGGGTCTGCATCTACCGCCTGGACGCCAACATCCGCCATTCCACCGTGGTCGGCATCGTCGGCGCCGGGGGCATCGGCATGACCCTGTCGGCCACCTTCAAGCGCTATGACTACGACTTCTCCATGGCCATCCTGCTGACCATCATCGGCCTGGTGTTCATCGGCGAGTTCTTCTCCAACTGGGTGCGGGGCAAGCTGCGATGACCCCGGCCGACCACGCCGCCAGGTACCCCGAGGTGTGGCGCAAGTTCTCGCCGCGCCAGACCGTGGTCCGCTACATCTGGTTCGCCGGCATCGTGTTCGTGGCCGCCTGGTCCCTGCGCCACCTGGAAATCCCGTGGGAATACTTCCTGGACGCCCACGAGCAGGTGGCGGACCTGGTGGTGCGCATGTACCCGCCGGCCTGGGACCACTTCGGCCAGATCCTGGACCCGCTGCTGGAAACCATCCACATCGCCACCCTGGGCACCATCGTCACCTTCGGCATTTCGCTGCCCATCGCCATCATCTCGGCGCGCAACACCACGCCCAACGTGGTGACCTGGTTCATCGGCCGCTTCATCCTGGTGGCCTCGCGGTCCATCAACACGGTGGTCTGGGCGCTGATCTTCGTCGCCATCTTCGGCCCCGGGCCCATGGCCGGCATCTGGGCCGTGGCCTTCCGCTCGATCGGCTTCATGGGCAAGCTGATCGCCGAGGCCATCGAGGAGGTGGACGCCGGCGCCGTCGAGGCCATCGAGGCCACCGGCGCCTCGCGCCTGCAGGTGCTGATGATCGGGGTCCTGCCCCAGGTGCTGCCGGTCATCTACGGCACCACGGTGTACCGCTGGGACATCAACATCCGCGAGTCGACCGTGCTGGGCTTCGTCGGCGCCGGCGGCATCGGCATCCAGCTGTACTCGTCCATCAACCAGTTCCAGTGGGACGAGGTCTCGGTCATGCTGCTGTCCGTGTTCGGCGTGGTCGTGGTCAGCGAGTGGATTTCCGCCACGGTGCGTGAGAAGATCACCTGACCATGGACGGCGATGACTTCATCGAGCAGGGCCGCGGCGCGGCCGTGGTGTTCATCCACGGCATCGGCGGCGGCGCCGCCTGCTGGACCCGGCAGGTGGACGCCTTCGGCCGGTTGTGCCGGGCCATGGCCTGGAACATGCCGGGCTACGGCGGCACGGCGCTGCTGCCCGAGACCACCTTCGCCGCCGTCGCCGACCGCCTGGCGGCGCTGCTGGACGCCCGCGGCATCGACCGCGCCCACCTGGTAGGCCATTCCCTGGGCGGCATGGTGGCGCAGGAGTTCTGCGCCCGCCACGGCGAGCGCCTGCATACCGTGACCCTGTGCGCCACCAGCTCGGCCTTCGGCAAGTCGGACGGCGACTTCCAGCGCGCCTTTCTGGCCGACCGCCTGGGGCCCCTGGACGCCGGCCGGACCATGGCCGACATGGCCGCCGACCTGGTTCCCGGCCTGCTGGGCGACGACCCGGACCCGGCCGGAACGGCCCTGGCGCTGGACTGCATGGCCCGGGTGCCGGCCGACACCTACCGCGCCATGATGCGCTGCCTGGTGACCTTCGACCGGCGCCAGGCCCTGGCCGCCATCCCGGTGCCGGCCCTGGTCCTGGCCGGCGGCCGCGACACCACCGCGCCGGCATCAATGATGGAGCGCATGGCGGTGCGCATCCCGGCCGCCGACTACGTGTGCCTGGACGGGGCCGGGCACATGGTCAACATGGAACGGCCCGGGCCCTTCAACGCCGCCCTGGCGGCGTTTCTGGGGCGCCACGGACTGGACGCCGCCGGGGCCGTCGCATCCGTTTAATTTGTTCGGTGACAGAACAATTGAAATGGGTTACTTAAGTCGCGGAAGCGGCTTGGCGCGGTCGGAAACTGTCCGATGACATCAAGGATCGGACGGGTTAAGTTATCGCCAAGTCACAAGAACGGCCGAGTGGGGGGGTCCCGCAAGGCAAAACCAGACTGCTTCTCTGTTTGGGAGGAACACCTATGAAGACCACAATGAAGACCCTGGCCGCCGCGGCGGTTATTGGGGCCATCGGGCTTGCGAGTGGAGCGCCGGCGCGGGCCGCCGACCTGACGTTGTCGTCCTGGCTGCCGCCGAAGCACCCCATCGTCGCCGACATGATCGTGCCGTGGATCAAGGAGGTCGAGGCGGCCTCGGGCGGCAGCATCAAGATCAAGATCCTGGCCAAGCCCCTGGGCAAGCCGCCGGCGCATTTCGACATCGCCAAGGACGGCCTGGCCGACATCACCTATGGCGTGCACGGCTACCAGCCCGGGCGGTTCCTGCTGACCCAGGCGGTCGAGATGCCGTTCCTGGGCGACAGCGCCGAGGCGACCTCGGTGGCGTACTGGCGCATCTTCAAGCGGGACCTGGAGAAGGCCAACGAGCACAAGGGCGTCAAGGTCCTGGGCATGTTCACCCATGGGCCCGGCAACATGTTCAACGCCGTGCGGCCGATCAACTCGCTGTCCAACCTGGAAGGGCTGAAGATCCGCGTCGGCGGCGGCATCGTCAACGAGGTGACTAAGGCCATCGGCGCCACCTCGCTGCTGAAGCCGGCGCCCAGCTCGTACGAGCTGATGTCCAACGGCGTGGCCGACGGCGTGTTCTTCCCCAAGGAGTCCATCAAGTCGTTCAAGCTGACCAAGCTGGTCCGCTACGCCACCCTGATCCCGGGCGGCCTGTACAACACCAGCTTCTTCCTGGTCATGAACCCGACCTCGTTCAAGAAGCTGACCAAGGCCGAGCAGGCGGCGATCGTCAAGGTGTCGGGCGAGAACTTCGCGCACATCGCCGGCAAGGGCTGGGACAACGCCGACAAGGCCGGCGTTGCCGCCATGAAGGCCGACGGCGTCGAGGTGGTCACCGCCTCGCCCTCGCTGATCGACGAGATCCGCCGCAAGACGGCGCACATCGAGCAGGACTGGGTCGCCAAGGTCAAGGCCACGGGCATTGACGGCGCCAAGGTCATGGCCGACCTGCGCGCCGAGATTCAGAAAGCCGAAGCGGGCAAGTGACCGCCTCGCGGCACCTCCTGGGCCGGGCCGTCAACGTGATGGCCCGGCTTCTCGGCGGCTTCGCCGCCGTTTTGCTGTTCAGCATGATGATGCTGACCTTCGTCGACGTGATCGGGCGCTACTTCTTCACCATGCCGGTGCCGGGCGGGTTCGAGATCACCGAGATCATGCTGGCCAGCCTGATCTTCGCCGGCCTGCCCCTGGTCACGGTGACCGACGAGCACGTCACCGTCGACCTGTTCGACTTCATGTTCCCGAGCTTCATGGCCCATTACCGCGACGTGCTGATGATCATCCTGTCGGCGGTGATGATGTCGTTCATCTGCCACGTGCTGTGGATCAAGGCGGGCGAGGCGCTGGATTACGGCGACGTGACCGCGGTGCTGCTGATCCCCATGGCGCCGGTCACCTATTTCATGTGCGCCATGACCGGCTTCACCGCCCTGTTGATGTTCATGTTCGGGTTCGCCAAGGCCGCCGACCGGACCTTGCAATCCCTGGAACGCTACACCTAAGGCTATTTCGTTAGAGGTCTTCCGTGATCGACTCCCTGATCGGATTCGCCGTCCTGCTGCTGCTTGTCGCGGTCAAGATGCCCATCGCCTTCGCCATGGGCCTGGTCGGCTTCCTCGGTTTCGGGGTCCTGGTCAACTTCCACGCCGCCACCGCCATGGTCGCCACGGTGACCTACGAAACCGGGCTGGCCTACGGCCTGTCGGTGGTGCCGCTGTTCATCCTGATGGGCAACTTCGTCACCCGCGCCGGCCTGTCGGACGAGCTCTACACCGCCTCCAACGCCTTCCTGGGCCACCGCAAGGGCGGCCTGGCCATGGCCACGGTGGTGGCCTGCGGCGGGTTCAGCGCCGTGTGCGGCTCCAGCCTGGCCACGGCGGCGACCATGGCCAAGGTGGCCATGCCGTCCATGCGCCGCTACGGCTACGCCGATTCCCTGGCCACCGGGGCCATCGCCGCCGGCGGCACGCTGGGCATCCTGATCCCGCCCAGCGTGATCCTGGTGATCTACGGCATCATGACCGAGCAGGACATCGGCAAGCTGTTCATGGCCGGCATCGTGCCCGGCATCCTGGGCGTGATCTGCTATCTGGGCGCGGTCAAGGCGACGACCATGCTGAACCCCGACGCCGGCCCGCCCGGCGACCGCATGCCCTGGCGCGAGCGCCTGATCGCCCTGCGCGGGGTGTGGGGGGTGATCCTGCTGTTCGTGCTGGTCATGGGCGGCATCTACGGCGGCGTGTTCACGCCCACCGAGGCCGCCGGGGTGGGCGCCGCCGGCGCCTTCTTCTTCGCCCTGGCGCGCCGCGCCCTGACCTGGGTCGTGCTGATGGACATCCTGGTGCAGAGCGTCAAGACCACGGCCATGATCTTCAGCGTGCTGATCGGCGCCCTCATGTTCTCCAACTTCATCAACGTCGCCGACATGCCCACGGCCCTGACCGATTTCGTTTCGGGCCTGGACCTGCCGCCGCTGATGGTGATGCTGTTCATCATGGGGGTGTACGTGGTGCTGGGCTGCGTGCTGGAAAGCCTGTCCATGATCCTGCTGACCGTGCCGGTGTTCTACCCCCTGGTCTCGGGCCTGGACTTCGGCGGCGCCATGGCGCCGAACCTGGTGCTGATCTGGTTCGGGATCATCGTCGTGGTGGTCACCGAGATCAGCCTGATCACCCCGCCGGTGGGGCTGAACGTGTTCGTCCTGAAGGGCGTCCTGCCCGAGGTCAAGACCAGCACCGTGTTCAAGGGCGTGACCCCGTTCTGGATCGCCGACATCGTGCGCCTGAGCCTGCTGGTGCTGGTTCCCGCCATCTCGCTGTGGTTGCCCACCGTCATGGCCCGGTAGCCCGGGTTGTACTAATTTTTTGCGGTGATTTCCACGCTCCGCTTGACTAAGATCAACCCCGTTAGAAGTGCGCTGGACTAGTATCCGTCCCATTCGCGAATCCGTGAGGGCGCACCGCACGGGGGCGATTTGCGCACATTTCGAATCGAACAAGGGAGCCATCCATGAAGCGCATTGGCAGCAAGGTGCTGATGTTGTGCACCGCTATGGGTTTCGGCCTATCGGCGGCGGGCACGGCATTGGGCGCCGAGACACTCGACGACGTCATGAAGCGTCGCGGGTTGACGGACAAGGACATCCTGGCAGCGGCGAAGACCTACGTCCCGACCGGCAAGCGTGACGAGTACATCGCCTTCAGCTCGGGCGGTCAGAGCGGCCAGCTGATCGTCTACGGCATTCCGTCCATGCGGATCCTGAAATACGTGGCCGTGTTCACGCCGGAGCCCTGGCAGGGCTACGGCTTCGACGACGAGTCCAAGGCCGTGCTGGCCCAGGGCCGCATCAACGGCAAGGACATCAACTTCGGCGACACGCACCATCCGGCCATTTCCGAGACCAACGGCGTCTACGACGGCCAGTTCCTGTTCATCAACGACAAGAACAACCCGCGCATCGCCGTCGTCGACCTGCACGACTTCGAGACCAAGCAGATCGTCGTCAACCCGATCATGAAATCGGACCACGGCGGCGCCTTCGTGACGCCGAACACCGAATACGTGATCGAGGCGTCCCAGTACGCGGCGCCGTTCGAGAACGGTTTCGTGCCGCTGGAGCAGTTCAACGAGAAGTACCGCGGCGCGGTCACCTACTGGAAGTTCAACCGCGAGACCGGGCGCATCGTGCCCGAGGAATCCTTCTCGGTCGAGCTGCCGCCCTACAGCCAGGACCTGTCGGACTTCGGCAAGGGCCCGTCCGACGGCTGGTCGTTCACCAACTCGTTCTGCTCGGAACGCTACGTCGGCGGCATCGAGCGCGGCCGCCCGCCGTTCGAGGCCGGCTGCTCGCAGAAGGACACCGACTTCTTCCACATGGTCAACTGGCGCAAGGCCGCCGAACTGGTCAAGGCCGGCAAGGCCAAGCAGATCAACGGCCACAACGTCATCACCATGGACACCTCGGTGGCCGAGGGCATCCTGTTCCTGGTGCCCGAGCCCAAGTCCCCCCACGGCATGGACGTGTCGCCCGACGGCAAGTTCATGATCGTGTCGGGCAAGCTGGACAGCCACACCTACGTGTACAGCTTCGACAAGTTGATGGGCCTCATCAACGCCAAGGACTACGCCGGCAAGGATCCCTACGGCATTCCGATCCTGGACCTCAAGAAGTCGCTGCACACCCAGGTGCAGGTGGGCCTCGGCCCGCTGCACACGCAGTATGACTCCAAGCCCTGCGTGGCCTACACCTCGATCTACGTGGACAGCCAGGTCACCAAGTGGGACTACTGCGAAGGCAAGGTCCTGGACAAGATCTCCATCCACTACAACATCGGCCACCTGATGACCATGGAGGGCGATTCCGTCACCCCCCAGGGCAAGTACCTGGTGTCCCTCAACAAGCTGGCCATCGACCGCTTCAACCCGGTCGGTCCCCTGCACCCGCAGAACCACCAGCTGATCGACATCAGCGGCGACAAGATGCAGCTGCTGTACGACATGCCGCTGCCCCTGGGCGAGCCGCACTACGCGGTGGCCATCGCCGCCGACAAGCTGAAGCCCGGCATCCGCTACAAGAGCGGCTGGAACAGCCGCGAAGACAAGCGGTCCGCCTTCCGCACCCGCCCCGGCCGCGAGAAGGTCGAGCGTAAGGACGGCGTGGTCCACGTCTATGGCACCACCATCCGCTCCCACATCACGCCCGAGATCATCGAGGTCGAGGAAGGCGACACGGTGTCGGTCCACATGACCAACCTGGAGCGGGCCGAGGACGAGACCCACGGCTTCGCCATCTACGGCACCAACGTCAACCTGTCGCTGGAACCGGGCAAGACCGCGTCGGCCACCTTCAAGGCCGAGCGTGCGGGCGTGTTCCCGTACTACTGCACCGAGTTCTGCTCGGCGCTGCACCTGGAGATGCAGGGCTACCTGCTGGTCAAGCCCAAGGGCTACCAGGCCACCGCGGCCAAGGGTGCCGAGGGCACGGTCTACAGCAAGGCCGACTACGACAAGCAGCACAAGACCAACGTCGAGACCCAGGCGGTCATCGACAGCGTGGTCGCCTACATCACCGCGCGCAACTACCAGGACTTCGCGCCGGTGGTGGCCCTGGTCGAGGACGCCACCGACCAGCTGAACTTCGCCGCCGACGCCAAGAAGAAGTCGGACGAGTTCGCTGCCAAGGAAGACTGGCAGAACGCGACCCTGTGGGCCGGCCAGTGGTGGCAGTACCAGGTCAAGGCTGCCGACATCGGCCTGCGGGCCAAGACCTTCCTGGATCAGAACGGCGCCAAGGTCGTCAAGTAGCGACCGCCTGATCCACACAACCCGGGGGGGGAGGGTGACGCGGCCTTCACCGCGCCTCCCCCCCGTCCTTTAGGACACCGATTTCAACCGCCCTTCGGACACGGCACGGAGAATTCGACCATGACCCCGATGACCAAGACCGCCCTTCTGTTCGGCGCCTGCCTGACCGCCGCGGTCGCGGTCGCGCCGGCCGGCGCGCCGGCCGGCGGCCTTGCCGACCCCGGCGTCCAGGTGGCCGCCAACCGCGACCCCGGCAAGCGCCTGTACCTGCGCAAGACCTGCATCGCCTGCCACGGCAAGGACGGCAAGGGCGCCATGCTGGCCTACCCCAACCTGGCCGGCCAGGACGAGAAGTACATCGTCGAGCAGGTCAAGGACATCATGGACGCCAAGCGCACCGGCTCGCCCGACGAGACCGGCAATCCGCGCAGCGCCGGTATGCGCGGCGCCCTGGTGACAGCGGACGGCCAGCCGCGTATCACGGACGACGAAATCAAGCAGATTGCCGCCTGGCTCGCCAAGATGGAGCCGGCGCCGCCGGCCAAGCCCGAAACCCCGGTCGATCCGCAGCGCGTCGCTGCCGGCGAGAAGCTGTACACGAAATTCAAGTGTCGCACCTGCCACGGCAAGGACGGGACCAAGCCGCTGAAGGGCTATCCCTACATCGCCGGGCAGAAGACCGAATACCTGATCGCGCAGATGACCGATATCCGGGACAAGAAGCGCACCAACGGCAAGGCCAAGACCATGTACCCCATGATCAAGAAGGCGAAGGACGACGACATCGCCCTGCTGGCCGACTTCCTTGCCTCCATCGACCGAACGGCAAAGAATTGATGCGTGACCGCGCCCGGTCGCGATAGAACCCTGAAGTTTCCTCGAGGAAGGACGGAGCAAGACAATGGGACCTTTCAAGATCCTTGGCGCCGTGGCGCTGGCCACGGCCGTCGCCGGCCTGGCCCTGGCGGGCCCCGCCGGCGCGGAAGAGAAGAAGGCGGTGGAGTGGAACAAGGGCGGCGGCGAGCAGGACGAGGCCCTGCACCTGACGCCGGACCTGGAGAACGGCCTGGAAGTCTATGAGGTCTGCGCCGCCTGCCACCTGCCCGAGGGCTGGGGCATGGAGGACGGCACCTTCCCGCAGCTCGCCGGCCAGCACACCAAGGTGATCATCAAGCAGCTCGCCGACATCCGCGCCCAGAACCGCGACAACCCGACCATGTATCCCTTCGCCCTGCCGAAATCCATCGGCGGCGCCCAGTCCATCGCCGACGTGGCCGGCTACATCGCCAAGCTGCCCATGAACCCGACCCCGGGCGTGGGCCCGGGCACGGACCTGGCCCTGGGCGAGAAGCTGTACAAGGAGAACTGCGTGCGCTGCCACGGCGAGAACGGCGAGGGCATGCCCGAAAAGTACTATCCGCGCATCCAGGGCCAGCACTACAAGTACCTGGTGCGGCAGTTCGAGTGGATCCGCGACGGCAAGCGGCGCAACGCCAACCCGGACATGGTCAAGCAGATCGCCGGCTTCTCGGACAAGGACATGGTGGCGGTCATGGATTACGTGTCGCGCCAGAAGCCGCCGGCCGAGATCCTGGCCAAGCCCGGCTGGGAAAACCCGGACTTCAAATAGAGCCGTCACCGGCCGCGGCCGCGGCCGCGGCCGGTGACCCATGACCTTGCCGACGTGCGCGCTCGCTCCTGTTGACGTGGGGGAGGGAGAAGCGGGAGCGCCCGTCCAGACACGGACCCGTTGACATGCCCACGGACAGCCAAAAAACCAAAGCCGTCACCTATCGCCTGCTGGCCCTCGCCGCCATCGTCGCCCTGGCCTTCGCCTATTTCTCCCCCATCTGGTGGGTGTCCCTGAAGGCGCCCCAGTACCCCGAGGCCGCCTTCCCCCAGGGCATCAAGATCCACTTCCACATGAACGGCGTGTTCAACGGCTGCGAACTGATCCACATCGCCGAGAAGACCGAGGCCGAGGCCCTGGACTGCGTCCACGAGATGGACGCCATCAACCACTTCGTCGGCATGTACCCCATCGCCTCGGGCGGCGTGCTGGAGAAGGCCTTCTCCCAGTTCCTGTTCGCCATGCTCGGCGTGCTGCTGGTCGGCTTCATGCTGGGCGGTCCCAGGGCCAGGGCGGCGTTCATCGGGGCCGGGTTCCTGGCCATCGCCGGGTGGATGGCGATGGCCTTCTATGGCCCCGGCGGCATCAAGTACCAGAACGAGGGCTACGTCTCGGCCCTGGTCACCTCGCTGGGACAGGGCCAGGAGGAGGAGGGCGAGGAACTGAGCCCCATCATCGCCCAGCTCAAGGAATCCCTGGGCCGCAGCGGCCAGACCGCGGTCTCCCAGGAGGAGCTGAAACAGCGCCTGGAGGCCACCGGCCAGGGCCGCCTGCAGGGCGTGCTGAGCAAGCTGCGCGAGGGCGCCGGCGGCGGCGGCCAGGCCAAGTCGCTGAAGGAGATCCTGGCCGAGGCCAAGGAGAGCGGCGCCAGCGGCAAGGCGGTGAACATCCGCGTGCTGCAGCAGGCCTTCGAGGCCGACCAAGCGCGCGCCCCGGCCGACCGGCGCCAGGCCTGGACCGGCAGCGGCAACCAGGTCCTGTTCTGGCACTACGCCAAGAGCCTGGGCCGCTGGTTCAACATCGAGGCCAAGATCAAGCCCCTGGTGCGCACCATGTCCGTGGCCGGCACCGTGGTGTTCTGGGGCATCCTGGCGCTGATGGTGGTGCTGACCTTCGCCGCCAGCCGCCGCGGCGGGCTGCTGTACTGGCTGATCCCCCTGGTGCCCATCGTGGTGCCGGTGGCCTTCATCGTCGAGTACGCGTCGTGGCTGTGGTGGTACGGGCACAGCCTCAGCGAGATGGGGGCCTTCACCCTGAAGCCGTTCATGCCGACGGTGTTCGGCCAGGGCAAGGTGGCGCAGTTCTCCACCTTCTCGTACCCCCACTACGGGTTCGGCCTGCTGGTGCTGGCGGCCCTGCTGACGGGGTTGTCGGCACTGATCAGGCGCAAACAGATGCGGGAGGCCGGCGCGCAGGCCGGCTAGGGTTCGGTCCCATGGCGGGCATTCGCAGGTACCACTCGACCACACCGGCCGCCCGGGCGGCGGCCGCGGTGCTGGTCGCGGCCCTGGCCTGGGCGCCGACGGCGGCGGCCGCGCCCCGGCCCCTGCAGCCGCTGGTCGACGCGGCCTCGCCCGGCGACGTGGTGACGCCGCCGCCCGGCACCTATGCCGGGCCGGTGGTGGTGGACAAGCGCATCACGCTGGACGGCGGCGGCAAGGTCACGGTCGATGCCGGCGGCGACGGCACGGTGCTGACCATCCGCACCGACGGCGCCACCGTGCGCGGCCTGCGCCTGATCAACTCCGGCGACTCCCACAACGACATCGACGCCGGGGTGCGGGTGCGCGGCAACTACAACGTGGTCAAGGACAACCTGATCGAGAACACCCTGTTCGGCATCGACCTGCAGCAGTCCAACAGCAACGTCGTGCGCCGCAACACCATCCGCCCGACGCCGTTCGAACTGGGGGTGCGCGGCGACGCCGTCCGCCTGTGGTACAGCCGCGACAACAAGATCGAGCAGAATGTGGTCCAGGGCGCGCGCGACCTGGTGGTCTGGTATTCGGCCGACAACCTGATCGCCGGCAACGAGGTCAGCGGCGGCCGTTACGGCCTGCACTTCATGTATTCCCAGTACAACCTGGTGCGCGACAACCGCTTCCACGGCAACAGCGTCGGCGTGTTCCTGATGTACAGCGACGGGGTGGTGCTGCGCGGCAACGTCATCTCCCACGGCCAGGGCGCCACCGGCATGGGCATCGGCCTGAAGGAAAGCAGCGACGTGACCATCGAGGGCAACGAGATCTACTACTGCGCCACCGGCATCTATTCCGACGTGTCGCCGTTCCAGCCCGAGACCACCAACCTGGTCACCGACAACCACGTCGCCTTCAACGGCATCGGCGTCCTGTTCCACAACGACTGGACCGGCAATGTGCTGCACGACAACCGGTTCGACAACAACCTCGTGCAGGTCTCGGTCAACGCCCAGGCCAGCGCCGTGCGCAACGACTGGACCGGCAACTACTGGGACGACTACCGCGGCTTCGACCGCGACGGCGACGGCATCGGCGACACCCCCTATGCGCCCCGGGTCTATGCCGACCGAATCTGGATGGACGTGCCCTTCGCCGCCTTCTTCCGCGCCTCGCCGGTGCTGTCGCTGCTGGACTTCCTGGAACGCCTGGCGCCGTTCAGCGAGCCCATCACCCTGCTGCGCGACGACAAGCCCAAGGTGCGCCCCGACGTGGTCCTGGCGCGGGCCGCCGAACCGGCGGCGCCGGCGGCCAAGGAAGCGGAAGAGGTCGAGGAATCGGACCGCATCGACCCGTTCGGCCTGAAGGAACGATTGGGCAAGAAGTACAAGGGTGAGTGAACGGCCATGACCGACGCACCGCACACACCACCGCCGGCACCCGGCGCCAAGGCGACCGCCAAACCGGGCCGCGCGGCCTCCAAGCGGTCGCGGCGCGAGCGCCGCGCCATCCTGCGCTCCATGGCCGCCGGCACCATCGTCATCGGCGCCGCCCTGCTGGGGTTCTTCCCGGTGGTCAAGGACTGGTTCCGCCGCCTGCGCCCGCCCGGCGCCATCGCCGAGCGCGACTTCCTGGCCGCCTGCATCAAATGCGGCCAGTGCGTGCAGGTCTGCCCGGTGCAGGCCATCAAGCTGGGCGACCTGGACGAGGGCTTCGGCGTCGGCGTGCCCTACGTGGCCGCCCGCGACCAGGCCTGCGACTTCTCCTGCGACGCGGTGCAGTGCGTGCTGGCCTGCCCCACCGGGGCCCTGACCCACGAGATCAGCCTCAAGGAAGAGGTGCGCATGGGCCTGGCCGTGCTGACCCGGCCCAACAAGTGCCTGGCGCGCCTCGGCAAGGGCATCAAGGGCACCGCCCGCGGCACCGGGTTCGACGGCCTGCTGCGCTATACCGAGATCGACCGCTGGAAGCCGATCCCGGTGCGCGACCACCCCTATGACCTGGACCTGTGCGACCTGTGCGCCCGCCAGTGCCCCATCGAGGGCGCCATCACCGTCGAGCGCCTGAACGTGGACCTGAGCGACCTGCGCGGCAGCCCGGTGGTGTTCGACAAGTGCACCGGCTGCGGCGTGTGCGAGATGATCTGCCCGGTCGACCCGCCGGCCATCGAGGTGGTCGAGCGCCTGCGCTGGGAGGACGTGTGATGACCATGCTGCGGTCCATCGCCACCATGCTGGGGGCCGGCCCGGCCCCCCGCCCCGAGCCGGACGAGTACGCGCCCGAGGCGGCGGCCATGTACGAGGTCAAGAGCAGCCTGGAGGGCAAGAAGGAGCGGGTGGCCAAGCTGAAGGCCGAGCGCGACGAGAAGCGCAGCCACAAGTGGCGCAACTGGCGCTGGTTCTCGATCGTCGTCGTCAACCTGCTGTTCGTGGCCTCGTTCCAGCTTGACATCCAGCTGGTCGAGGGGGCCCTGACGGCGTCGCGGGTGGTCGGCTTCCATTTCGCCGACCTGAACTCGTCGCTGCAGGTGATGCTGGCCTACAAGGTGATCCTCATCAACCTGGTGATCGGCACGGTGACCGTGTTCCTGCTGTGGTGGACCCTGGGCGGGCGCACCTTCTGCTCCTGGGTCTGCCCCTACCACCTGCTGGCCGAATTCGCCGAGACGCTGCACCTGCGCCTGGCCAAGGCCAAGCTGGTCACCGACCTGCCGCTGCACCGCGGCACCCGCACCGTGCTGTACGTGGTGTTCGTGGTGCTGGCCCTGGTCACCGGCTACACGGTGTTCGAGGCCGTCTCCCCCGTCGGCATCCTCAGCCGCGCCCTGATCTACGGGCCCGGGCTGGCGATGATCTGGGTCGGCGGCCTGCTGCTGATCGAGGTCTTCATCACCCGCCGCGCCTGGTGCCGCTACATCTGCCCCATCGGCCTGACCTACGGCATCGTCGGCGTGACCTCGCCGGTGCACGTCAAGTACAATATCGAGAACTGCCTGCACGAGGGCGACTGCCGCAAGGTCTGCATGGTGCCCCACGTCCTGGAAGTGACCAAGAAGGGGTACTCCAAGACCGTGGACGTGGGCCTGGGGCCCGACTGCACGCGGTGCGGCCTGTGCATCGACGTCTGCCCGACCGAGTCCCTCAAGTACGAGGTGCGCGGGCTGAACAAGCTGCTGTAGCACCGGCACGACGAGGACCGCGCCGCCCATGATCGAGTTCGAAGCCGTCTCCAAGGCCTTCCGCCGCCGCCCGGTGCTGGACGACGTGTCCTTGCGCATCGCCGACGACGCGCGGGTGGCCCTGGTCGGCTCCAACGGCGCCGGCAAGACCACCCTGATCCGCTGCCTGCTGGGCGAGTACGTGTGCAAGGGCAAGGTCCTGGTCGACGGCCGCGACCCGCGCCGCGACCGCCGCCAGGTGCTGAAGGCGGTCGGCTTCGTGCCGCAGTTGCCGCCGCCCCTGCGCATGTCGGTGGGCGAGCTGGTGCGGTTTTCGGCCAAGGTCAGCGACGGCGACCCCGACCGCATGGTCGCCGTGTCCGAGACCCTGGGCCTGGACTACGGCGCCATCCGCCGCCAGCCCTTCGTCAAGCTGTCGGGCGGGCAGAAGCAGAAACTGCTGATCGCCGTGGCGCTGGGCCGCGACTGCCGGGTGCTGGTCATGGACGAGCCGGCCGCCAACCTGGACCCGGAATCCCGCGCCGCCTTCTTCGACCTGCTGGCGGCGCGCAAGGACAGCACCGCCATGGTCATCTCGTCGCACCGCCTGGACGAGGTGGCGGCCCTGGTCAACCGGGTCGTCGAGCTGGACCGCGGCCGGGTGGTGCTGGACGACCACGTGGCCGACGCCGTGGACCTGAGCAGCCGGCTGGACTGCTTCGTCGCCCTGTCGCGCCTGGAGGACGCCTTCGCCGCCGCCCTGGCCGACTGGGGATTCCGCAACGTCAACGGCGGCCTGGAATGGCGCGGCGAGGTGCCGGGGCCCGACCGCCTGCGCTTCCTGGGCATGCTGTCGCGCTATGCCGGGGTGCTGAAGGCGGTCAGCATGGACGACAACGGACGCAACGGAGGCCGGCCATGACCTGTGGCCACGCCCCGCTGGACCCGGGCCGGCGCCGGCTGCTGCGCTTGGCGGCAGGCGCGCCCCTGGTGCTGGGGCTGCCCCTGGCCGGGTGCGGCGGCGGCGACCAGGCGGGGCCGGTGCAGGTGTCGTGGGACCGGGACACCTGCGAGCTGTGCCGCATGATCATCGGCGACGCCCGTTTCGCCGCCCAGGTGCGCGGCGGCGAGCGGCGCCGCGCCTTCAAGTTCGACGACATCGGCTGCGCCGTGACCTGGCTCAACGGCCAGGGCTGGGCCGCCGCGGCGGAGACCGAGATCTGGGTCGCCGCCTTCGCCAGCACCCGCGGCGCCATGGACTGGCTGGCGGCGCGCGCGGCGCACTACGGCGGCGGAGTGCACAGCCCCATGAACTACAACTTCGCCGCCTTCGCCGACCCGGCACCGGGCCGGGTGCCGTTCGATCAGGTGACGGCGCGGGTCCTGGCCGGCGGCCCCAACCACGTCTGCCCGGCGCACCCGCGGGGCACCCCGGCATGACGGAGGCGGGAACATGAGCGGGTTCCTGCAGGCGGCGCGCCTGGACGTGGCGGAATCCCTGCGCACGCGGTGGTTCCTGGTCTACGCCCTGGTGTTCGGCGGCATCATCGTCGTCGCCCTGGTGGCCGGGCTGACCGAATCGCGGGTGCGCGGCTTCACCGGCCTGGGCCGGCTGCTGATCATCTACATCCAGCTTTGCATGGCCATCCTGCCGGTGTTCATCCTGATCACCACCGTGCGCTCCGTGGCCGGGGACCGCGAGGCCGGTGTGTTCGAATACCTGCTGTCCCTGCCCATCGGCCTGGCGGCCTGGTACTGGGGCAAGCTGGCGGGGCGGTTCCTGGTGGTGTTCCTGCCGGTGCTGGCGGCCCTGCTGGCGGCGGTGGCCTGGGGCCTGGTCCGCGGCTACGAGGTGCCCTGGGCGGCGCTGGGCATCAACATCGCCCTGCTGGTGTCCCTGGCCGGCTGCTTCCTGGGCATCGGCATCCTGATCTCCAGCCTGGCCCGCTCGGCCGACCTGGCCCAGGGCACGGCGTTCCTGGTGTGGCTGGTGCTGCTGATGTTCCTGGACCTGATCCTGATCGGCATCATGATCCGCAACCAGGCGGCGCCCGAGCTGGTGGTGGCCATCTCGCTGGCCAACCCGCTGCAGGTGTTCCGCACCGCCTCCATGGCCCTGTTCGACCCCCAGCTCACCCTGCTGGGGCCGGCGGCCTGGGTGATCCTGGACGCCTTCGGCCGCGCCGGCTACGTGGTTTACGGCCTGCTCTATCCCCTGGTCCTGGGCGGCGTCAGCGCCACCGTGGGCTTCCTGGTGTTCCGGCGGGGCGACCTGCCTTGAGCGGCGTGCCGGCCCCGGCCCTGGCCCTGGTCCTTTGCCTGGCGGCCGGTGCCGCCCTTGCCGCCGGGCCGCCGGACCCCAAGCTCGGCGCCGAGATCTACGAGATCTGCGCCCCCTGCCACGGCCTTCAGGGACAGGGCGGCGGCGGCGGGGTCTACCCGCGCCTGGCCGGCCTGCCGGCGGACTACCTGAGCGAGCAGCTGCGCGACTTCAAGCGCCGGGTGCGCACCAACATCCCCATGCTGCCCTACGCCACCGACCGCGAGCTGCCCGACGAGGACATCGCCCACGTGGCCGCCTATCTGAACGGGCTGACCCTGGCCACCCGGCCGCCGCCGGCGGATGACACCATGGACGGGCTCGCGCGCCTGAACCAGATGAAGTCGGTGCTGCAGATCCCCCGCGCGCCCGGCGACGCCGCCGCCGGCGGCGCCCTGTACGCGCGCGACTGCGCCCGGTGCCACGGCAAGGACGGCTACGGCCACGAGAAGGCGCCGGGGCTGGCCGGCCAGCACGTGCCCTACCTGGTCAAGCAGGTCCGCCTGTTCCTGAACGCCGACCGCGAGCACCGCGACGCCGACCAGCTGTTCGGCGAGCTGGAGGACGGCCAGGTGGCCGACCTGATGGCCTACCTGTCGACCCTGGACGACTGATCGCCGCCGGCGCCGTAGGCCCGCTCGGCGCGGCGGCGGAAGGCGTCCAGCACCCGCCGCTCGGCGTGGTCGGTGACCAGGCGCGACAGGCGGGCCATCAGGCGGCGGCGGAACCGGGTCTCCAGGGTGAACTCGGCCACCGTGCCGCCGCCGGCCTGCGGCGTGAAGCGCCAGGCGATGCGCAGGTGCTCGAACGGGCCGTCGGTGCCGGTGATGTCGATCGCCCGCGGCGGGTCGAACAGGGCGTGGGTGGTGAAGCGCAGGCGCGCCGGCCCGGCGGCGAACAGGTTGTCGACCACCAGGTCGTTGCCGTCGCGGCGGCGGATGCGGGCGCCGACGCAGTGGGGGATGAAGTCGGGGTAGCTCTCGATGTCGCTTGCCACGGCGAACAGCTGCTCGGCGGTGAACTGGTCGAAACGGTGTCGGACGGTGCGCTGCACGGGGCTCTCCGCTGGGGCTGGCGGCACCCTACCACCCTGGGCCGGGCACCGTCCAACGGGCCTTGACGACGGTCAACCAAGTGGCGCGCGGAACGTGATATGGGGGGATTGGCCATGGACGACTTTCGCATGCAGGGGGTGCCCCGGAACCCGGCCGCGCGCGCGCTGGCGCGCGTGCTGGCCCGCGTGCTGGCGCTTGGCGCCGTGCTGCTGCCGGGGGCGCCGGCGGGCGCGGCCGGCGACGTCGACGTGGTGACCCTGCGCAACGGCGAGATCTTCAACGGCACCGTGGCGGTCGAGGAAGTCTCGATCCGCACCCCCTACGGCCAGGTGGACCTGCCCTACGGCCGGGTGGCCTGGCTGCGCACCGGCGACGGCGAGGACCCGGACCGGGTCGGCACCGTCGAGGGCGAGACCTTCAGCGGCCGCCTGCGCGGCGACGCCTACACCGTGCTGCGCATCTTCGACCCGACCCTGCCGGTGGCCCTGGCCGACATCGCCGAGATCGCCTTCGCCCGCCGCGCCCTGCGGCCGCGCCTGGCGCCGGCGCCGGACGTGGTCGAGATGCGCAACGGCGACCGCTTCCGGGCCCAGGTGCTGACCGGCGACCTGATGGTGCGCGGCGCCGCCGGGGTATCGCTGGTGGGCCGCGGCGGAGTGCACACGGTCGACATCGACGTGGTCGAGGACGACCGCGCCGTGCGCGTCCAGGTCAACTACAACACCCCGGGCACCGCCGTGCAGGGCGAGATGATGGGCCTGTCGCTGGACCTGCGCCTGCGCCACGGCCAGGACCTGTCGGTGCACGCCAAGGAGGTGCTGTCCCTGTCGCTGGCCGTGCTGGACCCGGCCCGGCCGATGGACCGCCTGCCCTGGGACCTGCGCGGCCTGACCCGGCCGGCGCGGCTGCTGCGCGACAGCTTCGCCGACGGCGCCCCGGGGCCCGAGATGGCGGTGCTGCGCGGCGGCGCCTTCTCCATGGGCGACCTGGGCGGCGACGGCGACGTCGACGAGCGCCCGGTGACCCGGGTGGTCCTGGCCCGGCCCTTTGCCATGGCGCTCTATCCCGTCACCTTCGTCGAGTTCGACCGCTTCTGCCGCGAGACCGGCCGCTCCCTGCCCGACGACAGCGGCTGGGGCCGCGGCCTGCGCCCGGTGATCAACGTCACCTGGAAGGACGCCACCGACTACGCCGCCTGGCTGAGCGAAAAGCTGGGCCACGCCTATCGCCTGCCCACGGACGCCGAGTGGGAGTTCGCCGCCCGGGCCGGCACCGCGACCCGCTTCTGGTGGGGCGACGAGCCCGGCCGCGGCCGCGCCAACTGCTCGGAATGCGGCGCCCTGTGGTCGGGCGAGAAGACGGCGCGCGTGGGTCTGTTCCCGGCCAACCCCTTCGGCCTGTTCGACATGGCCGGAAACGTTTGGCAATGGATCGCCGACTGCTACCATGCCTCCATGGCCGGCGCGCCCGAGGACGGCTCGGCCCGGCAGAAGGCCGCCGGCTGCGGCAAGCGGGTGATCCGCGGCGGCGCCTGGAGCTTTCCCGCCAAGGAGATGCGCACGGCCAACAAGTGGCGCGACTTCCCGTCGCGCAGCAGCGACGACACCGGGTTCCGCCTGGTGCGCGACCTGGATTGAGGATCGACCCGGACCATGAGACTGCGACGCTTCGCCGCCCTTGCCCTGTTCATCGCCGGCCTCTGCGCCGCGGCCGCGTCGCCGGCCGGGGCGGCGGCCCCGGGCGGGCGGTTCATCCTGTGGGACAAGAGCCACCAGGCGGTGACCGACCAGGATTTCCGCGGCCGGTTCATGCTGGTGTTCTTCGGCTACACCTTCTGCCCCGACATCTGCCCGACCTCGCTGAACACCATTGCCGAGGCCATGGAGCTGCTGGGCAAGGACGCCCAGCAGGTGGTGCCCATCTTCATCTCGGTCGATCCGGCGCGGGACACGGTCGAGCACCTGCGCGACTATGTGGATGCCTTCGATTCGCGCATCGTCGGCCTGACCGGCACGCCCGAGATGATCGCCCGCGTGGCGGCGGCCTACAAGGTGACCTACACCAAGGTAAAAGAGGCCGGGACCGAGGACGACAACTACACCATCGACCACACCGCGTCGGTGTTCCTGATGGGGCCGGACGGCAAGTTCCTGGTCAAGTTCCTGCACGGCATCACGCCCGAGGACCTGGCCAAGCGAATCCGGGACTTCCTGTAGGGGAGGGGTATTTCGGCCCGGCGCGGGTCCTTCGAGGCTCGCTTCGCTCGCGCCTCAGGACGAGGCGGGGATGTTCTCCGCCCTCATGCTGAGGAGCCCCGCAGGGGCGTCTCGAAGCATGTCCCGCGGCACAAAAACCCGGCAAATTGCATCGGGGAGCCCGGGGACGCCGGGACGCCCGCGGCTACTGGGCCGCCGGCTGCGTGCCGTCAGCCACGGTCAGGCCCAGGCGCTCGGCGTCCAGGCGGCCCATGGCCAGCAGCAACTGGTAGACCGCCAGCTTGTGGTCGAACCGGGCCGAGGTCAGGTTGATCTGGGCGTTGTAGATCTCGTTCTCGGCGTCCAGCACGTTGATCACCGTTTCCTTGCCGGCCTCGCGCAGCTTCTTGCGCGAGTTGAACACCTCGGTGGCGATGTTGACGGCGTTCTCCAGCAGGGCCACCCGCTCGCGCGCCGTCACCATGGCCTGCCAGGCCAGGCGCGTCTGCTCCATGATCTTGCGGGTCACGTATTCGTGGCGGTCCTTGCTGGCGTGGTAGTTGTAGGCCGCCTGGTTGATCCCGGCCTTGGTCGAGAAGCCCGAGAAGATGTTCCAGGTCGCCTTCAGCAGCACCGAGTAGTCGCGCCGGGTGCCGACGATGGCGTTCTTGTGCTTCTCGTAGTTGGCGGCCCCCACCAGGTCGATGCTGGGGAACAGGTCGGACCGCGCCGCCTTTTGCTGCACCCGCGCCACCTCGATGGTGGTCTGCGAGTTGCTGACCGCCGGGTTCTGGCTCAGGGCCATGGACACGGCGGCGTCCAGGGTCGCCGGCAGCAGGTCCACGGGGACCAGGGGATCGGCCAGGGTCTCGCCGTTGGGGGAATGGCCGAACACCTGCTCGAACCGGGTCTCGGCGTCGATGCGCGCGCCCTCGAAGGTCACCCGCCGCTCCTTGGAAATCTGCAGCCGCGACTTGGCCTGCAGCACGTCCACGGCCACGCCCGAGCCGCGCTGCACCCGCTCGTCCTCCAGGTGAAGCTGCTTCTGGATGGTGTCCTCGTTGCGCACCGCCAGGCGCACCAGCTCCTGCTGGCGCAGCACGTCGATGAAGGCGCCGATGCCCTCGAACAGGGTGTTCTGGGTGGTGGCGTTCAGGTTGATCCCGGCGATGTCGGCGTTCAGGCGCGCCGTCTTGACGGCGGACTGGGTACCGAACCCGCGGAACAGGTTCTGGGTCACCGTCACGCCGGCGACGTTGCGGGTGCGGGTGAAGTCGTCGGGGTTCAGGTTGCGCGCCCGGGTCACCGGGCTGTCGATGTATTCGGGCCCGGCGTCGGCGTTCAGGGTGACGCTGGGCAGGTAGCCCGAGAAGCTCTTGCGGATTTCCTCGTTGGAGGCGTTGACCTCCTGCCGGTCGGCCTGGATCTGCGGATGCTGCTTCAACAGCAGCGACAGCTCCTCCTCCAGGGTCATGGCCGCCGCCGGCGTGCCGTGGGCCGCCATGGCCAGGGCCAGCGCCGCCAGCCCCAACAAACGGCCGGCCGCCCGGGTTGCCGCAGGTCGAATCACATCCCTCATCCCGTCCTGTCGCCGAGGCCGTTCGCCGGCCCGTGCGAAACCGCATATTAAGCGGAAGCGGACTCGGGGTCAAACATGGTAATCACCGATTCGTGTGATAAATGAAACAGTTAGGGCATTGTTAAGAATTGGGCCCGGGCCCGCGGGACCGGCCGTCCGTCCAGCAAACCGCGGCGGGCGCCGGCGGATGTCCCTACAGCGAGGCGGCGGCCCGGGCCGCCTGGTCGTAAAACCCGGAAATCGCACGCAGTTCCCGCGCCAGGCCGCCCAGGGCGTCGGCCTCCAGCCCCAGGGCGCTGAACGACGCCACCAGGCAGGTCTCGCGGATCTCCCGGTACCGGGTGCAGGCCGCGCGGCCGCGGGCGGAGGCGGCGAAGAAGGTCTCCTTGCCCCGCCGCGACCGGTCCACCAGGCCCAGCTTCTCCAGCTTGCGCAGGGAATAGGTGACCGTGTGGGTGTCCTCCACGTTCAGCACGAAGCAGATGTCGGCGGCCCGCTTGTGCCGGTCGCGGTGGTTGACCGAATGCAGCACCAGGATGTCCAGCGCCCCCAGGTCGGCGTAGCCGGCCGCCGCCATGCAGCGCAGGGTCCAACGGGTGAAGGCGTTCTGGGCGATGATCAGGCCGTACTCGAACTCGCTCAGCTCGGCCACGCTGTCCGCCGCCAGGTGCTCGGACGAGACGATCCGGGTCCGCGCCGGGGCCTCGGCCGGGCCGCTCATTCCGCCGCCTCCGCCTTGCCGGCGGCGGCGCCGTAGCCGCCGCCGGTGGGGGTCTGGATCACGAACATGTCGCCCGGCGCCATCTGGGTCTCGTCCACCCCGCCCAGCTCGTCGACGGTGCCGTCGGCGCGCTCGACCCAGTTGTGGCCGCATTCGCCGGGGGCGCCGCCGTCCGTGCCGTAGGGCGGCACCCGGCGGTGGCTGGACAGGATCGAGGCGGTCATGGCCTCGAGGAAGCGGATCCGGCGCAGGGTGCCCTCGCCGCCCCGGTACCGGCCGGGGCCGCCCGAGCCGCGGCGGATGCGGAAGTCCTCCAGCCGCACCGGGAACCGCCATTCCAGGACTTCGGGGTCGGTCAGGCGCGAGTTGGTCATGTTGGTGTGCACGGCGCTGGTGCCGTCATAGCCGGGGCCGGCGCCCGAGCCGCCGCAGATGGTCTCGTAGTACTGGTGGCGGTCGTTGCCGAAGGTGAAGTTGTTCATGGTGCCCTGGGACGCGGCCATGGTGCCCAGCGCGCCATAGAGCGAATCGGTCACGTACTGCCCGGTCTCCACGTTGCCGGCCACCACCGCGGCCGGGTAGCGCGGGTTCAGCAGGCAGTCCTCGGGGATGATGATGTTGATGGGCTTCAGGCAGCCCGAGTTCAGCGGGATGTCGTCGTCCACCAGGGTGCGGAACACGTACAGCACCGCGGCGTGGGTTACCGCCGTCGGCGCATTGTAGTTGTTGGGAAGCTGCGCCGAGGTTCCGGTGAAGTCCACGGTGGCGGTGCGCGCCGCCTTGTCGATGGAGATGGCGACACGGATCATGCTGCCGTCGTCCATCTCGTAGGCGAACGAGCCGGGCTCCAGCACGTCCAGCACCCGGCGCACGGATTCCTCGGCGTTGTCCTGCACGTGGCCCATGTAGGCCCAGACCACGTCCAGGCCGAAGTGGGCGACCATCTTGCGCAGCTCCTGCACGCCCTTCTCGTTGGCGGCGATCTGGGCCCGCAGGTCGGCCAGGTTCTGGTGCGGGTTGCGCGCCGGGTAGGGGCCGCCGGTCAGCACCGCCATCAGGTCCTGCTCGCGGAAGGTGCCGCCGTCCACCAGCAGGAAGTTGTCCAGCAGGATGCCTTCCTCGTCCACGGTCCGGCTGTTGGGCGGCATGGAGCCGGGCGAGATGCCGCCGATGTCGGCGTGGTGCCCGCGCGAGCCGACGAAGAACAGCAGCTCGCCGCTCTTCTCGTTGAACACCGGGGTGATGACGGTGACGTCGGGCAGGTGGGTGCCGCCGTTGTAGGGGGCGTTCAGGACATAGACGTCGCCGGGCTTCAGCCTGCCCGCGTTCTCGCGGATCACGGTCTTGATGCTCTCGCCCATGGAGCCCAGGTGCACCGGCATGTGCGGGGCGTTGGCGATCAGGTTGCCGTCGGGGTCGAAGATGGCGCAGGAGAAGTCCAGCCGCTCCTTGATGTTCACCGAGTAGGCGGTGTTGGCCAGGGTCGCGCCCATCTGCTCGGCGATGGACATGAACAGGTTGTTGAATATCTCCAGCAGGATCGGGTCGGCGCCCTGGCCGTCGCGGCCGGTGCCGATGGCGATCCGCTTGGGCAGCGCCGCGATGCGGGTCAGGACCAGGTGGTTGCGGGCCGTGACCTCGGCCCACCAGCCGGGCTCGACCACGGTGGTGCCGGTGGATTCGACGATGATCGCCGGGCCGCCCACCCCCTGGCCGGGGCGGATCTGGTCGCGGTCGTAGACCGGCGCCGCCCACTCCTTGCCGCCGGTGTACATGACCACCCGGTCCAGGGGCTCGGGGGTCTCGGCGGTGGCCGCCGATTCGGGGTCCTCCACGGATTCGGTGGTGCCCACGGCCTCCACCGATACGGCCTCGACGATCAGCCCCTTGTCGGGCATGACGAAGCCGAACCGCTGCTTGTGGGCGTCCTCGAACTCGGCGGTCATGGCGGCGGCGGCGGCCAGGTCGACGATCAGCGAACTGTCGGTGCCGTCATAGCGCAGGTGGGCGCGGCGCAGCACCGTGACGTTGCGCGCGGGCACGCCCTGGGCCGCGATCTCGGCCCGAGTCTCGGCCTCCAGGGCGGCGCAGCGGTCCTCCAGGCGGGCCACGGCGGCGTCGTCCAGGGGTAGCTCGACGGACTGTTCGCGCATGGCCCGCACGTCCGCCAGCCCCATGCCGTAGGCCGACAGCACGCCGGCGTAGGGGTGCAGGAACACCTTGGTCATGCCGAGCGCATCGGCCACCAGGCAGGCGTGCTGGCCGCCGGCGCCGCCGAAGCTGTTCAGGGTGTACTCGGTCACGTCGTAGCCGCGCTGCACCGAGATCTGCTTGATGGCGTTGGCCATGTTCTCGACCGCGATCTTGAGGAAGCCCTCGGCCACGTCCTCGGGCGCCAGGCGGTCGCCGGTGGCGGCCTCGATCTCCTTGGCCAGGGCGGCGAACTGGCGGCGCACGGTCCTGTCGTCCAGGGCCTCGTCGGCCTCGGGGCCGAACACCTTGGGGAAATAGCGCGGCTGGATCTTGCCCAGCATGACGTTGCAGTCGGTCACCGCCAGCGGCCCGCCGCGGCGGTAACAGGCGGGGCCGGGGTTGGCGCCGGCGGAATCGGGGCCGACCCGGAAGCGGGCGCCGTCGAAGTGCAGGATCGAGCCGCCGCCGGCGGCCACCGTATGGATACGCATCATGGGCGCGCGCATGCGCACTCCGGCGACCAGGGTCTCGAAGGCGCGCTCGTAGGCGCCGTCGTAGTGCGACACGTCGGTCGAGGTGCCGCCCATGTCGAACCCGATCACCTTCTCGAACCCGGCCATGGCGGCGGTCTGCACCATGCCCACCACGCCGCCGGCGGGGCCGGACAGGATGCTGTCCTTGCCGCGGAACAGGCGGGCGTCGGTCAGCCCGCCGTTGGACTGCATGAACATCAGCCGCGTGTCGCCCACCTGGCCCGCCACCTGGTCGACGTACCGGCGCAGGATCGGCGACAGGTAGGCGTCGACCACCGTGGTGTCGCCGCGCGACACCAGCTTCATCAGCGGGCTGACCTCGTGCGACACCGAGACCTGGGTGAACCCCACCTCGGCGGCCAGGCGGGCCACCGCCTTCTCGTGGGCGGTGAAGCGGTAGCCGTGCATCAGCACGATGGCCACGGCGCGGATGCCGGCGTCGAAGGCGTCGCGCAGGGCGGCGCGGGTGGCGTCCTCGTCCAGCGGCGTCACCACCTGGCCCTGGGCCGAGACCCGCTCGTCGACCTCGATCACCCGCTCGTACAGCATCTCGGGCAGGACGATGTGGCGGGCGAACAGGTGCGGCCGGTTCTGGTAGCCGATGCGCAGGGCGTCGGCGAAGCCCCGGGTGATGGCCAGCAGGGTGCGGTCGCCCTTGCGCTCCAGCAGGGCGTTGGTGGCCACGGTGGTGCCCATCTTGATGGCCTCCACCGCCGCGGCCGGGATCGGCGCGTCGGCACCGATGCCCAGCAGGTCGCGGATGCCCTGGACGGCGGCGTCGGGGTACTGTTCCGGGTTCTCGGACAGCAGCTTGTGGGTCACCACGCCGCCGTCGGGGCGGCGCGCCACCACGTCGGTGAAGGTGCCGCCGCGGTCGATCCAGAACTGCCAGCGGCCGGGGCCGCCGTCGGCGGGGGTGGAGGTGCCGGGGGTGGCGGAAGCGGAGTCGACCATGGCTGCCATCCTGTCTGATATAATTTATAGACAATTTATCTATAAATCGTATTTAATGAGCGAGTCAATAGCAAGCGGCACACGGGGAACAATGGGCCGGGTCATCACCTTCCTGTCGCGCAACGCCACGGTCCTGCTGGCCGTGGGGGTGCTCACCGGCCTGGCCCTGCCGGCCCTGGCCACGGTCATGCGGCCGCTGCTGGCGCCGTCGGTCTGGGGCCTGCTGGTCATCGCCCTGCTGCGGGTCGACCTGGCCGGCCTGACCGTGCAGGCGCGGCGACCGGCCCTTTGGGGGGCGGCGGTGGTGTGGATCCTGCTGCTGGCGCCGGTGATCGCCTGGATCGCGGTCGGCCAGGCGCCCCTGGCGCCGGGCATCGCCGCGGCGGTGGTGCTGATGGCCGGCACCTCGCCCATGACCTCGTCGCCGGCCCTGGCCATGCTGGTGGGCCTGAACGGCGCCCTGGCCCTGCTGCTGATGGTGGTGGCCACGGCCCTGATGCCGTTCATCCTGCCGCTGTTCGCCCTGCACGTGCTGGACCTGCCGCTGGCCATCTCGCCGCTGGAATTCAGCCTGCGCCTGGCCGCCTTCATCGCCAGCGCCCTGGTCGCGGCCCTGGCCGGGCGCGCCCTGTGGCGCCGCCGCGCCGGCCGCGGCCCGGCCGGCGGCCTGCACCCCTGGGGCGATGCCGGGTCGGTGGTGCTGCTGCTGGTGTTCGCCGTCGGCATCATGCAGGGGGTGGCGGCGCGCCTGCTGGCCGAGCCGGCCTTCATCCTCGGCGTCGTCGCCCTGGCCTTCGCCGGCTACGGGGCCCTGCTGCTGGCCGGCACGGTGCTGTTCCGCGCCTGGGGCCAAGACGGCGCCCTGACCGTGGGCTTCATCTCGGCCAACCGCAACATGGCCATCCTGCTGGCGGTGCTGCCGGCGGACGTGGACCCGGACGTGACCCTGTACCTGGCCATCGGCCAGATCCCCATGTACGTCATGCCCGCCCTATTGCTGCCACTGTACCGGCGGATCATCACGCCCTCGTGACGGCGGCCCTGTTGGCGCCGCGCCCGGATGGGACTATCTTCGCCATGATGAAGGTGCTTCTCTTTCTCCTGCTGTTGGCCGTCGCCGCGGGCGTCGCGGCCAAGGTGTTCCAGGCCCGCGCCGACGACTGGTGGTCGGCCAGCCGCGAGCCCCTGGGCATCGCCCCCGATCCGGCCACCACCCCCGAGGCCGTGGTCCAGGTCTATGCCGCGCGCACCTATGGCTGGCGCGGCGCCTTTGGCGTGCACACCTGGATCGCCGTCAAGCCCGGCAACGCGCCGGCCTACACCATCTACGAGGTCATCGGCTGGCGCCACTACCGCGGCCATTCGGCCCTGGCCGTGCATCAGCAGGCGCCCGACCGGCGCTGGTTCGGCAACGACCCCGAAGTGGTGGCCCAGGCCCGCGGCGCCGGGGTCGACGACCTGATCCGCCGCATCCACGACGCCGCCATGGCCTATCCCTTCGCCGACACCTACCGGGTGTGGCCCGGGCCCAACTCCAACACCTTCACCGCCCACGTCCTGCGCGCAGTGCCCGAGCTGCGCGCCGACCTGCCGCCCACGGCCATCGGCAAGGACTACCTGACCGGCGGCCTGCCCGTGGCCCGCACCACCAGCGGCACCGGGTTCCAGTTCTCGGTGCTGGGCCTGCTGGGCATCGCCGCCGGGATCGAGGAGGGGGTCGAGGTCAACATCCTGGGCCTGACCTTCGGCATCGACCCCCTGGACCTGACCCTGAAGATGCCGGGGGTGGGGCGCCTGGGCGTGTGACGCCGGCGCCGGGTCCCCAAGGGGCTTGCCTGCCCCTCCGCAACGGCTATCTTAGCGTCGAAGACCGCCGGTCCGGCGGCCCGCAGGGGGCGCGATTCACCATGAGCATCTGGGGCAAGATCATCGGCGGCGCCGCCGGCTACGCCCTGGGCGGGCCGCTGGGCGCGCTGCTGGGCGTGGTCGCCGGCCATGCCGTGGACAGGATCCGCGGCGAGGGCGACGCGACCCCCGAATCGTCGGCCACCCGCCAGGTCGCCTTTACCATCGCCATGATCGTGCTGTCGGCCAAGATGGCCAAGGCCGACGGCGTGGTCACCCGCGACGAGGTCAACGCCTTCAAGAACGTGTTCCGCATCCCGCCCGGCGAGGCCAAGGGCGTCGGCCGCGTGTTCGACGAGGCCCGCCGCGACGCCAGCGGCTTCGAGCCCTATGCCCAGCAGGTGGCCAAGATGTTCGCCCACGAGCCGGCCGTGCTGGAGGAGCTGCTGGGCGGTCTGTTCCACATCGCCGTCGCCGACGGGGTGGTGCACCCGGCCGAGATGGCCTACCTGCGCCAGGTCGGCGAGATCTTCGGCCTGGACGCCCACGGGTTCGAGCGGGTGCGGGTCAGCCACATGGGCGCCGAGGCGGCGGTGGACCCCTACGAGGTGCTGGGCGTGGCCCCCGGCGCCAGCGACGCCGAGGTCAAGGCCGCCTACCGGGCCCTGATCCGCGAGAACCACCCCGACAAGCTGATCGCCCAGGGCCTGCCGCAGGAATTCGTCGACCTGGCCAACGAGAAGATGGCCAGCATCAACGCCGCCTACGACCGGATCGAACGCCAGCGCGGCCTGAAATGAGCGCCCCGGCGATGGCCGAGGAGCGGGCCCCGGCCATGCGCCCGCTGGACCTGCTGGCCCTGTCGTCCATGGTCCTGATCTGGGCCTGCAACTTCATCATCGGCAAGCTGGGGGTGGCGCAGATCCCGCCGATCCTGCTGGTGGCCCTGCGCTTCACCCTGGTGGCGGTGCTGCTGTTCCCGTTCCTGCGCCGGCCCGGCCCGGCGCTGCTGCCGGTGGCGGCGATCTCGTTCGTGCTCGGCGCCCTGCACTTCAGCCTCATGTTCACCGGCCTGCGCGGGGTCGACGCCGCCGCCGCCGCCATCACCACCCAGCTGATGGTGCCGTTCTCGGTGCTGCTGGCGGCGCTGTTCTTCCGCGAGCGCACGGGGCCGATGCAGATCGGCGGCATCGTGCTGGCCTTCGCCGGGGTCTACACCATCTCGGGCGACGTGCGCGCCGGCATCGATCCCCTGTACCTGCTGATGATCGTCGGCGCCGCCTTCACCTTCGCCCTGGCCTCGGTGCAGATCAAGAAGCTGGGGCCGGTGAACGTGTTCGTGCTGAACGCGCGCATCGCCCTGCTGGCGGCGCCGCAGCTTTTCCTGGCCTCGGCGGTGCTGGAGCACGACCACCTGCAGGCCCTGCAGGCCGCCGACTGGCGCGGCTGGGGCGCGGTGGTGTTCGGCGCCGTGTTCGTCACCGTCGCCGGCCACGGCCTGTATTACCACCTGCTGGGCAAGTACCCGGTCAACAAGGTGGTGCCGCCGACCCTGCTGGTGCCGGTGCTGGCGGTGGTGCTGGCGGTGCTGATCCTGGACGAGCCGCTGACCGCGCGCATCGTCGTCGGCGGCCTGCTGACCGTGACCGGGGTGGCGGTGGTCGAGCTGGTGCCCGGCCGGAGGAAGCGGTGAGCGGGCCGCGGCCGCGCCCGTCGCCCAACCACGACCGGCGCCCGGACGGGGTGCGCGTGGACATGCTGGTGCTGCACTACACGGGCATGCGCACGGCGGCCGCGGCCCTCGACCGCCTGTGCGACCCGGCGGCCAAGGTCAGCGCCCATTACCTGGTCGACGAGGACGGCGCGGTCCACGCCCTGGTGGCCGAGGACCGGCGCGCCTGGCACGCCGGGGTGGCGTCCTGGCGCGGGGCGGCGGACGTGAACGGCCGCTCGGTGGGGATCGAACTGGTGAACCCCGGCCACGAGTTCGGCTACCGCCCCTTCCCCGACGCCCAGATGGCGGCCCTGGCCGACCTGGCCCGCGGCGTCCTGGCGCGCCACCCCATCCCGCCGCGCAACGTGGTCGGGCACAGCGACGTGGCCCCGGACCGCAAGCAGGACCCGGGCGAGCTGTTCGACTGGCAATGGCTGGCCGGGCAGGGGATCGGCCTGTGGCCCGGCGCCCCGCTGGCGGGGGAGGAGGGGGACGCCGAACCCCTGCTGCGGGCCTACGGCTACGGGTCCGGCGACGGCGCCGCCGTCGCCGCCTTCCAGCGCCACTTCCGGCCCGCCCGGGTGGACGGCGCGGCCGATGCCGAGACCCTGGGCCTGCTGCGCGCCCTGCTGGCCCAGGTCGCCGCCGGGCCGGCGTGAGACCGCTTGTCCGGCCCCTGAAATCTGCCATAATTCCCCCCGTGCCGCGGACGGGCGCGGCCAAGGGTGGGAGGCGAGGCATGACGAAAATTCTGCGCGGGTGGCGGGCCGGACTGCCGGCCCTGGTGATCGCCGGGCTGGCCTGCACGGCGGCCGTGGCGGCCGACGCGGACGCGGACAAGGCCGCCGACGGCGACAAGCCGGCGGTGCAGGAGACCTCCGACCCCCTGGAGCCCATCAACCGGGTCACCTCCAGCGTCAACCGCGCCCTGCGGGCCCTGATCCTCAACCCGGCGGTGGAGCTGTACAAGGGCTTCACCCCGCCGCCGGCCCAGGAGGCCATCGGCAACACGGCGCGCAACCTGACCGAGCCGGTGACCGCCGTCAGCAGCGTGTTCCAGGGCGACAACAAGAACGCCGAGATCGCCATGGAGCGGTTCTTCATCAACCTGACCGAGGGCCTGGGCGGCACCCGCGACGTGGCCACGGAAAAGGGCGTGGTCGGCCGGCGCGAGGACTTCGGCCAGGTCCTGGGCGCCAACGGCGTGGGCGGCGGCGCCCACATCGTGCTGCCGGTCTTGGGCCCCACCAACACGCGGGACGCCGCCGGCGACGTGGTCAACTTCCTGATCAACCCGCTCTATCCGGCCCATTCGGTGGACAACGCCATCACCTACGCCAACAACAAGGACGAGATCGAGGCCCTGAGCCGCAACGCCCTCGATCCCTACGTGGCCGAGCGCGAGGCCTACGAGCAGCACCGCCGCTACCAGATCGAGAACGGCGAGGTGAAGCAGGACGGGCCCACCTTCGGCAAAGACTGACCGGGTTCCCTTGCCCCGGCGCCGCCCGGGGACTACCTTAGACCTGCCAGACGGCCGGATGGCCGCCTTCCGCGGTTTCGCGGGGGGAGGAAAGTCCGGGCTCCACGGAAACACGGTGCCGGGTAACACCCGGCGGGGGCGACCCCAGGGAAAGTGCCACAGAAAGCAAACCGCCGGCGCGCCTCGGCCCGCCGGTAAGGGTGAAAGGGTGCGGTAAGAGCGCACCGCGCCCCCGGCAACGGGGGCGGCACGGTAAACCCCACCGGGAGCAAGACCGAGTAGGGACGGCAGGCCGGCCGGTTTCTCCGGAAACCGCCGGCGGGCGGGTTTCCGCGCCGCCGTCCGGGTGTGTCGCGCGAGGCGCCCGGCGACGGGCGTCCCAGATGAATGGCCATCCCCCGTGCCACCCTCGGACAAGTGCGGCACGGGGACAGAACCCGGCTTACAGGCCGTCTGGCACTTTTCCCCTTCTCATCCCGGCTTGCCCAAGCCACAAAAAGAACATAGATCGAACAAATAACCGCCGGGCTTTTGTCTGATCATCTTCTGGTGCCGGCGCCGGCGACTGCTTGGTTTTACCGCCGGTGCGAAATCCAACGGCCAAAGGGCCAAGGATTACCGCCTGTTAACCCATGTAATGCCAGACTAATCCCATTGACTCCCATCATTTCCCATGATATCCCAAAAATGCCCAATCTGGCCCCGGAACGGGAACCGGGCCGGGCAGGCAGGCCCACGGGGGCCCGCCCGACGGGCACGCAAGGCGGCTTCAGGGTGGCGCAGTGCGACGGATTTAGTGGGGACGTAGAGGGCCGCCATGGCGCTTCTGGTCGGCAGGCATGTCAACAGGATTGACAGGAAGGGACGGGTTTCCGTGCCCAAGCCGTTCCGCGACGTCTTCCAGGGCCAGGGCTTCGTCGGCCTCTATGCCTACCCCTCCTTCAAGTATCCGGCCATCGAGGCCATGGGCGAGGACTTCATGGCCCGCCTGGTCGCCGCCATCGACGACCTGCCGCTCTATTCCGAGGAGCGCGACGACCTGAGCGCCATCGTCGAGAACACCCACCGCCTGCCCTGCGACACCGAGGGCCGGGTCGTCCTGCCGCCCGAGCTGCTGGACCACGCCGGCATCACCGGCGAGGCCCTGTTCGCCGGCCGCGGCGGCGCCCTGCAGATCTGGGACCCGGCCACCTACGCCCGCGACCGCGAGCCGGCCTTCGAGCGCGCCCGCGCCCGCGGCGTCACCCTGCGCCTGCCACCGCAACAGCCCCGTCCCGTTCCGCCCGGCGGCACACCCGACTCCACCGGGGAGGGCTGACCATGGCCCGGACCCCCCACGCACCGGTCATGCTGCGCGAGGTTCTCGACCTGCTGGCTCCCCGGGACGGCGCGGTATTCGTCGACGCCACCTTCGGCGCCGGCGGCTACACCCGGGCCCTGCTGGAATCCTGCGCCTGCACCGTGTGGGGCATCGACCGCGACCCCACCGCGGTCGAGATGGGGCGCGAGCTGTCGCGCGCCTTCCCGGGCCGGCTGGAGGTGGTACACGGCCGCTATGGCGACATGGTCGACCTGCTGGCCGGCCGGGTCGACGACGGGGTCGACGGAATCGCCTTCGACCTGGGGGTTTCGTCCATGCAGCTCGACCGCTTCGAGCGCGGCTTCTCGTTCCGCGGCGACGGGCCGCTGGACATGCGCATGGGCGGCTCCGAGCTGACCGCCGCCGACGTGGTCAACGACGAGACCGAGGCCGGCCTGGCCGACATCATCCACCGCTATGGCGAGGAGAAGGCGGCGCGCCGCGTCGCCCGCGCCATCGTCGCCGCCCGGGCCCAGGGGCCCATCACCCGCACCGCGCAACTGGCCGACGTGGTGCGCGGCGTGGTGCGCGGGTCGCGCGACGGCATCGACCCGGCCACCCGCACCTTCCAGGCCCTGCGCATCTTCGTCAACGACGAGCTGGGCGAGCTGGACCGGGGCCTGGGCGCCGCCGAGGCCCTGCTGAAGCCCGGCGGGCGCCTGGCCGTGGTTTCGTTCCATTCGCTGGAGGACCGCCGGGTCAAGTCTTTCCTGCGCCAGCGCGGCGGCGAAATGCCGGCGCCGTCGCGCCACCTGCCGCCGGCCGCCGCCGGCCGCGCCGCCACCTTCCACCTGCTGTCCCGGGGCGCCCAGAAGCCGGGCGCCGACGAGGTCGCCGCCAACCCCCGCGCCCGCTCGGCGCGCCTGCGCGGGGCCGCGCGCACGGCGGCCCCGGCCTGGCCGGCGAACTGAGGGGAGGGGCGCGGTGGTGCGGCAATCGACCCTCGTGTTCCTGGCGCTGGCGGGCCTGCTCAGCCTGGCCCTGTTCGCCGTCAAGTACCAGTACCAGGACCTGGAGCAGGAGCTGGCGGCCCTGCACCGCGACATCCGCGACGAGACCCGCGAGGCCCACGTGCTGCGTGCCGAGTGGGCCAACCTGAACGAGCCGGCGCGCCTGCGCCAGCTCGCCGGCCAGTACCTGGGCATGGAGGAGGTGACCCCGGCCCAGGTGGTGCAGGCTGGCGACGTGGCCACCCTGGTGCTGCAGGAGCGGCCCGACCTGGCGCGCAAGCCCGGCGTCGGCCACGCCCGCCCGGCGCCGGCCCCCGCTGTCCGGAAGCCCACCACCCGGGCCCCCACCACCCAGGCCCCGGCCGCGCCGCCGCGCATGTCCATCGCCGACATCGAGCGGCTGCTGTCCAAGGAGTCGGGCCGATGAGCGGCCGGGTCGCCACCCTGGCCCAGGTCTCGGCGCGCCTGCGCGCACGCGCGCCCATCCGCCTGGAGGGCAACCGCAAGCAGGCCCTGGAGACCAGCCGCAACCGCCTGCTGGTGGCCGGGGCCGTGTTCTGCCTGGCCTTCGCCGGCATCGCCCTGCGCCTGGTGGACCTGGGCCTGATCGAGCACCGGCCGGCCAGCCTGGTGGCCGGCGCCCCGGCGGCGGCCGAGGACGCGGACGTGCCCGGCGCCTTCCCGGTGCGCCGCGCCGACGTGGTCGACCGCAACGGCGTGCTGCTGGCCACCAGCCTGCCCGTGGCCTCGCTGTACGCCGACCCGGCCGAGGTCCTGGACCCGGCCGAGGTGGCCGACAAACTGAGCCGCGCCCTGCCCGACCTGGGCCGGGCCGAGGTGCTGGAGAAGCTGCGCGGCGGCGCACGCTTCGTGTGGCTGCACCGCAACCTGACCCCCCTCCAGCAGCAGGCGGTGATCGACCTGGGCCTGCCGGGCCTGGCCTTCCGCGCCGGCGAGCAGCGGGTCTATCCCCAGGGCCGCCTGGCCGCCCATGTGGTCGGGCTGACCGACATCGACGGCCGCGGCATCGCCGGCATCGAGCAGTTCTTCCAGGAGACCCTGACCGGCGACCGCGCACCGCTGGTCCTGTCCCTGGACATGCGGGTGCAGACCATCCTGCACCAGGAGCTGGCGGCGGCCCGCCACACCTTCCGCGCCGCCGGCGCCGCCGGCCTGGTGCTGGACGCCCGCAGCGGCGAGGTCCTGGCCATGGTCTCGCTGCCCGACTACGACCCCAACCGCCCCGACGGCGTGCTGGGCGAGCGCGGCTTCAACCGGGCCGCCAAGGGCGTCTACGAGATGGGCTCCACCTTCAAGCTGTTCACCGCCGCCATGGCGCTGGACAGCGGCCGGGTCAAGCTGGACGGCGGCTATGACGCCAGCAAGCCGATCCGCGTGGCGCGCTTCACCATCACCGACTACCACCCCGAGAACCGCTGGCTGTCGGTGCCCGAGATCCTGATCCACTCGTCAAACATCGGCGCCGCCAAAATGGCCATGGACGTGGGCGGCCGGACCCAGCAGAAGTACCTGGAGCGTCTGGGCATCCTGCGCCAGGCGGCCGTCGAGCTGCCCGAGGTCGGCGTGCCGCTGGTGCCCGAGGTGTGGCGCGACGTCACCACCATGACCATCTCGTACGGCCACGGCATCGCCGTCAGCCCGCTGCAACTGGCCGCCGCCGCCACCGCCCTGGTCAACGGCGGCGTCGCCCGGGCGCCGACCCTGCTGCGCCAGGACCGGCCGCGCGCCGACGGCCACCGCGTGTTCTCGGCGGACACGTCGCGCAAGATGCGCGGCCTGATGCGCCTGGTGGTGCAGCGCGGCACCGGCAAGAACGCCGCGGTGGACGGCTACGACGTGGGCGGCAAGACGGGTACGGCGGAAAAGATCGTCGACGGCCGCTACCGCCGCGACGCCCGGGTGTCCTCGTTCCTGGGGTCGTTCCCCATGTCCGACCCGCGCTACGTGGTGCTGGCGGTGCTGGACGAGCCCAAGGGCACCAAGCAGACCTTGAACTACGCCACCGGCGGCTGGGTCGCCGCGCCGGTGGTCGGCAACGTGGTGCGCCGCATCGCGCCGATGCTCGGTCTTCCTCCGGCCGGGGACGCGGCGACGCGGTTGGCGCGATTGCGGTCGCACCGCGACGAACGGGCGGCCGAGGCGGCGGCGGAAGGCCGCCGCACGGCCCTGCGGGGACAACGGGTTGCGGTTAACTGATCTGATGGCGGGAGTGGTGGAAAAGGTGGCGCGCGGCGGAACCTTCGGCAACGTGGAGATCACCGGCCTGACCTGCGATTCGCGCCGGGTCGAGCCGGGCTTCCTGTTCGCCGCCCTGCCGGGCACCCAGACCGACGGCCGGCGCTTCATCGCCGAGGCCCTGGGCCGCGGCGCCGCCGCCGTGCTGGCGCCGCCCGGCACCCGCCTGGCCGCCGCCGAGCCCGCCGTGCCCGTGGTCACCGACGCCAACCCCCGCCGCCTGTTCGCCCTGATGGCGGCGCGCTTCTTTGGCGCCCAGCCGCGCACCGTGGCCGCCGTTACCGGCACCAACGGCAAGTCCTCGGTGGTCGCCTTCCTGCGCCAGATGTGGCAGGCCGCGGGCCAGCCGGCGGCCAGCCTGGGCACCCTGGGCCTGGTGGCGCCGGGCTTCCCAACGGGGGCCAGCCTGACCACGCCCGACCCGGTGGCCCTGCACGCCACCCTGCGCGACCTGGCCGCCGCCGGCATCGACCACGTGGCCCTGGAGGCGTCCAGCCACGGCCTGGACCAGTACCGACTGGACGGCGTGCGGGTGGGCCTGGCCGCGTTCACCAACCTGACCCGCGACCACCTGGACTACCACGGCACCCTCGAGGAGTACGCCGCCGCCAAGGCGCGCCTGTTCCGCGACATCCTGGCCGAGGACGGGGTCGCCGTGCTGAACGCCGACAGCCGCTGGATCACCCTGTTCGCCGAGGCCTGCGGCGACCGCCGGATCATGACCTTCGGCGACGGCGGCGAGGACTTCCGCCTGATGGCCGCCGCGCCGTCGGCGGCGGGGCAGACCGTGTACCTGCAGGTGCTGGGCCGCGACGTCACCGTGGACCTGCCCATGGTCGGCGGCTTCCAGGCCATGAACGCGCTGTGCGCCTTGGCCCTGTTCACCGCCGGGGGCGGCGACGCCGACGCCGGCATCGCCGCCATGGCCGGGCTCAAGGCGGTGACCGGGCGGCTCGAGCTGGTCGCCCGCACCGCCGCCGGCGCCGCCGCCTACGTGGACTACGCCCACACCCCCGACGGCCTGAAGACGGCGCTGGAGGCCCTGCGCCCGCACACCCCGGGGCGCCTGGTGGTGGTGTTCGGCTGCGGCGGCGACCGCGACCCGGGCAAGCGGCCGCTGATGGGCGAGGCGGCGGCCCGGCTGGCCGACGAGGTCATCGTCACCGACGACAACCCGCGCACCGAGGACGCCGCCGCCATCCGCCGCGAGGTCCTGGCCGGCTGCCCCGACGCCGCCGAGGTGGGCGGCCGGGCCGAGGCCATCCGCGCCGCCCTGGCCGGCGCCGGCGCCGGCGACGTGGTGCTGGTGGCCGGCAAGGGCCACGAGACCGGCCAGATCGTCGGCGACACCGTGCTGCCGTTCGAGGACGCGGCCGAGGTCCGTGCCGCCATCGCCGAGATGGACGGCGCGGCCGAGGAGGCGCGGACATGACCCCGGTCACCGGCGCCCCCCTGTGGACCGCCGAGGAGGCGGCCGCGGCCACCGGCGGCACCGCCACCGGGGTCTGGGTGGCCGCCGGCATGTCCATCGATTCCCGCACCCTGGAGCCCGGCGACCTGTTCGTGGCCCTGGAAGGGCCCAACCACGACGGTCACGACTATGTGGCCGCGGCGCTGCAGTTGGGCGCCGCCGCCGCCCTGGTGGCGCGCCGGCCCGACGGCCTGGCCGCCGACGCGCCGCTGCTGATCGTGCCCGACACCCTGCAGGCCTTGCGCGACCTGGCCCGGGCGGCGCGGGCGCGCAGCCGGGCCCGGGTCATCGCCGTCACCGGCAGCGTCGGCAAGACCGGCACCAAGGAGGCCCTGCGCACGGTGCTGGCGGCCCAGGACCGGACCCACGCCAACGTCGGCAGCCTGAACAATCACTGGGGCCTGCCGCTGAGCCTGGCGCGCCTGCCCGAGGACGCCGCCTACGCGGTGTTCGAGATGGGCATGAACCACCCCGGCGAGATCGTGCCGCTGAGCCGCCTGGCGCGGCCGCACATCGCCCTGGTGACCACGGTGGCCGCCGTGCACAGTGCCCACTTCACCTCGGTCGAGCAGATCGCCGACGCCAAGGCCGAGGTCTTCGCCGGCATCGAGCCCGGCGGCGCCGCCGTGCTGAACCGCGACAACCCGTTCTTCGACCGCCTGCGCGCCGCCGGCCGCGCCCGCGGCATCGCCTGCTTCACCGGCTTCGGCGAATCCGCGGACGCCGACGTGCGCCTGGTGCGGGCGGTGGCCGACGCCGCCGGGTCGGACGTGACCGCCCGCCTGGGCGACACCACCCTGGACTACCGGGTCAACATCCCCGGCCGGCACTGGGTCATCAACAGCCTGGCCGTGCTGGCCACCGCCGGCGCCGCCGGCGCCGACGTGGCCGCGGCGGCCCGGGCCATGGCCCTGGTGGCGGCGCCCCGGGGCCGCGGCAACCGCCACCGGGTCGAGATCGACGGCGGCGCCTTCGACCTGATCGACGAGAGCTACAACGCCAGCCCCACCTCCATGGCCGCCGCCCTGGCCGTGCTGGGCGATTCCCAGGTCGGCGACGGCGGGCGGCGCATCGCCGTGCTGGGCGACATGCTGGAACTGGGCGACGCCGCGGCCCAGCGCCACGCCGAGCTGCTGGCCCCGGTGGCCGCCGCAGGCATCGACCTGGTGTACACCGCCGGGCCGGCCATGGCGCACCTGTGGGACCGCCTGCCCCGGGGCCTGCGCGGCGGCCACGCCGTCGACAGCGCCGCCCTGGCGCCCCTGGTCGCCGCCGCCGTGGGCGCCGGCGACGTGGTCATGGTCAAGGGCTCGGCCGGCAGCCGCACGGGCCTGGTGGTGCGCGCCCTGCTGGCCCTGGCCGTCGACGCCGAGCCGGCGCCGCGCGCGGCGAACGGGGGGTAGGGGCCATGCTGTACCACCTGCTCGTGCCGCTCGCCGACCAGTTCCCGGTGCTGAACGTGTTCCGCTACCTGACCTTCCGCACCGGCGGCGCGGTCATGACGGCGCTGCTGATCAGCTTCATCATCGGCCCGGCCCTGATCCGCACCCTGCGCGCGCGCCAGACCGCGGGCCAGCCGATCCGCGACGACGGGCCGGAATCCCACCTGCTGTCCAAGAAGGGCACGCCCACCATGGGCGGGTTCCTGATCCTGATCGCCCTGGCCGCCGCCACCCTGCTGTGGGCCGACCTGACCAACGGCTACGTCTGGGCCGCCCTGGGGGTGACCACGGCCTATGGCGTGATCGGGTTCCTGGACGACTACCGCAAGGTCACCCGGCGCAGCTCGGCCGGCCTGCCGGGCAAGCTGAAGCTGCTGTTGCAGGTCGTCACCGCCCTGGCCGCCGCCATCTGGATCAGCCGCCTGCTGCCCGATCCCCTGGCCACCACCCTGGCGGTGCCGTTCTTCAAGAACCTGCTGCTCGACCTGGGCTGGTTCTTCGCCGTGTTCGCCGTGTTCGTCATGGTCGGCGCGTCCAACGCCGTCAACCTGACCGACGGCCTGGACGGCCTGGCCATCGTGCCGGTGATGATCGCCGCCAGCGTGTTCCTGCTGATCTCGTACCTGGTCGGCAACGCCGTGTTCTCGGGCTACCTGCAACTGCATTCGGTGCCCGGCAGCGGCGAGCTGACCGTGTTCTGCGGCGCCCTGGTGGGCGGCGGGCTGGGCTTCCTGTGGTTCAACGCCCCGCCGGCGCGCGTGTTCATGGGCGACACCGGCTCGCTGTCCCTGGGCGGCGCCCTGGGCGCGGTCAGCGTCATCGTCAAGCACGAGCTGGTGCTGGCCATCGTCGGCGGCCTGTTCGTGCTGGAGACGGTGTCGGTGATCGTGCAGGTGATCTCGTTCAAGCTGACCGGCAAGCGGGTGTTCCGCATGGCCCCCCTGCACCACCACTTCGAGAAGAAGGGCTGGGCCGAGCCGACCATCGTGATCCGGTTCTGGATCATCGCCACCATCCTGGCCCTGGCCGGGCTGTCGACCCTGAAGCTGCGGTGAGGGCAGGATGATGATTCCCATGCCCTTCCTCGCCAATCAGACCGTGGCCGTGTTCGGCCTCGGCCGTACCGGACGTGCCGCCGCCCATGCCCTGCGCGCCAGCGGCGCCAGGGTCCTCGCCTGGGACGACTCGCAAGCCGCCCGCGAGGCGGCGGCGGCCGACCACATTCCGCTGACCGACCTCTACGACCGCGACTGGACCGGGGTGCGGTCGCTGGTGCTCAGCCCCGGCGTGCCGCTGGACCATCCGGTGACCCATCCGGTGGTGGCCCTGGCCCGCGGCGGCGGCTGCGAGGTGCTCAGCGACATCGAGCTGCTGTACCGCGCCCGGCCCGACGCCGCCTTCGTCGGCATCACCGGCACCAACGGCAAGTCCACCACCACCGCCCTGGTGGCCCACCTGCTGGACGCCGCCGGGCAGCGGGTCGAAGTGGGCGGCAACCTGGGCCGCCCGGTGCTGGACTTCGAGCCCCTGGGCCGCGGCCAGTTCTACGTGCTGGAGATGTCGTCCTACCAGCTCGACCTGAGCCTGAGCCTGACCTTCCGCATCGCCGTCTTGCTGAACATCAGCCCCGACCACCTGGACCGCCACGGCGGCATGGACGGCTACGTGGCGGCCAAGAAGCGCCTGTTCCACGGCCAGGGCGCGGACGCCACCGCCATCGTCGGCATCGACGATGCGCGCAGCCGCGCCCTGTTCGACGCGCTGCGCGCCGCCGGCCCCATGCGCGCCGTGCCGGTCTCGGGCAACGGCGCCGCGCCGGGCGGGGTCTATGCCCTGGACGGCCGCCTGGTGGACGACCTGGACGGCGCCGCCCGCGCCGTGGCCGATCTGGCCGACCTCGGGACCCTGCGCGGCGCCCACAACCACCAGAACGCCGCCGCCGCCTACGCCGCCGCCCGCGCCGCCGGCCTGGAGCCCGACGAGATCGCCGCCGCCCTGGCCACCTTCCCCGGCCTGGCCCACCGCCAGGAGCTGGTGGGCGAGGTGGACGGCGTCGCCTTCGTCAACGATTCCAAGGCCACCAACCCCGACGCCGCGGCCAAGGCCCTGGCCAGCTACGACGCCATCTACTGGATCGCCGGCGGCCGGCCCAAGGACGAGGTCCTGGGCGACCTGGCCGGGCGCCTGCGCCACGTGCGCGCCGCCTTCCTGATCGGCGAGGCGGCGCCGGCCTTCGCCGCCGGCCTGGCCGGCCACGTGCCGGCCCAGGTCTGCGGCACCCTGGAGGCCGCCGTGGCCGCCGCCTTCGCCCGCGCCCGGCGCGACCGGCGCGGCCATCCGGTGGTGCTGCTGTCGCCGGCCTGCGCGTCGTTCGACCAGTTCACCGACTTCGAGGCCCGCGGCGAGGCGTTCCGCGCCGCCGTCGAATCCCTGGCGGAGGAGCTGCCATGAGCGCCGGCTTCCCGCGCACCGATACCAGCCTGATCGGCCGCTGGTGGTGGACCGTGGACCGCTGGACCCTGGCCGCCCTCTTTACCCTGGCCGCCTGCGGCGCGGTGCTGACCCTGGCCGCCTCGCCGGCGGTCGCCGAGCGGGTGGGCCTGGACACCTTCCATTTCGTCATCCGCCAGTTCCTGTACCTGCCCCTGGCGGTGGTGGTGATCTTCGCCGTGTCGCTGCTGTCGTTGCGCGGGGTGCGGCGGGCGGCGGTGATCTGCCTGGGCGGCGCCGTGCTGGGCATGGTCCTGGCGCTGCTGTTCGGGCCCGAGATCAAGGGCGCCACCCGCTGGATCCAGCTGGGCGGCCTGTCGCTGCAGCCGTCCGAGTTCGTCAAGCCGGCCTTCGCCGTGGTCGCCGCCTGGATGTTCACCGAATGGCGCGCCGGCAGCGGCATCCCCGGCCACGCCATCGCCACCGCCCTGTTCCTGTTCGTGGCGGCGCTGCTGCTGCTGCAGCCGGACATCGGCATGACCCTGGTGGTGGGCGCCATCTGGGGGGTCGAGTTCTTCCTCGCCGGCCTGCCGCTGGTGTTCGTGTTCGCGGTCGGCCTGGTGTTCCTGGGCGGGGTGGTGGGCGCCTACTTCACCTTCGACCACGTGCACGCCCGGGTCGACGCCTTCCTGAACCCGGCCAGCGGCGAGAACTACCAGGTCGAGCGCGCCCTGGAGGCGTTCCGCAACGGCGGCCTGCTGGGCACCGGGCCCGGCGAGGGCCAGGTCAAGGAGGTCCTGCCCGACGCCCATTCCGACTTCATCTTCGCCGTCGCCGGCGAGGAGTTCGGCGTGATCGCCTGCCTGCTGCTGGTGGCCCTGTTCGCCTTCGTGGTGCTGCGCGGGTTCTCGCGGGTGCTGAAGGACGACAACCTGTTCGTGCTGCTGGCGGTGGCCGGGCTGCTGGTGCAGTTCGGCCTGCAGGCCATGATCAACATGGCCTCGACCCTGCGCCTGATGCCGCCCAAGGGCATGACTCTGCCGTTCGTGTCCTACGGCGGCTCGTCGACCATCGCGCTGGCCTTCGCCATGGGTATCGTCCTGGCCCTGACCCGCGAGCGCCCGGGAGGTGCCGAATGAGCCCGCGCCTGATCGCCCTGGCCGCCGGCGGCACCGGCGGGCACGTGTTCCCGGCCGAGGCCCTGGCCGCCGAGCTGGCCGCCCGCGGCCACCGCCTGGCCCTGGTCACCGACGCCCGCGGCGGCGCCTACAAGGGCGTGCTGGGCGGCCTGGAAACCCACCACATCCGCGCCGGCGCCGTGGCCGGGCGCTCGGTGGTGGGGCGGGTCGAGAGCATGGTCGAGCTGGCCATCGGCACCTGGCAGGCCCTGGGCCTGCTGAAGCGCCTGGACCCGGCCGCCGTGGTCGGCTTCGGCGGCTATCCCTCGGTGCCCACCATGCTGGCCGCCGTGCGCCGCGGCTGCCGCACCGTGGTCCACGAGCAGAACGCCATCCTGGGCCGGGCCAACCGCCTGCTGGCCGGCCGGGTGGCGCGCATCGCCACCTCCTTCGCCCAGGTCACCGGCCCCGGCGGCACCGCCCTGGACGGCGCCGCGACCCTGGTGCACACCGGCATGCCGGTGCGCCCGGCCATTACCGCCCTGGCCGGCCGGGCCTACCTGCCGCCGGCCGGCGACGGGCCGGTCAACCTGCTGGTGCTGGGCGGCAGCCAGGGCGCGCGGGTGCTCAGCGACGTGGTGCCCGAGGCCCTGCGGCGCCTGGACCGCGGCCTGCTGGACCGCCTGCGCCTGGCGCAGCAGTGCCGGCCCGAGGACCTGGACCGGGTGCGCGCCGCCTATGGCGCCCTGGGCCTGGACGCCGACCTGGCGCCGTTCTTCGACGACGTGCCCGACCGCCTGGCGGCGGCGCACCTGGTGATCTGCCGTTCCGGCGCCTCGACGGTGGCCGAGACCACGGCCCTGGGCCGGCCGGCCATCCTGGTGCCCTATCCCCATGCCGCCGACGACCACCAGGCCGCCAACGCCGCCGCCGTGGCCGCGGCCGGCGGCGGCTGGATGATGCGCCAGGACCGCTTCACGCCCGAGACCCTGGCCGCCTGCCTGTCCGACGTGCTGGCCGAGCCGGCGCGCCTGCAGGCCGCGGCCGACGCCGCCCGCGCCTTCGGCCGGCCCGACGCGGCGGCCCGCCTGGCCGACCTGGTGGAGCGGCTGATGGGCGCCAACGGCGGGCGCGAGGGGAGGGCCGCGGCATGAGGGCGCTTCCGCTGACCATCGGCACCCTGCACTTCGTCGGCATCGGCGGCATCGGCATGAGCGGCATCGCCGAGGTGCTGCACAACCTGGGCTATTCCGTGCGCGGCTCGGACATCGCCGACAACGCCAACGTGGCGCGCCTGCGCGCCATGGGCATCCCGGTCGAGGTCGGCCACGCCGAGGAGAACGTGGCCGACGCCGCGGTGGTGGTGATCTCGTCCGCCGTCAAGCGCGACAACCCCGAGGTGGTGGCGGCGCGCAAGCGCCTGATCCCGGTGGTGCGCCGGGCCGAGATGCTGGGCGAGCTGATGCGCCTGAAATGGTCCATCGCCGTCGGCGGCACCCACGGCAAGACCACCACCACCTCGATGATCGCGTCGCTGCTGGACGCCGCCGGGCTGGACCCCACGGTCATCAACGGCGGCATCATCAACGCCTATGGCACCAACGCGCGCCTGGGCGGCGGCGACTGGCTGGTGGCCGAGGCCGACGAATCCGACGGCACCTTCCTCAAGCTGCCGGCGACCATCGCCGTGGTCACCAACATCGACCCCGAGCACCTGGACCATTACGGCACCTTCGACGCCCTGCGCGCGGCCTTCGTGGCCTTCGTCGAGAACATCCCGTTCTACGGCTTCGCCGCGCTGTGCGTCGACCACCCCGAGGTCCAGGCCCTGATTCCCCGCGTGTCCGACCGCCGGGTCGTGACCTATGGCTTCACGCCCCAGGCGGACGTGCGCGCGGTCCATGTTGAAGCCGGCCCCGAAGGCGTCCGCTTCGACGTCGTCATCGCCGATCGCAAGGCGGGCGACAGTCGGACGCTGGAGGGCCTGCGGCTTCCCATGCACGGCGACCACAACGTGCAGAACGCCCTGGCCACCATCGCCGTCGGCAGCGAGATGGGCATCCCCGACGAGGTCCTGGCCCAGGCCCTGGCGGCCTTCGGCGGGGTCAAGCGGCGCTTCACCCGCACCGGCGTGGTCGACGACATCACCGTCATCGACGACTACGGCCACCACCCGGTCGAGATCGCGGCGGTGCTGAAGGCCGCCCGCTCGGCCACGCAAGGCCAGGTCATCGCCGTGGTGCAGCCGCACCGCTACACCCGCCTGCGCGACCTGTTCGAGGAATTCTGCACCTGCTTCAACGACGCCGACGCGGTGCTGGTGGCCGACGTCTACCCGGCCGGCGAGGACCCGATCCCGGGCATCGACGGCAAGGCCCTGGTCGAGGGCCTGCGCAGCCACGGGCACCGGCTGGTCATGCCCCTGGTGGACCCGGCGACCCTGCCCGAGATCGTCAACGACCTGGTGCGCCCCGGCGACCTGGTGGTCTGTCTGGGCGCCGGCAACATCACCGCCTGGGCCCATGCCCTGCCGGACCAGCTGACCCGCCTGCGCTATGGCGGCGACCTGGGCCAGGAGGCCGGGGCATGATGGCGGCGCAGCGCACCTCCACCGGCCTGATCGGCCGCCTGCCGGCCGTGCGCGGGCGCTATTCGGCCGACGCCGACCTGTCGCGGGTGACCTGGTTCCGCGTCGGCGGCCCGGCCGAGGTCATGTTCCGCCCCGCCGACGCCGACGACCTGTCCGCCTTCCTGGCCGGCAAGCCCGCCGACGTGCCGGTGACGGTGCTGGGGGTGGGCTCCAACCTGCTGGTGCGCGACGGCGGCGTGCCGGGCGTGGTGGTGCGCCTGGGCCGCGCCTTCGCCACCATCGAGGCCCGGGGCGCGGACGTGATCGCCGGCGCCGGGGCGCTGGACACCCACGTCGCCGCGGTCGCCGCCGGGTCCGGCATCGCCGGGCTGGAGTTCCTCAGCGGCGTGCCCGGCACCCTGGGCGGCGCCCTGCGCATGAACGCCGGCGCCTATGGCCGCGAGATGAAGGACGTGACCCTGACGGCCGAGGCCCTGGACCCGGCCGGGCGGCGCCACGTCCTGGACCTGGCCGGGCTCGGCTTCTCGTACCGCCACTGCTCGGTGGCCGAGGACTGGATCTTCGTCGCCGCCCACCTGCGCGGCGCGGCCGGCGACCCGGCCGCCATCGCCGCCCGCCTGGACGAGATCCGCGCCGCCCGCGAAGCCAGCCAGCCGATCCGCACCGCCACCGGCGGCAGCACTTTCGCCAACCCGGACGGCGACAAGGCGTGGCGGCTGATCGACGCCGCCGGCTGCCGCGGCCTGCGCCGGGGCGGCGCCATGGTGTCGGAGATGCACTGCAACTTCCTGGTCAACACCGGGGACGCCACCGCCGCCGACCTGGAGGGCCTGGGCGAGGAGGTGCGGCGCCGCGTGTTCGAGCATTCGGGGGTCAAGCTGCGCTGGGAGATCCGCCGCATCGGCGTGCCGGCGCGCAGCGGCGGCCCGGGCATCGGCGAGGTGCGGCCATGACCCGGCACGTGGCGGTCCTGATGGGCGGCTGGTCCGCCGAGCGCGAGGTGTCGCTGGTCACCGGCAGCCTGGTCTGCCGCGCCCTGCAGGACGCCGGCTACCGGGTCACGGCCATCGACGTGCAGCGCGACGTGGGCGCCCTGCTGACCCGCCTCTACCCCAAGCCCGACGCCGTGTTCAACGCCCTGCACGGGCGCTACGGCGAGGACGGCTGCATGCAGGGGCTGCTGGACATCCTCGAGATCCCCTATACCCATTCGGGGCTGCTGGCCTCGGCCCTGGCCATGGACAAGCCCATGGCCAAGCGCCTGTTCGCCGCCGAGGGCCTGCCCGTGGCCGAGCACCAGATCCTGGAGCGCGGCCAATTCTCGGCCGCCGACGTGATGCCGGCGCCCTATGTGGTCAAGCCCCTGAACGAGGGCTCCAGCATCGGCGTCGAGATCGTGCGCGAGGGCAGCAACGCCGCCCCCCTGTCCGGCGACAACTGGCCCTATCCCAGCCGCAAGATCATGGTCGAGCCGTTCATCGACGGCCGCGAGCTGACCGTGGCGGTGATGGGCGACCGCGCCCTGACGGTGACCGAGATCAAGACCGGACGCACCTTCTACGACTACGACGCCAAGTACGCCGCCGGCGGCTCGCAGCACGAGGTGCCGGCCCAGGTGACGGCCGAGGTGTTCGACACCGCCATGGACTACGCCCTGCGCGCCCACAACGTGCTGGGCTGCCGCGGCGTGTCGCGGGCCGACTTCCGCTACGACGGCGAGACCGTCTACATCCTCGAGGTCAACACCCAGCCGGGCCTGACCCCCACCTCGCTGGTGCCCGAGCAGGCGGCGCACCTGGGCATGCCGTTCCAGGACCTGATGGTCTGGATGGTCGAGAACGCGGAGTACGGGCCATGAGCGCGCCGCGCGCCGCCACCGCCAGCCGCCGGCCGCGGGCGCCGCGCCGCCGCCCGGCGGTGCCCCTGTGGCGCCGCCGCACGGTGGTCGCCGTGGTGCTGACCGCGGCCGTGTCCGGGGCCCTGGGCGGCGCCTGGGGACTGTGGCGCACGGGCTGGGTCGACCGGGTGGCCGGGGCGGCGACGCAGCGCGCCCTGGGGCTCAGCGCCCGGGCCGGGTTCCGGGTCGACGACGTGCTGGTCCTGGGCCGCCACGAAACCGCCAAGGCGGACCTGCTGCGCGCCGTGGGACTGGACCGCGGGGCGCCGATCCTGGCCTTCGACCCGGCGCTGGTGCGGGCCCGGGTCGAGAAGCTGCCCTGGGTGCGCCGGGCCCGGGTCGAGCGGCGCCTGCCCGACACCATCCTGCTGCGCATCGACGAGCGCCAGCCCCTGGCCGTGTGGCAGCACCAGGGCCGCTACCGCCTGATCGGCCGCGACGGCACGGTGATCACCGAGCGCGGCCTGGACCGCTTCGCCGGCCTGCCCCTGGTGGTGGGCGCCGGGGCGCCGGATCGGGCCGCCGCGCTGGTGGACATGCTGGCCACGCAGCCGGACCTGGCGCGCCGGGTGCGCGCCGCGGTGCGGGTCGGCGGGCGGCGCTGGAACCTGCGCATGGCCAACGGCACCGACGTGCGCCTGCCGGCCGACGACCCGGCGGCGGCCTGGGCCCGCCTGGCCGAGGCCGAGCGCCGCCACGGCCTGCTGGCGCGGGACCCGGTGGTGGTGGACCTGCGCCTGCCGGACCGGCTGATCCTGCGCCTGCCCCTGGCCGGGTCCGACGACCCGCCCGGCGGCCGGCAGGAGACCTAGGCACCATGAACAACAAGAACGGACATCGGAGAGCATGAGAAAGGGCGGGGTACAGAGCAAGACGCGCACCGGCGTCATCGCCGCGCTGGACATCGGCACCAGCAAGATGTGCTGTCTGATCGCCCGCGCCGGGGGCGCCGCCGGCCTGCGCGTGACCGGCATCGGGCACCAGGTGTCGCACGGCGTGCGCGCCGGCGCCATCGTCAGCCTGGACGAGGCCGAGGCCGCCGTGCGCGCCACCGTCGAGGCGGCCGAGCAGATGGCCGGCGAGCAGATCAAGCAGGTGGTGGTCAACCTGTCGGCCGGGCACCCGCGCTCGCGCCTGCACGCCTATGACGTGTCGGTGGCCGGGCACCAGATCACCGACGCCGACCTGGGCCGCATCCTGGCGCCGTCCGAGCTGCCCCTGGACGACGACGGCGACGACGGCGACGGCACCGGCGAGCGCGAGCTGGTGCACGCCATCCCGGTCGGCTACACCATCGACGGCAACCGCGGCGTCCACGACCCGCGCGGCCTGTACGGCCAGCGCCTGGGCGTGCACCTGCACATCGTGTCGGCCGAGCGCAGCGCCGTGCGCAACCTGGCCACCTGCATCAACCGCTGCCACCTGGACATCGAGGCCAAGGTGATCTCGCCCTACGCCGCCGCCCTGGCCGGCCTGGTCGAGGACGAGACCCAGCTGGGCGTGACCCTGATCGACATGGGCGGCGGCACCACCTCGATCGCCGTGTTCTTCGACGGCGAGCTGGTGCACACCGACCTGATTCCCGTGGGCGGCGCCCACGTGACCAACGACATCGCCATGGGCCTCTCGACCCCGCGCAGCCATGCCGAGCGGCTGAAGACCCTGTACGGCAGCGTGCTGCCGTCGCCGTCCGACGACCGCGAGGTGCTGAAGGTGCCGCTGATGGGCGAGGAGGCCGACGGCGAGACCAGCCAGGTGCCGCGCTCCATGCTGGTGGGCATCATGCGCCCGCGCCTGGAGGAGACCTTCGAGATGGTGCGCGCCCGCCTCGAGGAGGCGGGCTTCGACCAGGCCGTCGGCCGCCATGTGGTGCTGACCGGCGGCGCCAGCCAGATCCCCGGCCTGCGCGAGCTGGCCGGGCAGACCCTGGACAAGCAGGTGCGCCTGGCCCGGCCGCAGCCGGTCGAGGGCCTGGCCGAAGCCGCCAGCGGGCCGGCCTTCGCCACCTGCGTGGGCCTGCTGAGATACGCCGTGCAACAACCGGCGGAGGCGGTGCAGACCGCCGCCCGCCCCATGGAGGAGCCGAACGGCCGCTTTGGCCGGATCGGGCAGTGGATACGTGAGAACTTCTGAACAGGGAACGTTTGATTCGCAGGCGCCGCCGCCGCGCGGCCCGACCTCGACCGGCGCCAAGGCGAGCCGCGCCGACCCCACCAGAACAAGCGGCAGGGCGATAGGGATTTTCGAGATTTCACGGAGGACAATATGACCATTAACCTGAGCGTACCCGAAAACAACAACACACCGGGCCTGAAGCCCCGGATCACCGTGGTCGGCGTGGGCGGGGCCGGCGGCAACGCCGTCAACAACATGATCCGCATGCAGCTCGAGGGCGTCGACTTCGTCGCCGCCAACACCGACTACCAGGCCCTGACCCAGTCGCGCACCGACCGCCGCGTGCAGCTGGGCACCCAGATCACCCAGGGCCTGGGCGCCGGCGCCCGCGCCGACGTGGGCCGCGCCGCCGCCGAGGAGTCGATCGAGCAGATCATGGCCGAGCTGGACGGCTCGCACATGGTCTTCATCGCCGCCGGCATGGGCGGCGGCACCGGCACCGGCGCCGCCCCGGTGATCGCCCGGGTGGCGCGGGACCAGGGCATCCTGACCGTGGGCGTGGTGACCAAGCCGTTCCAGTTCGAAGGCGCGCACCGCATGCGCATCGCCGAGGCCGGGATCGAGGAGCTGGAACAGTACGTCGACACCCTGATCATCATCCCCAACCAGAACCTGTTCCGCATCGCCAACGAGAAGACCACCTTCGCCGACGCCTTTACCATGGCCGACGACGTGCTGTACTCGGGCGTGCGCGGGGTGACGGACCTGATGGTCATGCCGGGCCTGATCAACCTGGACTTCGCCGACGTGCGCTCGGTGATGAGCGAGATGGGCAAGGCCATGATGGGCACCGGCGAGGCCGACGGCGAGCGCCGGGCGCTGGACGCCGCCGAGGCGGCCATCGCCAACCCGCTGCTGGACGACACCTCCATGAAGGGGGCCAAGGGGGTGCTGATCAACATCACCGGCGGCGCCGACATGACCCTGTTCGAGGTCGACGAGGCCGCCAACCGCATCCGCGCCGAGGTCGACCAGGACGCCTACATCATCTTCGGCTCCACCTTCGACGAGAGCCTGGAGGGCAAGATGCGGGTGTCGGTGGTGGCCACCGGCATGGACGCCGCCGAGATCGTGCGGCCGCAGCCGGCCATGCCCCACGTGGTCGACACCATGGCGCCCCCAGCCCCGGTCGAGGCGCCGGCGCCGGCGCCCGAGCCGATCCGCGACACCCTGGTGGTGACCCAGGCGGCGCCCCGCCCGGTGGCGGCGCAGCGGCCCGATACCAGCCGCTTCGACGTGTGGAAGCGGCCGCAGACGCGCCGCGTCGACATCCCCGCCAAGCCGGCGGCGCATATCCCGCCGGCCGCCCCGGCCGCCCCCGCGGCGGCCCCCGTGGCAACCCCCGTGGCGCCCCCCCAGGCCGCCGTGCCCCAGGCGCCGGCCGCCCCGGAACCGGCGCCCGAGCCCGTGGCCGAACGGGTCGCGCCGGAACCGGTCGCCGAGCGGCCCGCCGCGCCGCAGCCGGCGGCGCAGCAGCCCTTCATCCCGCCCCTGGCGGCGGGGCGCCAGGATGCCGGCGCCGGCCGCCGCGCCGATCCCTTCGCCGCGGCGGCCATGACCAACGGTCCCCGCGCCGGCGACCGCGATCCGGCCCCGGCCCGGCCCGCGGAAACGGCGGAAACCCGGGCGCCCAGCCTGTTCGAGCGGGTCACCGGCACCGGCCGCGCGGCCAAGCCCAAGGCCGACAAGGGCGGCAAGCTGGAGCTGCTGGGCTTCGGCAAGAACGGCCGCGACGAGCCGGCGGCGCCCGAGGCCGCCGAGCCGGCCGCCGAGGCCCCCCAGGGTCGCCTGGGCGGCCTGGACCCCAAGGAGCGGATCTCGGCCTCCAAGTCGGAGGAGGACCTGCTCGACATTCCGGCCTTCCTGCGCCGCCAGGCGAACTGACCGGGACATGGTTAAGCGTCCGTTAACGTGCTGAATAAAAAGGAGAAAATCCGCAGCAGCCGTAACAAACGGTAACAAAGAGTGATTTGAACGCCGTGGGGGATGTTGGTACACAGACCCCACGGCGATCAAGTATTCCAGGGGGCGTGACAAAGGAATCTCGAACCGTACAAGGAGAATCGGGTGCGGAATCGAGACACCGACAGACCTGAAACAAGAATCGCAGGGCGAGAAATGGGGAATATTAACGGTAATCGAAAGACGGGCGCAGAACGCGGCGAGTCCGATATCGTTCGTCAGAAAACCTTGAAGAGCCCGATCAACTGCACGGGCATCGCGCTCCACACCGGCAAGAAAGTCAGCATGACGCTGCGGCCCGCCGAGGCCGACAGCGGCATCGTCTTTCGCCGCACCGACCTGGCCGGCAACGGCGCGGTCGTCGATGCCTGCTGGCGGAACGTGGTCGATACCCGGCTGTGCACGTCGCTGGGCGACGCCAACGGCGTGATCGTCGGCACGGTCGAGCACCTGATGTCGGCCCTGGCCGGCTGCGGAATCGACAACGCCGAGATCGAGATCAGCGGGCCCGAGGTGCCGGTCATGGACGGCAGCGCGGCGCCGTTCGTGTTCCTGATCGAGTGCGCCGGCGTGGTCGAGCAGGACGCCCCGCGCCGGGTGATCCGCATCCTGCGGCCGGTGGGCGTGCGCGACGGCGAGGCCTCGGCCAGCCTGGTGCCCGCCGATTCCTTCGGCCTGGACTTCGAGATCCGGTTCGCCGGCACCGCGGTGGCCCACCAGGCGATCACCGTCGGCATCGAGAACGGCACCTTCAAGAAGGAGCTGTCGCGGGCCCGCACCTTCGGCTTCCTGCACGAGGTCGAGCGCCTGTGGGCCGCCGGCCTGGCCCGCGGCGGGTCCCTGGACAACGCCGTGGTGGTCAGCGGCGAGAAGGTCCTGAACGAAGAGGGCCTGCGCTTCGACAACGAATTCGTGCGCCACAAGGTGCTGGACGCCATCGGCGACCTGTACCTGGCCGGCGCGCCCCTGGTCGGCCACTTCAAGGGCAGCTGCTCGGGCCACGCCACCAACAACAAGCTGCTGCGGGCCCTGTTCGCCGACCGCAAGGCCTGGTGCTTCGACGTCATGCGCCAGGGCGACCTGGCGGCGCCGCAGGAGCTGCGCCAAGCGGTCTGAGCCCCGATTTCCCGGTCTTCCGGAACGAACCCGGCGACGGCGGCGTCGCCGGGTTTTTTCGTGCCCGTCCCGGCGCCGTTGGGCCTTGTACAGGCCCCCGCGCCCCATGGTATAGTCCGCCCGGGCCGCCGCCGCGGCGGCCGTGGCCGAAACAGCAGCGGTTCCGCCATGAAATCCAGCCTCGCCACCGCCCTCCGGACCTGCGCCGCCGCCGCCCTGCTGGCCCTGGCCGCCTGTTCGTCCAGCAACGACGACCCCTACGTCGAGCGGCCCGTGGACCAGCTCTACAACGAGGCCCAGGACGCCCTGGAAAAGGAGGAGTACGGCGACGCCGCCAAGCTGTTCGACGAGGTCGAGCGCCAGCACCCCTATTCCCGCTGGGCCACCAAGGCGCAGATCATGGCCGCCTACAGCCTGTACCAAAACAACAAGTACGACGAGGCCATCGTCGCCCTGGACCGGTTCATCCAGCTCCATCCCTCCAACGAGCAGACGCCCTACGCCTACTACCTGAAGGCGCTCAGCTACTACGAGCAGATCTCGGACGTGGAGCGGGACCAGAGCATGACTCAGCACGCCCGCGACACCCTCAAGGAGCTGACCGCCCGTTTCCCGGAAAGCAAGTACGCCCGCGACGCCAAGGTCAAGATGGACCTGACCCACGACCACCTGGCCGGCAAGGAGATGGACGTCGGCCGCAAGTACCAGCGCAAGGGCCACTACCTGGCCGCCGTCAACCGGTTCAAGACGGTGGTCGACCAGTACCAGACCACCACCCACGTGCCCGAGGCCCTGCACCGCTTGGCCGAGTGCTACCTGGCCCTGGGCCTGCCCGACGAGGCGCGCAAGGCGGCCGCCGTGCTGGGCCACAACTTCCCGGGCAGCGAGTGGTACATCGACTCCTACGAGATGGTCGAGCAGAAGAAGATCCGTGTCGACGACGAGCCCTGGTTCAAGTTCTGGTAGGCGGGCCGGCCCGGCCATGCTGACCCCGCCTCCGCCGACCCCTCCATGCTGACCTCGCTGTCCATCCGCGACGTGGTCCTGATCCGCCGCCTGGACCTGGCCTTCCGGCCGGGCCTGGGCGTGCTGACCGGCGAGACCGGGGCCGGCAAGTCGATCCTGCTGGACGCCCTCGGCCTCGCCTTGGGCGGCCGCGCCGAGGCGCGCCTGGTGCGCCACGGCCAGGACCGCGCCGTCGTCACCGCCGTGTTCGAGCCGGGCCCCGGCCACGACTCCCTGGCGATCCTGGCCGACCAGGGGCTGGAGGCCGAGGGCCCCCTGATCCTGCGCCGGGTCCTGGGCGCCGACGGCCGGTCGCGCGCCTTCGTCAACGACCAGCCGGTCGGGGTCGCCCTGCTGCGTCGCCTGGGCGACACCCTGGTCGAGGTGCACGGCCAGTTCGAGAGCCGCCGCCTGCTCAGCCCCGCCAACCACCGCGCCCTGCTGGACGCCTATGGCGGGCTGGAGAAGCGCGCCGGCGCCGTGGCCGCGGCCTGGGACGCCTGGCGCGCCGCCGGCGCCGCCCGCGCCGCGGCCGAGGAGGCCCTGGCGGCGGCGCGCCGCGACGAGGACTACCTGCGCCACGCCCTGGCCGAGCTGGACGACCTGGCGCCCGGGGAGGGCGAGGAGGAGTCCCTGGCCGCCGCCCGCACCCTGATGATGCACGGCGAGAAGCTGCTGGCCGCCATGAACGACGCCGCCGGCGAGCTGAACGCCGGGCGCGGGGTCGAGGACGCCCTGCGCCGCGCCCTGCGCCTGCTGGAACGCAGCGCCGAGAAGGCCGAGGGCCGCATGGACGCGGCCATCGCCGCCCTGGCCCGGGGCGCCGAGGCGGTGGCCGAGGGGCTGCAGGCCCTGGACCGGGCGGCGGCGTCGCTCGACCTGGACCCGCGCAGCCTGGAGCGGGCCGAGGAGCGCCTGTTCGCCATCCGCGCCTTGGCGCGCAAGCATAACGTGGTCGCCGACGCCCTGCCGGCCCTGCGCGCCGATTTCGCCGCCCGCCTGGCGGCGGTGGAGGACGGCGGCACCGAGCTGGAGAAGCTGCGCCTGGCCGAATCCGCCGCCCGCGCCGCCTACGCCGAGGCCGCCGGGGTGCTGAGCGCCGAGCGCGCCAAGGCCGCCCGGCGCCTGGACAGGGCCATGGCCGCCGAGATGGCGCCGCTGAAGCTGGAGCGGGCCGTGTTCGCCACCGGCGTCGAGGCCCTGGACGAGGACGCCTGGGGCGAATCGGGGCGCGACCGGGTGGCCTTCGCCGTGGCCACCAACCCCGGCGCGCCGCCGGGGCCCCTGGACAAGATCGCCTCGGGCGGCGAGCTGGCGCGCTTCATGCTGGCGCTCAAGGTGGTGCTGGCCCGGGCCGACCCGGTGCCGACCCTGGTGTTCGACGAGGTCGACGCCGGCGTCGGCGGCGCCGTGGCGGCGGCGGTGGGGGCGCGCCTGGCGGCCCTGGCCGCGACCGTGCAGGTGCTGGTGGTCACCCACTCGCCCCAGGTGGCGGCCCGCGGCGACCACCACTGGCGCGTGGCCAAGGCGGTGATGGAGGCCGGCGAGGGGGTCATGACCCTGGTCGACGCCCTGCCCGCCGACGCCCGCCAGGAGGAGATCGCGCGCATGCTGGCCGGGGCCAAGGTCACCGACGAGGCCCGCGCCGCGGCCGACAGCCTGCTGCGCGGCGGGGAGGGGGCATGAGCGGGGACGCCCGCGACGTGGCGGTCGAGGACCTGGCCGAGCTGGACGCGGTGCTGGAGCTGAAGCGCCTGGCGGCCGAGATCGCCAAACACGACCGGGCCTACCACCAGAAGGACGCGCCGCTGATCTCGGACGCCGAATACGACGCCCTGCGCGCGCGGAACGACGCCATCGAGGCCCGCTTCCCCCACCTGGTGCGCGCCGACAGCCCGTCGCGCCGGGTCGGCGCCCCGGTGGCCGAGGGCTTCGCCAAGGTCACCCACGCCCGGCCCATGCTGTCCCTGGGCAACGTGTTCAGCGACGCCGAGCTGGCCGACTTCCTGGACGGCATCCGCCGTTTCCTCAAGGAGCTGCGCGACGACCCGGCGATCCCGGTGGAGATGACATCCGAGCCCAAGATCGACGGCCTGTCGATCTCGCTGCGCTACCAGGACGGGCGCCTGGCCACCGGCGCCACCCGCGGCGACGGCGCCGTGGGCGAGGACGTGACCGCCAACCTGCGCACGGTGGCGGACATCCCCGAGACCATTTCCGGCGCCCCGGCGGTGCTGGAGGTGCGCGGCGAGGTCTACATGCGCAAGGCCGACTTCGCCGCCCTGAACGCGGCCCAGGCCGACGCCGGGGCCAAGGTCTTCGCCAACCCGCGCAACGCCGCCGCCGGCTCCCTGCGGCAGTTGGATTCGAACATCACCGCCCGCCGGCCGCTCAGCTTCTTCGCCTATGCCTGGGGCGACGTGTCCGAGACCGCCTGGGACAGCCAGTGGGGGTTCCTGGAACGCCTGCGCGGCTGGGGCTTCCCGGTGAACCCGGAATCGCGCCTGTGCCGCGGCCTGGACGACCTGTTGGCCCACTACAACGCCATCAACGCCGGGCGCATGGACCTGCCCTACGACATCGACGGCATGGTCTACAAGGTCAACCGCCTGGACTGGCAACAGCGCCTGGGCTTCGTGTCCCGCGCCCCGCGCTGGGCCATCGCCCACAAGTTCCCGGCCGAGCGGGTGCAGACGCGGCTGAACGCCATCTCCATCCAGGTCGGGCGCACCGGCACCCTGACCCCGGTGGCCGAGCTGGAGCCGGTGACCGTGGGCGGGGTCGTCGTTTCCCGCGCCACCCTGCACAACGCCGACCAGATCGCGGCCCTGGACGTGCGGGTGGGGGATACGGTGGTGGTGCAGCGGGCCGGCGACGTGATCCCCCAGGTGGTCGAGGTGGTGCGCGACGACGGCCACGACGCCCGCCCGGCCTTCGAATTTCCCGGCGAATGCCCCATCTGCGGCAGCAAAGCCATGCGCGAGCCCGGCGAGGCCGCCACGCGCTGCACCGGCGGCCTGATCTGCCCGGCCCAGGCGGTGGAGCGGCTGAAGCACTTCGTGTCGCGCGACGCCTTCGACATCGAGGGCCTGGGCGGCAAGCACGTGGGCAACTTCTACCACGACGGCCTGATCCGCACCCCGGCCGACATCTTCCGCCTGGGCGGTCGCGCCGCCGAGATCGCCGAGCGCGAGGGCTGGGGCGAGAAGTCGGTCGAGAAGCTGATCGACGCCCTGGACGAGCGGCGCCGGATTCCCCTGGAACGCTTCATCTACGCCCTGGGAATCCGCCAGGTGGGGCAGGCCACGGCCCGCCTGCTGGCCAAGACCTACGGCGACCTGGCCGCCTGGCGCGCGGCCATGGCGGCGGCGGCGGACCCCGATTCGGACGCCTATGCCGAACTGACCAACATCGACGGCATCGGCCCGGCGGTGGCCGAGGACCTGGTGGCCTTCCACGCCGAGCCCCACAACCGCGAGGTCCTGGACGACCTGGCGGCCCTGCTGGACGTGATCCCCTTCGAGGCCCCGGCCGACACCGGCTCGCCCATCGCCGGCAAGACCGTGGTCTTCACCGGCACCCTGGAGGCCATGACCCGCGGCGAGGCCAAGGCCCGCGCCGAGGCCCTGGGCGCCAAGGTCGCCGGCTCGGTCAGCAGGAAGACCGACTACGTGGTCGCCGGCCCCGGCGCCGGGTCGAAGGAGAAGAAGGCCCGCGAGCTGGGCCTGACCGTCCTCACCGAGGACGAATGGCTGGAGTTGATCGGCGGGTAGGGGATTCGGCCCCGCGCCGCCGACACATCCTCTTCCCTTGACCCGCCCCGCGCGGGGCCGCAAGCTGGACCGCGCTGCGGGACGGCACGGGGGGTGCGGGCCGCAAGGGGAGTCTGAAACATGGACCTGAAAGACCGGGCGGCCGTCGTCACCGGCGCCGCGTCCGGGTTGGGCCGGGCCACGGCCGAGGCCCTGGCGGCGGCCGGGGCCCGGGTGGCGCTGCTGGACGTGGACGAACGCGGGCTGAAGACCACCGCCGACGAGGTCGGCGGCATGGCCCTGCCCTGCGACATCACCGATGCCGACGCCGTGGCCGCGGCCCTGGCGGCGGCGCGCCAGGCGCACGGCCCGGTGCGGGTCAACGTCAACTGCGCCGCCGTGCCGGGCAGCCTGCTGCTGGTGGGCCGGGACGGGGCAGTGGACATGGACCGCTACGCCAAGGTCATCGCCGTCAACCTGCTGGGCACGGTCAGCGTCATGACCAAGTGCGCCGCCGAGATGATGGCGGCGCCGCCCCTGGACCGCGACGGCGAGCGCGGCCTGGTGGTCAACACCGCCTCCATCGCCGCCTTCGAGGGCCAGGTGGGGCACGGCGCCTACGCCGCCGCCAAGGGCGGGATCGCGTCGCTGACCCTGCCGGCGGCGCGCGAGTTCGCGCCCCGGGGCGTGCGCGTGGTGTGCATTGCGCCGGGCCTGTTCGAGACCCCCATGGCCACGGACCTGCCCGCCGACGTGGTGCGCTCGTTCCGCGAGAAGCCCCTGTTCCCCCGCCGCTTCGGCCGGCCCGAGGAGTTCGCCCAGATGGTGCTGGCCGTCTGCGCCAACAAGATGGTCAACGGCGCCACCCTGCGCCTGGACGCGGCGGCGCGGCTGGAGCCGCGCTGACGCCCCGCCGGGGCCTGCCGGCGGACTCGGCATGGGCGGCCCGTCGAAAAAAATCGCCAAAAACGTTGAACAACGGGGGCGCGAAAATGTTTCTGAAACAGGGATTCTGACGGGTTTTCGCGCCCAAACCGGGCCGCGTGTGGTGCCGGTTCCTGTCCCCTAATCATTTGAAAACACAGTGATAATTCTGCCGCCGGCCGGTCGCGCGGCGGCGGGCGGATTCGCCGGCCGCGGCCGGGACAAAATTTTTTTTCACCGGAACAGGCCTGAAACTTTCAGGAAATTCCGGGGAAACGGCGCGCCCCCATACTTCTTCCCATCACGGCACGAACGCCGTCACACAGTTTCAATGGAGGATGTTATGAAATTCGAGACCCTGACCAAGTTCTTCAACGACGACTCCGGCGCCACCGCCATCGAGTATGGCCTGATCGCCGCCCTGGTTTCCGTCGCCGCCATCGGCGCCCTGAAGGGCATGGGTGGCTCCCTCGAGACCATGTTCACCTCGGTGGGCGGCGAGCTCGACCAGGCCGTCAACAACTAGCACCCTGCTTCCCGAGGCGGCGGCCCCGCCGCCGCCCGGGACCCCCCTCCCTCTCTCTTCCCCACCTCCCCCTCCGGCGCCAGCCCCCAGGCGCCGGTTTTTTTTGTTCCGGCCCTCCGCGCGCCGCACTGTCCTCCGTGGTCTTTTTTATTGACCGCAGAGATCGCAGGGGAGGCGCAGGGGGCGCGGAGAAGAATTTTTTGCCCGGACCCGACCTGGCGGGCGTGGATGGCCGGGCCAGGCCCGGCCATGACGAAAATGTTGAAATTTCAATCGATTACGTCATGCCCGGGCCTGGCCCGGACATCCACGCAGCCCCCTCGCCACAACTTTTTTCGCCCAAACCGAAAAAAATCGCCTCGGAACGGTTCTGAAACTTTCAGGAAATTGGGTCGAAATGCCGGGCCTCCATATTGGTTCTCACGGCACGAACGCCGCCACACACATCATGGAGGATGTTATGAAACTCGAGACCCTGACCAAGTTCTTCTCTGACGACTCCGGCGCCACCGCCATCGAGTACGGCCTGATCGCCGCCCTGGTTTCCGTCGCCGCCATCGGCGCCCTGAAGGGCATGGGCGGCTCCCTCGAGACGATGTTCACCTCGGTGGGCGGCGAGCTCGACCAGGCCGTCAACAACTAACACCCGGTTTCCCGCGGCGACGCCGCCGCGACCCAGTTCGTCAAGCCCTCGGGTCATGACGCCTCCACCGGGGAGGGGATCACGGAAAGATCGCCTCCCCGGAAAGGCCCCAGACCCCGGAAAAAAGAAGCGCCAGAACGGCGCTTTTTCTTTTGCCTTATTTCCGGGCGCTACCCCGCGGGCGGGGGGCTTTCTTGCCGGGTCCGAAAAAAAATCGCTTCGGAACGAATTTGAAATTTTGGGGAAATTCCGAAGAAACGGTGGCCCCCCATACTCATTCCCATCACGGCAGGAAAGCCGTCACCCAGATCCAATGGAGGATGTTATGAAATTCGAGACCCTGACCAAGTTCTTCTCCGACGACTCCGGCGCCACCGCCATCGAGTACGGCCTGATCGCCGCCCTGGTTTCCGTCGCCGCCATCGGCGCCCTGAAGGGCATGGGCGGCTCGCTGGAAAACATGTTCACCTCGGTGGGCGGCGAGCTGGACCAGGCCGTCAACAACTAGCACCCGGTCTCCCGCGGCGGCGACGCCGCAGCCAAGATCGTCTAGCCCTCGGGTCATGACGCCTCCACCGGGGGGGTGGTCCCAGCGGACCGCCTCCCCGGGAAGGCCCAGGCCCCCGGGACAGAAAAGCGCCAGCACGGCGCTTTTTCTTTTGTTATCCGGTGCGCGCCTCACCCCGCCGCCAGCAGCACCATGCCGGCCAGGATCACCGCCGCCCAGCCCAGGCGGCGGCGGGTGTCTCCCTCGCCCAGCAGCAGCGTGCCCAGCAGCACCGTGATCAGCACGCTGGATTCCCGCGCCGGGGCCACGTAGACCACCGGCGCCGTGACCAGGGCGGTCAGCACCAGGATGTAGGCCAGCGGGTTGAACAGGGCGATGCCCAGCACCGCCAGGCGGTGGTCGCGCCAGTGCCGCGCCATGGCCGCGCGCCGGGTCACGGCATAGGGGGCCAGCAGCACCGTGCGCCCCAGGCTGGAGGCGTAGTCCAGCAGCAGCGGCGGCACCAGGAGCGCGCGCACCGTGTGGGCGTCCCACACCGTGTAAGCGCCGATCAGGGCCCCGGCCCCCAGGCCGAACAGCAGCGAGGCGCGGAACCTTGCGCCCCCGCGCCGCAGGCCGCCGGTGAGGAAGAACACGCCGCCGATGATGGCCGCGGCGCCCAGGGCCCCGGCCAGGCTGGGCCGTTCGCCGAACAGGACCACGGCGACGATCCCCGACAGCAGCGGCCCGGTGGCCCGCGCCGTGGGGTAGACCAGGGACAGGTCGCCGTGGCGGTAGCCGCGCTGCAGCAGCAGGAAGTAGGCCATGTGCAGGGCCGAGCTGACGGCGCAGAAGGCCAGCTCGCGCGGGCCCAGCACCGGCTGCTGGACGACCACGATCCAGACCGCCACCGGCAGGTAGAGCAGGGCGGCGATGACCGAGAACAGCCACACCATCTCGGGCCCCCCGTTGACCCGCTTGACCAGCAGGTTCCAGGTGGCGTGGCAGCCGGCGGCGGCGAGGACGAGGGCCAGGGCGAGGAGAGTCATTTATAACCTCGGATCAAGAGCGGCACGGGCGCGCCGAAGCGCGTCCCGCCTATCCCCCCTGGGCTCTTAATCCTTCAGGTGTCTGCCGGGTCCACCCGGCGTTCCGTGGCGCTCGGTCCAGGCCCGGCAAGCCGGCGGAACCCTAGCCACACATAGGTCGGTGACCCATCCCTACCACGGCGCCGGCGGCGCCGTCCAGGGCCGGGTCAGCCGGCCGCCGGCGCCCCGTCGGCGAACGGCTTGAGGGCGCCGTAGAGGGTCGCGATCACCGGCGTCGCCACGCCGGCCGCGGCACCCATGCGCGCGACCGCGCCGGCCAGCCAGGGCAGCTCCAGGCGGTTGCCCCGCTCCAGGTCGTGCAGCATGGACGCCTTCATGTCGAAGGGCACGTTGTCGATGACCTTGAGTTGCCGGTCCGCCATGTCGGCGGGCAGGGCGATTCCCCGGGCGCGGCCCACGGCGGCGGTCTCGGCCAGGGTGGCGGCGATCATCGGGCGGATGTCCGCATCCTCGCGCAGGGGGCCGATGGGGCCGCGGGTGACGGCGGTCCACGAGCTCATGGCCACCAGCAGCACGAACTTCTCCCACAGGGCGACGTGGATGTCGTCGGGGATCCGGGCGTCGAACCCGCCGTCGCCGCAGGCCGCCAGCAGGGCTTGGGCCCGGTCGCTCTGCCGGTTGTCGGCCTCGCCGAAGGCGATGCCGGCGAACTTGCCGCCGTGGCGGATGACCCCGGGCCGGTCGATGACCGCCGGGATGTAGGCGATGCCGCCCAGCACCCGCTCGGCCCCCAGCACGCCCGCCACCCGCTCGATGCTCTCGACCCCGTTCTGCAGCGGCACCACGAAGGTGTCGGGGCCCAGCAGGGGGCGGCACAGCGCGGCCGCCGTCTCGGTGTCCCACAGCTTGACGGCGAACAGCACGCAGTCCACCGGGCCGATGGCGGCCGGGTCGTCGGTGACCGAGATGTCGGGCAGGTGCAGGTCGCCGACCGGGCTTTCCAGGGTCAGGCCGTTCGTTCGCAGGGCCTGCAAATGGCCACCGCGGGCGATGAAATGCACCTCGTGCCCCGCCGCCGCCAGGCGCCCGCCGAAGTATCCGCCCACGCCCCCCGCCGCCATCACCGCGAACCGCATGCCCTGTCCCCGTCCCCGTTCCCGTTCACATTGCCGTCATCGCGCCGCCCGAAACCCGGGGCCCCGTTGCCCGCGGGCCGGCGGCGCGGGTATGATAGGCGACACGCGCCTGGTGGCAAAGGGCCACCTTGACCTGGCATGGGGAGACTTCCATGGGGTATCGCACCTGGGTCCGTTTCGCGTCGGCCGGCCTGATGGCCCTGTTCCTCAGCGGCGGCGCCTGCGAGGTGCCGCAGATCGACCCGCCGGACCTGCAGCTGACCTTCGATCCGCCGCGCTACCGCCACGTCACGGTGGTCAACGGCGCCGGCAAGGTGCTGTACGACGGCGGGCTGAACGCCGACGGCAAGGGCAAGGCCAATCCCGAGCTGGGGGACCTGGACGGCACCCTGACCGTCACCACGGTGTCCCACAACGGCGTGACCAGCACCTACACCGAGCACCACGAGCCGGGCACCCCGATCCTGCTGAAGTACGACGGCAAGCGGGACCGGCTGGTGGCGCTGCCGACCCGGAACGGCCAATGGCGGGGCTGGGACCCCAAGGGCGAATAGGGCGCGCCGCCGCCCTGGCGGCCGCCGCCGTCGCCATCGCCGTCACCATCTCCCCCGGGCCGGCCGCGGCCGGGGCCTGGACCGCCGGCGGCTGGAACTTCTCCGACGAGCGCGGCGGCTTCCGCATCCTGTCGGTCACCGGCGCCGGCACCGTGCGCGACCCCATCGTCATCGTCGAGGAGATCACCGCCCTGGGGCCGGCGGTGCTGGTGATCCGCGACCGCCGCGACCGGCGGTCCAGCGCCGACGGCCGGCCGGCGCCGGACCACCTGGCCGCCAGCATGATCAAGATCGTGTTCAACCGCACCGGCGAGACCTGGACCGGCTTCGAGCTGGAGCTGCGCGAGGTGGAGGACCAGGCCAGCCCGTACCAGGACGGCCTGTCCTTCGACCAGATGCGGGCCTTCAACCTGCCGGTCAGCTCCAACGTCTTCGCCGGCGCCCGCCACGTCGACGAGCCGGCCGACCTGGTCCGCTTCTGGGGCGGCCAGGTGCGCCACGGCGGCAGCGTGCGCTTCAACTTCCCCATCACCGACCCGACGGTGAAGGCCGAGTTCTACCTGTTGCAGCAGCCCCGGGTGCTGATCGCCGACCGCGGGCCCGGCCGGCCGGTCACGGTGGCGGCGCGGGCCGCGGCGGAACCGGCCGACCCGTGACAGGGGTGGCCTGGACAGCGCCTGGACAGCGCCTGGGCGGCGCGTGGTGCCCGGTCGTGTAGAGGAGTGCCGGGTCTTTTACCAGCGGGACCGTTGACCGGCAAAGAGACCGGCGCGGTTTCGGCGAATTGTTTTTTCTTTTCTTAACATTTGTGGCGAGAATGGACAGGCGGTGCCGGGGGAGTGCACAATCCCCGGCGCGGTCCCCGGAAGGCATCCCGGATCTGGAATGGCACTTACCCCAGGCGATCAACCCAACGGCGATCCCGCCGACACTGCAAGCGAGCAATCCCAGGCGTCCGCCAGGCGCCGCGCCGAGGCGCGCGAGGACCGCCGCCGCATGCGCCGCGGCGACGCCCTGCTGGCCGGGGTGGCGCTGGCCGCCCTGGCCCTGACCGCCCTGTTCGCCCTGGGCGGCTACAAGCTGGTGGTGGACGAGACCCGGGTCGACCTGCGCAACACCCTGGAGGCGATCCTGGACGACACCCGGGCCGACCTGGTGGCGTGGGAGAAGCGGCACCGGGAGGCGGCGGTGCGCTGGTCCCAGGACGCCGACGTGCGCCGCTGGGTCGCCGAGCTGATGCAGGTCCCGCGCGAGCCGGCATTCCTGGTCGACGCCTACGCCCAGTCCGGCCTGCGCAAGCAGCTCGTGCCCCTGATGAAGGCGGCGGGACAGTCCGAATTCTTCATCATCGCCGGCGACGGCACCGTGCTGGCATCCTCCCTGCCGGGGCAGGTCGGCACCCGGGGGCAGGTCATGGACGAGGCCACGGTGCAACGGCGCCTGGCCGAGGGCGAGGTCGCCCTGTCCCTGCCGCGGCCGTCGCCGGTGTCCCTGCCCGACGCCCGCGGCAACGTGGCCGTCGGCCACCCGGTCATGTACCTGGTGGCCCCCGTCGCCGGCTATGGCGGCGAGTCCGACGCCGTGCTGGTGACGTTCATCGACGCCACGGCCGAGTTCTCGTCCATCTTCCAGCGCGCCCGCCTGGGCCTCAGCGGCGAGACCTATGCCTTCGACCGCACCGGCCTGATGGTCAGCGAAAGCCGGTTCGACCAACAGCTCCGCCAGATCGGCCTGATCGGCGACGTGCAGACGTCGATCCTCAACGTCCAGGTGCGCGACCCCGGCCGGGACCTGCTGCGCGCGGCGGACTCCACGCCGCCGCTCGACGACGGCCCCCTGACCCTGGCGGTGCGCCAGGCCGTCGCCGGCGGGGTCGGCGACCGCGGGGTCAACGTGACCGGCTACCGCGACTACCGCGGCGTTCCGGTGGCCGGGGCCTGGGTCTGGCACCCGACCCTGGGCGTGGGCATGGTGACCGAGCTGGACCTGGACGAGGCCCTGGCGTCGCTGCGCCCGGCGCGGCTGACCATCGCCGCGCTGGCCATCCTGTCGGCCGTGCTGGTGGTGCTGCAGGCCCTGGGATATGCCCGCAGCGCCCGCGCCGTGCTGCGCCGCGAGCGGTCCCTGGCGGCCATCATCGACACCGCCGCCGACGGCATCATCACCATCGGCGGCGACGGCATCGTCACCCGCTTCAGCGCCGCCGCCGAGCGCATCTTCGGCTACCGCGCCGGCGAGGTGGTGGGGCGCAACGTCAGCCTCCTGATGCCGGGGCGCGAGGGCGGCCTGCACGACGACTACCTGCGTGCCTACGCCGAAACCGGCGAGAGCCGCGTCATCCGCATGAGCCGCGAGGTGGTGGGCCGGCACAAGGACGGCCGCGACCTGCCCCTGGAGCTGGCCGTGGCCGACGCCTCGGTGGGCGACGAGACCGTGTTCACCGGCATCGTCCGCGACATTTCCGAGCGCAAGGCCGCCGAGGCCGCCCTGGCCGAGAAGGAGCACCAGCTGTCGGCCGCCCTGACGCACATGAGCGACGCCATGTACATGCTCGATTCCGAGGGGCGGTTCGTGCTGGCCAACGAGCGTCTGCGCGAGCTGTTGGACCTGCCCGACGACGTCGAGTGGACCCGTCGGCCGACCGCGGAGTGGGTCGGCCAACCGGTGGCCGAGCTGATCCGCGCCCACGCCGTGCGTGGCGACTACGGCTGGGGCGACCCCGACGAGCTGACGGCCAAGCGCCTCGAGGAGCTGATGAACGACGCCCACGTGCGCCGCGAGATGGCCTTCGACGATGATCAGCGGTTCGTCGAGCTGCGCAAGTCCCCCACCGCCGGCGGCGGCGCCGTGGTCGTGATCAGCGACACGACCCAGCAGAAGATGGCCGAGGTGATCCTGGCGGAGAAGGAGGAGATGTTCCGCCTGGCCCTGAACAACATGTCGGACGGGGTCTATTCGGTCGACGAGGACCTGAACTTCCGCGTCTTCAACCGGCGCTACGTGCAGCTTCTGGGCCTGCCCGACAACCTGGTCGCCGAGGGCAGACCCATGACCGGCGCCATCCGCTTCGCCGCCGAGAACGGATTCTACGGCCCCGGCGACGTGGACGAGATCGTCGAGGAGCGGCTGGCCGACTACCGCGAGCCCGGCTTCCGCGAGCGCGAGGTGGTGTCCCCCGACGGCACCGTGATCAACATCCGCATCACCGCCCTGGTGGGCGGCGGCGCCGTGGTCGCCCTGACCGACCGCACCGAGCGCCGCAAGGCCGAGCAGGAGCTGGCCGAGGCCTTCGGCATCATCTCCGACAGCATCCATTACGCCAGCCGGATCCAGCGCTCGATCCTGCCGGCCGAGAAGTTCCTGGGCGAAAGCACGTCGGACCACTTCGTGGTCTGGCAGCCGCGCGACCAGGTGGGCGGCGACATGTACTGGTACCGCCGCCTGGACGACGGTTTCCTGATCGCCCTGGGCGACTGCACGGGGCATGGCGTGCCCGGCGCCTTCATGACCCTGATCGCCACCGGGGCCCTGGACCGGGCCATCCGCGAATGCCCCGAGGGCGACCCGTCGCGGGTGCTGCGCATCATGAACCGCAGCATCAAGCTGGTGCTGGGCCAGTACGCCGAGATCGGGGAAAGCGACGACGGCATGGACATCGGGGTCTGCCGCTTCTTCGACGGCACCACCCGCATGACCTTTGCCGGGGCCAAGTTCTCGGTGTTCCTGTCCGAGGTCGACGGGGTGCACGAGGTCAAGGGCGACAAGGTCAGCCTGGGCTACCGCACGGTGCCGCTGGACCAGCCCTACACCAACCACGAGGTGCCCTATACCTCCGAGACCCGGTTCTACCTGGCCACCGACGGCCTGACCGACCAGGTGGGCGGCGACGGCGGCCGCATGTTCGGCAAGCGCCGCGCCCTGACCATGTTCCACACGCTGCGCGACATGTCCATGGACGAACAGCGCGAAAACATCCTGGCCACCTTCGACGCCTACCAGGGGAGTCAGAACCGCCGCGACGATCTGACCCTGATCGGATTCAAGGTCCGGGTCTGAGGGACCGCCCGCGGCACCACGCCTTCGCGAAAGGAACGTCCGCCATGTTCCGCCTTGCCGCCGCCCTGCCGTTTCTCCTGCTGGCCCTGCTGGCGGGCGTGCCCGCCGCCGCCGCCGGCCTGGCCGGGGTGTGGGAGAACCGCTACGGCGACAACCGGGGCAACACCTTCGTTGACGTGCTGGAGCTGCGCGCCGGCGGCGCCTACGTCACCCACCTGGCCCTGGGCGTCACCGACCACGGCCGCTACGCGGTCATGGGCCAGGTGCTGTCGTTCCGCAGCGACCAGGGCCCCGCGGCGTCCCAGGACGTGCGGTTCGAGCTGCGCGGCGACGTCCTGCACATGACGCTCAGCAAGCCGCCCGGCGTGCAGGTGGACTGGCACCGCTCGTCCCGCACCGCCAACTTCACCACCGTGCAGCGGCACGGCCGCGCCGTGCCGGCGGGACTGCGCGCCCTGGTGGGCCGGGTTCTGGCCGACCAGGCCCTGCCGTGGCGGGACGACGCCGTGCCGACCACGGTGCGGGTGCGCGAGGCCAAGGGCGGCGGCGCCGCGGGGTATGACGTCGAGCTGCGGTACTATTCCCCGTCGGCGCGCCAGGCCATGGTGGTGCGGGCCGGGACCTTCGCCCGCCAGATCACGGTCAGCGACGCCACCCGGTCCGTCACCCTGCCCCTGACCACCCGGTTCCTGGACCTGCCGCAGGTGCTGGACGCGGCGGCGGCGGCGGGCGTGGCCGGCCCGCTGAAGCGCGCCGACCTGCAGACCTTCTCCAAGGGCTCGGCCTGGCGGGTGACATTGGCTGGGCAGCCCGCCGTCAATTTCGAGGCCGCCGGCGGCCAGCGCCTGCGGCGCGACATCTCGGGTTACGTCAACTACGACCGGGCCGACTGGCGCGGCGCCGGCGCCCTCTGGCGCCAGGCCGCGGGACGCTGACGAAAACCCCTCCCCCCAAGGCTGGGGACCCGGGGGGAGGGGAGGTGCCCGCGGCCGTGGGGCCGACCGCGGACCGGGGCGAGGTCAGACCGTGGTTTCCACTTCCGATGGGGAGTCGGAACCGGATTCCAGCCTGCTCTCGTAGAGCTGCGTGATGTAGTCCCGCAGGTTGGCGGCCAGGCGCTCGGCCAGCGAGGTGCTCTCGCCGTCGCCCAGGGCGCCATCCGCCGACTCGCCGTCGCCCAGCAGGCTGGACAGCAGGGTTTCGCCCCCGTCGTCCAACTCGCTGAGCTGGGACAGCAGCGAGACCAGGTCTTCGATCTCGCCGCCGCCGGGGGGCGGGCCCCCGGGAGGCGGCCCGCCCGGGGGCGGACCCCCGGTGGGTTGCGCGGACTGCTCCTGCAGCAGGGCGCCCTGGGTCCGGGACTCCACCTTCTGGAAATGCGCGAGCAATTCCTCCTGGGTCAGGTTCCCGTCCCCGTCCGCGTCGATCTCGGAAAAGATCTCCGCGGCCGTGGGCGCGTCCGGAGGTTTCTGCCCACCACTGGGCAGGTTTTGCCCAACGGCTTCGAATTCCTCCAGCGACAGGCCGCCGCTGCCGTCGGTGTCGGCGGCGACGAACCGCTGCTGATGCAGCTTCTGCATCTCCGCCAGGGACAGCGCCGCGGCGCTGCTGGTGATTTCCATGGGTTTTCTCCCTCATAGAGTCGAGATGCATCCCCACGGACGCCGTGGGCGCGGGCCCCGGGCGTGCCCCGGAACCGGCCAGCTTCTTGCAAGGTAGGAACCGCGCCGTTTCAAACGCCTGTTTGAAAACCGGCGGGAAGGGCGGGGCCGCCGCGCGGCGGCCGGCGGGATGCGGGAAGGGGGCCAGCGATGGAACGGGGTCAGGATACGCGGGCGCGGCTGCTGGACGCGGCGGCCGAGGTCTTCGCCGACTATGGGCCGCACCATGCGACGGTGCGCCTGATCACCCGGCGGGCCGGGGTCAACCCGGCGTCGGTCAACTACCACTTCCGGTCCAAGGAGACCCTGTACCGCGAGGTGGTGCGCGCCGCCTTCCGCGAGATGGCGGCCCTGGAAGGGGCGGCCGCGGCCGAGGACGCCGACCTGCCGCCGGCGCAGCGGGTGCGGCGGTTCGTCGCCGCCATGCTGGGCCGCCTGGGCGACCGTGACCCGCACCGCCGGTTCATGCAGCTCATTGCCTGGGAGACCCAGTTCCCGACCGGCGCCCTGGAGGACCTGGAGGACACCGAAATGGCCCGCCACCACGCCCAGGCCCAGGCGGTGGTGGCGCCGTTCTTCCCCGACGGCACGGCGCCGGGGGTCACCCTGGCGGCGGGGCTGTGGCTGATCGGCCAATGCGTCATCTTCAACCACGTGTTCCAGACCCTGGACCGCACGGCGCCGGGCCTGGCTGGCGACGCGGACCAGCGCGACCGCCTGATCGACCTGGTGGTGGGGCTGGCCCTGGGCGGCCTGGGCGGCCAGGCCCGGCGCGACTCCGGCGCCGACGGCCCCTGGCGGGCCTGGGACCGGGCCCTGCCCCGGCCGGCCGCGGGCACCGGTCGGCGCTGGGGGCCTTGAAATCGCACCGATTTAGAATATATTCCTGGCAGCTCTTTGCGATTGTGAATCCGAATGCCATGCCCGGCGCGACCCCGCGCGGTTGGCCGGGTCCGCGCGAATGACGACAAATGACGACATTTTTGCGCCGGACGGGCGGGTTTACCGCAATTGCAACGGCTTGCCGCGACGACATCGGGCCGGAAACGGCCCGAAACCGGCCTTCGCGGGTCCCGGCGGGTCCGAAACGGGCCGTCGCGTCGTCCCGGGCCGTCCGCACGGCCGGTCGCCGCATGCGGCCATTGACAAGCCCCGGCCCAGCCCCTATTTTCCGGCCCGCGGGCGCCCCTCGGCCCTTCGGGTGGGGCGCCGCGCCCGTTTCGAGGATGGTGCCATGAAGATCAGAAACTCGCTCAAGTCCGCCAAGACCCGCGACAAGAACTGCGTCGTCGTGCGCCGCAAGGGCCGCGTCTTCGTCATCAACAAGCGCAACCCGCGCTACAAGGTCCGCCAGGGCTGACCGTTCCGGGGCGCCCGCCGCGTCCCGCTGCCGCCGCCGCCGCGGCGGTCCCGCGTCCTCCCATCCCGCCCCACCATACGGAATAGCGCCGCCGGCCGGTCCGGCCGCGACCGCTTTTTCTGTTCTCCCCGACCGCTGGATCGCCTAAAAATGGGGCAAGGACAGGGCCCGCCCGCGGCGGGCCGGGGAGAGTTGCCCATGCACATGCCGGAACCGGACGCCGACGTCATCGCCCGGCGCGGCGAGATCATCGCCGCCCTGTCGCGCATCCTGCCCGCCGACAACCTGATCGTCGACGAGAGCGAGCTGCGCGCCTACGACTGCGACGGCATCACCGCCTACCGCCAGTTGCCGCTGATCGTCGCCCTGCCCGAAACCGTGGACCAGGTCGCGGCCATCCTGCGCTACTGCGGCGAGGCCGGGGTCAAGGTGGTGCCACGGGGCGCCGGCACGTCGCTGTCGGGCGGCGCCCTGCCGCTGGCCGACGGCATCACCCTGGCCATGGGCAAGTTCAACCGCATCCTCGAGATCGACTTTGACAACCGCTGCGTGGTGGCCCAGCCCGGGGTCACCAACCTGGGCATCACCCAGGCGGTGCAGGAGCGGGGCTTCTACTACGCCCCCGACCCGTCGAGCCAGATCGCCTGCTCCATCGGCGGCAACGTGGCCGAGAACGCCGGCGGCGTGCACTGCCTGAAATACGGCCTGACCACCAACAACATCCTGGGGGTCGAGATGGTGCTGATGGACGGCGAGGTCATCCGCCTGGGCGGCAAGCACCTGGACCCGGGCGGCTACGACCTGATGGGGGTGGTCACCGGGTCCGAGGGCCTGCTGGGCGTGATCACCGAGATCACCGTGCGCATCCTGCGCAGCCCCGAGACGGCCCGCGCCCTGCTGATCGGCTTCGCCAGCGCCGAGGCCGCCGGCGACTGCGTCGCCGCGGTGATCGCCGCCGGCATCATCCCGGCCGGCATGGAGATGATGGACAAGCCCGCCGTGGCCGCCGCCGAGGCCTTCGTCCACGCCGGCTACCCGCTGGACGTCGAGGCCCTGCTGCTGGTCGAGCTGGACGGCCCCGAGGTCGAGGTCGAGGACCTGATCGGCCGCGTGCGCGCCATCGCCGAGGGGACCGGCGCCGTCTCGGTGCGGGTCAGCGCCGACGAGGCCGAGCGCCAGTCCTTCTGGGCCGGACGCAAGGCGGCCTTCCCGGCGGTGGGGCGCCTGTCGCCGGACTACTACTGCATGGACGGCACCATCCCGCGGCGCCAGTTGCCCACCGTGCTGAACCGCATGCGCGACATGTCCGAGAAGTACGGCCTGCGCCTGGCCAACGTGTTTCACGCCGGCGACGGCAACCTGCACCCGCTGATCCTGTACGACGCCAACGCGCCCGGCGAGCTGGAGCGCACCGAGGAATTCGGCGCCGACATCCTGCGCCTGTGCGTCGAGGTCGGCGGCGTGCTGACCGGCGAGCACGGCGTCGGCGTCGAGAAGCGCGACCTGATGCCCGAGATGTTCGGCGACGAGGACATCAAGCAGCAGCAGCGCCTGAAATGCGCCTTCGACCCGGCCCAGCTGCTGAACCCGGGCAAGGTCTATCCCACCCTGCACCGCTGCGCCGAACTGGGCCGCATGCACGTGCACCAGGGCCAGGTCCGGTTCCCCGACCTGCCGCGGTTCTAGCATGGACGGCACCACCCTGCGCCCCGGGGACGAGGCCCAGCTGGCCGAGGCCGTGGCCTGGGCCGCCGCCGAGGGCAAGACCCTGGACGTGGCCGGGCAGGGCAGCAAGGCCGGCCTGGGCCGCCCGGTGGCCGCCGATTTCCGCCTGGAGACCACGGGCATTGCCGGGGTGGTGCTGTACGAGCCCGAGGAGCTGGTGCTGACCGCCCGCGCCGGCACCCCCCAGGCCGAGGTCGAGGCGCTGCTGGCGCAGCGGCGCCAGCGCCTGGCCTTCGAGCCCGCCGACCTGGGGCCCCTGTGGGGCGGGCCGGCGGGGCGGGGCACCCTGGGCGGCACCTTCGCCGCCGCCCTGTCGGGGCCGGCGCGGCTGCGCAACGGCGCGGCGCGGGACCACCTGCTGGGCTTCCGCGCCGTCGGCGGCGGCGGCCAGGTGTTCAAGTCCGGCGGCCGCGTGGTCAAGAACGTGACCGGGTTCGACCTGTCGAAGCTGATGGCCGGGTCCATGGGCACGCTGGGGGTCCTGACCGAGCTGTCGGTCAAGGTCCTGCCGGTGCCCGAGAAGACCCGCACGGTGCTGGTCCTGGGCGCCGAGGACGATGCCGCGGCGCGGGCCATGGCCCTGGCCACGGGCAGCGCCCACGACGTGGTGGCGGCGGCCCACCTGCCAGCGGACGTGGCCGCGGCCTCGGCCGTGGACCTGGTGTCCGGCACCGGCAAGTCGGTCACCGCCCTGCGCCTGGAGGGGCCGGCGGCGTCGGTGGAGTTCCGCTGCCGCGCCCTGCGCGAGCTGCTGGCCGACGTCGGCCGCGGCGAGGAGCTGCACAGCCGCAACTCCGAGATCCTGTGGCGCGAGGTCCGCGACGTGTCCTACTTCGCCGGCGCCGAGTGCGCGGTCGGCGACGGGCAGGTCTGGCGCCTGTCGGTGGCGCCCCTGGAAGGGCCGCGCGCCGCCGCCGCCATCCGCGCCGAGCTGGGCGGGCACCTGTTCTACGACTGGGCCGGCGGCCAGGTCTGGCTGTGCCTGGACCCGCGCGCCGACGCCGGCCACCAGGTGGTGCGCCGGGCCGTGGCCGGCGCCGGCGGCCACGCCACCCTGGTTCGCGCCGATGCCGCCGTGCGTGCCGCCGTGCCCGTGTTCCAGCCCCAGGCGGCGCCCCTGGCGGCCCTGGCGCGGCGGGTCAAGGACCAGCTCGACCCCGCCGGCATCCTGTCGCCGGGGCGCATGGGGGGCGGGGGCTAGGGATGCAGACGCGCTTCACCCCGGAACAGCTCGCCCGGCCCCTGATCCGCGAGGCCGACGGCATCCTGCGCAAGTGCGTGCACTGCGGCTTCTGCACCGCCACCTGCCCCACCTTCGTCCTGCTGGGCGACGAGCTGGACAGCCCGCGCGGCCGCATCTACCTGATCAAGGACATGCTGGAGAACGACCGCCCGGCGACGGAGAAGGTGGTGCGCCACCTGGACCGCTGCCTCAGCTGCCTGTCGTGCACCACCACCTGCCCCTCGGGGGTGGACTACATGCACCTGATCGACGGCGCCCGGGTGCACGTGGCGCGCAGCTACCGCCGGCCCCTGGGCGACCGCCTGCTGCGCCGCATGCTGGCCTGGACCGTGCCCTTCCCCAAGCTGTTCCGCCTGTCCCTGGTGGGGGCCAAGCTGGGGCGGCCGTTCAGGGCGCTGATGCCGGGGCGGCTCAAGGGCATGGTGGCCATGGCGCCGCGCGACCTGCCGTCGCCCTCGCCGGTGGACCGGCCCCAGGTGTTCCCGGCCCAGGGCCGCAAGGTGCGGCGGGTGGCGCTGATGACCGGCTGCGCCCAGCAGGTCCTGCGCCCGGCCATCAACGAGGCCACGGTGCGCCTGCTGACCCGCCACGGCTGCGAGGTGGTGGTGCCCGCCGGGGCCGGCTGCTGCGGCGCCCTGGTGCACCACATGGGCGAGGAGGCGGCGGCGCAGCGCGCGGCGCAGGCCAACGTGGCGGCCTGGGAGCGGGTGGCGGCCGACGGCGGGCTGGACGCCATCGTCGTCAACGCCTCGGGCTGCGGCACCACGGTCAAGGACTACGGCCACCTGCTGAAGGACGATCCGGCCTGGGCCGACCGGGCGGCGGCCATGGCGGCCCTGGCCCGGGACGTCAGCGAGGTCCTGGCCGGGCTGGACCTGGCGCCGGGCGGGCTGCAGGCGCCGCCGGCGGTGACCTACCACGCCGCCTGCTCGCTGCAGCACGGGCAGAAGATCACCACCCTGCCCAAGGACCTGCTGCGCGGCGCCGGTTTCACCGTGGCCGAGCCGCGCGAAGGGCACCTGTGCTGCGGCTCGGCCGGCACCTACAACATGCTGCAGCCGGACCTGGCCGACCGGCTCAAGGCGCGCAAGGTGGCCAACATCGCCGCCACGGCGCCGCAGGTGGTGGCCACCGGCAACATCGGCTGCCTGGTGCAGCTCTCCGATTCCGTGGGCGTGCCCGTGGTGCACACGGTGGAACTGCTGGACTGGGCCACGGGCGGCCCGCGGCCGCACGGGATTTGACCCGGGTCAAGGCATCAACCCCTTGGAATCAAAAGGTAAGGGGGCGGCGCGCCCGACTCTTGCCGCGCCGCAAAACAGGGCTTGAAACCAAGGCCCTTTCGTGACAAACTAAAATATTAGGTTTTTATAATATATATAAAAAGCGAATTACCGCGTTGAGAGGCGAGGCAATCGCCCGGCGGTGGGGGTGTTCGCTGGGACCGGACGGGCGTGGCCGCACCGCGCCGGCCGGTCTGGAGACACGAGGGGACCAGGAGCACGTCCAATGGTTACGCATGCCTTGCGCCGTTTTTGCCTGAAGAACGAATGGGCCCGCAACGCCGCGGTGCTGTTCGGCGCCGCCCTGTTCCTGGGCACGATCTGGATCTCCATCGACTACCAGCTCGAGATCCTGCACTGGATCCGCCAGAACATGCTCCTGAACCTGGCCCTGCTGGGCCTGGTCAGCGCCGTCAACCTGACCCTCATCTTCGGCTCCCTGTTCCTGGGCTTCACCGAATGCCACGTCGAGGACCAGTACCGCGACCACGTGTACCACGGCCGGCGCAGCGGCAATCCCTTCCTTCCCGGGATCACCCGCTGGATGGACCACATGGGCAACAAGCGCCCCCGCAAGTAGTCCCACGCCGCCGCCGGGGCCGGCCCTGCGCCACGACCCCCGGCGCCACGACCCCCGGCGCCACGACCCCTGGTGCCCCGCACCTTGTTACGCTATCGTGACACCGCCGGTCCGCCATGGCGGGACCGGAGCCGGGCACCGGCGCCACCAGGCCGCGCGAAAATGACGCGGCGGCGCCGCAACGAGGGGTACGGAACGGGGGACTCCATGGCCAAGCAGCCGTCCATGCCGGGGACAGGGCCAACGCGCGCGCGCGGCGCGGCGCGGGCCCTGCTGCTGGCGCTGGCCTGCATGACCGCGATGTCCGCCTGGCCCGGCGCCGCCGGCGCGGCGGATGCGGTGCCGGCGCCCGAGGGCTACCTCGAATCCCTGTCCTGGTACCGCCGCGCCGCCGAGGCCGGCGACCCCCAGGCCCAGTACCTGCTGGGCCTGCGGCTGGAGACCGGGCAGCGCGGCGCCGGCGACCCGGCCGCCGCCGCCGGCTGGTACGCCAAGGCCGCCGCCGCCGGCCACGCCGCGGCGCAGCTGCGCCTGGCGCGCCTGCTCTACGCCGGCCGCGGCGTGGCGCGGGACCTGGCGGCGGCCCGGCGCTGGTACGCCGCCGCCGCCGACCAGGGCCTGGACGAGGCCCGTTTCGCCCACGCCCTGATGCTGGAGCGCGGCCAGGGCGGGCCCCGCGACGCCGCCGCCGCGGCGCGGGAATACGCCGCCGCCGCCAGCCACGGCCACCTGCCGTCGCGGGTCAACCTGGCCGTGCTGCTGGCCCGGGGCGACGGCGTGGCGGCGGACCCGGTGCAGGCCCTGGCCTGGCTGCTGGCCGCCGAGCGCGACGGCCAGCCGGGCACCGGCCCCCTGCGCGACCTGCTGTCGGCGGGCCTGGCCGAGGACCAGCGCGCCGCCGCCCGGACCCGCGCCGCGGCCATCCCCCACGCCGCGCCGGCCGCCCCTGACAGGGACCCCGCAACCACCCCGCCGCGCTAGCCCGCCGCAACGCCAGGGGGCCCCTTGACTGGCAGGGGCTTTGGCCGTATACGCACAGGTCCGCGCCGAACCCGGCGCCCACCCACCCTGGGGCGGAGTAGCTCAGCTGGTTAGAGCAGCGGAATCATAATCCGCGTGTCGGGGGTTCGAGTCCCTCCTCCGCTACCATTGAAATCAAGGCCTTAGCCGGAAACGGCTGGGGCCTTTTTCGTTCCGGGGTAACAGCCGGGGTAACAGGAGCAGGCACATTTGTGCCATTGCCGGCCGCTCTTGCATGTCGGGTGCCTGCCGTTTTTCTAATGGCGGGTTACGGTCCGAATGGGGTGGATGCGACTGTCGGCCCGGGACGAAGCGAAGCGCTGGAAGTGACCGTGCGCCCGGCGTCCGCAAGGACACCCTGATCGCGGCAGAAGGTTTGGCAGGAATGGCATTGAACGCAATTGTCTGCCAGGAACCGCGGCGGCCGCCCGTCTTTGCCACTGGGCCGGATGGCCCCAGTCGGGCAGACCCCGATGCAGGCGCCGCAGGCGGTGCACGACGGCGTGAAGGCGACATGGCCGAAAAGCGCCGCGCCCATGGCGGTGCGGTTCTCTTCCGGCAGGCGGGCCATGGCCGCGTGCAGCAGACGGCGGCGCACCGGCACCCGCTTCTCGGCAAACGTCGATGCCGGCGCATCGGCCGCGCAAGCCAGCACGGCCCGTGCCGCCACATCCGCCGACCGTCGACGGAACAGGGAGAAAAGGCCGCGCCGTGACAACTCGGGGGGGTCGAATTCGAGGCTTTGCCCGTCGAAGACCAACCGGACCCCGTGCGCGGGGTGGAGGTCGGAAAGCCGCGCGTGCGCGGCGCGCAGGGTGGCCACGACGTGGCCGTTGTGGCAGTCCGCGCATCCCGTCAGGTCGATTTGCACGCCGTTCTTCAGGGTCAGGGCCAGCAGCGCCATCACCTCGTCGCTGCCCAGGCAGCCCAGGCAGGGAACACGGGCGTGGGCGTCGGCGGACGGGGTCCGGTCGCATCCCAGGACCGGTCGCGGGTGGCCGGTCAGGCCGTTCAGGGTACGCGCCAGGGCAAAGGCGGGCGAGTGCAGGGCGGCGGTCGGGCAGACCGCCAGGCAGGCCAGGCAGTCGGTGCAGGCGGAGGCGTCGACATCCAGCCCGGACTCCGCCCACCGGATGGCGCCGGCGGCACAGGCGTCCAGGCATTTGCGGCAGTCGTTGCGGTTGCTGCGGTGGCGCACGCAGCGGGCAGGGTCGACGGTGACCGCCGCCTCGGGCGCCAGGGCCTGCAACGCATGGCTGCCAAGGGATGCGATCATGCGGTCCCGGTCCTTTGGCCAAGTTCCCGGCGGTCCTGCAGGACGACCCGTTGCGTCAAGTCGGCCAGCCGCCTGTAGAAATCGGTTTCGGCGCCAGCCCGCATGGCATCGGCCAGGCGGCTGATCCAGCGTCCGAGGTGCGCCTCGACGAACCGGCGTTTCAGGTTCCGCCGCCGGGCGTGTTCGGCGGCCACCGCCGGCTCCGCCAGGGCCAGGGACAGCAGATAGGCGAACTCCAGCTCCAGCGCCACGTGATCGGGCACCTCGTGGATGTCGTCGGCGATCTCGAAACCGCCTTCGCGGTAGAGCGCGAGCACGTTCGCGGTCGACGCACCCATCACGGTGCCGTCGCCATCCAGATAGATCGAGCCATAGGGCTTCGCGCGGATGTCAAACGGTCCCAGAAACAGGCGCGTGTAATCGAGTGTCAGTTCTTGCAAATCGGTGTCGCGGAACCCGTCACCCAGGGCCGCCGCGTCGGATTGGAGATCGGGACAGACCCGGGCCGCCGCCTCCTCGAGCTGGCCGAAGACATCCTCCTCGAGGAAGGCGGCCTCCGGTTGGTAGTAGCAGGCGCTGAGCAGGCGGTAGAGGTCGGCCCGGGCGCGCTCCCGCGGATCAAGACGGTTCGACATTTCGTTCATGGCGTCCCACCTGGGATATTGGGAGGACGGAGCCGTGGGCTCCGCCCCCGATTGCGCGGTCAGTGTTACATGACGGCCGCTTCGTTGTAGCCGCGGATGTAGAAGACGTTGGGCTCCGTACCCTCTTCTTCGCGCAACCGCGACGCCTTTTGCTGTGTCAGGATCTTGGCGATGACACTGTTCGGATCGTTCTGATCGCCAAAGATCCGCGCGTCGGCCGGGCAGGCCTCGACACAGGCGGGCAGTTCGCCGGCGGACGTGCGGTGGTAGCAGAAGGTGCACTTCTCGACGACACCCTTGCGGCGAGCCGGATTGTAGTCGCCCGCCATGAACATGTTGGCGTCCGGCGGCAGGGCGCCCGCCGCCTGCGCGACCTCGGCGCCGCTGGCGGTGCAGCCGGGGATGGCCGACGACGTGTCGCGCCATTCCGTCTGCGTCTCTAATTCGAAGGGGTTGAAGCTGATGACGCTGTAGGTTTCTCCCAAGTTGCTGGCGTCGTCGAGCTTCTGGGTGCTGTACGGGCAGGCGCCCTGGCAGGCCAGGCAGCCGATGCAGCGTTCCTCGTTGAACAGCACGATCCCGTCGTCGGTCCTGAACATGGCCTTCGGCGTCACCGGGCATTCTTCGATGCACGGGGCGTTCGAGCAGTGGTTGCACAGGACCGGCATGGTGACGTACCGGGTCTCGGGGAACGTCCCCTCCGTCTTCATGGTGAAGTCGGCCCAGTTGTGGCTTTGGCCGTTGGCCCGGGCCTGGGTGTTGTTTTCGTTCTTGCACGCCAGCGCGCAGGCGCCACAGCCGACGCAGAGGTGAAGGTCAATGACCATTCCAAACTTCTTCGACATGATACGCTCCTTTCAGCGTTCGGCTGTCAGACCTTGGCGAGCTTGACGCGGGAAACGGCGTGGCGCGCGGTCGAACCGCTGAGCCGGTCGTAGTCGGCCGGAAGCAGTTCGTTGTTGTTGAAACCGCGCGGCAGGTGCTTGGCGTAATCCGCCGCGGCGATCCGCCCATAGGCCCAGTGGCCCGCGCCGTAGGTCTTGTTGACCGTACCCGGCCGCACACCTTCCCAGAGCTTGACCTGGATCTTGACGCTCTTTTCGGGAGAGGTGACCTCGACCCAGTCACCGTCCTTCACGCCCAGGGCGCCGGCGTCCTTCGGGTTGACCTTGAGAACGTCGGCATGGCTGACGTCACCCGGGTCGACCTTCCTGAATTCGTAGAACTCGATCAGGTTCTGCGACCGCCCCTCGCGGCTCAGCCGGCTGCGGCTGTCCATGAAGATGAAGGGGAATTCCTTTTCGTCGCCGTGGTACTTGGCCGGTTCCCAGTGGGGAACGAAGACCTGTTCGCCGCGGCCGGCGTATTGGGTCACCTCCATGACCTTGTCGATGGTGACGTTGTGGTTCTCGGCGTGCTTGCCCAAAACCTTCTTCAGGGTCTCGCTGAAGAACTCGAACTTCTTGGTTTCGGTCTTGAAGCCCTTCTTCCATAGCTTCTTGAACGGGTACTGGTCGGACTGCCAGAGACCCAGTTTCACGTATTCCTTCCAGCCGTTGATCTTCTCGCCGCTGTGGTACTTGTCCGGGTTCCAGAGCTGCTCGGTCATGACCTTGACGACGATCTCGCCGAACTCGGTCTCGTTGGCGGCGGGCTGTCCGGTTTCCGGATCCTTGATCTCGTTCTGGAAGTAGTCGAACAGGTTCGGGAAGCCCTTGTCCTTCAGCTTGCGGGCGAGCAGCCAGACGAACTCGGTCTCGTCGGTGCGCACGTCCCAAAGGCGCTTGGCGGACGGTTCCTGCAGGCCGATGTAGCTGTACCGGTTGTACTTGCTGGGAATCAGGCTCCACCGCTCGAACATGTGGAACGCGGCCGGCAGGACGATGTCGGCGTACTGGCTCATCTCGGCCGGGTTGGTGGTGACGTGCGCGAAGAAGGGGAGCTTCTCCAGCGCCCGTTCCCAGCGGCTGGCGCCGGTGGCCGAGAACACGAAGTTGTTCCAGTAGCCGATGGCCACCTTGATCTCGTTCGGGTTCTCGTCAAGGATGCCGTCGGCCGCGCGGTTGGTCACCACGCCGCCGCCCGGCTTCTTGTTCAGGGCCGGGAACTCGAGCGTGCCGCGCTGGTCGATCTTCTTGTGCTTCAGCCCCTTGGCGGCGACCTCGTCGACATAGGGCTTGAACTTCTCCTTGTGCAGCGGAATGTGGCTGTAGGGCGTTTTCATCTTCTGCAGCGTGCCGCCCTTGTTGTCGACGGCACCGACCAGGCCGTTCAGGGCATGGGCGGCCATGGCGCCGAAGCCGCCGCGCGGCTGCATGGCGGCGCCTGGCGCCATCCAGCACATGACGTTCGGGGCCGCCTTGGCAAACCCGGTCGCCACCCGGCGAATCTGGCTGGCGGGCACCAGGCAGACCGTCTCCGCCCATTCGGGGGTGCGGTCCTTCAGCTCGATGTTCCACCATTTGACGAGGCCGTGGGTCAGCGTCTCCTCGAAGGCCGCTTCGTCGACCGTGGCGCCGGCCTTGAAGGCGTTGACACCGTCCTTGAAGTCGCCGACGAATTCACGGCTCCACAGTCCCTCGGTGAGGATCACGTGGGCCAGGGCCAGGGCCAGGGCGCTGTCTTCGCCCGGCTTGACCGGCATCCATTCGTGGGCCTTCGACGCCGTCGCCGACAGGCGGGGGTCGATCGCCACCACGGTCGCCCGATCGAGCACCTTGCCCCACTGGCGGATGGCGTTGGGAGTCTGCCGGTTCGACGCGATCGGATCGCCGCCGAAACAGATCACGTACTTGGTGTTCTCCAGGTCGTAGTCCCGGTAGTCCCAGTAGCCTTCCGTGTAGTAGGCGCCGAACTTCTCGGCCTCGGCGCAGATGGCGCTGTGGGAGATGTTGTTCGGCGAACCGAAGATCTTCGGCAGGGCGTCGTAGATGACGTCGCGGCAGTAGGTGTAACGGCCCCGCATCAGCATGAACTTCTCGGGTTCGCCGTTGCGGCGCAGGTCCATCATCTTTTCGGCGATGGTGTCGAGCGCTTCGTCCCAGGTGATCGGGACGAACTTGGGGTCAACACCGCGGCCCTTTTTCGGGTTGGTCCGCTTCATGGGCACCTTGATGCGGTCGGGGTCGTACATCTGCCGGATCGCGAGATGGCCGCGCGGGCAGACATAGCCGTTGTTGCTCTTGGAAAGGTGGTGGCCGCGGACCTTGACCACCCGTCCGTCCTGGACGAAGGCCTCGGCCGGACACCACGAGGTGCAGCCCTGGCAAACGGTCGGCACCCAGTCTCCCTTGGAGGGCGAGGCAGGCAAAGCCTTGGCCTCCTTCATGGCATTGGTCTGGGCCTTGGCGCGGGGCGCGGTCGCGGTGGTCAGGACAGCGCCACTTGTCACGGCCGACCGCTTAATGAAGTCTCTTCGATTGAGTTTCATGGCTCGTCTCCTTAAACGATCAGCGGGATTCCGTTTTCAGGGATCGGCGTGCCATCCCTGGCAAGGAAAGTCGGTGAACTTCGGGGGCTCGTTGTGCATGGACGATCCGTCGTTGAGGTTGGCCTTCATCTACTCCTTCGCTTTGGCCTCGACATTGGGGTCGGCGTCGACCGCTTCCCAACCGGTGATCATCGCCTTGAGGTGCTCGAGGACGGTATGTCCCGTGGTGATCAGATAGACGTGAACGACCAGGAAGGTGACGATCAGGAAGGCCGTGGCCACGTGGATGAAGGCGACCACACCGAGATCGAGGTGGGATTGCAGGCCCCACGAGGCCCAGGAGCTGTAGAAGAGGTAGAGCAGACCCGAGACCCAGATGGCCGGGTTGATGATGACCCACAGGGCCAGGTAGACGAGACGCTGCAGGGGATTGTGCTTGCGAAGCCGCGTCCGGTGATATGGATGCGGCTTGTCGCTGAAGATGTCGAGCGCGTAGTAGTGGGCCACGGCGAGCACGCGCTCGGAGGTCGGGATGTACTGTTTCCACTCGCCGGTCGTCAGGTGCCAGAAGATGGCGAAAATCCACAGGCCGATCAGCAGCCAGGCGGCGGTCGTGTGGATGTCCACGGCCGTTTCGAAGCCAAACAGCGAATAGAGCCCGTGGATCTCGAAGCCGGTGATCGCCATGGCGATGATCAGGCCGGCCTGGGACCAGTGCCAAAGGCGTTCGAAGCGCGAGAAGAGATAGATCCGTTCCACAACATTCACCGTTTGCTGCCGTTGCGGGACCCGATAAGGAGCCGCAGCACCCCATGGCCGAGCACGCCGACCAGGGCCGCCAGAACCATCAGGATTCCTGCGATATCGAGTAGGGGATTGGCGTCGCGTCCGGGGATATAGATCTCCGCGACGCCGGCCAGCCGGCTGTTATTCGCGTGGCAGGAGTCGCAGGCCACCGCGTCGTCGGCCGGGGCCACCATGTGATTGATGGGGATCAGCATCTCGGTCTCGATGAATCCGACCTCGCCGCTGAAGGCTTGGCCGGTCGCCGCCATGGCGACGGAGATGGCGCGATTCCAGTCGAAGGAGTTCCAATAGGCGTCCTTGTCGCCGCCGAACAGATGGACCGAGGCGAGGACCTTGTTGCCGGCGTCGTAGGGCTGCTTGCCGCGCATGGTCTTGACCGGCCAGATCCGTGCCTGCGGATCATCGGCCGACCCGTCCAGCACGTTGAGCCGCGTGGTGCCGGCCGGATCGACGGTCGCCGCCAGGGTCTTGTACTCGGTACGGCCGTTAAACCAGACATAATCCGGAACGATGTTTTCGGCCCATTGGGCGCTGCCTTCCTTGGTCGAATAGACGATGCGGCCCTGCGCATCCTTTTCGATCATCTCCTTGCCCCGGTCGTCCTTGCGGCCGGCCGTCGACCAGTCCCAATAGGTTTTGGTCGGCCGGCCGCCGCGGGCGAAAGCCGGAATGTGGCAGGTCTGGCAGGCGACCCGGTCGACGTGGTCGTTGAGCTTGGCGTTGGCGCCGGCGGGATGGGGCCGCAGGCCGTGGCAGGATTCGCAGGTTGCCCGGCTGCCGCCGACCACGTCCATGCCGCGGACGTCCTTGGACACGGGCGCATAGCGGCTGCCCGGAACCTGGTGGCGGTCGGTCTCGTGACAGGTGCCGCAGGCGAATTTCAAGCCGTCCTTCGACATGTGAATATCGACACCGCGGGGCGGGTCGATCAGCGACATGTCGAGGTCGCCATGCTTGACGCCATCGCCGCCGTCGCTGTTGAAATGGCACGAACCGCAGGAGGCCCGGCTCGTCTTGCCGACGCTGAGGGCCAGCTTGGAGAAATCTGGCCGCTCGACGGCCTCCCGCACCCGCGTCTTGTCATAGGTGACGTGGCAGGTCGTGCACTGGGCCCGCCGCAGGTGCATCTTCTTGAAGCTGTAGGTGCCGGTTGTTTCGTGGCAGGCGAGGCAATCGATTTCCTCGGCGTTGGAGAAATCGAACGCATCGTCCACCCATCCGAAACTGATGTGGCAACGGGTGCAGTATGCCTGGTTCGTCGGCACGGACATCAGCAGGTTGTTGACGACGTTCTTCTTGCCCAGGGACTGCCCGGTCTTTTCGTTGAAGAAAGACCAGGTCCAGTGGGTGGTCGCATGGAGTTGCCGGTTCGCATCGTTGTGGCAACTCAGGCAGGCCTTGGTGACGTCGGTGCCCGTGGCGAAGGGTTTCTTCAGGATGTCGAAACGGGAATGGTCGGCCGTTGTCGGCGGGATTGCCGCGCGAGACGGCGGCTGTGGTGGAGGCGTCGGCTTTGCCATGGCATCGGCGACACAGGCAATACCCAGGCCGGCGGCCAGGACCAGCGCCAGCCTTCCCCCCAATTTCGTCATAACGATGGTTCCTGACTGCAATACGCTTCCAGGCGGCCAGCCATCCCCAATGGCCGGTAGACGCGGTTGGAAGCGCCCCTGACGGGCGGGTGTTTAGTGGAGGTTTGGCGTTTCCGCGCTCACCGAACACGCCTCGTCGAGGTAGGTTCCGATGACATACAAGCATAGAGGAATATCCATAATTTTTCCAGGGATATTACATCTAAATATCGGTATTTTTTCGCGAATAAGTCTCGATAGCGACTTTAAGATACATATGTTTATCTGCATTGGGCCTTGACCGCGTTCTGCGAAAGGGCGCACCATCTTTGGGAGAATTTTTTGAATCGCCGCGGGCCGTTCGAAAATTGGCGTGCGGTGGAATGTCGTATTAATGTGTCAGCGCACGCGACTTCTTTCCGGTTCAGGGAATTTTTTGGCCCCGTGAAGATCCTCATTGCCGACGACCACGTCCTTTTTCGGGAAGGTCTGAAACTGATCATCAAGCACTTCGACGAGGCGATCGAGCTGATCGAAGCGGATACCTTCGAGGAAGCCGCGCAGACGGCCGACGCCACGCCTGACCTGGACATGGTTCTCCTCGACCTGAAAATGCCGGGTGTGATGGGCATGGAGGGCCTGGTCGACATGCGGCGGCGGGTCGGCGAAACGCCGGTTGTCATCGTTTCGGGGGCCTATTCGCGGCCCGATATCGCTGAGGCCTTCCGGTGCGGCGCGGCGGGTTTCATCCCGAAAACCCTCGGCAGCCGCGCCATGTACAGCGCCATCAACCTCATCCTTTCCGGCGAACGCTACGTTCCGTCCCTCGCTTTCGTCGACGAGGACTCGGACCCGGGTGCCGCCATGGCACCGGCGGCGGAACCGGCTCCCGCCGAAGATCCATTCCAGGCTTTGACGCCTCGCGAACGCGACGTCCTGGTACTGCTGGCGCAGGGGATGAGCAATCGCGAGATCGCTGACAAGCTGCACCTGCAGGAGGTGTCGATCCGGGCCCGGCTGACCGGCATCTTCAAGAAGCTTGGGGTGAACAGCCGGACCCAGGCGGTCGGGGTCGCCATCCGCGGGGGATTCCCGAACTCGGCGTAAACGGGCCGGCCGGGGGCCCTATTCGCGGCCGGTGGCGGCCTTCACGGCGGCGATCAGATCATCCCGGTCCACCGGTTTCTTGAGGGCCCAGGCAACCCCCATGGCCGACACCCGCTGCAGCAGCCGATCCGGCCCCGTCGGGCCGCCACCGGTCACCGCGATGATGCGCATGGCGGGGTTCTTTTCCTGGATCTGGGCAATGGTGTCGAAGCCGTCCTGGTCGGGCATGACCAGGTCAACGATGACCAGATCCGGATCGATCCCGTCGAGTCGGTCGACCGCCTGCCGGCCGCTCGCCAGGTCGACGGCCTCGAAACCGGCCTTTTCGAGGGTGAAGCGAATCGCCCGGCGCACCAGGTCCTCGTCGTCGATGATCAGAACACGGGTCATGCCGACGCCGCCGAAAGGACATGGGTGCCGGCCGCCGGATCGTCGCCCTGGCGCAGATACACCGAAAACGTCGTGCCCTTGCCCGTTTCGCTCTCCACGCTGATGTATCCCCCGTGGCCGGTGACGATGCGATCGACGATGGCCAAACCGAGGCCGGCCCCTTCACGGCCTCTCTTGGTCGTGAAGAAGGGCTCAAAGATGTGCTCCCTGGTGGCCGCGTCCATGCCACAACCGCTGTCCGCCACCTCGAGGACGACATAGTCGCCGGCCGGCAGGATCCCGCGCGCCAGCATCGTCGCCCTGGCGGCATGAACCCGGCGCAGGCCGACTTCGATCCGTCCGCCGGTCGCCTCGACCGCCTGCAGCGCGTTGGTCGCCAGGTTCAGAATCAGTTGATGGATCTCCGCCGAGTCGCCGACGACGGGCGGCGGGTTCGCGTCGATCCGGCATTCGAGGCTCACGTTGGCCGGCAGGCTGGGCCTGAGCAGTCCGATCACGTCATTCGCGAGGTCCGCAAGATCGATCGGCACCTGTTCCGCTTCCTGCGGTCGCGAATAGGACAGGATCTGGTGGACGAGCTTGCGCGCCCTGCGGGCCGCGGTCAGGACATCGCCCAGGCGTTTGGCCTCTTCGCTCGCGGGATCCAGGTCGTCGAGCAGAACCTCGACGATCAGGATGATGGGCGAAAGCAGGTTGTTGAAATCGTGGGCGACCCCGCCCGCGAGTTGCCCCAGGGCCTCCATTTTCTGCGCCTCGAACAACTGCTGCTGAAGCCGGTCGCGTTCCCGCTCCGCATCCTTGCGCTCGCTGATGTCGACGAACGTCACCACGGCGCCGACGAATTCGCCGTCCTTCTCGACCGGATGCGACCACAGTTCCGCCGGGAAGGGGCTGCCGTCCTGCCGCCAGAGGAGATCCTCGTCGGAATGGATCGAACGCCCGTACCGTGCCGATTCCTGCAACTGGCAGAACCGGCTGGGGAAGGGGGAACCGTCTGCGTGGGAATGATGCACGAGATCGTGCATGTTCTTGCCGATGACGTCGTTTTCACTCGTGAACCCTAGCATCCGCAACGCGGCCGGGTTGATGAAGGTGCAGCGGCCCGCCAGATCGATTCCGTACACGCCTTCCGCCGCCGAGATCAGCAACAGGCGCACGCGCTCCTCGCTGAGGCGCAGGGCGTCCGTCATTTCGTTGAACTCGCGGGTGGTGACCGTCGCGGTGATCCCGGAGAGAACGAACCCGATGATCAGCGCACCGCCCCCCAGCAACACGATCGTCCAGACCTTGGGCAGGGATTCGATGTCGATCTCGTCGCGCGCCAGGCCGATGTGCAGAACCGCCTCGCTCTGTTCCAGCGGCGCGGCGATATCGTAGAAGACCTTTCCGGCCGCCGACTCCCAAGCCTTCAGTGAGACGCCCCGGGCACCCGCATGGACCTGGAGGAGCGCGCGCGGCACGCCGGCCTTGAAGGTATCGACGTAGGGGGCTTTCGCTTTTTCGACAAAGGCGTAGGTAACGACCGACTGCTCGTCGGTCAAACGGGTCAACAGGGCCTTCAGGGCGACCCGGTCATCCCACAGCACGAGCCGCTCCACCTGGTCGGCAACGAAGAGTGCTTGGGCGCGGAAGGAGTTTTTGGCGATGTCCCGGTGTTCGCGAATGGAAAACACGGCGACCGTGACACAGACCGCCACGATCAGCAGGGACAACAGGCCGAATACGCGCCACAGCACCCTGCGCTGCAGGCTCATTCCCGGGGTTCGCTCTGCAATTGCACCCAGGACTGCATGTCGCGGACGGTGTCATAGGCGCCATCCTGGCCTGCGACGAAGCGGTCGATGCGCAGCTTTTTCAACAGCGGCGCCACCTTCTTGTCCTGTGCCAGGTTCAAGAACGTCTCCCTGAGTTGTTGCTTGGTGTCGGCGGCGAGGCTGGGATGGACCACCACTGGCGGAATGCCATAGCGTGGCGACTCCTGGACCACGCGGGTCAACCCGGCGATCTGGGAATCCGAGTCCCTCATGAACTTCCAGACCAGGGAATCCACCGAGGCGCCATCCGCCAGACCCAGGGCGACCGCCCGGATCGAATTGTCGTGGCTGTTGGTGAAGAACGTCTCGCTGAAGAAGGTCTCCGGGGTCGCCCCGCGCTGCGCGAGAACGTACCGCGGCACGAGGTGCCCGGTATTGGAATCGGGATCGGTAAAGGCGAAGCGTCGGCCTTTCAGGTCGTCGAAGGTCCGGATGTCGCTGTCGCGATGGACAATGGTCAATGACCGATAGGTGCTTTTGCCGTCGACGACCGGAACGGCCAGAATCTCCATGCCAAAGCGCTGATTGCCGTCGACATAGGGCCCGGCGCAGACGAAGGCGAGGTCGACTTCCTTCTTTTCGAGCAAGTGGTTGACCTCGGCATAGGTTTTGCGCTGCAGGAAGACCGTCCGCCGCCCGAGCCGCTTGCCGATCTCGCGCATCAGGTCGCCGTAGTATTCCTTGGTCGTTTCCGGCGAGATCATGGCGGCGATGGCCACCCGCAGGGTCGGCATCCCGTAACCCGGACCGGACTGTGTTTCGGGACAGCAGTTCCGGGTCACCACGTCCGCTTCGTCGACGTAGACGGCGCCGGATTCATAGGACCACGCGAAGATGCCGACGGCGGCGATTGCGCACAGGGCCCCCACGGCGACGCCCAGGGATAACAGGGTCCTCTTTTCGGGAATGCGTTTGCCGGGCACGGCGGTCCCCGCTGCCTTGTAGGGACGTCAATGTTAGCACAGGTGACGGATGCTGCGCCATCCGGGACCAGGGTCGGACGCACCGTGGGCCTCGCGAAGATGCGTGACGGCGCTGCGCCTGGCGGCGGGCGTCACCACTTTTTTGATTTGATGTCCATCTCCTCGCGTGGTCGATGGACTCTACCTTATTCTGGAGGAGGATTCGGGGCTCAGGTCAGGCACGCGGCCTAGACCGGCTCGAGCGCGCACCAATCGGCGATGAACAGGGCGGCGACCTGGGTGCAGCGCCGGAGGGATTCCAGGTCGACCCGCTCGTCGAACCCGTGGATTTCCTCGGCCCTGGGGCCGTAAACCAGCGCGGGGATTCCGGCGTACAAACCGAAGAACCGGGCGTCCGTGGTCGCGGTGGACAGACGCTGTTCAAGGTCCGTCCCTTCGACGGTCCGGTGCGCCCGGCCGAGGACAGCCAGGGGGGATTCGGCGTTGGTCAATACATACCCCTCGGCCAGGAAGCCGTGGAAGGAGATCTTGGGCGGCGGTGCGTCGGAGCTACCGTTGCCGCGCAAGGCCCCTTGGATGCAGGCTTCGACCTCCTGGCAGGCCTCCTTGATGGACCGGTCGGGAAAGATGCCGATTCGGACATCGACGGTGCACCAGGCCGGCACCGACGAGGCCCAGTCGCCGCCCTCGATCCGACCGATGTTCAGGTTGATCGGATGGTCGTGGCGGGCGAACGCCGGATGCCGCCGGTCCGGCGCGTTCCACCGCGCCTCGAGGTCATGCAGGGCCCGGATCATCGGAATCGCGGCTTCGATCGCGTTGACCCCGCGCCCGGTTTCCCGGGCGTGCACCGGCTTGCCGTAAATGGTGACCTGGAACCAGATGACCCCGACCTGCGCGCCGATGACCTTGCCGCCCTGGGGCTCGGCAATGAGGGCGGCGTCGGCCCTGTATCCGCGCCGCAGGCAGGCCAGCGCGCCGTTGCCGGTACATTCCTCCTCGATCACGGACTGGACATGCACGGGCGCCGCGGGTCGGACGCCAGCCCCGCGCAGGGCATCCAGGGCAAAAACCGGCACCGAGAGTCCGGCTTTCATGTCCCCGGCGCCGCGGCCGTACATCCAGGCCCCGTCGACCACCGGGTCGAACGGCGGACGTGTCCACATGTCGACGGGCCCCGTCGGCACGACGTCGATGTGCCCGTTCAGAATAAGGCTTCGTCCCCTGTTGCTTTCCGGCAGACTGGTGCCCACGACGTTGAACGCGTTGTCGTAGGACACGTGGACGGGGGAGAATCCGGGCTGGTCGCGGATGTCCTCGATATCGATTTGCCAGTGATCGACGGTCAATCCGCGGTCCCGATACTCGGAGGCCATGAATTCCTGCGCCGCCGCTTCGTTTCCCCGCGTCGAGGGGAACCGCACGAGCTCTTTCACGAAATCGACCTGTTCCGGAAATCTCCTGTCCACTTCCCGACGGATCAACGTTTCAATCGAACTTTCCATGGCGTTTGTTTGTCCTGAAGGGGAGTGACGTGGGGCGTCTATTGGCTTGGCAGCTCGGCGCTGCCGGAATGCAGAAAGCATTCGACCCATCCCTCGCGGTCGCGGACCGCGGGTGGCCGCTCCGCGCGGCAGATGGCCAGCCCGGCATCCCGGCAAGGGGCGCACCGCGGATGGAAGCCGCATCCTTCCGGGGGATCGAGCGGATCGGGATAGGCCAATCCGAGGTGATTGTCCGGCACACCCAGTCCGGGCTCGGGCGTGAGCACCGATTGCATCAGGGCGCGCGTGTAGGGATGCCGGGGCGCGCCGAACAGGGCGCGGGCATCGTTCGCCTCGACGATCCGGCCCAGATACATCACGGCGACGCGGGTCGCCATGTGCTCCACCACGGCAAGGTTGTGGCTGATGATCAGGTAGGTGAGGCCCAGCTCGTCGCGCAGGTCCAGGAGGAGGTTCAGGATTTGCGATTGCACCGATACGTCGAGGGCGCTGGTGGGCTCGTCGCAAATCACGACTTCGGGCTTCATGATCAACGCACGCGCGATGGCCACGCGCTGGCACTGTCCGCCGGACAGCTGGCCGGGGTAGCTGTAGAAGGCCCGGGCCGGCAATCCGACCAGCTCCATCATTCTGCGGACATCCTGCTCGCGCTCCCGGACGGTGCCGATCCCGTGCACACCCAATGGCGCGGCGATGATCTCGTTGACTGTCTTGCGGGGATTCAGGGACGAGTAGGGATCCTGGAAGATCGGTTGGATGTGTCGTTTCATCATCCGCTTGTTGGCGTCCGATACATGCGCGCCGTTGAACAGGACGGTGCCGGAAGTCGGGGGCAGGAGGCCGAGCAGGATCCGTGCCAAGGTCGACTTGCCACATCCGGACTCGCCAACGAGTCCCAGCACGTCGCCTTTGTTCAGTTCTAGGGAAACGCCGTCGACGGCCTTCAGGAATTGCCGTTTCTTGAACAGGCCCCGCCGGACGACGAATTGCCGGGAAATATCGTGCAGTTCGAGAATGGCCGCCGAGCCGTTCCGTTTCATGTCACGTCCCCTGCGACGGCGGCGCCGCGGTCGGGTTCGGGCCGGCGCCCGCGAAGTGGCACCTCACCTCGTGGCCATCCGCATCGCCATGCCAGGGTGGGGCATCGCGGCAGGCGTCCCCGGCTTTCGCGCATCGGGTGGCGAACGCGCAGCCGGCGGTCTTTCCGAACAGGGAAGGAACGATTCCGGGAATGAATCCAAGCCGCGCGCCCGGCGGCGTCTTGCCGGGCTGCGGGATGCAGTCGAACAGCCCCCTGGTGTAGGGATGCCGGGGATCGGAATAGAGTTGATCGACCGAACCGACCTCGACGAACTCGCCGGCGTACATGACCGCGACCCGGTTCGCGATGCGGGCAACGATGCCCAGGTCGTGGGTGATCAGGATGATCGACATTCCGAATTCCTGCTGCAGTTCGGCCAGAAGGTGCAGAATCTGTGCCTGAATCGTGACGTCGAGGGCGGTTGTCGGCTCGTCGGCGATGATCAGGTCGGGCTCGCACATCAGCGCCATGGCGATCATGACCCGCTGCCGCAATCCTCCCGAAAGCTGGTGTGGATACTGCCCCAGGCGCCGGCGTCCACCGGTGATCCCCACCTTGTCGAGCAGGTAGACGGCCCGCTCGGTGGCTTCGCTTCTTCCGACCTTTCGATGGCGGCGAAATACCGAAACCAACTGATTGCCGATGGTATAGGCGGGATTGAGGCAGCTCATCGGCTGCTGGAAGACCATGGACATGCTGTTGCCGCGCAGGTCGCCCATCTGGCGCTCGCCCAGGGCCTGCAGGTCCTGGCCGGCGAATTCGATCCGGTCGGCGCCGCGCCGGGCATGCCGCGGCAACAGATTCATCAACGCCAGCGAGGTCAGCGACTTGCCGCAGCCCGATTCCCCGACGATGCCAAAGGTCTCTCCGGCGCGGACGGAAAGGTCGACTCCCCGGACCGCGTGCAGGTCTCCGCCCAGCGTCGGCAGCGTGACGCGAAGGTTGCGGACCACCAGCAGCGGCGCCGGCGAAGGCGCCCCGTCCGACCGTGGTGGCGTTGTGTCCCGGTCCGCCATCTACCAGATCTCTCCCGGACTGGTGACGTCCCGGACGCCGTCCCCCAGAAGGTTGATCGCAAGCAGGAGCAGGAAAAGCATCACTCCCGGAATGGTGATCAGCCACGGATCGAAGAACATGTACGACTTGGCCTCGGAAACCATCAGCCCCCATGACGGCGTCGGCGGCTGTACACCCAGCCCGAGAAAGCTGAGCGCGGCTTCCAGAACGATGGCATGCGCCATCTCCAGCGTGCCGATGACGATAAGATGGTTGGCCAGATTGGGCAGTATTTCCGACCAAAGAATCTTCGGCCAGGCCATTCCGACCGCCTCGGCCGCGGTCACGAATTCGAGGCGCCTGACCTGTTGGGTGGCGCTCCGCATGACCACGGCGAAGCGGTCCCACAGCAGCAGGCCCAGGACGACGGTGACGACCCCCAGCGAGCCACCGCTCATGGCCACCACGGCCAGGGCGACCAGGACCACGGGCATGGACAGCCGCACGGTGATGAGAAAGGTGACGAGGTGATCGATCTTGCCGCCGAAGTAACCGGCGAGCACACCCATGGTGGTCCCAATGAACCCCGAGATCAGCATGGCGACGGCGCCGATGAACAGCGAAACCCGGGCGCCGTAGATGATCCGGGACAGGTAGTCCCTTCCGAAGCCGTCGGTGCCAAACGGGTTTGCGGGGTTTGTCTTCTGTCCCCAAAACGGGTCGACCAGACGGTTGGCCAGATCCTGGACATAGGGGTCGTGGGGCGCCAGAAGCGGTGCGAACAGGGCCATCACGACCATCGTCAGCAGAACCCCGCCGCCGATCAGCAAGCCGATGTGGGTGCGCGCCCGGGCATACGCGGCCTGCCGCGGCGTGGGGGAATTCGCGATGGTCGAGTCGTCGTCGCCGAACGAGGGGGCGTGGGAGATATCGTTCATCGCCCACCTATTCGATGCGCAGCCGGGGATCGAGCCAGGCGTTCAAGAGATCGGCCAGCAGTGTCAGCAGGATGTAGATCAAGGCCAGAACCAGCACCACGCCCTGGACGACCGGCAGGTCGCTGCGGGAGATCGAAATCCAGGCCAGGTGCCCCGCGCCATGGAGTGAAAAGATGCTCTCGATCACGATCGACCCGCCCAGCATGAACCCGAACTGGACGGCGGTCAGGGACACGACGGGAATGACCGCGTTTCGCAACGCGTGCTTGAACAGGACGGTTCCGGACCTGAGCCCCATGGCCCGCGCGGTCCGGATGTAGTCCAGGCCCAGCACCTCGATCATGCCGGCGCGGGTGAGGCGCATGATGGCTGGTGTCGCGTAGTATCCGAGCGCGATGGCCGGCATGATGAAATTCTTCCACGACTCGTTGCCCGAAATGGGAAGCCAGCGCAGCCAGGCGCCGAACACGACGATCATCAACAGGGCAAACCAGAACGTCGGCATGGCCTGGCCGACGACCGCCAACCACAGGGCCAGGCGGTCGACGATGCTGTTCGGCTTCAGGGCGGCGACAACGCCCAACGGCACGGCCAGTGAAACCGCGAAGATCAGGGCCAGGCACCCGAGGGCCAGGGAGATGGGAAGCCGATCGCCGATCAGCTCGGCAACCGGCACCCTGAAATAGAGGCTTGTTCCCAGGTCCCCCTGCAAAGCATGCGACAGCCAATCCAAGTACTGGATCGGCAGCGGGCGATCCAGTCCGTGCTGTTTGCGGGTGAACTCGATGTCCTCGGAACTGGCCCCTTCGCCGGCGATTGCCGTGGCAATATCGCCCGAGATCCGCAGCGCGCCAAAACTGATGACGGAAACGACAAGCGCGACAAGCAGAGCCAGTCCCAGTCTTTTCAGAAAATATCCCATCTCGGGGAATGCCTTGTTTCGCTTTCGGGGGGGGCGGGGAGAACCCCGCGCCGCGAACCAACGCGGGCGCGGGGCCTTACCGTCCGGCGATTCCGCCTATTTCCACCGCGAGGAGTAGAAGCGCGGGATTTCGTCGGCGCTGGGCACGAAATCGAGGTCCTTCGAAAACGCATAGAAGTATGAATAGGACCACAAAGGCAACCAGTAGGCCTGCTCCGCAATGCGCTTCAGCGCCTTCGCGTACGCCGAAAGCCGAACCGAAGGAGTCGGGGACGTGTCCCCTTCCTCCAGCCAGGCGCTGACCTGCGTGTCCTTGGCCGTGTCGTCGTCGCTCAACTTGAAGAAATGCGAGGTGATGGCCGACACGTCGTGGACCGAGTAGGACCCCCAGGTCATGAAGTACATCTGCGATTTGCCGGCGCGGACCTTGTCCCGGGTCGCCGCGTACTTGGTGTAGTTCAGGCTGGTCTTGATGCCGACTGCGGCCAGATCGGCGAGCATGGCCTCGGCCAGATCGCGGTTGCGGTACGCGTCCAGAGTCAGGGAGATGCCTTTCGGGTAACCGGCTTCCGCCAGCAGAGCCCGGGCCTTGGCCGGATCGTATCCGTACTTGGTCACGTCGTCGGTACAGCCGAACTGCGAGGGAAAGCACACCGCGTGAACCACACGGCTTCCCTCGCTCATCAGGTTGTCGACGATGGATTGGCGATTGATCGCATGCGCGATCGCCTGGCGGACTCGCGCGTCTTTCAACGGGCCGTCACCGCTTCGTCCCGCGGCATCCATGCCCAGGTAGGCGATCCGCATCGTCTCGCCGCCGATGACGCTGAGATGCGGCAGCGCGCCGATGTTGGCGACCTGATCGGGAGAGATCTTCCAGGCCCAGTCGATTCCGCCCGAGATCAGTTCGGCGACGATCGTGTCCTTGTCGGTGATGGTCTTGTGGACCAATCGACCGATCTTCGGCTTGCCCCGCGGGCTTGCCGGGAAATAGTTCTCGTTCCGGACCATCACCACGGTTCCCGTGGTCGGGTCGGCCTTCTCGACCTTGTAGGGGCCTGTCCCGATCGGCATGCGGCTCATCCCGTCCGGACCGACCTTCGCGTAGTATTCGTTGGGATAGATCGGCAACGGCCCGGCCAGAAACTCCAGGGCCGCGGGAAACGGGTCCTTCAGGTGAATCCGGACCGAGAAATCGCCCGTCTTCTCCACATTCTTGATCCAGTTGACGTTCCTTTGGTTCTTCACCTTGTTGGCCGGATCGGAAACCCAGTTGAGGGTGTAGACCACATCGTCCGCGTCGAAGGCTTCGCCGTTGTGGAACGCGATTCCCCGGCGCAGGGTCATGTCGATCGTCACGGCGTCGACCCAGGTGAACGACTCGGCGAGCGCGGGCAGATAGGCGCCCGTCTTGGGATCGCGGTATAGCAACTGGTCCCAGATTGACCGGGACAGGATGAGGCCCGGCCGGCTTGTGTTGAAGTAGGCGTCGAGGCTCTCGAGTTCCAACTGCACCGCATAGGTCAACGTGTCGTCGCCCTTCCCGGCGAACGCCTGCGGGCCTGGAGCCAGCCCGGCCGCGAGCATGGCCACCGAACCGAACGCGATAAATTTCAGCTTGGAAACAAGCATTTCCGCCTCCCCTTTGCTCGTCGGCCTCCGAGGGCCGAAATCCCGGATTTGAATGTTGCTATGACGTCTCGCATATCGCAACGTCATCTCAATAATTTGTTCTAGTAAATTTTTGTTGCGGTGTCAATCTTCGCGATGCTATATCGATATCCGATACGCCCGTGGCGGTGCGCGCAGATGGAGGTGCCCGGTGGCGGACACCAAAGACCCGTTGTTCAACAATTCGGTGGCCAAGGCCTTCAAGATCCTTGGCGTTTTCGCCAGCCAGTACCGGGATCTCAACCTGGTGGAACTCGCCCAGGCGACAGGCATCAACAAGAGCTCCGTTCATCGCATGACCCATACGATGGTGGAGCTTGGATACCTTCGCCAGGACCCGCACACCAAACGGCTCTCGCCGGGCATCAAGCTGATGGACTTCTCCTACATCTACCTGTCCCAGAACGAGCTTGCGGAGCGCGCGCTTCCGTACCTCACAAATCTGAGCCAACTGGTGAGGAAGCGGATCAACCTGGTGGAGCCGGATGACCTGGACGTGATCTATACGCTTCGCATACCCGGAGAGGACCTCAAATACAGCACGATGGTCGTGGGGCGCCGCCACCCGGCATACTGCACCTCCGGCGGGCTCGCCATTCTGTCGTGTCTTCCGCCCGCCCGTGCCGAAGAGATCATCGATCGTTCAAATCTTGTCCCCAAGGGGCCTCAATCGCTCACGGACAAGGATTCGATCATGAAGAAGATCGAGCAGGCCCGATTGGACCACTACGTCATTGTCCCCGAAGGCGTGATGCGGGGGGAAATCGCGGTTTCCTCTCCGATCCGGGGAGTCGACGGCGAACCCGTGGGCGCCGTTCAGATATCGACTTCCTACCCCGAATCGAATGCCGAATCGGTTGCCCGCAACCTCGCGCCCCATGTCGTGGAAACGGCGAACTCGCTTTCGCGGGAAAGGCCCTAGGCTCGAAACATCATCGCCGGCGAGATGAAAGGCATCGATCCAGAATACGCGGCGTTCTTGAAGGCACGCGCGGAACTCGTCGACGGGCCCCTTTCCGGTTTCGACGATCTGCCGCGCCTCAGGGCCGACTATGAATTCCGGTCCAGTTGCCTGCCCGTCAGTATGCCGGAGGCGATCCAATGGCGGAACCTGATCGCCGGCGGTTTGCCGGCCCGCCTTTACGAACGGAAGGATCGGAAAGGCGGTCGCCCCCTCGTTTTCTTTTGCCACGGTGGCGGCTGGGTCATGGGCGGCCTGGAGAGCCACCATGCGATCTGTGCCTGGTTGGCCGACTGCTGCGGATCCCGGGTTCTGGCCCTCGATTATCCGCTCGCGCCCGAGCACCCCTATCCGGCGGCCCTCAATGCGCTGTGGTCTGCGTTGAACTGGGTATCCGTGGCGGGCGCGGCCGAGCTGGGGGCCGACCCGGCAAACCTGTTCGTCGCCGGCGACTCTTCCGGCGGAAACCTTGCGGCGGCGCTGGCGCTGCTGGCGCGGGATCGAAAAGTGGTCTGCCTGAGAGGACAGCTCCTGTTCTATCCGGCCTTGGATGACCGCTGTGCAACGCCATCCTATGAGCAACATCGCCACAATCCGGTCCTTTCCGGCGAGATGATGCGCTGGTACTGGCGACAATACCTGGGAGGCGGCACGCCCCCCGGCGAAAGCGGGCCGGCGCCTGGACGGACTGCAGATGTTGAAGGCTTCCCGGCCACTTATATTGCGGCAATGGAATTGGACCCCCTCCGGGACGAGGGCCGCCTCTTTCATGAAAAGCTCAAGAGATCCGGCATTCCGACCGTGCTGCACGAGGGCGTGGGTCTCCCGCACGCCTGTTTGCGGGCCGTGGATCATTCTGCCGCGGTACGCGAAATCTACCGGTCAGCCGGTTCCTTTGTTCAGGCGTTCGCATCATGTGGCGGTGGGCCATGAGACGACAGGCGGGTTGAGGCGGTGACCTGAGGCCCGATCTCCCACCATTCACCAGGAGAGTCCGCCTCAACGGTATTGTCCCCGGGTGGCGATCCGACGCCTTATCGGAGTTGCGGCTCCGGCAGCTCGGTGACGTGCGCGGCGACCACGAACCGCACGTCCGGATGCTGTTGCAGCAGGGAGGCGGGGACCGCCGCCGTGACCGGGCCGTGCAGGATCTTGCGCACCTGGGCCGATTGCCATTGGCGGTTCATGTAGATGCGGACCTTGCGGCTGGCCAGGATCTCGCGCATGCCCACGGTCACCGCCAGGCGGGGAATGCGGTCCACGTTGCCGCGCGAGGTGGTGACCGAGTTGATGAGCCGGGTCTCGCGCGACAGGCTGACCACCCGCGTCGGCAGGTCGCGGAACGCCGCCAGGGTCGTTTCCTCCCCGGGCTCGGGTGGGTCGTTGAAGGCCACGTGGCCGGTGATGCCGATGCCGCCGAAACACACGTCGACCCCGCCGTGGGCGGCGATGGCCCGCGGCACGCCGTCCAGGTCCCGGGGGTCGGGGAACAGCCGCTGGTCCGGCGGCGGCGCCAGGGCCGGGTCCAGCCGGGCGTAGAAGTGGTCGTCCATGTGGCGGCGGAAGCTGAGCGGGTCGGACGTGGGGATGAAGTCCCGCCCGTCCGGGGTCAGGTATTCGTCCATGTTGATGACCACCAGGTCCGCCAGGCTGATGCCCCGGGCGTTGCAGCGGTCGGCCACCAGGTCGAACTGGCCCACCGGGCCCACCGGCAGGATGAACACCACCTTGGCCCGGCCCGCGGCCCTGGCGGCGGCGTATTCGGCCAGCATGTCGTCGGCGAAGCGGCGGATCACCGCGTCGTCATCGGCCACCACCTCGAGAGGGATGGGCGAACCCCGCCCCACGGCGTCCTTGGGCGTGGCCAGGGGATCGGCGGCCGGATGCATGGCTACAACACCTCCTCGGTGGCCGGGTCGAACAGGTGCAGGCGCCGCAGGTCCACGTGCAGGGGCAGTGGGTCGCCGGGGTGCACGCCCGACAGGGGCGGCGTCCGCGCCACCAGCTCGGCGGCGCCGATCTGGAAGTAGAACAGGGTGTCCGAGCCCATGGGCTCGACCACGTTGACGCGCGGGGTCAGGGTCGCCCGGGCCGGCTCGGCCACGGAGAAGAACTCGGGGCGCAGCCCGAGGATCACGTCCCGGCCCAGGTGCGCGGCGTAGCGGTCCCGCTGCGCGCCGTCCAGGGCCAGGGCGGTACCGTCCTCCAGGCGCAGCGCGGCGCCGCCGTCCCCGTCCTCCAGCCGGGCGGGGATGAAGTTCATGGTCGGCGCGCCCACGAAACCGGCCACGAACAGGGACCGTGGCGCGTTGTAGATCTCGTCCGGGGTGCCGATCTGCTCGATGTGGCCGTCGCGCAGGACCACCACCCGGTCGGCCAGGGTCATGGCCTCGACCTGGTCGTGGGTGACGTAGATGATGGTGGTGGCCAGGGCCCGGTGCAGCTTCTTGATCTCGGTGCGCATCTGGGTGCGCAGCTTGGCGTCCAGGTTGCTGAGCGGTTCGTCGAACAGGAACACCTTGGGCCGGCGCACGATGGCGCGGCCCATGGCCACGCGCTGGCGCTGGCCGCCGGACAGGGCCTTGGGCTTGCGGTCCAGCAGGTTGCGGATGTTGAGGATGTCGGCCGCCGCCTCGACCCGCTGGCGGATCTCGGCCTTGGGCAGCTTCTGCATCTCCAGGCCGAAGGACATGTTGCGCTGGACCGTCAGGTGGGGGTAGAGGGCGTAGTCCTGGAACACCATGGCGATGTCCCGGTCCTTGGGGGCCAGTTCGTTCACCACCCGCCCGTCGGTGGCGATTTCGCCGCCGCTGATCTCCTCCAGCCCGGCGATCATGCGCAGGATGGTGCTCTTGCCGCAGCCCGAGGGCCCGACCAGGACCACGAACTCGTTGGCGGCGATCTCAAGGTCGATGCCGTGCACCACCTGGTGGTCGCCGAACCGCTTGACCACGCCGCGCAGGCTGACCGCCACCATGGTTCGATCCCCCTTTCGCCCGCCTCAGGCCCGGCCGTAGGCGTGCACGAAGTCCGGCCCCGCGTCGGCCAGCAGGGCGCCGCCGGCGAAGGCGCCGTGATCGGTCCAGGGCGCCGCCAGGTCGTCGGTCAGGGCGTTGATCTCGCGCATGTAGGCGATGCCCTCGTCGGTCAGGGCCCGTTCCAGGGCCGCCATGTCCGGGAAGTTCTGCGCCGCCCGCCACCAGATGGCGCGCCCGCACAGGTAGCCGCTGGCCCCGGCGCGGTAGGCGTAGACCAGGATGCGGCGGAACGCCTCCATGTCGGCACCGGCGCTGAGCATCACCCAGGGCCGGGTGGTGAGGGCGCCCATGCGGTCGAACCAGGCCTGGCAGTCGGCGGCCCCGGGTCCCCTGTCGGGGTCCGGCACCAGGTCGGCGGCCACCGGGCTTTCCAGCTTGAACAGGTCGACCCCGAACCGCGGGTCGGTGAACCGGCGCAGGGACTCGACGACCAGCCCCGGGCGCGCCGCCGGGTCGTCCACCGCGTCGGGGCCGGCGGCGCCGGCAAAGGGATAGACCAGCAGCTCGAGCACGAAGCACAGGTCGTGGGCGGCGCAGGCGCGGCCCACCGCCTCGACGAAGGCTTCCTGGTGGGCGCAGACCGCCGGGTCGGCGTCGGGGCGGTACCAGATCAGCACCTTCACCCCGTCGGCGCCCAGGCGCTTGATCTTCTCCACGCTCCAGTCGCCGATGGGGCGGGAGCGGCGGCCGCCGGCGTCCTCGTCGAAGGCATGGTCCTCGAGGGTCAGGATCAGGCCCTGGCTGGGCCGCACGTCGTCGATGGCGTTGGGGTAGGCCCAGACCGGGTCCAGCAGCATGGCCGAGGACAGGGGGGCCAGGGTCCTGGCCAGGGCCACCTTGAGGGCCACCACGTCGGCGTAGTCCACCTGGTCCGTGGCCCGCTTGTCGCGGATCAGCTTGAAGAACGGAGGCCGCTGGTCGACGGCGGTCATCTTGAAGCGGCCGCCCGGGTCGGCGAGCCGGCGCAGGGACCACAGTTTGCCGGCAGACAGTTGCATGGAATCACCTCCGTCAGGACCCGCCCCCTCGGGGAGATAATGTACGAAACTGAGCATTTTCAGGCAAGGAAATTTTTCAGTTCTGAACATTTCTGCGATCGGCGCCGCCCGGCGTCGGGGCCGCGCGGCCGGGCAGGGACGGGCCTCCGGCCCGGGTGCCGGCGCCGTCTGCGGCCCCGTCGACGGCCACGTGCAGCTCGACCCCGTGGCGGGCCATCAGGTCGGCCACGGCCGGCGGCGGCGGCCGGTCGGTGAACAGGGCCGTCGCCTCGCTCAGGTTGCCCAGGTGCACCGTGGCGTTGCGCTCGAACTTGGTGTGGTCGGCGGCGACCAGGACCTGGCGCGCGTTGCGCATCATGGCCTGGGCCACATGGACCTCGTCGGAGTAGAAGTCCAGCAGGGTGCCGTCGGCCTCGATGGCGCCGACCGAGATGATGGCGTAGTCGGCCCGGAATCGGTCCACCTGGTCGCAGGCCGAGGCGCCGTAGATGCCGCCGTTGTGGCGGTGCACCGAGCCGCCGGCCACCACCACGTCGAAGTCGGTCTGGGTGGACAGCACGGTGGCCACGTGCAGGTTGTTGGTGATGACCTTGAACCCGTGCCGCTGCAGCAGGCCGCGGGCCACGATCTCCATGGTGGTGCCGATGGCCATGAACAGGGTCGACCCGTCCGGCAGGTAGGCGTCGATGGCGCGGGCGATGGCCTCGCGCTCGGGCAGTTGGGAGACCCGGCGCTCGGCCAGGTCGGCGTTGGCGATGCTGGACGGCAGGCCGGCGCCGCCGTGGTGGCGCACCAGCAGCCCGGCGTCGCACAGGGACTTCAGGTCGCGCCGGATGGTCTGGGTGGTCACGCCGAAGCGCCTAGCCAGGTCGTCGATGACGACGAAACCGCGCAGGCGGACCTGCTCGAAGATGGCGTCGCGGCGGTCCCGTCCCTTCATTGCGGGCCCGTGCGGCGGATGGCCGTTGCAGTGGGCAATTTTCGTCTCCTTCCCTGACCCCCGCGCCGCCGCCCGGCTCGGGGCGTCGCAGCGCGCGGGCCCGCCAATATGGCACAAATGTCCGCGTTGGCCAGCACCCGGGCGCCCGCCGCGCCGGGCTCAGTCCGGCGCCACGAAGAACGGCGAGCTCCAGGCCCACTGGTCGTTCTTCTGGCGCACGCGCACGTAATAGGTCCGCCCGCCGTCGCCGGGATCGGGCTCGTCATAGGCCACGGACCAGGTGTATTCCTCGGGCCGCGGCGCCCGGTGGAAGCGGTAGGCCGGCGACACGAAGGCCCCGGTGCGGCCCGAGAAGGCGCCGCGCAGCAGGCGCGCCACGGGCACCTCCACCTCCTCGCCGTTGATCACCGCCAGGACCGCGGCGTCGACGGGCATCTCCACCTCCAGGCAGACGCCCTGGGTCGCCGGGGTGGTGTTGTTGGGATTGCCGAAGGTCACGGTCTCGACCCGCACCCGCCGTTCGTCCAGTTGGCGGCAGTTGGAGCGGAAGAAGGAGTTGGCCTGCTCGGACCCGGATTCCAGGGGCGACACCACCTCCTCGCCGCGGAAGCGGGGCTCGACGGCCAGGATGCGGCCCTGCGAGACGCCGAAGGTCACTTCCCAGTCGAACCGCTTGTTGCGCGGGCCCCAGCCCAGCTCCAGGAACAGCTTGGTGCGCAGGGTTTCCTGCTCGGGCGCGGCCGGGATCTCGTACTGGGAGAAGCGGCGCACCAGGCGGTTGTCGCGCACCACGTCCACGCAGTCGATGGCGCCGCCGGCCACCAGGTCGATCTCCAGCCGCCGGGCGCCGGGTGCCGCCACGCGGCTGCCCATGGGCTGGCCGTTCAGGGTCGCGCGCAGGGCCATGCGGTCGCCGGTCAGGGCGAAGGTGCGCCGTGCGTGGATGGCGTCCCAGATGGCGGCGCGGGTACGGGCCGTGGCCCACACCCCGGTCATGCCGTGGCCATAGCTGCCGGGGTGGGCGCTGTGGTGGTCGGTGGACCCCAGCACGCCGAACACGTGGCCCAGGTCCAGGCCGTGCTGCATGGTGCTGTCGTGGTCCGACGGGCCCATGGTGTGCAGGAACGGGCGCGTGTTCTCGTCGGCCTCGCCGCAGCCGTGCATGGAGAAGATCTCCACCACCGGCGAGAACTCCTCGGTGAAGGCGTCCCAGTTGATGCCCCGGGTGCCGCGCTTGTAGGCGATGTGGTGGGGAAAGGCGAGCACCCGGGTGCCCTGGGCCGCCAGGCCGCGCAGGCGGTCGCGCAGGGCCGGCAGGCCGTCGCAGTACAGGATCTCGCCGGCGTCCCCCGGGTAGACGACGGTGTAGTCGCCGTACTCGAAGGAATGCATCTCGAACCCCAGGTAGGTGACGAAAGTACCGTCCTGGTGGTGGGCGCGGGTGATCTCCTGCACCCGGTCCCACTGGCCCTGCAGGCGCTCGAAGCCGCGGCGGTGGAAGTCGACCACGTGCCGGTTGTCGGCCGTCGGCGCCGGCATGTCGGGCCAGAACGCGTGGCCCGTGACCGACACGAAATCCAGCCGCTGGCGGGCGTTCAGCATGGCGTCGTCCAGGGACCCGTGGCCATAGGAGATGCCGCAGTGGTTGTGCAGGTCCCCGAAATAGGCGGTCAGTCCGTGGTAGGCGTCCATGGGGCTCTCCGGCGGTCAGTTCCGGTCCAGCCGCAGGGGCTGGGCCAGGACCCGGTTCTGGTTGCGGAAGTAGAGGCGCACGGGTGTCCGGGCCGAGGCCCCGACCCCGTCCTTCTCGGCCAGCAGCACCGGCTTGTGCTGGTTGTGGCGGGTGAAGCGGAAGGCGCCCCGGCCGTCGGTGGTGGTGGACTCGATGCGCTCGTAGCCGACCAGGATCTGTTGCAGCAGGGTCACCTTGGCCCCGGCCACGGGGCGGCCGTCGGGGCCCACCACCCGGCCCGCCAGCAGGCCGTCGTCGTGGGCCGCGACATAGACGTTCCACAGGCCGACCGCCACCGCCAGGGCGGCCAGGGACAGGGTGGCGCGGTTGAACAGCAGGGCGCGCAGCAGGTCCATGCCCGTCAGCCCTTGGTCGAGCCCGAGGTCAGGCCCTGGATGAACTGGCGCTGGACCATCAGGAACACGAACACCGTGGGCGCCAGGACCATGACGCAGAAGGCGTACAGCGCGCCGGTGGTGTCCTCGAAGTAGGACAGGAAATAGGACAGGCCCAGGGGCAGGGTCTGCATGTCCTGGTCGCTGATGATGATCAGCGGCCACAGGAAGTGGTTCCAGGTCCACACGAAGGAGAACACGATGTTGGTGGCGATGGCCGGCTTGGACAGCGGCAGCATGATCTTGTAGACGATCTTCCACTCCGGCACGCCGTCGATGCGCGCCGCCTCGACCAGGGACTTGGGCACGGCCTCGAAGTTGGCCTTGAACACCAGGATGCAGATGATGTGCGACACCTCGGGCAGGGCCAGGCCCAGGTAGGTGTTCAGCAGCCCCATCTTGGCGGTGATCAGGTAGGCCGGGATGATGGTCGCCTGGAACGGGATCATCATGCACGACAGCAGCACGAACAGGATCGCCTTCTTGCCGGCGAAATCGCGGGTCAGGGCGTATCCCGCCATGGCGTTGAACACCAGGTTCAGGACGATGACGATGGTGACGACGACCACGCTGTTCAGGAAGAAGCGGGCGAAGGGGATGTCGTACCAGACGTCGATGAAATAGAAGGGGTGCGGGTCCTTGGGCACCAGGGACGGCGGATAGGCGAAGATGTTCTCGCCGGCGACGCTGGTCTTCAGCACCCAGTAGAAGGGGATCAGCATGAAGAAGCAGATGACCACCAGGGCCAGGTGGATGGACCAGCGCGGCACCCGTTGCATGGCCGCCTCCCCGCTCAGTTGGCCCCGTCCACCTTGCCCGCCTCGCCGCCCGAGAAGCGGTTCAGGATCAGGGTGATGGACAGGAACAGGGTGAACATGACCACGGTCAGGGCGCCGGCGTAGTCGAATTCCGACAGGCCGAAGGCGGTCTTGTAGATGTAGGTGATCAGCAGCTCGGTGGCGTGGGCCGGGCCGCCCTCGGTCATCACGTAGACCAGGTCGAAGCTGGTGAACGACGAGATCACGCCGATCACGAAGCACAGGAACAGCGACGGGCGCAGCAGCGGCAGGGTGATGCGGAAGAAGCTTTTTGTCGGCCCGGCACCGTCGATGGCCGCGGCCTCGTACAGGCTCTGCGGGATGCTCTGCAGCCCGGTCAGCAGGATGATCATGAAGAAGCCCAGGATCTGCCACATGCCGACGACGATCACCGACGGCAGGGCCAGGGCCGTGGAGTTGAGAAAGGCGATGGGCGTGTCGATGACGCCGGCACTTTGCAGCACGTAGTTGATCAGCCCCACCTTCTCGTTATACAGCCACTGCCAGATGATCCCCACCGCCACCGGCATCATGGGATAGGACAGGAACACGATGGTCCGGTACACGTTGCGCCCGCGGATGCGGGCGTTGACCAGCAGGGCCACGAACAGGGCGACGACGATGGCCAGCGGCATGCTGGCCATGTAGATCAGGGTGTTGACGAAGCTGGTGCGGAACACGTCGTCGTAGACGAACATCTCCGTATAGTGCTCCAGCCCGGCGAACTCGTAGGACCCGCCGGGGCTCCAGAACGCGAACGACAGGGCCAGGTTCCACAGCAGCGGCACGATGCGGTAGACGAAGAACACCAGCAGGGCAGGGGTCAGGAAGAAGGCGACCAGCAGCATCTCGCGGGTGCGCTTGCGGAACAGCATGCGGTGTCTATCCCTTCCCTTCCGGACCCGGCGCCCCGGGCCCTAGAACGACAGTTCCACTTCCCGCCCCTCGCGGATGGAGCGCAGGGCCTCGTTGCTGAGCACCACCCGTTTCCGGGCTTCCTCGCCGGGGGTCGGCGCCTCGCCGCGGGCGAACGCCTTGACCACCCGGTTGATCTGGTTCTGCAACTTGAAGCCCTCGGAATCGGCGGCGAACTCCACGGTCTCGCACTCGGTGACGCCGCGCTCGAACACCAGGTCCCGGGTGCGCACCTGGAATCCGATGGTCGGGTTCTCGGCCCGGTCCATGGCGCCGGACCAGAAGGTGCGCGCCGCACCTTCGCGGCCCACCACCTGGACCTGGGTGTGGTGCTGGAACCCGGCCAGGCTCTGGGAGATTACCGCAAGGGCGCCGCCGGCGAAACGCACTGTGCAGGCGAAGTTGTCGAACAGGCCGAATTCCCGGTCCTTGGAGTTACCCACGGCGAACACCGACACCGGGTCGCCGTAACCCTCCATGTACCACAGGATCAGGTCCATGAAGTGCACCGGCTCCTCCAGGATCCAGGACCCCACGGTGGCGGCGTTCATGCGCCAGTTGTGGGACCCGTCGCGGAACTGGTTCCGGAACAGGTTGATGTTGATGTACATGGGGTCGCCCAGGGCGCCCTGGTCCAACAGCTCCTTGATGCGCACGTACTGCTTCGAGGTGCGGTAGTCGTGGGCGATGCTCAGCACCCGGCCGCTGCGCCTGGCGGCGGCGATCAGGCGGTCGCATTCCGCGGCCGTGGTCGCCATGGGCTTTTCCATCAGCACGTGCTTGCCGGCCTCCAGCGCCGCCACGCCCAGGTCGGCATGCATGCTGTTGGCGACGACGATGTCCACCGCCTCGACGTTGGGGTCGGCGAGCAGCTCGGCGGCGCTGTCATGGACCTTGACGTCCGGATGGTCGCGCCGGGCCTCGGCCCGGTTGGCTTCCGAGCCCGAGGTGATGGCCACCAGCTCGCCGCCCGGGGCGTTGCGGTGGGCGCGGGCGTGGAACCGGCCCCAGGCGCCGTATCCGATCAGGCCGAATCTCATGGTTGGGTCTCCGTCTCAGTTGGGCGCCCCCGGCGGGACGCCGCCGGCCCGGGATTGGGCGGGACCGGCGCGGTTCGGTGCACGTGGGGTTAACAGACCGACCGCACCGGTCCGGGGGCAGGGCCCGCCCCCGGGTCGGCGTTCGTTGCGGGTCGCGCCGCCGCGGCTCAGCGGCCGCGGCGCAGGACCCGGTTGACCTTGCGCTCGGCGTCGTTGAGGGCCTCCTGGGGGTCCTTCTGGCCCAGCAGGGCGCCCTGCAGCTCGGGCCAGATGGCCTCCTTCAGCTTGGCGTCCAGGGGAGTCTTCCAGGTGGCCGTCAGCTTGTCGAGGCTGGAACCCTGAATGGTCATGATGTCGAAGCCCGTGGGGTCCGACGTCTTCAGGTCGGCCAGCAGCGCCACGTCGGCCTCCCTGTTGCCGGTGGTGCGGATGATCCGCTTGGACGTGCCCATGGCCCACTTGGCGTTGGTGATCTGCTTGACGAATTCATAGGCCAGGTCCGGGTGCTTGGTCTTGGACGAGATCATGAACCCGTGGGAGTTCAGGATGCCCCAGCCGCCCGGGAACTCGGCGGCGCCGACCGTGTCCTTGTTGATCCAGTCGCCCATGCGGCGGAAGTTGTAGTAGGCGCCGCCGTGAGCCTGGTACATGCCCACGGTGCCCGAGGCGAAGGCGCCGTTGGGTTCGCGCCAGCGGCCGGTCCAGGCGATCTTGTTGATGGCGCCGTCGGCGGTGGCCTTGGCCAGCCGCTTCAGCACGGCCAGCATCTCGGGCGTGTTGAAGGCGGCCTTGGACATGTCGGCGTTGAACATCTCGATGCCGTTGGCCCGGAACAGGGTCCAGAACATCCAGTCGAAGTTCAGGGTCAGGAAGCCGGTGGCCTCCTGGCTGGTGGCGGCGATCTTGGCGGCGTAGTCGATCAGGTCGTCGAAGGTCTTGGGCGGGCCCGACAGGCCGGCCTTCTTGAACAGGTTCTTGTTGTAGTACAGCAGGGTCTTGTTGACGTAGTAGGGCAGGCCGTAGATGCGGCCGTCCAGCTTCCAGTAGTCAAGCATCTGCGGGTTGTAGCGGGCCAGGACGTCGGGCTCCTTGGCCAGGTACGGGGTCAGGTCGAGAATCGCCTTGCTGTCGGCATACTGGGCCCACAGGGTGCCCTGGACGTCGATGATGTCGGGCGGCGTGCCGGCGGCCAGCTGGGTCTGGTAGAAGGCTGCCCACTGGGATCCCTTCTTGTCCAGCCACTCGAACTTGACGTCGGGGTGGGCGGCCTCGAACTCGGCGATCCAGGAGCGGAACATGGGTTCGTTCTGGGGCGCGCTCCAGGTCAGCAGCGTCAACGTCTTCTCGGCAGCCGCCGCGCCCGTCGCGGTCGCCAGGGCAAGGACCAGGCCCATGGCCATCCTTGCGAGAGAACCTCGTACCGTCATGACAAACCCTCCTGTCTGAATGTGGTCGACCGACCGTTCCCGCCTTGTCGTTCCCGGGCCCCGGACCGCGCCGCGGTGGTGCGGGACGGACCGTCCGGGACCCCGAAATAATGTACGAAAGTGAGCATTACTTGGCAAGAAAATATTCAGATGTGAACATTTTTTGGCCCGAATAGGTCCTCACGCGCCCTTGGAACGGGATTCCTGGAAAAAGCCTAGGCGGCGCCGGCCAGGAAGCGGTCCACTTCCGCCCGGTCGGGTATGCCGGCGCGGCCGCCGAACCGGCCGCACTTGAGGGCGGCGGCGGCGGCGGCGAAGCGCAGGGCGTCGGCGACGGGGCGGCCCTCGCCCAGGGCCACGGCGAAGGCGCCGTGGAACACGTCGCCGGCGCCCAGGGTATCCACCACCGGCACCCGGAACCCCGGCAGGTGGCGCAGGGTGCCGTCCTCCAGCCAGTAGCAGCCGTCGCCGCCGGCGGTGACGCCGACCCAGTTGGCGGTCCGCCCCCGGGCCCAGCGCAGCCCGTCCAGGGGGTCGGCGGAACCGGCGAACCCGGCCAGCGCGTCCTGCGAGAACAGCAGGTGGCTGGCCAGGGCGAAGGCGTCGGCGGCGCTGCTTTCCGGCGCCACGTCGGCGTCCAGCACGGCGGGCAGCCCCAGGTCGGCGGCCCGGGCCAGGGCCGCCGCCGCCCCCTCGGCCCAGCGCGGATGGACCAGCAGGGCCTGGGTCCGCGCCAGGTCCTCCAGGGGCAGCCAGGCGGCGTCCGGGTCCAGGCCGGGGTCGACGTAGTTGACGATGGCCCGCTCTCCGGCCCCGTCGACCATGACCGCCGACAGCGAGGACCGGCCGCCGCGGACGCGGCGCACGTGGGTGGTGTCGACTCCCAGCGAGTCCAGGTCGGCGATGATGCGGCCGCCCAGGTCGTCGTCCCCGGTCCGGGCCCACAGCGACGTCCGGGCGCCCAGCCGCGCCGCCGCGACGGCCCCGGTGGCCGCCGGGCCGCCGCCCGTTTCGCGCAGCGCCGACGCGAATGTGCGGCCCTGTCCCTCCGGCAGGGTGTCGACGGCAAAGATGAAGTCCATCACCGCGATCCCGACGCAGACCACCGATACCATTTCGCCGTTCCCGTTTCCCCAGGGGTGGAAGGATGAAGCCGACCCGGCCTAGAAGGCCCCGCGAACGGAACCCGTGGCAAGCAGAATCAGGCCGGGACGGTGCCGCGGCCCAGGGCGAACAGGGCGCCGTTGGCGACCCCGGGCAGGACCCGGGTGCCGTAAACCAGGGCGGTGCGGGTCACGGTCATTTCGGGCCAGGGCCCGAAGGTGGCGCCCAGGCCCTTGAGCAGGCTGATGGCGGTGGGGGTCACGGTTTCGCCCTGGCTGTCGATGCCGCGCACGGTCACGCCGGGCAGCAGGTCCAGCACCGCCGGCGCCGGTGTCGGCACCGGGCCGTGGGCGCAGCGCGCGGTGCCGTCGCACAGGGGCAGCGGGCCGCAGACCAGGGCCGCCGGGGCGATGCGGTCGAACAGCAGGCAGGCCAGGCAGACGTCCAGGATGCTGTCCAGGGCGCCGACCTCGTGGAACACCACCTTGTCGGTTGGCACGCCGTGGATGCGGCCCTCGGCCTCGGCCAGCAGGGCGAAGCATTCCACGGCCATGGCCGCGGCCGCCGGCGTCAGGTCGCCGTCGGCGATGATGCGGCGGATGTCGGCGAAGGTGCGGTGGGCGTGCTCGGGCGGCAGGGTGACCCGGCAGGTCCAGCCGTTGATCCCGTTGACCGCCCGCTGCGCCAGGGCGACGCAGCCCGCGGGCAGGCCCAGGCCCGTGGCCAGGGACGACAGCTCGGCCGTCTCCACGGCGGCCATGCGCGCCAGGCCGGCCAGCAGCATGTCCCCCGACAGGCCGCTGGCCGGGCGGATCACCAGCAGCTCGCCGACGCGGGCCGCCGGGCCGGGCGGCGCCGGCCGCGCCGTCTCAGGCCCGGGGGAGTGGCTGCCATGCGTGGGGGACTTCACGCGCATATCAGGTTCACCACCCGGGCCGCCACGCAGGCGGCGCCGTACCCGTTGTCGATGTTCAGCACTGCGACCCCCGGGGCGCAACTGGCCAGCATGCTGTTCAGCGCCGTCTCGCCGCCGTCGGCCCTGCCGTAGCCCACCGAGGTGGGCACCGCGATCAGGGGCTTGGGGGTAAGCCCGCCCAGCACCGAGGCCAGGGCGGCGTCCATGCCGGCGGCGACGATGACCACGTCGTGCTCGTTGATCTGCGCCAGGCGGTCAAACAGGCGCCAGATGCCGGCCACGCCGGCGTCCTCGAACACCGTGTTCTCGATGCCCAGGTAGGTCAGCGTGCGCGCCGCCTCCCAGGTCACGGGGCCGTCGGCGGTGCCGGCCGAGACCACGGCAACCCGGACCTTGGGCCGCCGCGGCAGGGTCTCGCCAAAGGCCGTGCGCGAGACCTCGTGGTAGTCGACCCCGTCGCGCACGTCTTGGGGCAGTGCGTGGAAGACCTCGGGCGCCAGGCGGGTGAACAGCACCGGCTGCCCCTGGCCGCGGGCGAACCTGCGCAGCAGGCCGGCCACCGTGGCCGCCGGCTTGCCCTGGCAGAGCACCGCCTCGGGCAGGCCGATGCGGGACAGGCGCTCCTGGTCGAAGACCACGTCCTTCATGGCGGCTATTCGGCGGCGCCGACGAAGGCCGAGCCCCGGCGGTAGGGCCGGACCCCGGCGAAGGGGCGGGGGGGCGCGCCGCCGGCGCACAGGGGCCGCACGGCCGCGGCAATCGCGTCCATGGTCGGCGGGTCGGCGTCGGCCAGCTCCACCACGACCCCCTGGCGGGTGATGCGACAGCGCACGGTCGCCGTCTCGCCCAGGCGCGCGCGCAGGTGCCTCTCCACGTCGTCGATGAACGCCATGTCGCCGGGGTCGATGGCGATGCCCGTCTCCACCCGGCTGGCCAGGCAGGGCTGGGCCGGCAAGTCGGCGATGTCCGTCAGCCCCAGGTCGGCGGCCAGGGCGCGGATGCCGGTCTTGCCGATGCCACAGTCCACGAACGGGTGCACGACCCGGCGCTCGGCCGCCGCCGCCATGCCCGGGCGGAAATCGCCCAGGTCGTCCAGGTTGGCGCCCGAGGCGATTACCCCGTCGAACAGCGCGGCGATGCGGTCGTACAGGTTCGACTTGCAGAAATAGCAGCGGTTGACGGGGTTGGCGCGGTAGGCGGGGTCGGCGAACTCGCCGGCGTCCACCACCGCCAGGTCCCAGCCGGCGCGGGTGGCGTGGTCGCGCACCCGGGCCGTGGCCAGGGCGGGCACCGCCGGCGACACGGCATGCACCATGCGCGCCGGGCGCGCGGCGAAGCGGTGGGCGACGTGGGCCAGGGTCATGCTGTCGATGCCGCCGCTGACGGCGATGGCCAGGCCGCCGTGCCGGTCCAGGGCCGCCACCAGGCGGGCCCGCATCTCGGTCGTCGACTCCATCCGATTCCTTCCCGGTCCCGTCCCGTCCGTGCCGCTCTCCGACCTTGGTCAGAGAGTACGCCGGGCGCCCGGTTTTTCGTATTCGAGATTTGATGCCGTGGCAAGCGGCAGGCGGCGGGCCGGGATTTCGCCGGCCGGGGACGATTGCCGCCTTGATGCCCGGGCCGCCACCGGGCACCATCGCGATGCCGCGCCGGGCGGCCGCATCCAGTTTTCGGAGGAACCATGGACATCAAACGCATTCCCGGGCCCTATCAGGGCCGGGTCCGGGCCGTGAACCACGGCGGGCTGGTCTATGCCGTGGCCACGGCGCGCAGCGACTCGCCCTCGGTGGCGGAACAGACGCGGCTGACCCTGGAGAACCTGGAACAAAACCTGGCCGACGGCGGCAGTGACAGGACGCGCATCCTGCAGGCCACCATCTACCTGCGCGACATGGCCACCAAGGACGAGATGGACGCCGTGTGGTGCGACTGGATCGGCGACGCTGGCAACTGGCCGCAACGGGCCTGCGTCGGCACCGACCTGGCCGGTAACGACATGGTGGAGATCGTCGTGGTGGCGGCGGCGCGGGAATAGGCCGCCTGCCTTCGTTTCGGCCGGTGGGGTCGGCAAGGAAACCCTGGACAGGCGTTTCCCGCTCAGCGAGACTCCTCCGGCATTTCTGCATCTATGAGGGAGTCCGCGTCCATGTCCGACCTGCTGATCGAGCACGACGGCGACCTGCTGGTCCTGACCCTGAACCGGCCCGAGAAGCTGAACGCCCTGTCGCCGGCCATGCGGACGGCGGCCTTCGACGCCGTCACCGACGTGATCGAGCGGCGATCGGCGCGGGCCATCCTGCTGACCGGGGCCGGGCGCGGGTTCTGTGCCGGGGCCGACCTGGACGGCGACAACCTGACCGACCGCCGCGCCCGCATCGAGGGCCAGGTGATGGCCGGCATCAACCGCCTGGTCCAGGCCCTGCGCGAGGTGCCGGTGCCGGTGGTGGTGGCCCTCAATGGCCCCGTGGCCGGCGGCGGGGTGGGGCTGGCCCTGGCCGGCGACATCGTCATCGCCGCCCGCTCGGCCACCTTCACCCTGGCCTTCGCCCGCATCGGCGCGGTCCTGGACGCCGGCGCGTCGTGGATCCTGCCGCGGCTGGTGGGGCCCGCCCGGGCCACCGCCATGGCCTTTCTGGCCGACGAACCGGTGGACGCCGAGACCGCCGTCGCCTGGGGCCTGGTGTGGAAGGTGGTGGACGACGACGCCCTGATGGACGAGGCCCGGGCCCTGGCCCGCCGGCTGGCGGCGGGGCCGACGGTCGCCCTGGGCCTGATCAAGCGCGAGCTGGCCCTGTCGCAGTCGGTGTCGCTGGAGGAGTCCCTGCGCTTCGAGGCCGCCTGCCAGCGCCAGGCCTTCAACACCGACGACTTCATGGCCGGCGTGCGCGCGTTCCAGCGCAAGACGCCGCCCGACTTCAAGGGAAAATGATCCACGCTCCCCGCCGGACCTTGCGCTAGAATGGGCCGGGACGGCTGTGACGGGAGGCGAGGGTGAGGCTGGTCACCTACAACATCCAGTACGGCACCGGGCGGGACGGCCAGGTCGACCTGGGCCGCATCGCCGAGGCCGTGCGCGGCGCCGACGTGATCGCCCTGCAGGAGGTGGAGCGCCACTGGACGCGCAGCGGCATGGCCGACCAGCCGGCCGAACTGGCGGCCCTGCTGCCCGATTACCACTGGGTCTATGGCCCGCCCTTCGACGTCGATGCGTCCCAGGTGCGGTCCGACGGCACGGTGCTGAACCGCCGGCGCCAGTTCGGCAACATGCTGCTCAGCCGCCGGCCCATCTTCTCGTCGCGCCTGCACCTGTTCCCCATGGCCGCCACGGTGGACCGCCACAATCTGCCCTACGGGGCCCTGGAGGGGGTGATCGACACGGCCGCGGGGCCGGTGCGGTTCCATTCCCTGCACCTGAGCTACCTGACCCGCCGCGAGCGCCTGGACGAGATCGCCGTGCTGATGGACCTGCACCGCCGCGCCCCCGTCGAGGGCGGCGCCTGGACCGGATACCGGGCCAGGCGGGCGGCCCACTGGCAGCTCACCGACCCGCCGCCGGCGGCGCCCGTGGAAGCGGTCCTGATGGGCGACTTCAACATGACCCCGGGCAGCCCGGAATACGAGGCCCTGGCCGGGTACCACGACGACCTGTACGGCCGGGTGGACGTGCTGGGCCGGTTCGTGGACGCCTGGGTGGCCGCCGGCCACGGCCAGGACACGGGAGTCACCTATCCGGCCAAGCCCGAGGAGGGCGAGCCGGACCTGCGGCTCGACTACTGCTTCGTCAGCACGCCCCTGGCGCCGCGCCTGGGCGACTGCTGGATCGACGGTGACGCGGCGGGCTCGGACCACCAGCCGGTGTGGACCGAGATCGACCTGTAGGGGCGGGGCCATGGGCGACGACGGGGCTGGCCGCCGCGCGCACTGGGACCGGGTCTATGGCGCCCGGGCGCCCCACGAGGTCACCTGGTACCAGCCCGGCCTGCGCGGGTCCCTGGACATGATCGACGGTCTGGGCCTGGCCCCCGGGGCGCGGGTGGTGGACGTGGGCGGCGGCGCCTCGACCCTGGCGCGGGACCTGCTGGACCGGGGGCTGGCGGTGACCGTGCTGGACGTTTCGCCGGCGGCCCTCGACCACGCGCGGGCGGCCCTGGGCCCGCGGGCCGGCGACGTGACCTGGATCGCCGCCGACGTCACGGCCTGGGAACCCGAGCAAAGGTATGATTTGTGGCACGACCGGGCGGTGTTCCACTTCCTGACCGCCGCCGCCGACCGCGCCGCCTATGCCGCCGCCGCCCGCCGCGCCGTGGCGCCGGGCGGCGCCCTCGTGCTGGCCACCTTCGCCCTGAACGGGCCGGAGACCTGCAGCGGCCTGCCGGTGGTGCGCTACGACGGGGCCGCCCTGGTCCGGGCCCTGGGCGACGGGTTCGCCCTGGTGCGCGAAACGCGCGAGGCGCACGTCACCCCCCGGGGCGGCACGCAGCCCTTCTGCCGCGTCCTGCTGCGGCGGACCGGGTAGGGGGTGGGGGTCAGAGCTTCAGTTCGGCGACGAAGCGGGCGATGGCGTCCAGGGTCGCGTCGGGCTTGACCAGGTGCGGCGAATGGCCGGCGCCGGCGACCATGCACTTGACCACCGGGCCGGCGACCCCGTGGACGATGGTGTCCACCTGGCGCTCGGTGCCGTATTCGTCGGCGCTGCCCTGGATCACCAGGGCCGGCACGGTGATGCCGGGCAGGAACTCTTCCAGGTTCCAGTGCCAGAAATCCGGGTGCAGCCAGACGTCGTTCCAGCCGCGGAAGGCGCAGTCCACGTTGTCGCCGTGGTACCGCGCCAGCCTGGCGCGCAGGTCGGTGGTTGCGTAGGCCTCCCTGGCGGCGCGGATGGAGGCGACGCAGACCTCCTCGTTGAACACGTGGGCGGCGATGGTGACGACCGCCCTGACCCGCGGGTCCCTGGCGCCGCCGGCGTGGACCAGGGCGATCGAGCCGCCGTCGCTGTGGCCCACCAGGACGGCCCGGCCGATGCCGGCGGCGTCCAGCAGGCGCGGCATCACGTGCAGGCCCTCGTGGTGCATGAAATCCACCGGCCGCGGCAGGTCGCAGGGGTCCGACCGGCCATAGCCGCGGCGGCTGAACACCAGGGCCGGCAGCCCGGTGCGGTCGGCCACCTTGGCCGGGAAGCCCTTCCACATCTCGACGCAGCCCAGGCCCTCGTGCAGGAACACCAGCACCGGGGCGTCGGCGTCCGTGCGGCCCACCCACTGGACCTCCAGCCGGGTGCCGTCCACGTCCAGGAATTGGGTCGTTTCGTGTCCGTCCATGGCGGCGCCAGTATGGCGCCCCGGGCGCGATTTGCAACAGGGTGCGGGGCGATTTGTGGCGCCGGCGCGGCGTGCTATGAAGGGCCATGCGCATCCTCGACCGACACGGACTCCGCCTGCCGGCCAGCCGCGGCCGGCGCATCGCCCTGGGCTGGGCCCTGGTCGTCGGCGGCATCCTGGGCTTCCTGCCGGTGCTGGGGTTCTGGATGATCCCGCTGGGCATGGCGGTCCTGTCCGTGGACCTGCCCTGGTTCCGCCGCCTGCGCCGGCGCACCGCCGTGTGGTGGGGGCGCCGGCGCGCCGGCCAGCAGGGGCGGGCATGAGCGGCCGCATCGGTGCTGGCGGCGCGCGCCCGGTCGGGTATACTCCGGCCATGGCGACGCCGAAGGGAAATCCCGCCCCATGACCTTCAGGAACCTGGCCTTCGTGGCCGCCCGCCAGGCCCAGGCGCGGGCCGCCCTGCGGCGGCTGAAGGCCATCTACCCCCACGTGCCGCCCGCCCAGGCCGACGTGATCGTCGCCCTGGGCGGCGACGGCTACGTCCTGCGCACCCTGCACCGCTTCATGAAGCGCGGCCTGCCCATCTACGGCATGAACCGGGGTTCGGTGGGGTTCCTCATGAACGACTACCGCGAGGACGACCTGCCGGCGCGCGTGGCGGCGGCCCAGCCCATCGTCCTGCACCCCCTGCACATGACCGCCATCGACACCCGCGGCCGGCGCCACCGGGCCCTGGCCATCAACGAGGTGTCGCTGCTGCGCGAGACGCGCCTGGCGGCCAAGCTGCGCATCTCGGTGGACAAGGTGGTGCGCCTGGAGGAGATGATCTGCGACGGGGTCCTGGTGGCGACGCCGGCCGGCAGCACCGCCTACAACCTGTCGGTCCACGGGCCCATCATCCCCCTGGGCGCCGAGCTGCTGGCCCTGACCCCCATTTCGGTGTTCCGGCCGCGGCGCTGGCGCGGTGCCCTGCTGCCGCACAACGCCAGCGTCACCATCGACGTGCTGGACCCCGAGCGCCCGGTCAGCGCCACCGCTGACAACACCGAGGTGCGCAACGTCACCCGCGTGGTCGTGCGCGAGGAACGCAAGCTGTCCCCGACCCTGCTGTTCGACCCCGAACACAACCTGGAGGAACGGGTGCTGAAGGAGCAGTTCCAGCCGTGAGCGGCGGGGCGCCGCGAGGAGTCCCCGGGACATGACACGGCCCAATTTCTTCATCGTCGGCGCACCCAAGTCCGGCACCACGGCCATGGCCGACTTCCTGGACCAGCACCCGCAGATCTTCATGGGGCCCAAGGAGCTGAACTACTTCTGCCCCGACCTGTTCCGCGACCCGGCCAGGGTCCGCACCGAGGCCGACTACCTGTCCTGGTTCGCCGACGCCGGCGGCGCCGCCGTGCGCGGCGACGGCTCGGTGTTCTACATGTGCTCGCAGGAGGCGGCGCGGCGCATCCACGCCTTCGACCCGGCGGCGCGGATCCTGATGCAGCTGCGCAACCCCATCGAGATGCTGCCCGCCCACCATTCGCAGGTGGTCTACGAGGGGTTCGAGGACATCGCCGATTTCGAGGCCGCCTACGACGCCGAGGCCGACCGCGCCGCCGGCCGACGGGTCCCGCCCGCCTGTCCCCTGCCCTTGATCCTCAACTACCGCCGCATGGCGGCCTACGCCGAGCAGGTGGCGCGGTTCCAGGCCCTGTTCCCGCCGGACCGGATCAAGATCGTCCTGTTCGAGGACTTCCAGGCCGACCTGCCGGCCGTGTTTCGCGAGATCCTGGAATTCCTTGGCGTCGATCCCGGTTTCGAGGCCCGGTTCGAGGTGGTCAACGCCAACAAGAAGGTGCGCAACCGCGCCCTGATGGCCTTCATGCGCGAGACCCCCGACTGGGTCACGCGGATCGGCCGCCTGGTGATGAGCGAGAAGATGCGCTACGACCTGAAGGAGCTGATCAAGGCCGCCAATACCAAGTTCGTCTCCCGGCCGCCCATGGCGTCGGACTTCCTGGCCCGCCTGCGCCGGGACATGGCGCCCGAGATCGAGAAGCTGGGCGACCTGCTGGGCCGCGACCTGGGGCACTGGGTGTCGCGGCCCGACCAATGAACGGGGAAGGAGAGACCATGACACCACGCTGGAAGAACCGGCCCGCCGGGTCCAACTGGGGCGACTTCGGCGCCGACGACCAGTGCGGCCGCATCAACTTGATCACGCCCGAGAAGGTCAAGCAGGGCCTGGCCGAGGTGCGCGACGGCCTCACCTTCTGCCTCAGCCTGCCGCTGGACCTGCCGGGCGGCAACGCCCTGAACCCGCGCCGGTTCCCGCCGCGGCGGTTCGCGCTGGACCGTGGCGGGGTGGCCAACTTCAACTACGCCGCCAGCCAGGACAACCCGGACTGGACCGACGTGCTGAACGACGACCGGGTGGTGATCCACCTGCAATATTCCACCCAGTGGGACAGCCTGGCCCACGTGGGCGGCGAGTTCGACGCCGACGGCGACGGGGTGGACGAGATTGTCTATTACAACGGCTGGCGCGGCGGGTCGGACGTGGCCGGCCCCGCGAACCCCGGCGACCCCCATTTCGAGGGTGTCGAGGCGCGGCGCCTGGGCATCCAGAACATGGCCGAACGGTGCGTCCAGGGCCGCGCCGTGCTGATCGACCTGCACGCCCATTTCGGCGACGGGCGCGAGATGGTGGACTTCGCCAGGCTGAAATCGGTGATGGACGCCGACGGCGTGGTGGTGGAGCCCGGCGACATGGTCTGCCTGCACACGGGCTACGCCCGCCGCGTGGTGGAGATGGCCGGCGACCCGGACCCCGACGTGCTGCACCACGCGAACCCGGTGCTGGACGGCCGCGACCCGGCCCTGCTGGACTGGGTGACCGAGTCCGGCCTGGCGGTGCTGATCGCCGACAACTATGCGGTCGAGGCCCTGCCGGCCACCCCCGGCCACGGACGCCACGCCATGCTGCCGCTGCACGAGCTGTGCCTGTTCAAGCTGGGCGTGCACCTGGGCGAGCTGTGGTATTTGACCGACCTGGCCGCGCACCTGCGGGCCCAGGGGCGCAGCCGCTTCCTGCTGACGGCGCCGCCCCTGCGCCTGCCCGGCGCCGTCGGCTCCCCTGTGACTCCGGTGGCCACGGTATGACCGTGACCGCCGCGGCGCCCGCCGGCGCGACCCTGATCACCGGTGCCCGCAGCGGCATCGGCCGCGCCGTGGCCGAACGCCTGGCCGGACAGGGGCAGGTCGTGATCGGCCTGTCGCGCACGGCGCCCAACGACTTCCCCGGGCCCTACTACGCCGCCGACCTGGCGGACGCCGAGGGGTTGGCGCGGACCCTGTCCGAGATCACCGCCGCGCACCGGGTCCTGCGCCTGGTCAACAACGCCGGCGTCATCCACCCGGCCACGGTCGAGGACACCACACCGGCCCAGGTCGACGAGATCCTGGCCGGCAACGTGCGCGGCGCCATCCAGTGCATCCAGGCGGTGTTGCCGGCCATGCGCGCCGCCCGGTTCGGCCGCATCGTCAACATCGGCAGCCGCGCCGCCCTGGGCAAGTCGGCGCGCCTGGCCTACGGCGCCAGCAAGGCGGCCCTGAACGGCATCACCCGCACCGTGGCGCTGGAAACGGCGGCAGACGGCATCACGGTCAACTGCGTCGCCCCCGGCCCCGTGGCCACCGAGCTTTACGAGCGCAACAACCCGCCCGGCTCGTCCGGCCGCACGGCCATCGAGGCCGCCATGCCCGTGGGCCGGGTCGGCACCCCCGACGAGGTGGCGGCGGCGGTGGCCTATTTCCTGTCCGACGAGGCCGGTTTCACCACCGGCCAGGTGCTGTACGTCTGCGGCGGCATGACCATCGGCGTGGCGCCGACCTAAACCCCGCTGGCTGCCGTGCTGGGGGGCGTATCCGAGGTGTAGATGCCGACGGGGGCGCTGAGGCCTTTGATCTCGGCCGCGCCGATCGCGCGCAGGTTCGCGTCCGGCAACAGCGCCGCCGTCGATTGCGAGACCAGGATCGAGGTGCCGTGCTGCTTGTTCAGCGCCTCCAGCCGGGCCGCCAGGTTGACCGTGTCGCCGTGCACCGTATAGGTCTGGCGCCCGCCGCCGCCCACGTTGCCGGCGACCAGGGGGCCTGAATTGAGCCCGATTCGCACGGCCAGCCGCTCGCCCGCGAACCGGCCGTCGCGGACCTTATCCAAAATTTCCCGGGCCGCGTCATAGGCGCATCGGGCATGGGCCGGGTTCTCGATGGGCACGTTGAAGACGGCGAGGATGGCGTCGCCCTGGAACTGCGTCACCACGCCGTCGTAGCGGCCGATGATCTCGGTCGCGGCGTCGAAATAGGCGTTCAAGACGCCCACCGTCGCCGCCGGCCCCTTGGATTCCGTCAGGTTGGTGAAGCCTGCGATGTCGATGAACATGACGGTGGCCTGGCGCTCGACCGGGTCCAGGGCGCCCCGGTCCTCGATCATGGACGCGGCCACGGCGCCGGGGACGAAGCGGCCGAAGATCTGCGTCACCGTCGCCTTGTCCTGCTCGGCCTCCAACTGGCGGCGGACGGTCTGCCGCGCCCGCTGCATGACCACGGCGATCAGCACGGCGACGGTCAGGTAGACGATGGCCTCCTGCGCGCGGCTGCCGGTGCCGACGAAGTCCTCGCTCAGGAACACGCGCAGGAAGTGCTCCTGCGTGCCGTCGGCCAGGGCGTCGGCCCATTCCAGGGGCGCGGACATGCCCGACAGGACCCAGGCGTAGGCCGCCAGCCACCCGCCGGCGCCGACCAGGCCCGACCACAGGACCAGTCCCGGCGAAAAGCTGAACGCGGCGACGCCGAGGATGATGAACAGGTAGGGATAGATGTCGAACTTGAACATGAAGATCTGCGGCAGCGCCATGGCCGGTTCCGGCGGCAGGACCGCGACGGCGACGCAGAACAGCGCCAGGTCGATGGTGACGAAGACGTACTTCACCCACTTGCGGTCCCAGGCCGAGCCGATCAGCAGAAAATGGAAGATGCCGAGCGCCGCCAGCACCAGCAGCGCCAGGACGATATCCGTCGCCCGCTCGGCGCCGCGCGTCGGCACCAGCCACAGCCCGACCACCAGCAGGGCCACCAGCCGGCCCTTGATGGCCAGCTTCAGGCCCGTCTGCTCGGCGGCGTAGAAGGTCTGCTCGATGTCGGTCTGGATTTGGTCCTTGGCCATGGGAACTCGTCCGCTGAGGGGGGGCGAGGAAGAAATCGGGTCGGGCAGTCTGCGCGGCAACCTAGCACAGAAACCGGGACGGTATGATGGTTCTCCTTGCCCGCGCGCGGCCATGGCCGCACCATGGCTATAGATGCGGAGGCGAACGCCATGCAAGATACCATCGACCTCGACCGCTACCCCCTCGACCGGCCGGGGACCCCGGCCTGGGAGGACCTGGTGGCCAATTGCCGGCGGACCCTGGACGCCGACGGGTTGTTCAACCTGCCGGGCTTCCTGCGCCCCGCCGCCCTGGCCGCCGCCGTGGCCGAGGTGCGGCCGGTGCTGGACACCGCCGCCTTCACCCACGAGCGCGAGCACAACATCTATTTCCAGCCCCGGGTCGAGGGCCTGGCCGCGGACCACCCGGCCCTGACCCGGTTCCGGACCCGCAACCGCACCGTCTGCGCCGACCAGATGGGCGCGGCGCTGGTGGTGCGCCTGTATGAATGGCCGCCCTTCGCCGCCTTCCTGGCGGCGGCCATGGGCAAGGCGCGGCTGTGGACCATGGACGACCCGCTGGCGCGGGTGAACGTGATGGCCTATGGCGACGGCGACACCCTGAACTGGCACTTCGACCGTTCGGAATTCACCACCACCCTGCTGCTGCAGGCGCCCGAGGGCGGCGGCGCGTTCGAATACGCCAAAGACCTGCGCGGCGACGGCGACCCCAACCACGACGGCGTGGCGCGCCTGATCCGGGGCCAGGCGCCGACCACGGTCCTGCCCCTGGAGCCCGGCACCCTGAACGTCTTCCGCGGCCGCAACACGGCCCACCGGGCCACCGCCGTGCGCGGCGCCACGCCCCGGATCATCGCCGTGTTCTCCTACTACGAACGGCCCGGGGTGACCTTCTCGGCCGAGGAGCGGTTGGGGTTTTACGGCCGCGCGGCGTGACGGACAGCCGGGGCCGCCCGCCCGCCGCCGGTCGCCGCCGCGTCAACAGGGGTCACAGGCGAAATCCGACCACCGACACGTCGTCCCGCCGGTTCTCTTGCCCCTGGAACGCCGACAGGGCTTGCAGCACCGCGTCCTTCTGGTCGGCCATGGGCAAGCCTTGGATCGACCTCAGCAGGTCCATGAACCGCCGCTTGCCGAACATGCGGCCCGAGGCGCCGCCGACCTGGTCGGTCAGGCCGTCCGTGGTCAGGTAGAAGGAGGCCCCCGGCAGCATCTCGACGACCTTGTTGGTATAGACCTGGTCCGGGGACACGGCGCGGTATCCGACACTGGCGCGGTCGCCCTTGACCTCGCTTACCCCCGTCGAGTCGGCGACGAACAGCGAGAAGCGGGCGCCGGCGAACACCAGCTCGCCGGCGCCCGGCCGGAGCCGGCAGATGCCCACGTCCATGCCGTCGTCGCCGCCGGATATCCCCGAGTCCTGGCCCAGGTAGCGCTTGATGCTGCGGTTCAGGATGTGCAGCACGGCGGCCGGGTCGCCGTCGGGCCGTTCGCGCATGGCCCGGTCCAGGGACCCGGTGGCGATCAGGCTCATGAACGCCCCGGGAACCCCGTGTCCGGTGCAGTCGGCCAGGCCGACCAGGAAGCCGTCGCCGCAGGTGCGGTACCAGTAGATGTCGCCGCCGACCCGGTCGCGGGGCTCCCAGATCACGAAATGATCGGACAGGCTTTCCGTCAAATAGTGGTCCTGGGGCAGCATGGACCGCTGGATGCGGCTGGCATAGGCGATGCTGTCCGAGATGATGCTGAAGGCGTCGAACAGGTCCCGCTCGGCCTTGCGGCGGGTGGTGATGTCGCCCAGGACCACCACCGCGCCGCCGTCGGACGTCGACATCTTGCGCACGCTCAGGATGTGCCCGGGGGTGACGACCTCGGACTCCATGAACCCCGGCGACAGGTATCGCTCCAGACGCTGCGCGGCCAGCTGCTCGGGATCGCCAGGCCCGAAATAGCCTTCCGACGCCGCAAAAAGGAAGACATCGCGGATCGGCTTGCCCACGGCGACCATGTCCAGGGGTGCGTCGATCAGGTCCACATAGCGCTGGTTGAACATGCGGTACCGCCCCTGGTCGTCCAGAGTGTAGATCCCGTCCGACATGTTCTCCATGGCCAGGCGCAGGTTCAGTTCCTTCTCGGCCAGCTCCCGCTGCCGCTGCTTGCGCTCGGTGATGTCGCGGACGATGCCGGTGAACATCCACTCGCCGTCGATGGCCGCCTCGCCGATGGCCAGGTCCATGGGAAACCGGGTTCCGTCCTTGCGCAATCCCTCGACCTCGCGGCCATAGCCGATGACCTTCGCTTCTCCGGACTCGAGGTAGTTGCCCAGGTAGCGGTCGTGTTCGCCGCGGTAGGGTTCCGGCATCAGGACCTTGATGTTGCGGCCGATCACCTCGTCGCTGGCATAGCCGAAGATCGACTGGGCGGCGGGGCTGAAGGTTTCGATAATTCCCTGGGCATCGATCACGATCACGCCGTCGGCCGCGGTATCGATGACCGACCGCATGCGGCCCTCGCTGCGCCGCAGGGCCGCGCGCTGCCGGTTGATCTGGCGGTTCCAGACGGCGACGACCAGCAGCACGACGCAGAACCCCGCGGCGACCCGCCAGACCAGGGAGTAGTCGATCACCGATTCCTGCTTGATGCTCACCCACTTGTTGTGGATGCGGCTGCGTTCGGCGCGCGAAATGGATGCCAGGCCCTTCTCCACGATCCGTGCCAGCCTGGACAGGTCGCTGCGGACGCCGAACACCTGCTTGTTGGCGTAGGGCGTCGGCGCCGCCACCTTGAGCCCCGAGATTCCCGCCCGCTGCATGCCGAAGGACGACGTGGCCAGATCCTCGACGAAGGCGAAGGCCCGGCGTGACGCCAACGCCTTGAGCCCGTCCTCGACGGTGTCGACGGCGACCAGCTTGATGGAGGCATGGTTCCTTGCCAGGTAGTGGTGGGCGCTGTAGTCCCGGACCACCGCCACGTTGCGGCCGTTGAGGCTTTCCAGCCCTTCGACGAACGGCGCGTCGTCCCGGGTCAGGATGACGATGGGGAATTCGACGAAGGGCGCCGTGAAGGAGATCTTGTCCGACTGCGGGCTGGTGTTGGACAGGGTGGATACCAGGTCGATCTTGCCGCCGTCCAACTGGTCCAGGGTTTCCGTCAGGCTGTCGGTGGGCACGAAATCGATTTCCACGCCCAGCCGCGTTTCCAGCAGGTCGACGTAGTCCGACGCGATCCCCTGGTAGTCGCCCTTGGGTCCGACGAAGTCGATGGGGGCCCGCAGCGGGTCCGTGCCCATGCGGATCGGTTCGTGGGTGCGCAGGAACGCGCGTTCCTCGGGCGTCAGGTCGACGGTCACCGCCTCGCCCCACAGGTTGTCGCTCAGGGCGCCCCAGCGGGCCCGGATTTCCTGGTGTTCGGCCGGGGTCAGGGAATCGAGCGCCTTGTCCAGGATGGTCGCCAGCTCCGGCCAGTCCCTGCGCACGCCGATGCTGCGCCGCTCCTCGGGAAGGGGCGAGCGGCCGGCGATGGTCAGTTCGGAAATGTCGTGGCGGTTGAGGATGTACTTCACGATGGCCAGGTTTTCCGAGACCAGCTGGGCGCGGCCGTCGGCCAGGGCCCGGAATTTCTCGGTGGGGTCTTCGACGACCAGAAGCTCGACCTTGGGGAAGAAGCGCTTGATGTCGTCGATTTCCACGTCGCCCTTGGCGACCGCCATGGTCTTGCCGTCCAGCGCCTCCGGATCGGCGCCGGACTCCTGCCCCTTGCGCACGACGATCACCTGGGGATAGGTCAGATAGGGCTGGGTGAAGGCCAGGAATTCCTTGCGTTCGGTGACCGGGATCAGGGCCGGGGCCATGTCGGCCAGGCCCCGGCGCAATTCCTCCACGGCCCGGATCCGCGTCGGCACCGGGACGACCTCGAACCGCAGCCCCGTGCGCTTGCGGACGGCGTCCAGGTAGTCGGCGGTCAGGCCGCGGTAGGAGCCGTCGCTGTCGATGGATTCGAAGGGCCGGCGGTCCTCGGCCACGGCGATGCGGATCACCGGATGTTCGGCGATCCACGCCTTCTCGTCGGCGGTCAGGGTCAGTCGCGCCCGTTCCATGGCGGCGCCCGCATCGACCCAGTTGCCCAGGATCGCCTTGCGCTCCTTGACCGAGATCCCGTCCAGGGCCTTCTGCAGGATGTCGCGCAGGATCGGCCAGTCCTTGCGCACCCCGAAGGCGTTGACCGAGGCCGTTTCCTCGATCCGTGCCTGGGCCCGCACATTGCTGATCAGGCCCTCCTGCATGGTGTACAGGGCGACGGCGCGGTTGCCCACATAGGCGTCCACCTCGCCCCGCGACAGCGCGTCCAGGGCGTTGCTGGTCGACTCGTACTCGCGGACCCGGACCTGGGGGTACTTGCGGGCCAGGACGTCGACCAGGAAGAACCCCCGCTCGATGCCCACGGTCTTCCCCGCCAGGTCGGCCAGGCCGGCATAGGCGGGCGCGCCGTCCCGCGCGAAAATCACGTGGGGCACGGTGACATAGGGGGTCGTGAAGTTGAAGAACGCCTCGCGGTCCGGCCGCGGCGTGATGCCGCTGAGCACGTCCAGCTCCCCGTTCTTGGCCTTCTCGTAGATCTCCTGCCAGCTGCCCGGCTCGATCTTCAGGACCCCGCCCAGGTGCTGGTTCAGGGCATTGATCATGTCCGCGCCGATCCCCCGCGGCCGGCCCAGGGAGTCCACGTAGTCCATGGGCGGCCAGGCCTTCATGACGCCGACCCGGATCTCGCGGTGGCTGGCCAGCCAGGCCCGCTCGGCGGCGGTCAGGCGCAGGTCGGTCTTCTGGGCCACGGCGGAGAACGCCTGCGTCAGGGCCAGGTGGTAGATGGATTTGGGGTCCGCCTTCAGCGCCCGGATCCGGGTGTCGACGGCCGCCAGAAGGGCGCCGCTGCGGTCCTTCGGGGCCGCGAACAGGATGCGGAACGGGTACAGGACGACGCCGGTCTCGCGCAGGCTGGTGGTTTCCAGGTGCCGGGACGCGAACAGGCGGCTAGCGATCACGGCGTCCGCCCGCCCCCGTTCCACCAGGTCGAAGGCATCCTCGAAGGTGTCGGCCGGCACCGGCACCGGGCGGATGGCGTAGGCCTGGGCGTCGAGGGCGAAGTTCCGGGCCTGGATCGAGCCTTCCAGCACGGCGACCCGCTTGCCGTCCAGGTCGAGGATCGAGCGGATGGACTCCGGGTCCTTGGCGTAGACCCGCGACCAGTCCGAGAGCACGGTCTCCTCGCTGAAATCGAACCGCTTGGCCCGTTCCGCCGAGTAGGCCACGTCGGGCATCAGGTCGATGGTGCCCTCTTCGACCATCTTCAGGCAGGCGGCCCAGGCGCAGGGCACGTACTGCAGGGCCCAGCCTTCCTCCTTGGCGATGTGGTCGAGGACCGCCGGATAGAAGCCGTGCGCCTGGCCACTATCGTCGAAGTAGATTTTCGGCGGGTTCTGATAAATTCCAACTTTTAATGGCGTTTGCTGCGCCATTGCCGAATGGGCGAGAAAAAATCCTACGATGAATACCGCCAAAGATTTTACGAATTTCATGGAATTTTGAATGTCTCGCAAAATTTTCCTTATCGATTTTCGTCTTTATGACGACTTCTCGAAAGTTCCGAGCCTATTTTGTTTGAGAATTCCAAGTATACTTGTGTTTCGCCACGTCATATTCTCCAATTACGACCACCAATCGTAGTTGAAATTTTGATTTAAGTCAAACATCACCATGACATTTATTTTGCGAGACTGTCCAACGGATCCGCCGGTGCCGGGCCGCCCGCCATGTTGCGGGGGTCGCTTTTCCGCTATGCTCGCGCCCCGTTCCACAGAGGAGAATGCCATGACCCGACTTGCCCGCCGGCCCTGGGTGCCGGTCGCCAGCGAGGATCTGGTGCAGGACCTGGCCACGCGGGCGGCGGGCATGGACAGCGACGCCCTGGCCGGCCGCATCGAGGCGCTGGTGGCGCGCAACCTGGAGATCCACGACCGCGCGTGCTTCAACCTGAACCCGGCCACCAACGTCATGAACCCGGCGGCCGAGGCGGTACTGGCCCGGGGACTGGGCAGCCGGCCGTCCCTGGGCTACCCCGGGGCCAAGTACGAGACCGGGCTGGAGGCCATCGAGGAGATCGAGGTGATCGCCGCCGAGCTGGCCGCCGAGATCTTCGGCGCCACCCATGCCGAGGTCCGCGTGCCCTCGGGCGCCATCTCCAACCTGTACGGCTTCATGGCCCTGGCCCGGCCGGGGGACGCCATCATCGCGCCGCCGCCGGCCATCGGCGGCCACGTCACCCACCACGGCGCCGGCTGCGCCGGGCTGTACGGCCTGGTCACCCACCCGGCCCCGGTGGACGCCGATGGCTACACCGTGGACCTGGACGCCCTGCGCGACCTGGCGCGGCGGGTGCGGCCCCGGCTGATCACCATCGGCGGCAGCCTGAACCTGTTTCCCCATCCGGTGCGCGAGGTGCGCGCCATCGCCGACGAGGTGGGGGCGGCGGTGCTGTTCGACGCCGCGCATCAGTGCGGCATCATCGCCGGCGGGGTCTGGGCCAATCCGCTGGACGAGGGCGCCCACCTGATGACCATGAGCACCTACAAGAGCCTGGGCGGGCCGGCCGGCGGGCTGATCGTCACCAACGACGCCGACATCGCCCGGCGCCTGGACGCCATCGCCTTTCCCGGCATGACCGCGAACTTCGACGCCGCCAAGGCGGCGGCCCTGGCCATCACCCTGCTGGACTGGCGCGAATACGGCGCCGCCTACGCCCGGGCCATGGTCGAGGTGGCCCAGGCCATGGCCCAGGCGCTGGCCGGCCATGGCCTGCCCGTCTTCGCCGCCGACCGGGGCATGACCCGGTCGCACCAGTTCGCGCTGCAGGCGGCGGCCTTCGGCGGCGGCCAGGCGGCGTCCTACCACCTGCGCCGGGCCGGTTTCCTGGCCTGCGGCATCGGCCTGCCCCTGGCCGAGGTGGCGGGGGACCTGAACGGCCTGCGCCTGGGCACGCCCGAGCTGGTGCGCCGGGGGGTGGACGCCGGCGCGGCGCGGCAGATCGCCGACCTGGTGGCCGAGGCCCTGAAATCGCCGGACCCCGAATCGGTGGCGCCGCGCACGGCGGCCCTGCGGGCCCGGTTCACGGGGCTGCACTACATGCGTGGCGGCGCGGTCACTCGCTGACGGCGTAGCTGGCCCGGCGCCGGTCGGCGCCGCCGAACAGCACGCCCTCGGGCCCGCGCTGGATGGCGTTGACCCCGCCCAGGATGCGGGTCCAGGGGCCCATGTCCCGGGGCGTGAAGCCGCTGGCGGCGATCTCCTCGACCCAAGCCGGCGGGCAGCGGTTCTCGTACATGACCTCGGGCCCGGTGTCGTGGCGCACCCGGGGCGCGTCGATGGCCTGCTGGATGTTCATGCCGCGCTCCAGCAGGTTCATGAGCACCTGGAACAGGGTCTGCGGCTGGCCGTGGTCGCCCGGGGTGGCGATGGCCAGGTCGCAGCCGTCGCCGATCAGCAGGGCCGGGCTGAGGGTGTGGAACGGCCGGTGACCGGGCAGCAGGCCGCGCACGGGATGGTCGCTGATCTCTTCCAGGTACAGGCGGTTGTGCATGACGATCCCGGTGGCGGGGGAGACGACGCAACTGCCGAACTCCTCGAACAGGCTCTGCACCCAGCTCACGGCGTTGCCCCGGCGGTCGACCACCACCAGGGTGCTGGTGTCGCCGCCGCCGGCGCGGCTTTCCGTGTCGCGGGCGCCGGCCTGGTCCAGCAGGTCGTCGAAGGGCTCGTCGTCGAGGGTCGACTTCTTCAGGGGCGTGCGCGCCGGGTCGGCGGCCAGGGCGTCGCGCCTGGCGAAGGCCACCTGCTTGAGGCGCAGGTAGTCGGCCACCGACGGGCCGCCGGTGGCGCCGGTGCGCGCCTTGTGGGCGCCCCACAGGCCGGCCAGGTAGGCCAGCGCCAGGCCCTGGGAGTTGGGCGGCGCCACGTGCAGGCGCCGGCCGTCCAGGGGCACCGACAGGGACGGCGTGACCAGGGTCCCGTGCCCAGCCAGGTCGGCGCGGGTCAGTAGGGCGCCGGCGGCCTCCAGGTCGCGCACCAGGCTGTCCCCCACCTCGCCCTGGTACAGGGCGCGGCTGCCGTCCCGGGCCAGGGCGCGCAGGGTGTCGGCCAGGCGCGGCTGGCGGATGCGCTGGCCCAGGGGGCGGTCGCCCGGGGCGCCGTAGATATCGGCCAGGGCCGGGAACCGGGCCGCCAGGTCGCGGTAGACGTCGCCGGCGAAGAAGGTCTGCAGCACCACGTCCAGGGGCACGCCGGTCTCGGCCAGGTCGATGGCCGGTTGCAGGGCCTCGGAGAAGGGCAGGGTGCCGAAGCGGTCGAGCACCGATTCCCAGGCGTGGACCACGCCGCAGACGCTCATGGCCAGGGGGCCGCGCGGCGGAATCTCGGCCAGGCCGCGGCGCCGGAACTCCGCCACCGTGGCCGCCGCCGGGGCGCGGCCGCTGCCGTTGATGGCGAACACCTGGTCCGACTCGCGGTGGTAGCACAGCGCGATGGCGTCGCCGCCAACCCCGTTCATGTTGGGAATGGCCACGGCCAGGGTGGCGGCGGCGGTGATGGCGGCGTCGAAGGCGTTGCCGCCGGCGCGCAGCACCGCGGCGCCGGCCTCGGAGGCGCGGTGGTGGCCGCTGACCACCATGCCGCCGTCGGACATGAGGATGGGGCGGGTCGCTGTCGTCATGGTCGCGGTGTCCTGTGGCTCAGTTGGTCAGCAGCTCGCGCGGGTAGTCGGCGAAGGTCCGGGCACCGTCCTTGGTCACGACGAAGGACTCGCTGACCACCAGGCCGTACTTGTCCAGCCACAGGGCGGGGATGCAGTGGAAGGTCATGTTCTCTTCCATCACCGTCCGGTCGCCGGCGCGCATGGAGCAGGTCAGCTCGCCCCAGGTGGGCGGGTAGCCGATGCCCACGGGGTAGCCGATGCGCGAATCCTTCTCGATGCCGTATTTCTTGATGACCTTGGTCCAGGCCGCCGCGGCCTCCTCGCACAGGACGCCGGGCTTGATCGTGTCCAGCACCGCCTCCAGCCCCTCGCGGATGATGGCGGTGGTGTCCACCAGCTCGCGGGGCGGTTTGCCCACGTAGACGCAGCGCGACAGGGGGGAATGGTAGCGGTGCCGCACGCCGCCCATTTCGATGTAGAAGATCTCGTCCTCCACCAGCGGTGCGTCGGTCCAGCTCAGGTGCGGGGCGCTGCAATACTCGCCGACCATGGCGTTGGGCGGCTTGCAGGGGAAGGTGCCGCCGAATTCCGGAGTCCCCGCCGTGGTCACCTTGTACAGCTCGGCCATGACGTCGCACTGGCGCACGCCGGGGGCCACGGCGCGGCGCGCCGCCTCCATGGCCTGGCCGGCGATGGTGCCGGCCTGCATCATGAACTCGATCTCGCGCGCAGACTTGGTCATGCGCACCCGGTTGACCAGCAGGAAGGCGTCCTCGAAGGCGGCTTTGGGCATCCTGCGGGTCAGGATCTCGTGCCAGCGGGCGGTGTAGTAGTAGTCGTCCATCTCGACCCCCACCCGGCCCGCGGCCCAGCCCTTCTCGGCCATCAGCTCGGCCAGGTAGTCCATGGGGTGCAGCTCCGACGAGCCCACGTACTTGTCGGGGTAGGGGACCACGTTCTCGGGCGCCAGGAAGGCCGTGAACTTGGCGCCCACGGCGTCCATCTTGCGGCCGAACCAGATCGGTTCCTCCTGGGCCAGGGACACGATCACCATCTGCGGCGTGTAGTAGGAGCAGCCGTCGTAGCCGGTCAGGTAGAACTGGTTGGCCGGGCTGGCCACCAGCAGCAGGTCGAGGCCCCGCCGCTGCATCTCCGCCTTGGTCCGGGCCACCCGGCCCATGAATTCCGTTCGCTCAAAAAGCACCATCCGGCCGACCTTCCTTTCCACGCGGCAATGTCCGACCGCAGTCTAGCGGCAATGCCTTGGGGTTTTCATGCCTTTTGGGCATACCGGACCCTTGCGGCCGCCGGCCGGTGCGTTGTGGGGAAGGGCGGACTGCGGAGCGGGCTCAGACGCCGCCGGAATGGACGATCTCGTAGTAGGACTTTTCCAGCTCGCCCTTGTGGCGCAGCTCCTCGTCGGCCAGGAAGCGGAACAGGTTCTGCAGCGGGCCCGTGGGCGCCGCCTCGGCCAGGGCCGAATACTGCTCGTAGGCCGCCTGCTCGCGGCCCAGGGCGTATTGCAGGATCGCCTGGTCGTCCGGCGCCTCGCCCAGGCTGGGCGCCTGCACGAAGTCCGAGAACTTGTGGTCCGTGGCCGGGATCTCGATCAGGTCCTGCAGGTGGGCCTGGGTGTCGGCGTGGTTGCGCACGCCCTCGAACAGGGCGAAGTGGCGGGCCTCCTCCTCGGCCAGTTCCGTGACCAGCCCGCGCAGGGGCTTGCGCACCTTGCCGGCCAGGTCGGCATAGAAGGCCTGGGCCGTCTTCTCGAAGGACATGGCCGTGTCCAGGACCTCGTCCAGGCTTTTCATCTGTGCCAGGCGTTCGTGGGCGCTGGAATGGCCCTCTCCGGTGTTGCCCATGGTGATCCTCCCTCAGGCCCGGGCCATGGCGCCCAGTTGCGCGTGGATGCTGTCGGCCACCCGGTGGCCGGCGGCGATGGCCGAGATCACGTCCGGCCCCTGTACCAGGTCGCCGGCGGCCCACAGGCCGTCGACGCTGGTCCGGCCGTCGGCGGCGATCTGGATGCGGCCGCGCTGCCATTCCAGGGCCTCGGTCAGTTCGTCGCCCAGGTAGCCGGTGTCGGCCGCCTGGCCGATGGCCTCGACCACCATGGCGCCCTCGTGCAGGACCACGTCCTGCTCGTCGTACATGGGATGGAAGCGGCCTTCGGCGTCGAAGATGGACAGGCACTTGACCGTTTCCAGGCCGCGGACGGCGCCGTCCTCGATCACCACCTGGCGCGGGCCGCGGCCGTTGAACACGGCGATGCCCTCTTCCTGGGCCTCGATGACCTCCTCCTCGTCGGCCAGCATGGCGTCCCGTTCCTCCAGGGCCACCAGGGTCACGGCCACGGCGCCGTCGCGCCTCTTCTGCAGGCGGGCCAGGCTGCGGGCGATGTCGAAGGCCACGTTGCCGCCGCCGATGACGACCACGGGCCCGGGCAGGTCGATCTCCTCGCCGCGGGTGACCTTGTCCAGCAGCACGATGGCCGAGGCCACGTTGGGGTGGTCGGTGCCGGGCACGCGGGTGGACCGTGCCTGGCCGAGGCCGGTGGCCACCAGGACGGCGTCGTTCTTCTCGCGCAGCTCGGCCATGGAGACGTCGCTGCCGATGGCCTGGCCACACCTGATCTCCACCCCCATGGCCTCGATCACCGCGATGTCGGCGTCCAGGCGGTCATAGGGCAGGCGGTATTCGGGGATGCCGTAGCGCATCATGCCGCCGGCCTGGGGCTTGGACTCGTAGACGGTGACGGCGTGGCCCCTCTTGGCCAGGTCGAAGGCGGCGGTCAGACCGGCCGGGCCCGAGCCGACCACGGCCACGGACCTGCCCGTGGGCTCGGTCACCCGGCCCTCGCCGGCGATGTCGCGGATGCGGTCGGCCTCGACGCTGTCCATGGCATATCGCTTGAGCCAGCGGATCGCCACCGGGTCGCCGCGCCGGCCGATGGAGCAGGCGGTCTCGCAGCGGTGGGTGCAGACCCGGCCGCAGACCTGGGGGAAGGGGTTGGTGCGGTAGATCTCGCGCACCGCGCGTTCCTTGTCGCCGTCCCAGATGGCGCGGATGTATTCGGGGGCGTGCATGTTGGCCGGGCAGGCCTCGTGGCACATGCCGCACTGGATGCAGCGCGAGGCCTCGATCAGGGCCGTCTGGTCGTCGAAACCCTTGACGATCTCGTCGAAGTTGTCGCCGCGGCTCTCGACCGGCAGCTCCTCCATGGGCTGGCGGTCCAGGTCCAGCAGGTCGGAATCCGGGTTCTTGGCCCAGCCCTTCTCGAAGCCCAGGCCGTGCATGCCCTTCTCGTCGGGCAGGATGAAGTAGGTGTCCATGTCGCGGCTGACGTGGATGTATTCCCGCGACAGGGCCAGCGAGCCCGTGGGGCAGATGTCCACGCACAGCGCGCACCAGCAGCAGCGGCCGTAATCGATGGCCGGGCGGCGCGGCTTGATCCCCTTGGCCGGGTCGCTGGGCAGGCCGGGCACGTTGACCATGCGGATGGCGGCGTTGTCGCAGATCTCCTGGCAGGTGCCGCAGCCGATGCACTCGGCCCATTCGTTCAGGTGGAAGCCGCGGTAGTTCTCGGCCGCCGGGCGCGGCTCCATGGGCAGGGTCACCGGCTCGCGGAACAGGTGCGACAGGGCCTTCAGGGGGCGCAGGAAGCTGCCTTTGTATTTGGGGGAGATGTTGACCATGACCGTACCCGTTTCAGCGATCGACTTCCGGCGGACAGGCGTCCAGCGAGAACATGATCTGGGCGATGTCCTCGATGCGGGCGCCGGTCAGGAGGTTTTCCAGGACCTGCACCGCGTGCATCTGCGACGGCCCGCGCACGTGCACCCGCCACGGCTTGTCGCCGCCGTTGGAGACGACGAAGAAGCCCAACTCGCCCTTGGACGATTCGGCGCGGGCGTAGGCCTCGCCGGCGGGCACGTTCCAGGCCAGGGGGTTGGGCAGCGGACAGCGGATCGGCCCCTTGACCGAGGGCAGCCGCGCGATCACCTGGCGCAGGATGCGGATGGACTGCTGCACCTCGGCCTTGCGCACGCGCATGCGGGCCAGGGCGTCGCCGGCGGTCTCGGTGGGGATGTCGAAATCCAGTTCCGGATAGACCAGGTAGGGGTCGTCCCGGCGCAGGTCGAAGGGCAGGCCGCAGGCGCGCAGGTTGGGCCCGGTGACGCCCCAGGACAGGGCCTGTTCCTGCGTCATGGTGCCGCAGCCGGCGGCCCGGTTCATGACCACGGTGCTGTCGAAGAACAGGTCGTCGAACTCGGGCGCCCGGCGCTCCAGCTCGTCGATCACCGCCGACAGCTTGTCCAGGATGCCGGGCGGCAGGTCGCGGCGCACGCCGCCGGGCGTGATGTACATGTGGTAGATGCGGGCCCCGGTGATCTCCTCGAAGATGTCCAGGAACAGGTCGCGCATGGACACGCCCCAGAACATGTTGGTGTAGAGGCCGATGGTCGCGGCGTTGCCGCCGAAGGTGAACAGGTGGGCGCAGATGCGCGACACCTCCAGCATCAGGACGCGGATCCACTGCGCCCGCTCGGGCACCTCCAGGCCGCCCAGGGCCTCGACGGACCGGGCGTAGGAATCCTCCATGGGCACCGGGTCGGGGACGCAGATGCGCGGCACCAGGGCCACGTTCTGGATCCACAGCCGGCTTTCCATGATCTTCTCGAAGCCCCGGTGCAGGTAGCCGCCGTCGGCGATGGCCTCCTGGATCACGTCGCCCTTCAGGCGCACGCGGATGGCGTAGTTGCCCTCGATGCCCGGGTGGTTGGGGCCGAAGTACAGCTCGTACTCGTGGCTGGGGGGATGGGCGACGGGGCGGTAGTTCTGCGGCCTCATGACGGGGCTCCCTCGCCTTCGCTGTCGATGCCGCCGCCCTTGGCCTCGATGTCGCGCAGCCATTCGGGCCGGTAGTCGACCCACTGGAAGGTCTCTTCCACGTAGGCCAGGGTGTCGAAGGACTTCAGCATGGGCGGCGGGCCGTTCCAGCTGGTCAGGATGAACTTGCGCAGGTTGGGCGAGCCGTCGAAGCGGACGCCGAACATCTCGTGGATGTCCCGCTCGAAGAACCCGGCCGGGGTGTGGATGTCATAGACCGAGACGTATTCGCCCGGGTCGCGCGGGATGGTCACGTGGGCCGACACGGTCATCTTCTGCTCGTGGGACCAGACCGTGTAGACCAGCTCGAACTCGTCGGTCTGCGGCCAGTCGATGCACGAGATGGCGGACAGGTGCATGAAGCCGAGCTGGCCCTTCAGCAGCTCCAGGATCGCCGGCAGGGCGCCTGGCGCCACGTCCACGCGCACGCGGCTGCCTTCCTTGGGGGTGATCTGGATCCCCGGGATCTCGTGCAGGACGGATTCGAGGACCGCCGGGACCTGTGCCTGTTTCATGGCAGCAGCCTTTCGTTGGCGCCGCGCTCGGGGTAGTCCTCGGGCGCGTCGCGCAGGGCATAGGCGGCGTGGCGGTCCAGGATCTCGGTGAACCGGCCGCGGGTGCCGTCGCCGACGTAGCCGTAGTGCTCGGCCTCGGCGATCACGTCCACGGGGGTGTGCCACTCCTCGCCGAACAGGGCCATCTGGTTGCCCAGATAGCGGTCGTAGTTCAGGTAGTAGTCCTGCCAGGCGTTGGCCTGGCCGGCGTCGATCTTCTTCATCAGGTCCAGGAACACCTGCTGCACCGCCTCGGGCCGCGGCATGCAGCCGGCGATGAAGCCGTCGGCCGGGATGTACTGGTCCAGGCGCTTCACGGTGGCGTAGGAGTTCCAGTACATGCCGCCGTTGATGGTGCACGAGCCGAAGCCCAGCACGTACTTGGGGGACTGCATCTGCTCGTAGGACAGGATCACCCGCTTCAGGGTCTTGACCGAGAGGTAGCCGGTGATCAGCAGGATGTCCGCCTGGCGCGGCGTGACCATGGGCGAGACGCCGACCCGCTCCATGTCGAAGCGCGAGGTGATGGTGGGCGGCAGCTCGATGGCGCCGCAGCCGGTGCAGTAGTGCAGCACGAACAGGGACCGCGCGCGGCAGTGGTCGGCGAACCGGTCCATGACCCGGCGCCAGACGCCCCGCTCTTCGGCGTCGACGGTGCGGCAGACCTCGGGCTGGTCGGGGATGACGGGAGTCGTGTCGCTCATTTTTCCGTTTCTCCTCGGTCCTAGCGGACCATGACAAGGGCGAGGCCGACCAGGGCGATGCCCGTGGGCCATTTCCACATCCAGCGGATCACGTCGTCGGTCTTGTAGCGGCCATAGACGTTGGTCACCGCCACCGAGATGAAGATCACCGCGAACACCTTGGGCAGGAAGAACAGCCAGTTCTCGCCGCCGCCCAGGAACATGGTCGTGTACAGCACGCCGACCGTGTACAGCTGGAAGCACTGCATGACGAACAGCGCGCCCATGTACTTGCCGCTCATCTCGGTCATGGGGCCGGTGGCGATCTCGGCCGGGGCGATGTAGATCTCGAACGGCTCCTTGCCCAGCATGCCGTGGGTCGCCAGCAGGCCGGCGAAGGCCAGGATCGGCATGGTGGCGGCGCCCCAGGTGGCCGGGCCGCCCTGCTGCTGGATCTGCACGATGTCGATCAGGTTGGTGGTGCCGTAGGAGATGCAGGCGCCGACGATGACCACCACATAGGGCACGTCGTAGGCCAGCATGGCGGTCAGGGCGCGGGAGATGCCGATCGACCCGTTGGGGTTGGCGCAGGAGCCCACGCCCAGGGCCAGGCCCAGCATGGGCACCATCATGATGTAGACCAGGGTGATCAGGTCGCCGTGCTCGGCCAGGCCGTCCAGGCCCGGCACCGGCAGGAAGATCTCGGCGGTGATGAAGCCGCCCAGCAGCATCATGATGGCCAGGTCGTGCATGACGCCGTGCGAGACCTGGGTCTTCTTGGCGTACAGCTTGACGATGTCGTACACGGGCTGCAGGAACGGCGGGCCCACCCGGCGCTCGATCTTGGCCCGCACCCGGCGCGCCATCAGCACCAGCAGCAGGCCGACCACGAACGCGACCAGGGGCATCAGGATGAGGTCGGCGAGAAGCGTCATGATCCGAACCCTCCGGCGCCGCCGGCCCAGAACAGTCCGAGTACGGCGACGATCAACACGTAGAGCGGCGTATAGGCGGCGCGGAACACGCCGTGCCACAGGTCGCCCGAAACCTCGGCCAGGACCCCCAGGCCGTGCTCCATGCGCACCACCCAGCCCCGGTACCAGGGGCCGATGACCCGCGCCAGGCCGGGATAGAATTCGTGGCTGAAGTGGTAGCGGATGTCCGCCGACAGGAAGTGGCCGCCGGCGTAGTTGTCGTACTGGTGGGTCTCGAAGCGGCGGTTGCCCAGCACGTAGAAGATCAGGGCGCCGACGCCGATGGCGCCGACCAGCACGCCGACCACCCACAGCATGTTCAGCGACCCGGTGGCCAGCACGACGCCGCCCAGGTGGTGCGGCAGCAGCGCGACCCCCATGGCCGCCTGGGCCTGGTCGACGATGCTGAGGGCCAGGCCGGGGGCGAAGCCGGTGACGAAGCCGATGCCGGCCAGGACCAGCATGGGCAGGGTCATGGACCAGGGGGCTTCCCTGATCTCGCGGTGCTCGACCCGAAGCTGGCCCAGGAAGATGTTGTGGATCAGCTTGTAGACGCTGAGGATGGTGCCCAGGGTGCCGACGAAGGCGGCGATGGACAGCAGCGGCTGCTGGGTCACGATCAGGGCCTTGTAGATCATCCACTTGGACACGAAGCCGTTCATGGGCGGCAGGCCGGCGAGGCCGATGATGCCCATCAGCAGGGCCACGTAGGTCAGCGGCATGCGCGTGATCAGGCCGCCCAGCTCGTCCAGGTCCGCCGTGCCGGTGCGGTGGATCACCGCGAACACCGCCAGGATCAGGGCCATCTGGTAGGTGGCGTAGTTGAACACGTGCAGCAGGCCGCCGGCCACGCCCAGGGGCGTCGCCACCAGGATGCCCAGCAGCATGTAGCCGCCCTGGCCGATGCCGTGCCAGGTCAGCAGCATGCGGGCGTCGGTCTGCATCAGGGCGATGTAGGTGGGCACCACCATGGTGATGGCGGCGACCCAGGCCAGGATGTCGGTGGACTCGATGCCGGTCATGGGAATGCGCAGGCCGGCCAGGGTGTCGAAGCCGATCAGCTTGACCAGGGACAGGATCAGGGCGAACAGGCCCATGCGCGCCGACACGGCGTTCAGGAAGGCCGACGAGGCGCCGGGGGTGTAGGAATAGGCCGGCGCCTGCCACAGGTGGGTGGGCACCAGGGCCATCTTGACCCCGAACCCGCCGGCGAACAGGGCGAACAGGGTCCACAGCATGCCCGTCGACATGTCGGGCAGGGCGGCGCGCATCTGGTCGAAGCCGAAGCCGCCGGCGGCGCCGTGCACCACCAGGATGGCGGCGAACAGGGCCATGGCCCCGGCCAGGGCGTACAGCATGTATCGGTACGCCGCCTGGGTCGCCGGCCCGCCGGCCTGGATCATCATGGCGAAGGCGGCCCAGCTGACGAACTCCCAGCCGATGAACAGGCCCAGCAGGTCGCCGGCCGACAGCAGCAGCACCATGGTCAGCACGTTCAGCGCCAGGGTGCCGTGCTGGATGCGGGCGCGCTGCTGCACCCGGCCCCACTCGCCGGCCATGTACCAGGACGAGAAGAAGGCGGCGCCGGTGGTCAGCAGCAGGAAGAACCAGCCCAGGCCGTCCAGGGTCCAGGCCAGCTGCTGGCCCAGCACGGTCAGGCGCAGGGACGACGGGATGGCGCCGGCCCCGGCGGCCAGGTCCAGCCCCATGGCCACGGTCACCGCCAGGGCGGCGCCGTGCAGCAGGGTCGCCAGGTAGCCGCCCAGGCGCGCCGTGCCGAACAGGTACAGCAGCACCGTGGCCGCCGCGGCGATGGCCATCAGCAGGTCGAGCGAGGTCATGTCAAAGGGCAGGGCGAAGGGCATGGGTCAGTTCCCTCCCGGCAGCACGCGGGATGCATAGGCGGCGGCGTCGGCGCTGTCCGCGGCCATGGCGGTCAGGCCGTCGCCCAGGGGTGCCACCGACACGGTGGCGGCGATCAGCACCGCGCCCAGCAGCAGGCCCGGGGCCAGCTCGCCCAGGGTGAAGCGCAGCGGTGGCCGCCCGGCCGGCGCGGTGCCGTACAGGATGCCGACGACGCGGAACAGGTAGGCCGCCTCGATGACCGTGGCCGCCAGGATGATGGCCACCGCGGTCAGGTTGCCGGCGCCGCCGGCGTCGATGGCCGCCTTGAACAGCATCAGCTTGGCCCAGAACCCGGGCAGGGGCGGGATGCCGATGATGGACAGCGACAGCAGCACGAACAGGCCGGCGGCCAGGGGCGAGGTCCGGCCGGCGCCGGTCAGCCCGGCGATCTCGCCGCGCCAGCGGTCGGCCAGGACGAAGAAGGCCGGCTTGACCACCAGGTGGTGCAGGGCGACCGCGATGCCGGCCAGCACCCCGGCGTGGCCGGGGATGGAGAAGGCCACGGCCATCAGGCCCAGCTGGGCGATGGAGGAGTAGGCGAAGGTGCGGTGCAGGTCGCGCGACCGGAAGGCCGCCAGCTCGCCGGCGGCGACGCCGATGGCGCCCAGCAGCAGCAGGAAGCCCAGGGCCGCCGGGTCCTGGAACAGCAGCACCAGCAGGCGCAGGATCACCACCATGGCCAGCTTGGACACCACGCCGGCCAGCACCGCCGTGACCCGGGTGGGGGCGGCGGTGTAGACCTCGGGCACCCAGGTGTTGACCGGGAACAGCTCGGCCTTGACGCCGAAGCCCAGGACCATGAGCACGAAGGCGGTCAGGCCCATGGGGCCGGTCAGGCGCTCGCCCGCAAGCTGCGACAGATCGGCCAGGTTCAGGGTGCCCGCCGCGGCGTAGACCAGGGCGATGCCCAGCAGGGCGAAGGCCGAGCCGAGCGCGCTGAGCAGCAGGTAGCGCAGCGACGCGCCATAGCCGGCGCCGGTGTGGGCGCTGGCGCCCAGGCCGTAGGTGGCGACGGCGGTGATCTCGTAGAACACGAAGATGTTGAACAGGTCGCCGGACAGCACCAGGCCCGAGCCGCCGGCCAGCAGCAGCAGCCACAGGGTCTGGACCTTGGTGCTGTCGTGCTCGCGCCGCGGCCGGAACAGCAGCAGGCCGACGGCCAGGGCGACCACGAACATCAGGGCCAGCTTGTCGGCGTAGAAGACGATGCCGATGGGCGCGGCGAACCCGCCCATGGCCGAGACCAGGGCGCCGCCGTCGGACGCCGCCGGCCACAGCAGCAAGGCGATCACGGCCACGGCCAGGGTGGTGAGCTGCGCCAGCAGGCGGGCCAGGCCGTCGGACAGGCGGCCCACCAGGGGCAGCAGGAAGGCCACCAGCAGCGGCAGGGCCACGGGCAGCACGACATGGTGGGCGGTCAGGGTCATGGCGCGTCCTCCGCGGTGCGGCCGGCGGCCACGGGCAGGGCCCCGGGGGTCCGCGCGCCGGCGGCGGTCACCGCCGGGTCGGCGCCGGTCTCGCGGGCCATGCGGTTGGCGACGGCGTGGGTGTCCAGCGTGCCGTAGGCCTCCTTGACCCGCACCACCAGCGCCAGTCCCAGGGCCAGCACGCCGACGCCGATGACGATGGCGGTCAGCACCAGGGCCTGGGGCACCGGGTCCACCAGGGGGCCGGCGGCCTGGGCGGTGAAGGGGGCCGTCAGGATCGGCGCCGCGGCGTCGGCGCGGAAGCCGGCGGCCACCAGGAACAGGTTGACCCCGCTTTCCAGCAGCACCAGGCCGAGCACGATGCGCATCAGGTTGCGCGGCACCACCATGCCGTACAAGCCCAGCAGGACCAGGCAGACGGCACCGGCGTAGAGGGCCTTGCCCAGCATTTCGGCGTCCATGGTCATGCCTTTCCTCCCTGCCGCGCCGGGTCGCCGGCGGCGGCGATGCGGGCCATCAGGCCGGCCAGTTCGGACCCCACCTTGAGGCCGATGGCCAGGTACAGCAGGGGCAGGCTGCCGGCCGAGAACAGGTCGCCGGGCGTGCCGGCGCCCAGCAGCGGCACCAGGAACGCGCCGCCGCCCACCAGGCCGGCCAGGCCGATCACCACGAACACGGCGCCGGCGAAGGCCTCGACCACCGTGGCCACGCCATGGTTGACGGGGCTGGCCGGGTGGGCCAGCAGCGGCACGAAGAAGGCCGCCGCCAGGATGGCGCCGCCCTGGAAGCCGCCGCCCGGGGTCAGGTGGCCGTGGATGACGATGTAGGCGCCCAGCACCAGCAGGAACGGGAACAGCAGCGCCGCGGCGGCGCGCAGGATGAAGCCCGCCGGCGTGCCCTGGGCCTCGGCCCGGCCGGCGCCGCCCAGGACCAGCCCGGCGGCGGTGGCGGCGACGAACAGGATCGCCACCTCGCCCAGGGTGTCCAGGCCGCGGTAGGCCAGCAGCACGGCGGAGACGATGTTGGTGGCGCCGGTGTCCTCCAGGGCCCGGCCGGCGATGGCCTGGCCCACCTGCATGGGGGCGCCGCCGAAGGGCAGGGCCTCGAACAGGGTTACCAGCATGAGCCCCAGGCCGATCAGGAACAGGGCCGAGGCGAAGGCGCGGGCGTTGCCCTTCATGGCCGGTCCTCCCCGTCGTCGTCGGCGGCCGGGGTCCACAGGCCGACCCGGCGCAGGGTCAGGGCCAGCAGCACGCCCGACAGGCCGGCGCCCACGGCGGCCTCGGCCAGGGCCACGTCCGGCGCGCGCAGGATGGCGAACAGGACGGACAGGGCCAGGGACACCACCGAGATGGCGGCCACGGCGGCCAGGTAGCTGCGCAGGCCGATCACCGCCAGGGCGGCGGCCAGCATCACGGCCATGGTAACCAGGACCAGCCAGATCATGGTTTTTCCTCCGCTTCGCCGTGGGCCTTGCGCCACGGGCGCAACCCGGTCAGCAGGGCGGCGCGGGCGATGGCCGACGAGCCCACCGGCGTGGTGATCAGCACGAACAGCGCGATCAGGGCCAGCTTGCCGGCCCACTCCGGGTGCTGGAACCCGACCCCGACCAGCAGCGACAGGGCGCCCAGGGTGGCGGCCTTGGTGCCGGCCTGGATGCGGTTGAACACGTCGGGCATGCGCAGCAGGCCCAGCGCGCCCAGGAACAGGAAGGCGCCGCCCACCACCAGGAACAGGTCGCCGATGAACGAGAACACGTCCGCCACGCCGCTCATGCGTCCTCTCCCTTCTCGATGGCCCGGGCCACCGCGACCACGCCGACGAAGGCCAGGGCGCCGTAGACCAGGGCGATGTCCAGGTAAAGGGCGCTGCCCAGCACCGCGGCCAGCCAGGCCAGGCCCGACGTGGTAATCACCGACAGGGTGTCGGCGGCGACCACCCGGTCGGGCACCGTGGGGCCCAGCAGCAGGCGCAGGGTGCCCAGCAGGGCGGCGGCGGCGACCAGGATGAAGGCCACCGTGCCGAGGGGGCTGATCTCCAGGCCGGTCATCGCAGGAACTCCTTCAGGCGGGCTTCGAACCGGGCGGCGATCTCGCGGGTCGCCACCTCCAGGTTCGTGCCCGGCGACACGTCGATCCAGTGCACCAGCAGGGTCTGGTCCTTGACGTCCACCGACAGGGTGCCGGGGGTCAGGGTGATGCTGTTGGCCAGCCACAGCTTGCCCAGGTCCGAGTGCAGGTCCGTGTGCACCTCCACCACCGCCGGGTCGATGCGCACCCGCGGCGCCGTCACCCGCCGCGCCACGTCCAGGTTGGCGTGGATCAGGGCGGTGAAGAAGGTGGCGAAATAGCGCGCCAGGTGCAGGGGCAGCAGGGGGGACAGGACCAGGTCGTCCAGCAGCACCAGGTGGCGCAGCGACAGGGCGGCCACGGCCAGGGACACGGCGGCGCCGACCGCCATCTCCTGGGGGTTGAGGCTGCCGGCCAGCAGCATCCACACCACGAACACGCCGGCGGCGGCCAGCAGGAACCGGTACGACCAGTGGCGGCGGGGAAGGGCGGCGTGGGTGGAGGGGGCGGCGGGCGACGAGTCGGGCAGGGGACCTTGCATGGTTGCCTCGTTGTCTGTGTCGGGGCGGTCCGGCATCCGAATTGGGACGCCCGCCCGGGTCCGCGTCACTTTAATATTAGTAGCACATTCTATTAGGTAATCCTAATATAATTTTGCACTGCACACAGAATATCGGTCATGCCCCCATTGCATGCCTGAAGGGCCACGGTTGCGTGGCCGGAAAACCTCGGCCGCGGCCCAGCCGGCCCTGGCCTGGACCGCCGGCGCGGGCTAGGCTCTGGCCGGCGAGTCATGCGCAAGGAGGGACGCCCATGTCGGCACTGCCGGAATGCCAAATGCTGCAAATCGAAAGGTCGGGCCCGCGCCTGGACATGACCTTCAACCGGCCGGACCAGCGCAACGCCATCAACCGCCAGATGGCGGCCGAGATCGCCGCCGTGGTGGAATGGCTGGAAGGCAGCGACGACGTGCGCCTGGTGGTCCTGCGCGGCGCCGGCGGCCACTTCTGCGCCGGCGGCGACATCAAGGAGCGCAAGGCCGAGGCCGAGACGGCGGCCGCGGGCGAGGACCCCATCATGGAGCGCAACCGGCGCGCCGGCCTCTCGTTCCGCCGTTTCGAGCACCTGCCCCAGACCACCATCGCCCTGGTCGAGGGGTCGGCCTTCGGCGGGGGCCTGGGCTACGCCTGCCTGGCCGACATCACCATCCTGACCCGCGGCGCCCGCCTGGGCATGCCGGAAACCACCCTGGGGGTGGCGCCGGCCCAGATCGCCCCCTACGTGGTCAAGCGGGTGGGCCTGACCCGGGCCCGGCAACTGGCCCTGACGGCCGAGCGGTTCGACGGCGCCGCCGCCTATGAATACGGCATCGGCCAGTACCTGTGCGACGACGCCGACGCCGAGGCGACCCTCGAACGGGTGGTGGCGGCGGTCATGCGCTGCGGGCCCCGGGCCAACGCCGCGACCAAGGACATCATGCTGCGGGTCGGCACCATGGCCGAAGAGGAGCAGATCCGCTTCGCCGCCGAGCGTTTCGCCGAACTGAACCGGGGCGACGAGGGCAGGGAGGGCCAGACCGCCTTCGCCGAGAAGCGCAAGCCGCGGTGGGAGACCGACTACACGGGCTGACCCGGCGCCGCCTATTCGTCGGCGACGATCTCCATCAGCAGGTCGCCGGCCGCCACCTGGGCGCCGGCGGCGGCACGGACCGAGGCCACGGTGCCGTCGATCCCGGCCCGGATCACGTGCTGCATCTTCATGGCCTCCAGCACCGCCAGGCGGTCACCGGCGGCGACCCGGTCGCCCTCGGCCACGGCCACCTCCAGCAGGGCGCCGTGCATGGGCGCCGCCACCTGCCCGCCGCCGCCGGCCTCGGCGGCCGGGTCGGCGAAGGCCAGGCGGTTGCGGAACACCCGCCGGTTGCCGCCAAAGGCGATTTCCACGATCCCGGGCGCGGATTCCCAGAAGGTCAGGCGGTGGCGGACCCCGTCCACCTCCAGGCGGCCGTCCACGGCGCCCAGGTCAAGGACCCGGACCGTCATCTCGCCGTCGTCCAGGCCCACGGCGTAGGTGTCGCCGCCCCGCGGCGAAACCGTCAGGTCCAGGGACCCGTCCTCCCCGCCATAGGCGATGTGAGTCACCAGGGGCTCGCCGCTGGACCAGTCCAGCAGGCGCGGGTCCACGTTCCGGCTTTGCCCGAAGGCCCGGTCCCGGTCCAGGCGGAACTGGACCACCGCGGCCATGGCCGCCTCGGCCGGGGTGGGGGCATCGCCGGCCAGGTCGCCGGGGGCGAATTCCTCGTCGATGAAGGCCGTGGTGGCGGCGCCGGCGGCGAAGGCCGGGCGGTCCAGCACACGGGCCAGGAAGCCCTTGTTGGTGGCCAGGCCGAACAGCGCCGTTTCCGCCAGGGCCCCGAGCAGGCGCCGCCGCGCCGTCTCGCGGGTCTCGCCCCAGGCCACCACCTTGGCCACCATGGGGTCGTAGAAGGGGGTCACGGCCTGGCCCGTCTCGATGCCGGCGTCGATGCGGATGCCGTCGCCGGCCGCCGGCCGCCACAGGCCCACGGGGCCCGTGGCCGGCAGGAAACCCTGGGCCGGGTCCTCGGCATAGAGGCGGACCTCCATGGCGTGGCCGTTCAGGGTCACGTCGTCCTGGTCCAGGCCCAGGGGCAGGCCCTGGGCGACCCGGATCTGCAGGGCCACCAGGTCCAGGCCGGTGACCATCTCGGTCACCGGATGCTCCACCTGCAGGCGGGTGTTCATCTCCAGGAAGTGGAAGGCGCCGTCCGCGTCCAGCAGGAATTCCACGGTGCCGGCGCCCCGGTAGCCGATGGCCCGCGCCGCCTCCACCGCCGCGGCGCCAATGCGGGCGCGCAGGTCCGGGGTCATGACCGGGCAGGGGGCCTCCTCGACCACCTTCTGGTGGCGGCGCTGCACCGAACAGTCCCGCTCGCCCATGTGGATCGTGGTGCCGTGGCCGTCGGCGAAGACCTGGACCTCCACGTGGCGCGGCCGGCGGATGGCCTTTTCCAGGATCAGCTCGTCCGAGCCGAAGGCGTTGCGGGCCTCGGACCGGGCCGCCGCCAGGGCTTCCGCCAGGTCCGCGTCGCGCTCGACCAGCCGCATGCCGCGCCCGCCGCCGCCGGCCGCTGCCTTGACCATGACGGGGAACCCGATCTCGCGCGCCGCCGCCGCCAGGGCCGCGTCGGACTGGTCGGCGCCCTCGTAGCCGGGCACGCAGGGTACCCCGGCGGCGACCATGCGCCGCTTGGCCTCGGCCTTGTTGCCCATCAGGGCGATGGCCTCGGGCCCGGGGCCGATGAAGGTAAGCCCCGCCTCGGCGCAGGCGCGGGCGAAATCCGCGTTCTCGGCCAGGAAGCCGTATCCCGGATGCACGGCCTGGGCCCCGGCCGCTTGCGCGGCGGCGATGATCCGCGCGCCGTCCAGGTAGGATTCGGCCGCCGGCGCCGGGCCGATGGCCACGGCCCGGTCGGCCAGGCGCACGTGGGGCGCGGTGGCGTCGGCCGCGGAATGCACGGCCACGGTGCGCAGGCCCAGGGCCCGGGCGGTGCGCAGGATGCGCAGGGCGATCTCGCCGCGGTTGGCGACCAGAATAGTGTCGAAGGGGGTCATGGCGGCGCTCACAGGCGGGCCACGCCGAAGGCGTTGGGGCGCAGGGTGCGGTGGCGCCCCTCCCACAGGGTGTCGAGGACGAAGCCCAGCACCCGGCGCGTGTCCCGCGGGTCGATGACCCCCTGGTCCAGCATGTGGCCCGAGGTGTAGAAGGCGTCGGCCTGGCTGGCGAAGTGGTCGATCAGGCGCTGTTTCTGGGCCTCCAGGGCGGCCTCGTCCACGGGTCTGCCGCGGCGCTCGGCGGCGCGGCGGGCCACCAGGTCCATGGTCAGGGCCGCCTGCTCGCCGCCCATGACGCCGCTGGTGGCGTTGGGCCAGGTGAACAGGAACTCGGGCTCGTAGCCCAGGCCGCCCATGCCGTAGTTGCCGGCGCCGAAGCTGGCGCCGACGTAGAAGGTGATCTTGGGCACCCGGATGTTGGACACGGCCTGGATCATCTTGGCGCCGTGCTTGATCATGCCCTGGTGCTCGTAGTCCTTGCCCACCAGATAGCCGGTGGTGTTGGACAGGTAGACCACCGGCAGGTCGGCCTGGTCGCAGAGCTGCATGAACTGCCCCGCCTTGGCCGCGCCGGCGGTGTCGAACGGGCCGTTGTTGCCGATGATGCCCACGGCATGGCCGAACACGCCGGCCTGCACGCAGACCGTGGAGACGCCGTAGCGGGGCTTGAAGTCGGCGAAATCCGATCCGTCGACGATGCGCGCGATCACCTCGCGCACGTCATAGGGCCGGCGGTAGTCCACCGGCACCAGGCCGGCGATCTGGTCGGGGTCGTGGCGGGGCTCGGCGTAGGGCCGCGCGTCGCGGCGGGGGCAGTCCTTGTTCCAGTCCAGCTTGGCCACCAGGTCGCGCGCCACCAGCAGGGCGTGGGCGTCGTCCTCGGCGGTGTATTCCACCAGGCCCGACACGGTGGCGTGCATGTCCGTGCCGGCCAGCTCCTCCTCGTCCGACACCTCGCCGGTGGCCGCCTGGACCAGGGCCGCCCCGCCCAGGGAGGCGCGGCCGCGGCCGCGCACGCCGATGACGTAGTCGCTCATCCCCGGCATGTAGGCGCCGCCCGCCGTGGCCGGCCCGTGCAGCACGGTGATGGAGGGCACGCCGGCGGCGCTGAGCAGGGCCAGGCGATAGAAGATGCCGCCGCCGGCCGCCCACTGCTCGACCCGGTAGTCCATGAGGTTGGCGCCGGCGCTCTCCACCAGGTGGATGAAAGGCAGGCCGTGGCGCCGCGCCATATCCAGGCAGGCGCGGATCTTGTGCCCGGACATGACCGTCGAGGCGCCGGCGTTGATGCCGCTGTCGTCCACATAGACCATGCAGCGCACGCCGGAAACGAAGCCGATGCCGGCCAGGGTGCTGGCGCCGGGAACCGAGGTTTCCCGGTCCCGGTCCTGGACCATGTAGTTGGCCAGGCCGAACAGCTCCAGGAACGGCATGCCCGGGTCCAGCAGGCGGATCAGGCGTTCGCGCGGGGTCAGCTGGCCGCGTTCCTCGAACCGCGGCCGGCGCTTCTCGGACAGGGCCTCGGCGCGCTTCTTCAGGGCATGGACCCGGTCCATCAGGGCCAGCATGTCGCGGCGGTTGGCGGCGAACTCGTCGCCGCCGGTGTCGAGGCGGGAGTCGAAGGCGCTCACCGCAGGCCCTCCGCCACGTCCCGCGGCACGGGGATGGGATGGTCCAGCAGGATCTGGGCGTATCCCTTGCCCTGGGGGTCGTTGCGCAGGCTGGCCACGCCGCCGCCGCCCAGGACCTCGCGCAGCAGGAAGTTGACCGCCCCCGGCCCGGGCATGAGGTAGCGCTGCACGGTGCCGCGCAGGAAATGGGCGAACCGGTCGCGCACTATGTCTTCGGTCAGGGCGGCCCAGATGTAGGGCAGGTAGGCCGGCGCGCGGGCGATGACCCCGATGTTGGCGCTGTCCCCCTTGTCGCCGCTGCGGGCCCAGGCCAGGTCCACCAGGGGCACGGTCACCGGGTCCGGGCCCAGGTCGGGCGCGGCCGGTTCCGCCGGGCGCGCCACGGCGGCGGGGTCGAAGACGGCCGTGGCGGCGGGCGGCACGTGGAACCGGCGGTCGCCCAGGTCGACGTGGATGGGGACCTGGTCCTTGGGCACCAGGAACGAGAACAGGCGCACCACCGGCGACGGCCGGGACCGGGCGCCCGAGAACCCGGCGATGCCGCCGGCGGGCTTGGCCAGGCCCAGCCCCGTGGCCTCCTTCAGCAGGATGGCGATGCCCGCCGCCTCGGGGTGCTTGGCGGCGAACTTCAGCACCACCTCGCGCGGGCGGTCGACCCGGCCATGTTCCCCGTACTGGCTTTCGGTGCCCAGGACCTCGACGTCCGTCTCGGTGAAGTCGCCCAGGTTCGACGCCCGCAGGGCCGTGCGCGCGCGCTTGAAGATGGCGGCGGCGAAGGCCTCGGCCCGGTCGTCGGCGTCCACGCCCACGAACGGCCGGAAGGCGCCGCCGCGCCAGCCGTCGCGGTAGGTGGCGCTGACCTTGTAGCTGTCCGTGGCCGGCAGGCCGCGGGCGCCGCTGACCCGGACCCGGTCCTCGCCCGCCTCGACCACCCGGACGGCCGAGAAATCGCAGACCACGTCGGCCACCTTGTAGGATTGGGGGTCGTCCAGCTCGTAGACCAACTGCTCGGTGACCGTGCCGACGGTGACCAGCCCGCCCGTGCCCGCCGGCTTGACCAGGTCGAAGGTGCCGTCGGCGGCGATCTCGGCGATGGGGTAGCCGATGTTGTCGATGTCGGGCACCGCGCGCCAGTCGGTGAAGTTGCCGCCCGTGGCCTGGGCGCCGCATTCCAGGATGTGCCCGGCCAGGGTGCCGGCGGCCAGGCGGTCCCAGTCGTCGGCGGCCCAGCCGAACTCGTGGACACAGGCGCCCAGGGTCACGGCACTGTCCACGCCGCGGCCGGTGATGACGATGTCGGCGCCCGCGTCCAGGGCCCGGGCCACGGGGAAGGCGCCCAGGTAGGCGTTGACGCTGGCCACGGTGTCGGGGGCCGGGAAGTCGTCGCCGGAATACATTTCCCGCGGCGCCAGGTCGGCGCGCCGGTCCATCAGGTCGTCGCCCTCGACCACCGCCACGGTCAGGTCCAGGCCCTGCTCCGCCACCAGGGCGCGCACCGCCTCGCCGCAGGCCCGCGGGTTGACGCCGCCGGCGTTGGAGATGACCTTGACCCCCTGGCGCGCGATTTCGCGCAGGTTGTAGCGCAACACCGGGTCCACGAAGTCGCGGGCATAGCCCGCCGCCGGGTCCTTGGCCCGGGCCCGGGCCATGATCGACATGGTGATCTCGGCCAGGTAGTCGAACACGATGTAGTCGAGCCCGCCGGCGTGCAGGAACTGCGGCGTCGCCATGGCCGAATCGCCCCAATAGCCGCTGGCGCCGCCGATCCGGATCACCCTGTCGCCCATGGTCCGCCCCCAAGTCGTCCCGTCCGCCGCCATGATGACTCGGCGGCCGGCCCTTGTAAATGAAGCATTCTCATTTATACTGAGTCAAGATCAGTCAACAATGGTCCCTCGGAAGGGCGCAAACGGTCATGCAGGCTCCGGCGGGGCGGCCGCGGCGGCGGCGGGTGGAGGAGAAGGAGCGGCGCATCATCGCCGCCGCCCGCGCCGAGTTCCGCCGCCACGGCTTCGACAAGGCCCGCATCGCCGAGATCGCGCGCCGGGTCGGGGTCGCCGAGGGCACCGTCTACCTGTACTTCGCCAACAAGAACGCGCTGCTGCTGGCGGTGGCGGCCGAGATCTATGACGGCCTGACCCGGGAGGCGGCGGCGGGGGTGGAGGAGATTGCCGACACCCGGGGCCGCCTCGCCTTCCTGGCCCGCCTGCACTTCCGGCGGTTGCTGCGGGAATGGCGCCTGCTGGTCATGGCCATGACCCCCTACAAGATGGCCGACGACTATGGCAGCACCGAGGGCTACCGCCTGAACCGGGCCTACGTGCGGGTGTTCGACCTGGTCATCCGCGACGGGGTCAACCGCGGCGAGATCCGCGCCGACCTGCCGCTGGGCGTCATGCGCGACATGTTCTACGGCGGCCTGGAATACGCCGTGCGCACCCACCGCCTGCGCCCGGCCGGGTCCGATCCCGACCCCATGCTGGACCATTTCCTGGGTGCCTTCGCGGCCGGCATCATGGCACGGCCGGCCGCCGCCGGGGCGGCGCGGGAGGCCGAGCCCGTCACCCGCCGCCTGGAGGAGGTGGCGGCGCGGCTGGAGGCCATGCTGCGCTGAACCCGGTGCCGTCGCCGGTTCGGCCGTTCGCCGCACCGCACAGACCGCTAACGGTGGGCCGGCCGTTCGTGGCATAATATTAGGTACCTGCCACACACGACGAAGCACGGGACCATGCGACGCAGTCCCCTCCGCGGCACCGCCCCTCCCGGGGGAGGAGGCGGAGACGGCCGCCGCCTCGGTCGGGTGTCCTCGGTCAGCGGTTCGGTCGTGGACATCGACTTCCCGGACGGCGCCCTGCCCCCCATCAACAACGCCCTCGAGGTCCAGTGGGACGGCCCCGGGCGGCTGACCGTCGAGGTGCAGCAACACCTGGACCCGCGCCGGGTGCGCGGCGTCGCCATGCAGGAGACGGCGGGCCTGCGCTGCGGCGTGGCCGTGCGCGACAGCGGCGGCCCGATCCGCGTGCCGGTGGGCGAGGCGGTGGTCGGCCGCCTGATCAACGTGGTCGGCGACCCCATTGACCACGGCCCGGCCTTCGGCGCCCAGGTGCCGCGCGACCCCATCCACCGCCGCCCGCCGCGCCTGAGCCAGCAGCGCACCGGGGCCGAGCTGTTCCTGACCGGCATCAAGGTCATCGACCTGCTGGCGCCCCTGGCCATGGGCGGCAAGGCAGCCATGTTCGGCGGCGCCGGGGTGGGCAAGACCGTGCTGATCATGGAGCTGATCTGCACCACGGTGGAGCGGTATGCCGGCCTGTCGGTGTTCGCCGGCATTGGCGAGCGGTCGCGCGAGGGGCACGAGCTGTGGCTGGAGCTGAAACGCTCGGGCGTGCTGGACCGCACCGCCCTGGTGTTCGGGCAGATGAACGAGCCGCCCGGCGCGCGCTGGCGGGTGGGGCTGACGGCGCTGGCGGTGGCCGAGCACTTCCGCGACGTCCAGCACCGCAACGTGCTGCTGCTGATCGACAACGTGTTCCGCTTCGTCCAGGCCGGCGGCGAGGTGTCGGGCCTGCTGGGGCGGCTGCCGTCGCGGGTCGGCTACCAGCCCACCCTGGCCACCGAGATCGCCGAGCTGGAGGAGCGCATCGCCTCGGTCAAGGACGCCGCCGTGACCTCGATCCAGGCCGTCTACGTGCCCGCCGACGACTTCACCGACCCGGCCGTGGCGCAGACATTCACCCACCTGGATTCGGCCATCGTGCTCAGCCGCGACATGGCCAGCGAGGGCCTGTATCCGGCCATCGACCCGCTGGCGTCCACCTCGACCATGCTGGACCCGCGCGCCGTCAGCCAGGCCCACTACGAGACCGCGCAGGAGGTGCGCCGCCTGGTGGAGAAGTACCGCGAGCTGCAGGAGATCATCTCGCTGCTGGGCATGGACGAGCTGAGCGCCGAGGACCGCACCGCGGTGCGCCGGGCGCGGCGGCTGATCCGGTTCCTGACCCAGCCCTTCGCCGCGACCGCGCAGTTCACGGGCCAGGCCGGGGTCAGCGTCGCCCTGGACGACACCCTGGCCGGCTGCCGCGCCATCCTGGACGGCGCCGCCGACGGCTGGGCCGAAAGCTCGCTCTACATGGTCGGCACCCTGGACGACGCCCGCGCCAAGGAAGAGGCGGCGGCGGCGGCGGTGACGGCGGGGGAGGGGGCGCCATGAAGCTGGTGGTCGCCACGCCCCTGTCGGTGGTCGTCGAGGCCGACGGCGTCGCCGCCGTGCGCGCCGAGGACGGCACCGGGGCCTTCGGCATCCTGCCGGGCCACGCCGACTTCGTCACCGTGCTGGCCATCTCGGTGCTGACCTGGCGCGACGGCGCCGGCGGCGCGCACCACGTGGCCGTGCGCGGCGGCGTGCTGACCGTGCGCGGCGGCGACATGGTCGAGGTCGCGACCCGCGACGCCGTGGGCGAGGACACCTTCGCCGCCCTGGGCCGCGCCGTGCTGGCCCGGTTCCGCGACGAGGCCCGGGCCGAGGAGGAGGCGCGGGTGTCGTCGGCGCGGCTGCACCTGGCGGCCATCCGGCAATTGCAGCGGTACCTGGAATCCGGGCGGCGGCCGGTGCCCCTGGCGCCCACGCCCGGTTTCGCCGCGCCGCCGCCGGCTGCGGGGGACAGGTCATGAACACGATGTCGCCCAACCGCGAGAACCACAAGATGCACCGGGCCGTGCGCCTGCGCCAGCGCCGCGTCGAACGGGGCCGGCGCGAAGGCGAGCGCACCATCTGGCAGAACCTGTCCATGGTCGGCGCCCTGGGCTGGCTGATCGTCACGCCGACCCTGCTGGGGGTGCTGCTGGGACGCTGGCTGGACCGCACCTTCGCCTCGGGGATCTTCTTCAGCGGCGCGCTGATCTTCCTCGGCGTGTCGCTGGGGTGCTACCTGGCCTGGCAGCGGGTGAAGAAGGAGTGACCGCCATGGAACTGGTCGTGCTTGTTCCCTACCTGATCGCCGGCGCGGCCCTGGGGGCCGTCTACTTCCTGCTGCTGCTGCGGGTGGCGCGCGGCCTGGCCTGCCGGGCCGGCCTGACCGCCATGATCCCGCTGTCGCTGGGGCGCATCGCCCTGGCGGCGGTGGTGTTCTGGGCCATCGCCCAGGCCGGCGCCGGGCCCCTGCTGGCGGCCCTGGCCGGGTTCCTGGCGGCGCGGGCCTGGGTACGGCACCGGGCGGAGGCCGCGTGACCATGGACACCAACCCCCTGAGCCCCGACATCCTGTGGCACCTGGGACCGGTGCCCATCAGCCGCCCGGTGGTCACCACCTGGGGCATCATGGCGCTGCTGACCCTGGTGTGCTGGCTGGCGTTCCGGCGCCCGGACCGGCCGGGCGGGGCCCTGCGCACGGCGCTGGAAATCGTGGTCGAGACCATCGCCACCCAGGTGCATGACATCATCCGGCGCGACCCCTGGCCGTTCCTGCCGCTGCTGGGCACCCTGTTCCTGTTCCTGGTGGCCGCCAACCTGTCGGTCATCGTGCCCGGCCTGCACCCGCCCACCGGGCACCTGGAAACGCCGGCGGTCCTGGCCGTGATCGTGTTCCTGTCGGCGCACTACTTCGGCGTCCGCGCCCGCGGCGCCGGGGACTACCTGCGCCACTACGTGCAGCCCAGCCCGCTGCTGCTGCCCCTGAACATCCTGTCCGAGCTGACGCGGACCTTCTCGCTGATGATCCGCCTGTTCGGCAACATCATGAGCCACGAGTTCGTGGTCGCCATCGTCGCCTTCCTGGCCGGATTGCTGCTGCCGATCCCGTTCATGCTGCTGGGCATCCTGATCGGCCTGATCCAGGCCTACATCTTCACGGTGCTTGCCGCCGTGTTCATCGGCGCCGCCGTGGGCAGCGTCGAGACAGCCTGAGGAAAAACACATGGAACTGAGCCTGCAAGCCATCAGCATCATCGGCGCGGCCGTCGCCGTGTCCTTCGGTGCCATCGGCCCGGCCCTGGGCGAGGGACGGGCCATCGCCGCCGCCATGGACGCCATCGCCCGGCAGCCGGAATCGGCGGGGCCCCTGTCGCGGACCCTGTTCGTGGGCCTGGCCATGATCGAGACCATGGCCATCTACTGCCTGGTGATCGCCCTGCTGCTGCTGTACGCCAACCCGTTCGTGAGCTAGCCATGCAGGCCGACTGGTGGACCTTCGCCCTGCAGGGCGTCAACTTCCTGGTCCTGGTCTGGCTGCTGTGGCGGTTCCTGTTCCGCCCCGTGCGCGAGGTCATCGAGCGCCGCCGCCAGCAGGCCCAGGAGGCCGACGCCCGTGCCGCCGGGCGCGAGGCGGCGGCCGAGGAGGCGCGCCGCAAGCTGGAGGAGGAGCGCGCCCAGGTCGCCCGCGAACGGCAGGCCCTGGCCAAGGAGATGGACGCCGAGCTGGCGGCGGCCCGCGACGGCGTGCTGGACCAGGCGCGGCGCCAGGCCGACGACCTGCTGGCCAAGGCCCGCCGGTCGGCCCGGGAGGAGAGGGAATCAGCCCTGGCCGCGGCCCGCGACCAGGTGGCCGACCTGGCCGCCGACCTGGCCGGGCGCCTGCTGGACGAGGCCGGGCCCCAGGCGCCGGGCGACGGGCTGCTGGACCGCCTGATGGGCCGCATCGCCGACCTGCCGGCGGACGAGCGCGAGCGCCTGGACCGCGACCTGGCCGATGACGGCGCGCGGGTGGCCGTGGTCACGGCGGCGCCCCTGGACGCGGCCGCGCGGGGGCGCTGGGCCGAGCGCCTGGACGCGGCCCTGGGCGTCGGCGGCCGACTGGACTTCGAGACCCGGCCCGAGATCCTGGGCGGCGCCGAGCTGCGCTTCCCCCACGCCGTGCTGGGCCTGACCTGGGCCGACCGGGTGGCGCGGGCGCGGGACCTGCTGCGCGAAGGCGGCGACCATGCATGACGACCTGACCCGCTGGCTGGACGAGGCCCGCCGCCGCGTCGCGGCCATGGACGCCGAGCCCGCCTTCGAGCACGTGGGCGTGGTCGAGCGCGTGGGCGACGGCGTGGCCACCGTGCGCGGCCTGCCCTGGACCCGCCTGAACGAACTGCTGGAGTTCGAGGACGGCTCCCAGGGATTGGCCCTGCGCATCGACGGCGACGCGGTCGGCTGCGTCCTGCTGGGCGGCGGCGCCGGCATCTCGGCCGGCGGCGCCGTGCGCGGCACCGGCGAGATCATCCGCGTTCCCGTGGGCGAGGGGCTGTTGGGGCGGGTGGTGGATTCCACCGGCCAGCCGCTGGACGACGGGCCGCCCATCGCCGCCGAACGGCTGGACCCTACCGACCGGCCGGCGCCCGGCATCGTCGACCGCGACCTGGTGACCCAGCCCCTGATGACCGGGCTGGCGGTGATCGACGCCATGATCCCGCTCGGCCGCGGCCAGCGCGAGCTGGTCATCGGCGACCGCAAGACCGGCAAGACCGCCGTCGCCGTCGACACCATCATCAACCAGCGCGACTCGGGGGTCGTCTGCGTCTACGCCGCCGTGGGGCAGAAGGCGTCGACCGTCAACCAGGTGGTGGACGCCGTGCGCCGGTACGGCGCCATCGAGCGGTGCATCTTCGTGGTCGGCGAGTCCGAGGCCCCGCCGGGGGCGCAGTGGATCGCCCCCTACGCCGCCTGCACCATGGCCGAGTACTTCCGCGACCGCGGCCAGGACGCCCTGCTGGTCATCGACGACCTGACCAAGCACGCCATCGTCTACCGCCAGCTTTCCCTGCTGCTGCGCAAGCCGCCGGGGCGCGAGGCCTATCCGGGCGACATCTTCTACATCCACGCCCGCCTGCTGGAGCGCGCCGCCAAGCTGGCCGCGTCCCTGGGCGGCGGGTCGCTGACGGCCCTGCCCCTGGCCGAGACCCTGGCCGGCAACCTGACCGCCTATATCCCCACCAACCTGATCTCCATCACCGACGGCCAGATCTACCTGGAGCCCAAGCTGTTCTACGAAGGGCAGAAGCCGGCCGTGAACGTGGGCATGAGCGTGTCGCGGGTGGGTGGGCAGACCCAGGCCCCGGCCATCAAGGCCCTGTCCGAATCCCTGCGCCTGGAATACACCCAGTTCCTGGAGCTGGAGGTCTTCACCCGGTTCGGCGCCATGGTCGACGAGCGCACCCGGGGCACCATCGAGCACGGCCGCCGCATCCGCGCCATCCTGATCCAGCCCGAGTTCCGGCCCTATCCCCTGGCGCACCAGGTGGCCCTGCTGCTGGCCGTCCACGAGGGTCTGCTGGACGCAATTCCCCTCGACCGGGTGGACCGCCTCAAGGCCGACCTAGGCGCCTGGCTGGCCGAGGCCTGCCCGCGCGCCGTGGCCCGCATCCAGGAGACCCAGTCCCTGGCCGACGGCGACCGGGCGGACCTGCTGGCGGCCCTGGGCGATTTCCTGAACCGGCCGGCCGCGGGGGCCTGACATGGAACAGCTGCCCCGCCTGCAGGCGCGGATCGCCAACCTGAAGGAACTGCGCGACCTGATGCGCGCCCTGCGGGCCCTGGCCGCGTCCCACGTGCAGGAGGCGCAGGCGGCGCTGCCGGGCATCCGCCGCTACGTGCAGGTGGTCGAGGACGCCATCGCCGAGGGCGCGGTCCTGCTGCGCGAGGCCCCTGGGCCGCCGCCGGCGCCCGCGGGCGAGGCGGTGCTGATCGCGGTCTGTTCCGAGCACGGCTTCGCCGGCCCCTTCAACGACCACCTGTTGGACCGGGTGGAAGCGGAGATCGACGGGGGCCGGCGGTTGCTGGTGGTCGGCCGGCGCGGCGCCGCCATGGCCCGCGAGCGGGGCCTGGCCGTGGACTGGGAAACCGCCATGGCCACCCACGTGGGCGGCGTGCCGCCGGTGACCCGCCGCCTGGCGGCGCGTCTGGCCGACGTGTCCGCGGCCGGCGTGGTGTTCGGCAGCTACCGCCGCGGCGGCCACTTCCAGGTCGAGTCCCGCGCCATCCTGCCCCTGGACCCGGCCCTGACCGACGGATTGGAACGGCGCGGCCCGCCCCTGCACCACCTGCCGCCCGGCGAGCTGTTGCGGCGGCTGACCGAGGAATACCTGTTCGGCGAGCTGACCCGCGCGGTGATGGATTCCCTGGCCAGCGAGAACGGCGCCCGCCTGCGGGTCATGGAGGCCGCCGACCGCAACATCGGCGACAAGCTGGACGACCTGCGCCGCGACGAGCACAGCCTGCGGCAGGAGGCGATCACGTCCGAACTGCTGGACGTGGTCACCGGGTCGGAGGCCATCCTGGGCCAGGCCGACAACGGAAGGCCTTGACCGCCGGCCGGGGATCGGATTTCCATGGCGCTGCAACGGCCATGGAGGGATGGATGGACCGAGACGACGTCACCCTGCGCCCGGTCCGCGCCGAGGACGCCGCCGCCATTCAGGCCATCTACGCGCCCATCGTCGCCGAGACCATCATCTCGTTCGAGGAGGAGCCGCCGAGCGTGGCGGAAATGGCGGCGCGCATCGCGGCCACCCTGCCGGCATACCCCTACCTGGTGGCCGAGCGCGGCGGGCAGGTGGTGGGCTACGCCTACGCCAGCCAGCACCGGGCCCGGGCGGCCTATCGCAAGTCCGTGGACGTCACCGTCTACGTCGCCGAATCGGCGCGCCGCGCCGGGGTCGGCCAGGCCCTGTACCGGGCCCTGCTGGACGACCTGCGGCGGCGCGGCTTCCACGCCGCCTTCGCCGGCATCGCCCTGCCCAACCCGGGCAGCGTCGGCCTGCACGAATCGGTGGGCTTCACGCCCGTGGGCGTGTTCCGCGAGGTGGGCTTCAAGTTCGGCCAGTGGCGCGACGTGGGCTGGTGGCAGTGCCTGCTGCAAGGGCCGGCGCCGGACCACGGTTGACGCGGTTCGTTCGAAAACGAAAAAATCGCCCTGAAACTCGGAAATTCCTTGGAAATTCTGGATTTTTGTCAAGCGCGTGGTGCCCGCTCTGGGCTATAATTGTCACCATTCGAACCTGAAGTTCGATAACGAAACAGACCGGAGGGCGAACGGTGACGGCACCGGTGTACGACGTGGCGATCCTGGGCGGCGGCATCGTCGGCTGCGCCATCGCCCGCGAGCTGACCCGCTACCGCCTGCGCCTGGTGCTGCTGGAAAAGGAGTGCGAGGTCGGCTTCGGCACCAGCAAGTCCAACAGCGGCATCATCCACGCCGGCCACCACAGCGGCCCCGACACCCTGAAGGGCCCCCTGGAGTGGGCCGGCAACCGCAAGTGGGACGTGCTGCACGAGGAACTGGACTTCGGCTTCGAGCGCATCGGCGAATTGATGGTGGCCTGGGACGCCGAGCAGGTGGAGATCCTGGAGAAATACAAGAAGCGCGGCGAGGACCGCGGCGTACCGGGCCTGGAGATCTGGGACCGCGACCGCGTCCGCCGCGAGGAACCGAGCCTGAGCCGCGACATCATCGCCGCCCTGCACGCCCCCACGGCGGGGGTGGTCAACCCCTACGAGGTCTGCTTCTCGCTGATCGACAGCGCCCGCCACAACGGCCTGGAAATCCGGGTCGAGACCACGGTCACCGGCGTCGCGGCCGTGGAGGGGGGCCTGCGCGTGGACACCGACAGGGGCGCGGTGGCGGCGCGCTACGTGGTCAACGCCGCCGGCCTGTTCGCCGACCGCATCGCCGCCGCCGCCGGCGCCGGGGACTTCCGCATCCGCCCGCGCAAGGGCGAGGAATACCTGCTGGACAAGCGCCTGCGCGGCCTGGTGCGGCGCATCATCTTCCCCTGCCCGACCGCCACGTCCAAGGGGGTGCTGGTGATTCCCACCTTCGACGGCACCATCATGGTTGGGCCCACCGCCAACCCCATCGACGACAAGGGCGACCTGTCCACCTCCAGCGAGGGGAGTGACGAGGTCTTCGACCAGGTGCGGCGCACGGTGCCGGGTATCAGCCCGCGCGACTGCATCGCCGAGTTCGCCGGCCTGCGCGCCGTCGCCGACGGCGAGGACTTCATCATCGGCCCCTCGGCGGTGAAGGGGTTCATCAACGTGGCCGGCATCCAGTCCCCGGGCCTGACCGCGGCGCCCGCCATCGCCGACATGGTGCGCGACATCCTGGCCGACGAGGGGCTGGCGCTTTCCGCCAACGACGACTTCGTGCCCGAGGTGCCCAAGCGGGTCATCGTCTCGCACCTGGACACCGCCGCCCAGGTGGCCCTGGCGGCGCGGGATTCGCGGTACGGCCACATCTGCTGCCGCTGCGAACTGGTGACCGAGGGCGAGGTGGTGGACGCCATCCACGCCGGCGCCGGCACCCTGGACGGCATCAAGTTCCGCACCCGCGCCGGCATGGGCCGGTGCCAGGGCGGGTTCTGCACCTGGCGCTGCATGGAGCTGCTGTCGCGCGAGATGGGCATCCCCATCGAGCAGGTGACCAAGCGCGGCGGCGGGTCCTGGCTGGTGTGCCGGCGCGAGGACCTGGAGGAGGGGAGCGCGGCATGATCACCGAACGCCCCCTGCACCTGAAGAAGAAGTACGACGTGGTGGTGGCCGGCGGCGGCCCGGCCGGCATGGCCGCGGCCCTGGGCGCGCGCGACGCCGGCGCCGAAAGCATCCTGATGGTGGACCGCGAGCCCATGGCCGGCGGCATCCTGTGGCAGTGCATCCACAACGGGTTCGGGCTGCACCACTTCAAGGAGGAGCTGACCGGCCCCGAGTACGCCCAGCGCTACCTGGAGCAGGTCATCGAGCACGACATCGACATCCTGACCGACACCTACATCTACGACATCGACCGCGACCGCAACGTGCAGCTCATGTCCGGCGAGCGGGGCATCCACGTGCTGGAAAGCCGGTCCGTGGTGCTGGCCATGGGCGCGCGGGAGCGCACGCGGGGCGCCATTCGCATCGCCGGGTCGCGCCCGGCCGGGGTGCTGACCGCCGGCCTGGCGCAGAAGTTCGTGAACATGGCCGGGGTGCTGCCGGGCCGGCGGGTGGTGATCCTGGGCTCGGGCGATATTGGCCTGATCATGGCCCGGCGCCTGGTGCTGGAGGGGGTCGAGGTGCTGGGCGTGTTCGAGATCATGCCCCACGTCAACGGCCTGGGCCGCAACGTGGTGCAATGCCTGCACGACTTCGACATCCCCCTGCACCTGTCGACCACGGTCACCGAGATCCACGGCCGCGACCGGGTCGAGAAGGTGACCGTGGCGCCGGTGGACGAGAACCTGGTGCCGGACCTGTCGAAAAGCTGGGACATCCCCTGCGACACCCTGATGCTGTCCATCGGCCTGATCCCCGAGAACGAGCTGTCGCGGCGCATCAACCTGCGCCTGGATCCGGTGACCACCGGGCCGGTGGTGGACAGCACCATGGAGACTTCGGTCGACGGGGTGTTCGCCTGCGGCAACGTGGTCCACATCCACGACCTGGTGGACTTCGTCAGCCAGGAATCCGAGCTCGCCGGCCGCGGTGCCGGCGCCTACCTGACCGGCCACCGCCCGCCGGCGGACAATATCCGCCTGGTGCCCGGCGACAACGTCGCCTACTGCGTGCCGCACACCATCTCGTCCGACCGCGAGCACACGGTCTACCTGCGGGTGCGCCGGACCGAGGGCAAGTGCACCATCAAGTTCGGCGACGCCTACGCCAAGAAGCTGCTGTACGTGTTCCCGGCCGAGATGGTCACCGTCACCCTGCGGCCCAAGTTCCTGCAGGAATTCCACGGCGATTCCCTGCGCGTCGACGTGGTGGCGCGGTGAGCGCGGAGGACATGCCATGAACGGTCACCACGTCGACTCGTACCTGTGCATCGGCTGCCCGCTGGGCTGCCGCCTGGAGGTGGAAGAGGTGCACACGGACGGCGTCGGCGACGACATCGAAGTGCGCGGCTTCACCTGCAAGAAGGGCAAGGAGTACGGCCGCCAGGAGCACACCGACCCGCGCCGCGTCGTCACCACCACCGTGGCCCTGGGCGGCGGCGCCTGGGACCGCCTGCCGGTGAAGACCAGCGCCGCCGTGCCCAAGGACCTGGTGCGCGACGTCTGCCGCGAACTGCGCCGGGTGCGGGTGGACGCCCCCGTGGCCATGGGGACGGTGGTGCTGAAGGACGTGCTGGGCACCGGCATCGACGTGGTGGCGACGCGGGACCTGTAGGTTGCCACCCGCCACCGCGCACCTCCGATCGAGGTTCGATTTTTCACATTGAATGTTCGTTTTCATTCACCTAGATTTTCGGAATCGCAAATCCAGTGGATTCCGGGACCGGGAAAGTCGTGAATCAGGGCGTTTTTGACATCGCCATCATCGGCGGCGGCATCAACGGCTGCGGCATCGCCCGCGACGCCGCGGGGCGGGGCCTGTCCGTGTTCCTGGCCGAACAGCGGGACCTGGCCAGCGGCACCTCGTCGGCCTCGACCAAGCTGATCCACGGCGGCCTGCGCTACCTGGAGCACCGGGAATTCGGCCTGGTGCGCGAATCCCTGATGGAGCGCGAGGTGCTGTGGGCCATGGCGCCGCACATCATCTGGCCGCTGCGCTTCGTGCTGCCGCACCACCGGGCCCTGCGCCCGGCCTGGCTGATCCGCCTGGGGCTGTTCCTGTACGACCACCTGGGCGGGCGCCGGCTGCTGCCGGCCTCGCGGACGCTGGACCTGCGCCGCGACGCTGCCGGCGCGCCCCTGAAGGACGCCTTCACTCGCGCCTTCGAATATTCCGACTGCTGGGTCGACGACGCCCGCTTGGTGGTGCTGACGGCCATGGACGCCGCCCGCCTGGGCGCCGAGATCAGGGTCCGGACCGAGGTCCTGTCGGCGACCCGCGCCGACGGCCTGTGGCGGGTCGAGGTGCGGGACCGGGAAACCGGTGTGCGGCGGACCGTGGCCGCCCGGGTCCTGGTCAACGCCGCCGGGCCCTGGGTGTCCCAGGTGCTGGACCACCGGGTCGGGCTGAAGACCCGTGCCCACGCCCGCCTGGTCAAGGGCAGCCACATTGTGGTGCCGCGGCTGTTCGACCACGACCGCGCCTACATCTTCCAGAACGCCGACCAGCGCGTGGTGTTCGCCATCCCCTACCAGGACGATTTCACCCTGATCGGCACCACCGACGTGGACTTCGAGGGCGACCCGGCCACCGTCGCCATCTCCGACGCCGAGGTCGCCTATCTGTGCGCCAGCGCGTCGGACTACTTCCAGGTCCCGGTCACCCCGGAGTCGGTGGCCTGGTCCTATTCCGGCATCCGGCCGCTGTACGACGACGGCGGCGCGGCGGCCCAGGAGATCACCCGCGACTATGTGCTGGACTTGCAGGGCGGCGGCGACGCGCCGGCGGTGCTGAACATCTTCGGCGGCAAGATCACCACCTACCGCCACCTGGCCGAGGAGGCCCTGGACAAGCTGCGCCCGCACCTGCCGGCCATGGGCGGGCCCTGGACCCGGGGTTCGCACCTGCCCGGCGGCGATTTCGACCCGCGCGGGTTCGCGGCCCTGGCCGGCGACCTGACGACGGCCTTTCCGGCCCTGGACCCGGGCCTGCTGCGCCGCCTGGCGCGCGCCTACGGCACCCGGGCCCGCGAGATTCTGGACGGGGCGGCCGGCGCGGCGGACCTGGGCCGCCATTTCGGCGCCGGCCTGTACGCGCGCGAGGTGGCCTACCTGGTGCGCCGGGAATGGGCGGTCAGCGCCGAGGACATCCTGTGGCGCCGCACCAAGCTGGGCCTGCGCCTGTCGCCGGACCGGGTCCGCGCCCTGGATGCATGGCTGGCCGAGCAAAGGTCCCGGGCCAGCGACCCCGCCGCGTGACGGGGCGGCGGGCAGACGTCAGTTCGGCACTTGCGCGTCGCCGTCCATGAACTTCTTGTAGTCCATGTCCGATTTGCGGATGTGGTTGACCAGCCACTTTTCCAGGAACTCGTTGACCTGATCGGCCAGGTAGAAGGGGCTTTCGGCGGACCGCTGGTAGGTGGCCTTGACCGTATCCACCCATTCGACGAAGGACCGGTGCTGGGCCATGTGGGCCTTGATTTCGGGATACTCCAGGCGCCGCATCAGTTCCTCTTCGCGGGCGAAGTGCCCGGCGGCGTAATCCTCCAGGCGGCCGATGATCCCGGCCATGAACCGGGCGCCCCTGTCGGAGTCCTCCAGTTCACGCACCAGGGCGAACAGGCCCTGGTGGTCCCGGTCGACACCGGCGTCGCCGACGCGCAAGTCCTCGGTCCACTGAAACGTACTCATGGTGTTCGATACCCCCTTCTAAAGAAGGCCCAGGGCGAGCCAGGGGAAGGCCACCAGCAAGGCCAGCCGGACCAGGTCCGACAACACGAAAGGGAAGACCCCCTTGAAGATCTCCTTGATGGGAATGTCCGGCGCCACCGTCTTGATGACGAACACGTTCATGCCCACCGGCGGGGTGATCAGCCCCAACTCGACGGTGATCACCGTGACGATGCCGAACCAGACGGGGTCGAAACCCGCGGATTCGATCAGCGGATAGACCACCGGCACGGTCAGCAGCAGCATGGCGATGCTGTCCATGACGCAACCCAGCAGCACGTACAGGATCAACACCGTGAGTAGCACGGCATAGGGGGGCAGGTCCAGACTGCCGACGATCTCCACCAGCGAGAACGAGATGCGCGACACCGACAGGAAGTACCCGAAGATCTCGGCGCCGATGATCATGAAGAAGATCATGGCCGACATGAACAGGGTTTCCTCGATGGCCTCGCGGAACTGCACGAAGGTCATGCCCCGCACCAGGGCGATCAGCAGGGTGCCCACGGCGCCCACGGCGGCGGCCTCGGTGGGGGTGAACAGGCCGGCGTAGATGCCGCCGATGATGAAGGCGAACACGGCGCCGAAGGGCACCAGGCCGCGCAGGCCGACGAACTTCTGCCACAGGGTGGTCTTCGCGCCGGGCTGCGCCACCTCGGGCTTGATGGCCACCAGCACGGCGATGGCGACGCAGTACAGCACCAGCCCCAGCAGCCCCGGCACCACGCCGGCGATGAACATCTGGCCCACCGACTGCTCGGTGATCAGGGCATACAGCAGCAGGGCGATGGACGGCGGGATCATGATGCCCAGCGTGCCGCCGGCGGCCAGGGTGCCGGTGGCCAGCGACGGCGCATAGCCGTTGTCGCGCATCTCGGGCAGGGCGACCCGGGCCATGCTGGCGGCGGTGGCCAGGGACGAGCCCGAGATGGCCGAGAACACGCCGCAGGACGTGACCGCGGCCAGCGCCATGCCGCCGCGCCAGCCGCCGAACAGCGTGCGCGCGCCGGCGAACAGCTCGGCCGACATGCGGGCCTTGGACGCGAACACCCCCATCAGGATGAACATGGGGATGGGGCTGAAGCTGTAGTTGGACAGGGTCTCGAACGGGCCCGTGTCCAGGATCGCCACCGCCGGGGCGAAGGCCACGATCCAGGCGAAGCCGACGAAGCCGGTCAGCGCCATGGCCAGGGCCACCGGGCAGCGCAGGGCGATCAGCGCCAGCATGCCGGCAATGCAGACGAATCCGATCAGCGGCGCGCTCATGACGGGCGCTTCCCGCTCTCGGCGATGTGCGCGACCGCCACCAGGAAGCCGCGCAGGGCCAGCACCGAGGTGGCGAAGGCGGTGACGGCGTAGATGTAGGTCATGGGCAGCAGCAGGTCCTGGGTCGTCTCGCCGGTCTCGGCGACCCGGCCCACCGCCTCGAAGAAGCGGATCGCCATGCCCAGGCCCAGCAGGCCGAAGCCGAAGGTGTAGACTCCCGCCAGGATGCCTTTCAGGCGCTCGCTCATTCTTTCCGTGAACAGGTCGACGATGACCTGTCCACGGCTCACGGAATAGGGCAGGGCAAACAGGACCATGTACAGCAGGCCGTAGCTCACCACCTCGACCGCGCCGCGGAAGGTGAAATCCACCTTGCCGCCGGTCAGCCCGAACAGGGTCCGGGAAACAACGTCCAGCAGGACCGCCGCCATCATGACGACGAGAAAGACGCCGCTCAGCACATGCATGGCATGGGCCAGCCGGTGGGCGGCGTTGATGGCGTGTTTCACCGGACCCTTCCCCCTTCCCGGCGGTCCCCTAGTTGCAGGACTTGGCCAGTTCCAGGGCGCGGCCGTACACCTTCCTGGCCGGCAGGCCCTTGCCTTCCAGCTCGTCCAGGTAGGACTCGGCCGCCTTGGCCAGGACCGGCTTCCAGGCCGGGTTCTCGATCCCGCCCTCGATGGTCACGATCTCGTGCCCGGCCTTGACCGCCGCGGCGCGGCCCTTGACGTCCAGGCCGTCGAACACCGTGGCCGCGATCTTGGACCAGGCCATGCCCGAGTTGTCGTCGATGACCTTCTTCAGGTCCGCCGGCAGGCCCGCGTAGACGTCCTTGTTCATGGTCACGATGAAGGACAGGGTATACAGGCCGCCGACCTCGGTGTGGTGCTTGGCCAGCTCGTTCAGGCGGAACACCAGGGCGCCTTCCCAGGGCAGGGCCACGCCGTCGATGACGCCGCGCTGCATGGACTGGTAGGACTGGGGCGCCGGCATGCCCACGGGCTGGGCGCCCAGCTCTTCCAGCAGCTTGCCGACCACGGCCGTGGGCCGGCGGATGCGCATACCGGCGAAGTCGCCGGGCACCTTGATCTGCTTCTCGCTGGTATGGATGTGGCCGGGGCCGTGGGTGAACAGGAACAGGGGCCGGGTGTCGGTGTACTCGCCCGCGATCAGGCCCTCGTCATAGAGCGACTGGATGATGCACGACCCGTGCGCCGCGTTCCTGGCCACGCCGGGCAGTTCCACCACCTGGGTCAGGGGGAAGCGGTTGGCGGTGTACCCCTGCACCGTGGCGGTCACGTCGGCGATGCGGTCCTTGACCGCCTCGTACTGGGCCGGCGGCTTGGCCAGGGTGGCCGAGGGGTAGACCTCGACCTTGATGCGGCCGGCCGAATCCTGGCCCACCTTGTCGGCCCAGGCCTGGAACAGGTTCTTGTGGGTGCCGGCCACGGGCGGCCAGAAGTGGGCGAAGCGCAGGGTCACGTCGGCGGCCTGGCCGGGCAGGCTCCAGGCCAGGGCGGACAGCGCCAGGGCGCCGCCCAGCAGGGCGCGGGTGGTCTTGGTTGTCATCGTTTCCTCCATGGTTTCGTTGCCGTTTGGTCCGTTCGGGCGCGGCGGATGCCGCCTTTCAGTCAATATTCTCGGTGTCCACCTCGGCCGCCGTGGCGGCGCGGTAGCGCGGCCCGGCCACGGTCCGGTGGTTGATCAGGGCGTCCAGCCGGTCGACGGTGGTGGCGTCCAGCGCCACCGCCGCGGCGGCCAGGTTCTCCTCCAGGTGGGCGACGTTGCGGGTGCCCGGCAGGGCGATCACGTGCGGCGCCTTGGCCAGGGTCCAGGCCAGGGCCAGCTGCGCCATGGTGCAGCCGACGTCGCGGGCGACCTCGGCCATGGGGTCCAGCAGGGCCCGGTTGGCGGCGAAGTTTTCGGCCTCGAACCGCGGCAGGGTCAGGCGGATGTCGCCGGCGGGGAAGTGGTCGATGTCGCGCACCGTGCCGGTCAGGAAGCCGCGGCCCAGGGGCGCGAAGGCGACGAAGGCGATGTCCAGCTCGCGGCAGGCGTCCAGCACCGCGATCTCGGCGTTGCGGGTCCACAGGGCGTATTCCGTCTGCACGGCGACGATGGGATGCACGGCATGGGCCCGGCGCAGGGTCGTGGCCGAGACCTCGGACAGCCCCAGCGCGCGCACCTTGCCCTCGCGCACCAGGTCGGCGAGGGCGCCGACGCTGTCCTCGACGGGCACGGCGCGGTCCCAGCGGTGCAGGTAGTAGAGGTCGATGACGTCGGTGCGCAGGCGCCGCAGCGCGTCCTCGCAGGTCTTCTTCAGCACCTCGGGGCGGCCGTTGATCTCGCGCTTGCCGGCGTCGTTCTTGAAGGTGCCGGCCTTGCTGGCCAGCAGGTAGTCGCCGCGGCGGTGGCTGACGGCCTCGCCGATCAGGGTCTCGCTGGCGCCGAACCCGTACAGGGCGGCGCTGTCCAGGTGGTCGTATCCCATGTCCAGGGCCGCGTTCAGCACCCGGGTCCCCTCGGCCGTGTCCAGCGGCGGGCCGTACATCTGCGACAGGTTCATGCAGCCCATGCCGATGGCCGCCACCTCGAAGGATCCGATGCGCCGTCGCGCCGTGGCCATGCCTCCGTCCCCCGCCCGCGCCCTAGCCGAAGCTCTTCTCGATGCGGTCCAGGGTCTCCATGGCCGGCAGGCACTGGGCCACGCTGCCGTTGGGCTCGCGCCCATCGCGGATGGCGGACAGGAACTCGCGGTCGATCAGCTCGATGCCGTTGCTGGACACGGCCACGCCCGACAGGTCGATGGGGTTCTCCTTGCCGTCCACCAGGTCGTCGTAGCGGGCGATGTAGGTGCCGTTGTCGCAGATGTAGCGGAAGAAGGTGCCCAGCGGCCCGTCGTTGTTGAACGAGAGCGACAGGGTGCAGACGGCGCCCGAGGCGGCCTTCATGCCGATGGCCATGTCCATGGCGATGCCCAGCTCGGGGTGGGTGGGGCCCTGCAGGCCGAACACCTCGGTGGCCGCGCCGCCGGTCTGGTACTGGAACAGGTCCACCGTATGACAGGCATGGTGCCACAGCAGGTGGTCGGTCCAGGTGCGGGGCTCGCCCTTGGCGTTGATGTTCTTGCGGCGGAAGAAGTAGGTCTGCACGTCCATCTGCTGGATGGTCAGTTCGCCGCGCCTGATCCGGTTGTGGATCCACTGGTGGCTGGGGTTGAAGCGGCGCACGTGGCCGGCCATGGCCACCAGGCCCGTGTCGCGCTGCCTGGCCACCACGGCTTGGGAATCGGCCAGGTTGTCGGCCATGGGGATCTCGACCAGCACGTGCTTGCCGGCGTCCATGCACTGCAAGGCCTGGGCCGCGTGGACCGGCGTGGGGGTGGCCAGGATCACCGCGTCCACGTCGTCGCGGGCCAGGCTTTCCGCCAGGTCCTTGGTCCAGTGGCCGATGCCGCGTTCCTTGGCGAAGCCCTCGATGTCGTCGGGCGCGCCGCCGACCACCGAGGTGACCTGCACGCCCTCGATGGCGGCCACGGCCTCCAGGTGCTTCATGCCGAAGGCGCCGGCAGCGCCGGCGATGCAGACTCGCATGTCCATGTCTCCCCTGGGTCTTCCTAGGTCGTTTCGTTCTCGAGGATGATGTGGCCGACGGCGGTGTTCGAGGCGGGCACGTGGTAGTGGCGGTGCACCTCGCGCACGTTCTCGTCCAGGGCGCCGCGCATGACCAGCCACATGACCAGCTCGATCCCCTCGGACCCGGCCTCGCGCAGGTACTCCACGTGCGGGATGGCGGCGGCGGCCCGGGGGTCGTGGGCGATCAGATCCAGGAACCGGTTGTCGAACTCGGAATTGATCAGCCCGGCGCGCTTCGACTGCAACTGGTGCGACATGCCGCCGGTGCCGAAGATCACCACCCGCAGGTCGCGGTCGAACGAGCGCACGGCGCGGCCGATGGCGCGGCCCAGGTTCAGGCACCGGTTGCCCGTGGGCGGCGGGTACTGGACCACGTTGACGCACAGCGGGATCACCGGACAGGGCCATGCGTCGGGCTGGCCGAACATCAGCGACAGCGGCACGGTCAGGCCGTGGTCCACTTCCAACTTGTTGACGATGGTCAGGTCGAACTCGTCCAGGATCACCGACTGCGCCATGTGCCAGGCCAGCTCCGGCTGGCCCTTGACCATGGGCACCGGGCGCCGGCCCCAGCCCTCGTCGGCGGGCTGGTATTCGGCGGCACAGCCCAGAGCGAAGGTGGGGATCAGTTCCAGCGAGAAGGCCGTGGCGTGGTCGTTGTAGACCACGATCACCACGTCGGGGTCGACCTCGCGGATCCACTGCCTGGACCTCTCGAACCCGGCGAACAGGGGCCGCCAGTAGGCGTCGCCCGTGTTGCCCTGGTCGATGGCGACGCCGATCGCCGGGACGTGGGACATGGCCGCGCCGGCCACGATCTCAGCCATCGGCCCATTCCTTCTTGCTGCGGTTGCCGGCGATGGGCCGGCCGCCGGCCAGCATCATGGCGCGGTATTCCTCCGAGCTGACCCCGGTCATGCGCGCCGCCAGCTCCTGGAAGTTGATGCCGTCGGTGGCCGCCAGCTTGGAGGTGTAATAGATGTTGCCGCCCAGGCGCAGCAGGCCGTCCCAGTCCCGGTCCAGCACCGCCCGGCGCTGCTCGCCGGTCATGGGGTAGCGGTCCAGGTAGGCGGCCTCGTCGGCCTTGAAGGCGTCGCGGTTGTCGGCGTGGCGCAGGCTCATGCAGAACATGTTCAGGTGATAGCCCTTGCGCGAGTGCTCGGCGTCGAACACGTAGGTGCCCGGGATGTCGTGGTAGTCCTGGTTGCCGTCCTGGCTCATCGCGTCCTGCTCGCCGCCGTGTGGATCGTGAATCGGGCGTGGCTCGGAACCGCCGCCGATGGTCCGAAGCTAGCATTCAGGATGGCTAGAGAGAAATTGATTGCGGAACCGCGGTATTCAATTTTTGAATAGCGGTGCACGGCCGGCGCCTAGTCCGACTGGGCCCGGCGGCCGGCCTCGCGCAGCAGGTCCAGGAACCGCACCTGGGTCGCCGTCGGGCGCCAGTCCCGGCGCAGGGTGAGGCCGATGGGCCGCCGCGTCCGCCCGGTCGCCAGGGGCAGCGGCGCCAACAGGCCGAGCTGCGCCTCGTTGCGGATCTGGTGGGTCGAGATCATGGTCAGGCGGTCGCTGTCCAGCAGCAGGCCGCGGATCAGGACCAGGGAGCTGGACTCCACCACGTTGGTCGGCCCGGCCAGGCCGGCGTCGCGGAACAGGGCCTCGAAGAAGCGGCGGGTGGGGGTTTCCGCCCGCGGCACCACCCAGGGATGGCGGGCCAGGTCGGCGACCGAGATGTCCGTCCGCCCGGCCAGGGGATGGCCGGCGCGGCCGACCACCGCCACCAGGTCGTCCAGCAGCGGTTCCTGGACCACGTCGTCGATGGGCACCGGATCGCGCAGGGCGCCGATCATCATGTCGATGTCGCCGTGGCGCAGGCCGTGCAGCAGGTCGCCATAGGGGCCGTCGATGACGCTGATGCGCACCTCGGGCCGGTCGCGCAGCAGGGCGTTGATGGCCCAGGGCAGGATGAAGGTGCGGGCTAGGGGCAGGGTGCCGACGACGATGCGCCCGGTGTCCGTGCCCAGCCACCGGTCCAACTCGTCGAACCCCTGCTCCAGCTCGGCAAAGGCCAGCTTGACGTTCTGGGCCATGGCCTCGGCGGCGCGGCTCAGCTCGATGCCCTGGCCGGTCTTCTCGAACAGGGGCAGGCCGGTCAGCCGCTCCAGGTCCCGCGCCGCCCGGTGCAGGGTCGGCTGCGACACGCCGACGCTGCGCGCCGCCAGGCTGAAGTTGCCGGCCCGCGACATGGCCACCAGGGCGCGCAGCTGGGCCGTGGTCAGCAGGTTGCCGAACTCGGCGAAGCCGCGGGCCCCGCGCCGCGCGCCCAGGCGCACGGCCTCGCGCGCGCCGGCGCGGATGGTGTCCAGCGCCCGCCCGACCCGGTTCAGGAACAGCTCGCCCGGCTCGGTCGGGAACATGCCGTCGCTGCGCCGCTCGAACAGGGTCACCCCCAACTGCGCCTCCAGCTTGGCGATGGCCTGGGTGATGGCCGGCTGCGACAGGTGGACCCGGGTCGAGGCGGTGCTGATGCTGCGGCTGCGGGCCACCTCGCGGAAGGCGCGCAGGTGGCGGATGTTGGGGACGGAGCGGGGCATGGCCGCCGTTATAATCCGGCGTTCCGCAACGAGTATAGCAAATTCTTATATGGCGGGGGGCAGAATGGAATGGCGGTCCGGCGTCCGCCGGCCGATGATGACGGCCTCGAGACCGGTACCGATTTTCGCAACTGGAGACCATTCCATGTCGGACAAGAAGACAGCGCTCGTGGTCAGCGCGCACGCCGCCGACTTCGTCTGGCGCGCCGGCGGCGCCATCGCCCTGCACCAGAAGCGCGGCTGGGAGGTGACGATCGTTTGCCTGTCCTATGGCGAGCGCGGCGAGTCCGCCAAGCTGTGGAAGCAGCAGGGCTGCACCCTCGACGCGGTCAAATCGGCCCGCCGCGCCGAGGCCGAGGCGGCGGCCCAGGCGCTGGACGCCCACGACATCCGCTTCTTCGACATCGGCGACTACCCGCTGGAGATGGACCGCGCCGCCAAGGACCGGCTGGTGGACCTGATCCGCGAGGTGCAGCCAAGTTTCATGATGAGCCACTCGCTGTACGACCCCTACAACACCGACCACATGTACGCCACCAAGGTGACCATGGAATGCCGCATGATCGCCCAGGCCTGGGGCCACAACCCGGGCCAGAAGGTGCTCGGCGCGCCGCAGCTCTACCTGTTCGAGCCGCACCAGACCGAGCAGATGGGCTGGAAGCCCGACGTGTTCCTGGACATCACCGAGGTCTGGGACCGGAAGCGCGCGGCCATCGAATGCATGCAGGGCCAGGAGCACCTGTGGGACTTCTACACCAACGTGGCCGAGAACCGCGGCAACCACTTCCGCCGCAACTCGGGCGGCCAGGCGGGGGGCCGCAACGCCCGCTACGCCGAGGGGTTCCAGTCGGTCTACCCGCGCACGGTGGACGAGCTGTGATGAACGTAGTGGTGCAACATATCGAACGGGCCGATCCCGCCGTTATCGCCGGCCTGGCCGAATGCGGGGTGGCCACGGTGCACGAGGCCCAGGGCCGCAAGGGCCTGCTGGCCGCCTACATGCGGCCCATCTACGCCGGCGCCCGGGTCGCCGCCTCGGCGGTCACCATCTCGGCCCCGCCGGGGGACAACTGGATGGTCCACGTGGCCATCGAGCAGGTGCAGGCCGGCGACATCCTGGTCCTGGCCCCCACCTCGCCCTGCGAGGACGGCTATTTCGGCGACCTGCTGGCCACCTCCATGCAGGCCCGCGGCGGCGTCGGCCTGGTCGTTGACGCTGGCGTGCGCGACCTGCGCGACCTGACCGAAATGGGCTTCCCCGTGTGGTCCAAGGCGGTGTTCGCCCAGGGCACGGTCAAGGAGACCCTGGGGTCGGTCAACGTGCCGGTGGTCTGCGCCGGGGCCCTGGTCAACCCGGGCGACGTCATCGTCGCCGACGACGACGGGGTCTGCGTGGTGCGCCGTGACGAGGCGGCCCAGGTGCTGGACCGGGCCCGCGACCGGATGGCCAAGGAGGAGGACAAGCGCCGCCGCCTGGCCGCCGGCGAGCTGGGGCTGGACATCTACGACATGCGCGGCCGCCTGGCCGACAAGGGCCTGAAGTATGTCTGACGGCCCGCCCGCCGCGGCGCCCTGCATGTGGATGCGCGGCGGCACGTCCAAGGGCGGCTACTTCCTGGCTCGCGACCTGCCGGCGGACATCGACGCGCGGGACGCCTTCCTGCTCGGCGTCATGGGGTCGCCCGACCCGCGCCAGATCGACGGCCTGGGCGGCGCCGATCCGCTGACCTCCAAGGTCGCGGTGGTGCGGCCCTCGGACCGGCCCGGGGTCGACGTGGACTACCTGTTCCTGCAGGTCTTCGTCGACCGCGCCGTGGTCAGCGACGCCCAGAACTGCGGCAACATCCTGGCCGGGGTCGGCCCCTTCGCCATCGAGCGCGGCCTGGTCCCGGCGCGGGACGGCGAGACCCCGGTGGCCATCTACATGGAGAACACCGGCCAGACCGCCGTCGCCCGCGTGCGCACCCCGGGCGGCCGGGTGACCTATGCCGGCGACGCCGCCATCGACGGGGTGCCGGGCACGGCGGCGCCGGTGCCGCTCACCTTCCGCGACACGGCCGGGTCCTCCTGCGGCGCCCTGCTGCCCACGGGCAACGCCGTTGATGTCATCGACGGTGTCCCGGTGACCTGCATCGACAACGGCATGCCGGTGGTGGTGCTGCGCGCCGCCGACCTGGGCATCGCCGGCACCGAGACGCGCGACGAGCTGGACGGCAACGGCGACCTGAAGGCGCGCCTGGAATCGATCCGCCTGCGGGCCGGGCCGATGATGAACCTGGGCGACGTGGCCGACAAGTCGGTGCCCAAGATGACCCTGGTCAGCGCCCCGCGCCACGGCGGCGCCATCGCCACCCGCACCTTCATCCCGCACCGCTGCCACGCCTCCATCGGCGTGCTGGGGGCGGTCAGCGTGGCCACCGCCTGCATGGTTCCGGGCAGCCCCGCCGCGGCCCTGGCGCGCATTCCCGAGGGGACGGAAAAGACCCTGCCCATCGAGCATCCCACCGGTGCCACCACCGTGATCGTCGAGACCGGCGCCGACGGCGCCGTGGCCGGCGCCGCCATCCTGCGCACGGCGCGCAAGCTGTTCGACGGCCACGTGTTCGCCCACTGACCACCCCGAGGACCCGGACCATGGACCCCGACTACCTGCCCTTCCACCCCAACCCCGGCAAGCCGGCCTTCGTGCCGCCGCCGGGGGCCGTGGACGCCCATTGCCACGTGTTCGGCCCCGCCGACCGGTTCCCCTACGCGCCCGAGCGCAAGTACACCCCCTGCGACGCGCCCAAGGAACGGCTGTTCGCCCTGCGCGACTTCCTGGGGTTCGAGCGCAACGTCATCGTCCAGGCGTCGTGCCACGGCCGCGACAACGCGGCCCTGGTGGACGCCCTGCGCACGGCCGGCGAACGGGCGCGCGGCGTGGCCGTGGTCGGCCCCGACGTGACCGACGCGGCGCTGCGCGACATGGACGCCGCCGGCGTGCGCGCCGTGCGCTTCAACTTCGTCAAGCGCCTGGTGGACGCCACCCCGCGCGAGGTCTTCCTGGGCATCGCCAACCGCATCGCCGACCTGGGCTGGCACGTCGTCGTGTATTTCGAGGCGCCCGACCTGGCCGACCTGATCCCGTTCCTGCGGCAACTGCCCACCACCATCGTGGTCGACCACATGGGCCGGCCCGACGTGTCCAAGGGGGTCGACCACCCGGAATTCCGGCGGTTCATGGACCTGCTGGCCGACAACGACAACATCTGGACCAAGGTGAGTTGCCCCGAACGCCTGACCGTCGCCGGGCCCGACTACGGCGACGTGGTGCCCTTCGCCCGCCGGCTGGTGGAGAGCTTTCCCGACCGGGTGCTGTGGGGCACCGACTGGCCGCACCCGAACATGAAATCCCACATGCCCGACGACGGCATGCTGGTGGACGTGATCCCACGGATCGCGACCACCGAGGACCGGCGGCGGGGGCTGCTGGTGGGAAATCCGACGCGGCTCTATTGGCCGTGATCGCGAACAAACGGAGGGAACGACCATGACAGACCGCGCAGCGGAGGAGCCGATCCCCGGCACCGTCCTGTTCGACGGCGAACAGGCCATGAAGGGCTATGCCCTGAACAAGATGTGCTACTCGTTCAACAGGCGCGAGAACCGCGAGGCCTTCCTGGCCGACGAAGAGGCCTACATGGACGCCTACGGCCTGAACGACCGGCAGAAGGAGGCCGTGCGCAGGCGGGTGGTGCTGGACCTGATCGCCGCCGGCGGCAACATCTACTACCTGGCCAAGTTCGCCGGCATGTTCGGCCTCAGCGTCCAGGACGTGGGCGCCCAGCAGACCGGCATGACGGTCGAGGCGTTCAAGGAAAAACTCGTACGGGCGGGGGACTGAGCCATGGCACGCATCGTCGGCGGACTGACCACATCGCACATCCCGGCCATCGGCGGCGCCATCGCCGGCAAGATGTTCGAGGACCCGTACTGGAAGCCGTTCTTCGACGCCTATCCCAAGGCCCGGGAATGGCTGGACGAGGTCAGGCCCGACGTGGCCGTCGTCATCTACAACGACCACGGCCTGAACTTCTTCCTCGACAAGATGCCCACCTTTGCCATGGGCGCGGCGGCCGAGTACCGCAACGAGGACGAGGGCTGGGGCATCCCCACCATCGCGCCCTTCAAGGGCGATCCCAGGCTGTCGTGGCACCTGATCGACCGCCTGGTGAAGGACGAGTTCGACCTGGTCACCTGCCAGGAGATGGCGGTGGACCACGGCTTCACCGTGCCCATGCAGCTGTTCTGGCCCAACTACGCCGAGCTGGACATCCGCACGGTGCCCCTGTGCGTGAACACGGTGCAGCATCCGGTGCCCACCCCGGCGCGCTGCTTCAAGCTGGGCCGGGCCCTGGGCCGCGCCATCGAGTCCTATCCCGAGGACCTGAAGGTGGTGGTCCTGGGCACCGGGGGCCTGTCGCACCAGTTGGACGGCCAGCGGGCGGGCTTCATCAACAAGGAGTTCGACCTGATGTGCATGGAGAAGATCGTCAGCGACCCCGAGGCCCTGACCCACTACTCCATCCACGACCTGGTGCGCCTGGCCGGGGCCCAGGGGACCGAGCTGATCATGTGGCTGGCCATGCGCGGCGCCCTGACCGGCACCGTCACCAAACGCCATGGCAACTACCACATCCCCATCTCCAACACCGGCGCCGGCCTGCTGGTGCTGGACAACGCCGCCTGAGTCTGGCGCCGGGATCGGGGGCTGCGCCGGCCCCGTCCTTTCTGCTATACCGCAACGGCCCGTCCGGTCCCGGACGGGCCGGTTTCGCCTGGCCGGGGAGGGCGGTTTGCAGGACTTCATCGTCGATCTGTTCGCCAGGCTGGCCGCCATCGGCGCCGATGGTGACGGCGGCTTCACCCGGCCGTCCTACGGCCCCGGCGAGCACGCGGCTCACGACCTGATGGCGGCCACGGCCCGGGGTCTGGGCCTGGAGGTGGCGACCGATGCCGCCGGCAACACCTACATGACCCTGCCGGGCCGCGACCGGGCGGCGCCGCGCACGGTCCTGGGCTCGCACCTGGACACGGTGCCCCGGGGCGGCAACTACGACGGTGCCGCCGGGGTGGTGGCCGGCCTGGCCATGGCCGCGCACCTGCGCGACCGGGGCGCGGTGCCCGCAGCCGACCTGACGGTCATGGGAATCCGGGCCGAGGAAAGCGTCTGGTTCCCGGCCTCCTACATCGGCTCCCGCGCCGCCCTGGGGCGCCTGGCGCCGGCGGAGCTGGAAATCCGGCGCAGCGACACCGGCCGCACCCTGGCCGACCATATGGCCGAGGCCGGCTGCGACCCCGCCGCCCTGGCCGCCGGGCAGCGGTACCTGGACCCGGCCTCCGTCGCCGCCTACGTGGAGATCCACATCGAGCAGGGGCCGGTGCTGGCGGCCGAGGGGCTGCCCGTGGGCGTGGTCACCGCCATCCGCGGCGGCCTGCGCCACCATCGCGCCGCCATCCTGGGCGAATGGGCCCATTCGGGGGCCACGCCGCGGGCCCTGCGGCGCGACGCCGTGTTCGCCTTCGCCGACCTGCTGGCGGAGCTGGAGGCGGCCTGGGACCGGATGGAGGGCGCGGGGCGGGACCTGGTCCTGACCCTGGGCAAGGCGTCCACGGACCCGGCGGCGCACGCCTTCTCCAAGGTGCCGGGGCGGCTCGACTTCTGCCTCGACGCGCGCAGTACCGAGGACGCCGCGCTGGACGCCATGGGCGCCGAGATCGAGGCGGTCGCGCGATCGGTGGCCGCCGCCCGCGGGGTCGGGATCGACCTGGGGCCGCGGTCGCGCAGCAAGCCCGCCACCATGGACCCGGCCCTGGTCGCGGCCCTGGCGGCGGCGGCCGGCCGGCTGCAAATCCCCCACCGCACCCTGCCCAGCGGCGCCGGCCACGACGCCGCCGCCTTCGCCCAGGCCGGGGTGCCGTCGGCCATGGTGTTCGTGCGCAACGACCACGGCAGCCACAACCCGGCCGAGGCCATGGACCCCGCCGACCTGGCCGCCGCCGCCCGGGTGGCCCTGGCGGCGTTGGTGCCGGGATCGGCCTAGATGCCGGGGAACTGGTAGCCCAGGACCGCCAGCTTGGCGTCCAGCTCGCGCGCCACGGCCTCGGTCACCGGCACCATGGGCGGGCGCACGGTGGCCCAGCCGGGGTCGCCGGTCTTTAGGGCCAGGTAGGCCTTCATCAGCGGCACCATGGGGGCGGTGCCCTGCACGGTCTCGCGGATGCGGGTGATGGCCGCCTGGCGGTCGTCGGCGCCGTCGTCGCGCCAGGTGGCGTAGGACGCCGCGATCATGGGCACGTTCATGTTGGCGGTGGCCGTGATGCAGCCGGCGCCGCCGGCGCGCAGGGCGTCCAGCAGGAAGACCTCGGACCCGGGGAAGATCTCCATGTCCGGGTAGGCGGCCAACAGTGCCGCCGTGTTGGACCAGTCGCCCGAGCTGTCCTTAAGGCCCACCACCGTTCCGGGATGGGCGCCGTGCAGGCGGCCCACCAGGTCCACCGAGTAGCCGACCTGGGCCACCGGCGGGATGTGGTACAGGTAGACCCGCAGGTCCGACGAGCCCACCCCCTGGATCAGGCCGTCGACGAAGGCGTAGATGCCGTCGTCGGACACTCCTTTGTAGTAGAACGGCGGCAGCAGCAGCACCCCGCCGCAGCCCAGGCTGACCGCGTGCCCGGTGGTGCGGATGGCCTCGGGCAGGGCGCAGGCGCCGGTGCCGGGCATCAGCCTGGCCGCCGGGATGCCCGAGCCGATCAGGACCTCCAGCAGGCCCATGCGCTCCTCGGCGCTCAGGGAGTTGGCCTCGCTGGTGGTGCCGAACACGGCCAGGCCGCCGGCGCCCTGGTCCAGGATGGCCCGGCACAGGGCGGCGAACTTCTCGGCGTCCGGTTTCAGGTTGGCCTTGAAGGGGGTCAGCACGGGCACGAGTACGCCTTGGAACGACATGGGGGCTCCTTCTGGTGTGTTGGGCTGTTGTTGGTCGGGATTGCGGGCCGTCAGGCGGTGGGGTCGTGGCCCACCTGGACCACCAGCTTGCCGAAGTTGCGGCCCTTCAGCAGGCCCATGAAGGCCTCGGGCGCGTTCTCCAGGCCCTGCACCACGTCCTCGCGGTAGGCGACCTTGCCCTCGCGCAGCCAGCCGGCGATCTCGCCCAGGGCCTGGGGCCACTGGTCCAGGAAGTCGCTGACGATGAATCCGCGCAGGGTCAGGCGCTTGGTCAGCACGTCGCGCATCATCAGCGGGATCTTGTTTGGCCCGGGCGGCAGCTCGGTCATGTTGTAGCCGGCGATCAGGCCGCACACGGGCACCCGGGCGAAGGGGTTCAGCAGGGGCATCACCGTTTCCCATACGGCGCCGCCCACGTTCTCGAAGTAGACGTCGATGCCGTCGGGGCAGGCCTTACCCAGCGCGGTGCGGAAGCCGGGATCGCGGTGGCTGACGCAGGCGTCGAAGCCCAGCACGTCGACCACGTGGGCGCACTTCTCGGGCGACCCGGCGATGCCGACGGCGCGGCAGCCCTTGATCTTGGCGATCTGCCCCACCATGCCGCCCACGGGGCCCGAGGCGGCGGCCACCACCACGGTCTCGCCGGCCTGGGGCCGGCCGATGTTCATCAGCCCGGTATGGGCGGTGACGCCCGGCATCCCCAGGACGCCGAGCGCGGTGGACAGCGGCGCCTGGGCCGGGTCCAGCTTGCGCATGGCGGCGCCGTTGTCGACGGCGAATTCGGTCCACCCGGTCATGCCGGCCACGAAGTCGCCGCCCTTGAAGGCGGGGTTGTTGGACTTGACCACCTGGCTGACCGTGCCGCCCACCATGGTGGCACCCACGGCCACCGGATCGGCGTAGGACTTGGCCTCGCTCATGCGCCCGCGCATGTAGGGGTCCAGCGACAGGTAGATGGTGCGGCACAGCAGCTCGCCCGCGCCCGGCTCGGGCACCGGTTCCTCGCGCAGGGCGAAGTTGGCGGCGGTGGGCTCGCCCACGGGGCGGTCGGCCAGGACGATCCGGCGATAGGTGTCGGTCATGGTGTGCTCCCTCAGAACCAGGCGTCTTGCATGTCCAGGCAGGTGCGGTCCAGGGCCTTCAGCACCCCGGTCCAGGCGGCGATGCGCGGCATCTCCCAGCGGAAATAGTAGTCGCAGGCGGCGCGCTTGCCGGCATAGAAATCGGCGTCGCCCCCCATCCCCGGGCCCTCCGCCGGCGGGGCGGCCGCGGCGACCAGGGCCATGCGCAGCCAGATCCAACCCACCACCAGGTGGCCCATGGCCTCCAGGTACGGCGTGGCGTTGGCCAGGAACAGGGTCGCGTCCTGGCCGGCGACCGAGGTCAGGGTCGACGTGGTCCCGCGCAGGTCGTCGAGCGCCGCGTCCAGGGCCGCGCCGTGGTCGCCCAGCCCGGCGTCGCGGGCCGCGGCGGCGGTGGCGGCGATCTCGCCGAACAGGGCCTCGACCGCGGCGCCGCGGGCCATGGGCACCTTGCGGCCCAGCAGGTCCATGGCCTGGATGCCGTGGGTGCCCTCGTGGATGGGGTTCAGGCGGTTGTCGCGGTAGATGCGCTCGACCGGGTATTCGCGGGTGTAGCCGTAACCGCCGTGGACCTGGATCGCCAGCGAGTTGGCCTCCAGGCACCATTGCGACGGCCATGACTTGACGATGGGGGTCAGGATGTCCAGCAGCAGCTTGGCGCGCATGCGCTCGGCATCCGTGGGCGCGGTCTTCTCGTCGTCCACCAGCCGGGCGGCGTACAGGCACAGGGCCACGCCCCCCTCGGCATAGGCCTTCTGCGCCAGCAGCATGCGGCGCACGTCGGCGTGCGCGATGATGGGCACGGGCTTGGAAGCGGGGTCCTTGGCGTGGGGCGGCCGGCCCTGGGGCCGGTTGCGGGCGTAGTCCAGGGCGTGCAGGTACCCGGTGCAGCCCAGCACGGCGGCGCCCAGGCCGACCCCCACCCGGGCCTCGTTCATCATGTGGAACATGTAGCTGAGCCCCTGGTGCGGCTCGCCCAGCAGCTCGGCGTGGCAGTCGTCGCGCTCGCCGAAGTTCAGCATGGTCGAGGTGGCGCCGCGGTAGCCCATCTTGTGGATCAGGCCGGCCAGGGCCACGTCGTTGCGCGGGCCCAGGGAGCCGTCGGCGGCGACCCGGAACTTGGGCACGATGAAAAGCGAGATGCCCTTGACCCCCGCCGGCGCGCCCTTCAGGCGGCCCAGCACCAGGTGGACGATGTTGTCGGACAGCTCGTGGTCGCCGGCCGAGATGAAGATCTTGCTGCCGGCCAGGCGGTAGGTGCCGTCGCCGGCCGGGGTCGCCGTGGTGCGCAGGTCGGCCAGGGACGAGCCGGCCTGGGGCTCGGTCAGGGCCATGGTGCCGAAGAAGCGCCCCTCCAGCATGGGGATCAGGTAGCGGCGCTTCTGCTCCTCGCTGGCGAAGGCGGCCAGCAGGTTGCCGGCGGCGTTGGTCAGGAAGGGGTAGGCGACGGTGCCCACGTTGGCGGCGGTGAACACCCCGGAACAGGCCTGGGCCACCACGTAGGGAAGCTGCATGCCGCCCAGGTCGAAGTCGTGGATGGCGGCCGGGAAGCCGGCCTCGATGTAGGCGTCCAGGGCCTCGCGCACCTCGGGGATGACGTGCACCCGGGTGCCGTCGAAGGTCGGCTCCTGCTCGTCGTTCTTCTGGGCGTGGGGGGCGAAGTGGTCCTCGGCGATGGCGTAGGCCGTGTCCAGCGTGGCGTCGAAGGTGCCGCGCGTGTGGTCGGCGTACCGTTCGCGCGCGGTCAGGCCGTCGACGCCCAGCAGCTCGTACAGCACGAAGTCCAGGTCGCGCCGGTTGATCAGCTTGGAGGTCATGCCGCTCGTCCCCTTGTCCCGCCCCTTCCCCTCGGAGCATCGGGGGGACTATAGGCCAAGGCCCCCGCCGCCGCCACGATTCCCTGGCCCCGGCCCGGCTTGACGCGGGGCCCTTTTCGACCCATCGTCAGAAAAAAAAGACCAAAAGACGGGAGGCTCCATGGACCACCATTCCGTGCCGTTCCTCAAGCTGGAGCGGCCCGCCCCGGCCGCGCGCGTCACCCGGCGCGACGACGGCGTGCAGATCGTCGAATGCCCGCGCGCCCTGGGGCCCGTCGCCCGGCACCTGCTGGAGTTCCTGGACCGTGCCGCCGCCGCGCATCCGGACCGGGTGTTCCTGGCCCAGCGCGGCCCCGGGGACGGTCCGGGCGGCGGCGCCTGGATCGAGCTGACCTACGCCCGCGCCGCGGCGCAGACCGACGCCGTGGCCCAGGCCCTGCTGGACCGCGGGCTGGCCGGCGAGCGGATCATGATCCTGTCCGAGAACAGCCTGGAGCATGCCCTGCTGATGCTGGGCGCCATGCGCATGGGCGCCGTGGCGGTGCCGGTGTCGCCGGCCTATTCGCTGCTCAGCACCGACCTGGCCAAGCTGCGGTCGATCCACGCCCGGGTGGCGCCGCGCCTGGTGTTCGCCCAGAACGGCCGCATGTACGGCCGCGCCCTGGCCGCCCTGCCCCTTGACGGGGCCGAGGTGGTCTGCGCCGCGGCGCCGCCCGAGGGCATGGCGGTGACCGACTTCGCCGCCCTGCTGGCCCCGACCCCCGGCCCCGGCGTTGCCGCCGCCTACGCCGCCCAGGACGGCGACACCATGGCCAAGATCCTGTTCACCTCGGGCTCCACCGGCGAGCCCAAGGGGGTGATCAACACCCAGCGCATGCTGTGCGCCGTGCCGGCCATGCGCGACAACATGTCCGAGCCGCCCGACCCGGCGCGGCCGGCGGTGGTCCTGGACTGGCTGCCCTGGCACCACACCTATGGCGGCAACGTCGTGTTCGACACCGTGATGTCCCAGGGCGGGACGCTGTACATCGACGGCGGCCGGCCGACCCCCGAGCTGTTCGCCGCCACCATCGCCAACCTGCGCGACGTGGCGCCCACCACCTTCAGCTCGGTGCCCGCGGCCTACGCCATGCTGGCGCCGGTGCTGGAGAAGGACGAGGCCCTGTGCCGCCACTTCTTCAGCCGCTTGCGCTCGCTCACCTACGGCGGCGCGGCCCTGCCCCAGGACCTGTTCGACCGCGTCCAGGCCCTGGCCGTGCGCACCATCGGCCGGCGCATCAATTTCAGCACCGGCCACGGCGCCACCGAGACCGGCGGCTTCGAGATGGGGGTCCACTGGGAAAGCGACGTCACCGGCCAGCTCGGCCTGCCGGCGCCGGCGACGGTGCTGAAGCTGGTGCCCGTGGCCGACAAGTTCGAGGTCCGCTTCAAGGGGCCGGGGGTGATGCCCGGCTACTACGCGGACCCCGCGCGCACCGCCGCCGCCTTCGACGAGGAGGGATTCTTCAAGCTGGGCGACGCCGTGCGCTGGGTCGACCCCGACGACCCGGCCCAGGGCCTGGCCTTCGCCGGCCGGGTGGCCGAGGACTTCAAGCTGGCCACCGGCACCTGGGTCCACGCCGGGGCCCTGCGCGTGACCCTGCTGGCCAGCCTGTCGCCCCTGGTGCAGGACCTGCTGCTGACCGGCGACGGGTACCTGGGCGCGCTGGCCTGGCCCAACCCGGCGGCCCTCAGGGCCCTGTGCCCCGACCTGCCGGCCGACGCCCCGCCCGCGGCCCTGCTGGCCCACGAAAATGTGGCCGCGGCCCTGGGCGAGGCCCTGCGCCGCCACAACGCCGCCCACGACCATTCCAGCACCCGGGTCGAGCGCATCCTGCTGATGGCCGAGCCGCCCTCCATCGACGCCGGCGAGATCACCGACAAGCGCTACGTCAACCAGCGCGCGGCCCTGGAGCGGCGGGCCGACCTGGTGGCGAAGCTGTTCGCCGAGCCGCCGGGGGAGGGGGTGGTGGTGGCCTGACCCCGCCCCTGGCGGCCCCCGGTCGCGGTGGCTAGAATGGGGGGCCCATTCCCGCAATCCTGTGAGATGGACGCCATGACATTCGCCCGCATTTCCGTCTGCACCGCCATGGAGCGCAACCGGGCCCTGAGCGAGGCGCGGGAGGCCATCACCGGGAGCGGCGGCTGGATCGTGGACCACAAGCTGTTCTCCAACGCCATGGCCACCCTCAACTTCGAGGTGCCGGCCGGGAAGGCCGAAACCCTGGTCGCCCGGCTGGAGCAGGCGGGCCTTCAGCCCGAAACCGGCGCGGATTTTCCCCCCGGCGGCACCGGCGACCTGCGCGGCCAGATCACCCTGACTTTCATCCACCGCGAGCCGGACCTGAAGCGGGAGGTCCCCGCCTTCGGCTGACCGGAACCCCCCCCAGGGGGAAGGGGATGGGGAGGGCGGCCGCGCGCCCCGGTTTCTGGGCCGATCCGCGCCCGTTTTGATGCGGTTTGCGCCCGTTTGGGGCGGTAATTGGCCGTTCTTGTCACGTCGTTTCGGGGTAAGTTTCTGAAAACAATAGAGACCCGTGGAGTCCGGCCATGAAAGGTCGTCTTCCGTCGTCCTTTGTCGTCGTTCTCCCGGCCGGGCCATATTGGCTGCGATCCGCCGCCGCCCCCTCCACGTCATTCCCGCGCAGGCGGGAATCCATTCCGCCTAAGTTTCCGGCCGACGGGCATGGGCAATCACAACTCGAACCTTGCGGCCAATCCGCTGCACGGCCCTTGACCGCCCGGACGACGGAATGGGTTCCCGCCTGCGCGGGAACGACGGCGTCAGGGGAATGTGCGGGGAAGGGGGAGAACCCGGAGAAATCGGTACCCCCGAACGCCGGGTCCGGGTCGCCCGCGCCCCTTGCGCAAGCCCGCCTTGCCCCGGGCGCGGGGATGCCTGGGTCAAGCCCAGGCATGACATAACGAGCTGATATTACGGAATTTTCCGTCATGGCCGCGCTTGGCCCGGCCATCCACGCCTGCCCCATGGCGGAGACTGGAAAACCCGCGCCGCCGATCCGTGTGTCGCGCAGGCAAGCGGGCGCCGTCGCGCCCGCCGGGCCGTGCCCCGCCGCCGCACAATCCCCGGGCCAAACCCCTGGAATCGCGCCGTGGCTGAACTTCCTATTCACAATGGCAAAGAACATAACAGGAACATAGTCCGATTCCGGCGCCTTTCAAGGGTCACGGGAAAACCTTTTTCGCCCGCTGGCGGGCTTGGTACAGTGGGACCCCGGTCGCCGCGCGGCCGGGGGCCGCGTCAGGCAAAGGGGGCAATGGGATCATGAAACAGGTCGACCTCGGATCACAGGGCCTGCGCGTGCCCGCCGTCGGTCTCGGCTGCATGGGCATGTCGGACTTCTACGGCGCGTCGTCGGAGGCGCAGAACCTGCGCGTCCTCGACCGCGCGGCGGAACTGGGCTGCACCTTCTGGGACACGTCGGACATGTACGGCCCGTTCACCAACGAGCTGCTGCTGGGCAAGGCCATGGCGGGCCGGCGCGACCGCATCACCCTGGCCACCAAGTTCGGCGTCGCCCGCGGCGCCGACGGAAGCTGGCAGGGCCTCCGGGGCGGGGCGGACTACGTCAAGGCCGCCTGCGACGCCTCGCTCAAAAGGCTCGGCACGGACCACATCGACCTCTACTACCAGCACCGCCTGGACCCCGACACCCCCATCGAGGAGACGGTCGGCGCCCTGGCCGACCTGGTGCGCGCCGGCAAGGTGCGCCACATCGGCCTGTCGGAGGCCGACCCCGAGACCATTACCCGCGCCCACGCCGTGCACCCCGTCAGCGCCCTGCAGACCGAGTATTCCCTGTGGTCGCGCGAGGTGGAGGCCGAAATCCTGCCCACCCTGCGCCGCCTGGGCATCGGCTTCGTCGCCTACAGCCCCCTGGGCCGCGGCTTCCTCACCGGCGCCATCCGCTCCCGCGCCGACCTGCAGCCGGGCGACTGGCGCCTGGAAAACCCCCGCTTCTCCGAGGAGGCCATCGCCCGCAACGTCCGCCTGGCCGACGCCGTCGCCGCCATCGCCGCCGAGATCGCCGCCACCCCGGCCCAGGTCGTCCTGGCCTGGCTCCTCACCCGCGCCCCCACCCTGGCCGCCATCCCCGGCACCCGCAGCGCCGACCGCCTGGAGGAGAACTGGGCGGCCCAGGAGATTTCCCTGGGGGCGGAGCAGATGGGGCGGTTGGAGGGGTTGATTGATGAGGGGGTGGAGGGGGAGAGGTATTGAAGGGTCGCGTAGTGTAACGGATTGGAGATTGTGTCCGTCTAATTCAAAGTCGCTTCTTAGTCGACGCTGAAAAAACTCTTGCCTGAGATACCAGCTCGGTCAAAGAAAGCTTTGTTTCTAGTTCGAGCGTCTTCAATCAGTGCGTCCCATCCCATAAGCTCAATAGAACCTTGGAAGCCGTCATTCGGTCGATAAATGCGGCCTCGTCCATCTGCGGTTTTCTGCCAAGTGTAAGTCCACTGATCCAAGCGGCCTACGATATCAGCAACGATGTAGCAATAGAATATGGTGTTCTGATCGAGCTTGACAGGACGTCCTCTTACATCGGGCAAGTTTCCGCTTTGGAGCCGCTGGATATATCTTTCGACCTGAAACTGTGGATTCTCATTCTCCGGATAATTCGTGCGACCTGGCCTTTTGAATTCTACCAAGAGAACCTTCGACGGCTGGTCAGTCTGTCGGAGTCCATGCACATAGTCGAATATCAAAACGTCAGCTCGCTCTTCACTGTCTAAAGCCTTTGCCAGAGCGCTGAATTCAACGTCAGAGCTAAAGTATTCGGCGAAGGTAAGGCGCTCATCGACAATCCAGAGGTCGTGAGATGCTGATGCGTCTATCCGTCGGCCTTTGCCATTAGAAAGGTTATTAACTCTGATAGGGCAAATAAAGGAATGCAAGATATCTTCACGTTGGTAGGCGCTGTCGCGGTCATCCTCTCTTACTTTTTCAAGTAGGATTTCAATGAAATCCAAGACCACTTTACGGCGGACCACATACTCAGCTAAACTGCGCCGTTCTGTATCTTCGATTGCTTTGCTTGCTTCTTCAATCGCTGACGTGAAAGTGTTCGCATCTACGGCTCCATCCTTTAGCCTTTTCAATACGCTTCTTATTTTCTCAGCCTGTTTCTCGTCTCGACGAAAACGTTCGCGGGCGAGATGTCCATAGATGGCGTCCTTGTGGAGTTCGCCAGATGGAACCTTCTTTTGAAGTTCGTCTGAATCGCCAAAAGAGACGGATGGATAAGTTGCAGTGATCACCTCAATGATCTTGCGTTGTTCGCCTTTCAAGTTCGCTAGCGGTTCCGCAAGAAAACGCTCGATATGCTGTGTGCACACATCATTGATGATTTTGTCGATAACTGCATCGTCGAAAATAAACGCCGTCCGCTCCTGATTGACGTTCTTGTCTAAAAACTCGCCGGTCAAAATCGCATGGAAAACGCGGTCGCCATCGGTGCCGAAGTATTTCAACCCCAGCTTACCGTCGATTGCTTGGGAATGGACAGTCCGATCGTGGGCGATAAAATGGACAAAATGGGAACCTTTGAGATCGGAGCTTGCTACCTTGTCGCATTCCATCAGGGTCAGGTGAAGCGTTCCGTACGCCTCTGTCACCAGTTCGATATCAGCGTCACTTCTGTGGACAATGTCCTTGATTGCGTCTGGGTACTGGCGCGTTTCATCACCGATGTGAACGAAAACGGAAGGGGAGCGGCCACCAATAAAAACAGGCAGGAAGTGCGATGTCAGGTGTTGAAAAATATAGTTGTCTCGTCCTGGAAATTTTTCATGGTATCCATTTGCGCGTAAACCCTCGAATTTTACGTGGAACATCGTGCCTGTGGCGCCAGAGGCCGACTCGACAACATCGTCTTGAATTTGATCTTCTAAGGATAATACAAATTTGAATTTCCGGAGTTTGTAATCACCGTTTTCCTCGAAGATGGATGTTACAGTTATCATTTCAAAGCAATCAAGCCAGAGTAGACGACCGACGCCTTTCCCGCCAATTTCGATCTTGTTATCGGTGTCCGTAGTGGTAAATGCATCCCAGTTATTTTTGTCAAGACCGACACCATTGTCTTCCACAGAAGCCCAGACATTGTCTTTGGTGCGATTCGTCGAGATGGTAATAACAACTTTTCCGTTGTCAGCAACTTTGTTTTTGAATCGCGCTTGAGTTGAGTGAATTGCGTTGCTGACAGCTTCGAATAAAGGCTGCAATGCTCCTGCAACGTTTGTCGGTTTTGGTAGGCGCTCGATCCGTTTGACGAGATTGGGACGTAAAGATGTCATTGTCTATCACGTGTTCCAGACATTTTTCACTAACATATTTTATATGAAAGAAAGCCCGTTGGTCGACATATATTTGTTTGTCCGAACAACATCTCAATCCTATCCATGCCCACCTCGACCATCGTGATTGAATTGCACAAAGTCTGTGGACTGCACATACATTTTGGCGGCGTCATTCGGAGCTCAACAATATCCCCAGCACCCCTTCCAACTCCGAAATCGCCGCCTCCGCCTCTCCCACCTTGATGGTCGTCATCCCCATCTCCCGGGCCGGTTTGAGGTTCACGCCTAGGTCGTCCAGGTAGACGGCCTCCGTCGGCGCGACGTTCAGGGCGTCTAGGGCCATCTGGTAGATGCGCGGGTCGGGTTTGCGCAGGCCGACCTTGCTTGACTCGATCACCAGGTCGAACAGGGCCAGGACGGCCGCCACCTCGCCGGCCTTGCCGGTGTAGAGGGAGGCGTCCGAGGCGTCCGGGTCCGGCTCGCGCACGTTGTTGGTGATGCAGGCGCAGGCGAAATGCTGCTTCACCCGGCGCAGGGCGGCGACCATTTCGGGGCGCAGGTCGCCCTTGATGAGCTTGATCACCTCGGCCCCCGGAACGGCGTGGCCCAGGGCGCGGGACTCGGCCGCGAAGGCGCGGTCGAATTCGGCGAGGTCGATCTCGTCGCGCTCGAACCGGGCCCAGGCGTTGGTGTCCGGGTTGGTGGAATTGACCCGGCGCAGGAAGTTCTCGGGCAGGCCGTGCTCGCGCTCGTAGCGGGCGAAGTTGACGAAGGGGCCGGTGGTGAAGACCCCGCCGAAATCCCACAGGACCGCCTTGATGGTCGGGGGGGTCATGGGGGGCTCGCCGGAAACGTGACACCGTCGTCCCCGCGCAGGCGGGGACCCATTCCGTCGTCCGTGCGGGTAGGGGGGGTGGTTCGGGCTGGCCGCCTTCCCGGGTCTGTGTTTGCGGACACCCGTCGCGTGGAAACGCAGGCGGAATGGATTCCCGCCTGCGCGGAAATGACGATGGGGTTGGTGGGTTTGGGGCGTGTTGCCGGGGTGCGGGTTGGCCCTTGGACCCGGTTTGGGTTTGCGGGCGCCCTTCGCCCCGCCACGCAGGCGGCATGGATTCCCGCCTGCGCGGGAATGACGCCCCGGGGTGGCGGGGGAGGGGAAATTCCGTCCGGGCCGGCCATCAGTTGTACTTGCGCAGTTCCAGTTTGGCGAGCTGGGCGCGGTGGACCTCGTCGGGGCCGTCGGCCAGGCGCAGGGTGCGGGCGTGGGCCCAGGCGCCGGCCAGGTGGAAGTCCGTGGTCACCCCGGCGCCGCCGTGGAGCTGGATCGCCCGGTCGATGACCTTGAGCGCCATGTTGGGGGCCACGACCTTGATCATGGCGATCTCCTGGCGCGCCACCTTGTTGCCCACGGTGTCCATCATGTGCGCCGCCTTGAGGGTCAGCAGGCGGGCCTGCTCGATCTCGGCGCGGGATTCGGCGATGGCCTCCAGCACCACCCCCTGCTCGGCCAGGGGCTTGCCGAAGGCGACCCGGGCCCGGGCCCGCTTGCACATGGACTCGAGCGCCCGTTCCGCCTGGCCGATCAGGCGCATGCAGTGGTGGATGCGGCCCGGGCCCAGGCGGCCCTGGGCGATCTCGAAGCCGCGGCCCTCGCCCAGCAGGATGTTGGATGCCGGCACCCGCACGTCCTTGAAGTCCACCTCGCCGTGGCCGTGCGGGGCGTGGTCGTAGCCGAACACGGGCAGGTGGCGCACCAGGGTCACGCCGGGGGTGTCCATGGGCACCAGGATCATGGACTGCTGGGCGTGCTTGGGGGCCGAAGGGTCGGTCTTGCCCATGAAGATCAGGATCTTGCAGCGCGGGTCCGGCGCCCCCGAGGTCCACCACTTGCGCGCGTTGATGACGTAGTCGTCGCCGTCGCGGCGAATGCTGGCCTCGATGTTGGTGGCGTCGGACGAGGCCACCGCCGGCTCGGTCATGGCGAAGCCCGACCGGATCTCGCCCGCCAGCAGGGGCTTGAGCCATTTCTCCTTGTGCGCGTCGGTGCCGTAGCGCACCAGCACCTCCATGTTGCCGGTGTCGGGCGCCGAGCAGTTGAACGCCTCGGGCGCGATGTAGGAGCGGCCCATGATCTCGCACAGGGGCGCGTATTCCACGTTGCTGAGCCCGGCGCCCAGGTCGCTTTCCGGCAGGAACAGGTTCCACAGGCCCTCGGCCCGGGCCTTGGCCTTCATCTCCTCCATGATCGGCGGCGCGCACCACCGCCCGCCGGCCTCCACCTGTTCGGCGTAGGTCTTCTCGTTGGGGTAGACGTGGGCGTCCATGAAGGACAGCAGGCGCTGCTGCAGGTCCTTGACCTTGTCCGAATAGTCGAAGTCCATGTGCGGGTCCCCCCTTCCGTCGCGGGTGTTGGGCCGGTCAGATGCCGGCGATGGTGACGCCCTTGCGCGCCAGCCCCGCGACCCGCGCGCCGAAGCGGGCGAAGCGTTCGTCCTGGGTCTGGCCGCGCAGGTAGCGGATGTAGATCTGCTGGATGATGACCGCCAGCTTGAAGGTGCCGAAGGCGAAGTACCAGTCCACCCGGTCGACCGGGAAGCCGGTGCGCCCGGCGTAGCGGGCGATGACCTCGTCGCGGTCGGGGAAGCCGGCGTGCCAGGTGGGCATGGCCGAGACCTCCAGCCACTCGGGGTCGTCGTCGGCGTTGTTCCAGTAGCTGAGCATGGAGCCCAGGTCCATCAGCGGGTCGCCGGTGGTGCACATGTCCCAGTCCAGCACCGCCACCGGGATGGCCGGGTCGGCGGCGTCCACCAGCACGTTGTCCAACTTGAAGTCGTTGTGCAGCAGCGACACCCGGCCCGAATCCGGCACCCCGCCGCCGAGCCAGCCGACCAGGCGGTCCATCTCGGGCAGGTCGCGGTCCTTGGCCGCGTGCCAGCGCTTGGTCCAGCCGTCCAGCTGGCGCTGCACGAAGCCCTCGGGCCGGCCCAGGTCGGCCAGGTCCACCGCCGCCGGGTCGACCAGGTGCAGGTCGGCGAGCGCGTCCACCAGCATCAGGCCGATGCGCCGGTTCAGGTCCGGCTTGCCGTCGAAGGGGGGCGGGAAGGTGTCGCGGATGACGATGCCGCGGCGCCGCTCCAGCACGTGGAATTCGGCGCCGATCAGGGCCGGATCGTCGCAGAACAGGAAGCTGCGCGGGGCCAGGGGATAGGCGGCGTAGAGGCGCGACAGGACCCGGTGCTCGCGCCGCATGTCGTGGGCCGAGGGCGCCACCGGGCCAAGCGGCGGGCGGCGCAGCACGAACTCGCGTTCGCCGAACCGCAGCAGGTAGGTCAGGTTGGCGTGGCCGCCGCCGAACTGGGCCACGGCGAGGGGGCCCTCGGCCCCCTCCAGGTTGGCGCGCAGGAACGGCTCCAGGCGGCTGGTGTCCAGCTGCTCGTCCGGGCGGACGTCGATCAGCTCCGGGACCTGGGCCACGGCCGCGCCCTAGGCCACCTCGAACAGCCCGGCCGCCCCCTGGCCGCCGCCGATGCACATGGTGATGACCACGTACTTGACCCCGCGGCGCTTGCCCTCGATCAGGGCGGTGCCGACCATGCGCGCGCCGCTCATGCCATAGGGATGGCCGATGGAGATGGCGCCGCCGTTGACGTTCAGGATCTCGTCGGGGATGCCCAGGCGGTCGCGGCAGTACAGGACCTGCACGGCGAAGGCCTCGTTCAGCTCCCACAGGCCGATGTCGTCCATCTTCAGGCCGTGGCGCTGCAGCAGCTTGGGCACGGCGAAGACGGGGCCGATGCCCATCTCGTCGGGTTCGCAGCCGGCCACCGCCATGCCGCGGTAGATGCCCAGGGGCTGCAGGCCGCGCCGCTCGGCCGCCTTGGCGTCCATCAGCAGGCTGGCCGAGGCGCCGTCCGACAGCTGGCTGGCGTTGCCGGCGGTGATGAAGAACCCCTCGCCGCGCACCGGCTTCAGGGCGGCCAGGCCCTCGGCGTTGGTCTCGGGCCGGTTGCCCTCGTCCTTGGCCAGGGTCACCTCCTGGTGGGAGACCTCCTTGGTCTCCTTGTCGACCACCGCCTTGACCGAGGCCATGGGCGCCAGCTCGGCGTCCAGGCGCCCGGCCGCCTGGGCCGCGGCGGTGCGCTGCTGGCTCTGCAGGCCATAGGCGTCCTGGGCCTCGCGGCTGACGTTGTAGCGCTTGGCCACCACCTCGGCGGTGTCGATCATGGCCATGTACATGTTCGGCACCTTCTGCAGCAGCCGCGGGTCCTGGTTGCGGAAGGTGTTCCAGTGCTCGTTCTGCACCAGGCTGATGGATTCGAGCCCGCCGCCGACGACCACGGGCATGTCGTCCTCGACGATCTGCTTGGCCGCGGTGGCGATGGCCATCAGGCCCGACGAGCACTGGCGGTCGATGGTCATGCCCGCCACCTGCACCGGCAGGCCGGCGGCCATGGCGCACTGGCGCGCCACGTTGACCCCCTGGGTGCCCTGCTGCATGGCGGCGCCCATGACCACGTCGTCCACCTCGGCCGGGTCGACCCCGGCGCGGCGCACGGCCTCGGCGATCACGTGGCCGCCCAGGGTCGGGGCCTCGGTGTTGTTGAACGCGCCGCGGTAGGCCCTGCCGATGGGCGTGCGCGCGGTCGAGACGATGACGGCTTCCTTCATCCCCTGATACTCCCCCTCATCACAGATCGGAAAAAGACTTGCCCTCGCCGGCCAGGCGCTCCAGCAGCATGGCCGGGGACCAGGCGTCGCCCAGGCGTTCGTGGAAGGCGACCACGTCGGCGTACACGTTCTTCAGCCCCTGCAGGTCGGCGTGGAACATGGGGCCGCCGCGGTAGACCGGGAACCCGTAGCCGAACACGTAGACCACGTCGATGTCGCTGGACCGCTGCGCGATCCCTTCCTCCAGGATCTTGGCGCCCTCGTTGACCATGGCATAGAGGCACCGCTTCAGGATCTCCTCGTCGTCGATCTGGCGCCGGGTGATGCCCTTCTCCTCGGACACCGCCAGGATCACCTTCTCGACCTCGTCCGACGGCACCGGCGTGCGGCTGCCGGGGGCGTAGTCGTACCAGCCCTTGGCCGTCTTCTGGCCGAAGCGGCCGGCCTCGCACAGGCGGTCGGCGATGGTGCCGACATAGCTGGCGTCGCGGCTGGCGACGGGGAAACGCTCCTGGCGCACCCGCCAGCCGACGTCGTTGCCGGCCAGGTCGCCCATGGCGAACGGCCCCATGGCCAGGCCGAAGTCGTACATCACCTTGTCCACCTGGGCCGGCAGGGCGCCTTCCTCCAGCATCTGGAAGGCCTGGTTCAGGTAGGCGGCCAGGATGCGGTTGCCGACGAAGCCGTCGCACACGCCGACCAGCACGCCCACCTTGCGGATGGTGCGCGCCAGCTTCATGGAGGTGGCGATGACCTCGTGCGAGGTCTCGGCCCCGCGCACGATCTCCAGCAGGCGCATGACGTTGGCCGGGCTGAAGAAGTGCAGGCCGATCACGTCCCCGGGCCGGCCGGTGGCGGCGGCGATCTCGTTCACGTCCAGGGTCGAGGTGTTGGTGGCCAGGATGGCGCCCGGCTTGCAGGTGGCGTCCAGCTTGCCGAACACCTCCTTCTTCAGGTCCATGCCCTCGAACACGGCCTCGATCACCAGGTCGGCCTGGGCCAGGTCGGCGTAGTCCAGGGTGCCGGTGATCAGGCTCATGCGCTTGTCCATGGCGTCCTGGCTCAGGCGGCCCTTGCTGACGGTGTTGGCGTAGTTCCTGGCGATGACGGCCAGGCCCTTCTCCAGGGCCTCCTGGCTGGCCTCCACCAGGGTCACCGGGATGCCCACGTTGACGAAGTTCATGGCGATGCCGCCGCCCATGGTGCCGGCGCCGACGATGCCGACGGCGGCGACGTCGCGCACCGGCGTGTCCTTGGGCAGGTCGGCCACCTTGGCCGCCGTGCGCTCGGCGAAGAAGATGTGGCGCTGGCCCTTGGAATGGTCCGAGGTGACCAGCTCCATGAACAGCTCGCGCTCGCGCCTGATGCCCTCGTCGAAGGGCAGGATGGTGGCGTTGCGCACCGCCTCGATGCACTTGAACGGCGACAGGAAGCCGCGCGCCTTGCGCGCGATGCCCTTCTCGAACTGCTCGAACAGGGCCGGGTCGGCGGTGACGGTCAGGTCGCGGGTGCGGCGCACGGGCCGGCCCTCGGCGACCACCTTCTCGGCGAAGGCGATGGCGCCGTCCAGCAGGTCGCCCTCGACGATCTCGTCGATCAGGCCCATGTCCCTGGCCTTGGGGGCCTTCACGAACTGCCCCGAGGTGATCATCTCCAGCGCCGCCTGGGCGCCCACCAGGCGCGGCGTGCGCTGGGTGCCGCCGGCGCCGGGCAGGATGCCCAGGGTCACCTCGGGCAGGCCCACCTGCGCCGTCGGCGCGGCGACGCGGAAGTGGCAGCCCAGGCAGATCTCCAGCCCGCCGCCCAGGGCGGTGCCGTGGATGGCGGCGATGACCGGCTTGTCGCTCATTTCCATGGAATCGATGACCGCGCCCAGGCCCGGCTCGGCCAGGGGCTTGCCGAATTCGGTGATGTCGGCGCCGGCGGGGAAGGTGCGGCCGCCGCCGATGACCACGATGGCCTTGACCTCGGGGTCGGCGCCGCCCGCCGCGACCCCGTCCTTCAGGCCCTGGCGCACGCCCTGGGCCAGGGCGTTGACGGGCGGGTTGTTGACCATGACGACGGCGATGGGACCACGGCGGTCGTAGGAAACAAGTGCGTTCATCTTATCCTCGATTGATGGGATGCCTTGCCCGCGGGCGCGGCACGGCGGTGGCGGCCCTCAGACTTCGAGCCATTCCTTGCGGACATCCTCGTTGGTGTTCAGGTCTTCCGGCGTGCCCTCGAACACGATCTTTCCGTGGCCCATGACGTAGACCCGGGCCGAAATCGAGAGCGCGATGGTCAGCTTCTGCTCGACCAGCAGGACGGAGACCTTACGTCGCGCGATCTCCTCGAGCAAGTGCGCCACCTGCTCCACCACCTTGGGCGCCAGGCCCTCGGTGGGTTCGTCGACCATGATCAGGTCCGGGTCCCCCATCAGGGTCCGGCACATGGTCAGCATCTGCTGCTCGCCGCCCGACAGCACGCCGCCGGGGACGTCGGCGCGCTCGCGCAGGTTGGGGAACAGGTCGAACATGTCCTCCATGGACCAGCGCCCCGTCTGGCGGGTCGACTTCATGCCCAGGATCAGGTTCTGGCGCACGGTCAGGGTGGGGAAGATGTCGCGGTTCTCGGGCACGTAGCCCAGGCCCAGGTGGGCGATCTCGTGCGGCGTGCGGCCGGCGATCTGCTGGCCGTTGAAGGTGATCGTCCCCTGCGGCGGCACCACCCCCATGATGGCCTTGACGGTGGTCGACCGGCCGACCCCGTTGCGGCCCAGCAGGCTCACGATCTCGCCCTCGTCCACGCGCAGGTCGACCCCGTGCAGGACGTGGCTCTTGCCGTAGAAGGCGTGCAGGTTGGTGGCTTCAAGCATCGCCGGCGCCCTCCCCGTTGTCCGACCCGCCATGCTCGGTGCCCAGGTAGGCCTCCTGCACCGCGGCGCTGGCGCGCACCCGCTCGGGCGTGTCGCTGGCGATGATCTCGCCGTACACCAGCACCGAGATGCGGTTGGCCAGGTTGAACACCACGCCCATGTCGTGCTCGACCATGACCAGGGTCCGGTTTTCGGAGATCTTGCGGATCAGGTCCACCACCCGGTCGGTCTCGGTGCGGCTCATGCCCGCCGTGGGCTCGTCCAGCATGATCACCTCGGCGCCGCCGGCGATGGTGATGCCGATCTCCAGCGCCCGCTGGTCGGCATAGGACAGCAGGCCGGCGGGCAGGTTGCGGTGGGCCGTCAGGTTGACCTCCTCCAGCACGAAGTCGGCCCGTTCGGTCAGGGCCCGGCTGCGGTTGACCAGGTTCCAGAACGAATACTTGTGGCCCGAACCGTACAGCAGGGCGCAGCGCACGTTCTCGAACACGCTCATGCGCGGGAAGATGTTGGTGACCTGGAAGCTGCGGCTCAGCCCCATGCGGTTGATCTCGAACGGGGGCTTGTTGGTGATGTCCCGGCCGTTCAGGCGGATGGCGCCCTCGCTGACCTCATAGCGGCCGCTGATCAGGTGGAACAGGGTCGACTTGCCGGCGCCGTTGGGGCCGATGATGGCGTGCCGCTCGCCGGCCGTGATGGCCAGGTTGACGCCGCGGATGATCGGCGTCGGGCCGAAGCTCTTGTGCAGGTCGATCAGTTCGAGGGCGTTTCCGCTCATCCGCCACCTCCTCCGCGCAGGGCGTCGCCGATTTCCTGCCAGGTTTCGGACACCGCCGGGAAGCCGCGGCGCATGAAATAGCCGCCGGCGCCGACCAGGGTCACGGCGATGGCCCAGGGTACGATGCCGGCGGAATCGAACGGCACGCCCATGATGCTCATCTCCGTCCCCTCGGCATTGGCCTTGATGGACAGGTGGAACGCCATCTCGACGATGATCACCACGCCGACGAAAAGCGCCGCCCCGGGGATGCCGACCCGCCAGTACGGCGACCACAGGCGGCCCATCATGCGCGCCCGCCACACCGGCTGGTGCATGGCGATCAGCCCGGCCAGCCCCTGGGGCATGTACAGCACCACGATCATGAAGAACAGGCCCAGGTACAGCAGCCAGGCGTCGGTGAAATCGGCCAGTTCCATGGACAGCCAGCCGGTGACCACGGCGCCGATCACCGGACCGAAGAAATGGCCCAGGCCGCCGATGTAGGCGGCAATCAGCACCGAGGCGGACTCGGACTCGCCGATGGCCTCGGCGGTGACGATTTCCAGGTTGATGGCGAACAGCGATCCGGCGATGCCGGCGAACAGGCCGGCCAGCGAGAACACGTAGAACCGCACCCGCACCGGGTCGTAGCCGACGAAGGCGACCCGTTCCGGGTTGTCGCGCACCGCCTGCGCCATGCGCCCCAGGGGCGTGTGGGTGTAGGCGTAGATGGCGATCATGCACAGGAAGGTCCAGGCGGCGACCACGAAATAGACCTGGATCTGCGGGCCATAGGTCAGGCCCAGCAGCTCGGGCCCGACCATGCGGTCCGTCGAGCGGCCCATCTCGCCGCCGAAGTAGTTGTTGAAGGTCAGCGCCGCCGTGGCCATCAGCTCGCCGATACCCAGGGTGATCAGGGCGAAGGTGACGCCGGCGCGCTTGGTCGAGACGAAGCCGAAGATGACGCCCCAGAACAGCCCGGTCAGGGCGCCGATCACGGGCATGAACATGACCGGGAAGTAGATGCCGTTCTGGTCGATGGCGTCCAGCATGGCGCAGGACATGTACCCGGCCATGCCGAAATAGACCGCGTGGCCGAACGACAGCATGCCGCCCTGTCCCAGCAGCATGTTGTAGGACAGGGCGAAGATGACGGTGATGCTGATCTGGGCCAGGACCTTGAGCGTGGCCTCGGACTGGAACACCAGCGGCAACACCAGGAACACGGCGGCGATGGCGAACCAGATGGCGTGGCGCCGGAAGAAGTTGGTGTCGCTCATGATTCGCGGGTCCCCATCAGGCCGCGCGGGCGGAAGATCAGCAGCAGCACCATCAGCAGGTACGGGATCATCGGCGCGAAGGAGGAAATGGTCAGGCCCCAGACCTCGCCCATCAGGGTCTCGGTCGAGCTTTTCAGGCCGAAGGCCGAGAACAGGTCGGCCAGCGAATAGTCGAAGCCGACGGCGAAGGTCTGCACGATGCCGATCAGCAGCGACGCGATCAGGGCGCCGCCCAGCGACCCCATGCCGCCGACGACGACGACCACGAACACGATGCTGCCCAGGGAGCCGGCCATGCTGGGCTCGGTGCCCAGGACCGGGCCGGCCATGACCCCGGCCAGGCCGGCCAGGGCGCAGCCGACGCCGAAGGTCAGCATGAAGATGCGCGGCACGTTGTGGCCCAGGGCGCCGACCACCTCGGGGTGGGTCAGGGCCGCCTGGATGATCAGGCCGACCCGGGTCCGGGTCAGGACGCCGAACAGCAGCAGGAAGATGGCGATCGAGGTCAGCAGCATGAACAGGCGATAGGCCGGATAGTCGGTCTCGAACAGGGTGAAGGCGGGGATGTTGAGGTAGTCGGGCACCTGGTAGGGCACCGGGATGACACCCCAGATCATCTGCACGCCCTGCAGGATCAGGAAGGCGAGGCCGAAGGTGAACAGCAGCTCGGCCACGTGGCCCAGCTTGTGCACCCGCCGCAGGCCGTACCGTTCGACCACCGCGCCCAGGACGCCGACCACCAGCGGGCCGACCAGCAGGCCGGGCAGGAAGCCGACGTAGGTCGACGTCATGTACCCGGCGTAGGCGCCGATCATGAAGAAACTGGCATGGGCGAAGTTCAGCACGCCCATCATGCTGAAGATCAGCGTCAGGCCGGCCGACAGCATGAACAGCAGCATGCCGTAGCCGACGCCGTTCAACAGCGAGAAAATGATGAATTCAGCCACCCGTCGACCCCCCGGCCATCGATCGTCCCGGGCCCTTCAGGGGGCCTCGGATTTTTTGGGCTTGCCGCCTGGGATGGAAAGCCGGGCGGAGCGAAGGCTCCGCCCGGCGCGGAAAAGGCCTGATGTCAGGGCCGTTCCATCTTGCAGGTCGTCGGCTGCGTGGTGTCCTTGGTGTCGATGACCTGGACGGTCTTGAAGGCGACACCGGCGCCGTCCATGTCGTACTTGACGTCGTCGGTCAGGACCGAGATGACCAGCGGCGACTGCAGCTGGTGGTCAGAGGCGCGCATCATCACCTTGCCATAGCCGCTGTCCCACTCCATGCCCTCGAGGGCCTTGGCGATGTCGACGATCTTGGTGTTGCCGGCCTTGTCGGCGGCGGTGGCCAGCATTTCCAGGGTGGCGACCAGGCGGTAGAAGGTCAGCTCGTTGCCGTACTTCTCCTTGTACATGTTGGCCACCATCTCGGTGTTGCCGACCAGGTGGTTGTTGTGCCACTCGTTGACCTGCTTGACCTTGCCGATGCCGCGCTTGCCGATGGCGCCGGGGCCACCGGTGGCGCCGCCGTAGTAGGTCAGCCACTGGGCTTCCAGGCCGGCGTCGAAGGCGGCCTTGAGCAGGCGGTCCAGGTCCAGGCCCCAGTTGCCGGTGATCACGGTGTCGGCGCCCGACGCCTTGATCTTGGTGATGTAGGGCGAGAAGTCCTTGACCTTGCCGAACGGCGGGAACAGGTCGTCACCGACGACCTCGACGCCGGGCATGCGCTCCTTCAGCAGCCGCTTGGCGGCTTCCGAGACGCTCTGGCCGAAGGCGTAGTTCTGGTTGATCAGGTAGATCTTCTTGACGTTCTTGTCACCGGAGATGTGGGTCACCAGCGCCGCCATCTTCATGTCCACGTGGGCATCGAAGCGGAAGTGCCAGAACATGCAGTTCTCGTTGGTGAAGGCCGGGGTCACGGCGGCCCAGTTCAGGTACACCACCGGGTCGTCGGGGTGCCGCTTGTTGTGCTTCTCGACCGCGCCGATCAGGGCGTTGGCGATGG
>JACKKN010000004.1:0-205000 GCA_024236415.1 Hyphomicrobiales bacterium
GGCCAGTTCCACCGCCACGTGGTCCGACGGCTCGGCGTAGGCGCGGGACAGGGACAGGTCCAGGCGCGCGATCAGGGCGTTGACCTCGGACACCGGGGCCTGGAACAGGGTGCCGCGCGGGCTGACATAGGCGGATTCATAGGGCGGCACCGAATTCGGCCCGTCGACCCCGTGGAACAGGCGGGCGTAGGTGACGGCCAGGTCCAGGGCCAGGGTTTCCGGGTCGTCGGCGGGCAGGGCCCGCAGCGCCGCCACCGCCGGCTCCAGGGACGTGTCGCCGGCCAGGGCGTCCAGCAGGGGGCGCCACTCGGCGCCGGCGTAGGCGGCCAGGCCCTCGGCGTCCAACTCGCGGGCGAACAGGGCCGACAGCCAGCCATAGGCCAGGGCCCGGTCCACGGTCGGACGGGGCGGGTCCAGGCGGGTCGGCGCGGCGTTCATGGCGGCCTCCGGTTCAGTGCTTCGCCGCAGCATGCTGGCCTCCCGTGTCCTTGGCGTGGAACTGCAGGTACTTCTGCAGGAAGCGGTATTCCTCCTTGTCCAGGGTGATGAACCGCTGCATGGCCTTCAGGGTGCCGATCCACTGGTTGGCCAGGTAGTGGTCGGGGTGGCGCAGGCTGTGGCACACGCCGCAGGCGCCGTTGTACATCTCGCCGGCATAGGCCCACAGCGCACCCTTGTCGGCGATCAGCAGGTCCCTGGACGTCCAGGCCTCGAGGCTGACCCGGTGCCAGGTCTGCTCGGTGTCGGGATCGACCTTGGTCTCGTGGCGCTCGATCTTCTCCACCGCCGGCTTGCCGGCGGCGACGGAGAAGATGCGCTGGCCCATCAGGGCGTAGATGATCTGCCCCACGCCGTCCTGCTGCCAGCCGTCGATGCGCACCTTCAGCCAGTCGCCGTCGGTCGCCAGGACCTTGACCTCGGTGGCGCCCAGCAGGCGGGCCTCGGCGCGGCCGTCGGGCTTGGCGTCGGCGCGGTCCAGGAACAGGCTCTTGGTGCGCAGGCTGTACAGCAGGTCGCCGTCCTTGACGGTGCCGGGGCCGGCGGCGCTCAGCTCCTCGAACTTGGCGCGGTAGCCGGCGGACATGTCGGGCAGCTTGTGGGCGATGCCCTTGTGGCAGGAGATGCAGGTCTCGCCCTCCTTCATGCCCTTCTGCATCTGCTCGGACGACTTCTTGCGCTGCTTGTCCCAGTGCATGGCGTCCCACGAGTGGCAGTTGCGGCATTCGTGGGAATCGTTGGCCTCCATCTCGGCCCACACGTGGCGCGCCAGCTCCAGGCGTTTGGATTCGAACTTCTCGGGGGTGTTGATGGTGCCCATCATCTTGTGCCACAGCTCGTTGGTGGCCTTGACCTTGCGTACCAGCTTGGGCACCCACTCCTTGGGCACGTGGCAGTCCGAGCACACGGCGCGCACGCCCGAGGCGTTGCTGTAGTGCACCGACTCCTTGTATTCCCGGTACACGGCCTGCTCCATCTCGTGGCACGAGATGCAGAATTCCAGCCGGTTGGTGTATTCCATGAAGGTGTTGAAGCCGCCCCAGAAGATGATGCCGCCGATGCCGCCGACGATGAGGACGGCGCCCCAGGCGTACTTCTTGGTGGGGCTCCAGAACCATTTCCACAGGCGCAGCATCGCGGGATCCTCTCGCGGCAGGGGGTTGGGTGATCGGCCGGTGATCTGGGGGAATACTAGGCGCCGGGTGTAAACGCCGTTTCCGGCGCACTTGAACAGCCTGTAGAATGATGTAAACGTCTCGTAAACGAGTCGCGTCGGTCGGGGGAACCGCCGCGGCGGTCGCGGAGGGCAGCACGCGCGTGAGCGCCCAGTTCCACATCGTGGTGGTCGAGGACGAGCCGGTGTCGCGCATGACCCTGGCCGGCTACCTGGCCAAGGCCGGCTACCGCGTGACCGAGGCCGGCGACGGCGACGCCCTGCGCGCCGCCATGGCCGCCGGCGCCGTCGACCTGGTGCTGCTGGACATCAACCTGCCCGGCGACGACGGCCTGTCGCTGCTGCGCGAGATCCGCCGCCAGTCCGAGGTGGGGGTGATCATGGTCACCGGCGTGTCCGACGAGGTGGACCGCATCGTGGCGCTGGAAATGGGCGCCGACGACTACGTGACCAAGCCCTTCAACACCCGCGAGCTGCTGGCCCGGGCGCGCAACCTGATCCGCCGCACCGAGGCGGCGCGGGCGGTGCGCGCCGACGATCCGGTCAAGCGCTTCGCCGGCTGGGAACTCGACCTGCCGCGCCGCCGCCTGACCTCGCCCGCCGGCCACGAGGTGCGCCTGACCCGCGGCGAGTTCGAGCTGCTGGCGGCCCTGGTCTCCAACCCCGGCCGGGTGCTGACCCGCGACAACCTGCTGGACCACGTCAGCCACCGCGACTGGGCCCCCAACGACCGCTCGGTCGACGTGCTGATCGGCCGCGTGCGCCGCAAGATCGAGCAGGACCCCAAGCTGCCGCGCCTGATCGTCACCGTGCACGGCATCGGCTACGTGTTCGCCGGCGGGGGGTGAGCTTTTCCCCTATTCCCCGGCCCGGACTGCCGCGGCGGGGCCGGTGAGGGCGGCGAGGGTGCGGTGCAGCTCGGCGGTGGCGGCGGCGTGGGCGGTTTCCAGGTCGGCGAAGGCGCGGGCGGCGGCGTCGCCGTCGCCGTCGGCGGCGGCCTTTTCCACCGTCAGCGCCAACTCGGCGACCCGCGCCAGGCCCAGGTTGCCGGCGGCGCCCTTCAGGCCGTGGGCCTGGGTGCGCGCGCGTTCCAGGTCGCCGGCGGCCAGGCCGGCGCGCAGCTCGGCCAGGGTCGCCGGGGTGGTGGCGGCGAAGGTGTCGACCAGGCGCGCGGCGAAGTCGGCGCCCAGTTCGGCCACGTGGCCGCGCAGCACCGCCAGGTCGACCTGGGGCGCGGCGGCGGCGGCGCTCTCGCCGGCGGCGGGGGCCAAGCAGCGGGCCATGGCGGCGTCCAGCTCGTCGGCGGTGAAGGGCTTGCCCAGGAAGGCGTCGGCGCCGGCGGCCAGGCAGGCGTCCAGCTCGGAGCGCACCACCTGGGCGGTCAGGGCGATGACGGGCAGGTGGCCGCCGCCGGCCGCCTCGCCGGCGCGGATGCGGCGCATGGCCTCCAGCCCGCCCATGCCGGGCATGCGGATGTCCATCAGCACGATGTCGAAACGCCCGGCGCCGGCCAGGGCGTCCAGCGCCGCCTCGCCGCTGTCCACGGCGGTGACCGCGTGGCCGTGGCGGGCCAGGAATCCCTCGGCCACCAGGCGGTTGACCTCGTTGTCCTCCACCAGCAGCACGGACCGGGGCGTCACCGCCGCCGCCGCCGCCGCCGGCTCGGCCGCGTCGGCGCCGGCCGCCGGCGCCAGGTCGAGCTCGAACCAGAACGTGCTGCCGGCGCCGGGCATGCTGTCGAAGCCGATGGTGCCGCCCATGGCCTCGGTCAGCTTCTTGCAGATGGCCAGGCCCAGGCCGGTGCCGCCGAACCGCCGCGCCGTCGAGGCGTCCTGCTGGGTGAAGGGGGTGAACAGGTCGGCGCCGGTGCCGCGGTCGATGCCGATGCCGGTGTCGACGACCCGGAACCGCAGGCGCAGGGAACCGGCCCGCTCGGCCACCGGCGCCACGGCCACGCGCACCGAGCCCGCGGGGGTGAACTTGACGGCGTTGCTGACCAGGTTCAGCAGGATCTGCCGCACCTTGGCCGGGTCGCCGTTCAGCACCGCCGGCACCGCCGGGTCGACGGCCGTGTCCAGGTCCAGCCCCTTGTCGGCGGCGGCCGGGACGGTCAGCTTGACCACCTGGGCCAGCAGGTCGGCGAGCACGAAGTCCACGGCCTCGATCTCGGGCACCCGGGCCTCGATCTTGGAGTAGTCCAGGATGTCGTTCAGCACTCCCATCAGCACCCCGCCCGACGAGGTGATGGCGTTGACGTAGTTGCGCTGGGTCGCGGTCAGGTCGGTGTCCTTCAGCAGGCTGGCCATGCCCAGCACGCCGTTGATGGGGGTGCGGATCTCGTGGCTCATGGTGGCCAGGAAGGCGGACTTGGCGCGGTTGGCGGCCTCGGCCTCGTCCTTGGCGCGCTTGTGCTCGGTGATGTCGTTGAGGATGAACACCGTGCCCACGAACTTCTCGCTGATGTCCAGCATGCGCTGCACCTTGATGTCGAAGCAGCGCCGGCCGCGCCGGGTGTCCAGGCTGTATTCGAACGGCCGGGCGTCCTTGCCGCGGGCCACCAGGTGCTCGATCTGGCGCCCCAGCAGGGAGCGCGGGTTGGAGCCGTAGTACATGGCCCCCGGGGTGGCCGACTCGTCGAACAGCTCGCAGGCCACGTGGTTCATGTTGCGCACCGCGCCGTCGGCGTCCAGCAGGATGACCGGGTCGTTCAGGCTCTCGAAGATGGTCAGGTACCTGTTCTTCTCGTTGGTGATGGCCCGGTTCTGCTCCTGGATCTCGGTCAGCTTGTCGCTTTCCGTCTGGCTCGCCCACTCGGTGCAGAACCCCAGCTCGACCAGGTCGAAGAACCGCTCGACGAACAGGCGGTAGCGGTCCCGCTGCGCGTCGCCGAAGCCGCCCAACAGGACCAGGTCCACGTAGGCCTGGCGGTAGTACTTGGTCAGGCCCAGGAACAGGCCCAGGGTCACGCCGCGGGCCCGGTGCTCGCGCGCCTGCTGCACGCCGAAGGCGGCGATGGGGTTGCGGGCGTAGTCCTCGCCGGCCATCAGCTCGGGCGGCCCGTCGAACAGGTCCAGCGCCGTCATCAGGGGTTCGGACAGGCCGCAGATGGAAGCCCGCCAGGCCTCCTTCAGGGTCGAGGTGAACTGGGTGTAGCGCTGCTTCTTGGCGTAATCGACGACCCGCTCGATGAGCCAGTCCTCGCGCGCGGCGATCAGCTTGCGGAGTTCGTCCATGCCCGGTTTCCCTTGCTAGCGGCAAAGTATAGGCCAGGTGGGCGCCGTCCGACAGGCGCCGGAGCGGGAAAATTCTTGTGTCCAGGCGAAGATGCGAAAATAAATCTCCAAAAATTTGTGCGATTCTGGTACCAAGGCACCGGGGAGTGCATTGTCAGGCTACCGGATTCGGCAACAGCCGGCCGTGGGGGTAAATGGCATGGGCAGGATTTTCGCTGTTTGGGCACTGGCCCTGGGAGTCTGCGCGGCGCAGGCCGCCATGGCCGATTTCGAGGCGCCGAATTCGGCGCCGCAGTCCGGCGGCGACGCCCTGGACGGCAAGTTCTGGAACATCTCGCTGCGCATGTACGGCGGCCACAACGACAATGTGGACTTCGTCGGCAACGTGGATCCGTTCTTCATGGGGTCCACGGACTCCGACTACATCGGCTTCACCGGCATCGGCTCGGTGCGCATCCCGGTCACCAGCTACATCACCGTGGGCGGCGCCCTGCGCATCGACCGCAACCACCATTTCGGCACCCAGCGCGTGCCGATTCCGGCCGCCAACGAGAACCAGGACGAATACGACGTGTCGGCGGCGCAGCCCAGCGCCTTCGCCGAGACCATGTTCGTGATCGGCGGCCGTCAGGGCCGGGTCGGCATCAACTACAACCTGCGCTTCGAGGACGGCGAGATCACGGCCCTGGGGTCGACCGCCCATACCCTGGGCCTGTACGCCGACCTGTACTACGACGCGTACACGGACTTCGGCGTCAAGGCCAGCCGCACCTGGACCGATTTCGAGGTCGCCTTCCCCGCCCCGGCCCTGGACGACCGCGATTCCACCTTCACCTCGTTCGGTTTCTCGGGCACGCGCTGGTTCTCGGGCCACCAGCGGTCGCTGACCGGCAGCGTCAGCTTCAACCGCAACGACGCCTTCGGCATGAACTTCGATTACCACGGCGTGACGGTTTCCGGGGCGTTCATGACCCGCATCTACGGGCCGGTGTCGGCGTCCCTGAACGTCAGCCACGACATGCGCCATTATCCGGGCTTCGTCAGCGGCTTCATTCCGGCGCCGGGGCGCGAGTCGCAGACCATCACCACCTACGGGCTGCAGGTGAACTGGGTGATCTGCCCGGGGTGGGTTCTGGACGGCTTCTTCAACTACGCGACCTACGATTCGAACATGCCCCAGTTCGAGGGCGACAACAAGAACGTGGGCATGGGCCTGACGCGCACTTTCTGACCGACGGGAGACGGGAACATGACCGACCTGGGCACGGGCATTCTCGGGCGGGCGGTTCGACGCCTTGACCCGATTCATGGGGTGATGGCGCTGGCCCTGCTGGTCGTTGCCGGCTGCGCCGCGGTGACCGCATCGGGCAACCAGCAGATCGCCGACAAGGCCAACGAAAACATCGCCGCCGTCAAGGAGTGCTGCGACAGCCAGGGGGTGACCGAGGAAAGCGCCCGGGCCAAGGACCCGTCCCAGCGCACCCCGGCCGAGCATGCCCTGCTGGCGGCCCTGGACGCCGAACGGAAGGTGGCCGAGGCCCTGGCCAAGTCGAACGCGGCGCAGCGCAGCCTGGACAGCAAGCTGGCGCGGCAGCGGGCCGCCGACGCCACGTTCGACGGGGCCAAGGACCTGCTGGACCTGTTCCGGCCCAAGATCAACTTTTTCACCAGCGGCATCACCGAGCTGTTCTCCATCGCCGACGCCATCTCGGCGGTCAAGGAGGATCCCTCGGAAGGCGCCGGCTACGACTGGGGCAGCCCCACCGCGCCCCTGGGCAAGGGGTCGCGCCAGGTCTATGAGGTCATGGTCATCGGAACGGTGGCCCTGGCGCCCCTCGGCCTGGGGCCGCTAATCGGCGAGGCCCTGGGCACCGCCCACGCGGTGGATCGCCTGCGCGAGAAGGAGGTGCGCAAGGTGCGCGAGCTGCTCAGCTCCATGCGCGAGATGCAGGCCCTGATGCGCGCCAACGGGTTCGAGTATGACGCCGGGCAGCTGGACGACCCCATTGCCCAGGCCGAGCTGTTCCTGGAACGGGAAGCCAACGGCGGCGACCTGGAGGTCCGGGAAATGCTGCGCGGCATGAGCAGCGCCCTGCATACCTACAAGCGCGTGACCGACAAGCTGGTGGACGATCAAGTCGCGGCGCAGGCCGACCTGGACAAGCTGCAGGACGAGACGCGGGCCCAGTTCGACAAAATGCAGGAAGCCGAGGCGGAGCTGAACAACCAGCTGGCGCGGACCCGCGCCGCCCTGCAGGCCTGCCGCAACCTGCCCAACGTGCCGGGCAACATCGACTGGCAGCGCACCTGGTGGCTGATCTCGTCGCCCTAGGCGGCGTCGGTCGAGGCCGGCAAAGAGAAAGCCGCCCGGGAAACCGGGCGGCTTCTTTCTTGGCGACCGCCGGGGAGGTGGCGGTCCGAAGGGGGTAGGACCTTACTTGTCGGCCTTCTCGGCGGCCGGGGCCGGAGCCTGGGGCGCCGGGTAGCCGTAGGGGACGCCGTAGCCGTACGGGGCGCCGTAGGCGGCCGGGCCGTAGGGGTAGCCGTAGCCGTAGGGGGCGTAGCCGTAGTAGGGGTTGTGGTAGCCGTAGCCGTTGCCATAGACGTTGGAGCGGCCGGAGAAGTTCATGGAGAAGTTGCCGTCGCCGAAGCCGTTGCCGTTGCCCCAGCCGTTGCCCGGGCCGCCCCAGCCCCAGAAGGCGTCGGCGGTGGTGGCGGAGAGGGAGGCGGCACCGATGACGCCGGCGATCGCGAGGGCTTTGAAAATGGTCTTCATGGTGGTGGTCCTTTCAGATCCGGACTTGGTCCTGTCATGGCCGCGGGCGGCCGGTGTTGCCTGTCGGCGGTTTGTTTAATATCAGTGATTGCTAAATTAGTTTTTTCTAATTCTTCTGTCAACAGCATTTTTGAATTTTATTTTTCCACCCTGCGAGATGGCGAAAAACGCCATGGAATCAGCGATTTGAGCGACAGGAACCGGGTCGCGTCGGGCCCCGGCGGGTGCCGCCGGGGTGGTCCGGTTGCGCGGTGCCGGGAAACCGGGTACCTGTGGGGATCGGGGGCGGCTGGCCCCGGCAGACGCGGGAGCGAAACGGTTTGCGGGACATCCACGACATCTTGACGGGCGGCGCCGACGCGGCGCCGGCCATCGGCGCCCCGGGGCGGGCGCCGCTGACATACGGCGGCCTGCGGGCCCTGGCGGCAGACACGGCGGCGGTGCTGAACGGCTGGGGCATCGGCCGCGGCGACCGGGTGGCCATCGTGCTGCCCAACGGGCCCGAGATGGCGGCGGCCTTCGTCGCCATCGCCACCGCGGCCTCGACGGCGCCCCTGAACCCGGCCTACCGCGAGGACGAGTTCGACTTCTACCTGTCGGACCTGAACGCCCGGGCCCTGGTGGTGCCGGCCGGCGCCGACGGCCCGGCGCGCGCCGTGGCCGCCCGGCGCGGCATCCCGGTGCTGGAGCTGGCCGACGACCCGGAAGCCCCCGCCGGCACCTTCACCCTGGCCGGCGGCGCGGCCGCCGCTGCCGCCAACCCCGGCCCCAGCCAGGCCGACGACGAGGGCCTGGTGCTGCACACCTCGGGCACCACCTCGCGGCCCAAGATCGTGCCCCTGGCGCAGCGCAACCTGGCGGCCTCGGCCGGGCACATCGGCGCCACCCTGCACCTGACGCCCGAGGACCGCTGCCTGAACATCATGCCGTTGTTCCACATCCACGGCCTGATCGCCGGGGTGCTGACCACCCTGGCCGCCGGGGCGCAGATCGTCTGCGCGCCGGGGTTCAACGCGCTCAAGGTCTTCGCCTGGCTCGACGAGGTACGCCCCACCTGGTACACGGCCGTGCCGACCATGCACCAGGCGATCCTGTCGCGGGCCGCGCGCAACCCCGACGTGGTGGCGGCCCTGGACCTGCGCTTCGTGCGCTCGTCGTCGTCGTCCCTGCCGCCGCCGGTCATGGCCGAGCTGGAGCAGACCTTCGGCTGCCCGGTGATCGAGGCCTACGGCATGACCGAGGCGGCGCACCAGATGGCCAGCAACCAGTTGCCGCCCGGACAGCGCAAGCCCGGCACCGTGGGCCCCGCCGCCGGCCCCGAGGTGGCGATCATGGACACCGCCGGGCAGATCCTGCCCCAGGGCGCCACCGGCGAGATTGTGATCCGCGGCCCCAACGTGTTCTCGGGCTACGAGGCCAACCCCGCGGCCAACGCCGAGGCCTTCGCCGACGGCTGGTTCCGCACCGGCGACCAGGGGGTGCTGGACGGCGACGGATTCCTGACCATCACCGGGCGCCTGAAGGAGATCATCAACCGCGGCGGCGAGAAGATCGCCCCGCGCGAGGTGGACGACGTGATCCAGGCCCACCCGGCCGTGGACCAGGTGGTGACCTTCGCCCTGCCGCATCCCAAGCTGGGCGAGGAGGTGGCCGCCGTGGTGGTGCTGAAGGAGGGCGCCACCGCCGACGAGCGCGAGCTGCGCGACTTCGCCGCCGCCAAGCTGGCCGACTTCAAGGTGCCGCGCACCATCCTGTTCCGCGACGAGATCCCCAAGGGCGCCACCGGCAAGCTGCAGCGCATCGGCCTGGCCGACAAGCTGGGCCTGACGGGGTAGGGCCCCGGTGACGACGCGCATCTGCATCTACGGCGCCGGCGCCATCGGCGGCTACCTGGGCGCGCGCCTGGCCCTGGCCGGGCTGGACGGGGTCGAGACGGCGCTGGTCGCCCGCGGCCCCCACCTGGCGGCCATGCGCGCCAACGGCCTGACCCTGGAGCAGGGCGGCGAGACCCGCACCGCGCCGGTCACCGCCACCGATGACCCGGCCCAGTTGGGGCCGCAGGACTATGTCATCGTCACCCTCAAGGCCCATTCCGTGCCGGCCGCGGTGCCGGCCATGCAGCCCCTGCTGGGCCCGGACACGGCGGTGGTGTTCGCCGTCAACGGCCTGCCGTGGTGGTACTTCCACGGCCTGGACGGCCGCCATGCCGGCACCCGGCTCGCCACCGTGGACCCCGGCAACGTGCAGTGGGACGGCATCGGCCCCGAACGGGCCATCGGCTGTGTCGTCTACACCGCCGCCGAGGTGTCCGCCCCCGGGGTCATCCGCCATATCGACCTGGACCGGTTCAGCCTGGGCGAGCCTTCGGGCGAACGCAGCGCGCGGGTCCAGCGCCTGAGCAAGATCCTGATCGCCGCCGGGGTCAGCGCCCCGGTGCGCCCGCGCATCCGTGACGAGATGTGGATCAAGCTGTGGGGCAACTGTTCGCTCAACCCCATCAGCGCCCTGACCGGCGCCACCATCGAGCAGATGTGCCGCGACCCCGACGTGCGCGCCGTGCTGCGCGCGGTGATGCTGGAGGCCCAGGCGGTGGGCGAGAGCCTGGGCGTGCGCTTCGCCATCGACGTCGACAAGCGCATCGCCGGGGCCCAGGCCGTGGGCGCGCACCGCACCTCCATGCTGCAGGACCTGGAGCGCGGCCGGCCCATGGAGATCGACGCCCTGGTCGGCGCGGTGGCCGAGGTGGCGCGCCTGACCGGCACCCCGACGCCGACCCTGGACACGGTCCTGGCCCTGGTCAAGCAGCGGGCGCGCCTGGCCGGGTGTTACGCCTAGGCCATCGAAAATGGCCCCGCCGGCCATCGTTTTGACCCATGGGCCCGGCGCGCCCTTGCCGGCTGTCGTTTCTGAATTAGAATTCGTCGATACCGAGGTATGCCCGTCGGGGGCCGCGAAGCATGATGTGCTGCCGTGCCCCGTGGCGCGCGGGCCAACCGGGGATTCGGGACCCATGAAACGCTATTCCATCTTCAGCCTGGTCCGCAACGCGCTGAGCTATCACGAGAACTGGCCCAAGGCCTGGCGCAGCCCCGACCCCAAGCCGGCCTATGACGTGATCATCATCGGCGGCGGCGGCCACGGCCTGGCCACCGCCTACTACCTGGCCAAGGAGCACGGCATCACCAACGTCGCCGTGCTGGAGAAGAGCTGGATCGGCGGCGGCAACACCGGGCGCAACACCACCATCGTGCGCTCCAACTACCTGATGCCCGAATCCCTGGCCCTGTACGACCACGCGCTCAAGCTGTGGGAGGACCTGAGCCAGGACCTGAACTACAACGTCATGTTCTCGCCGCGCGGCCTGCTGCACCTGGCCCACAACGTCCACGACATGCAGGAGATCGGCCGCCGCGGCCACGCCATCAACGCCGCCGGGGTGGACTCGGAATTCGTGACCCGCGAGCAGGTCAAGGCCATGGTGCCCATCATCAACCTGGACTGCCGCTATCCGGTCATGGGCGGGCTGTTGCAGAAGCGCGGCGGCGTCGCCCGCCACGATGCCGTGGCCTGGGGCTACGCCCGCGGCGCCGACGCCCGCGGGGTCGACATCATCCAGAACTGCGCCGTCACCGGCTTCCGCATGGACGGCGGCAGGGTGCAGGGGGTGGAAACCACGCGGGGTTTCATCGCCGCGCCGCGCATCGGCGTGGTGGTGGCCGGCAACAGCGGCGCCCTGGCGGCCATGGCCGGGTTCCGCCTGCCGATCGAGACCACGCCCCTGCAGGCCATGGTGTCCGAGCCCCTGAAGCCGATCATCGACTGCGTGGTCATGTCCAACACCATCCACGCCTACATCAGCCAGTCGGACAAGGGCGAGCTGGTCATCGGCGGCTCGTCGGACCCCTACAACTCCTATGCCCAGCGCGGCAGCTTCGACCAGATCGAGCACGTGGTCGGCCCCATCGTCGAACTGTACCCGGCGCTGTCGCGCATCCGGCTGATGCGGCACTGGGCCGGCATCACCGACATCACCGTCGACCGCTCGCCGATCATGTCCAAGACCCCGGTCGAGGGCCTGTTCATCAACTGCGGCTGGGGCACCGGCGGCTTCAAGGCAACCCCGGGCTCGGGCCACGTGTTCGCCCACTGCCTGGCCCTTGGCGACCTGACCCCCATGGCCGCGCCCTTCACCATGGACCGCTTCCACACCGGCGCCCTGATCGACGAGGGTGCGGCGGCGGCGGTGGCACACTAGGGACGGGGAGGGGAGGAGACCATGCTGCCGATCCGATGCCCCTGGTGCGGCGAGCGCGAGCAGACCGAGTTCTCCTACGGCGGCGAGGCGCACATCGTGCGGCCCACCGACTCGGCCGACCTGACCGACGCGGAATGGGGCGACTACGTGTTCTTCCGCACCAACCCGCGCGGCCTGCACTACGAGCGTTGGTTCCACGCGTTCGGCTGCCGGCGCTGGTTCAACATGGCGCGGGACACGGTGAGCGGCGCCATCCACGGCACCTACAGGCCCGGCGAGCCGCGCACGGACGTGCCCGACGCGCCCAGGGTGCCCGTCGCCGGCGGCGACGGCGGGGAAGGGTAGGCGCGCCATGGCCCAGCCGCTCCGCCTGGCCGCCGGGGGCCGCGTCGACCGCGGGCGCACCCTGCGCTTCACCTTCGACGGCCGTACCTACACCGGCCACCCGGGGGACACCCTGGCCTCGGCCCTGCTGGCCAACGGGGTGCGCCTGCTGGGGCGCAGCTACAAGTACCACCGCCCGCGCGGCCTGTATTCGGCCGGCGCCGAGGAGCCCAGCGCCCTGGTGACCCTGGGCGCCGGCGCCCGCGCCGAGCCCAACACCCGCGCCACCCAGGTCGAGCTGTTCGACGGCCTGGTGGCGCGCAGCCAGAACGCCTGGCCGGCCCTGGGCTTCGACGTCTCGGCCGTCATCGGCGCCTTCTCCCGCTTCCTGCCGGCGGGCTTCTACTACAAGACCTTCATGTGGCCCAAGTCCCTGTGGATGACCTACGAGAAGGTGATCCGCGACGCCGCCGGCCCGGTCCACGGCCCGCGCCAGGCGGACCCGGACCGCTACGAGCAGCGCTACGCCCACTGCGACGTGCTGGTGGTGGGCGCCGGCCCGGCGGGCCTGATGGCGGCCCTGGCCGCCGGCCGCACCGGGGCGCGGGTGATCCTGGCCGACGACCAGCCCGAGGCCGGCGGCGGCCTGCTGACCGACCCGGCCGGCATCGGCGGTGGGGCGGGCCTGGACTGGGTGCGCGCCACCGTGGCCGCGCTTGCCGACATGCCCGAGGTCACGGTCCTGCCGCGCACCACGGTGGTCGGCTACCACGACTACAACTACCTGGGCGCCCTGGAGCGGGTGACCGACCACCTGCCCCCCGACGCCGGCGGCAACGCGCCGCGCCAGCGCCTGTGGAAGATCCGCGCCAAGCAGGTGGTCCTGGCCACCGGCGCCATCGAGCGGCCGCTGGTGTTCGCCGACAACGACCGTCCCGGCGTCATGCTGGCCGGCGCCGCGCGCACCTACATGAACCGGTTCGGCGTGCTGCCGGGCCGCGAGATGGTGGTGTTCACCAACAACGACGGCGCCTACGCCACGGCGCTGGACGCCGCCAGCCACGGCGCCAGGGTGCAGGTGGTGGACCTGCGCCCCGACCCCCGGGGCCCCCTGCCCGAGGCGGCGCGCGAGGCCGGCATCCCCATCCACGCCGGGGCGACCGTCTGCGGCGTGGCCGGGTCCAAGGCCGTGACCGGGGTGCGGGTGCGCGCCCTGAGCGACGACGGCAAGGGGCTGGCGGGGCCGGCCAAGTCGCTGCCCTGTTCCGTGCTGGCCATGTCCGGCGGCTGGACCCCCACGGTGCACCTGTTCAGCCAGGCCCGGGGCAAGCTGGCCTTCAGCGCCGACCTGGGCGCATTCGTGCCGGCGGCCGGCGACCCGCTGAACCCCAACCGCCCGGCCGGCGCCTGCAACGGCAGCCTGGGCCTGGACGCCTGCCTGCGCGAGGGCCGCGAGGCCGGCCTGGCGGCGGCCCACGACACCGGCCATGTCGCGGACCATCCGCCCGACCTGCCGCTGGCCGACAGCCTGCCCCAGGAGCCGCCGCGCCTGCTGTGGACCCTGCCCGCCGAGAAGGCCGGTACGGCCGGCGAGAAGACCCAGTTCGTGGACCTGATGGGCGACGTCACCGTGGCCGACGTGCGCCTGGCCGAGCGCGAGGGCTATGCCTCGGTCGAGCACCTGAAACGCTACACCGCCACCGGCATGGGCACCGACCAGGGCAAGACGTCGAACATCAACGCCATGGCCATCATGGCCGACGCCCGCGGCGTGACGATCCCCGAGGTGGGGCACACCACCTTCCGCCCCAACTACGTGCCCGTGGCCTTCGGCGCCGTGGCCGGGCGCAGCGTCGGCGACCTGTTCCAGCAGGCCCGGCCCACGGCCATGCACGAATGGCACGTGGCCCAGGGTGCGGTGTTCGAGGACGTGGGCGATTGGAAACGGCCCTGGTACTTCCCGCGGCCGGGCGAGACCATGCACGACGCCGTGCAGCGGGAATGCAAGGCGGTGCGGACCAGCGTCGGCATCGTCGACGCCTCGACCCTGGGCAAGATCGACATCCAGGGGCCCGACGCGGCCGACCTGCTGAACATGGTCTACACTAATGCCTGGAGCAAGCTGGGCATCGGGCGCTGCCGCTATGGGGTGATGCTGAACGAGCACGGCATGATCTTCGACGACGGCGTGACCACCCGCCTGGGCGAGCACCACTACCACATGACCACCACCACGGGCGGCGCGGCCCGGGTCATGTCGTGGCTGGAGGAATGGCTGCAGACCGAGTGGCCGGACATGCGCGTGTTCTGCACCAGCGTCACCGAGCAGTGGGCGGTGGCGGCCCTGAACGGCCCCCGGTCGCGCGAGCTGCTGGCCGGCCTCACCGACATCGACCTGGACCCCGAGACGTTTCCCTTCATGGCCATGAAGGAAGGCACGGTGGCCGGCATCCCGGCGCGGGTGTACCGCATCAGCTTCACCGGCGAGATGGCCTACGAGGTGAACGTGCCGGCGGGCTACGGCCTGGCCCTGTGGCAGGCGCTGATGGACCGGGGCGCGGCCTTCGACATCTGCCCCTACGGCACCGAGACCATGCACGTGCTGCGCGCCGAGAAGGGCTTCATCATCGCCGGCCAGGACACCGACGGCACCGTCACCCCCCACGACGCCGCCATGGACTGGATCGTGTCGAAGAAGAAGGCGGACTTCATCGGGCGGCGGTCGCTGTTCCGCGCCGACACCATGCGCCCCGGCCGCATGCAGCTCGTCGGCCTGCTGACCGAGGACCCGGCCGTGGTCCTGCCCGAAGGCGCCCAGGTGGCCGAGCGGGCCCAGGCCGGACAGGCCTTCGCCGCCATCGGCCACGTGACGTCCAGCTACATGAGCCCCAACGTCGGCCGCTCCATCGCCCTGGCCATGGTCGCCGACGGCTTCAACCGCACCGGGCAGACCCTGTCCGTGCCGACCCTGGACGGCCGCGTCCATCGGGCCGTGGTTGGCGGCACCGTGTTCTTCGATCCGGAAGGGGAGCGCGCCCGTGGCTGAGCAACAGGCCCCCATCACCGCCCCCATTCGGCGCGGCCCCCTGGACGGCCGCGCCCCGGTCACCGCCGACGGCGTGTCGCTGACCCTGCCGGCCTTCGCCGGCAAACTGGTCCTGCGCGGCGGCAGCGACGACGGCGCCTTCACCGCCGCCGCCGCCAAGGTCCTGGGCGCCGGCCTGCCGCTGGCCCCCAACACCGCCGCGCGCGGCCCGCGCGGGCTGGCCCTGTGGCTGGGCCCCACGGAATGGATGGTGCACGTGGACGCGGACACCTGCGACGCCCTGGCGGCCGAGCTGACGGCGGCCTTCGCCGGGCTGCACGCCGCCGTGGTCGACGTGTCGGACTACTACGCGGTCATGCGCCTGGGCGGGCCGCGGGCGCGGGACGTGCTGGCCAAGGGCTGCCCGCTGGACCTGCACCCGGACCGCTTCGACGTCGACCACTGCGCCCAGACCCGCTTCGTCGCCTCGGCGATCCTGCTGCACCAGGTGGACGTGGGGCCGACCTACGACATCCAGGTGCGCTGGAGCTTCGCCGACTTCCTGTGGACCTACCTCGCCGACGCCATGCGCGAGTTCACCTCGCGCTGAGCGCGTCTCCGCTTCCCCCTCGTACAAGGACCAAGGCCATGGCCGTTTCCGCCAAACCTGTTCCCGCCGACATCGACATCGCCCGCAAGGCCGAGATGCTGCCCATCACCGAGATCGGCGCCCGCCTGGGCATCGGCGCCGAGCACCTGGTGCAGTACGGGCACACCAAGGCCAAGGTGTCGGGCTCCTTCCTGGGCAGCCTGGCCGACCGGCCCGACGGCAAGCTGATCCTGGTCACGGCCATCACCCCGACCCCGGCCGGCGAGGGCAAGACCACCACTTCGGTGGGCCTGGGCGACGGCCTGAACCGCATCGGCAAGAACACCATGATCTGCCTGCGCGAGCCCAGCCTGGGCCCGTGCTTCGGCATCAAGGGCGGCGCCGCCGGCGGCGGCTTCGCCCAGGTGGTGCCCATGGAGGACATCAACCTGCACTTCACCGGTGACTTCCACGCCATCGGCGCCGCCCACAACCTGCTGTCGGCCCTGATCGACAACCACATCTACTGGGGCAACGACCTAGCCTTCGACCCGCGCCGGGTGTCCTGGCGCCGGGTGGTGGACATGAACGACCGCGCCCTGCGCGACATCGTCACCAGCCTGGGCGGGGTGACCAACGGCTTCCCGCGGCAGACCGGGTTCGACATCACCGTGGCGTCCGAGGTGATGGCCATCTTCTGCCTGGCCACGGACCTGGAGGACCTGGAACGGCGCCTGGGCAACATCGTGGTCGGCTACACCCGCGACCGCGCCCCCATCCGCGCCCGCGACCTGAACGCCGAAGGTCCCATGACCGTGCTGTTGCGCGACGCCTTCATGCCCAACCTGGTGCAGACGCTGGAAAACAACCCGGCCTTCATCCACGGCGGGCCGTTCGCCAACATCGCCCACGGCTGCAATTCGGTGATCGCGACCAGGACGGCGCTCAAGCTGGCCGACTACGTGGTCACCGAGGCCGGCTTCGGCGCCGACCTGGGGGCCGAGAAGTTCTTCGACATCAAGTGCCGCAAGGCCGGCCTGAACCCCGACGCGGTGGTCCTGGTGGCGACCATCCGGGCGCTGAAGATGCACGGCGGCGTGGCCAAGGACGACCTGGGCACCGAGAACACCGACGCCGTCAAGGCCGGCCTGGTCAACCTGGGCCAGCACATCCGCAACCTGGGCCAGTACGGGGTGCCGGTGGTGGTCGCCATCAACCGCTTCTCCGCCGACACCGAGGCCGAGCTGGACGTGGTGCGCGCGTTCACCGGCGAGTTCCACGTCGAGGCGTTCGAGGCCCGCCACTGGGCCGAGGGCTCGGCCGGCACCGAGGCCCTGGCGACCAAGGTCGCCGCCCTAGTGGACAGCGGCGCGTCCCAGTTCCGCACCCTCTATCCCGACAACATGCCGCTGTTCGAGAAGGTCAACACCGTCTGCCGCACCATCTATGGCGCCGACGAGGCCATCGCCGACAAGAAGGTGCGCGACCAGCTGCGCCAGTGGGAGAAGGAGGGCTACGGCCACCTGCCGGTGTGCCTGGCCAAGACCCAGTACAGCTTCTCCACCGACCCCAACCTGAAGGGCGCGCCGCGCGGCCATGTGGTGCCGGTGCGCGAGGTCCGCCTCAGCGCCGGGGCCGAGTTCGTGGTCGCCATCTGCGGCGAGATCATGACCATGCCCGGCCTGCCCCGCAAACCGGCCGCCAACCATATCCGCCTGGACAAGAAGGGCGCCGTGCAGGGGCTGTTCTAGGAGGGTGCCGAAAAACCCGCCCGAAGCCCTTCGAGACGCCCCTGCGGGGCTCCTCGGGGCGAGGTGGAAAATGGTAACTCTTTGAAAAACCTCAGCCTGAGGCGGCGCCCATTGGGCGCCCTCGAAGGCGGCGATGACGGGCGATACCGTTTTTCAGCACCCTGCTAGCTGAACGGCCCGACGATGCGGCGGCGCTCGCTGCCGCGCCGGTCGAAGCCGCCGCGGCGGTCGTCGGGCGAGCGCACGTCGGGGCCGCCCCAGTCGTCATCCATGAGGATTCCCCATTCGTCCGAGCCGACGTCCAGCGCCCGGTTGCGGCGGTCGTCGCCGTCGCGCCGTTCCAGGCCGGCGCGGCGGTCGGCGTTGCGGCGGCGGTCGGCCTCGGCGTCACCGTCCTTGGCGGCCGACGGCGCCGGCGGTGCCGGAGGGGGGCAGGGGCGCGGGCCGCCGGCCGGGCCGGCGGTTCAGGGGCGCCGCGGCGGCGGTGGCGGCCTATCCGCCGGCGCGCCGCCCAGGCGCCGCTGCAGCCAGCGGTCGAAGATGTCCTCCACGGCCTCGGTCACGGTGGCCGGGTCGTTGGCCTCGGCCGCCGACAGCTCGCCGCAGCGCACCAGGGCGTCCAGGTCGTGGTCCCAGACGTCGACGCGGGCCTGGAACCGCACCCCGCGGCGCCGCCGCGCGGTCAGGCGTCCGGCGCGGGTGCCCGGCGCCGGGGGCGTCGAAGTGGGGGAGGACGCAGGAGTGGACGCGGGGGCGGGCGGCGGGACGGGCGCGGAAGATGTCGTGTACGGGCCGGGGGACGGGCCGGGGGACGGGGTGGCGGATGGGCCGGCGGACGGGGCCGGCGCGGTGCCGGGGCCGTGGTCGTGCAGCCCGGGCACGGGTTCGGGCTGCAGGCCGGCGAAGGTGCGCAGCATGCCGCGCAGGTTCTCGGCCTCGCGGCGCAGGTTCTCGGCCCGGTCCTCGACCTTGTCGCCAAGCTGCGCGCGCATGGACAGGGCCTGGGTCAGGTTCTCGATGTCGGTTTCCAGCCGCAGCAGCCGGACGTGGAACGCGGATAGCAGCTTCTGGTCCAAGATCGCAGTCTCCCGGTCCGGCGACCGGCCGTTGTCTTCCGTGCCATGCATCGGTCTGGGTGTCCCAGGTGGTCGCGCTTCCGCCGCGGCCGCTGCCGGAGCCGCGCGGAAAGGCGGGACCGTCCCCCAACGGACCCGGTTCCAGGAAAGGGCAAATCGGCGCAAATTTCAACAGGAGTCTGCGCCCGGACCCCGATTCACAGCAGGTCGCGCAGCATGGCCACCAGGGGTACGTCGGCGGGCGGCATGGGCAGGCGGTGCATGCGCGACGGCCGCACCCAGTTCAGGATCTGCCCTTCGCGCGGGGTCACGGTGCCCTTCCACTGGCGGCAGATATAAAGCGGCATCATCAGGTGGAAATCGCCATAGGTGTGGGAGGCGAAGGTGAACGGGGCCAGGCAGCTTTCCGTGATGTCGATGCCCAGCTCCTCCTGCAGCTCGCGCACCAGGGCCAGCTCGGGGGTCTCGCCGGGGTGCACCTTGCCGCCAGGAAACTCCCACAGGCCGGCCATGGCCTTGCCCTCGGGCCGCCGCGCCAGCAGCACGCGGCCGTCGGCGTCGACCAGGGCCACGGCCACCACCAGCAGGATCTGGCGCCGCTCGACGCACAGGGCCTGGTAGGCGGCGGCGGTCAGCTCGCGCACCTCCAGCACCAGGGTCCGGCCGCGGGCGTTGTGCTCGTCCACCCGCTGGCCGCAGGGCACCATGCCGGCGTTCTCCTGGATGCGCACCGAGGCCGTGTTCTCGGGCATGGCGGCGGCGATGACCCGGGCCAGGCGCAGGCGCTCGAAGGCGAACTTGACCATGGCGTCGGCGGCCTCGCTGGCATAGCCGCGGCCCCAGTAGGGGCGGCCGATCCAGAACCCCAGCTCGCCGGCGCTGCGGCCGCCGTCCAGGTGCAGGGAGATGACCCCGATCAGGTCGTAGGACTCGTTGTCCTCGATGGCCAGGGCGATCAGCTCGCCCGAGTTGGTCTGCTGCGACACCTTGGCGATCCAGGCCTTGGCCATGCCCAGGTCGTAGGGGTGGGGGATGTGGCTGGTGGTGCGCGCCACCTCGGCGTCGCCGGCCATGTCGGTGATGGTCTCGGCGTCGGCGAAGGCGACCGGGCGCAGGCGCAGGCGGTCCGTGCGCAGGGGCAGGGAGGCGAGGCAGCCGCCGTCGTTAAGACCGGTAATCTGCATTGATGGAGATATAGCCGTGGGTCAGGTCGCAGGTCCAGACCACGGCGCGGCCGCCGCCCACGCCCACGTCCACGGCGATGTCGATCTCGCGGCCCTTCATGTGCGCCGCCACCGGGCCCTCGTCGTAGCCCGTCACGGCGCTGCCCATCTCGGCCACCGCGTGGCCGCCCATGGCGATGGTCAGGCGGTCGCGGTCGGCGCGCTGTCCGGCCTTGCCCACGGCCATGACGATGCGGCCCCAGTTGGCGTCCTCGCCGGCGATGGCGGTCTTGACCAGGGGCGAGTTGGCGATGGCTAGGCCGATGCGCCGTGCCGCCTCGTCGTGCTCGGCGCCGGTGACGGTGATGGTCACGAACTTGCTGGCGCCCTCGCCGTCGCGCACGATCTGCTGCGCCAGGTCGGTCATCAGGTCCTGCAGCGCCGCCCTGAACGCGGCCAGGGCCGGGTCGCCGGCGTCGGTGACGGCGCCGTTGCCGGCGCGGCCGGTGGCGAACAGCATCACCGAGTCGCTGGTCGAGGTGTCGCCGTCCACGGTGATGCAGTTGAACGAGCGGTCGGCCGCCGGGGCCAGCAGGTCCTGCAGCACCGCCGCCGGCAGGGCGGCGTCGGTGAACAGGAAGGCCAGCATGGTGGCCATGTCAGGCGCGATCATGCCCGAGCCCTTGGCGATGCCGTTGATGGTCACCGTGGTGCCGGCGATCTCGACGCTACGGGTGGCGCCCTTAGCGAAGGTGTCGGTGGTCATGATGGCGGCGGCGGCGGCGGCCCAGGCGTCGGCGTCCAGGCCCGCGTGCAGGTCGCCCAGCACGGCGGTGATGCGCTCGGCCGGCAGGGGCTCGCCGATGACCCCGGTGGAGGCGGTGAAGACGGCGTCCGCAGGGCAGTCCAGCAGGGCGGCGGTGGCGGCGACGCAGGTTTCCACCGCGGCGTCGCCGGCGCGGCCGGTGAAGGCGTTGGCGTTGCCCGAGTTGACCACCAGCCCGCGCGCAATGCCGCCGCCGTCGGCCAGGGCGGCGCGGCAGCGCAGCACCGGGGCCGAGGCCGTCAGCGAGCGGGTGAAGACGCCGGCCGCCGTGGTGCCCGGCGCCATCTCGGCCAGCAGCACGTCGACCCGGTTGCGGTACTTGACCCCGGCCGCGGCGGCGGCCAGGCGAACCCCGTCGATGGCCGGCATGTCGGGAAACCCGGCCGGCGCCAGTGGTGAAACCTCGGTCATGGACCCTTCCCCCTCGCCATCTCCCGCGCCCGGGTTCCCGGCCCGGGCGGCGGCCTAATCCTTCTTGGTCTCGGCCTTGTCGCCGGCCTTGTCGTCGGCCTTGTCGCCGCCGGTGGCCTCGGCCTTGGGCTCGGGCTTGGAGCCGTCCAGGTTGAACTTCTCCACCTTGGCGTCGGCGCGCAGGCCCTTGACCAGGTCGGCGCGGGCCTTGGTCGCCAGGTCGCGCTGGATCTGCTCCTCGACCTCCTCGAACTTGGGCGGCGCCAGGTCGCGCTTGTCCTCGACCTTGATCACGTGCCAGCCGAACTGGGTCTTCACCGGCGCCTTGGAATAGGCGCCCTTGTCCATGGCAAAGGCGGCGTCGGCGAACTCGGGCACCATGTCGCCCTGGCCGAAGTAGCCCAGGTCGCCGCCCTTGGCGGCCGACGGGCCGATGGACTTTTCCTTGGCCAGCTTCTCGAAGTCGGCGCCCTTGTCCAACTCGGCGATCAGGGCCTTGGCGTCCTCCTCCTTCTCGACCAGGATGTGCCGCGCCTGGACCTCCTGCTTGCCCTTGGACTCGGCGACGATCTCCTGGTAGCGGGCCTGCTGGGCCGCGTCGCTGACCTTTTCTTCCAAATAGCGCGACAGGTAGATCTGCTCCATGAGCTGGCGCTCGACCCGGGCCAGGGTCTCCTGGTACAGGGGGTCCTTGTCGGTGCCGGCGGTGCGGGCGGCGTTGGCGATCAGGCGCGAGTCGATGACCGCGTCCAGCAGCACCGGGAACAGGGCCGGCAGGGGAAGCTGCTGGTACTGCTGCGGCAGGCGCGCCCGCGCCGCGTTGACCTCGGACGCCTTGATCTCGGCGCCGTTGACCACGGCCACCACCGGGTCGGCGGGGGCGGCCTGCTCGGCCTTGGCGTCACCGTCCTTCGACTCCGCGGCCTTCGCGTCCGCCGCCTTCGCCTCGGGGGCCTTGTCCTCGGCCGCCCAGGCCGGCAGGGGCGCCGCCAGGGGGGACAGGGCCAGGGCCGCCGCCAGGGCGCCGGCGGCCGTCAGTGAAATGCCGGAAATACGCATCGCGCCTCATCCTTCTCGTCTTCGATTGCTGGCGGTCCTGGGTGCGGTTGCCCCGGCCCCCGCGCGGGAACCAGCGGTATCGCACATTCGACCGCGAATTGCCATGGCTTATCAGTGCCGCCGCCGCGCCGTCACCGAGACGTGAAGCCGGTGCCGGCGGCGGCGGCCCGGCCCCGGGTATGGCGCAGGATCGTGGCTGAATTCAGGCAAAAAAAATCCGCCCCGGCGAAGCGTCCCTCCGCCGGCCGGTGTCGCCGGGCCACGCCCGGTTCGCGATGTCAGACCGCCACGTCGACCAAGCGGTCCTGGCTCCCTTCCGGGGTCGCCGAACCACCGCCCGTTCCGTAGAACAGGGTCAGGGACTCGGAAACCTGGGCCGTCAAATGGGTCAGCGACAGCGAAACCTCGTGCCCTCGCAGGCTGAGGTTCACCTCGATGTAGTCGATGGTGAAGGACACCTCGCGCGTCGCCAGCAGCCCCTGGGGCGGGGTGTAGGCGGCGTTCAGTTCGTCCTTCAGGCGGCGGCCGATGGCCAGGCCGACGCCTTCGGCCTGCTCCGGCAACAGGCCCAGGGCACGGAGACTCTTCTTGATCTCCTCCATGGACTGCTGCAGGAACTCGGCCGTCGCCTTGGCCGCGGCGGCGCCGCGTTCCAGGTCGCTCAGGACCTTGGCCGTCTGCGCGGCCTTGCCCAATGCGGCGCCGATTGCACCACGATCCGACAGGTCAAGCTCGACCGCGGGCGACGAGTTGCCGTCCGTCGACTTTCCTTTGGCGCTTTCCCGGGGAAGGGTGGGCGATGTGTTGCCCCGAGTCGCCGCCGTCCCGCCAACGGGCAGGCCGACGCGCGGAACAAGATCGTCCATGTTCCTACCTCCTTCTGAGGCCATTACGAACGTGTGGCACTTTTCTTGCCACACCACTTGGCATCATAGAACAAATACGGTCCACGGGGAAGGGTCTTATTGAACGGGACTTGAACGGGCCGCGGCGGCGACCGCGGCGGTACCCGGGCCGGCCGGGGTGGCGGTCATTGACAGACCGGCCCGCCCGCTCTATCTCTTGCCGCGGTGGGGGAACCCGGTCCGGTTTCGCGCCTTTCTGACGCCATTTTCTCGAGGTCCGCGCATGTTGGGCGCCATCGCCAAGCGACTGTTCGGGTCCGCCAACGAGCGGTACCTGAAGCAACTGGACAAGGACGTCCGGGCCATCAACGACCTGGAGCCCGAGCTGGAGGCCCTGGACGACGACGCCCTGCGCGCCCGCACCGACCAGTTCCGCCAGCGCCTGGAGGCCGGCGAGACCCTGGACGACATCCTGGTCGAGGCCTTCGCCACCGTGCGCGAGGCGGCCAAGCGCACCCTGCGCCAGCGCCACTTCGACGTGCAGCTCGTCGGCGGCATGATCCTGCACCGCGGCATGATCGCCGAGATGAAGACCGGCGAGGGCAAGACCCTGGTGGCGACCCTGGCCGTGTACCTGAACGCCCTGTCGGGTGAAGGCGTGCACGTGGTCACGGTCAACGACTACCTGGCCAGCCGCGACGCCGAGTGGATGGGCCAGATCTACCGCTTCCTGGGCCTCACGGTGGGCTGCATCGTGCACGGGCTGAGCGACGTCGAGCGCCGCGCCCAGTACGACTGCGACGTCACCTACGGCACCAACAACGAGTTCGGCTTCGACTACCTGCGCGACAACATGAAATTCTCGCTGGACGAGATGGTGCAGCGGCCCTTCAACTTCGCCATCGTCGACGAGGTGGACTCGATCCTGATCGACGAGGCGCGCACGCCGCTGATCATCTCCGGCGCCGCCGAGGACTCGTCCGAGCTGTACATCGCCATCAACCGGCTGATCCCCAACCTGACGGCGGACGACTACGAGAAGGACGAGAAGGCGCGCTCGGTCACCTTCACCGAGGCCGGCACCGAGAAGCTGGAAGAGATGCTGCAATCGGCCGGCCTGCTGACCGAGGGCAACCTGTACGACATCCAGAACGTGACCCTCGTGCACCACGCCAACTCGGCCCTGCGCGCGCACATGCTGTTCGCCCGCGACACCGACTACATCGTCAAGGACGACAAGGTGGTGATCATCGACGAGTTCACCGGCCGCATGATGGAGGGCCGGCGCTTCTCGGAGGGCCTGCACCAGGCCCTGGAGGCCAAGGAGGGGGTGTCGATCCAGCAGGAAAACCAGACCCTGGCCTCGATCACCTTCCAGAACTACTTCCGGCTCTATCCCAAGCTGGCGGGCATGACCGGCACGGCCATGACCGAGGCCGGCGAGTTCGCCGAGATCTACAAGCTGGAAGTCATCGAGATCCCCACCAACGTGCCCTGCATCCGCGACGACATGGACGACGAGGTGTACCGCACGGCGGCCGAGAAGTACGGCGCCATCATCGACCTGATCGAGGAATGCCAGGGCCGCCAGCAGCCGGTCCTGGTCGGCACGGTCAGCATCGAGAAGTCCGAGCACCTGTCGGCCCTGCTGCACAAGCGCAAGATCAAGCACCAGGTTCTGAACGCCCGCTACCACGAGCAGGAGGCGACCATCGTCGCCCAGGCCGGTGCCCCCGGCGCCGTCACCATCGCCACCAACATGGCCGGCCGCGGCACCGACATCCAGTTGGGCGGCAACCTGGACATGCGAATCCGCAACGAGCTGGGCGACGATCCCAAGCCAGCGGACGCGGCCAAGATCCAGGCCGAGATCGCCGCCAACCGCGAGGTGGTGCTGACCGCCGGCGGCGTCTTCATCGTCGGCACCGAGCGCCACGAGAGCCGGCGCATCGACAACCAGCTGCGCGGCCGCGCCGGCCGCCAGGGCGACCCGGGCGCGTCCAAGTTCTTCCTGTCCCTGGAAGACGACCTGATGCGCATCTTCGGGTCCGAGCGGATCGACGGCATGCTGCAGAAGCTGGGCCTGGAGGAGGGCGAGGCCATCATCCACCCCTGGGTCAACAAGGCCCTGGAGAAGGCCCAGGAGAAGGTCGAGGCGCGCAACTTCGAGATCCGCAAGAACCTGCTGAAGTTCGACGACGTCATGAACGACCAGCGCAAGGTCGTGTACGAGCAGCGCAAGGACCTGATGGCCGCCGACGACGTGGCCGACACGGTCAGCGGCATGCGCCACGAGGTGATCGAGGACCTGGTCGCCCGCCACATCCCCGAGAAGGCCTATGCCGAACAGTGGGAAACCTCGGCCCTGCACGAGGAGATGCTGCGCATCACCGGGCTTGACCTGCCGGTCCAGGACTGGGCCAAGGAAGAGGGCATCGCCGACGCCGAGATCCGCGAGCGCCTGATCGGCGCCGCCGACCGCAAGATGGCCGAGAAGGTGGCCAACTACGGCCCCGAGATCATGCGCCAGGTGGAGAAGAGCCTGCTGCTGCAGATCCTGGACCAGGTGTGGAAAGAGCACCTGCTGACCCTGGACCATCTGCGCCAGGGCATCGGCCTGCGCGCCTATGGCCAGCGCGACCCCCTGCGCGAGTACCAGACCGAGGCCTTCAACCTGTTCGAGGAGATGCTGTCGGGCCTGCGCGAGCGGGTGACCATGATCCTGTGCCACGTGGAGCTGCAGCTGGCGCCCAGCGACGACATGCTGTTCGGCAATGCCGGCCCGACGGACATGCGGGAAACCCGCGACGACCCCGCCTTCGCCCACGACGAGCCGGCCATGGCCGGCGCCGACCCCGGCGACGGCGGCGCACAGGCCGCCCCGGCGCGCTCGCGCCGCGCCGCCGCCGAGATCGACCCCGACGACCCCGCCACCTGGGGCCGGGTGTCGCGCAACGCCCAGTGCCCCTGCGGCTCGGGCCGCAAGTACAAGCACTGCCACGGCAAGGTGCCGTAATCCGCTGCCGCCGGCGGCCCCGTTCGTGCTATCATAGGGGCGGTCCCTGACAGCCGCGGGGCACCGCCATGTCCCCGATTGCGATACCGACCGCCGCCAGGGCCGCCCTGGCGGCCGCCGTCCTGCTGTTCGCCGCCGCCGCGGCGCCGGACGGGCCTGTCCGCGCCGACCCGGCGCCGGCGGCGCAGCCGTCGCGGGCCGAGATCCTCAAGCGCATCGAAAACCTGAACCGCCGCGCCAAGGCCTGCGACCCCGGCTCGCCCTGCCAGGCGCGGGTCAGGCAGGCCCTCGACCAGGCCAACCGCCAGCTCGGCGACCTGGACGCCGGCGCCGGGGCCGGGGCGGCCCCGCCCCAGGTGCCGCCGAAAGCCTCGACCGGAGCCGCCCCCAAGCCCGCCCCGCCGCCCGCGGCGACCCTGCCCACGGCCCAGGCCATGGAGAACGCCCAGAAGGCCCAGGAGGCGGCGCGGCGCAACCTGGCCGGCCGCGAGGACGACCCCTGCTATCCGGTGCTGCTGGAAAACGAGACCGGCCGCCTGTTCACGGGCTACGCGACGCCGTGGGTCGTCTGCACCCCGGTGCGGTTCGACCTGACCTGGGACATGGACGACACGCGCAGCCGCCATTCCCCGTTCCCCACCGACGCCGCCCGCTACCGCCTGCACGAGACCTATCCGGGCCATGTCAAGGTGGTCTACGACCAGGACCGGCGGAGCCTGGTGCGGCAGTTGAACGTGGTCGGCCCCACCGGCGCGGCGGCGGGCCGGCAGGCGACCCTGGAGTCCATGGCCGCCCTGTACCTGGCCGAGTTCCCGCCCGGGCCGGTGCGCCTGCCGGACGTGTCGGGGGCCCACAGTGCCGACCCGAACCAGGTCTCGCGCACGGTGGTCACCATGATGACGGCCATGCTCGGCGGCGGCGGCCCGCGCTACGCCACCGTGCAGACCGGCCGCACCGACGCCTTCCAGGTGGACCCGGGCACCAGCCGCTTCCACTTCCAGGCCAGCTCGGACTACGGCCCGCAGAACCGCTTCCTGTACCAGGAGCTGACCGTCAACCCGGCCCGCATCACGGCCGAGGACGGACGCCTGGTGTTGCCGCCGGGGCGCCTGGCCGACCATGACGTGCCGTTCCACGAATGGGCCACGGGCGCGCTGTGGGACCAGGGCGGCAAGCTGATGACCGTGGCCGAGGTTATGGCGGCGCTGGACCGCGGCGTCCTGGAAAAGACCTTCCCGGTGCGCTACCGCATGGACGTGGCGCCCCTGTCCATGGTCATCGACAGCCGCGGTACCCTGACCCTGCGCATCTCGCTGGGGCCGCCGTCGGACCTGGTGGTGACCCCGGACAAGGGCCTGGCCGCCGCGGGTTCGACCCTGGACGCCAAGATCACCCCGGCGGGCAGGGACTACCGCCTGGCCAACCGGGGCAAGGTGCCGCTGCGGTTCTCGGTCAAGCCCGACCGGCCCTGGGTCACGGCCCGGCCGGACCGGGGCGAGATTGCCGCCGGCCAGGCGGTGACGGTGCGGATCGCCTTCGACGCCGCCCGGGCCGGCAAGCTGAAGCAGGGCCTGCACAAGGCCACGGTGGCGTTCCGCAACACCAGCTCGGGCCGGGGCGACACCAGCCGCCCGGTGACCCTGGACAAGGCGCCCGAGCAGCGGTGGCGGGTGGCCCTGACCGGCCGCCGCTACGTCAAGCACCGCGAGGTCAAGCCGGTCAAGGACCCGGGCGCCGGCCGGGGGCAGTTGCTGGAGTATTTCCACGGCATCGAGTTCACCTATGCCCTGACCGCCGAGTTCACCCTGCGCAAGCGCGACAAGGCCTGGGTCTACCGGACCGGCACCATCACCGCCGCCACCGTCGACGTGTCCTACCACCAGCAGCCCGAAATCTATGCCGTGGACCGCACCCGCTGCACCACCTGCGGCACCGTCACCCGGCTCAAGGGCACCGCCCTGGGCGGGCTGGTCCAGGACAACGGGTCGGTGATCCTGCACTGGCCGAACCGCACCCCCGCCGCCCAGGTCCACACCCGCCTGCGGCTGCAATGCACGCCCGGGGAAGGCTACGACACCTGCCAGCGCCAGCGCCGCGATGGCGCCACCTACTCGATCGCCGACGACGACTTCCTGCAACGGGCCGGCGGCCATGTCCTGCCCCTGCGCGACGGCCCCTTCCACCCCGCCTTCAAGGGCCGGCCCACCGCCACCGGCGAGCTGCTGATCGACCACCGCTACGTGCTGAAGCGCCTCAAGTAGGCACCGGCCCGGGCTGCCCCTGGGCGACACCGGCCTGGTGGCGGTGCGGCGGTAGCCCCTTCCCGGCGCCGGCAATCGAGGGTAGAAGGGGCGGGATCGCAAGTCCCGTTGGCTCGGCCCAGGAGATCGCCATGGCGGACCGACCCTTCCCCCTGTGGAAGAAGCTGCTGTTCATTCCCGCCGTGCTGATCGGCGCCGGGGTCCTGTATTACGCCGTCCAGCACCGCGACCCGCCCAAGCACAAGCCGCCCCAGGAAAACAAGGTGGCGGCGCGGGTGATCGCCGCCCCGGCGGTGCCGGTGGTGCCCCGGGCCCTGGCCTACGGCACCGCCCAGCCCGACGCCGTGTGGCAGGCGGTGGCCGAGGTGGGCGGCAAGGTGGTCGAGATCCACCCGGACTTGAAGAAGGGCGCCATCCTGCCCAGGGGCACGGTGCTGCTGGCCATCGACCAGACCGACTACCGCCTGGCCGTGGCCCGCCTAGAGGCGACCGTGCGCGACACCCAGGCCAAGCTGGCCGAGCTTGACGTGCGCGAGCAGAATACCCGCGCCGCCTTGCAGATCGAGGACCGGTCCCTGGCGCTGAGCCGCAAGGACCTGGAGCGCAAGCAGACCCTGGCCCGGCAGAAGAACGTGTCCCAGGCCGCCGTCGACCAGGAGGAGCGCAACGTGCTGGCGCGCCAGCAGAGCGTGCAGACCCAGCGCAACGCCCTGAACCTGATCCCCGCCGAGCGCGAGTCCCTGAACGCCCAGCTTGCCGTCAACGAGGCCCAGTTGCAGGCGGCGCGCCTGGACCTGGAGCGCACCCGCATCACCGCCCCCTTCGACGGCCGGGTGGCCCAGGTCAACGTCGAGCGGGCCCAGTACGCCAGCGCCGGCCAGGTGCTGGCGGTGCTGGACAGCATCGCCGCCGCCGAGGTCACGGCCCAGCTTCCGATCCAGCAGCTCATGACCCTGGTGGCGACCCGCGACGTGGGGCAGATCCAGCCCGAGACGGTGATGCAGCGCATCCGCGACATCCTGGGCCTGGAGCCGGTGGTGCGCCTGCAGGCCGGCGACGTGCGGGTGGAATGGCCGGCCCGCCTGGCCCGCATCAACGACACCATCGACCCCGAGACCCGCACCGTGGGCGTGATCGTCGCCGTCGACGACCCCTACCGCCGGGCCCAGCCGGGGCAGCGGCCGCCCCTGGCCAAGAACATGTACGTCGAGGTCGAGCTGCGCGGCAAGCCAAAGGGCGAATCCGTGGTGGTGCCGCGCGCCGCCGTGCGTGACGGCGCCGTCTTCGTGCTGGACGGCGACAACCGCCTGCACCGCCGCCCGGTCCAGGTGGCGTTCCGCCAGACCGACTTCGTGGTCCTGGGCGGCGGCGTCACCGCCGGCGAGCGGGTGGTGGTGTCGGACCTGGTGCCGGCCATCGACGGCATGCTGATCGAGCCGGTCAACGACGAGGAGGCCCGCGCCGCCCTGGTCGCCGCCGCCACCGGCCAGGGCCAGGTGCGATGATCCGCTTCTTCGCCGGCCACCCCACCGCCGGGAACCTGCTGATGGTGGGCTTCCTGGCCCTGGGCGTGATCGCCGCCACCAGCGTCAAGCGCGAGACCTTCCCCGACATTCCGTCGCGCGAGGTGCAGGTCACGGTGCCGTTCCCCGGGGCCACGGCCGAGGAGGTGGAATCGGGCATCTGCCGGCGCATCGAGGACGCCGTGGACGGCGTCGACGGCCTGGACGAGAAACGCTGCGAGGCCCGCGAGGGCCTGGCCCAGGCGACGCTGGAGATGCGCGAGGGCGGCGACATCGACCGCTTCCTGGACGACGTGAAGTCCGAGATCGACGCCATCGACACCTTTCCCGACGACGCCGAGCAGCCGGTGGTCAAGCAGCTCGGCCGGGTCGACTTCGTGGCCACCATCGCCGTGGCCGGGCCCATGGCGGCGCCGGACCTGAAGGCCTATGCCGAATCCCTCAAGGACCGCATGCTGCAGATCCCCGGCGTGTCGCAGGTCGAGGTGCAGGGCTTCTCCGAGCACCAGATCCGCATCGAGGTGCCGGCCACCACCCTGCGCCAGCTGGGCCTCAGCGTCGACCAGCTGGCCGACGTGGTGGCGCGCCAAAGCATCGACATGCCGTCGGGCTCGGTGGAGACGCGCGACAGCACGGTGCTGATCCGCTTCGCCGACGAGCGGCGCACGCCGCGCGCCCTGGCCGACCTGGTGGTGGTGGGCGGCGGCGCCGGCGGCGAGATCCGCCTGGGCGACATCGCCACCATCGAGGACCGCTTCGAGCTGGCCGAGGAGAAGGTCCTGTTCAACGGCCAGCGCGCCGCCTACCTGGTGGTCAACAAGAGCAAGTCCGACGACACCCTGGACGTGGTCGACGCCCTGAAGGCCTTCGTCGCCGCCGAGAAGGCGGTGGCGCCGCCGACCGTGTCCCTGACCGTGACCCAGGACATCTCGTCGATCGTGCGCGACCGCCTGAACATGCTGATCCGCAACGGCGGCCAGGGGCTGCTGCTGGTGTTCCTGACCATGTGGGTGTTTTTCAGTCTGCGGTTCTCGTTCTGGGTCGCCATGGGGCTGCCGGTATCGTTCATGGGCACCATCGCCGGCATGGCGGTGATCGGATACTCGTTCGACATGATCACCCTGGTCGCCCTGCTGATCGCCATCGGCCTGTTGATGGACGACGCCATCGTGCTGTCCGAGAACATCGCCCGCCACTTCGCCATGGGCAAGCTGCCCCTGCAGGCGGCCATCGACGGCGCCGCCGAGGTGGGGCCGGGCGTGTTCTCGTCGTTCCTGACCACGGTCGCCATCTTCGGCGGGCTCGCCTTCCTGACCGGCAACATGGGCCACGTGCTGAAGGTCATGCCGGTGATCCTGATCCTGACCCTCGCGGTCAGCCTGGTCGAGGCGTTCCTGATCCTGCCGCACCACCTGAAGGGGTCGCTGGGCCACCTGCACAAGCCGCCGGCGGGGTGGATCGGCAAGACCCGTGCCCGCATCAACGGCGCCATCGAGTGGCTGCGCGAGGGCCTGGCCGGCCGCCTGGTGGACGCCGCCGTGCGCCAGCGCTACCTGTTCGTGGGGCTGGTGATCAGCCTGTTCCTGGTCTCGGTGGCCATGGTGGCCGGCGGCATCCTCAAGTTCCGCGCCTTCCCCGACCTGGAGGGCGACGTGGTCGAGGCCCGCCTGCTGCTGCCCCAGGGCACGCCGCTGGCGCGCACCGAGATGCTGGCCGGGCGCCTGGTGGCGGCCATGGGCGAGATCGACGCCGAGCTGACCCCGCGCCAGCCCGGCGGCCAGCACCTGGTGCGCAACATCGGCGTGCAGTTCAGCAAGAACGCCGACGCCTACGAGACCGGGCCGCACCTGGCCACCGTGGCCGTGGACCTGCTCAGCGCCGAGGTGCGCGACGCCCGCATGGACGAGGTCATCGCCCTGTGGCGGCAGAAGATGGGCGCCCTGCCCGACGTGATCTCGCTGAAGTTCACGGAAAGCGTCATCGGCCCCGCCGGCCGGGCCATCGACGTGCGCCTGCGCGGCGCCGACCTGGACGAGCTGAAGGCCGCCTCGCTGACCCTGCAGTCCTGGTTCAACGGCTACGTCGGGGTCAACGACCTGATCGACGACCTGCGCCCGGGCAAGCCCGAGATCCGGGTCCACCTGCGCCCCGGAGCCACCGCCCTGGGCCTGACCGCCGCCGGCATCGCGGCGCAGCTGCGCTCGGCCTTCTACGGCAAGACGGCCATGGAGGTGCAGGTCGGGCCCGAATCCTACGAGATCAACATCCGCCTGGCCGAGGCCGACCGCGACACCCTGGCCGACCTGGACTACTTCACCGTCACCGCCGCCAACGGCCGCCAGGTGCCGCTGGACACCGTGGCGGTGCTGGAGCTGGGGCGCGGCTACGCCCGCATCAACCGCATCGACGGCCTGCGCACCGTGACCCTGCAGGGCGACGTGGACACCACCCGGGCCAACACCGCCGAGATCCTGCGCGACGTGCAGCGCCGCGTGCCCGAGCTGAACGCCATGTACCCTGGCGTCCACGTGGACTTCAGCGGCGAGGCCGAGGAGACGGCCAAGACGTCGGGCTCCATGATGCGCAACTTCGTCATCGGCCTGTTTGCCGTGTTCCTGATCCTCAGCTTCCAGTTCCGCAGCTACATCGAGCCGATCCTGGTCATGGTGGCCATTCCGCTGGGCCTGATCGGCGCCGTGTGGGGCCACCTGCTGACCGGCCTCGACCTCTCCATGCCCTCCATGCTGGGGTTGGCGTCGCTGGCGGGGGTGGTGGTCAACAACTCGATCCTGCTGGTGAACTTCGTCAAGATCGAGATGGCCGAGGGCCGCGACATCGTCGAGGCGGCCGGCCACGCCAGCCGCCAGCGCTTCCGCGCCATCCTGCTGACCACCCTGACCACGGTCGCCGGCCTGCTGCCCCTGCTGACCGAGACCAGCCTCCAGGCCCAGGTGGTGATCCCGCTGGTCACCAGCCTGGCCTTCGGCCTGTTCGTGGCCACGGTCCTGGTCCTGTTCGTGATCCCGGCCCTCTACGTCATCCTCCACGACCTGGGCCTGACGGCCGGGCAAAGGGAGGAGGTTGTTGAGGAGGCGGCAGAGTGAGCAGAGGATGCAGGAAAAGAACGCGATAGAAGAAATTTTTCAATTCACATTGTAAAACTAAAGTTCGGATAGTCAAATCAATGTAGTGCCTCCAGATTTATTCGATTTGCATACTTTTTCGATGAAAACAAAGGAAGGTGTCAGTAGTACCGTTCGGTGCGCTCAATCCCCTGATTGATCAACATCTGAATTTGATCCATTGAAATTTCGTTCGTGAGATTCAGGCCTCCCACTAAGAAGTCTTATTATAGATGCCGCTCCAAACGTGAAAAGCAATAAGGAAGCATCGAATATTCGTTGAGCGGTCGCCGCGAGTGGGTTGCCTCCAAAGAGGGACACGAACCCCGCCAGGAGAAGACATCCCACTGTCAACGTGAGAACCGAGAGAAACACCAGCGAAAAATGCCGTCGCGGTGCGCAATACTGTCTATCGTTGCCACTGGGCGCGCTACCAACAACGTGGTCATTGCGTGGTTGCACCGAATTTCTGGGAGAATTCGAGGAAGCAATCATATTCTTTGCCTCATTACTAGCAACAGACAGATGTTGAACCTGCAAGCCGTTCGGTATTTGGAATTTTGGAGTGAATTTGTATCAATATGTCCCATTTTCCCCTCCTTTAAAGAAATTTTTTACCAAAACGCCATATAAACACTCAATATGGCTACACACCCCAACAACATAACATTTCTTTGCCGAAAATACCATATTTAATATTAATTTGGGTATAGAGGTTAGAGAAATGGCGTATTTGGAAGTGATATTTGCCACATGACGACGTATATGATATAATTTGTGTCTCCTATGGCCGAGTGACTTGGAAAGACGGATAGAGAAAATGTCTGATGCTGTGACGCGAGGCACCAAAAAAGGAGAAGCTTTCGAGCGACTCTTGCTGTCGCTTGTGGCTCTCTCTCCATCGCGGCCCGATCGGGTGCGGCTTATTGAGTCCCGAGAACTTGCGGGTGCACATGAGTCAAAGAAGGAATTGGCAAATATTACAGAGTCAAAAAGAAGTACTGATTCCCGAAAATTGACTGAAACGGAAAAACGCAATGCAGCTAAAACGCTAGGGCGAGTTGTGGCTGCGGACGTATTTCGCGAAGTTATTATGCCCGAAGGAAATAATGAGAGAATTAATCTTCCGGAACTAGGCCTGATAGCGGTAACAATTAGCTTGCCTGTGTTAAATGATGACTTTGGAAAGTGGGTGATGGATGAAAAAAAGGGCCCGGAGCCAACACAAGAGAACGTTGCTCATCGTATTAGAAGAAGAACTATTAAGTGGATTATTGACAATGCGGATGACGATGGCTTGCCATTGTTTTTAAGGGATATTTGGATAGTTCACGGATCCAATTCATTTGATATGCTAATTTTGGTTATGTACCGTAGATCGAAGTTATTTATGGCATATGTTCGTGAAGTGGTGCAGAGGGTTCGTGGTGTTCTTAGAACCCAGACTATGCAAGTGTCCAATAGCTTGGGAAATAGTTTGGATTTGGAAAAAGAATACGACATGTTGATTGCGCGCCGGGATCAACAAAGCTGACCCATACATTACATGTGCTGTATGTCCAGAAAAGGTTTGTACAGACAGGGTAATGACCTGACATTGCAGCCCCGTAGATTGCCCGAGGTTTACCTCCGGCGGTTGGGTTGCTAGGGAAACCACCATGCGCAGCGAAAAATCCAAGATGCTGGCCGGCGAGCCCTACCTTCCGGGCGACCCGGAGCTGGCCGCCGACCGGGCCCGGGCCCACGGGTGGATGGACCGCTACAACCGGTCCCTCGCCGCCACGTCCGAGGCGCGCCGTGCCATGCTAGCCGAGCTGTTGGCGGCGGTCGGCGACGGCGCCGCGGTCCGTCCGCCGTTCCATTGCGACTATGGCTACAACATCACCCTGGGGCGAGGCGTGTTCCTGAACTTCAACTGCGTCATCCTGGACGTGGTGGCGGTGGAGATCGGCGACGGGACGCAAATCGGCCCCGGCGTGCAGATCCTGGCCGCCGACCATCCCCGCGACGCCGCGCAGCGCCGGGCGGGCCTGGAGTCCGGCCGTCCGGTGCGCATCGGCCGCAACGTCTGGATCGGCGGCGGCGCGCTGATCCTGCCGGGGGTCACGGTGGGGGACGACGCCATCGTCGGCGCCGGCGCGGTGGTCACGCGCGACGTGGCGGCGGGGGCGACCGTGGTCGGTAACCCGGCGCGGCCGCGGACGGCCCCGTGATTGGAGAGGCCGACGCCCCCTAAGCGCACTCCGTCTCCGCGTCGCGCACCAGTTCGGGGTGCAGGTCCTCGAGGCGGAACTTGCCGAAGGCCTTGGCCGCGTCGTGGGCCCTTGCGCAGTGCTCGGCGTAGGGCTTGTAGGCCATGTCCTCGAGCAGGATGTGGTGGTACAGCCACTCGGTCAGGAACTGCTGTAGGGCGTAGGCGGTGACCGAGTCGTCGCCGTCCGCGTACCGCCGTTGCAGGGCCATGACGTCGTCGGCCAGGGTGCCGTGCTCCTGGCGGTGGGCCTCCAGCTCGGGATAGCCGCATTCCGCCATCACCCGCTCCTCGCGGAAGAAGTGGTATTCCGTGTAGGCGATCAGGGTGTTGATGGCCTCGGACAGATCGGCGCCGTGGTCGTCCAGGCGGCCGATCAGGTCGATGATGATGCGGTGGTCGCTGTCCAGCGGCGGCACGCCGACGCTCATGGCTTCGGACCAGACGATCTTGGTCATGGGGACGGTCCCTTCCGCCCTGGGGGCCTTGGGCCCTCTGTGTTGCGCTCTGCCTTTGCTTACCCCGTGTTTCGAGTCTAGCACAGGCGTTGGGGGGCCGCCACGGGAACCGGCCAAAAAATCCTATGATTCGCGCCGCCGGCCCAGGTTGTGGACCGCCGATCCGCCCACCGCGCCCAGCAGCATCAGGGCCACCAGCGGCATGGCCGAATCGGCCAGCAGCAGGCCGATCAGGGCCGTCGCCCCGGCGCCCACGGACATCTGCAGGAACCCGGCCAGGCCCGACGCGGCGCCGGCCCGGTGCGGGTCGACGCTGATGGCGCCGGCGACCCCGTTGGGGATGCTCATGCCGTTGCCCAGGGCCACCACCGCCATGCAGGCGAACAGGGTCACGGGCATCAGCACGCCGGCGGCGTAGACCGCCACCAGCAGCACCGTGCCCAGCAGCGACAGCGACGTGCCCCAGGCGATCATGCGGTCGGGCCCCACCCGCACGGCGACCCGGCCGGTGGTGAAGTTGCCGGTCATGTACATGGCGGCGACCATGATCACGTACAGGCCATAGCGGCTGGGCGGCTGGCCCATCAGCTCGACCATGATGTAGGGGGCGCCGCCGACGAAGGAGAAGAACACGCTGGTGGTGAACCCCACCTGCAGGGCATAGCGGCGGAAGGCGGGGTTGGCCATCAGGTCCCAGGCGCGCAGGATCTCCAGCGGCCCGCTGCCGCCGGCCTGCCCCGGGCGGCCGCCGTGGGTCTCGGGCAGCAGGGCGGCGGCGGCGGCGATCACCGCCACCGTTGCCGCGGCGACGAACACGAAGCTGGCCCGCCAGCCCAGGAATTCGTCCAGGTAGCCGCCGATGGTGGGCGCCACCATGGGCGCCACCACCATGGCCATGGTCACGTAGCCCATGACGCTGGCCGCCCGTTCGCGCGGGAACAGGTCGCGGATCATGGCCCGGGCCAGGACCATGCCGGCGCAGGCCCCCACCGCCTGCACCAGCCGGCCGACGATCAGCCAGGCGATGGACGGCGCCACCAGGCACGAGAGGGTGCCCACCAGGCTGAGCGACAGCCCGGCCAGCAGCACCGGCCGCCGGCCCAGGCGGTCCGACAGGGGCCCGTAGACGAGCTGCGCCGCCGCCAGGCCGATCAGGTACAGGGTCAGGGTCAGCTGCACCACGGCGTAGTCCACGTCGAACACCCGCTGCAGCCCCGGCATGGAGGGCAGGTAGATGTTCAGCGCCATGGGCCCGATGGCGGTGACCGAGATCAGCAGCGCCAGCAGGGACAGGCGCGGTGTTGCGGGTGCCTGCGGCGCGGGGGCGGGCGGGGGCGTCATCTCAGGCGGCCAGGAAGTCGCGCGCGGCGGCCACGAAGGCGCGCGGCTGTTCGGCGTGCAGCCAGTGCCCGGCCCCGGGCAGGACGGCGATGCGCGCGTGGGGGAACAGGCGGTGGATCAGGCCGTGGTGGTGCGGTTCGATGTAGTCCGACCGGCCGCCGGCCAGGAACAGGGTCGGTCCGCGGTAGGCCTGGCCCGGGCGGATGTCGGGGAAGTCGCCGATGGCCGCCATGTGGGCGGCCAGGGCATCCAGGTTGACCCGCCAGCGCAGGCCGCCGGGGCCGCGCACCAGGTTCTGCAGCAGGAACGCGCGCAGGCCGTCCTCGGGGATGGCCGCCGCCAGTTGGGCGTCCACCTGGGCGCGCCGGTCGATGCCGGCCAGGTCGACGGCGGCCATGGCCGCCACGTAGTCGGCGAAGGAATGGCCGTACCCGGCCGGGGCCACGTCGGCCACCAGCAGGCGGCCGACCAGGTGCGGGTCGTGCAGGGCCAGCACCATGGCCGCCTTGCCGCCCATGCTGTGGCCGATCACCGCGGCGCCGCCCAGGTGGCGGTCGGCCATGAAGCGGCGCAGGTCGTCGGCCATGTCGGCGTAGGCCATGCCGTCGGCCCAGAACGAGTCGCCGTGGTTGCGCAGGTCCAGCGCATGCACCCGATGGTGCGCCGACAGGGCCTTGGCCACGCCGGCCCAGTTCCGCGCCGACCCGAACAGGCCGTGCAGGACGATGACGTCGGGTCCGCTGCCGTAGGCGGTGTGGGCGAGGGGCATTGGGGGAAGGTCCGCGCCGTGGACTGTCGCGGCCGATCTTATACCCAGCCCGTGCCGGCGGAACAACCCCGCAGCCGGCCCCGTTCACAGGGCCGCGGCCGGGATCGCGCCCGCGGCCCGCCTGCGGTCGCGGCGCCGCATCTAGCGGGTCAGCTCGCGCATGGCCCGGTCCAGGCCGTCGAGGGTGAGCGGGAACATGCGCCCGCCCAGCAGCTGGTGCATCATGCGCACCGACGCGGTGTGGTCCCACCAGCGTTCGGGGATGGGGTTCAGCCATACGGCCTTGGAGTAGATGTCCAGCACCCGGCGCATCCAGACCTCGCCGGCCTCCTCGTTCCAGTGCTCGACGCTGCCGCCGGGATAGTTGATCTCGTACGGGCTCATGGACGCATCGCCGACGAAAATCACTTTATAATCATGGGGATAGGTGTGCAGCACCTCCCAGGTCGCGGTCACCTCGGAATGGCGCCGCCGGTTGTCGCGCCAGACCCGCTCGTACAGGCAGTTGTGGAAGTAGAAGTACTCCAGGTGCTTGAACTCGGTGCGCGCCGCCGAGAACAGCTCTTCGAGCGTGCGCACGTGCGGGTTCATGGAGCCGCCCACGTCCAGGAACAGCAGCACCTTCACGGCGTTGTGGCGTTCGGGCACCATCTTCAGGTCCAGGTAGCCGCGGTGCGCCGTGGAGCGGATGGTGTCGTCCAGGTCGAGCTCGGTCGGCGACCCCTGGCGGGCGAACTGGCGCAGCCTTTTCAGGGCCACCTTGATGTTGCGGGTGCCCAACTCCACCGTGTCGTCCAGGTTCTTGTACTCGCGCTTGTCCCAGACCTTGACCGCGCGGCCGTGGCGCCCCTCCTCCTGGCCGATGCGCACGCCCTCGGGGTTGTAGCCGTGGGCGCCGAACGGCGAGGTGCCGGCGGTGCCGATCATCTTGCTGCCGCCCTGGTGGCGCTTGTTCTGCTCCTCCAGGCGCTTCTTGAGGGTCTCCATCAGCTTCTCGAAGCCGCCCAGGGCCTCGATCTTGGCCATCTCCTCGGGGCTCAGCACCTTCTCGGCCAGCTTGCGCAGCCACTCCTCGGGGATCTCGGCGGTCACGTCGTCGGACACGTTCTCCAGCCCCTTGAACACGTGGCCGAACACGCGGTCGAACTTGTCCAGGTTCTTCTCGTCCTTCACCAGGCAGGCGCGGCTCAGGTAGTAGAAATCCTCGACGCTGTAGTCGGCCAGACCCTTGTCCATGCCCTCCAGCAGGGTCAGGTACTCGCGCAGGCTGACCGGCACGCGGGCCTCGCGCAGTTCGAGGAAGAAGTTGATGAACATGGGTCAGGGCACCTCCGGGGCGGCAGCGTAGCACGCCCGGCCGGGCGGCGGAAACACGGCGCGCGGTTTTCCCTTCCCCCCGCCGCCCCGCCGGCCTATACACCGGCGCAGCGACGCAACAACGCAGGGGGAGCCGGCCATGGAAGCGCGGGTCAAGTGGATCGACAACATGGCCTTCATGGGCAAGAGCGAATCGGGCCACGGCCTGGTCATGGACGCGCGCCAGGAATTCGGCGGCACCAACCTGGGCCCCAGCCCCATGGAGCTGATGCTGCTGGGCGCCGGCGGCTGCACCTCCATCGACCTGATCTCGATCCTCAAGAAGGCGCGGCAGCAGGTCACCGACGTGGAGGTCAAGCTGACCGCCGAGCGCGCCCCCGAGCCGCCCAAGGTCTTCACCAAGGTGCACATGCACTTCGTGGTCATCGGCCAGGGGGTGTCGGCAAAGCATGTCGAGCGGGCCCTGAATCTGTCGGCGGAGACGTACTGCTCGGCGTCCATCATGCTGGGCAAGACCGCCGAGATGTCGCACAGCTTCGAGATCGTCGAGGGCTGACCCGCCGCCCGGCCCTGACGACAGGCGTCCCGCCGCGGCACCCCGCGGCGCCGGTGGGGGCCCGCCGCAGGCGGTTTCGGTCCCGATGTCGTCATGGCAACCCCCTGAAATTCCAGCAATCAGGCCGTGACGGCGGCGAAAATGTCGTCATCCGTCGTCATCCGCGGCCGCGCGCCGGTCTCCGCCCAGGCGGAGACCGATTCGGAATATAGTCCGGTTTTTAGGAATTTCAAGGGCAGACGCGCGGACGACGGCGTGTCGCGATGGCAATCGACCCGGAAGTCTGTCGGCATTTTTTACATTTTCGCCGCGAGGGCGCCGGTTGTCCGGAAGCGATTTCTTTTAAAAACAAGAGGTAAAATGTACCGGAACAATTCTTGCATAATTTTTTAATCAAAGGCCGGTCCCGGTTATTTGGGAACTGTCGGCTTGTTTTTGGTCCAAGCATTGCTTGCCGTCTTGTGTCGGAAAAGCAATCGGGGTGGGAGGGACAGATGCGAAAATTGCAGACCTTGCTGGTTTCCCTTGTCGTCGCCGCCGCGGTCTTTGGCGCGGTACCGCAGGCAAAGGCGACCACCGTGCTGTACAACGATACGGGCGGGATCGAGTGCCAGACGGCGACTCCCGGCACCTCTTGTGCGGCGACCTGGGACAACTTCCTGAACGGATGGTCCCTGCAGGTGGACGACAAACTGATCCACACGTGGCGCAGCCTGGAGGAAACCGGAACCGGAAACTATTTCCTGGCGCCATCGAACATCGATGCGGCGGCCTACAACCAGGGAACCCTGAACCCCGGGTTCGGTCTCTACGACATTTCGGGCGGTGATTGCGGGCCGTCATTCGGCTGCATCTGGCGCGTCGAGGACGGCGGAACCCTGAGCCACGCCTTCGAATTCTGGGTCAGCATCGTCGACGGGGCCAATTTCTGGATCAAGGACATTTTCGGCGGTTTCGACGGCGTCCAACATTCCAAAGCGGGGGTCGGGGACGTGATCGAGCAGGTCGTCACGGTCTTCGATCCGGACGGACTGCAACTGGTGCAGCTGGTCAACCACACCGAAACCACGGGAACGGACCCCGGCTTTTCGGGTGACTGGTTCAGCGAGGCCGAGTTTGCGAAACAGAAGGAAATCCGTGTCCAGGTTTCGCTGCAGATGAGCGCGGGCGTGGACGGGTTGCTCGACCTGCAGAGTCAGAATTTCCTGTTCTCGCAGATTCCCGAACCGGCGACCCTGGCGCTGTTCGCGATCGGGCTCGCCGGGCTTGGCGCCGTCCGGCGGCGGGCGAAGCGGGCCAACGCCTGACCGGACCCGGCGCCCGGACCCGGCACGGGATGCACCACCGCGGACGATCCGGGGCGCCGGCCCCGGATCAGGCCGCCATCACCGCCACGCCGGCCACCACCAGGGCGACCCCGGCGGCGCGGGCGATCCAGCGGCCCGCCCAGGGTTGCGCGCCCAGCACCTTCTCGACCAGGACGAACCCGGCGATCACCGCCACCCACAGCAGGTTCATGACCCCCGCCGTGAACAGCAGCAGCATCAGGGCCCAGCAGCAGCCGACGCAGAAGGCGCCGTGCTCGGCCCCCATGCGCACGGCGCCGGCGGGCCCGGCCCGCCAGCGGGTGAGGAAGAACTGCAGCGGCGCCCGGCACTTGGCCAGGCAGGCCTCCTTGACCGGCAGCCACTGGTAGACCCCGGCCAGCACCAGCAGGCCGCCGCTGAGCCACGGGCTGGTGGACACCATCATGGGCGACAGCAGCATGGCCTGTTCCAGGCCCGCCTGCAGCAGGGCGGCCAGCAGGCTGAACCCGGTCCAGACCGCCAGGTAGCCGGCGGCGAATAGCCACACCGAGGGCAGGGCCGAGCCCCGTTCGCGGTGCTTGCGCACCATGGTGCCGTACAGGCTGATGGCCGGCAGGGCGCTGGGCAGCATCATGCCCACCATCATGATCGCCCACATGACGAAGGTGGCGGCCAGGGCCTCGGGGCGCCAGGGAGAGGGCGAGGGCGACGTCATGGCCATGCCCGGCCCCATGCTCATCCCCTGGCCCATCCCCTGGCCCATCCCCTGGCCCATGTTCATCCCGTCCATGCCGGCCATGTCCATGCCGGCCATGCGGGCGGCATCCACCCACAGGTAGGCCCAGGCCAGGCCGGCGACGGCCAGCAGCCCGATCCAGGTCGCCGCGCGGTCGCGCCGCGCGGCGCCGTCGGCGGCGACGGCCGCCGGGCCCTCGGTGGCGGCCATGGGCCGGCGCCCTAGCCCTGCCAGGAGAACGGTGCGAAGTGGCCGTTGCGGGTGCCGGTGGCGTCGTCCCAGTCGATGCCGAAGGCATGGAAATGGCTGCGCTTGGCGTTGGCCAGGGCAAGCCGGGCCGACACCGGATGGCCCGTGTTCTCCAGGTACATGGGTTCGCCCTCGACCGAGATGCTGGGCACGCCCTCGATGGCCTGGTCGACCAGGCCGCCGGCCTTGACCGCGTACTTCATGCCGTCCTTCTCGAAGCTGATGGCGGATTTCTCCATCCCCGCCAGCTCGCCGACCAGGGGCCCCAGGGCCGCCATGGGGCCGCCGGCGGCGCCGGACGCGATGGCGCCGATGGCCGCGGTCTGGGCGTCGTCGGCCCGCTCGTCGATGATCAGCCCGACCTTGATGTCGCCGTCGGCCATGGCCCCCGGTGAATGCATCAGGACGATGAACGACAGGCCGTCCAGGACCACGCCGTCCTTCTCGCCGCGGTCGATGCGCAAGGCCACGGCGGCCTTGCAGTCACCCTCGGTGGGCTTCCCCGTCAGGTTGGTGCCGATGCACGGGCAGATGAAGTCGCAGTTGCAGGTCTCCATGTACTGCCCCTCGATATGCCACCCAGTCATGTTTGCCTCCCTATTGGTTGGACCCCCAGGATAGCGACCGCCGGGACAGGGATACAAATATAATATTATTCACGGCGCCCGGTCCCGCGGTGGAGAACGGGCCCGGAACCGCTGATCGCCGGGCATTCGAAGGGCGTCCGGCTGGTCGGAGGCATGGAGTTTCCAGCCCATGCCGACCGGCAGGCGTGGATGGCCGGGCCAGGCCCGGCAATGACAATAAGTATATATATTTCAGATAGTTATGTCATGACCGGACTTGATCCGGGGATCCACGCGGGCGCCGTCCGCCGGCTGCGGCGGCCTGGCCGGACCGTGGCGGCGGCAGTCCGGGCGCCGGGCTGCGCGGTCCCTATGCGTCGGCGGGCCGGTCTTCGGCGTCGTCCGAGTCGGGGGCGTCTTCCCCGGTCCGGTCCTGGGTCTTTTCCTGGGCCCGGTCGCGCTTGGCCTGCTGGCGCTCGGCCTTCTTGGCCGCCTTCTGGCGCTCGCGTTCCTGGCGTTCGAATTTGTAGTTGGGCTTGAAAGGCATGGGCGTCCTCCCTCCGGACCGGTGGTTCAGCCGCGACGGGCCTGGGGAAACTGGGTCGCGTCGGTCAGGGGCGAGCGGGTCGGCTTGGCCGGCCGGTCGGCGGGGTCCGCGGTACCCAGGCGCAGGGCCCGCAGGCGGGCCACCTGGGCCGCCCGCTCCTGGCGCACCTGTTCCTTCTCATCCATCGCCTGCGGGTCGCGCTTCTGGCTGGCGGCGAACTGCTGCTCGGCCTTCAGTCTGGATGCCTTGGTCATGGTGGGGTCCTTTTCCTGTCGGGGCGTCGCGGACGCCGGTTGTCGGGGCGTCGCGGACGCCGGCTGTCGGGGCGTCGCGGACACCGGAGCGGGGAACCGGCGCCGGCCCGAGGGCCGGCGCGGCGCGGCCATGTTCTGGCCGCCGCGCGCCCCCGGCCGGAACCGGGGGGCGGGCGCCGTGCCGTTAGTCGGCGACGACGAGATTCTCGGCCGAGGCCTTGCCGTTCTGGCCGGGGCGAAGCTCGTAGCTGACCTTCTGCCCCTCTTTCAGGGTGTGCAGCCCGGCGCGCTCGACCGCCGAGATGTGGACGAATGCGTCCTTCGAGCCGTCATCGGGCTCGATGAACCCGTAGCCCTTGGTGGAGTTGAACCATTTCACAGTACCGTTCGCCATCGTAGATCCCTCTCGTAGGCAAGTTGGATGCCGCCCTGCGCACCATGCGGAGGCGCGGCGGTGGCACGTTCACATTGTCAGGGGATAACTAGGCGAGTCGGCGTACCGGTCGGTCAGGTAGCACCAAACAAATGTAAGACGTATGGGCGGAATATAGGCCCGTTCGCAAAAGAATCAACGCCCCGTTTCCGCCGCCGCCGGCGGCCTGTCCATGGCCCGCCCCGCGCGCTACAATGCGGCGCCGGTCGAACGGGCGCCGCGGCGGCGCCCGCCGGCGCACCTGCCCGCCCGCCGGGCGGCCAAGACGGAGGCCCCATGAAACCGGAACACGCGATCCAGAACATGGCCCTGTTCTGCGACTTCGAGAACGTGGCCCTGGGCGTGCGCGACGCCAAGTACGCCGCCTTCGACATCCAGAAGGTGCTGGAACGGCTGCTGCTGAAGGGCAACATCGTGGTCAAGAAGGCCTATTGCGACTGGAACCGGTTCCGGGAGTTCAAGGCCGGCATGCACGAGGCCGCCTTCGAGCTGATCGACATCCCGCACCTGCGCATGTCGGGCAAGAATTCGGCCGACATCCGCATGGTCGTGGACGCCCTGGACCTGTGCTACACCAAGGCCCACGTCGACACCTTCGTCATCATCAGCGGCGATTCCGACTTCTCGCCCCTGGTCAGCAAGCTGCGCGAGAACAACAAGGTGGTGATCGGGGTCGGGGTCAAGAACTCCACCGCCGACCTGCTGACCTCGAACTGCGACGAGTTCATCTACTACGACGACCTGGTGCGCGCCTCGGAGAAGCAGGCCAAGTCCAAGGCCAAGGCCAAGGCCAGGCCGGCGCCCCGGTCGGCGCCGCGCAAGCCCAAGGCCGGCGAGGACAAGGCCGGCGACGACAAGGCCGGCGAGGACAGGGGCGCCCCGGACAAGGCCGGCGACGACGAGGACCGCGAGGAGCGGCGCCTGGAGGGCCTGGACCTGGTGCTGGACACCATCGAGGACCTGTTCCACGAGCGCGGCGAGGAGGAGAAGGTCTGGGGCTCCATGGTCAAGCAGACCCTGAAGCGCCGCCGCCCCGGCTTCAACGAGGCCTTCCACGGCTACCGCACCTTCACCGAGCTGCTGGAGGACGCCCGCGACCGCGGCATGCTGGACATGGAATACGACGGCAAGTCCGGCGGCTACATCATCACCGACGTGTTCGAGGTGGAATAGCCCCCCCCCGCCCGGCTACCGAATTCCCTCTCCCCGCGGGAGAGGGAGGGGCCCGCGTCAGCGGGAGGGTGAGGGGGCGGTCGCAGTGGGCGGTGTGTTGCGCGGCGAGGTCCAGCACCCTCACCCCGACCCTCTCCCTCGAGGGAGAGGGGGGCCGACCGCGCCCGGCCACCCCATTCCCTCTCCCCGCGGGAGAGGGAGGGGCCCGCGTCAGCGGGAGGGTGAGGGGGCGGTGCCGCCGATGGCCTGCAACACGCCCTCCAGGTTCTCCAGCACGTCGTTGTTCCAGAACCGAAGGACACGAAAGCCCCGCTCCTGCAAAAAGGAAGTGCGCACGGCGTCGCGGCGGCGGGTCGACTCGTCCCCGTGCTGGCCGCCGTCCAGTTCGACGACCACCCGGTTCTCGTAACAGAGAAAGTCGACCACATAGGTCCCCACCGGCACCTGGCGGCGGAATTTCAGCCCGTGGAGCTGCCGGTCGCGCAGCCGGTGCCAGAGGCGCTTCTCCGCCTCGGTCGATCGCCGGCGGAGGGCTCGGGCGCGGGACGAACCAGGGTCGGGTGCCATGTCCGGGTTATATCATCTTCGGCCAGACCCCGCACCCTCACCCCGACCCTCTCCCTCGAGGGAGAGGGGGCTCCGCCGCGCCCGGCTTCAACAATTTTCCCTCTCCCCGCGGGAGAGGGAGGGGCCCGCGTCAGCGGGAGGGTGAGGGGGCGGTGCCCGCCCCTAGCCGCCGGCCCGGTCGGCGGCGCCGTCGGCCTCGTGGGCCAGGAGGCACAGGGCCGGGGAGATGTCCACCCCATAGGGCGGCGCCGGGTCGAGGCGGCGCAGGGACTCGGGCAGGCGGCCCACGGCGGCGGCGTGGGTGCGGCTGGCCGCCAGGTCGGGCAGGTCCGGCACCCGCCGGCCGCCGCGCAGGGCCGGCGCCAGCAGCGGCGTGCCGCCGGGCGGCGGCGGGTCGTCGGCGGTGGTCACCAGGTCGTGCGTGCAAGACCCGTCCCCGCCGTGGAAGCGGTACACCTGCTTGGCGCCGGGCCAGGTGGCCTTGCCCTCGGACCGCTTGCGCCGCGGCCGGCCGGCGTAGGCCTGCAGCTTGTAGGCGCAGTCCAGCGCCGGCGCGTCCTCGGACGTGACCAGGCTGGTCCCCACCCCGTAGGCGTCGATGGGCGCGGCGGCGGCGTGCAGCCGGGCCAGCAGGTGCTCGTCGATGCCGCCGCTGGCGAAGATGCGGGCCTGCAGCAGGCCGCCGGTGTCCAGGATGGTCCGCACCTTGACCGCGTGGTCGGCCAGGTCGCCGCTGTCCAGCCGCACGCCGCGCACGCCGATTCCGGCGGCACGCAGGCGCGGCGCCAGGGCCACCACCGCTTCGGCGCCGCGCTCGGTGTCGTAGGTGTCGATCAGGAACACGGTCTGGTCCGGGTGGTCGCGGGCGAAGGCGGCGAAGGCGGCGGTCTCGCTGTCGTGGGCGAGGACGAAGGAATGGGCCATGGTGCCGAACACGGGCACCCCGAACAGGGGCTCGGCGGGCACCGTGGCGGTGCCGGCGAACCCGGCCAGGTAGGCGGCGCGGGCGGCCAGCAGCCCGGCCTCGCCGCCGTGGGCCCGGCGCAGGCCGAAGTCCACCAGGCGCCGCCCCGGTGCCGCCAGCACCATGCGCACGGCCTTGGACGCGACCAGGGTCTGGAACTGCAGCAGGTTGACCAGGCGGGTCTCGACCAGCTGCGCCTGGGGCAGCGGCGCGGTGACGCGCAGGATCGGCTCGTGGGGGAAGAACGGCGTGCCCTCGGCCATGGCGTCCACGTCGCCGGTGAAGCGGAAGCCGGCCAGGAAGTCCACCAGGGCCGGCGGGAACCGGCCGCCGGCGCGCAGCCAGTCGGCCTCGGCGTCGGTGAGGCGGGCGTCCTCCAGGAACGCCAGGGCCTGGTCCAGGCCGGCGGCGAGCAGGAAGTTGCGCCCCGGCGGCAGCCTGCGCACGAAGAACTCGAACACGGCGGTGCCGGTGAGGCCGCCGCGCAGGTAGCTGTCCACCATGTTGAGCTGGTAGAGATCGGTCAGCAGCAGGCTGTGCGCGGGGTCGAAGCCCCGCGCCTCGAGGGTGGTCATGCCGCCCTCTCCGGCCACTCGGCGCGGCGTCCGGTCAGGCGATCCCCATCTCGCGGAAATGGGGCATGTAGCGGGCGTCGGTGGTCAGGATATGTCCCAGCAGCACGTAGCTGAGGTGGTTGATCAGGAACATGTCCAGCGCCTTGTCCCGCACCCGGTCCAGGTGCTGCGAGGTCTCGTCCATCTCGCGCAGCAGGTTGGCGTGTTCCGAGCAGTGGGTCTCGAACTCGGGATAGCCCGAGTCCCGCATCACCTGCTCCTCGTGGTTGAAGTGGTCCGCCATGCAGTCACGGAAGGCGTCGTAGACCTTGCGCGTCTTTTCGGCGTCGTCGCCGTCGATGGCCACGCACAGGTCGTTCAACAGGTTCACCAGTTCCTGGTGCTCCTCGTCGAAGTCGCGGACGCCGAAGGTGATCTGCTGGTCGGTCCAGACGAAATTGGCCATGGTACCCCCCATTCGAGCCAGATTCGTGGTGTCCGGCGATTCTACAACACTTCGCGCGGAAATGGCCAGCGGGGGAACGGCCGATCACGCGGCCGCCGCCAGGGCGACCACCAGCACGGCGATGGCCGCGACCCAGGACCCGGCCACGCGCAGGCCCACGGCGGCGGCCGGCCGCGGCAGGCGCCGGCGCAGCCAGCCGGTGCCGGCGGCCAGGTAGAACAGGGCCAGGTTGGCGCCGGCGAAGGCGCCGGCCAGGGTGATCCAGGCCGCCACCGCCGGCCCGCCAGGGTCCGGCGCCGTGGCCAGCCCCGCCAGTCCCCCCGCCGCCGCCGCCAGGGCCGCCACGGCGGCGCCGGGCAGGGGACCGCGCCGCGGCGCCACCGCCAGCCCGGCGGCCAGGGCCACCAGGGCCAAGGGGACCTGGGCGGGAATCTGGGTGGGCGGGTGGTCGGCGGCCAGGGCCCAGGCCAGGACCAGGCCGAGGCCGTCGCCCAGGGCGAAGGCGCCCCAGGCCCGCGCCAGCCCGGCCGGCCGGCCCTGCCCCAGGACCAGGCCCAGGGCGACCAGGGCCAGCACCGGCGCCGGCGCGGTCAGGGGGTGCAGCAGGCCGACCCCGAACCCGGCGGCGCCGGGCACGGCGCCGTGGGCCCAGGCGGCGCCGGGCGCCAGCAGGGCCGCGGCCAGGACCGCGGCCGGGACGGGGCGCTCAGACAAGGCCGAACAGGAAGGCGAGGCCGGCGGCGCAGATGGCGCCGCCGCCGGCGCGCACGGCCAGGGCGCCCGCCGGCCAGCGCGCCAGCAGGCCCAGGGTGATGCCGCAGATGTGCAGCAGGCCGGTGGCGATGACGAAGCCGACGGCATAGGCGAAGGGGTTGGCGGCCTCGGGCAGCTCGGTGCCGTGGGCGTGGCCGTGGAAGATGGCGAAGGCGGCGACGATGGCGCCGGCCGCCGCCAGGGGCAGGCGCACCGCGAGGGCGATCAGCAGGCCCAGCACCACGGCCGAGGCGGCGATTCCCGCCTCCACCGCCGGCACCGGCACGCCGAGGACGCCGAGCGCCCCGCCCAGGGCCATGACCAGGGGAAAGACCACCGGCAGCATCCAGTTGGCCGGCGCCCCCAGGAAGGCCCCCCACAGGCCGACGGCGACCATGGCCACCACGTGGTCCCAGCCCAGGATCGGGTGGCTGAAGCCGCTGAAGAACCCGCCGGCGACGCCGGCCTGGGTGTGGGCGAACGCCGGCCCGGCGGCCAGGACCGCTGCAACCACCCCAATAAACAACGCTTTTCCGCGCATGTACCCCTCCAAGATTGCTCGTCCAAGTTCCGCCGCAGACCCCATCCCTTAGACCAGGGACGGGGCCGGCGCAAGGGCGGCGATGGGTCGTTCAGAGGGAGTTGACGAGCTGCCCGCCGTCGGCGGCGATGACCGACCCGGTCATGAACGACGAGGCGTCGGAGGCCAGCAGCAGCAGCGGCCCGTCCAGGTCCTCGGGGCGGCCGAATCGGCCCTGGGGGATGCGCTGGACGATGACCTGGCCGGCCGGCCCCTCCAGGATGTCGCGGTTCATGTCGGTGATCACGTAGCCCGGCGCCAGGGCGTTGACCCGGATGCCCTTGTCGGCGAGCTCGAGCGCCAGGATCTTGGTCAGCTGCACCACCCCGGCCTTGGAGATGGCGTAGGAGGCGATGCGGCTGCCCTGGCGGAAGGCGATGATCGAGGCGATGTTGACGATGTTGCCGCCGCGCGGCGCGCCGTCCGGCCCCGGCGCGGCCATGCGCCGGGCCGCCTCTTGGGCCACCAGCCAGACCCCCTTCAGGTTGGTGTCCATGACCCAGTCCCAGTCGTCCTCGGTCACCTTCAGGGCCGGCTTGGTCACCGCCACCCCGGCGTTGTTGACCACCACGTCCACCGGGGCGCCGGCCATTTCCGTGGCCGCGTCGAAGGCGGCGGCGACCCCGGCGGCGTCGGTCACGTCCAGGTTGACGGCCTGGGCCCGGCCGCCGGCGGCGGCGATCAGGGTCACGGTCTCGGCGCAGCGGTCGGCGCGGCGGGCGGCCACGGTGACCAGGGCGCCGGCCGCGGCCAGGGTGCGGGCGAACTGCCGCCCCAGGCCGCCCGAGGCGCCGGTGACCAGGGCGTGGCGCCCGGACAGGGAGAAGATGTCGTTCATGGCGGGTATCCCCTAGATCAGGCGGTCAGGCCGCCGTCGATGACCATTTCGGCGCCGGTGACGAAGGCCGACTCGTCGCTGGCCAGGTACAGCACCATGGCTGCCACCTCCTCGGCCTGGCCCAGGCGGCCGAGCGGGATCTGCCGTTCCAGCTTGCCGCGGGTGCGCGCCGGGTCGGGGCTGTGGCTCAGCAGGGCGTCGATCATGGGCGTCTCGGCGAAGCTGGGGTGGACCGAGTTGCAGCGGATGCCCGAGCCGGTGCGCGCCGCGTGCAGGGCCACCGACTTGGTCAACAGCCGCACCCCGCCCTTGGAGGCGTTGTAGGCGGCCAGGTTGTGCCCGCCCACCAGCCCCGACACCGACGACAGGTTGATGATCGAGCCGCCCTGCCCGGTGGCGCGGATCGCCCCCAGGCCGTGCTTGCAGCCCAGGAAGGTGCCGTCCAGGTTGACCCCCAGGATCCAGCGCCACTGCTCGAAGGTGGTGTTCTCGACGTCGGCGCTGTAGGCGACCCCGGCGCTGTTCACCAGGATGTGCAGGCCGCCGAAGGCGGCCACGGCCTGGGCCACCACCCGTTTCCAGTCGTCCTCGTTGGTCACGTCGTGGGCGGCGGCGATGGCCGCGCCGCCCATGTCGGCGGCGACCCGGGCGGCGCCGTCGCCGTCCAGGTCGGTCAGCAGCACCCGCGCGCCCTCGGCCGCCAGCAGCCGCGCCGAGGCCGCGCCCAGGCCCGAGGCGGCGCCGGTGACCAGCGCCGCCTTGCCGTCAACTCGTCCCATGGTGGATACTCCTCCCGGCTTGTTTTGCCGCATGATGCCCCTCCCGGGCGCCCGGGACAATCCCGCAGACGGAGAACCGCCATGGCCGCGACCCCGACCGCCACCCAAGCCTGCGACCCGCCCCTGACCGTGCGCGCGGTCGAGGCCCGGGCCGTCAACGCGCCCCTGGCACGGCCGGTGCGCACCGCCGTCGGCGCGGTGGAGACGGCGCCCCTGGTGCTGATTGACATCCACACCGAGGAGGGGGTGACGGGGCGCGCCTACATCTTCGGCTACGCGCCGCTGACGCTGGCGCCCCTGCGCTCGTTCCTGGCCAACGCCGGCGAGCTGCTGGTGGGGCAGCCGGTGGCGCCGGCGGCCCAGGCCCGGGCCTTCGCCGGCACCTTCCGCCTGCTCGGCCGCCAGGGCCTGGTGGGCATGGCCCTGGCCGGCCTGGACATGGCCCTGTGGGACGCCGTGGGCCGCGCCGCCGGACGCTCGGTGGCCGCCCTGCTGGGCGGCGCCTGCCGGCCCCTGCCGGCCTACGACAGCTATGGCAGCGTCGACCCGGCCAAGGACCGCAAGGCCCTGCAGCGGTCCCTGGCGCAGGGCTTCAAGGCGATCAAGATCAAGCTGGGCGGCGCCGGCCTGGACCGCGACATCCAGGTGGTGGCCGGGGTGCGCGAGGTGATCGGCGACGACGTGGCCCTGATGGTGGACTACAACCAGTCCCTGGGCGTGGCCGAGGCGGTGCGCCGCATCGACGCCCTGGAGGAGTTCGACCTGGCCTGGGTCGAGGAGCCGGTGCCGGCCGAGGACCTGGCCGGCCACGCCGAGGTGCGCGCCGCCACCGGCGTGCCCATCCAGACCGGCGAGAACTGGTGGTTCACCACCGACATGGCCAAGGCCATCGCCGCCGGGGCCTGCGACTACGCCATGCCCGACATCATGAAGATCGGCGGCGTCACCGGCTGGCTGGGCGCCATGGGCCAGGCCGAGGCGGCGTCCATGCCGGTGTCGAGCCACCTGTTCATCGAGGCCAGCGCCCACGTCCTGGCCGTGACCCCGACCGCGCACTGGCTGGAATTCCTGGACGTGGCCGAGGCCGTGCGCCGCGAGCCCATCGCGGTGACCGACGGCACCGTCACCGCCCGCGGCCCGGGCCTGGGCCTGGAATGGGACGAGGCGGCGGTGGAACGGTACCGCTACTGACCCCGTCCCCGCCCCGCGGCAGCAGGGAACCGGGCCGGCCGCCGCCGCGGCCGTCGTCGGCGGGGGCCGTCTGTGCGATTCCATTGGGACGCGAAAGGTTCTAGGTTCCGGCCATGGCGCAGATCATCGTCGTCGAACACCGGGACTACCCGGCGCCGGACAGGGGGCAGACGCACCTGGCGGCGCGGGGGTTCGAGGTGCGCCGGGTCGGGCCGTTCCGCGGCGAGGCCCTGCCCCAGGTGGGGGAGGGGACCGCCGGGGTGCTGATCATGGGCGGGCCGCAGTTCGTCACCCACCTGGACGAGGCCCCCTACCTGCGCGACGAGATGGCCTTCGCCGGCCGGGTCATGGCGGCGGGGGTGCCGCTGCTGGGCATCTGCCTCGGCGCCCAGCTCATCGCCGCCCTGCACGGGGCGCGGGTGGCGGCCCATCCCCAGGGCAAGGTGGCCTTCGGCTACTACCCGGTGCACCCCACGGCGGCGGGGCGCGGGATGGTTCCCGAGGGCCTGGAGGTGCCGGCCGGCAACATCCAGGGCTTCGACCTGCCGCCGGGGGCCGAGCTGCTGGCCGGCGGCGAGATCTTCCCCCACCAGGCCTACCGCCTGGGCGCGCGGACCTGCGGCTTCCAGTTCCACCCCGAGGTCACCCGCCCGATCCTGGACCAGTGGCAGCGCACCATGGCGGCCCAGTACGGCCGCCCCGGGGCGCAGACCCGGGCGCAGCAGGACGCCGGCTTCGCCCGGTACGACGCCGCCCTGCATGCCTGGTACACGGGGTTCCTGGACCGCTTCTTCGGCGCCCCCTAGCAGGGCTGCCGAAAAAGGCACCGTGCCCGGCGTCATCGCCTTCGAGGCCCGCGTTGCGGGCGCCTCAGGCTGAGGTTTTTCAAGAGGTTGCCGACTCTCCGCCTCGCCCTGAGGTGCGAGCGGCGCGAGCCTCGAAGGGCCATGACGGGTTTTTCAATATCCTTTTATTCCCGCCCGCGCCCGGAGTCCCTGCGCCGCCGGATGGCGGCGGCAAGGGCGTCCGCCGCCAGGCGCAGCAGCACCACGTAGACCACCGCCACGGCGACGAAGGCCAGGGGCGGCAGGGCCCCCTTGAGGGGATAGTAGGCGGCCAGCAGGGGCACCAGGCCGACCATGAAGATGATCCAGGTCACGGGCCGGCCATGGGCGCCGCGCCGCCTATCCGGCCGCCGCGGCCGCCCGCTTCTTCAGCAGCAGGTCGTGGTGGTGCGAGCCCTCGCGCAGCATCTTGGCGCCGCAGGCCGGGCAGCGCGCGTCCTGGCAGGGCACGCCCTTCTGGTGGGGGATGCGGGTGTCGCACTTGGGGCAGATGCAGGCGCCGGCTTCGGCGGCGCCGTGGTGGCCCATGTCGTGACGTCGTTCCATGTTGTTCGTTCTCCTTTTTCTTGTTTGGCGTCCGGTGCTTTAGTCCGCCGCGTCGGCGGCCACGCGCAGGCTGACGATGCGGTCCGGGTCCTCCACGGCGCCATTGCCGCGGGCGCTGCCGCGCTTGATGGCGTCCACGTGGTCCATGCCGGTGGTCACCTGGCCCCATACCGTGTACTGGCCGTTCAGGTGCGGGGTCGGCTGGAAGCAGATGAACCATTGCGAATCGGCGCTGTCGGGCATGGCCGAGCGGGCCATGCCGCAGGTGCCGCGCAGGAACTGGCCGTGGTTGAACTCGGCGTCCAGCTTGCGCCCCGAGCCGCCGGTGCCGTCGCCCCGGGGGTCGCCGGTCTGCGCCATGAAGCCGTCGATGACCCGGTGGAAGGCGAGGCCGTCGTAGAAGCCCTCGCGGGCCAGCTCCTTGATGCGGGCGACGTGGTTGGGCGCCAGGTCGGGGCGCATCTCGATCACCACGCGGCCGTCCTTCAGGTCCATGTGCAGGGTGTTTTCCAGGTCTTCGGCCATCGGTGTTCTCCCGGTCCGGTGTTAGTTCTTGACGTCGGCGGCGACCCGCATGCGGACGATCTTGTCCGGGTTGATCACGGTGCCGTTGTCGTTGGGATTGCCGCGCTTGATGTTGCCGACGAATCCCATGCCCTTGGTCACCTTGCCCCAGACCGTGTACTTGCCGTCCAGGTGGCGGGTGCGGGCGTAGCAGATGAAGAACTGGGAATCGCCGTCGTCGGACACCGGCGAATGGGCCATGCCGACGGTGCCGCGGCGGAACGGTTCGTTGGAGAACTCGGCCGGGATGTTGCGGCCCGAGCCGCCGGTGCCGTCGCCCTTGGGGTCGCCGGTCTGGGCCATGAAGCCGCCGAGCACGCGGTGGAAGGTGAGGCCGTCGTAGAACCCCTGGCGCACAAGCTCCTTGATTCGCGCCACGTGCTTGGGCGCCAGGTCGGGGCGCAACTCGATCACCACGCGGCCGTCCTTGAGGTCCATGTACAGCGTGTTCTCGGGGTCGCCGGCGGCGGCCGGGCTGGCCGCCAGGGCCAGGGCGAGCAGGCCGGCGAGGAAGGAGAGGATCGACTGTCTCATCATGCTCCGCTTCGTTGTCTCGGGGTCCAGGGCAGGGGTGCGGCGGCCAAGGTAGCCGGGCGGCGCCGCCGTTTCCAGTCCGCCGTGGTGGGCCAGTCGGGTGGGCCAATCAGGTTGGGCGGTCAGGCGGGGCGGTTGCGGTCGACGAAGGCGGCGATGGCCGTGCGCGCGGCCTCGGTGGGGCTGATCTCGCCGCGCGACACGCGGCCCTCCAGGCCGTGGACCACGTCGCCCATGCCGTCGCTGTCGCGCAGCATGGCGACCAGGGTCTCGCGCACCTCGCCCCACATCCAGGCCCGGGCCTGGGCGGCCCGGCGCGCGGCCAGCTCGCCGTTGTCGGTCTTGATGCCGCGGAACTCCTCGACCTTGGTCCAGACCTCCTCGATTCCGGTGCCGCCCAGGGACGAGCATTTCAGCACCGCCGGCGACCAGGACGGCGAAGTCGGGCGCAGCAGGTGCAGGGCGTTGGTGTACTCGCGCCGCGCCCGCTCTGCCGCCGGGGCCAGGTCGCCGTCGGCCTTGTTGACGACGATCAGGTCGGCCAGCTCGACGATGCCCTTCTTGATGCCCTGCAGCTCGTCGCCGCCGCCCGGCGCCAGCAGCAGCAGGAACATGTCCACCATCTCGGCCACCGCGGTCTCGGACTGGCCCACGCCCACGGTCTCGACGATGATCACGTCATGGCCGGCGGCCTCGCACAGCAGCAGGGATTCCCGGGTGCGCCGGGCGACGCCGCCCAGGGTGCCGCCCGAGGGCGACGGCCGGATGAACGCCTCGGGCCGCCGCGCCAGCTCGGCCATGCGCGTCTTGTCGCCCAGGATCGAGCCGCCGGTGACCGGGCTGGACGGGTCCACCGCCAGCACCGCCACGCGCAGGCCGCGGTCGATGAGGTGGCCGCCGAAGGCCTCGATGAAGGTCGACTTGCCGACCCCCGGAATGCCCGAGATGCCCAGGCGGATGGCGCGGCCGGTGTGGGGCAGGGCGCGGCGCATGAGCTCCTCGGCCCGGTGGCGGTGGTCGCCGCGGGAGGATTCGATCATGGTGATGGCCCGGGCCAGGGCCCGGCGCTGACCGGCCAGCAGCCCGGCGGCCAGGGCTTCCGGGGCCGCGGGGTCGATCACCAGGGGGGGCGGCGGGGCCGTTCCCGGGGATCCGGAGGAGGCGTTGGTCTGGGTCTGGGCGTTCACGCTGGGTTTCCGCTTCCGTTGTCCGTGCCGTCGTCACCGCCGCCGAACATCACCCGTTCGGCCATGGCGCGCAGGGCCCGGCGCTGTTCCGGCGGCAGGCCGTCGAACACGTCCTGCTTGCGGCGCTGGATGCGCAGGGCTTCGCGGATCAGTGCCTCGCGGGACACCGCATCCGCCTCCGTGGTGGCGGCCGTGGCGCCGCCGGAATGGGCTTCCAGGGCCCGCAGGGGGGCGTTGATCTGCTCCTCCAGCTCGCCCAGGGTGGGCGCCGCGGCCCGACCGGTCGCCCGCCGGGGGCGGTCCGCCTTGCGCCGCGAGAAGAGCTTGCCGAACATGCGGGGTCCCCGGCCACCGTCAATTGACGCCTATCCTAACCCGTGGTATTGCCAAGTCCAGCCCCGATCCGCACCCGCCCCGCAACAACCACGGCCACGCCAACGAAGGGCACCGGATCGTTGTACCCGGCCACGCGAGCGTCCTTGGTCACGCAATCATCATTGGAGCATGGACGGCGGGCCGTCCTATGTTTCGCGCCATGAGAAGAAACCGCAGCGCCAAGATCATCGCCACCCTTGGCCCGGCGACCACCTCCGAGTCCGTCATCGCCGACCTGTGCGAGGCCGGGGTCGATGTGTTTCGCCTGAACTTCAGCCACGGCACCAAGAAGGACCACGAGCGGCGCTACCGCGCCATCCGCCGCATGGAGCGCCGGTTCGGCCGCCCGTTCGGCATCCTCATGGACCTGCAGGGGCCCAAGCTGCGCCTGGGCACCTTCGCCGACGGGCGGGTGCGCCTGCACGCCGGCGCGCCGTTCCGCCTGCACCTGGAGGACCGCCCCGGCGACGAGCACAACGCCCCCCTGCCGCACCCCGAGATCTTCGCCGCCTTGGAGCCGGGGATGGACCTACTGCTGGACGACGGCAAGGTGCGCCTGCGGGTCACCGAATGCGGCGCCGGCTATGCCCAGACCAGCGTCATCAACGGCGGCGTGCTGTCCGACCACAAGGGGGTCAACGTGCCCAGCGCCGTGGTCGACGTCTCGCCGCTGACGGAGAAGGACCGCGGCGACCTGCAGTTCGGCCTGGAGCTGGGGGTGGACTGGGTGGCGCTCAGCTTCGTGCAGCGGCCCGAGGACGTGGCAGAGGCGCGCAAGCTGGTGGCCGGCCGGGCCGGGGTCCTGGCCAAGCTGGAGAAGCCCTCGGCCATCGAGCGCCTGACCGAGATCGTCGACCTGTCCGACGCGGTCATGGTGGCCCGCGGCGACCTGGGGGTGGAACTGCCGCCCGAGGACGTGCCGTCGATCCAGAAGCGCATCGTCCACACCTGCCGCCAGGCCGGCAAGCCGGTGGTGATCGCCACCCAGATGCTGGATTCCATGGTCTACGCGCCGACCCCGACCCGCGCCGAGGCCTCGGATGTGGCCACCGCCATCTATGACGGCGCCGACGCGGTGATGCTGTCGGCCGAGACGGCGGTGGGGGAATACCCCCTGGAGGCCGTGGGTATCATGAACCGCATCATCGAACGGGTCGAATTCGACCCCCAGTACCGCATCATCATGGCCGGCGACCGGCGCCGGCCCGAGGCCACGTCCGAGGACGCCGTCTCGGCGGCGGCGCGGCAGGTGGCGGAAACCCTGTCGGCGGCGGCCGTGGGCGCCTTCACCTGGACCGGCGCCACCGCCCTGCGCGCGGCGCGCGAGCGGCCGCACGTGCCGATCCTGGGCCTGACCCCCAACAAGGAGACGGCCCGGCGCCTGGCCCTGGTCTGGGGCGTGCACCCCATCCGCACCCAGCAGCCCACCACCTTCGGCCGCATGATCCGCGAATCCCTGCGCCTGGCCAAGGAGCAGGGCTTCGCCAAGGTCGGCCAGCGCATGGTGCTGATCGCCGGCGTGCCCCTGGGCACCCCCGGCGCCACCAACATCCTGCGCATCGCCTGGGTGGAGTGACCGGCACCGGTCGCGGCGCAAGAAACGGGCAGCCGGATGGCGCGCGCCGGCCTAGGGTGGCGCGGTTGCTGCGCGTTGACGGAGAACCCTGACATGACGACCCTGGACTGGACCCGGGTGGCCGCCGACCTGGACCGGGACGGCAACGCCGTCCTGCCCGGGCTGCTGACCGCCGACGCCTGCGCCGCCCTGGCCGCCCGCTATGGCGAGGACGGCCTGTTCCGCAGCACCGTGGTCATGGCCCGGCACGGCTATGGCCGGGGCGAGTACCGCTATTTCGCCGATCCCCTGCCGGAACCGGTGGCGACCCTGCGCCGCGACCTGTACCCGCCCCTGGCGGCCATCGCCAACGCCTGGAACGGGGCCCTGGGCATCGACGCCGACTTTCCGCCGGACCACGCCGCCTTCCGCGCCCGCTGCCGCGCCGCCGGCCAGACCCGGCCGACGCCGCTGCTGCTGCGCTATGGCCCCGGCGACTACAACTGCCTGCACCAGGACCTGTACGGCGAGCTGGTGTTCCCGCTGCAAGTGGCGGTGCTGCTGTCGCGGCCCGGCACCGACTTCACCGGCGGCGAGTTCGTGCTGACCGAGCAGCGCCCGCGCCGCCAGTCGCGGGTGCAGGTGGTGCCCCTGGACCAGGGCGACGCGGTGGTCTTCCCGGTGCGCCACCGGCCGGGCAAGGGCGCGCGCGGATTCCACCGCCTGGCCATGCGCCACGGGGTCAGCGCCCTGCGCGGCGGCCGCCGGCACACCCTGGGCATCATCTTCCACGACGCCCGCTGAGGCGGCGCGGATACAGGTCTCGCACGGCGCCGAATCTGCTATAACCGCCGCCATGCTGCAGGAACTGTTCAACATCATCGCCCCGGTCTTCGTCTGCGCCGGCATCGGCTTCACCTGGGCCCGCATGGGGCGGCCCTACGACACCGAGATGGTGACCGCCCTGGTCACCGCCATCGGCGCGCCCTGCCTGATCTTCAACACCCTGCTGGGGGCCCGGGCCGACGGCGCCGCCCTGGTCCAGGTGGGCGGCGCCACGGTGGCGGCGGTGGCCATCTTCGCCGCCGTCGGGGTGGCCGGGCTGATGGCGTTCCGCCTGCCGCTGCGCGCCTTCCTGCCGACCCTGATGTTCCCCAACGCCGGCAACATGGGAATCCCGCTGTGCTTCCTGGCCTTCGGCGACACCGGGCTGGCGCTGAGCATCGCCATCTTCACCGTCTACTGCGTGCTGCAGTTCACCCTGGGCGTGTCCATCGCCGCCGGGTCCCTGTCCCTGGGCCGCCTGGCCCGGGTGCCGCTGATCTACGCCGTGGCCGCCGCCGTGGCCATGATGGCGCTGGACCTGCCGGTGCCCAAGTGGATCGACAACACCACCCGCCTGCTGGGCGGCCTGACCATCCCCATGATGCTGATCACGCTGGGATTCTCGCTGGCCAAGCTGCGCGTGGCCAGCCTGGGGCGCGGCGTCGCCCTGGCGGTGGCGCGGCTGGTGCTGGGGTTCTCGGTCGGGCTGCTGGTGGCCACCCTGTTCGGCCTGGAGGGGGCGGCGCGGGGCGTGGTGATCCTGGAATGCGCCATGCCCGTGGCGGTGTTCAACTACCTGTTCGCGCAGCGCTACGGCAACCGGCCCGAGGAGGTGGCGGGGGTGGTGGTGGCCTCGGCCATCCTGGCCTTCGTCACCCTGCCGGCGCTGCTGTGGTACGTGATCTGATAATCGTCAAAATCGATTAATTTCAGATAATTTATTCGTTTCACAAATTTATTGTCGAGGCCCATATTCGGTTCAGCCACAACCGACAACCAATGAGGTCCGACATGAACCGCAAAGTCCCCGCCACCACCTTCCAGACCCGCGTGCGCGACGAGTCCATCGGTGGCAGCAATCCCTACCGCTGGCAGGAGGTCACCACCGGCGAGATCTTCGCCGGCAAGAACATCGTGCTGTTCGCCCTGCCGGGCGCCTTCACCCCCACCTGCTCCACCTCGCACCTGCCGCGCTACGAGGAACTGTACGAGCAGTTCAGGGCCCTGGGCGTGGACGAGATCATCTGCCTGTCCGTGAACGACGCCTTCGTCATGTTCCAGTGGGGCAAGTCCCAGGGCGCCAAGAACGTGCGCCTGCTGCCCGACGGTAACGGCGAATTCACGCGCAAGATGGGCATGCTGGTGGACAAGTCCAACCTGGGCTTCGGCATGCGCTCGTGGCGCTACGCCATGCACGTGGTCGACGGCGAGATCGAGAAGATGTTCGTCGAGCCCGACTTCGGCGACAACTGCCCCACCGACCCGTTCGAGGTGTCCGACGCCGACACCATGCTGGCCTACCTGAAGGGCAGCGCCCAGAAAGCGGCCTGACGCCCCCTGACCCCCCTGGGGGCGACAAGGCCTCAGAGGCGCCGGCGGTCTCCGCCGGCGCCGACGACTTCCACCCCCACCGCAACTCCGGCCCCGGCCAGGCGCGCCACCACGGCGCGTGCCTGGCCGGGGTCGAGCACGTGGCAGGCCGTGGCCAGGGCGTCGGCCAGGGTGGCCGTGGGCGCCGTGACCGTCACCTGGCGGTGGCGCCGGGGGCAGGTGCCCCGGCGCGGGTCGAAGATGTGGTGGCGCCGGCCCGAGGGCTCGAACACCGTGCCGGCCGGGGCCGAGGTGGCCACCGCGCCGGCGGCCAGCGCCACGGTGCCGCCGGCCCGGTCGGCCAGGCGCCAGGGCGCCCCGGCCGCGTCCCGGGGGCCGGTGGCGCGGTGCTCCCCCATGTCCACCAGGGCGTGGCCGACGCCGCGCCGGCGCAGCAGGTCGGCGACCCGGTCGGTGATGTGTCCCTGGGCGATGCCGTTCAGGCTGACCGCCATGCCCGGCCCCAGGACGATCCGCCGCGGCGACACCGACAGCCCGCGCCAGCCGACCCGGCGCAGGCAGGCGCGCAGGGCGTCCGGGGCCGGCGGGCCGGCGGCGTGCAGTTCCCACAGCGGCTGGACGGTCGGGTCGAAGGCGCCGCCGGTCAGGCGGGCCATGGACTGCGCCCGGGCCAGCAGGGCCACCATGTCGGGACCCGGATCGTCCAGCGCCCCGGCCCGGTTCAGGCGGCTGAGCGCCGAGTCCGGCCGGAACAGGGAGAACAGGTTCTCCAGCCGCTCGATCTCGTCCAGGCAGGCGGCGACGGCGTCCTCGGCCGCGGCGCGGCGGATGCCGGCGACGGTCAGGGACACGGCGCCGCCCAGGGCGTGGCCGTCCCAACGGTAGGCCGCCGCCCGCGCCGGCGCGCCGGCCAGGGTGGCGGCGGCGGCGCCGACCAGGGCGCCCAGGAACCGCCGCCGCGGCAGGGGTCCGGTCATGGCGTTTCTCCCTCCTGCCGCGCCGCCTGGCGCTGCCGGCGCCGCTCCTGGCGCTCCTCGCGCCGCTTGCGCCGCTCGATCAGGGGCGGGCACTTGTGGTCGTCGTAGTACAGGCTCTGGCAGTCCAGGCAGTAGATGCATTCGTGCGGGTTGATGGCGCCGTCCGGGTGGATCGCCTGCACCGGGCAGGCGACGGCGCAGATGTGGCATTCGGTGCCGCACTGGCGCCGCCGCTTCAGCCACTCGAACATGCGGGTGCGGCTGGGGATGGCCAGGGCGCCGCCCAGGGGGCAGAGGTAGCGGCAGAACACCCGCTGCACGAACAGGGACAGGGCCAGCAGCCCCACGGCGTAGGTCACGAACGGCCAGGGGCGCAGGAACTTGAGCGAGATGGTGGTCTTGAAGGGCTCGACCTCGGCCAGGGCGGTGGTCATGGCGAACGGCCCCAGGGACACCGCCAGCAGCCCCAGGAAGAACACGTACTTGAGCGGCCACAGCCGCTCGTGCACGGCGAAGGGCAGGGACAGCTGCGGCAGGCGCAGGGCGCGGGCGAGGCGGTTCAACAGCTCCTGCAGCGCCCCGAACGGGCACAGCCAGCCGCAGAACACGCCGCGGCCCCAGAACAGCAGCGCCACGGCGACGAAGCTCCACAACAGGAAGATCATGGGTTCCAGCAGGAAGAACTCCCAGCGGAAGCCGGTCAGCAGGGCGTTGGCGAAGGTCAGCACGTTGATCACCGACAACTGGGCCGACAGCATCCAGCCCAGATAGACCAGGGTGAACAGCAGGAACCCCACCCGCAGGCGGCGCAGGAACCGGGGCCGCGCCGCGGCCCAGTCCTGGAACACCAGCAGGGTCAGCAGGACCGCAAGGCCGGTCGCCAGGACCGTCACGTGGACCAGGGAGTCCTGCCAGCGCCGCTGCCACAGGGGCGGCTCGTGGGCCTGGGCCGGCGCGGCGTCCGGTCCGGCGCCGGTGCGCAGGTAGGCGGCCGGCACCTCGTAGCTGACCGGGAACACGACATAGCGCGATTCCACGCCGGCGGTGGTCCGCTCGGCCAGCAGCTCCAGCCGCCACGGCCGGGTGGCGTCGAAGCCGGTGGATTCCGGGATCACGAACAGGCTGGTCTCGCGCAGGGCCGGCGCGTTGGCGATGGCCAGCTTGTCGACGCGCCGGTGCATGTCCCGGGTCAGGCGGATGGTGCGGCCGTCCTGGACCAGTTGCAGGCGGTCGAACACGCCGCTGCGCCGGTAGTTGTAGCCGCGGAAGGAATAGAACCCGGCGGCGCCGACGAAGATCACCTGGTCGCCCGACGCCAGGCCGGCGCGCAGGCGCCCGAAGGGGGCGAAGCCCAGCAGGTTCTGCCCCACCGTGGGCGGCGTCGCCAGGGCCAGGTACAGGTCGATGTAGGTATCGCCGGGGCGGCGGTGGGCGGTGTCGGGCAGGCCGCCCAGGCTGCTGAACGCCTGGTCGACCTCGGCGTTGGTCAGGTGCAGGCGGCGGATCGAGCCGTCGTCCACCAACTGCTGCCACCAGGCCTCGCGGAAGGTGTCCAGGTCCAGCTCGCGGGCGCCGCGGACCAGGGCGCCGGCCGGCAGGATGCCGCGGGCGCGGCCCACGGCGCGGGCCGACCGCACCACGCTGTCGTTGAACACCATGGACGTGATGGTGGCGCCGGTGATGCCGTCGATGCCCACCTCGCCCTCGCCCCGGGCCCGCCCCAGGCGCACGCGGTGGCGCAGGTCGACCCCGCGCAACTGGGCCAGGAAGTCCGCCAGCTTGCCCTCGTCGATGCCCAGCACCAGGATCGGCTCCTGGTGCTCGACCACCACGGCGCCGGTCAGGCGGCCGTCCAGGTCCAGGCCGGCCAGGATCTTGACCGGCCGCCCGGAATACCCCGCCGAATCCACCACCTGGGAGGTCAGGAACAGGTACCCGGCCAGGCGCCGGTCGCGGAACACCGGCGCCGAGGGCGGGGTGCCGTCGCTGGCGCCCACGTGGCCGGCGCCCGGGAACACGTCCTTCAGCGGCACCGCCTGCAGGGCGGCGCCGATCTCGTCGGCGCGGCCCCCGGCCGGCGCCAGGGCCGGCGCCAGGGCCAGCAGCAGGACCACGGCGGCGAGCCACGGAACCGGGCGCGGGACGCGGCGAGCGGGCATGGACGATGGTCCTCTTCGCAGGTGCATTAATTCAAAAACACTCAATAAAAAACTAGTCGCAATCAACAATTACAGAAGACTTATATGAGAAAAACGAAATTGACCAACGTCATGTTTAGAATTCAGAGCAATACCTAACAATGACGTAAATCAAGCCACAAATCGAACCAAACCGAAGACCATTCGGTTATTTCAAATCTAAAACAATCATCGTGGAGGAAGAAGGATGAGAGGAATCCAACACTTGGCCGTCGCCGGACTTGTCGCCGGCATCGGTTTGGCCGTCGCGCTGGCGGTGCCGGGGGCCGGCCGGGCGGCCGAGCAGCCCGGCGCCAAGATGCTGGAGAAGCACAAGACCACCCCCGGCGGCCAGTACCAGCCCAGCCTGGACGTCATGAAGGAGCACCCCATCGAGCAGCCGGGCAGCAAGCCGGGCGTGCCGACCCTGACCGCCGACGAGTTCCAGAAGGCCAAGCAGATCTATTTCGAACGCTGCGCCGGTTGCCACGGCGTGCTGCGCAAGGGCGCCACGGGCAAGCCCCTGACCACCAAGATCACCCGCGAGCTGGGCTACGACCACCTGAAGAACTTCATCACCTACGGCTCGCCGGCGGGCATGCCCAACTGGGGCACCTCGGGCCAGCTCAGCGACGCCGACATCGACCTGATGGTCCGCTACCTGCTGAACGAGCCGCCGGTGCCGCCCGAGTTCGGCATGGCCGAGATGCGCGAGACCTGGAAGGTCCTGGTCAAGCCCGCCGACCGGCCGACCCGCAAGATGAACGACCTGGACCTGGACAACCTGTTCTCGGTCACCCTGCGCGACACCGGCGAGGTGGCCCTGATCGACGGCGGGTCCAAGAAGATCGTGACCATCATCAAGACCGGCTACGCGGTGCACATCTCGCGCCTGTCGGCGTCGGGGCGGTATCTGATGGTCATCGGCCGCGACGCCAAGGTGGACATGATCGACCTGTGGATGAACCCGCCGCAGACCGTGGCCGAGATCAAGGTCGGGCTCGAGGCGCGCTCGGTCGAGACCTCGAAGATGAAGGGCTGGGAGGACAGGTACGCCATCGCCGGCACCTACTGGCCGCCCCAGTTCGTGATCATGGACGGCGACACGCTGGAGCCCCTCAAGATCGCCAACACCCGCGGCATGACCGTGGACGAGCAGGCCTACCACCCCGAGCCCCGGGTGGCCGCCATCGTCGCCTCCCACTACCGGCCCGAGTTCATCGTCAACGTCAAGGAGACGGGCAAGATCCTGCTGGTCAACTACCAGGACATCGAGAACCTGACGATCACCGAGATCGGCGCCGAGCGGTTCCTGCACGACGGCGGGCTGGATTCGACCAAGCGCTACTTCCTGGTCGCCGCCAACGCCCGCAACACGGTGGCGGTGATCGACACCAAGACCGGCAAGCTGGCCAAGCTGGTGCGCGAGGGCATCGGCCAGACGCCGCACCCCGGGCGCGGCGCCAACTTCGTCCATCCCAAGTTCGGCCCGGTCTGGGCCACCAGCCACCTGGGCGACGAGACCGTGGCCCTGATCGGCACCGACCCCCAGGGGCACCCGGACCAGGCCTGGACCGTGGTCCAGTCCCTGGAAGGGCAGGGCGGCGGCTCGCTGTTCGTCAAGACCCACCCCAAGTCGCGCAACCTGTGGGTGGACACGCCCCTGAACCCGGACGAGGGGACCGCGTCGTCGGTGGCGGTGTTCGACATCGACCACCTGGACAAGCCCTACGAGGTCGTCCCCGTGGGCGAGATGTCGGGCCTCAGCGCCGGCGTGCGCCGGGTCGTGCAGGGGGAATACAACCGCGACGGCAGCGAGATCTGGTTCTCGGTCTGGAACGGCAAGGAGCAGGAATCGGCCATCGTCGTGCTGGACGACAAGACGCGCAAGCTGAAGGCGGTGATCCGCGACAAGCGGCTGGTGACGCCCACCGGCAAGTTCAACGTCTTCAACACCAAGAACGACGTCTACTGAACCGGACGTCGGTCGCGCCGGCCGATTGGATGGCCCCCAACGCCGGTCGAGGGCGCCGGACGGTCCACCCGGACCGTCCGGCGTTTTTCCGTTCACCCGGTGCCGCCATGCGCCTTGCCAGCGGCCGGGCGGGGGAGTAGGAAGGAAGACCCTTCAACTCTTTTTCCCGAGGTCATCCGTGAGTCAGCAGGACGACGGCGCCGCCGCTTCCCGCACGGCCTTGGCCGGCGGGCTGTTCGCCCTGGCGGCCTTCGTCATCTGGGGCATGTACCCCCTGTATTTCAAATGGCTGGGCGCGGTGCCGGTGGTCGAGATCATGGCCCAGCGGGTGCTGTGGACGGTCCTGCTGCTGGGGCTCCTGCTGCTGGCCACGGGCCGCTGGCGCGCCGCCCGGTCCCTGTTCGCCGACCGCCGCCTGTTGGCCACCCTGGCCCTGTCGGCGACCCTGCTGACCGCCAACTGGTTCGTGTTCATATGGGCGATCCTGCACGACCGGGTGCTGGAGGGCAGCCTGGGGTACTACATCAACCCCCTGGTCAACGTGCTGCTGGCCGTGGTGTTCCTGCGCGAGCGCCTGCGCCCGCTGGCCTGGGCCGCCGTGGCCCTGGCCGTGGCCGGCGTCGCCTTTCCCATCTGGACCCTCGGCCAGCCGCCCTGGATCTCGCTGTTCCTGGGCTTCTCGTTCGGCTTCTACGGCCTGATCCGCAAGCTGGCGCCGGTGGACGCCTTCGCCGGCCTGTTCACCGAGACGCTGATCCTGCTGCCCCCGGCCCTGGCCTATGTGGGCTACCTGGCCGTGGCCGGCGGCGGCCACTTCGCCACCGTGAGCCTGGAGACGGACCTGGGCCTGGTCAGCACCGGCCTGGTCACGGCGGCGCCGCTGGTGCTGTTCGTGCTGGCTGCCAAGCGCCTGAACTACGCCACCGTCGGGTTCTTCCAGTACCTGGCGCCCAGCATGCACTTCGTGTTCGCCATCTGGCTGTTCGGCGAGCCCTTGTACTGGCAGAAGGCCGTGACCTTCGCCTGCATCTGGGCGGCGCTGGTGCTGTACAGCCTGGACAACCTGCTGGCGCACCGCCGCGGCCGGCGGCGCGAAGGTTGACAAGCGAGGCCGCCGGCGCCAGCCTGCCGGCGGGGGAATTGCCGGCCTGCCGGCACCGGATTTGAAAGGGGATCGAATCATGAGCAATCGGGTTGCGGGCAAGGTCGCCCTGGTCACCGGCGCGGCGTCGGGCATCGGGTTCGCCGTCGCCTTCATGCTGGCGCGCGAGGGCGCGCGCGTGGTGGCCACCGACATCGACGAGGAGGCGGCCAAAAAGGTCGCCGCCGGCATCGAAGGCGAGGGCGCCGAGGCCCTGGGATTGCGCCTGGACGTGGCGCGCGAGGAGGACTGGCGCACGGCCATGGACGAGACCATGAAGCGTTTCGGCCGGCTGGACGTGCTGGTCAACAACGCCGGCGTGGCGCTGGCCAAGTCGGTGCTGGAAACCAGCCTGAACGAGTGGCGCGGCATCATGTCCATCAATCTGGACGGCGTGTTCCTGGGCACCCGCTACGGCATCGAGGCCATGGCCCCGGGCGGCGGCGGGTCGATCGTCAACATGTCGTCGGTGTACGGCATGGTCGGCGGCCTGGGCGTGGCCGCCTATTGCGCCAGCAAGGGCGGCGTGCGCGTGTTCACCAAGGCCGCGGCCCTGGAATGCGCCGAGCTGAACAACAACGTGCGCGTCAATTCCGTGCACCCGGGGTTCATCGAGACCTCCATGGTCAACGACGTGATCCGGGAGAGCGCCAACCCCGAGGCCCTGCGCAAGGGCATCGAGTACCAGATGGCCCTGAAGCGCATGGGCGAGCCGTCCGACGTGGCGGCCGCGGTCCTGTACCTGGCGTCCGACGAGTCGCGCTTCTGCACCGGCAGCGAACTGGTGGTCGACGGCGGCATGCTGGCCCGCTGATGGAGGATCCGGCGGCAAGTCCGGCGCGGCGGGTGCTGGTGCTGGGCACCGAGCACCCGCGCGCCGCCGCCGCCGTCCGCTCGCTGCACCGCGCCGGCCTGCGGGTCGAGGTGGCCGACCACTACGACCCGCCCACCGCCCTGTGGCGGGCGTCGCGCTGCATCGCCGACCGCCACCGGCTGGACGAGGACTATCCGGCCGCCCTGGACGGCCTGCTGCGCCTGGGCGCTGCCGGCGGCGGCCTGCTGGTGCCCACCAACGACCACTACCTGATCCTGGTGTCGCGCCACCATGGCGAGCTGTCGCGGCTGTTCACCGTGGCGGCGCCGCCCTGGGACGTGCTGGAGCCGGTGCTGGACAAGATCACCGCCTGCGGCCTGGCCCGCGAGGCGGGGCTGGAGGCGCCGCAGCACTTCGCGCCGCGCGACGCCGCCGACCTGGACGCGGTGCTGGCCGGGCTGGACTTCGCCGAGCGCGCCTACGTGGTCAAGATCCGCATGTGGGACAGCGGCGCCGCCGACGCCAGGACCCTGCGCCGGGTGGCCCCGGGGGGCGACGACGCGGCGGCCCTGCGCGCCCGCTGCGAGGACATCCGCGCCCGCACCGGGGAATACCCCCTGATCGAGGAGGTGGTGCCGGGCGGCGCCGACCGCTGCATCGGCGTCTCCATGGTGGTGGACCGGGGCCACCGGCCGGTGCTGGCCTACTGCGTGCGGCGGCTCAAGCTCCAGCTCTACGCCAAGGGCCGGTTCAAGCACCCCTACGAGCTGGGCGCCAACGCCTACTGCGAAAGCGTGCACGACCCCGAGGCGGTGGAGATGGCGACCCGCTTCGTGGCCCATGCCCGCTTCACCGGCGCCATCACCGTCGAGCTGAAGCGCGACGCCGTGGACGGCCGCCTGAAGTTCATCAAGGCCGACCCGCGCTTCGTCCGCGCCACGCGCCTGTCCACGGCGCTGGGCCTGGACATGCCCGGCGCCGTCCATGCCGTGTTCACGGGCGCCAACCGGCCGGCCGCGGCCGCGGCGGCGGATTACCGCGACGGGGTCAACTGGATCTGGCTCGAAGCCTATGCCTATTCCCTGTGGAAGAACCGCCGCGACATTAGCCTGACGCGCGAGGTCTGGAGCCTGCTCAAGCGCCTGCCCAAGGTGCGGGCCTGGGCCTATTTCGACTGGCGCGACCCGCTGCCCAGCCTGCTGCTGGCGGCCACGGTGCGGCGCCGCCTGCGCCTGCTGGAAAACCGCGGCGCCCGCACGGCGGTGCCCGGCGGCAAGGCCGAGCGGGCGGCGTCGGGCTGACCGTCAGCAGCCCGGGACCGGCGTCTCGTACAGGTATTCCTCGCCGGCGTAGGGCACCACGAAGCCGCCCTTGCCGCAGCTTGGCACCGCCTTGCCGTCGAACACGAACCAGTGGGTGCCCCGGCCCAGGGGGCCCAGGTTGCGGGTGAAGACCTGCTCGAACACGGTCAGGATCCCGGCCGTGGTGGGCGGCAGGCTTTCCCGGTCCAGGGGCTGCAGGACCGTGCCGTCCAGGGTGCGCAGGGTCAGGTTGGCCACCGGCACGAAATCCATCATGCCCGTCGACTGGGTGTTGGCGTGGATCACGGCCAGCAGGATGTAGTCCTCCAGCACCTCCCGCGCGGTGTTGGACTGGTCGTTGCGCGGCAGCATGGGCGGCGCCACCCACAGGACCTGCACGCTCTCGGCGGTCGATCGTTTGTGGCTCAGCATCAGGTAGTCCTGGGCCAGGGCCTCGGGCGACGGCTTCCAGGGCCGCGCCTGGCCGGTTGGGATGGCCGCCAGGGCCAGGGCCGTGGACAACGCCATGGTCAGCGCAAGACTGCGCAGGGGCAGGGTCAGGGGCATGGGCATGGGTCGGCTCCGTGGGTGGTTGCTGCGTCCGCCCCATTGGCGCACGGCGCCGCATGGCGATCAAGGCCCTATTGATTCGCCACGCCCGCCGCGCTACAGCCGGGGCGACAACGGGAAAGGGACCCGCCATGACCGAGATCTACGTCGACGCCGACGCCTGCCCGGTGAAGGACGAGGTCCTGCGCGTGGCCGGTCGCCACGGCCTGCGGGTGCATGTGGTGTCGAACCAGTGGTTCCGCCTGCCCGACGACCCCCTGGTCAACCGGGTGCTGGTGCCCGAGGGGCCCGACGCCGCCGACGACTGGATCGCCGAGCGGGCCGGGCCCGGCGACGTGGCGGTCACCGCCGACATCCCCCTGGCGGCCCGCTGCCTGGCCCGCGGCGCCCGCGTGCTGGGCCCCACCGGCAAGCCCTTCACCGGCGACGGCATCGGCATGGCGGTGGCCATGCGCGACCTGATGGCCCACCTGCGCGACACCGGCGAGGTCTCGGGCTACAATCCCAGTTTCGGCAAGAAGGACCGGTCGCGCTTCCTCGACGCCCTGGAGAACATGGTCCGGGCGGCCCTGCGCGGAGGCTGAGGTGGCGGCGGACGGCGGGCGCAGCGGCATGCAGATCCAGTACTATTCCGGGTTCCAGGGCCTGCCGCGGCCGTTCGCGGACCTGTTCGACGAGGTCGAGCGGATCGACTTCTTCGCCGGCCGCGACTGGTTCGACCTGCTGGCCCGCCACGCCGGCGACGACCGGGACGAGTTCGGCGTGTACACGGCCACGGACGCGGACGGCGCGCCGCTGCTGGCCATGCCGGCGGTGCGGCGGGTCCGCGCCGGGCGCCTGTTCGGCGGGCTGAGCCTGGCCACCACCGCCCACCTGGAGAACTTCACCGTGGCCTGCATCCTGTTCGGCGCCGGGCTGGACGGCGACGGCGGCGACGGTGGCGACGGTGGGGGCGGGGAGGCGCGCCTGGCGGTCCTGTCCGAGTTCTTCCGCCGCCTGCGCTGGGACGGCGGCGGCGGCGGCCGCTTCGACTCGATCCGCCTGAGCCCCTTCGCCGTGGACTCCCATTACGGGGTCCTGGTCTACCGCGCCCTGCGCGCCGCCGGATTCTGGATCCAGGTCTACACCAATTCCTTCAACCGCTACGAAAACACCGAAGGGATGTCCCACGACGACTACCTGGCGCGCTTCACCTCCAAGGAGCGCTACAACATCCGCAGCCGGCTGCGCGCCCTGGAGAAGGACGGCGGCCTGTCCATCGAGGTGATCGACGGCGAGCGGGGGCTGGACGCCGCCGTGGCCGCCTACGAGCAGGTTTCGGCGCAAAGCTGGAAGGAACCGCACACCATGACCGCCGGGTGGACCCTGGACCTGATTCGCCGCGCCGCGCGGCACGGCATCCTGCGCCTGGGGGTGCTGCGCCTGGACGGCGCGCCGGTGGCGGTGCAGGTCTGGATCGTCACCGGCGGGGTCGGGCACAGCGTCCGCATCGCCCACGACGAGGCGTTCCGGCGGCGCCACGTGGGCACGGTGCTGACCAACCACATGATCGGCGTCGTCCTCGACCGGGACCGGGTGCACGAGCTGAGCTACGGCTACGGCAACGAGGACTTCAAGGGCATGTGGATGCGCGAGTCGCGGTTCTTCTGCGGCTACGCCGCCTTCAACGGCCGCACCCGCCGCGGCGCCGTCATGGGCGCGGTGCAGATCCTGGGCCGGCCGGCCAAGGCCCTGGCCAAGCGGCTGCTGGGGCGGGGCGGCGAGGACGACGGGAACGGCTGACGGGGCCAGCTATCCGGCCGTGAACAGGTCCCCCTGGCCGGCGGCGGCGGCGCCGGCGTGGACCTTCAGGTGGCGCGGGTCGAGGCCCAGGTCCGGGGCCAGGGCCTCGGCCACGAAGCGGCGGTGGCAGTGGGCGGCGTCGCGCTCGTAGCACATCAGGCAGGCGGCGGTGCCGCGGGCGAACTCGGCGGCGCGGGCCAGGTCCCGATGGAACGGGGCGGTTTCCATGTGGGCGCGGAAGATGCGCTCGAAGTCGTCGTACCGCCCGGCCTTGCCCGCCTCGCGCCCGGGCTTGGGGTTGCCCAGGCCGGGCAGGTGCTGGTAGGCGATGCCGGCGGCGGTGAGGGCGTCGCGCAGCGGCGTCTTGGAGAACCCGCGCCGCCGTGACCCGGCCACGGCGCGCACGTCGATCAAAACCCGGACCCCGGCCGTGCGCAGGGTGGCCACGAAGTCGGCCAGGTCGGCGCCCTCGTAGCCGATGGTCATCAGGGCGCCCGCCGCCATGGCCGGGTTCCTATTCCGCCGCCGTCATGCGCGGCTGCGGGCTGCGGAAGGACTCCATCAGCTCGGCCTCGCGGGCCCGGGCCGCGGCCACGTTGCGCTGCTTGACGTGGCCGAAGCCGCGCATGGTGCGGGGCAGGGCGGCGATCTCGGTGGCCAGGCCGTGGTTGTCGGCGGTGAGGCCGGCCAGCAGTTCGTCCACCACCGACTCGTACCCGGCGATCAGGCCGCGCTCCATGCGCCGCTCGGCGGTGTGGCCGAAGGGGTCCAGCGCCGTGCCGCGCAGGAACCTGAACTCGGCCAGCAGGCCGAACAGGGGCCGCATCCAGGCCCCGAACTCGCGCTTGCGCAGGAGCCCCGTGTTGGGGTCGCGCGGCGAGATCAGCGGCGGCGCCAGGTGGTAGGACAGCTTGAAGTCGCCGTCGAACTGGTCGCGCAGGGCGTCCATGAAGGCCGGGTCCGCGTACAGCCGCGCCACCTCGTACTCGTCCTTGTAGGCCAGCAGCTTGTGGTACGACCAGGCCACCGCCTCGGCCAGGCCGGACATGCCCGGGGCCTTCTGCCGCTCGGCCGTGCGGGCGCGGTCGACCAGGGCGCGGAAGCGGTCGGCCAGGGCGGCGTTCTGGTACGCGCCCAGGTGGGTCGCCCGGTGCGCGACCAGGGCGTCCAGGTCGGCGAAGGCGGCGCCGGCGCCGGCGTCCGCCTCGGCCGTGCGCGGGCGCAGGCCGGCGATCCCGATCACCCGGGCCCGGTCGTGGGCGGCGCGGCGGCCCCACAGGAAGGCGCGGCGGTTGAAGTCCACCGAAACGTCGTTCAGGTCGATGGCCTGCTCCAGGGCCGCGGCCGACAGGGGCAGCAGGCCCTTCTGGAAGGCGAAGCCGACCATGAACATGTTGGACGCGATGGAATCCCCCATCAGCGCCGTGGCCAGGCGCGCCGCGTCGATGAAGTCGGCGGCCCCGTTCTCTAACGACCCGCCCGTGGCGCGGGCGATGGCGGCCTCCAGCTCGGCCTCGGGGAAGGCCATGTCCGGGTTCTGGGTGAAGCTGGCGGTCATGGTCTCGTGGGTGTTGACCACCGCCGCCGAGTGCCCGGCGCGCATCTTGCTCAGGGCCTCGGCGCCGCCGGCGGTGACCACGTCGCAGCCCAGCAGCAGGTTGGCGCCGCCGGCGGCGATGCGCACCGCCTGGATGTCCTCGGGCGCGGCGGCGAACTGCACGTGGGTCAGCACGGCGCCGTTCTTCTGCGCCAGGCCGATCATGTCCAGCACCGAGGTGCCCTTGCCCTCCAGGTGCGCGGCCATGCCCAGGATGGCGCCCACGGTGACCACGCCGGTGCCGCCGATGCCGGTGACCACCACCCGGTAGGGGGCGTCCAGGGCCGGCAGGTCGGGATCGGGCAGGGCGGGGAAGTCAGCCTCCCCCACACCAGCCGCCTGGTCGCCGCCTTTCTTGCGGATGGTGCCGCCGTGCACGGTGACGAAGCTGGGGCAGAAACCGCGCAGGCAGGAGAAGTCCTTGTTGCACGACGACTGGTCGATGGCCCGCTTGCGGCCGAACGGGGTTTCGGCCGGGGCGATGGAGACGCAGTTGGACTGCACGCCGCAGTCGCCGCAGCCCTCGCACACGGCCTCGTTGATGAACACCCGCTTTGGCGGGTCCGGGTACTGGCCGCGCTTGCGCCGGCGCCGCTTCTCGGCGGCGCAGGTCTGGTCGTAGATCAGCACGCTGACGCCCTGCCAGTCGCGCAGCTCGCGCTGCACGGCGTCCAGGTCGTCGCGGTGGTGGAAGGTGGTGCCGTGGGGGAAGTGGGCGCCGATGGGATACTTGCCGGGCTCGTCCGAGACCACGGCGATGCGGCCGACGCCCTCGCCGTCCACCTGGCGGGCGATGGCCGGCACGGTCAGGTGCCCGTCCAGGGGCTGGCCGCCGGTCATGGCCACGGCGTCGTTGAACAGGATCTTGTAGGTGATGTTGACCCCGGCGGCGACGGCGGCGCGGATCGCCAGGATGCCCGAGTGGTGGTAGGTGCCGTCGCCCAGGTTGGCGAAGATGTGTTTGGTTTCCGTGAACGGCGCCTGGCCGATCCAGTTGGCGCCCTCGCCGCCCATGTGGGTGAAGGTGCTGGTCTTGCGGTTCATCCACACCGCCATGTAGTGGCAGCCGATGCCGGCCACGGCGCGCGAACCCTCGGGCACCACGGTCGAGGTGTTGTGCGGGCAGCCCGAGCAGAAGTAGGGGATGCGGGTGATCTTGGCGGCCTGGGTCTCCAGGCTGCGCTCCTTCTCCTCCAGGAACTCCAGGCGGTGCTTGATGCGGGTCGAGGTGTAGAAGCCGTCGATGCGCTGGGCGATGACCCGGGCCACCCGGGCCGGGGTCAACTCGCCGGCCGAGGGCAGGATCCAGGCGCCGTTCTCGTCGAACTTGCCGACCACCCGCGGGCGCACGTCCTCGCGCCAGTTGTAGAGCTGCTCCTTGAGCTGGTTCTCGATTACCGCGCGCTTTTCCTCGATGACCAGAATCTCCTCCAGCCCCTCGGCGAAGGCGCGCACGCCGTTGCGCTCCAGGGGCCAGGGCATGCCCACCTTGTAGACGCGCAGGCCGATCTCGGCGGCGTGCTTCTGGTCGATGCCCAGGTCGTCCAGGGCCTGCATGACGTCCAGGTACGACTTGCCGGTGGTGACGATGCCCAGGCGCGGCTCGGGGCTGTCCACCACCACCCTGTCGATGCGGTTGGCGCGGGCGAAGGCCAGGGCGGCGTACATCTTGTACTGCTGCAGGCGCCGCTCCTGGACCAGCGGCGGGTCGGGGTCGCGGATGTTCAGGCCGTCGGGCGGCATCTCGAAGTCCGTGGGCAGGACCACGGCGTTGCGCGCCGGGTCCACGTGGACCGAGGCCGAGCTGTCCATGTTCTCGGTGATGGTCTTCATGCCGACCCACAGGCCCGAATAGCGGGACATGGCCCAGCCGAACAGGCCGAAGTCCAGGATGTCCTGGATGTTGGCCGGGTTCAGCGTCGGGATCTGGGCGTCCATGAAGGCGTATTCGCTCTGGCTGGGCACGGTCGAGGACTTGCAGGCCGGGTCGTCGCCAGCCAGGACCAGCACCCCGCCGTGGCGCGACGAGCCGGCGTAGTTGCCGTGGCGGAACACGTCGCCCGACCGGTCCACCCCCGGGCCCTTGCCGTACCACATGCCGAACACGCCATCGACGGTGGCGCCGTCGAACATGTTCACCTGCTGGCTGCCCCAGATGGCGGTGGCGGCCAGGTCCTCGTTGACGCCGGGGGTGAAGAGGACATCGTGGGCCTTCAGGGCGCGCCGGGCGCGGGTGAACTCGCGGTCGACCCCGCCCAGGGGCGAGCCGCGGTAGCCGGTGACCAGGCCGGCCGTGTTCAGGCCGGCGGCGCGGTCGCGCTGGCGCTGCATCAGGGTCAGGCGCACCAGGGCCTGGGTCCCGTTCAGGAACACGCGGCCGGACTCGAGCTCGTACTTGTCGTCCAGGGTGACGGTCTTCAGGTCCATCGCTCAGCTTCCCGTTGCCGGCCCGCCGACCCTGCAGGGGGGGGCGGGAGTCGCCGCGGCGTCGGTCCGGCGCCGCACCGTCTGTTCTTGTTTCTTGTTTCCCCAGCAAAATAGTGACCGCCGCGCGCCGACACAACGGCGGCGCGGCGCCCGGCGGAAAATTGCAATGATCGCATCCCCCCAGTGGCGCCCGGACCCCGGAAATATCATGGCGCCTGGGCAGATTGAAATTTCGTTCGGGGCGGCGACCCTGACTTCGCGCCCAGGTTGCAGTTAGCATGGCGTCGCGACCGGGTAGAAATGCTCCGAAATCAAGCAATTATTGCGATGGATACAATGATTCCATATAATGGCCGCGGAGTAACGCTGCCAAAGATCGAAGTGTCCGCCAAAGAAAAACCGGCACGTGGCAAGGACTCCGGGATCGGATCGAACATTCCGTCGCGCTAGGGAAACGGGGGCGGCGGCGCCCGCGGCGGCATACCTGTGGGCTTGCCGCCGCTACGCGCATTTGGAGTCATGGGAGGACGGCCGAACGGGGGATCGGAACGGTAAAGACGGCGCAGGGGCGATGAGATGGAAGCCGGGAACGTAGGCGGGCCACGCCGTGCCGGTCGCGGGTGGTCTGCCGCTGCCTTGCTGCTGATCCTGTGGGCGGCGGTCCTGTGCGGGGCCCCGGCCCGGGCGGCCGGCGCCGAGGTGCCGTCGGCGGCGGACCGCCCCGCCGACCTGCCGGCGCCGCAACCCGCGGGCCCCCTGCGCATCGCCGTCGAGCGCGACAACCCGCCGTTTTCCGTGATCGCCCCCGACGGCTTTCCGGCCGGCCTGCTGGTCGACCTGTGGCGCCTGTGGGGCGAGGTCAACGACACGCCCGTGGCATTCGTGGAAGCGACCCTGGCCGAGGGCCAGGCGGCCGTGCAGGCGGGTGCCGCCGACCTGCACGCCGGCCTGTTCGCGGACGACGAGCTGCGCCGCTGGGGCCTGCTGTCCGAGCCCGTGCACGAGGTGGCCTCGGCCGTCTTCTTCCGCGACGACGGCCATCCGCCGCCGCTGCTGCAGGACATGACCGGCTCGCGCATCGGCGCCGTCACCGGCAGCTTCCAGAAGCATTTCGTCGAGAAGACCCATTTCCAGCTCGACGTGGTCGGGTACGACGACACCCTGGCCATGGTGACGGCGCTTCTGAAGGGCCAGGTGCGGGCCGTGGTCGGCGGCGGCCCCTCGGTCGAGGCGGCCCTGGGGCGGCTGGGCCTGCGCGGCGGGCTGGTGCGGAGCGACGAGGTGCTGTTCCCGCCCCGGTTCCTGCACGCCGTGGTGCGGCGCGACCGGCCCGACCTGCTGCGCCGCGTCAACGACGGCCTGGCGGCCCTGCCGCCGCCACGCCTGGCGGCGCTGGAACGGCGCTGGCTGCCCAACCTGGCCGAGCGGTTCTACGCCGGCGGCAGCGGCAACGTGGAGTTCACCGACGCCGAGCAGACCTGGCTGGCCACCAACCCGGTGGTGCGCCTGGGCGTGGCGCCGCCGTTCCCGCCCTATGACGTGCTGGACGCCGACGGCACCTACACCGGTTTCAACGCCGAGCTGATGGCCCTGCTCAGCCGCGAGATCGGCACCGACGTGGTGCCCGAGTTCTTTGCCGACTGGAACGCCCTCTACGAAGCCGGCATGGCCGGCAAGGTCGACGGCATGATCAGCATCGCCCAGACGCCCGAGCGCCGGAAGGCCCTGAAGTTCACCCAGCCCTACGCCTTCGACTCGGTCATCGTGCTGACCCGCGGCGGACGAACCGACATCCGCGCGTGGGACGACCTGGCCGGCAAGCGCCTGTCGGCGCGGCGCAACAAGGGCAGCTCGGCCGAGGTCCGCCGCCTGGCCGGCGACGGCAACTTCGTCGAGGTGGACAGCGACGCCGAGGCCCTGCGCCTGTTGCGCGAGGGCGCCATCGACGCCCACGTGACCTACAAGGTGTCCTACGCCCAGACCCTGGCCACCACCCCCATCGAACCCCAGGGCGGCCTGGCCCTGGCCGTCGACGACGAGCCGCGGGTCGCCGTGGTGCACAACTCCGAGCGCGGCAAGCTGCGCATCGGCATCCATCGCACCCGGCCCGAGCTGTACTCGATCATGCGCAAGGCCCTGAACGCCATTCCCGCGGCCGACATGCGGCGCATCCGCACCAGGTGGCTGTTCCCCGTCGTCCCGACCGCCGCCAGCGCGGTCGAGATCGGCCTGAACGCCATGGAAAAGGCCTGGATCAAGACCCATCCCACCGTGACCATCGGCGTCGAGGGGAACTGGCCGCCGATCGACTTCATGGACCCGGCCGGCCGCCACGCGGGCATCGCCGCGGCCTTCCTGGACCTGATCGGGAAGCGGGTCGGCCTGACCTTCACGGCCGTGGCCGGCCCCCAGTTCAAGGACATGCTGGCCCGGGTGCGGCGCGGCGACCTGAAGGCCGGGGCCTCGATCACGCCGACTGAGGAACGGGCGCGGGACCTGCTGTTCAGCGACCCGTTCGTGCAGGTGCGCAAGGTCATCGTCACCCGCCAGGGCGGCGCCGTCATGGACAGCCCCGACGACCTGAACGGCAGGACCGTGGCGGTGGAACGGGGGTACGCGGTGATCGACGTGCTGCGCCGCATGCACCCCGACGTCAGGATCGCCGAGTACGACAACACCATCCAGGCCCTGCGCGCCGTGTCGTTCGGCAAGGCCGACGCCTATGTCGGCGGCCACATGGTCGCCGACTGGATCATGCGCAGCGAGCAGATCACCAACCTGGCCTTCGCCGCCGACGCCGGCCTGCCGCGGGCGCCGCAGACCTTCGCCGTGCACCGCGAGCCCGAGTGGGCGCCGCTGGTGGGAATCCTCAACAAGGCCCTGGCCTCGATCACCGGCGAGGAGCGCGAGGCGATCATGCGCCGGTGGGTGGACATCGCCCGCTCCCAGGAGGACCAGAGGGTCGACCTGACCCCCGACGAGCGGGCCTGGCTGGACGCCCACGGCGCCGGCATCCGGGTCGGCGTGGCGCCGGCCTGGCCGCCGTTCGAGTACCGCAGCGACGACGGCGCGTTCCTGGGCATCGGCGCCGACTACCTGGACCTGGTGGGCAGCCGGCTGGGCCTGCCCCTGAAGCCCGAGACGGAACGGACCTGGCCCCAGGTGGTGGCCGCCATCAAGAAGCAGGAGGTGGACCTGCTGCCCTTCGCCGCCGTCGAGCCGGCCCTGGCGCCCTTCGTCAACTTCACCAAGCCGTTCTCGTCCCTGCCCCTGGTGGTGTTCAACCGCGACGACACGCCGTTCCTCGGCGCCATCGAGGACCTGGCCGGGCGCACCATCGCCGTGGTCGAGGACCACGTGGCGGAAAACCTCATGCGCCGCGACTTCCCGCAATGGCCGCTGGTGCACATGCCCACCGTGGAGGACGCCCTGCGCGCCGTGTCGGCGGGCCAGATCGACGCCTTCGTCGGCTACCTGGCCTCGGGCAGCCACGTGATCGGCGCCTTGAACATCACCAACGTCAAGGTGGCCGCGCCCACGCCCTATTCGGTGCCCATCGCCATGGCCGTGCGCAAGGACTGGCCCCGCATGGTGCCGATCCTGCAGAAGGCGCTGGATTCCATCACCCCCGAGATGGCGCGGCGCGTCAGCCGCAAGTGGGTCAGCATCCGGTTCGACCACGGCCTCGACATGGCACGGGTGTTGCGGGTGGCCGTGCCGGTCCTCGCCGGCCTGCTGCTGCTGGTGTTCGTGGTGGTGTTCTGGAACCGCCGCCTGGGCCACGAGATCGCCAAGCGCCGCCAGGCCCAGGAACAACTGTCGCTGGCCCATGCCCGGCTGACCGACGCCCACGGCCAGATCTCGGACAGCATCGAATACGCCAGCCGCATCCAGCGCTCCGTGCTGCCGTCCGACCGCACCTTGGCCGAGTACCTGAACGAGCATTTCGTGCTGTGGGAACCGCGCGACGTGGTCGGCGGCGACATCTACTGGTGCCGGCGCTGGCACGGCGGCCTGCTGGTGATCCTGGGCGACTGCACCGGCCACGGGGTGCCGGGGGCGTTCATGACCCTGATTTCCGACGGCGCGCTGGACCAGGCCATGGCCGAGGCCCCGGCCGGCGACCTGGGCGAGCTGGTCCGCCTGATGCACCAGGGGGTGCAGATGACCCTGAACCAGCACCAGGCCGGCAAGACCAGCGGCGACGGCCTGGAACTGGGCGCCTGTTTCCTGGACGGCGCCGGAGCCCTGCATTTCGTGGGCGCGCGGTTCGACCTGTACGAGGCCACCGGCGGCACCGTGCGCCAGATCAGGGGCGCCAAGCGGGGACTCGGCTACCGCGGCATTCCCCTGCACCAGACCTACCCCACGGTCAGCGTTGCCCTGCGTCCCGGCCAGACCTTCTACATGACCTCGGACGGCCTGATCGACCAGGTCGGCGGCGAGCGCCTGCGCAGCTTCGGCAAGCGGCGCTTCATGCGGTTGCTGCGGGAAATACACGTCCGTTCGCTGGACGCCCAGCGCGAGGCCATCCACCTGGCCCTGACCCAGTTTCAGGGTGAAGAGCGCCGCCGCGACGACGTTTCGGTGATCGGTTTCCGGAGTCCCGACGCGGCCGGTTCCGGGGCATGACCGGACGCGAATCAGGCTGGCCTTTCACGGGAGCCTAAGGCCAGACCGAGACATTGTGCGGGACCGCCCATTCCCGCGCGAACCCGTCACAACTGCTTTTCCACAAATCAAAGATCTTTTCTGCAAATTCTCCGGAAACGGCGAAAAACTGTCAGGATATTTTACGATTTGTAACGTGTAAACGCCGTCGCCGCGAAGAAAAACGTTCAAAATCAGCCAATTAATTAATCTAGCATGATTCTTGCTGAAGACTCGGCAACCCGGGCCGCACGCGGTCTCCTGGGACTTAATTGTTGAGACGGGGAAGGCTCTCATGAAAAGGAAGACCCAGATTTTCGCTGTTGCCGCAGCACTTGTGTGCGTGCTCGCCGGCAAGGCGTCCGCCGGCCTCTTCACGTCGGATCAGAAAGGCGATCAACTCCTGACAATCGACCCGAAAACGGGCGCGGCAACCGTTGTCGGGCCCTATGGCGGTGGCAACACGGGCGTAACCGGGCTGGCCTTCGATCTGGATGGCACCCTGTTCGGCGTCGACACGGATACCGATCTGCTTTCGACGATCGACACCACGACGGGAGCGGCAACGGTCATTGGCGATACCCTTCAGGAAATCGTACGCAGCATCGCCATCGACGCAAGCGGTACCTTGTTCGGGGTCGACATCTTTAAGGACCGCTTGCTGACGTTCGACAAGACGACAGGCAAAGGGACCCCCGTCGGGCTCGTCGGTTTTGGTAGCGTGTTCGCGCTCGCCTTCGATTCGGCCGGCACCCTGTACGGTGCGGACTCCCTTACAAAGCAGCTTCTGACCATCGACACGATCACCGGCGCGGGAACCGCGATCGCGTCCTACAATCTTCCGGGAGCCAGCATTACCGGCCTTGCTTTCGGTCCCGACGGCAACTTGTATGGTATCGATTCCTTGGCAACGTTTTTTACCATTGACCCGACGACCGCTGCGATAACCACCATCGCGGCTCTGGGTCAGGTGAACTACCACCCGTCGGCACTCGCGTTCTCGCCGGGTTCGACCATCCCCGAACCGGGCACGCTCGCCCTGTTCGGTCTCGGTCTCGCCGGTCTCGCCCTGGCACGGCGAAGGCGGATCGCCTGATCGGCCGGCCGTCCCGTCCGCCGCCAAACGGGGGGTGGTGCGCCCGCTCCCGGCCTGACCTATTTCTTTGAATACAGGGCCTCCAGCCGGTCGCCGTAGACCTTCTTGATGACATGGCGGCGGATCTTCATGGTCGGGGTCAGCTGCTCGTTCTCGATGGTGAAGTCCTCGCGCGCGACCATGAAGCGGCGCACCTTCTCGATTCCGGCCACCTTCTTGTTGACCCGCTCGATGGCGGCGGCCAGGGCCTTGGTGAAGTCCGGGTCCTCGGCCAGGACGCCCAGGCTGTTGGTGCGCTTGTGGGCGCGGGCCCAGTCGTGCATCCACTCGGGGTCCGGCACCAGCAGGCCGACCAGGTGCGGCCGCTTGTCGCCATAGACCATGGCCTGGGCGATCTCGGGCTCCAGGGTCAGCAGGCCCTCGACCCGCTGCGGCGACAGGTTGTCGCCGCCCGAGTTGACGATGATGTCCTTCTTGCGGTCGGTGATCTTGAGCAGGCCGTCGGCGTCGATGATGCCCACGTCCCCGGTGTGCAGCCAGCCGCCGCGCAGGGCCTCGGCGGTGGCCTCGTCGTTGCGCCAGTAGCCCTCCATCAGCAGTTCGCCGCGGACCAGGATCTCGCCGTCGTCGGCGATCCGCACCTCGACCCCGGTCAGGGGCGTGCCGACGGTGTCCAGCTTGTTGTTTTCGGGCTGGTTGACGGCGATCACCGGCGCCGCCTCGGTCTGGCCGTAACCCTGCAGGATCAGCAGCCCCAGGGCGGTGAAGAACAGGCCGATGTCCGGGTTCAGCGGCGCCCCGCCCGAGACCATGGCCTTCAGGCGGCCGCCGAAGCGGCCGGCCACCTTGCGCCGCACCAGCATGTCCAGGACCTTGTCCTGCAGCCGCTCGCCCAGGGTCAGGCTCCGGGGGTCGTAATAGCGCTTGGTGCCCAGGTCGACGGCCCGGTGGAACAGCTTCTCGGTGGTGCCGCCGGTCTTCTTGACCCCGCGCAGGATGCGCGTGTGCAGGGTTTCGTACAGGCGCGGCACCGCCGTCATGATGGTGGGGCGCACTTCGGCCAGGTTGGTCTGCAGGGTCTCGACCCCCTCGGCGAAGTAGATCTCGGCGCCGATGGAGATGGGGAAATAGATGCCGGCCGCGTGCTCGTAGGCGTGCGAGAGGGGCAGGAAGCTGAGGAAGACCTCGTCGCCCAGGCCCAGCTTGATCAGGGTGTCGCGGGCGCCGACGCAGTTGCACAGGATGGCGCCGTGGCTCAGCACCACGCCCTTGGGCGCGCCGCCGGTGCCCGAGGTGTAGATGATGCAGCACCGGTCGCGGCGCGTGAACTTGGCGGACTCGGCCATCGGGTCGTAGGACGCGCCGGCGCCCTTGCGCTTCAGGTCGTCCCAGCCCAGCACCTCCACGTGCAGGCCCTGTTGCAGCTTGGGCTGCTCCAGGGTGACCGTGAAGTCCATCTCGGTGGCGTCGTGGGCGGCGGGCAGGAAGGCGTCGGCCAGCTTGCCCGTGGACACGATGGCGCCCTTGGCGCCGCTGTTCTCGATGATGTGCTTGTGGTCGGCCGTGGTGTTGGTGGTGTAGGCGGGCACGGTGATGGCGCCGGCGGCCATGATGGCCAGGTCCGCCACCACCCAGCGCGGCCGATTCTCGGACACCAGCACCACCCGGTCGCCGTCCTTGATGCCCATGCGGCGCAGGCCGCGGGCCACCTCCACCACCTCGTCGGCGGCCTGGCGCCACGAGGTGGGACGGTACTTGCCATCGTGCTTGGCCCACATGAAGGGCGCGTTGCCCTTGCTCGCCGCCTGCTCGAAGAACATGGCGACCAGGCTCGGCCAGGTTTCCGCGGTCATGTTTCCTCCCCAGATATCGGGCCCGTTCACCCGGGCGCCGCCCCGAATCATCTTGTGTCTGTTTCCGGCCTGCGGGGCCGGTTATTGTTGTTGGTGTGGTTCGACAGATTGTGACAGGCCCATTGCAGCGCCATATGGGTCAGGAATCAAGGAGTAGAAGCGGTGACGCGAGCCCCGGCCCAAAAAATTCAGCCCGAAACGGGCAGCCTGCCGGAATGGAACCTGGCCGACCTGTACCCGGCCCCCGATTCGCCCAAGCTGCGCGCCGTGTTCGAGGAAGGCGAGCGGGCCGCCGAAGCCTTTTCCGAGACCTACGCCGGCAAGCTCGCCGGCCTGGACGGCGCCGCCCTGGGGGCGGCCATCGCCGCCTACGAGAGGCTGATCGAGCCCCTGTACAAGGCCATGAGCTACGCCCAGCTGCTGCACGCCGCCGACGTGGCCGACGCCGAGATCGGGCGCTTCTACCAGACCGTGAACGAACGGGTCACCGACATCACCACCCGGACCCTGTTCTTCACCCTGGAGATCAACCGCCTGGACGACGCCGTGCTGGAGGACCAGTTGCGCGACCCGGCGACGGCGCGCTATGCGCCCTGGCTGCGCGACCTGCGCGCCTTCCGCCCGCACCAGTTGTCCGACGACCTGGAGAAGCTGCTGCACGAGAAGTCCGTGGCCGGGCGCGCCGCCTGGGTGCGCCTGTTCGACGAGACCATGGCGGACCTGCGCTTCACCGTCGCCGACGAGGACGGCGAACTGACCCTCAGCGAGGTGCTGGACCGCCTGACCGACACCGACGGGGACCGCCGCCGCACCGCCGCCCAGGCCCTGGGCCGGGGGCTGGGCGAGAACCGGCGCCTGTTCGCCCTGGTCACCAACACCCTGGCCAAGGACAAGGCCATCGAGGACCAGTGGCGCCGCTTCAAGCGGCCGGTGTCGTCGCGCAACCTGGCCAACCACGTGGAGGACGAGGTGGTGGACGCCCTGGCCCGGTCGGTGCGGCAGGCCTACGGCGACCTGGCGCACCGCTACTACCGGCTGAAGGCCCGGTGGTTCGGCGGCGACAAGCTGGACTACTGGGACCGCAACGCGCCCCTGCCCGATGACTCGGCCCGCGTCTACCGCTGGGACGAGGCGAAGGAGATGGTGCTGGGCGCCTACGGCGCCTTCGACCCGGCCATGGCCGATACCGCGCGGCGCTTCTTCGACGAACGCTGGATCGACGCGCCGCCGCGGCCGGGCAAGGATTCCGGCGCCTTCTCCCATCCCACGGTGCCGTCGGCCCACCCCTACATCCTGATGAACTACCACGGCAAGGCGCGCGACGTGATGACCCTGGCCCACGAGCTGGGCCACGGCGTGCACCAGGTGCTGGCGGCGCCCCAGGGCACCCTGATGGCGGACACGCCCCTGACCCTGGCCGAGACCGCCTCGGTATTCGGCGAGATGCTGACCTTCCGCAAACTGCTGGAAAACGAGACCGACCCCGCGACGCGGCGCATCCTGCTGGCCGGCAAGGTGGAGGACATGCTGAACACCGTGGTGCGGCAGGTCGCCTTCCACGAGTTCGAGACCCTGGTCCACGACGAGCGCGCCGGCGGCGAGCTGTCGGCCGAGCGCCTGGGCGAGATCTGGATGCAGGTGCAGGGCGACAGCCTGGGCCCGGCGCTGCGGTTCGACGACGATTACCGCAACTACTGGGCCTACATCCCGCACTTCGTGCACGCGCCGTTCTACGTCTATGCTTACGCGTTCGGCGACTGCCTGGTGAACTCGCTGTACGACGTGTTTAGCAAAGGTCATGCCGGCTTTCAGCAAAAGTACCTGGACATGCTGCGCGCCGGCGGTACCCTCAGGCACAAGGAGCTGCTTGCGCCCTTCGGCCTTGACGCCACCGATCCGTCGTTCTGGAGCCGGGGGCTGTCCATGGTGTCGGGATTCATCGACGAGTTGGAGGAAATGGCATGACCACGGGGGGGGACATCGCCGGAATCGAGGTGCTGCGCCGCGGCGCCGAAAACGGGACTGACGCGCCGCCGCTGCTGTTCCTGCACGGCGCCTTCGCCGGCGCCTGGTGCTGGGACGAGCATTTCATGCCCTGGTTCGCCGACCGCGGCTACGACACCATGGCGTTCAGCTTCCGCGGCCACGGCCGCAGCACCGGCCACGCCGTGCTGCACGGCCTGGGCATCGACGACTACGTGACCGACCTGCGCCGGGTGGTCGCCCGGTTCCGCCGGCCGCCGGTGCTGGTGGGCCATTCCATGGGCGGGTACGTGGCCATGCGCTATCTGCAGCAGGGCGGCGAGGCCGCGGGGCTGGTGCTGATGGCCTCGGTGCCGCCCAGCGGCCTGTGGGGCCCCTGCGCCTGGTTGTGGATGACCCGCCCGGTGCTGTTGTGGCAGATCGGCGCCCTGCAGGCGGTGGGCAACCACGGCGCCACCGTGGACATGGCCAACGCGGCCCTGTTCAACGGCCCCAACGGACGCGACCTGGCCCGGCGCTACGTGCCGCGCATGGGCAACGAGTCCCTGCGCGCCTGTTACGACATGTACGCCCCGACGGTGCCGGGCAGCGCGCTGAACCTGGGCGTGCCGTCGCTGGTCATGGGCGCCGGGCTGGACAGCCTGATCCCGCCCCTGTCGGTGCGCGAGACGGCCCAGTCCCTGGGCACCGAGGCGCGCATGTTCGACGGCATGGGCCACGGCATGATGCTGGACGGCGGCTGGGCCCGGGTGGCGACGGCGATCGACGACTGGCTGCCGGGCGGAACCGCCTGATGGGTCAAGGGTCCGGGCGCGAGGACAACCGGGTCGGCGGGCGGGTCCGGCGCTATGCCCGGGTCGGCACCAAGATGGGCGGCCTGGCCGCGCGCTATGCCGGCGGGCGGTTCCTGGGCCTGGACCTGGACACCGGCGCCCACGCCGCCGAGCTGACCGCCGCGCTGGGCGGCCTCAAGGGGCCGCTGATGAAGGTGGCGCAGATCCTGGCCACGGTGCCCGACATCCTGCCCGAGGAATACACCCGCCAGTTCGTCCAGTTGCAGACCAACGCGCCGGCCATGGGCTGGCCCTTCGTGCGCCGGCGCATGCAGGCGGAGCTGGGCGCCGGCTGGCAGTCCCGTTTCGCCGAGTTCGAGCACACGGCCGCCGCCGCCGCCTCCCTGGGCCAGGTGCACCGCGCCGTCGGCCTGGACGGCCGCCGCCTGGCCTGCAAGCTGCAGTATCCCGACATGGCCTCGGCCGTGGAGGCGGACCTGCGCCAGTTGAAGCTGGTGTTCTCCGTCTACCGCCGCTACGACAAGGCCATCGACCCCAGCCAGATCCACGCCGAGCTGGCGGCGCGCCTGCGCGAGGAGCTGGACTACCGGCGCGAGGCCGCCAACATGCGGCTCTATGCCCACATGCTGCGCGACGAGGCCGGGGTCCATGTCCCGGACCTGGTGGCGGACCTGTCCACGGACCGGCTGTTGACCATGGAATGGCTGGACGGGGCGCCGCTGATGTCGGTGGTCGAGGCGCCGCTGGAGGTGCGCAACACCGTCGCCACCCACATGTTCCGGGCCTGGTACGTGCCCTTCTACAACTACGGCGTCATCCACGGCGACCCCCACCTGGGCAACTACGCGGTGCGCCCCGACCACCAGGTCAACCTGCTCGACTTCGGCTGCATCCGCGCCTTCCGGGCCGATTTCGTGGCCGCGGTGATCGACCTGTACCGCGCCCTACGCGACGGCGACGAGGACCTGGCCGTGCACGCCTACGAGACCTGGGGCTTCTCGGGCCTGGACCGCGAGGTGATCGAGGTGCTGAACCACTGGGCGCGGTTCATCTACGGCCCGCTGATGAACGACCGGGTGCAGACCATCCAGGAGTCGGGCGACACCATGTACGGCGGCCGGGTGGCGACCAAGGTGCACCAGGAGCTGCGGCGCATCGGCGGGGTCACGCCGCCGCGGGAATTCGTGCTGATGGACCGGGCGGCCATCGGGCTGGGCAGCGTGTTCATGCACCTGCGCGCCGAGATCAACTGGTACGAGGCCTTCCACGACCTGATCGCCGGGTTCGACCCGGCCACCACCGCGGCGCGCCAGGCCAAGGCCCTGCGCGACTTCGGCATCCACCTGCCGGAACTGGACGCGGCGCCGGCCTCGGCGGCGGAATAGGGCGGGGCGGGCCATGGACAGCTTTCTGGTCGGCGAACAGCGGACGCTGGAATTCCATATCGTGGTCCTCGACCTGGTGCTCGAGCACCCCAACCTGATCGACCGGGCGCGCCAGGCCCTGGCGCGCATGGCGCCGCGCCACCCCAACCCCGACGGGGTCATCGACCGCTGGCGCGACCTGCTGGACGGCCCGGCCTCGGCCCTGGCGCCGGCCCTGCTGACCGACGACCCGGCTGGGGGCCTGCTGCGGGCCAATTCGCCGTTCAACGGCCTGTTCTCCACCGCCGAGCGCAACGCCGTGTGGCAGCGGGTCGGCCTGCGCCAGTTCGCGCGCCTGTTCCTTCAGGCGGGCGACGACCTGGACCTTTCCCCGGTCGAGCTGGCGGCCATCGTCGGCGTTGCCGTCGACGAACTGGGCCGCTGGCGCCGCAACCCGCCGCAGACCATGGCCCAGTCGACCCTGGAGCGCCTGAAGCAGGTGCTGTCGGTGCAGCGCAGCCTGGCCGCCCTGCTGCCCGACCGGCCGGACCGCCACGCCTGGCTGCGCGGCGAGAACAACATCCTGGGCGCCCGGCCCGTGGACCTGCTGCTGCACGGCGGCGCCGACCAGGTGCGCGACCACCTGGCCGTCCACGCCGTCAACCAGGCCGATCCCCGGGACCTGCCGGTGTTCTGACCTTAACTCGCTAGTCGCCGCCGCCCAGGTCGCAGGGGCCGGGGCATTCCTCGACCATGTGCATGATCGGTCCGGTGCCGATGGAGTCGATCTGCAGCGGCACGTAGCGGCCGTCGGCGCTGAGGTACACGTGGAAGGCGTTGTCGTCCCAGAACAGCTTCTGCACCGGGCGGAAGCCGGCCACGGCCTCGGTGTCCAGGCGCAGGACCAGGACCTTGTGGTCGCGGCCCAGGATGCTGCGCCTGTCCTCGCCCAGGAAGCGCCCGATCAGGTCGTAGCGGCGGCGCCCGTCGAACACCCCCAGGCGGAATCCCTTGCGCGCCGACTCGGGGGCCTGGCGCACCTGGGCGATGGCCTGGGCCAGGGCGCTGACCGGGTCGATGACCCCGGTGCGCAGGCTGGCCGGCAGGGAATCGGTGCCGCCGTATTCCTCCTGGGCCTGGTCGCCGCGGTCGGTGCGGGTGCGGGCCGAGGCGGGGCCGCCGTCGGGGTCGAAGGTCACGCGCACGCTGCGCGCCTTGTAGCGGTTGCTGTAGGCGACCCGGTAGTGGGCCGGGGCCAGGCGCGACCCCCGGGCGGCGCCGTCGCTGTCGGCCGAGACCCGCAGCTTGAGGATCGCGTCCACCAGCCCCCGGGTGGCCAGGCGGAAGGCGGTGGCGTAGCTGTCGCCGCCGTTGCGGATGGTCAGGGCGAAATCCGCCGCGTGCAGGCCGCCCCAGTAGGCGGCGAAGCGGTAGTGGCCGGCCTCGGCCGCGGCGGCGGGACGGGCCGCGGCGATGGCCAGCACGGCCACGGCCGGGAGGACGAGACGACGGCACCTGGTCATGGCGATTCCCTCGAAATGGTCGTTCGCGCCGGCGCGCGGAACCGGCCCGGCGCACCGCCACCTTGGGTAATGCCAGGAACAGGCTCACTAAATTCGCCGCCCCGTCCCGGCCGTTGATCCGCCGGCGCGGTTGGTGAAGATACCACCGTCGCCGGCCCCTGTCCGGGCCCGCCGGCCCACCGGGCGCGCGATCGGCCGCCACAAAACACGCCCGAAACGGGCCGGGCCTAGGCTGGAACCCGTGCCCCGGAAAGGCACCGCCGGACAGCGGAACGCCGGCCCGCCGCGATGACGGCCCGGGCAAAACCGAAGGTAGATGTATTTTGTGTGACATCGCAACACGTTGGATGGGGTTCCGCCGCGAAACGAGGCGCGAAATGCCGGCAAATCCCCTGTCGGAGGTTTTTACAAATGCGAACGTGTGACGTTCGGATTTTGTTGTTAAATGATTGAAATAAAGCATGAATACAGTGTTGGCCCGGGATTTGCTTGGGTAATGGGTGCGAGCAAGGACCCCACCGACTCGCGACGGTGTTCGCGTTAACGACGCAACCGGTTAATTGACAGCAGAATGACGACACCCGTGAAGAACTCAAAGCAGCCGAAATCACCGCGCAAGGCGCGCCATTGGACCCGGTCTTTCACCGGCGGCGCGACCCTGGCTTTCCTGGCATCCGGCACGGCCCTCGCCGCTGGTACTTCCGCCAGCCGGCTCATGGTCATGCTGCTGAGCCTGCTTGCGTTCCTTGCCAGCGCCGGGACGACCCTGTACCTGGCGTCGTCGAACGGCCAGGACGAGGGTTGGGCAAAGACGCTGTCCAATGACGTGGCCGTGAGCGACGAGGTCCTGGTGGTCGCCGACGTGGTGGCCGACGAGCAGGTCGTCGAGCCCGAGGCCGAATCCGCCCAGGCGACCGACGAGGAAGAATCCGACACCTCGGATACGGCCGCGACGGACCAGGAGCCTCCGGCCAAGACCGATTTCGCCAGCCTGTCGTCCGGTTCCAGCGGCGACGTGCTCCTGTCCTCCGGCGGCGGCGACGTCGGCGGCCTGGGCTTCGGCGGCTTCGGCGGCTTCGGCGGCGTCGGCGACCTTGGCGGCGGCGGCTACGGTGGCGGCACGGGTGTCATCGGTGGCGGCGGCCGCGGCGGGCCTTCTTTCGGCGGTGGCGGCGGCTTCCCGTCCGGCGGCTTCGGCCCCTTCGCCTCCGTGACCCCGACCTCCGGCGGCGGCGGTGGCAACTTCATCCCCTCGACCGGTACCGGTTCGACCGGCGGGGGCACTCCCGGCGGCGGTTCCGACGGCGACAACCCGGCGAATGGCGGCAACGACGGCGGCTCGCCGAACAACACGACCACGGGCGACGACTCGACCGGCGACAACACGTCCGGGAACGACTCGTCGGGCGATGAAACCGGTAACGGCGACGACTCCTCGGATGGCGGCGAACCGACCAACAACGGCACGCTGACCCCGGATGAATTCTATGCCCTGCTGGCCGAATACTGGAGCAACATCACCTTCGGCGGCTCGGCCAGCGACATCGAAGGTTACGAAGAGTGGATCGCCAGCGGCGGCACGTCCGGGGCCGGCGGTTCGGCGTCTTCGGGCAGCGAGTCTTCGAACGCCGACACCGGCGGTTCGGACCAGGGCGGCGGCGACGAGGGCGACACCGCCTCCGCGGACGGCGACTCCGGTTCCGGCGATGAAGGCGGCACCCAGACGGCGGCCGACGACACCGGCGCTGCGGGCGGCGACACCGGCTCCCAGTCCGGCAACGGCGACTCCGGCAGCGGCGACTCCGGCAGCGGCGACTCCGGTTCCGGCGGCGACACCCAGACGGCGGCCAACGACTCCGGCTCCTCCGACTCCTCGGGCGGCGACGGCGGCTCCCAGTCCGGCAGCGGCGACTCCGGCAGCGGCGACACCGGCAGCGGCGACTCCGGCTCCGGCGGCGACACCCAGACGGCGGCCAACGACTCCGGCTCCTCCGGCTCGTCGGGCGGCGACGGCGGTTCGTCGGGCGGCGACACCGGTGGCTCGGACCAGGGCGGCTCGGACCAGGGCGGCTCCCAGTCGGCCTACGCCCAGTCGAACTCTTCCGGGTCCGGTGACGGCAGCTCCGGTTCCGACGGCTCCGGCCAGAACGCGAGCCAGAACCTCCTCAACGTCATCTACCTGCTGTCCAAGCTCAACCTGAACATCTCCTTCGTCGACAGCAGCTCGTCGGTCCTGGTGCCCGAAGACCAGGTCCTGAAGGGCTCCGGCCTGGTGACCGGCGACGTGGTGGTGGATGGCGGCACGGTCGCGCCCGGCAATTCCCCGGGGACCCAGACCATCAACAACCTGATCTTCAACAAGGGCGTGCTGGAAATCGAGATCGCCGGGCTGAATGCGGGCGAGTACGACCTGATCCACGTGATCAAGAACGCCCTCGACCCCGACGCCACCGGCTTCGCGGTCTTCGACGACGACAACGACGGCATCGTCGACAGCATCGTGCGCTTCGTCTTCCTCGACTACTTCATGCCCCAGGCCGGTGACTCGATCACCTTCCTGACCGCCGAGAGCGGCATCGTGGGCTGGGACAAGATGACGATCGAGATCGGCGCCCTGGCCGACGGCTTCGCCTATCACATCGTCAACGACGGCTTCAGCCTGACCTTCGTCGCCGACAGCGACGCCGTGTTCGTGCCCGAGCCGGGCACCCTGGCCCTGCTGCTGACCGGCGCCGGCGGGCTGCTGGTCCTGCGCCGCCGCCGGCGCAGGAGCTAGGCTCCGCGCGCAAGGCCCCGCGCGGAAACGGCCCGGCCGCACCTGGATTGAGGGAAGGGGGGTACAGGAACGGAGGAAGCGGTGAAACGCTTCCTCCGATTTCTTTTGCGCCCGCGCGACCTACCAGTAGCGCAGGGCGTCGCGGTACAGGCCCTCCAGATCCGCCGTCTCCACCGGCCGCGGCGACACCACCAGCAGGCGCTGCTGCTGCTGGGCGCCCTTGACCAGGGCCGGGATGTCGCCCTCGCCGTAGCCCAGGTCGGCCAGGCCGTTGGGGATTCCCGTCGCCTTCATCATGGCGATCAGGGTGTCGGCCAGCAGGGCCCCGGCCGCGTCCTCGCCCACGCCGGACGTGTCGGCGCCCAGGGCGGCCGCCACCTCCAGGTGCCGTTCCGGCGCCACCGGGGCGGTGAAGCGGAAGGCCGCCGGCGCGTTCAGCACCACCGAGATGCCGTGCGGCACCATGGGGTTGTCGTCCTCGTACCCCGTGGCCACGAAGCTGTGGTTCAGGCCGGCCACGGAATAGGACATGGCATGGGGGATGTGCACCCCGGCGTTGCCGAAGGCCAGCCCGGCCAGGGCCGAGGCGAACATCAGGGCGTCACGGGCCTCGTGGTCGTCGGCCGACCGGACCCCGCGCACGATGTACTTGCCGCCCAGGCGGATGGCCTGCATGGCGCCGATGTCGCTCCACGGGTTGGCGCCCTGGTACACGGGGCGCGTCTTGGGCGAATCCGGGCGGTCATAACTGGTGAACGGCCGCGCCGTATAGGACTCGATGGCGTGGGTGAACACGTCGAAGCCGGTGGACGCCACAACGCCGCCCGGCAGGCTGTAGGTGGTGGAGGGGTCCACCACCGCCAGGGTCGGCTTCAGGAACTTGTTCGAGATGCCGGTCTTCACCTGCTGCTCCACCAGGTCGAAGATGGCGGCGCCGGTCATCTCGCTGCCGGTGCCCGAGGTGGTGGGGCAGGCGATGTGCGGCTTCACCGGCCCGGGGATGGGCACGCCGCCGCCGATGGGCGCGTTGACATAGTCCAGGAACCCGGCCGGGTGGGTGGTGTACAGGTTGGCGGCCTTGGCCGTGTCCATGACCGAGCCGCCGCCCAGCGAGATGAAGCCGTCGAAATTGCCGTCGCGGGCGAAGTCGATGGCCTCCATGAACGAATGGTTGGTGGGCTCCACCTTGCAGTGGTCGTAGACCGCGGTGTCGATGCCCGCCTGGCGCAGGGACTCGATGGCCCGCGCCCCCGGATCGGTCGCCCGCACCCGCGGGTCGACGAAGAAGCCGACCCGCTTCAGGCCCAGGGCCAGGGCGTCACCGCCCAGCTCGTCCAGGCAGCCGGCCCCGAACTTGAGGGTCGAGGCATTGACCCCGAACACGGTCTCGCCGCCCGTGCGCGGGGTGTAGTAGGTGTGTTTCTGCATGTCGGCCATCCGCTCCATTTCCCTGGGGCGCGAGCATAGCGCGCACCGGGGGTGGCGCAAACCTCCCGTCGCCGCCGGGAGCCGCCGAATTGCGCCTTTTCGGCGCCCGGGCTACAGTTCCGTGACGATTCCGTGACTGCGTGGGGTTCCCCGGCCATGCGACCACCCTGTCCGATGCGCCCGCGGCGGCGGCCGGCCCTTGTGGCCGTGGCCCTGGTGGCGGGCCTGGCGGCGGGGTGCGCCGAGACCGGCGAGTCGACTCTGGCGGCGCGGCGCATGCCGGCCGACACGGATGCGGCGCCGGGCCATTTCGTCCATTGCAGCGGCCATTCCTGCCGGCAGACCCGTCAATTGGGCTTCACGGCGGACGAGTGGGCGCAGATTACGGCCCCCCTGCGCGAACCGGTGCCCACGGCGCCGGCCGAGCGCGCCGCCCTGGCCCAGGTCGTGGCCCTGTTCGAGACCGCCGTGGCGCCCAAGGCCGGTACCGGCGCGGACATCGGCGGCACCTTTCCCGGCATGTGGCGTCCCGGTCAGCTCGACTGCGTGGACGAAAGCTGGAACACCGGCACCCTGTTGCGGCTGTTGGCCGGGGACGGGCTGCTGCGCTGGCACGCCCCCGGCCCGCCGGCGCAACGGGGGTTGGCGGCCGGCGGTTGGCCGCACGTGACGGCCACGGTCGTTGAATCCCGGGGCGGCGGCCGATACGCTGTGGACTCCTGGTTCGAGGACAACGGACGCCCCGCGCACATCGTGAGCTTGGATGCCTGGATTACCGGCTGGAAGCCGCCACCGCAAATCGCCGACCGTTAGCCCGCCGGTTTCCCCGCGCCGGGTGCCGGCGCCATGATCCAGGTCACCCGCGACATTGCCCTCGCCGACTCGGAGCTGGAATTCAGCTTCATCCATGCCGCCGGGCCCGGTGGCCAGAACGTGAACAAGGTCGCAACGGCGGTGCAGCTGCGGTTCGACGCCGCGGCCTGCCCGGCCCTGGACGACGCCCTGCGCGCCCGCCTGCGGCGCCTGGCCGGGCGGCGCATGACGGCGGCCGGCGAGCTGATCATCGAGGCGCGCCGCTTCCGCTCGCAGGAGCGCAACCGGGCCGATGCCGTGGCGCGCCTGGTGGCCCTGGTGCAGAAGGCGGCCGAGCCGCCGCGCCCGCGCAAGGCGACCCGCCCCACGGCGGCCTCGAAACGGCGGCGGGTGGAGGCGAAAAAGCGCCGCGGCGCCCTGAAAAGGACGCGCACCGAACGGCCCGGGGCCGAGGATTGACGCATTCCGGGCAATTGGGGGCGGCTTGACCTAGGTCCTTGAGTCTTGAGGCCGGAAGGGGCATAACACGGCAAACCATTTCCGGTGACATCCACAGGAATTTAGGGGAAATCCACTCATGAAGATCGCCATTCCCAAGGAACGGCGGCCCGGCGAATCCCGGGTCGCGGCTTCCCCCGAGGTGGTCAAGAAACTGGTTGGCCTGGGGTTCGATGTCGAAGTGGAGGCGGGGGCCGGACTGGGGGCCGCCGTCACCGATGACGAGTTCAAGGAGGCCGGTGCCACCATCGCCGCCGACGAGGCGGCGGCCCTGGGCGACGCCGACGTGGTGCTGAAGATCCAGCGCCCGATCCGCGACGGCGACGACAACGAGCTGGCCAAGATGAAGCCGGGGGCCACGCTGGTCGCCCACCTGGCGGCCCTGACCGACCCCGACGGGGTCAAGGCCTACGCCGACGCCGGCATCACCGCCTTCGCCATGGAACTGATGCCGCGCATCTCCCGCGCCCAGTCCATGGACATCCTGTCGTCCCAGAGCAACCTGGCCGGCTACAAGGCGGTGCTGGACGCCGCCGCCGAGTTCGGCAGCGCCTTCCCCATGATGATGACGGCCGCCGGCACGGTGCCGCCGGCCAAGGTGTTCATCATGGGCGTGGGCGTCGCCGGCCTGCAGGCCATCGCCACCGCCAAGCGCCTGGGCGCCGTGGTCACCGCCACCGACGTGCGCCCGGCCACCAAGGAGCAGGTGGAGAGCCTGGGCGGCAAGTTCCTGGTGGTGGACCCGGAGATGGAGAAGGACGCGCAGACCGCGGGCGGCTACGCCAAGGAGATGCCGCCCGAATACTTCGAGAAGCAGCGCGCCGTGGTCGCCGAGCACATCAAGAAGCAGGACGTGGTCATCACCACCGCCCTTATCCCCGGCCGCCCGGCCCCGGTGCTGGTGCCCGAGGAACTGGTCAAGACCATGAAGCCGGGCTCGGTCATCGTCGACCTGGCAGTGGAGGCCGGCGGCAACTGCCCGCTGAGCGAGCTGGGCCAGGTGGTCGTGAAGTACGGGGTCAAGATCGTCGGCCACGACAACGTGCCCGGGCGCCTGGCCAACGACGCCAGCAAGCTGTTCGCCAAGAACATCCTCAACTTCCTGACGCCCCACGCGGACAAGGAGTCCAAGTCCCTGAAGTTCGACTTCGAGGACGAGACCGTCACCGGCACCTGCGTCACGCGCGACGGCCAGGTGGTGCATCCCATGCTGAAAGGGGAGGGCAACTAGATGGATACCTCCGCGATCGTCAACGCGACGCGCGACCTGGCCCGCGAGGCGGCGCGCCTGGCCGAGCAGTCGGCCAACGTCGCCAACCAGGCGCAGCAGATGGTGGCCGACCATGCGTCGTCCGCCGCCCACGACCCGTTCCTGGGGCTGTTCACGGTTTTCGTGCTGGCCTGCTTCATCGGCTTCTACGTGGTCTGGAGCGTGACCCCGGCCCTGCACTCGCCGCTGATGGCCGTGACCAACGCCATCTCGTCGGTGATCATCGTCGGCGGCCTGCTGGCGGCGGGCCCGGCCGACATGAACTTCTCGAAGGTCATGGGCTTCCTGGCCGTGACCCTGGCCAGCGTGAACATCTTCGGCGGGTTCATCGTCACCCAGCGCATGCTGGCCATGTTCAAAAAGAAGAAGAAGTAGGGGGACCCGGACATGAGCGAAACAATGACGGGCTTCGCCTACCTCATCGCCTCGGTGCTGTTCATCATGGCCCTGCGCGGGCTCAGCTCGCCGGAATCGGCGCGCCAGGGCAACATCTTCGGCATCGTCGGCATGATCATCGCCGTGGTCACCACCCTGGTCGGCCCCGGCGTGGTCAGCTTCTGGATGATCATCCTGGGCATCCTGATCGGCGGCGCCGTCGGCACCGTGGTGGCCATGCGCATCCAGATGACGGCCCTGCCGCAACTGGTGGCGGCGTTCCACAGCCTGGTGGGCCTGGCGGCCGTGGCGGTGGCGGCGGCGGCCTTCTTCAACCCCGTGGCCTACGGCATCGGCGTGCCCGGCGATATCCACACCGGCAGCATCATCGAGATGTCCCTGGGCCTGGCCATCGGCGCCGTCACCTTCTCGGGCTCGGTGATCGCGTTCGCCAAGCTGCAGGGGATCATGAGCGGCAACCCCATCGTGTTCCCCATGCAGCACCCGCTGAACGCGGTGATCGGCATCGCCATCGTGGCCCTGGTCATCGCCCTGGTGATGACCCAGTCGCCGGGGGTGTTCTGGCTGCTGGCCCTGCTGGCCTTCGCCATCGGGTTCCTGCTGATCATCCCCATCGGCGGCGCCGACATGCCGGTGGTGGTGTCGATGCTGAACTCGTACTCGGGCTGGGCCGCCTGCGGCATCGGCTTCACGCTCTCCAACCCGGCGCTGATCATCACCGGCGCCCTGGTGGGGTCGTCGGGCGCGATCCTCAGCTACATCATGTGCAAGGGCATGAACCGCTCCATCTTCAACGTGCTGCTGGGCGGCTTCGGCGGCGAAACCGCCGGCGCGGCGGCGGCGCGGCCGGGCGGCGGGTCGGTCAAGGCCGGCGCCGCCGAGGACGCGGCGTTCATCATGTCCAACGCCTCCAAGGTCATCATCGTGCCCGGGTACGGCATGGCGGTGGCCCAGGCCCAGCACGCCCTGCGCGAGATGGCCGACAAGCTGAAGGAGCAGGGGGTCGAGGTGAAGTACGCCATCCACCCGGTGGCGGGCCGCATGCCCGGGCACATGAACGTGCTGCTGGCCGAGGCCAACGTGCCCTATGACGAGGTGTTCGAGCTGGAGGAGATCAACCACGAATTCTCCACCGCCGACGTGGCCTTCGTCATCGGCGCCAACGACGTCACCAACCCCTCGGCCAAGACCGACCCGGCCAGCCCCATCTACGGCATGCCGGTGCTGGACGTGGAGAAGGCGGGCACGACGCTGTTCATCAAGCGGTCCATGGCCTCGGGCTATGCCGGCGTCGACAACCCCCTGTTCTTCGCCGAGAAGACCATGATGCTGTTCGGCGACGCCAAGGCCATGACGGAAAGCATCGTCCAGGCCCTGGACTAGGGTCCCGGGACCCTCGGAGACACCGGCGGCGGCCTTCGGGCCGCCGCTTTTTTTGGTCAATCCGCCAGGGCGTCCAGCAGGGGACCGATGTGGGCCGCGTAGTGGCGCCAGCGGCCCACCGACCGGTCGTGGATGGGCTCGCGCACCTGCAGGGCGCTGGCCGTGGCCACGGCCCGGGTGCTGCGGTGGAAGTCCAGGCAGGCCGGGTCCCAGTCCAGGCCGCAGAAGGCCAGCAGGCGGCGCACCTGGGCCTCGGTGTCGGCCACCAGGTCGGCGTAGGCCAGGTCCAGCAGCGGCAGCGGCGGGTGCGCCGCCCAGTGCGCCGCCAGGCGTTCGTGGGCGCGCACGAAACGGCCCACGTGGGCCAGGTCGTAGGCCCAGGGGTGCGGCTCCTGGAACATCTGGAAGAAGCACGACAGCCCCACGTCGCGCGGGTCGCGGCGGCAGTGCACCACCCGGGCGCCGGGGACCAGGCGCGCGATCAGGTTCAGGTGCAGCACGTTGTCGGGCAGCTTGTCGGTCACCGTCGCCGCGCCGCCGGGCGCCCCGGCGCCGACCATGCCCATGTACTGGCCGGCCAGGTGCCGGGCCTGGTCCGGGTTCAGCAGGCCGACGCCGCCGGGATAGGGCATGCCGGCGCGGCGCAGGGCGTCCACCAGGCGCGGGATGGCCGGGGATTCGCCGGCCCCGTGCACCGCCGGGTGGCTGGCCAGGATCTGTTCCGTCAGGCTGGTGCCCGACCGCGGCAGGCCGACCACGAACACCACCGGCGCCGGGCCGGCGGCGGGCGGGGCCGGCGGCGGGGTGCCGGCGGCGGCAATGACGGCGTCGATCTCGCGGTCGCGGGCATGGGGGTCGAAGGTCTGGCCGTTGGCGGCCAGGAAGGCCCGGTACACGGCATTGGCGGCGGCGTAGCGGTCGAAGGCGGCGTCGAACCGCCCGGCCCGGTCCAGGGTGTCGGCGTAGGCGAAGCCCAGGCGGGCCCGGGTCGGCGGCGGAAGGGCGGTGCCCGCCAGCAGGCCCTCGATGGCCGCCGCCTCGGCGCTGTCCGGCGCCACACCCCGGGCCGTGGCCAGCCACAGCAGGGCGTTGGGGTGGCCCGGGTGGTCGGCCAGGAAGGCGCGGCACCGCTCCGCCACCTCGTCGCCCCGGCCCAGGGCCGCCAGGGCGGCGCACAGGCCGGTCAGGATGCCGCCCTTGACGTGGGGGTCGCGGCCGCGCCAGCGGGCGGCCTCTTGCTCGAACAGGCGCAGGGAGTCGGGCACCCGCCCTTCGGCCTGCAGCAGGCGGCCCAGCAGCACCAGGGCGTCGACGAAGGCGCGGCTGTCGCGGTGCCGGGTGACGATGCGGCGCAGCAGGGGCTCGGCCTCGGCCGGGTTGTCCCGGTTCAGGGCCTCTTGGGCCCGGCGCAGGATCTGCTCCGGGTCGTGGCGCGCCTTGGGCGCCTTGCCGGGGGGGAGGTTCCGGGCCATGGCCGCCGCCCCTCAGCCGTACAGCCAGGCGCAGATGGCCACCGCGCCGGCGATGCCGGCCAGGTCGGCGCAAAGCGCCGCCGCCAGGGCGTGGCGGATGCGGCGGATCTGCACCGCGCCGAAGTAGACCGCCAGCACGTAGAAGGTGGTCTCGGTCGAGCCCTGGAAGGTGCTGACCAGGTAGCCGGTGTAGCTGTCGGGCCCGATGGCCGGGTCGTTGATGATGGAGGCCAGCACACCGAACGCGCCCGAGCCCGAAAGGGGCCGCAGCAGGGCCATGGGCAGGGCCTCGGCCGGCAGGCCGACCAGGCCGGTGACGGCGCCCAGGGGCGTGATCAGCAGCTCCAGCGCGCCGCTGGCCCGCAGCATGCCCACCGCCACCAGGATCGCCACCAGGTAGGGGATGATGCGCAGGGCGACCTGGAAGCCGTCCTTGGCGCCCTCGACGAAGACCTCGTACACCCGCACCCGGCGCAGGGCACCGAAGCCGAGCAGGGCCACCATCAGGCCGGGCACGATCCAGGGCGCGATGGCGCGGCCGTACAGCACCGTCACCGGCACCAGGGCGGCGATGGCGCCCAGCACGGTCCACGAGACCCAGGCGGGGTAGGCTTCGCCGGCATGGGCCGCCAGCGCGGCGTTGTCGGCGTCCAGGTCCGCCGTCTCGGCCGCCGCCGGGTCGATGGGCCCGCCGGCCGGCACCGGCGACACCCGCTGCAGCATCTTGGCCATGATGATGGCCACGGTGGTCGAGCAGATGGTGGCGAACAGGGTGGTCGGCAGGATGCCCGCCGGGTCGGCCGAGCCGGCGGCGGCGCGCAGCGCGATGACCCCCGTGGGCAGCAGGGTCACCGACGAGGTGTTGATGGCCAGGAACAGCGCCATGGCGTTGGTGGCGGTGCCCTTGTGGGGGTTCAGGCCGTCCAGTTGCTGCATGGCGCGGATGCCGAACGGCGTGGCGGCGTTGCCCAGGCCGAGCGCGTTGGCCGACATGTTGAGGATGATCGACCCCATGGCCGGATGGTCCGCCGGCACGTCGGGGAACAGGCGCACCATCAGCGGCCGCACCGTGCGGGCGATGATCAGCAGAAGGCCGCCGGCCTCGGCCACCTTCATGAGGCCCAGGAACAGGGCCATGACCCCCACCAGGCCCAGGGCCAGGGTGACCGAGCTTTCCGCCGCCTTGATCATGCCGGCGCCCAGCAGCTCCATGGGGGACTGGCCCGGGTCCGCGCCCACCGGCGCCTGCCAGGCCACCTGGCGCACGCCGGCGACGGCGAAGGAGATCAGCACCAGGGCGAGGAAGATGGCGTTCATGGGCCTGCGGCGTGGTGGGCGTGCACGGGTCCCGAATGTTCGCCGGATTCGCGCCGCGGGGAAAGGCGCATTCGGGCGCGGGCGGGTGGGCGGGCGAAAAGGGGTGCGGTGGGGGCGCCATATCGCGTAAACAGGGCGGACCGCCGCCCGTGTTCCGCAACTTTCCCGCCGCGACCCCGCCCATGCCCCGATCGCGCCAAATCCGCCCCCGTTTCCTGCCCGTCGCCGTGACCCTGGTCCTGGCCGCCGTGGCGGTGCTGGCCTGGCCCAACCGCTGGGCCCTGTTCGACCGCTGGGTGGCGCCGCACCTGGACAAGCCCTTCTTCGTCGAGGGCGACTGCGGCGGCCTGCCGGGCCTGGAATCCGGCGCGGTCTGCGGCCGCCTGTACGTGGACGAGTCGCGGCGCGGCGGCGGCCGGGGGGCCGTGGTCCTGCCGGTGGTGCGCATCGCCGCCGCCGCCGGCGCACCGCCCGAGCCGGTGCTGTACCTGGGCCCCGGCCCCGGCCGCCGGGCCATCGACCCCGGCGGCCTGGACCGCCAGCGGTTCCCCTGGCTGGGCGGCCGCGGGCTGGTGCTGGTGGAACCGCGCGGCACCGGCGGGGCGTGGCCGTCCCTGGCCTGCCCGGACCTGCGCCGGGCCCTGCTGGGCGAGGTTGACGGCGGCCGGCAGACCCTGCGCGCCGTCTCCCACGGCGAGCTTGCCGACCTGGTCGCCGCCTGCCGCGACCGCCTGGCGGCGGCGGGGGTCGATCTGGCCGCCTATGGCCGCGAGGAGGGCGTCGCCGACCTGGTGGACCTGCGCCGGGCCCTGGGCATCGCCCGCTGGGACCTGGTGGCGGACGGCGCGGGGACGGCGCTGGCGCTCGGCCTGCTGCGGGCCGACGGCGGTGCCGTGCGCGCCGCCGCCCTGGACGGCGTGCGTCCGCCGCACCTGGACTACGGCGCCGACGGCGCCGCCGCCCGCTTCGCCGCCGTCACCGGCTGCGTCAACGGATTCGGCGAGGACTGGCGGGCCATGGCCGAGAAGACCCGGCGGCGCCTGGCGGGAACGCCCGAGCGGGTGGTCTGGACCGACACCTTCCTGTTCAAGCGCACCTTCGCCGTGACCCTGGGGCCCGACATGTTCACGGACCTGGTGCGCACGGCCCTGACCCGCATGGGCGACAAGCACTATGTCTGCGAGATTTTGGTCAAGGCGGCGGAGGAGGTCTACGACGACCTGCTGGCGCCGTTCCTGGTCTGGATGCGCGACCGGGACGCGGCCACGGCGGCGGCGGAGCTGTCGGCGGCCTGCGGCGACGGCTTGGTGCCGCCGCCGGCCGGCGTGCCGGTGGGGCTGCTGGCGGCCCTGGCGGTGCCGCGCCTGCAACGGTTCTGCGACCTGTGGCCCCGGCGCGCGTCCGATCCGGCGGCCCTGGCGCCGGTGCGCAGCGCCGTGCCCGTGCTGCTGCTGTCCGACACCTTCGACCCCACGGCGCCGCCCCTGTGGGCCGAGCACCAGGCGACCCTGCTGTCCCGCGGGTTCCATGTGGCCCTGGCCGCGGGGCGGGCCGGGGCGGCCGCGCGCAAGCGCTGCGCGCCCCTGGCCATCGCCGCGTTCCTGGACGACCCGCAACGGCGGCCGGCGCCGGACTGCCTGAAATCGGGGAATTGACGGGGGGTTGCCCGCGGACGGGCACGGGAAAACGCACTGCGGTTTTCCCGGCGGGCACCTGCCAGTGCGTTGTCGGTCGTTCGGGTTCCGCCGGGCGGCGGAAAATCGGGCTTAGAAGCCTTCACGCTCCAGGCGCTTGCGCTCCAGCTTGCGGGCGCGGCGCACGGCCTCGGCCTTTTCGCGGGCGCGGCGTTCGGACGGCTTCTCGTAGGAACGGCGCAGCTTCATCTCGCGGAAGATTCCTTCCCGCTGCATCTTCTTCTTCAGGGCCTTCAGGGCCTGGTCGACGTTGTTGTCACGGACGAATACTTGCACTTTTTCCGGCGCTCCATTTCCCTCTGCGGTGGTGTGCGTGGACGGCGACCGGGCCACGGTCGGGGCAAAACGACACCGCCCCCAAGGCCTGCCCTTGGGGAGGCGGGCCTTTTAACACAACGCCCGGCCCATGTGAAGGGTTTCCAAGGACCGGGCAATAAAATTAGGATTGGTCCCGGAGGATACCCCGATGGCCATCCTGAAGATCGCCCGCATGGGCCACCCCGTGCTGCGCCGGCCCGCCGAGGCGGTGGCGGACCCGACCGCGCCCCAGGTCCGGCGCCTGGTCGAGGACATGCTGGACACCCTGGCCGATGCCGGCGGCCTGGGCCTGGCGGCGCCCCAGGTGCACGTGGCCAGCCGGGTGGTCATCTTTCACGTGCCCGAGGGCCGCGCCCGGGCCGAGTCGCCGGGGACGGCGGCCGGGGAACCGGACCCCGAGGACGGCGCCGTGCCCCTGACCGTGCTGGTGAACCCGGTGATCGAGCCCCTGGGCGAGGACCGCAACCTGGCCTTCGAAGGCTGCCTGTCCATCCCCGGCATGACCGGGGCGGTGCCGCGGTTCTCGCGCATCCGCTACACCGGCGTCACGCTGGAGGGCGAGACCGTGGACCGCACGGCGTCGGGCTTCCACGCCCGGGTGGTGCAGCACGAATGCGACCACCTGGACGGCATCCTGTATCCGCAGCGCATGGACGACCTGTCCACTTTCGGCTTCGTCGAGGAGATGCGGCGGCCGCCGCCGGCCGCCGAGGCGGACTGACCCCTATCCCAGCTCGGCCCGCAGCAGCGCGGCGCCGGCGCCCAGCGCCTTCAGCTTGCCCTCGGCCACGGCCCGCGACAGCGGCGCCAGGCCGCAGTTGGTGCAGGCCACCATGCGCTCGGCATCCACGAATTCCAGCGCCGCGCGCAGGGTGGCGGCCACCTGCTCGGGGGTCTCGACGTCGGTGCTGGCCACGTCGATGGCGCCCACCAGCACCTGCTTGTCCTTCAGCAGGCCGATCAGCGACAGGGGAACCCGCGAATTGGCGCATTCCAGGGACACCTGGTCGACGCGGCTGGCGTTCAGGGCCGGGAAGATCTCCTCGTACTGGCGCCATTCGCTGCCCAGGGTCGCCTTCCAGTCGATGTTCTGCTGGATGCCGTAGCCGTAGCAGATGTGCACGGCGGTCTTGCAGGTCAGCCCCTCGATGGCCCGGTTCAGGGTGTCGACCCCCCATTCGCGCACGTCGGCCATGAAGGCGTTGAAGGCCGGCTCGTCGAACTGGATCACGTCCACGCCCAGGGCCTCCAGTTCCCGCGCTTCGTCGTTCAGCAGTTCGGCGAAGGCCATGGCCATGTCCGCCCGGCGGCCGTAGTGGGCGTCGGCGATGGTGTCGCAGATGGTCATGGGGCCGGGCAGGGTGACCTTCAGCTTGTTCCTGGTGTGGGCGCGGCAGAAACGCGCCCCGTCGCCGTGCACGGAACCGGGCCGGCGCACGGCGGCCGTCACCGTCGGCACCTGGGCCTCGTAGCGGTTGTCGCGGATGCCCATGGTGGTCATGCGCTGCCAGTCGATGCCCTCGATCGACTCCAGGAAGCCGTGGACGAAGTGCTTGCGGAACTGCTCGCCGTCGCTGACGATGTCGATGCCGGCGTCCTCCTGGTGCTTGATCCAGACCAGGGCGGCGTCGCGCTGCCCCTGCACCAGGTCGGCGCCCTCCAGGCGCCAGGGCGCCCACAGCTTCTCGGGTTCGGCCAGCCAGGACGGCTTGGGCAGGCTGCCGGCGATGGTGGTTTCAATCATGGTGTCCTCCCTGTGCGGGCGCCGGTCGCGGCACCTGTTTTCCGCAGGCTGGACTCTTCCCGGCACGATGGCAAGCCCCTGGGCCGCCTACAGCCCCGTGCGCCGGCGTACCGGCGCCGGGATCCAGCGCAGGATCGAGCAGGCCAGCAGGATCGCCGAGCGGGCATTGCCCGGCTGGGCGGCCAGGGACCGCGCGAAGTAGCGGGTGGCGCTGGGCCAGTCGCGGATGCTCAGTTGCCGGGTGCCCAGGCGCCGCATCATGTCGCTCCACCGGCGCCGGCGCAGGCGCGTCAACTCGCCCGCCGGCAGCCGGCCGGTGACCAGGCGGTGGCTGAAGATGTTGTCGAGAACCACGTGGTAGCGCTGTTCCGTGCCGTAGTCGCCGCCGCGCGACAGGCTGTTGGACCGCACCCGGTAGTCCAGCACCGGATCGTCGCCGATGAACACGAAGTCGCCGGCGGCGGCCAACTGGCAGGTGATGTGCCAGTCCTCGCTGCAGGGCAGGGATTCGTCGTACAGGTCGGTCTTTTCGACCGTCTCCCGCCGCGACAGGACGATGCCGCCGTTGATGATGAAGTTGGTGGACAGGATGGTGGTCAGAATGTCGCCCGATGTCCGCTTGACGAAATAGGACTTGGCGTCGCCGGCCTGGCCGATGTCGCCGCCCTGTTCGTCCATCAGGCGCGCCGTGCCGTAGGCCGAGCCGGCATCGGGGGTGGCGTCCAGGGCCGCCAGCAGGCGGGCCAGGGCGCCGGGGCGCAGGACGCCGTCGCCGTCCAGCCACATGGCGTAGTCGCCCCGGGATTCACGATAGGCCCGGTTGCGGGCCGCGGCCACGCGGGCGTTGGGCTGGTGCACCACCTTGACCCGGGGGTCTTCGGCCGCCAGGGCGTCGGCCACGGCGGCGGTGTCGTCGGTGGCGCCGTCCTCGACCACCACCACCTCGACGTCCGCCGGCACCTCCTGGGCCAGGGCGCTGTGCACCGTGTCGGCCAGGTAGGGCGCGACGTTGTAGGCGGGGACCAGGACCGAGATCGTGGGGCGGCCGGCCACGGGTTTCATGCCCCGCCGGACCGCCGGCGCAGGCGCCAGGTGAAGCCGTCGTCGCCGTAGTCGGGCCGGCCCAGCAATTCGAGCACGGCGAAACGGTCGTGCACGGCCAGCGCCCCCTGCCACAGGCCGTTCCAGGCCTCGACCGCGGCGCCGGGCAGGGGGTCGACCCCGCGCATGACCCGCCAGCCGGCCTGGCGGACGGTGATGGCGCCGCCTTCGGCGCGCCAGTCGCTGGCCACGTCCTGGGCCGCGCCCATGGCGACCATGAACTCGGCGAACCCCTCGGGCGTCGCGTCGGCCGGGTCCTGGCCGAGCCAGGCCTGGACCTCGCGGTACATCTGCCGGCCGACGATCTGCGCCGCCAGGTTGCCCAGCGCCACGGCCTCGCCGCTGCCGAAACAGCGGACCAGCTCCTGCAGGCCCGACTTGATGTACTCCATGGCGTAGTTGCGGTTGGCCTTCTGCAGGCGCTCGGCCGGCCAGGTGGTGGTGTCCAGCACCGGCACCGCCGCCGGGTCGAAGGGCGGCGGGGTTTCGGCGGGCTCGAACCGCAGCCGCTCGTCGGCGGCGAGGTCGCGGTCGTATTCCTGGAAGTAGCCGGCGAATCCCACCTCGGCGGTCATGTCCTGGCTGGTGCAGACGAAGCCCAGGCGCGGGTTGCCCAGGGTCACGCCGTTGTGGGCGTACCAGCCCTTGATGAACCCGTGGCCCACTTCCAGCGGCACGCCGCACAGGGCCGGCCCCTCGTAGATCCAGCGCGGATGGCAGAACCGGACCCAGGCTTTGGTGTCCGATTCCTCCATGTACTCCACCGGGACGCCGCCGATGCGGTTGGACAGGTAGTGGTAGCGGGCGCAGGCCACGGCGTCGGGCAGGTCCAGCAGGCCCAGCTTCTCGAAGCTGGAGCGGAACTTCTCGTGGTGCTGGCGGCGGAACACGGCGAAGGACCAGTCGCCGGCGTCGCGCGGGCCCTTGCGCGAGGCCAGCATCAGGATCAGGCCGGTGAAATAGGCGTGGTACAGCACCGCCGCCCCCTTCAGGGCGCCGGCGCGGGTGCCGGGTCGGGTGGTTTCTTCCCCGGCGGCGGCCGGAAGGGGCGTGGCCATGGTGGTCTCCCGGATGGAGGGTTCTGCCGATGGCCCGAGGGTATCGCCGGTTTCCGGAGGGTACAAGTCGACCGTCGGGCGAGCAGGGTCGGCGCCGCGGTCGTGCACCAAGACCACCGGTGGAAAATCACGTTTTTCCGGCTATGATCGCCCAAGATTCGCGGATTCATTGAATCATGCAAGGGAAGGGGAAATCATGAAACGCAGCCGCCAACGGCTCTGCCGATATGCGCTGGTGTTTGCGGGCCTGGCCGCCGTGTCCGGGTGTGCGTCGCCGGCCCGGGAGAGCGCCATGGTCGTCGACGTCGCGCCACAGCACGTGATCGCCGAGGATTCGTCGCTGTTGCAGTCGGTGGACCTGCAAGGCGTGTCCGGAGGCGAAAGCACGAACCCCCTGTGGACGTCGGAAATCGGCAACCCGGAATTCGAGAAGGCGTTGCGCAACTCGCTGGCCAACCACGCCATGCTCGCCAAGGGGGACGGACGGTTCGTGCTCGTCGCCACCCTGCAGAAGGTCGACCAGCCCTTTTTCGGGGCCAGCATGACCGTGACCGCCACGGTCCGGTACGTGGTGACCGAGCGCGCGACCAGCGAGGTCTATTTCGACGAAACCATCACCAGGCCCTATACCGCGAAGTTCAGTGATTCCTTCCTGGGCGTCGAACGCCTTCGCCTGGCCAACGAGGGCGCGGCACGGGTCAACATCGAGGCTTTTATCGACGGCGTGATCGCCCGCTCGAAGCGGCCGGACGGGGCGTCGTCGGGGCTGGCGCCCTGGCCCGGCCTGTCCATAGCCCAAATCGAGGTGCGGTGACGGCATGGCCGGTCCAAATTCCGCGGTCCTTGCCCTCGCCACGGCGCTCGCCCTGACGGTGGCCGGCTGCGGCGGCCGTGTCGCCCGTCCGGTTCCGGCGACCACCGCCTTCGATGACCAGTTGACCTGCGCCCACATCGCCGCCCAGATCGAAACCGGCGATGCCAGGATCGCCGACCTGGGCCGGGAAGCGCAGAACCAATCCGAGCAGAACGTGGCCAAGCTCCTGTTCGTCGGCGTCATTTGGATGAACCTCAACGACTCGGAAAAGGAAGAGATCACCGCCCTGCAGGCCCGACGTGCCCGCCTGCAGCAGTTGAAGGCGGAAAAGAACTGTCCCTGAATGCCGCCTGCACCGCGCCGGTACCGAGACACTGGCGGTTTTTCGCGAATCACGGGATGATGGCCGGTCGACGGTGCAATGGGGACAGATTCGTGGCGACGACGAGGATCAGGCCGAGGAAGGGGGACCGCTACCGCGCGCTGGGCGAGGTGCCCGTGCGGGGGCTGGTCCGATCGTCGGCGACCCTTACCCGCGAATTTCCGGGCCGTCTGCCGGCCGGGTCGGTGCTGACCGTCGAGCATCATCCCCCCGCCGGGGCCGGCGGCGTCCACCTGCGGCCGGACAACTACGAGAGCCTCGAAATGGTGCTGGTGCCCATGGCCGAGCGCCTGAAGCCCACCTACGATTCCTACACGGTGGCGGTCACCTTCGAGAACCTGGAGGCGCATTTCGAACGGCTGGAGGAATAGGGGCGCCGGCGCGGCGGGGGCACCGCGACGGGGCATGTGAACTGGGGGAACCATGGCCGACGGTCGGCGCATTGCCGTGATGAGCGACCTGCACGTGGAATTCGACCGCGCCGAGGCGGCCCGGCGCCGGCTGCCCGGTGCCGGCCGCGGGCAACTGGGCCCCGACCTGGACGGCCTGGCCGGGCGCGCCGACGCCGTGGTCCTGGCCGGCGACATCGACATCGGCGAGGATGCCGTCGATTACGCCGGTGCGGTGGCCGCGCGGCTGGGTTTGCCCGTGATCCTGGTCGCCGGCAACCACGAGTATTATGGCGGCGTCCTGCCCGAGGTGCGCGACGCCATGCGCCGCCGGGCCGCGGCCGGCGGCGGGGTGCACCTGTTGGAGGACAGCGCCGTCGAGCTGAACCTGGGCGGGCGCGCCGTGCGGTTCCTGGGCACCACCCTGTGGACCGACTTCGCCCTGTACGGCACCGCGCGGCAGCGGGCGGACATGGCCGCCGCGGCCGGGTTGATGAGCGATTTCCGCGTCATCGAGGCCCAGGCCGGCCGCCCCCTGAAGCCCCAGGACACCGTCGACCTGCACGGTCGCGCGCTGGCCTGGCTGCGGCGGGAATTGGCGGCGCCCTTCACCGGCCCCACGGTGGTGGTCAGCCACCATGCGCCGTCGTCGCGGTCGGTGGCCGACCGCTACCGCGACGACCCCCTGTCGGCGGCCTTCGCCTCGCGCCTGGACCGGGTGGTCGAGACCTCGGGCGCCGCCCTGTGGGTGCATGGCCACATGCACGGCAGCAGCGATTACACCCTGGGCGGCACGCGGGTGGTCTGCAACCCGCGCGGCTACCACCCCGACGACCTGAACCCGGACTTCGTCCCCGACATGGTGGCGACCCTGTAGGGGCGATCGGGTGTCCGGCCAGGTGCGCGATGAAGCGGGTTCCGTGCCGGAAAGGCCAGGAATCCGGGCAAAAAGAAAGCCGGGGAGCACCATCGGCGCCAATCCCGGCCTGCGGAGGAAAAGAGGAGAGGAAGAGAGAGTCAGCCGATGACGGCGAGGCCGACGAGCCCCAGGCCCCAGACCATCAGGCCGGACACGATCAGGATCCCGAATTGGGCCAGATTGCGATCGGTGGGGTCATAATCGAACATTGCTCGTACTCCTGAGCCGGTTCCGTCTTGGCAGGGTCCTTTTTACGCCGTGGGCGGTCGGGGCGCAGTGACAGCCGTCACAAGCGTCAAAATAATCAAAAATCACATTTTGAACTCGTTAATTGCGCCCGGCGACCTCGTCGGCCGGCCCGCGGATCTCGCGCAGCAGCTTTTCCAGCAGCGCCGCGGCGAAGTCCTCGTACCCGGCGGCCTCGACGGTGAAGGCGCCGGGGCCGCCGATGACGTTGTGGACGTAGTGGTGGGTGACGAAGGCCGAATAGCCGCCGGCCGGGTCGGGGCGGGTGCCGGTCACCGGCAGGCCGTTGACGGTTATGCCGGCGGCCACCGCCGCGTCCCGCGCCCGGGCCACGGGCGGGCCGCTGTTGCTGGGCCCGTCGCCCGACACGTCGATGACCGCCCGCGCGGCGACCATCCCGCTGGCCGCGATCAGGGCCCGCCCGTGGTCCAGGACGGCGCCGATGGCGGTATAGGGGCCGCGGCCGATGGGCCGGCGCGCCAGGGCGGCGACGAAGGCGGCGGCGCCGTCCGGCCCGTCGATGACGGTCCAGCCCACGATGTCGCGCTGGTGGGCCGGCCCGGCGAATTCCACGTAGGCCACGGCGACGCGACCCAGGGGACCGGCGCCGATGGCGTCCAGCACGCGCGGGTGGGTCAGGGCCCACAGGTAGCCGTCGCGCTGCAGGCGCGCCTCCAGCGCATCGACGCTGTGCGACACGTCCACCGCCAGGACCAGCAGCAGGTCCACGGCGGCGGTGTTTCCGGCCCGGCCCGTGCCGCCGGCCATGACCGTCGCCAGCACCAGCACCAGGGCCAGGGCGGCGCGCACGGCCGTGCCTACACCGCGCGGGTGATGCCGCCGTCGACGCGGATGTTCTGGCCGGTGATGTAGCCGGCGCCGTCAGACACCAGAAAGGCCACCGTGTCGGCGATCTCGGCCACCCGGCCATAGCGGCCCATGGGGATGCGCTGGCGGAACGGCTCCTTCTCGGGCAGGCTGTCGATGAACCCCGGCAGCACGTTGTTGATGCGGATGCCGTCGGCCGCGTAGCGGTCGGCGTACAGCTTGGTGAACGCGGCCAGGCCGGCGCGGAACACGCCCGAGGTGGGGAAGAAGGACTCGGGCTCGAAGGCGGCGTAGGTGGAGATGTTGACGATCGCCCCCTTGCCGCGGGCCAGCAGGTGCGGGGTCACCAGGCGCACGGTGCGGACCACGTTCATCAGGTACACGTCCATGCCCCGGTGCCAGTCGTCGTCGGTCAGGTCCAGCAGCTCGCCCTTGGGGCCGTGGCCGGCGCTGTTCACCAGCACGTCGACGCCGCCGAAGGTCTCCACCGTCCGGTCCACCAGCCGGGCCAGGTCGCCGGGCTCCAGGTTCGAGCCGGTGACGGCGACGCCGCCCAGCTCCTGGGCCAGGGCCTCGGCCTTGCCCGACGACGACAGCAGGGCGACGGCGTATCCGCCGGCGGCCAGGCGTCGGGCGCAGGCGGCGCCCATGCCGCTGCCGGCGGCGGTGACGATGGCGACGGGTTTCGGCGGCTGGTGGGACATGGGGGGAATCCTGACGCTGTTCCGTGGCGGGGCCGGAATTGTGGCGCCCGGCCGGGCCGGCGGCCAAGGAAAAAATGCGCCGGCCCGCCTGCCCGGCGCGGGGATACGGGCCCTTGCATGGGCCCGCGCGAGGCTTCATCATGCGCCCTCGGACTCCGATCGAGGTAAATTTCAGGGAGGAATTGCACGTGAAGGGTTATATTTCCGCCGCCGTGGCCCTGGCGGTCCTGGCCGCCGCCGCGCCGGCCGGCGCCGACGACTTCGACACCCTGCGCAGCGAATGCGCGCGCCAGCTGAAGCTGTCGGCCAGCGGCTGCGACTGCGTCGTCGCCTCGGCCAAGTCGGATCTGAACGACCAGGAGCGCAGCCTGGTGGTGGCCCACGTGACCCAGGACCAGAAGGCGATCATGGCCAAACAGAGCGGCATGAGCGGCGACTCGGTCATGAAGTCGATGATGTTCCTGGCCCAGACGCCGCAGAAGTGCGCCAGCCAGTGAGTCCGCCGGCCCTGTCGGGCCGGTTTACACTCCCGGGCCGTTCCATGGCGGGGCGGGTCGGCAAGTGATTGATTCGGTGGGAATCGGGGTCGCGGTACAAAAATTGCTAGCAAAGTGAATGCCTTGGGCCCGGCGCCGTTCCGGGCGGCCGGATGGGGAGGTGGCAGGCGCGATGGATCGGGGTTTCGAAAGGCTCGTGGCGCGGGTCTACGACGCCGCCCTTGAGGAGGACGGCTGGCCCCGCGTGGTCACCGACCTGATCGGCCGGACCGAATCCGCGGCCGGCGGCCTGCTGCGCCACGCCATGGGCGGCCCCCTGTGCCGGCCCCATTTCCACCACGGCATCGCGCCACGCTTCGTCGACGATTACGTGACCCACTTCCGCTACCGCATTCCCTGGGTCGGCAATCCCTCGTTCTACCGGCCCGGACAGGTGCGCACGGACCGCACCGTCGACCAGTTCTTCAACGACAGCAACGCCTTCCATTCCACCGAATACTACAACGACTGGATGCGGCCCCAGGGCCTGGGCCACATCATGCGCACGGTGCTGCGCCGCGACGAGGAGGGCTGTGTCAGCCTGTTCCTGTTCCGCCGCACGGACCGGGGCGCCTATGGCAGCCAGGATACCGGGCTGTTCAAGCGCCTGGTGCCGCACCTGATGCGGGCCGGCGAAATCCGCCGCCGGTTCGAGCGGGCCGACCTGCGCTCGGCCCGCGACAGCCACGCCGCCGACTGCCTGTCCATGGGCGTCGTGCACCTGGACCACAAGGGCCGCCTGCAGACCGCCAACGGCTTCGCCGAGCGCCTGTTGCAGCGGGCCGACGCCCTGTCCTGCCGCGGCGGTCGCCTGATGCCCGTGGCGCCGGCGGACCGCAGCCGCTTCGACGACGCCCTCAGGGCGGCCCTGACCACCGACGACGGGACCGGCCTGCACAAGCTGTCCCTGGCGCGGGCCCAGGGCGGGTCGCCCCTGGCGGTGACCCTGGTGCCGGTGACCCGCGACAGCGTCGTGTTCGACGAGACCCAGGCCTCCCTGGTGCTGCTGATCGCCGACCCCGAAGCCCGGGCCGCCATGTCCACCGAGATGCTGGTGGCGGCCTATGGCCTGACCCGGTCCGAGGCCCGCCTGGCGGCCCTGCTGACCGAGGGCGGCAGCCTGCGCGAGGCCGCCGCCGCCGCCGGGATCACCTACGAGACGGCGCGGTCCTACCTGAAGACCATCTTCCAGAAGACCGGCACCGGCCGCCAGGCCGACCTGGTGCGCCTGCTGCTGGCCACCGGCGCCTAGGCGGAAATCTGCGCCGGCCCCCCAATCGGGGGTTCTGCGAACCCAATCCCGGCAACACAATCGACCCCGCACGCGGTCTCCGCGCCAACAACACACAAGGGGTCACCATGCGCCTTTCGATCCTGCCTGCCCGATTCACCGCCGTCGCCGCGGCCCTGGCCGCCGGCGCCGTCCTGGCCCTGCCGGCCGGCGCCACGCCGCTGACCACCTACAGCTCGGTCGGCATCAACTCCAACCTTTCCGTCCTGGACGGCACCGACAACGACAAGGCCACCAGCACCGACGGGTCGGCCCTGGAACTGGACGTCAGCGGCAGCCAGAACTTCGCCTACGGCAACGGCAGCGGCGGATACACCGTCAAGCCCACGACCAACGAAACCTTCGCCCGGTCGTCCCTGCAGAGCGGCGAGCTGAAGACCCGGGCGTCGCTGGGTTTCGGCACCGATGTCAGCGGCATCGACATCCCCGTGGGCACCGGCAACGGCGCCTCGTCGGCCATGTCCGTGTTCGGCGACAGCTTCCGCGCCTATTCGGGCGACACCCCGTTCCTGTGGACCGACGGCACCACCGCCCAGTTCTCCTTCGGCATCACCGGCACCACCACGGTGCCGGACAATTTGGCGGTTCCCAACGGCTACGGGGCCGGCGAGCCCAAGAACCAGGTCTACACCTCGCTGGTCCTTAAGGTGTTCCAGCCGGGCGGCCTGGACATCTGGAACCAGCTTGCCAACTTCGACTTCAACGCCTATTCGGACTTCGCCACCGGCTACGCCATCTTCCAGGCGCTGAGCGCCCAGTTGACGGGCATGACCATCGCCAACGAGTACTGGTACTTCGGCGACCTGGTGGTGCCCTACCCGGTGGACGCGGCCCACGTCCTGCCCGTGTCCGCCGACACGCCCACCGAGGTCACGGCCCAGTTCACGCCCGACGGCGACTTCGACTGGCTGCTGACCCTGGACAGCACGGTGTTCCTGGACTCGTCGCTGGAGAACGTCACCGCCACCATGGACTTCTCCAGCACGGTGACCACCAGCTACCAGGGGCCGGACGGCGCCGTCACCTATTCGGCGTCGGGCCTGTTCCCGGGCACCCTGGCCCTGAGCACGGCGCCGGCCCAGGTGCCCGAGCCGGGCAGCGCGGTGCTGTTCGGGGTGGGGGTCATCGGATTGGTGGCGACCCGCCGGCGGCGGGTTCGGGGCGGCGCCAAGGCGACCGACCACTGAAATTGAGGTGTTGGGGAGGGGCCAGCCGCCCGGCACCCGCGGGTGCCGCGGCTGGTTCCGTCGTGGGGACCTGTCGTCAGCCCAGGGCGGCCAGGGCGAGGATGCCGGCGGCCCAGACCATGAGGCCGGAGAACAGCAGGAAGGCGCTTTGCGACAGCTTGTGGCCGGTGGGGTCGTAATCGAACATCTTGGTGCTCCCTCGAACGAATTCGTGCTTCGTTGTGCCCCCTTTATAGGTGCCGTCGCGGTGGCGCGCAGTGACAGCGGTCACATGGTCCGGCTTTCGCGGTGACGGTGCCGCGTGCTATGCATGGGGCGCACCGCAACGGAGGAGGCCGCGGCCATGGACCTGGAAAAGACGCGCGACGACATCCTGCTGGCGGCCCTGCCCCACGTGGCCTTCGACGGCTGGAGCCGGCGCAGCCTGCGCCTGGGCGTGGAGGGGGCCGGCCTGTCCCCGGACATGGCCGACCGCGCCTTCCCCGGCGGCACCGCCGACCTGGTGGCTCACTTCTCGGCCTGGGCCGACCGGCGGATGCTGGAGGCCCTGGACGACAGGGACCTGGCCGCCATGCGCGTGCGCGACCGCATCACCGCCGGCGTGCGCCTGCGCCTGGAGGTCCTGGCGCCGCACCGCGAGGCCGTGCGCCGGGCGCTGGCCTGGCTGGCCCTGCCCATGAACACCGGGCTGGCGGCGCGGCTGACCTACCACACGGTCAACGCCATCTGGTACGCCGCCGGCGACGACGCCACCGACTTCAACTTCTACACCAAGCGCGGCCTGCTGGCCGCCGTGCTGGCCTCGACGGTCCTGTACTGGATCGCCGACGAGGGCGACGACGCGGGGGACTTCCCCGACACCTGGGCCTTCCTGGACCGGCGCATCGACAACGTGCTGCAGATCCCGCGCGTCCAGGCCCAGGTGAAGAAGCGCCTGGGCCGCCTGCCCATGCCCTTCGCCACCGCCCGGCGCCTGCGCCGCAACCTGCGGATGGCGCGGTGACCGAAGCCGCGCCGCCGGACACGTCCCTGCGGCCCGCCATGCGGGCCCTGGCCAAGGCCGACCCGGACATCGCCCGCCACTACAAGGCCTGCGGCCTGCCGCCGGTGCGCGTCGGCGACCCCAGCTTCGCCGGCCTGGTCCGCACCATCGTTTCGCAGCAGGTCTCGGTGGCCTCGGCGCGGGCCATCCTGGGCCGCCTGCACGCGGCACTGGACGACGACGTCTGCGCCGAGCGGGTGATGGGCCTGGACGACGAAGCCTGCCGGCGCATCGGGCTGAGCCGGCAGAAGGCGCGCTACACTCGGGCCCTGGCCGAACACGTGCTGGACGGCCGCCTCGATCCCGACCACCTGGCCGACCTGCCGGATGACGAGGTCATCGCGCGCATGACCCGGGTGCCGGGCATCGGCCGCTGGACGGCCGAGATCTACCTGCTTTTCGCCCTGCGCCGGCCCGACGTCTGGCCCGCCGGCGACCTGGCCGTGCGCGAGGCCCAGCGCCGGGTCAAGGGCCTGGCCGAGCGGCCCACGGAAAAGGAATCCACCGCCATCGCCGAGGCCTGGCGCCCGCACCGCAGCGCCGCCGCCCGCTTCATGTGGCACGCCTACCGCCACCCCGGGCTGCCGGACTGACCGGCGGCGGCACTACCGCGCCATGGCGCCCCGGATCGGGGACACGGGCAGGTGCTCCGTGCGCTCCAGGAAATGCGCCGCCGGCTCGCCGGCCGCCAGCCGCGCCATCCAGTCGTCGGGGTCGTATTCCACGCCGATGGGATTGGCGGAGAAGCCAGGCCCGGCCATGAAGGCGTTGGCCTCCTCGTTCGACCCGAAGGCGTCGACCTGCATCTCCATCTGGTTGCCGTCAGGATCGGCGTAGTACATGGAGACCGTGATGCCGTGGTGGATGCACCAGTAGGGCGTGATGCCCCGGGCCTTCAGGTAGGCGTAGTTCTCCATCAGGTCTTCGAGCGAGGGGTAGGTATAGGCCACGTGGTCGACGCCGATCACGCCCCGCCCGTCCGCCGCGCCGCCGTCGGGGTCCAGGGCCGCCAGGTTGACGAAGGCGAACCGGTGGTGCTCGTCGTCGTAGGTGAGGAAGGCGAGAACCGGGTCCTGGTGCTGGACCTTGGCGTCGAACACCGTCCGGTACCAGCCCAGCATCTCGTCGAAGCGCCGGGTGCGGTAGACGACGTGGACGAACTTTGCCGGGCGAACGCGTGCCATGGGGGTGCTCCCTTCCCAGAAGACCTTGTGCGGCCGCTCCGGTTGCCACCGCCGGCCGTCCGGCGACGACGCTAGCCCATGGTGCCGGCCGTTTCCACTGCCTAGCCGCGGGGCGCCAGCAGGCCGCGGGTGATGTCGATGCCGTCGGTCAGGGCGTCGGCGACGATCTGGGCGCAGGCGGCGGCGTCGGATCCGGCGTCGTGGTGGTTCAGCGGAATGGCCAGGTAGCGGCACACGTCGGGCAGGCGGGTGGGGCGGATGTCCCAGGCGGCGCGGGCCAGCTTGACCGTGCACAGGTAGGGCTGGGCCGGGGCCTCGACCCCGGCGGCGGCGCAGCAGCCGGCCATCACCGCCCGGTCGAAGCCGGCGTTGTGGGCGGCCAGGAAGTCGGCCCCGTCCAGAAACGCGGCGATGTCCGGCCAGGCGGCGGCGAAGGGCGGGGCGTCGGCCACCATGCCCCAGGTCAGGCCGTGGATGTGGGTGTAGTACATCTGCGGCCGCGGCGGCCGGATCAGGGTCACGTGGCGCTCGGCCAGGCGGCCGTCGACGACGCGCACCATGCCGATGGCGCAGGCGCTGTCCCGCCCCGGGTCGGCGGTCTCGAAGTCGAGGGCGACGATGGTGGTCAACGTCGCCCCCGTCCGGTCGTCAGTCCTGGGGCGTTTCCGGCACCGCCGCCGACTGCTCGGCGCGGAACGCGTCCAGGCGCGCGGCGATCCCGGAATCCGACAGGGCCAGGATCGAGGCCGCCATGACCGCGGCGTTCACGGCCCCGGCCTTGCCCACGGCGAAGGCGCCCACGGGGATGCCGCCGGGCATCTGGGCCATGGCCAGCAGGGCGTCCAGGCCGCCCATCAGCTTGCCCTCCAGGGGCACGCCCAGGACCGGCAGGGGGGTGATGGCGGCGGCGGCGCCGGGCAGGGCGGCGGCCATGCCGGCACCGGCGATGATCACCTTCAGGCCGCGGTCCTTGGCGGTCTTGCAGTACTCGTCCAGGCGGGCCGGGGTGCGGTGGGCCGAGATGACCCGCGCCTCGTTGGCGATGCCCAGCTTGTCCAGGGTCGCGATGGTGTTCTTCATCACCGGCCAGTCCGAATTGCTGCCCATGATGACGCCGACAAGGGGGGTCGATTCGCTGTCGCTCATTGTCGCTCTCTCTCACTGCCTGGGGCGCGGAAAGGGCGGGATTATAGGGATCGCGGCCCCCGGCGCAAGGGCGGAATGGGCGCATTTGGGAAACGGCGCAACCGGTGGTAGCCTTTGCCCAGGGCAGGCAGCGAGGGCACACCGTCCATGGCCGACATCACGCCCCCGGAGGGAATCATTCCCGTCCCCCCCGTGGACCAGCGCAACCTGGCCCGGCAGCGGCGCGAGGACGGCGAGACCGACGACCAGGGCCCGCGCCTGCGCCGGCCGCTGCCGCGGGAGTCCGCCCACGACGTGGCCTTCATCATGGGAATCCCCGAGGACGAGCTGACCCCCCGGGTGCACGAGGCCCTGTTGACCATCATGAACGAGTTCGACCGCCAGCGGCACGAGCTGGAGCAGCTGCGCCTGCAGCTTGCCTTCCTGCGCGACCAGGCCGACGCCCACCCGGTGCTGCCGGTCATGAACCGCCGCGCCCTCATGCGCGAGCTGACCCGCGCCGTGACCCGCGAGCACCAGACCGGCACCCGCAACAGCTTCGCCGTGTTCCATTTCCACGGCCTGGGCAGCTACCGCCGCCGCCACGGGCTGGTCGCCGCCGAAACCCTGCTGGGGCGCATCGCCGAGGCGTTCCGCCGCGACCTGCGCGAGACCGACGTGGTGGGCAGCCTGGGCAACAACGAACTGGGCGTCATCCTGCCCCTGGCGGGCCGCGACGCGGCGGTGACCAAGGCCCGCGACCTGACCGCCCGGGTCGATGAGGTGATGGCCGACCCGGTGCACGGCGGCGAGCGCCTGCGTGCCGTGTTCGGCACCCATCTGCTGCGCGACACCGACACCGCCGACAGCGCCATCGCCGCCGCCGACCAGGACCTGACGGCGCACCTGGTCGACGGGGAATCCTAGGCCGTGGTCTAGGCGATGATGTCGGGAATCAGCAGGTTTTCCAGGCGGATGATCTGGTCGCGCAGCATCAGCTTTCGCTTCTTCAGGCGCCGGACCTGCAACTGGTCGAAGGGCGGGGTTTCGGCGATGTTGCGGATCACGTCGTCCAAATCCCGGTGCTCGGCGCGCAGGGCTTCGAGCTTCTGCATCTGGAGGTCGAGGTCGTTCACGTGTGGCGGTCCGTTGGCGGGCGATACCCTGTTTTCATGGCCCATATCTTACCAGACAAGCGCGCCGAAGGTTAAGCGCCATGCGCGCCCCGGAGCCCATTTGCGGCGCCCCCGCGGGGCCCCGGGCGACCCCCGGCCGCGGCGCGTCGGCGCTGGCTTTTTTTTGACGGTTCAGTTACCATTATCCCCCATTGAGACATGATCAGGAGGACTCGACCATGAGCCTTGACGAGAGAATTCAGTCTCTGAAGGACAAACACGCTGCCCTAGAAGCCGCGATCGCAGAAGAAGAAAGCCATCCCCAGCCCGACGACATCGAAATCCACAAACTCAAAAAACAAAAACTGATGATCAAGGACGAGCTCGCCAATATCGGCGCCGACTGATCCTCCGATGCCGGCCGTGTCCGCGCACCCACCGACGACAAGACGAGAACCCGTTTGAACACCCGCCGGCCCGCAGCCGGCAGGACGACTTGGCGCGTGGTCGCGGAGACGGCCGGAGACATTTTCCGAGGGCCCGGCCGCACCACCCCGAACGGTCGGGCCGACGGCCCGCGGCCCTGACGCGGCGCCCGCCCCCGCGCGAACCGTGTTTCGCCGGCGCCGGCGATGAAAAATGCGGCCCCTGCCCAAAAAAGCGACGGATTCCTTGACAGCGGCCCCGGACGTAAGCCTGCGGGCGTTTTCCGTCGGCCGGTCTTGCGGCCTGAAATCATTTTGAAATCAAGAACCTGCAATTAATTCACAGCGATGGGTCGGAGATTGGCATGTGCCTTGCTAGGTTCCCCATGAAGGAGCCCAACGCGACCGCGTAAACCGCAAGGACAACAACGCCATGAAGCGTACCTCGCCCCAGGACTCCGACCGTTCGGCGCGCAGCCTGCGCCTGGACGCCACCTATTTCGCCTATCAGCAGGAAATGGCCCGGTGCCTGGTCACCGCCATCGGCGTCGAGGGCGCCATCGCCTGCGCCAGGCGCAACAACTGGAACGGCGTGATCGCCCACATCCTGGGCGGCAGCCGGGTCAAGCGGGCCTGACCGGCCGGCCACCGCGGAGACGGGAACGGACGCCCTCGGTCACGCCTGGCCGTTCGCGTCGCGCTTGCGGAACTCGCGGTGGGCGCGGACGCTGAAGGGGATCGATACCAGATAGAGGCCCAGGATCGTCGACAGGGTCAGCCACGGCGCGCTGACCAGCCCGGCGGCCAGCAGGCCGACCAGCAGCATGGCGGGCAGGACCCAGTGCTGCTCGATCTTCACCTTCTTGAAGGAAAAGGTCGGGATGGCGCTGACCAGCAGCCCGGCCACCACCAGCAGGAAGATCGCCACCACCACCGGCTCGCGCACGAAGGTGTCGCCCACCTGGAACGACAGGATCATGGGCAGCAGCACCAGCCCGGCGCCGGCCGGCGCCGGCACGCCGGTGAAGAAGTTGCGCGACCAGGTCGGCTGGTTGACGTCCTCCAGCGCCGTGTTGAAGCGGGCCAAGCGCAGGGCCATGCACACGGCGAACAGCATGGCCAGCATCCAGCCGAAGCGGTTGGCGCCCTGCATGGCCCACAGGTACAGCATGATGGCCGGCGCCACGCCGAAGCTGATGAAGTCGGACAGGGAGTCCAGCTCGGCGCCGAACTTGCTGGCGCCCTTCAGGATGCGCGCCACGCGGCCGTCCAGGCCGTCCAGGATGGCCGCCACCAGGATCGCCACGGCGGCGTATTCCCATTTGTCCTCGAAGGCGTAGCGGATGGCGCTGAGCCCGGCGCAGATGGCCAGCAGGGTCAGGGCGTTGGGGATCATGCGGTTGATGTGCAGGCCCTTCAGCCGCTTGCGCCGGCCCAGGGGCTGTTCCGTGGGCGGCGGCGGCGGCGGCGAGGGCGGGGTGGTCAGGTCGACCATCAGCGGACCTCGCCCTCGCGGGCCGGCTCCTGGCCGCGCATGTCGGCGATCACCGTCTCGCCGGCGACGGCGCGCTGGCCCACCGCCACCAGGGGTTCGACCCCCGTCGGCAGGTATACGTCCACCCGGCTGCCGAAGCGGATCATGCCGAACCGCTCGCCGGCGCGCACCTGGTCGCCCACGCGCGCCCAGCACAGGATGCGCCGCGCCACCAGGCCGGCGATCTGCACATAGGCCATGTCGCGCCCGTCGCGCAGGGTCAGGCGCACGCTCTGGCGCTCGTTGAACTCGCTGGCCTTGTCCAGGGACGCGTTCAGGAACTTGCCCGGGCGATAGGCCAGCTTGGCGATGGTGCCGTCGCAGGGATTGCGGTTCACGTGCACGTCGAACACGTTCATGAACACGCAGATGCGGGGCCGGGGCTCGTCGCCCATCTCCAGCTCGGGCGGCGGCGGCGCCGTATCGATGAGCTGCACCACCCCGTCGGCGGGGCTGATCACCAGGTCGTCGCGGGTCGGCGTCACCCGGGGCGGGTCGCGGAAGAAATAGATGCTCCAGGCGGTGACCAGCGCGCCCAGCCAGCCCATTGGCTGGGACAGGGACGCCAGGATCGCGGAGCAGATGGCGAAGACGGCGATGAACGGCCATCCCGCGCTGTTGATGGGAACGAAGACGCTTTTCAGCACGCCATGCTGTCCTTTCAGTTCCGGCCCCGCATTTTGCGCCAGCGGGCCTGCCGATGGAAGCCCCCACGCCCGAAGGGCGTGCCGGGGGCTCGGATTTCCTGGGGTGGCGGTCAGTTCGACGGCGGGACGGCGAAGATCTGCCCGGGGTAGATCAGGTCGGCGTCGCGAATCTGGTCCCGGTTGGCGTCGAAGATCACCGTGTAGCGGGTGCCGGCGCCATAGGTGCGGCGCGCGATCCGCCACAGGGAGTTGCCAGGCTGCACGATCACGAAGTCGCCCTGGGCCACCTGGGTCAGGGGCTCGGCCCGGGCGAAGGGGAACATGACCCGGGACACGACCTTGCCGGCCCCGTCCACCTGGTCGGCGCGCAGGGCGTACAGGCCGGGCGCCACCATGCGCTCCGGCGACAGGGACCAGCGGCTGTCGGCGCCGGCCGCGGCGCGGCCCATGAAGTCGTTGTTCAGGTACACCTGGACCCGGGCCTCGGTCGCCGCCTGGCCGCTGATGGTCAGGCGGCCGTCGTCGTCGTAGTCCACCGTGTCGACGCTCAGCCGGGTGTCGGCGCCGGCCGGCTGCTGCGGCGGCCGCACCGGCGGCAACTTGCGGGCGCCCGACGGCATCACGCGCGGCGCCTCGGCCACGGCGGGCGGGGTGCTGCGGTCGGCCAAGGCGGTGGTTGCCGTGGCGGCACCGGTGCCGGCCTTGGCCGCGGGGGCGGCCGGCGCGGCCGGTGTGGTCGGACCCTGGGGCGCCGTCGCCGCGGCGGTGTTGGAGGTGGGCGCGCGCATGACTCCGCCGCCCGATGCTTCCGGCGTGCCGGCGGTGGTGGCGGGGGCCGCGGAGGCCATGGGGGCCGCGTCGGCGACCGCGTCGGCGGTGGGTTTCTGCAACACCACCGTGGGGCGGCCGTCCTTGAGCGGGACCTTCATGGCCAGGGGCTTGCGCTGCTTGGGCGTCTCGGCCGGGCGTCCGGCGATGTCCTTGCCCTTCTCGGGCACCACCAGGACCACCGCTTCCTCGGACTTGACCGCCGGCTTGCCGGCCACCTGCATTTCCAGGGTCAGCTGGCGGTCGCCGGGGTTGAGGGGCCTGTCGGGCACGAACACCCATTCGCCGCGGCTGTCGGCCTGCACCTGGCCAATCACCTTGCCCGATTCCATGATCAGCACCGTGGCGCCCGGGGTGGCGCGGCCGGCCATGACCGAATCCCCCTGCGGGTTCACCCGCACCACGTCGAACGACGGCGGGGTCAGGTCCGCCAGGTCCTTGGCCGGGCCGTCGGCGGGGGCGGCGGAGTCCGCCGTGGAGGCTCCCGCGCCGGCCGCGTCCGGGGCCTTGGCCGCCGGCGGTGCGCTGGCCGTCTGCGGCGCGGTTTCTGTCGCGTTTTCAGTCAGTTCCGAGTCGGTGTTCAGGCCATAGTTCAGCCCGATTGCCAGGGCAACGGCGGCGACTCCGACGGCGGCGATGATCAACGGGCGGTTCATGGGTCGGCGGTCGCTTCAAAAAACTGTCATCAATATGCAGCGTCAACAGTAATACGGGCCCGGACGGGGCGCAATCCATTCACATGTCGACGCCGACCCAGGCGATGGCCGCCGCCAGGGCCAGGGAGACCAGGCAAACGGCAAGCAATACAAAGGGGTAGAACGGCTCGGGCACGCGCCGCCAGCGCAGCCACAGGCGCTGCGCCGGGGTGTCGGCGAAGAAGGCCATGGCCAGCACGGGCAGGGCCCACAGCGGCGTCGCCGTGTGCCAACCCACGCGCACGGCCAGCACCACCAGGGCGCCCGCGGCCACGAACAGCACCGAGTCCGAGAACGGCTCGCGCTCGCCGGGCCAGTTCCAGGCCAGGTGCCCGGCCACGGCGGCGGCCAGGGCGATGGCGATGCCCGTCGCCGGCGGCGAGTCGGCCAGGGCCGCCAGGGCCGCCAGGCCCAGGGCCGCCACCATCACCATGATGGCCGGGTGGGCCGGCGCCGCCTGGGCCGCCACGTGGCGCAGGCGCAGGGCCACCACCAGCCCGCCCAGGGCCAGCGGCAGTCCCTGGGACAGGATGCGCGCGGTGCCGGCGCCGGCCAGGGGCGCGCCCAGGGACCACCAGGCGCACAGCAGGACATGGGCGCCCAGCAGCAGCACGCGCAAGAGGGGGCTGGCGACCAGGGGGCGGTCGCGGAAATGGTCCAGCACCATGCCCAGCACCAGCCCCAGCGCCACCAGGTAGAACAGGGCCCCGACCCCCGCCGGCGGCGGGAACGGCGGCAGGCCCCCGGCGGTGACCAGGGCCAACAGGTAGCCGGCGCCCACCGCCGCCCCGGCCAGGCCGGCGGCGCGGCCGCCGCCGGCGCGGCGCAGGACCCAGATGCCCAGGGCGGCCACCATGAACGGCAGCGCCACGGCCCAGGTCAGGGGGTGTTCCAGGAAGCTCGGCATGGCGGCCAGGATAGCGGCCGGCCGGGGCGACGCAACGGCTTTCTGCCGGATTCCGAAACGGGTAGGATGGGCCCCATCGGGAACCTGGCGCGAAGAGAAAAAACATGAACGAACCGGAACAACATGTTGAAAAATCAAAAATCCGTGTCTGGGACCTGCCCGTGCGGCTGTTCCACTGGCTGCTTGTGGTGCTGGTCGCCGTCTCCATCTACACCGGGCTGACCGGCGGCCTGAAGGGCATGGACCTGCACATGGTGTCGGGCCAGGCGATCCTGTGCCTGGTGGCGTTCCGGGTGCTGTGGGGCTTCATCGGCAGCCGCCACGCCCGTTTCGTCCATTTCGTGCGCGGGCCGCGGGCGATGCTGGCCTACCTGCGCGACAGCCGGGCGGGGCGCGCCTGGACCCCCGGCCACAACCCCCTGGGCGCCCTGTCGGTGCTGGCCATGCTGGCGCTCCTCGCCGTGCAGGGGACGACCGGCCTGTTCGCCAACGACGACATCTTCCTGGAAGGGCCCCTGGCGGCCAAGGTGTCCAAGGGCACCAGCGACTACCTGACCTTCATCCACCACCTGGCGGCCGACGCCCTGTTCATCCTGATCGGCCTGCACCTGGCGGCGATCCTGGGCTACCTGGTGGTCAAGCGCGACAACCTGGTCACGCCCATGGTCACCGGGCGCAAGGTTCCGCCGGCCGGTGCCGGCGCCGAGGACCGGCCCTTCGCGTCCCTGCGCCGGGCCCTGCTGGTTCTGGTGTTCGTGGCCTGCGTGTACTGGTCCCTGGCCGCCTGGCTCTAGGCGGCCGCCCGGCGGCTAGTGCCGGTGCTCCTTGCGGAAGTCGTCGTGGCAGCCCTTGCAGGACTTGCCCAGGTTGCCGATGGCGCCGCCGATGGCGCCCTTGTCGCCGGACCCGGCGACCTTGGTCAGGGCGGCGGCGGCGTCCTGGAAGGCCTGGACGCGCTGCTTGAAGGCGTCGGGCTTCTCCCAGATGGCTTCCTTGGCGTCGGTCTCGCCGAAGTCCGACCCCTGGGGGAAGATCCTGGCGCTGATCTGGGCCAGGTCGTTCATGGCCCGGGCGTGCAGCGGCATGTCCTCCATGAATCCCACCTGGCCCTTCAGGATGGCGACCATGGCCCCCATGTTGCCGCCCACGGCCTTCATGACGGCCTGGCGGTGCTTGATGGCGCCTTCGTCGTCGGCCTGGGTGGCCGCCGGCGACAGGCCCAGGCCCATGGCGAAGGCCAGGGCGCCGAGAGTCAGTGCGGTAGTTTTCATGTCGATCTCCCGAGTGGCAGGGCCGCGGCCGGCGCCGAATTTCCCGTGTCCCGATCTTACGGCCAAAAGGGGTATCTTCAAGGGCTCGAAAGCCCTAGTTTCACGGCCTTGTGATCAACCGGACCACGCGGCGGTGCCATGACCGACATCCGATCCCTTTGTGTCTTCTGCGGCTCGCGCAAGGGCGCCGACCCGGCCTACGAGGCGGCGGCCCGGCGCCTGGGCGAGGTCATCGCCGCGCAGGGCATCCACCTGGTCTACGGCGCCGGCGGCATCGGCCTGATGGGGGTGCTGGCGGAAACGGTCCTGGCCAACGGCGGCCGGGTCACCGGCATCATCCCCGAGTTCCTGATGAAGTACGAGGTCGGCGACCCGGGCCTGACCGAGCTGATCGTGGTCGAGTCCATGCACCAGCGCAAGGCGCGCATGTTCGAGATGTCCGACGGCTTCGTGGTCCTGCCGGGCGGCCTGGGCACCCTGGACGAGACCTTCGAGATCGTCACCTGGAAGCAGCTGCGCCAGCACTCCAAGCCCATCGTGGTCGCCGACGTGGGCGGCTACTGGGCCGGGTTCAAGGACCTGGTCGCCAGCATCGTCGCCGGCGGCTTCGCCCATCCCAAGATCCACGAGCTGTTCACGGTGGTCGACGACGTGGACAAGGTCCTGCCGGCCCTGGCGGCGGCGCCGGAGCCGGACGAGATCGTCCTTACCAGCCACCTGTAGCAGCCGCGTCAGCCGGCGCGCAGCAGGGCCTCGGCCCGGGCCAGGTCGTCGGGGCGGTTGATGTTGAAGAAGGGGTCCACCGGGTCGGCGGCGAAGTCCACGTGGGCGATGGCGTAGCGCGCCGTCCACAGGTCGATCTTGCGCATGTCCTCCTCGACCATGGCCCGGCGCAGGTCGCCGGCCAGGCCCACCGGCCAGATGCCGAACACCGGATGGGTGCGCCCGGCGGACATGGCGCAGGCCAGCTCGGCGCCGTCCAGGACGGCATCCCGAAGGCGCGCCACCAGGTCGGTGGGGAAGAACGGGGCGTCGCAGGTGAAGGTGACCAGGTGGGTGACCGCCGGCAGGTTGGCCGCCGCCCACTCCATGCCCGTCAGCACCCCCGCCAGGGGGCCGGCGAAATCCGCGATCACGTCTGCGACCACGGGAAGATCATAGGCCGCGAACCGGGCCGGGTCGCCGGCGGCGTTGATGACCAGGTGGTCGACCTGGGGCCGGGCCCGCTCGACCACCCGGTCCATGATCGGGCGCCCGCCCAGCAGGCGCAGCCCCTTGTCGCCGCCGCCGAAGCGGCGCGCCTGGCCGCCGGCCAGCAGCAGGCCCAGGGTCTCGCCCACGGGACCGCTCATCGCGCGCCCTTGCGCTGCATGTGCTCGGGCTCGTCCTCGACCTGGGCGTGGTCGGCGTCGAACACGATGCGGTGCTCGCCGGCGAGGGCGATGAACCGCCGGCCGCGGGCCCGGCCGACCAGGGTCAGGCCGGCCTTGCGCGCCAGCTCCACACCCCAGGCCGTGAAGCCCGAGCGCGAAACCAGGATGGGAATGCCCATCTGCACGGTCTTCAGCACCATCTCGCTGGTCAGGCGGCCGGTGGTGTAGAACACCTTGTCCTCGCCCGACATGTGGTTCAGGTACATGTAGCCGGCGATCTTGTCGACGGCGTTGTGGCGGCCCACGTCCTCGACGTACAGCAGCGGCCGGTCGCCGCGGCACAGCACGCAGCCATGGATGGCGCCGGCGCCCAGGTACAGGCTGGGCGCGGTGTTGATCTTCTTGACCAGGGCGTACAGGTCCGAGGTGCGCAGCCTGACGTCGTCCGACAGGGTGACGGACTCGAACTTCTCCATCACGTCGCCGAACACCGTGCCCTGGGCGCAGCCCGAGGTCAGGGTCTTCTTCTTCAGCTTGTCCTCGAAATTGGTCTGCCGCGCCGTGCGCACCACCACCACGTCGATGTCCGGGTCGTACTCGACGGCGGTGATCTCGTCGTCGTCCAGCAGCATGTTCTGGTTCACCAGGTAGCCCACGGCCAGGTATTCGGGATAGTCGCCGATGGTCATCATGGTGACGATCTCGCGCCCGTTCAGGAACAGGGTCAGGGGCCGCTCGACCGTGACCGAGGTGGTGATGGGCGTGCCGTCCTGGTCGATGCCCTCGACCCGGCGGGTCAGCCGCGGGTCGTCGGGGTCCGGCTTGACGATGAATTCGGCCTGGTCGTCCATGTGGTTTGCCTCCCGTGTTCCCCTGCATATAGGGAATTCCCCCGGGGGAGCGCCAGTCAATTCCGATACCGTTATGCTTGCCACGTCCTAGCGGATTGTGCTTGAAATCCGGGAACCAGAAAAAAATCAAGGCGGCGGCCGGACGGAATGCGGCCGCCCGATCGGTGGGGAGGCCCCGTGAACGATTTTTCCGACGCCCTGTCCTCGGCGCTGCTGCTGCTGCTGCACTGGGAGCGGGACCTGGCCGAGATCGTCGCCCTGTCGCTGCGGGTCAGCCTGACGGCGGTGGTCATGGCGGCGGTCATCGGCATGCCCCTGGGGGCGGCCCTGGCCCTGTTCCGCTTTCCCGGGCGCCAGGCCCTGGTGGTGCTGACCAGCGCCCTCATGGGGCTGCCGCCGGTGGTGGTGGGGCTGATCGTCTACCTGCTGCTGTCGCGCTCGGGCGCGCTGGGCGTGCTGGGCCTGCTGTTCACCCCCACCGCCATGATCATCGCCCAGGTGACCCTGATCACCCCCATCATCGCCGCCCTGGTGCGCCAGGTGATCGAGGACCTGTGGCAGGAGTACGCCGAGCAGCTCCGCTCCCTCGGCGCCGGGCCGGCGCGGGCCCTGCCGACCCTGCTGTGGGACGCCCGCTTCTCCCTGATCACCGCCTTCCTGGCCGGCTTCGGCCGCGCCAGCGCCGAGGTCGGTGCGGTGATGATCGTCGGCGGCAACATCGACCACGTGACCCGGGTCATGACCACGGCCATCGCCCTGGAGGTCAGCAAGGGCGACCTGGCCCTGGCCCTGGGGCTGGGCATCGTGCTGATCACGCTGTCCATCGCCGTCAACGCCACCGCCTTCCTGGTCAAGGAGCGGGCGCTCAGGAGGCAGGCATGACCGGCGGCGACGGCGAATCCATTCTGCCTCTGGAGCTGCAGGACGTCTGCTACGAGGCCGGCGGCAAGCGCCTGATCAAGGACATGAACTTCCGCCTGGAGGGCGACCGCACGACCATGGTCCTGGGCCCCAACGGCGCCGGCAAGAGCCTGCTGCTGCGCCTGTGCCACGGCCTGCTGCGGCCGGCGGCGGGGCGGGTGGTGTGGCACGGCGCCGGCGGCGGCGACCCGGCCCGGCACCAGGCCATGGTGTTCCAGCGCCCGGTCATGCTGCGCCGCTCGGCGGCGGCCAACGTGGACTACGCGCTCGCCCTGCGCGGCCTGGCGCGGGCCGAACGGGCGGCGCGGGTGGAGGACGCGCTGGACCACACCGGCCTCAAGCGCCTGGCCGGGCATCCGGCCCGGGTGCTGTCCTTCGGCGAGCAGCAGCGCCTGGCCCTGGCCCGGATCTGGGCCCTGCGGCCCCAGGTCCTGTTCCTGGACGAGCCCACCGCCAGCCTGGACCCGGCCGCCACCCATTCGGTCGAGCAGATCGTCACCGCCCTGCGCGGGCGCGGCACCCGCATCGTCATGACCACCCACGACCTGGGCCAGGCCAAGCGCCTGGGCGACGAGGTGCTGTTCCTGCACCGCGGCCGCCTGCTGGAGCGGTCCCCGGCGGCGGACTTCTTCGCCGGGCCGCAGAACGACCTGGCGCAGATGTTCGTGGCCGGCGAGCTGTTGTGGTGGCGGCGCCAGAAGCGCAAACTGCCCACCGACGTGGACCCCCGGGAGGGACCCCGATGACCGACCCCGCCATCCCCCGGCTGACGGCCCCGCCGGGCGCCTGCGACACCCACTTCCACATCTACGAGCCGCAATACCCGCTGGCCGCCACCGCCGCCCTGCCGGCGCCGCCGGCGGCCACCTTCGCCGACTACGCCCGGGTCAGGGCGCGGCTGGGGATCGAGCGCACGGTGGTGGTGCAGCCCACGGCCTATGGCGCCGACAACCGCTGCACCATGGCGGCGGTGGCCGCCTTCGGCCCGTCGTCGCGGGCCGTGGTGGTGGTCGACCCGTCGGTGGGCGACGCCGAGCTGGCCGACCTGACCGCCCGCGGCGCGCGCGGCATCCGCTTCTTCTTCCTGCCCGGCGGCGCCCTGCCGTTCGAGGTGCTGGACGAGATGGCGGCGCGGGTCCGCGACCACGGCTGGCACGTGCAGATGCAGCTGGACGGCAACCTGCTGCCCGACTACGAGGCGGCCTTCGCCCGCCTGCCGGGCGGCCTGGTGATCGACCACGTGGGCCGGTTCCACGGCGGCGTGGCCCCCGACAGCCCGGCGTTCAAGTCCCTGCTGCGCCTGGTCGAGGGCGGCGACTGCTGGGTCAAGCTGAGCGCCCCCTACATGAGCACGCCCGAGGCCGGGCCCGGCTATCCCGCCGTCACCGCCTGCGCCCGCGACCTGGTGAAGACCGCGCCCGAACGCATGGTCTGGGCCAGCAACTGGCCCCACCCGGGGGTCGAGCCGCGCCCCGACGACGGGCCGCTGCTGGACCTGCTGCTGGCCTGGGCCGACGACGACGCCACCCGCCGCCGCATCCTGGTGGACAACCCGGCGGTTTTGTACGGGTTCTAGCGCTCTTTCCCCGCCCTCGCCCTCGCCCTCGCCCCTTGGTGCGGCCGGGGCAGGCCCGGCACCGCCGTGCATTCAAAATAAAATCCATTTACTTAAAATTTTATACTTATTTATTGGCATATAATTATTTTGAATTATTGTCGTGATTCAATCATCATTGTAATGCTTGTAAATAGTATTCCTGCCCGCAAGGGAACGCCGACCGCGACCTTGGGGTCAACAAGAGGACATCCGGTATGCGACACGACTCTCCGACGAAGGGAATCAGAAACGCCCTCGGCGCCCTGTGCGTCGCCGTCATGGCCACCGCGCCCATGGCCTTCGACGCCGCCGCGCAGCCCCTGGGCGCCGACGCGGCGCACCGCCAGGGCGAGGTCCCGCGCATGCTGTCCCAGATCGGGGCGCAACGCGCCGCGGTGCAGCATTTCGTCCGCGCCGGCGACCGCGTGTCGTCGGCCCTGCTGGCCACCTACGAGCACGCCACCCGCCGCTGGCGCGAGCTGTCCGACCGGGCGCTCGACCTGAACGCCACCATCGTCGACCTGGAACGGGTGCTGACCCAGGCGCCGCCGCAGCGCGGCCAGGGCGCCGCGCACCTGCGCCGGTTGGGCCGCGAGCTTGCCTCGGCGCAGTTGGAGCTGGACCAGATCGAGGACATGGCCGCGGCCTACGAGGGGCTGCGGGCCGAGACCCTGGCCGCCATGGCCGACGGCCCGGTCAGCGACAACCAGGTCGCCGAGCTGGACCGCCTGCTGGGCCTGGACCGCATGGACATGGAGTTCGCCTCCGGCCCCGACGTCGACGAACAGCCGCCCGCCGTGGGCCCGGTGCCGCCGCGGCCCTGAGCCCGGCCCCGAACCCGACCATCAATCCCGACAGACAATCCCGACTGACAATCCCGACTGGCGGGGCGCCCATGCGCCCCGCCGCTTTTCGTGCCGCGGGCTGGCGGAAAAACCACACGGAACTTGGGGGCGAATTCTCCGCCGCTTGCAGGTATCCTGGCCCGTCGTTATATACGGCTTGATCTAACGCTCGGGCCCCCTGGCATCGGCGCCACGGGCCCGGCGTGCGGCAGGCCGGGCAGGCACAGCGGAGCCCCCATGATCGACCCGTTCGGGCGCACCATCACCTATCTGCGCGTTTCGGTGACGGACCGCTGCGACTTCCGCTGCGTCTACTGCATGGCCGAGGATATGACCTTCCTGCCCAAGCAGGACGTGCTCAGCCTGGAGGAGCTGGACCGCCTGTGCAGCGCCTTCGTCAAGCGCGGGCTGAAGAAGCTGCGCCTGACCGGCGGCGAGCCCCTGGTCCGGCGCAACATCATGACCCTGATCCGCTCCCTGTCGCGGCACCTGGACAGCGGCGAGCTGCGCGAGCTGACCCTGACCACCAACGGCAGCCAGCTCGCCCGCTACGCCCAGGACCTGGCGGCCTGCGGCGTGCGCCGCATCAACGTGTCCATGGATTCCCTCGACCCCGCCAAGTTCAGCGCCATCACCCGCGGCCGCGGCCGCCTGGACAAGGTGCTGGCCGGCCTGGACGCGGCCCGCGCCGCCGGCCTGAAGGTGAAGATCAACGCCGTCGCCATGAAGGACTTCAACGACGACGAGATCGACGACCTGATCGCCTGGTGCGGCGGCCAGGGCTTCGACATCACCTTCATCGAGACCATGCCCATGGGCGACATCGACGGCTACCGCACCGACCAGTACCTGCCCCTGACCCAGGTGCGCGAACGCCTGGAGAAGACCTGGACCCTGACCCCCAGCACGCTCGACACGGGCGGCCCGTCCAAGTACGTGGACGTGGCCGAGACGGGCCAGCGGGTGGGCTTCATCACGCCCATGTCCAACCACTTCTGCGACACCTGCAACCGGGTCCGCCTGACCTGCACGGGCACGCTCTTCATGTGCCTGGGCCAGGAGGACGCCGCCGACCTGCGCGGCCCCCTGCGCCAGGGAGAGAGCGACGAGCCCCTGCTGGCGGCCATCGACGCCGCCATCGCCCGCAAGCCGCGCGGCCACGACTTCGTCATCGACCACAACAACCGCCCCGCCGTGGCCCGCCACATGAGCGTCACCGGCGGCTAGGTTTCCCCTCGGCCCGCTCCACCGCAACACGTCATCCCCGCGCAGGTGGGGATCCATTCCGCCTTCGTTTCCGGCCAACCGGCATGGGCCAACACTAGCCGAGTCTTCCGGCAAATCCGCTCGGTTGTCCTTGACCGCGTTGGTGACGGCATGGATTCCCGCCTTCGCGGGAATGACAATATAATTGTTTAAAAATAATTGATTGCGGTATTTTTCTGAGGTCCTTTCTTCAATTCCCGCACCAGGAACCGGGCCGGGTGCAGGGCGTCCAACAGGTCGGTTTCCACCGGCGCCGGGGTGCCCAGGACCAGGCTCGCCAGCACCTCCGCCGCCAGAGGCGCCGTCTGCAATCCCCGTGATCCGAACCCGCAGCAGGCGTAGAGCCCGGGCAGGTAGGGGGCCTCGGGATAGGTCTCGGCCGGCCGCCCGTGGCGCAGGTCGGCGTAGGCGGCGCGGTAGGCGGCGGCGTCGGGCAGGGGGCCCACCAGGGGCAGGCGGTCGGTGGTCACGGCGCGCAGGGCGGCGCGGCCGCCGGCCACGGTGCCGGGGTCGGCCAGGGCCTCCAGGTTGCGCCGGTGGTCGGCGTCGCGGACCCGGCGCCAGGCCCCGTCGGCGGGGTCGGCCCAGCGGTCGTAGGTGGCGCCGGCCACCCGCGCGGGGGCGCCGTGCCATTGCAATGCCGGGGTCTCGTAGGCGCCGGCCGAGACGGCGGCGCGCGGCGCGGTGCCGCCGTGCAGCAGGGTGATCTGGCCGCGGTTGGCGGTCATGGCCAGGTCCGCCGCCGCCGCCAGGGCGCGGGCGAAGACCCCGTTGGCCAGCACCACGGCCCCCGCGTCGGCGACGGCCCGTCCCGCCCCGTCCAGCAGCGACCAGGCGCCGTCGGCCCGGCGCAGGGCCGCCACCTCCGCCCCCAGGCGCAGGTCCAGCCCCTCGGCCAGGGTGGCCACCAGGGTCCGGGGGAAGACCGTGCCGGCGCGCGGCAGCCACAGGCCGCCGTGGCGGTGCGCGCGCCCGGTCAGGTCCCGCGCCGCCGCCGCGTCGACCCGGGCCATGAGGCCGTCGGGCCAGGCGTAGCGGGCGGCCAGGTCGTCCTGGCGCGCCGCCTCGGCGCCGTCGCGGGCGGCCAGCAGCACGCCGGCGGCGGGGTGGCGGATGCGGTGGCCCCGGGCCTCCAGGGCATCCATCAGGTCCAGGGCGTGGCGGAAGGCGCGGTCATGGAAGCGGCCGCCGGCGCCGCCGTCCCGGGTCAGGCGCGGGGCGATGATCCCGGCCGGATTGCCCGACGCCTCGGCGGCCAGGACACCGTGGCGCTCCAGCACCACTACCCGCGCGCCGCCGCGGGCCAGGGCCCGGGCGGCGGCGGCGCCGGCCACCCCGCCGCCCACCACCGCCACCCGGGTCCCCGCCGGCAGCGGGTCGGGTCGGCGGAACCAGGGGGCGGGCGGCGCCGTCAAGCGGAACCCGACCGGGCCTTGCGGGCGCGGCTCTCGCGCAGGGTGATGTAGAGCGTGCTGGCGAAGATGATGGTGCCGCCGACCCAGCTCCACAGGTCAGGGAACTCGCCGAAGGCCAGGAAGCCGATGGCCGCGGCCCAGATCAGGCGGGTGAAGTCCACCGGCATCACCACCGAGGCGTCGGCACGCTTCATGGCCTCGGTGCCCAGGATCATGGAGGTCGAGGCGAGCACCCCCATCAGCAGTCCGACGGCCAGTTGCGGCAGGGTCGGCGTGGTCCATACCAGGGCCGCCGGGATCGCCGTGAACACCACCGCATAGACCGAGGAATAGAACACCAGCACCACGCTCAGGTCATGGCGCGACAGGATCTTGGTGGTGATGATGGAGATCGCCCAGATGCAGGTGCAGGCCAGCACCAGCCCGGCCCCGGCGCCGACGTTGGCGATGCCCGGGCGGATGATGATCAGCATCCCCAGGAAACCCACCAGGATGGCGCTCCAGCGGCGCAGGCCCACCCGCTCGCCCAGGAACAGGATGGCGGCGATGGTGGTGAAGATGACCACCGAAAACGAGATCGCGGTCGCCTCGGCCACCGGCATCACCGACAGGCTCATGTACCACAGCAGCATGGTGACGACGCCGGAGATGCCGCGCACCGCCTGCATGCCGGGCCGCTTGCTGCGGAACGCGGCGCGCCCGTGGCGCAGCACCAGGGGCGTGATGAACAGCAGCGCCGCCACGTTGCGGAAGAAGGCGGCCTCGAAGGGGTGGACCTCCTGGGTCAGCCAGCGCGCCGCCACGTGGGCGGTGGACAGCAGCCCGGTGCTGGCCACCATCAGCAGGATGGCCGTGGTGCTGCCGGCCACCTTGCGTTGGGGTTCGGGGGACGCGGGCGGCGGCGTGTCCATCTAGTCGATGCCGGGCACCGCGACCGGGGTGCCGGCACGGCTCGATTCCACCACCGCCTCCAGCACCGCGGCGCCGTGCACGGCCTGGTCCAGCGGCAGGGGATAGGGCGGCCCGCCCGCCGCGGCGGCGGCGAAGGCCTCCAGCTCGGCGCGCACGGAATCGGTCACCGGGAACTCCCGGGTCTCCTCGCCGCCGGCGCCGGTGCGGCGGGTCACCAGGCGCTCGGTGTCGTGCATCTCGGCCCAGCCCGCGGACCCGAACACCCGCACCCGCCACATCAGCGCCGTGGCCGCCAGGGTGCCCAGGTAGCCGGTGGGTCCGGCGGCGAAGCGCAGCAGCATGGCGGTGGTGTCGTCCATGTCTACGGCGAGGGCCCGGCGCTGGCTCTGGGCCGTGACCTCGGCGATGGGGCCCAGCAGGTGGATGAAGGCGTCGACCACGTGGATGCCCATGCCGGTCATGCCGCCGGCCGGGCTCTCGGTGTGCGAGGCGCGCCAGTGGTCAGCGGTGTAGTCCATGGCGCCGCTGCTGCTGAAATGCCCCTCGGCGTGCAGCACCCGGCCCAGCTCGCCGCCGTCGATCATCTCCTTCAGGCGCGCCATGGCCGGCAGGAAGCGCCGGTTGTGGCCCAGGGCGCAGACCACGCCGGCGGCCCGCGCCGCGTCGGCGGCGGCCTGGGCGTCGGCCCGGGTCAGGGTGAAGGGCTTTTCGACGAAGACGTGCTTGCCGGCGGCGGCCGCGGCCTCCACCTGGGCCCGGTGCTGGGTGTGCGGGGTGGCCAGGACCACGGCGTCCAGGGTCGGGTCGGCCAGCAGGTCGTCCAGGCCGTCGCGCAGGTCGATGCCCTGGGCACGGCAGAAGTCCTCGGCCCGGGCGCGGCGGCCGGTGGCGCCGGCGGTGAAGCGGATGGCGTCGCTGGTGCCCTGGACAGACGAGACCAGGCGCTGGCCCCAGCGGCCGATGCCGACGATGGCGGCGTTGATCATGATGGGATTCCTTGTCGCGTCACGGGGTGATGGGGTCGAGGGGCACCCGGTCGGCCATGCCGTACAGACCCTCGGCCAGGGCGGCGTAGCCCAGCAGGGCGGCCTCGCCGCGCGGCGGGCCCACCAGTTGCAGGCCCACCGGCAGGCCGCCCGCGGTGACGCCGCAGGGCAGGGACAGGGCCGGGCAGGAGGTGAGGGTGATGGCCGAGACCCCGGCCAGCCACTCCATGTAGTTGGCGTAGGTATGGTCGCCCAGGGACGCCAGGTAGCGTTCGTCGACGTCGAAGGCGGGGGTCACGGCCGTGGGCGCCAGCAGCAGGTCGTAGGTCTCGAAGAACCGCACGGCGTTCTCGAACAGCTCGCCGCGGGCGACCTCGGCGCGGCCGTACTCGGCGGCGGTGATGGCGCCGGCCTTCTCGATGTTCCACACCATCTCGGGCTTGAACTTGTCGCGGAACCTTTCCAGGTTGGCCCCGTGCACGGCGGCGAACTGCACCGCGCGCAGGGTCTGGAAAACCCACTGGGCGTCCGCCAGGTCGGGACATGCCTCCTCGACCGTGGCGCCCAGGTCGGCGAACCGGGCCGCGGCGGCGGCGCAGATGGCCGCCACCTCGGGGTCCACGGGGCCCTGGCCCAGGTCGGGGCTGTAGGCCACGCGCAGGGGCGCCACCGGCGCCGCGGCGGCGTGCTGGAACGGCACCGTCGGTGCCCGCTGCGACAGCGGGTCCAGGGGATGGCGGCCGGCCATGGCGTCCAGCAACAGGGCCAGGTCGCCGACGTTGCGCGCCATGGGGCCCTGGATGCCCAGGTTCCAGAACGGCAGCCGGTTGGGGTGACAGGCGATGCGCCCCGGGCTGGGCCGCAGGCCGACCACGCCGCAGAAGCTGGCCGGCGTGCGCAGCGACCCGCCCATGTCCGAGCCGTGGGCCAGCCAGGCCTGGCCGGCGGCCAGGGCCGCGGCGGCGCCGCCCGACGAGCCGCCGGACGTGCGCGTGGTGTCCCAGGGATTGCGGGTGGCGCCGAACACCTCGTTGAAGGTGTTGCCGCCGGCGCCGAATTCGGGGGTGTTGGACTTGGCCAGGACGATGCCGCCGCGCCGTTCCAGGGTCTCCACCAGGACGTTGGAGGCGTCGGGCACATAGTCGGCGAAGATCGGCGAGCCGAAGGTGGTGCGCACCCCGGCCACCTCGGTCAGGTCCTTGATGGGCAGCGGCAGGCCGGCCAGCCAGCCCGGGTGGTCCGGGTCGCCGGACAGGTCGGCGGCGGCGGCGCGGGCCCGCTCCTCGCACAGGATGGGCAGGGCGTTGATTGCGCCGTCGGTCTCGGCGATGCGGTCCAGGGCGGCGTCGATGACCTGGTCGGGGGTCACCTCGCCGGCGCGCAGCAGGGCCACCACCTGCCGCGCGGTCATGGCGATCAGTTCGTGCATGGGTCGTCTTCCAAGGGGTTGTTCCTGGGGCTGCGCCGCGGCGCCCTCCAGCCATAGCAAATCCCTCCTTGACCGGGAACCGATATTCGACCACCTAGGTCCGAATTGCATGACCAGCGGAGGAGTCGACGCCATGACCCGGCAGGCCGCCATCGCCCGCGCCGAGGCCTATTTCGACGGGGGCGGCTTCCTCGACGACCTGGGCCGGCGCGTGGCCATCGCCACGGAAAGCCAGAAGCCCGAGCAGGCCGGCGAGCTGTGGCGCTACCTGAAGGACGAGATGGAGCCGACCCTGGCGGCCCTGGGCTACACCAGCCGCATCCTGCCCAACCCCACGGACATCGACTGCCCGTTCCTGGTCGCCGAGCGGATCGAGGACGCGAACGCCGTGACCGTGCTGACCTATGGCCACGGCGACGTGATCCGCGGCCAGGAGCAGAGCTGGCGCAGCGGCCTCTCCCCCTGGCGGGTGGTGGTCGAGGGCGACCGCATCTATGGCCGCGGCACCGCCGACAACAAGGGCCAGCACACCATCAACATCGGCGCCCTGGCGGCGGTGCTGGAGGAGCGCGGCCGCCTCGGCTTCAACTCGAAGATCCTGATCGAGACCGGCGAGGAGACGGGCTCGCCGGGCCTGGCCGAGCTGTTCCGCGAACACGGCGACCTGTGCGCCGCCGACGTGCTGATCGCGTCGGACGGGCCGCGCCTGAAGCCGGACCGGCCGACGCTGTTCATGGGCACCCGCGGCGCCTTCAACTTCGACATGGTGGTCGACCTGCGCGACGGCGGCCACCATTCCGGCAACTGGGGCGGGCTGCTGGCCGACCCGGGCATCATCCTGGCCCACGCCATCGCCACCATCACCGACGCCAGAGGTCAGATCCGGGTGCCCGAATGGCGGCCCGACACCCTCAGCAACTCGGTGCGCATGGCCCTGGCCGACTGCGAGGTGGACGCCGGCCCCGACGGCCCCAAAGTGGACCGGGACTGGGGCGAGGAAAGCCTGACCCCGGCCGAGCGGGTGTTCGGCTGGAACAACTTCGCCGTCCTGGCCTTCACCACCGGCAACCCGGAAAAGCCCGTCAACGCCATCGCGCCGGCGGCCCGGGCCCACTGCCAGCTCCGGTTCGTGGTCGGCACCGATCCGGCCGACATCCTGCCGGCCCTGCGCCGGCACCTGGACGCCCACGGGTTCCAGCGGGTCGCCCTGACCCCGGCCGCCAAGGGCTTCTTCAACGCCACCCGCCTCGACCCGGATCACCCCTGGGTGCGCTGGGCCGTGGCCTCCGTGACCGAGACCACGGGCTCGGCGCCGGCGGTGGTGCCCAACCTGGGCGGCTCCCTGCCCAACGACACCTTCACCGACATCCTGGGCCTGCCCACGGTCTGGGTGCCGCACTCCTACGGTGCCTGCTCGCAGCACGCGCCGGACGAGCACGCCCTGGGCTCCCTCAGCCGCCAGGGCCTGGCCATCATGGCCGGGCTGTTCTGGGACCTGGGGGAGACGGGCGGGCCGCCAAGATAGCGGAATTCCTTGACCGTGCCCCGGTTTCGCGCAGGATCTGACGGGAATGGCGTGAAACGGGGGTGGAAATGACCAGGAAGCTGACCCAGTCGGACCGGCGCATCCTGCGCGTGCTGCAGGCCGAGGGCCGCATCTCCAACGTCGACCTGGCGGCCCGGGTGGGCATGTCGCCCTCGCCCTGCCTGCGCCGGGTGCGGCAGCTCGAGGCCGACGGCATCGTCACCGGCTACGCCGCCACCGTCGACCCCCGCGCCGTGGGCCTGGGGGTGGAGGCGTTCATCCAGGTCAGCATCGAACGCCACACCGACGCCGAGGCCCGCACCTTCCGCGACGCCGTGGCGGCCCTGCCCGAGGTGGTGGCCTGCTACATCATGGCCGGCGAGATGGACTTCCTGCTGCGGATCATGGTCGCCGACCTGGACGCCTACGGCCGCTTCGCCCTGGACCGGCTGATGAAGATTCCCGGCATCAAGGACGTGCGGTCCAGCTTCGTGCTGGAGGTGGTCAAGAGCGCGCCGGAAATCCCCCTGTCCGAAGTGTAATTTCGGCGGCGATTTCCACCGATCTACGGTTCAATTTCTGGAAAGCATGACCTTGGGGCAGAGTTGCAGGTCATAATAGACCGGAAATTGCGTCTGATTTTCGATATCATGTTTCCCGTCTCCCCCTGCTGACGTGGAGGTTGAGGACATGGACGGACGGATGGGCCTGCGGCGCGGCGACGACCCGGACCTGGCGGTGGCCGCCGACTACACTATCGACCAGGGCTGGGATTCCTACACCGACCAGGACCACGCGGTCTGGCGCACCCTGTTCCGGCGCCAGGCGGCCCTGCTGCCCGGCCGCGCCGTGCCCGGGTTCGTGGCCGGGCTGGCGGACCTGGATTTCGGCGACGGCGGCATCCCCGACTTCCGGCGCCTGAACGAGACCCTGTCCCGGCGCACCGGCTGGCAGGTGGTGGCGGTGCCGGGCCTGGTGCCAGACGCCGTGTTCTTCGACCACCTGGCCAACCGGCGCTTCCCCGCCGGGCGCTTCATCCGCAGGCCCGACGAGCTGGACTACCTGGAAGAGCCCGACGTGTTCCATGACGTGTTCGGCCACGTGCCCCTGCTGATGGACCCGGTGTTCGCCGACTACATGCAGGCCTACGGCCGGGGCGGCCTGCGCGCCCTCGGCCTGGGCGTGCTGCACAACCTGGCGCGCCTGTACTGGTACACGGTGGAGTTCGGCCTGATGGAGACGGCCGAGGGCCTGCGCATCTACGGCGCCGGCATCGTATCGTCCCACGCCGAGGTCCTGTTCAGCCTCGACAGCCCGTCGCCCAACCGCCTGGGGTTCGACCTGATGCGCCTGCTGCGCACGGACTACCGCATCGACGACTTCCAGGAGACCTACTTCGCCATCGACGGGTTCGAGACCCTGCTGGCCCTGGCCGACCTGGATTTCGCGCCCCTGTACGCGCGCCTGCCGGGCCTGCCCGACTTCGCGCCCGGCGACGTGCTGCCCGGCGACCGGGTCCTGCACCGGGGCGACGGCGGCTACCACGCGGCGAAGCGGAAAGCGGGATAGGGACCCCGCCCGCCGTCCCATTCTTCGAGGGCGTCCTGCGGACGCCGCCTCAGAATGAGGTCCCGCGCGGCCATTGACGTCCTCGTCCTGAGGCGCCCGCGCAGCGGGCCTCGAAGGACCGGCCGCATGCGCACGCACCTAGCGCCCCTTGGTCCGGGCCGTCGGGGTGGCGCTCATCGGGTCCTCGGGCCAGGGGTGCTTGGGGTAGCGGCCGCGCATCTCGGCGCGCACGGAGGCGTAGCCGGTGCGCCAGAACCCGGCCAGGTCCCGGGTCACCTGCAGCGGCCGCCCCGCCGGCGACAGCAGGTGCAGGGCCAGGGCCACCCTGCCGCCGGCCACCCGGGGCGTGTCCTCCTGGCCGAACATCTCCTGCAGCTTCACCGCCAGCACCGGCGGCGTTTCGCCGTAGTCCACCGTCCGCCGCGCCCCCGACGGCACCGTCACCTCGGCCGGCGCCAGGTCGTCCAGGCGCCGGCGCCGGTCCCAGGCCAGGCGCCCGCGCAGGGCGGCGGCCAGGTCGATCCGCGCGAACTGGGCGCGGCGGCCGACCCCCGCCAGGAAGGGGCCCAGCCAGTCCTCCAGGCCGTCCAGCAGGGCCCCGTCCGAGAGGTCGGGCCAGCCGCCGTCCGGGTCGTGGTCGGCGGCGAAGGCGACCCGGTGGCGCCAGGCGATCAGGTCCCTGGTCCAGGGCAGGGCCTCCAGGCCCAGGCGGCGGATGCCGTCGCAGACGGCGGCGGTGACCGCGTCGGCGGGCGGCGGGTCCAGGGGTGTTTCGGCCAGGACCAAGCGGCCCAACAGGCGCCGCCGGTTGGCCTGCACGGCCTCGGCGCGCGGGTCCCAGACCACCCGTTCCGCGTCGACGATGCGGTCGGCGAACAGGTCTTCAAGGTCGTCGCGCGCGAGGGGCGCGGCCAGGAACACGCGCCCGTCGCCGGCCGCCCCGTCGACCTGGGCCACGGCCAGGAAGGGTTCGCCGGCCAGGGGGTCGGCGTCGTCCAGGGCGGCGCCGCGCCCGTTGGCCATGACGTACCGCGCCGGCCCGCCGGGGCGGCGGCGGGCCACCCGGTCCGGATAGGCCAGGGCCACCAGGCGCCCGGCGTCGCGCGGGTCCCCCGGCGCCACCCCCAGGCCCAGGTGGCGGCGCCACCGCTGCGCCAGGGTCCGGGCCCGGGCACGCACCCCGGCGCGGACGCCGGCGGCGCCCTTTGCATGCAGGGCCTCCAGCCGCGACGCCAGCTCGGCCGTGCGGGCGCCGGGCGGCCGGGCCAGGATCTCGCCCTCGCCCAACAGGGCGGCCAGGTCGCAGGCCAGGCCCCCCAGGCCCAGGTCGCGGCCGCGCAGGACCATGTGGGCCAGGCGCGGGTGCAGGGCCAGCCCGGCCATGGCGCGGCCGTGGCCGGTGACGGCGCCGGCGCCGTCCAGGGCCCCCAGGTCGGCCAGCAGGTCCCGGGCCTGGGTCAGGGCCGCCGCGGGGGGCGGGTCGAGCCAGGACAGGTCGGCGGCGTCGCGCACCCCCCACAGGGCCAGGTCCAGCGCCAGGGGCGCCAGGTCGGCCTCCAGGATCTCGGCGCCGCGATGGGGTTGCAGGGTGCGGTGCTCGGCCTCGCTCCACAGGCGGACGCAGGTGCCGGCGGCGACCCGCCCGGCGCGGCCGCGCCGCTGGTCCGCCGAATCGCGGGTCACGCGCAGGGTCTCCAGACGGGTCAGGCCGGTGCGCGGGTCGAAGCGGGGCCCGCGCATGAACCCGCCGTCCACCACCACCGTGATGTCGGCGATGGTCAGGCTGGTCTCGGCGATGGCGGTGGCCAGCACCACCTTGCGCCGGCCCGCGGGCGCCGGGGCGATGGCCGCGTCCTGGCGCGCCGGCGGCAGGGCGCCGTACAGGGGCTCGACGTCCGTGTCCGGGCCCAGGCCGGCCTCGGCCAGCAGGGCCTCGACCCGGCGGATTTCGCGCTCGCCCGGCAGGAACACCAGGATGCCGCCCGCCGTTTCGCCGTGGGCCCGGCGCACGGCGGCGGCCACCGCCGGCTCCAGGTCGCGGAGCGCCGGGCGCGGCCCGTCCAGGTACCGCGTCTCGACCGGGAAGGACGGCACCGGGCATTCGATCACCGGGGCGCCGCCCAGCAGGCCGGCCACGGCCGCCGTGTCCAGGGTCGCCGACATGACCACCAGGCGCAGGTCCGGGCGCAGGGCCCGCTGCACGTCCAGACACAGGGCCAGGGCCAGGTCGGCCTGCGCGCTGCGCTCGTGGAACTCGTCGAACAGGACGGCGCCGACCCCCGCCAGTTCGGGGTCGGCCTGGACCCGGCGGGCCAGGACCCCTTCGGTCACCACCTCGATTCGGGTGCCGGGGCCGATCCGGCTTTCCAGGCGGGTGCGGTAGCCGACGGTGCCGCCCACCTCCTCGTCCAGCAGGGCCGCCATGCGCCGGGCCGCGGCGCGGGCCGCCAGGCGCCGGGGTTCCAGCACCACCAGCCGCCGGCCATCCATCCACGGCCGGCCCAGCAGGGCCAGGGGCACGCCGGTGGTCTTGCCGGCCCCGGGCGCGGCGGCGACCACGGCGGCCGGCGCCGCGTCCAGGGCCCGGCACAGGTCGGGCAGCACGGCCTGGATGGGCAGGGCGCGCGGCGGGCCGCCGGCCGGCGAAAGCCCTGTGTTTGGTGGGAGCGTGTCACACATAAATAAAATTAGGAGTGGTATCGCCTAGTCTTGTCGAGATTATCATCGCATCAGAGAATCCCGACGAAAACACAAATGAATCAAGCGGTTGAATTCTTTTCGTCTGTATTCCCATCAATTCTGCCCAAGATTCGCGGCTTGACACACGCCCCGCTATTGGCGGTAATACTCGTTCGTGATATGGTTGAGAGTCAAAAGAAGCTAATTTTTGTCGGCATGCAATGACGGTGGGGGGCACCAGTCGCCATGCGGATAAGCGAGTTTATTGAACGGTCAAACGCGGCGACGTCGACGACGCAGCTGTCGCGGTCGTTCGGCCAGGCGTTGTCGGACCTGGGCTACGAAGGCTACGCCTACGGCGCCCTGACCAACTTCGAGGCCTATAACCTGCCGTCGCCGGCGGTGGACGTGACCTATCCCGTTTCGTGGGTCAACCACTATTTCGAGCGCGGGTACGAGCGCCTCGATCCCGTCGTGACCAAGTCGCCGTTCCTGCGCCGGCCGTTCGTGTGGACCGACCTGCGCGACCTGTCGGACGACGAGGAGCAGTTCCTGGACGAGGCCCACGACGCCCGCCTGTTCAACGGCATCGCCGTGCCCATCCACGGGCCCTTCGGCGACGTGTTCGTGGTCAGCGCCGCCTCGCCCTACCAGGACAGCGACCCCAAGCTGGCCATCAGCGTGCTGCACGTCCTGGCGACCCAGTTCCATTCCGCGTTCCTGGGGCTGGTGTTCGAGGACCCGATGCTGACTCCGGCGATCCAGTTGTCGCCGCGCGAGCGGGAATGCCTGTTGTGGAGCGCCCGGGGCAAAAGCTCGTGGGACATCGGCATGATCCTGAACATCTCCGAGCATACGGTGAACTTCCACCTGAAGAACGCCATGGGCAAGCTTGGCGCCGGCAACCGCATTCTCGCCATCGTCAAGGCCATCCGCATGGGGCTGATCATCCCCTAGCATCCGGTGCCGCCGGCACGCCAAGCCACCCGCGCGCGGCACCGCGCCGGTCCCTTGGGCCACCTGTCCAAAATCTGGGAACCGAGCCCTTTCGGGCCGCCATCGCCGCCGTCCCCGTGGGGCCTTTTGGACCCCATTCCTGAATCCGTCCGCGCCTTGAAAAGCAACCCTGCCTAGGTTGGTAGGATGCCGCCTCGCGTGCCTTGGTGTGTCATGGGCCTGTTAACGAATCGTTAACCATAAACAAGGAGGCCCTGCCATGATCGATGTTGTCACTTGGGAAAACGCGGGGGCTTTCGGCCATGCCCTGGCATCGCACCACAAGCTGCGGTACCGGGTATTCGTCGAAGGGCAGGGGTGGGATGTCCCGAACTACCATGGCATGGAATACGACCAGTTCGACACCCCCGCGGCGGCCTATCTGCTGTGGCGCGACCATGACGGGGAGGTCCGCGGCGTCACCCGCCTGATCCCCACCGAGCGGCCCTACATGATCAAGGAGCTGTGGCCGCATTTCGTCGAGGGCCACGACCTGCCGGCGAGCGCCAAGGTGTGGGAAGCCACCCGGTTCGGCATCGACGACCGCCTCGACCACGCGACCCGGCGGCGCATCTCGGCGGAACTGGTGCTGGCCTGCCAGGAATTCGGCCTGGCCCACGGCGTCGACCAGTTCCTGGTCATGATGCCGGTGCTGATCATCCGCAAGGTGATCGGCGGCGCCGGGTGTCCCTACGAGTGGCTCGGCTCGCCCCATCAGGTGGGGCGGCATCGGGTCGCGGCGGCATCGGTGGACGTGTCGAGCGCGATCCTGTCCGAGGCGCGCATGCGCCTGGGCGTCACCTATCCAGTACTGAGCAACGGCGAACGGAACAAGGAGGCAGCTTGATGGGCAGCTACAAGCATCCGCATGACGAACACGACGGCCAGACGGCGGTGCAGATCGCCTCGGCGCTGGCCTACCTGATGACCGAGGCGGAGGCCGCCGGGCTCAATTCCCTGGCGTCGCTGATCTCCGACGCCGAAGCCGCCGCGTTCGAGGAGGCACGGAAGGGCGCGTGCCTGATGATCTAGGCCGGCGGCAGCCGGCGGGAAGGCGATAGGGGTACCGCCTTCCCGCCATGCCGACAGAAGCCCGCGCCGTTTCCGGACGGCGCGGGCTTCATTTTGGAGGGGGCGGGCATCAAGGGGGAGGGACGAACGGCAGGGGCGGGCACGGCGCCGACGCGCCGGCCCGGGGAAAAGCGGGCGGGCCGGTCAGCCCCGCTTGGACTTGAACAGGCGCAGCAGCCGTTCCAGCTTGTGCGGGTCGCGAATGCGCGCCAGGTTTTGCATCAGCTCCCGTGCCTCGTCCAGTTGGATGATGTTGATTTTGGACGCGGCGTCGATATCTTCGTTCGCGGGCGCGTCGACAAACCAGGTCGACATGCCGCTCGACTTGTAGGTACCGTCCATGCACTTCCTCGTCCTCAAGAGACTTCCACGGATATCAACCTAACAAGATCAAGGCGAAACCCTCCCCTACCAAACCTTGTAGGTTGACCGAATCGGGAACACGGCGGCCATGCAGACCACCCTGGTGCAGTCCTACCGCACGTCGCGGGTGGCCCCCTGGGTCGCCACCTGCCTGGACAGCGTGCGCGCCTGGGCCGCCGACCGGGGCTGGGACTACCGGTTCGTGGACGACGCCATCTTCGACCTGCTGCCGGCGGCATACCGGGCCAACGCCCGCGGCTGCATCCCCATCATGACCGACCTGGGCCGCCTGCTGCTGGCCCGCCGGTACCTGGCCCGGGGGGCGCAGCGGGTGATCTGGATGGACGCCGACGTGCTGGTGTTCGACCCGGCGGGCCTGGACATCCGGGTCGGGTGGGAGTTCGCCTTCGGCCGCGAGGTCTGGGTCCAGCGCGACCCCGGGGGCCGCCTGCGCGCGTACCGCAACGTGCACAACGCCGTGGCCGTGTTCTGTGCCGGCAACAGCTTCCTGGATTTCTACATCCACGCCTGCCAGGCGGTGGTCGGGCGCCTGGAAACGGGCGGCCCGCCGCAGATCGTCGGCACCAAGCTGCTGACCGCCCTGCACAACATGATCGGCTTCACCCTGGTCGACGACGTCGCCATGTTCAGCCCGGCGGTGCTGCGCGACCTGGCGGCCGGCGGCGGCGAGGCCCTGGACCGCCTGCGCCGCGAAAGCCCGGCGCCGCCGCGGGCGGCCAACCTGTGCGGGTCCCTGGCCGGGACGGCCGGCGGCCTGGACGATGCCGGATTGGCCGCCGTCTGCGACCGTCTGCTGGCCAACGGCCGGGCGCTGTTCAGCGCAGGCTGTCCCTGAGCAGGCGGGCCAGGTCGCGCACGTAGGGGGCGCGGAACATGCGCCCGTGCCAGCCGTCCACCCGCAGGGTCTCGATCTCGGCCCGGGCCACCTTGTGCCAGTTGCGGAACAGCAGCCAGCGCAGGCGCGCGTTGACCCGGGTCATGACCAGGGTCATCGGCCCGGCATAGGGCTTCAGGGGCGCGGCGCAGACGGCGTTCAGGTGCATCTCCAGCCCCTTGTCGGCGAACACCGTGTACAGCCACTGGGCCAGGCCGCCGAAGGTGGGCCGGCCGGCCCGCTCGACGAAGTTGCGGAAGAAGTTGAACAGCGCCGCCGTGGTCCGCGGCCAGCTCGGATAGACCGTGTCCAGCAGCACCAGGGCGGCGATGCGGTCGCCGCGCTCGCGCAGCTGGCGGGCGATCTCGTAGGCCACCACCCCGCCCAGGGAAAAGCCGCTGATCACGTAGGGCCCGCTGCGCTGCACCGACTTGATCTGGGAAATGTACTGGCGGGCCAGGGTCTCCAGGTCGTTGCCCGAGTCCCGGGTGGCGCCGGAGCGGGGCGGCACCAGGGCGTAGAAACCGTGCGCGCCCTTCAGCTCGGCCGCCAGCCGGGCCAGGCGGATCACGTCGCCGTGGCCCGGCGCGACGCAGAACACGTTGCGCCCGTCGGTCGGCGGGTTGAGCTCGACCATGGTGTCCAGCACCGGCCCCGCGTCCTGGCCGCGCAGGTGCTGGGCCATGCTTTCCACCGTGGGGTTCTGCAACAGGGTGGTGGCCGACAGGTGGATGTCCAGCTCGCGCTCCGCCTGGGCCAGGATGCGCAGGGCCATCAGCGAGTTGCCGCCCAGCTCGAAGAAGTTGTCGCGGATGCCGACGTCGCTGACCTTGAGCACGCTTTCCCAGATGTACACCAGGCGCCGTTCCAGGGGATTGCGCGGCGCCACCCGCTCGGCGCGCAAGGGCTGCGGCGCGTCGTCGGTGCTGGGCAGGGCGGCGCGGTCCACCTTGTCGTTGGACGTGCGCGGCAGCTTGTCCATGACCACGAAGATGGCCGGCACCATGTAGTCGGGCAGGTCCCGCGCCAGCCATTCGCGCAGGCGGTGGGTGTCCAGCACGGCGTGGCCCTCGGCGACCACGAAGGCGGCCAGGCGGTTGATGTCGTTGTGGTCGCGTTCGGCGACCACGGCCGCTTCCTTGATGTCGGGCGAGGATTGCAGCCGGGCCTCGATCTCGCCCGGCTCGACGCGGAAACCGCGGATCTTGACCTGGCTGTCGGCGCGGCCGAGGAAGCGGATCACCCCGTCGGGGTCGTAGCAGCCCAGGTCGCCGGTGCGGTACAGGCGCGCGCCGCCGTCGATGTGCGGCACCTGGACGAAGGCGGCCGCGGTCATCTCGGGCTGGTTCAGGTAGCCGCGCGCCAGGCCGGCGCCGCCCACGTACAGCTCGCCGGGCACGCCCACCGGCACGCGCTGGCGGTTGGCGTCCAGGATGTGGACCTGGGCGTGGGCCACGGGCTCGCCGATGGGCACCTGGGCGTCCTCGGCCATGGGCCGGCATCCCCAGTGGGTGGCGAAGATGGTCGTCTCGGTGGGGCCGTACAGGTTGTGCAGCTCGGCGCCGGTCATCTCCATGAACCGGTTCTGCAGGCCGGCGGCCAGGGCCTCGCCGCCGGTGATCACGTGGCGCAGGCGGGTGTCGCGCAGGCGCGGCTCCTCGACCAGGAGCTGCAGCAGCGCCGGCACCGTGGCGAAGGCGGTGATGCCGTGGTCCAGGATCAGGTCGACCAGATAGGCGGCGTCCTTCTGCCCGCCGGCCACGGGCAGCACCAGGCGCCCGCCCGAGATCAGGGGCGTGAAGATCTCCATCAGGGAAGGGTCGAAGGTGTAGGGCCCCGATTGCAGGAACCGGTCGCTGGGCGACGCGCTCAGGGTCGCCTCGATCCAGCGCAGGCGCGGGCAGACCGCGGCATGGGGGATCAGCACCGCCTTGGGCCGGCCGGTGGAGCCCGAGGTGTAGATCACATAGGCCAGGTTGTCGTCCGTCACCCCGGCGTCCAGGTCGTCGCCGGCCAGGCCGTCCACCTGGCCCCAGTCGGCGTCCAGGCGGAACACGGTGGCCGCCGTCTCGGGCAGGCGGTCGGCCAGGCGGTCCAGGGTCAGGACCACGGGCACCGCCGCGTCCTCCAGCATGAAGCGCGTGCGCTCGGGCGGCGAATCGGCGTCCAGGGGCAGGTAGGCGGCGCCGGCCTTCAGCACCGCCAGCAGGCCGACGATCATCTCGATGGACCGTTCGGCGAACACGGCGACGATGCGGTCGGGGCCGGCGCCCAGGGTCGTCAGGTGGCGGGCCAGCTGGTTGGCGCTGGCATTCAGGGCGCCATAGGTGAGGGTCTGGTCCTGGAACTGCACGGCGATGGCCGCCGGGGTGCGCGCCACCTGGTCCTCGATCAGGCCGTGCAGGCAGCGGCCCTGGAAGCTGGCCAGGCGCGGCAGGCGCCGCGACTCCGCGTTCCAGGAATCAAGCTGCGCCTCGTCCGCGGCGGTCAGCACCCGCAGGTCGTCCACCGGCGCGCCGGGGGTGGCCAGGGCCGCGGTCAGCAGGCTGTGGAAGTGGCCCACCAGTTGGGTCACGGCATCGACCGAAAACAGGTCGGCGTTGTAGTACAGGAAGCCGAAAATCCGCTCCGGGGTCTCGAAGAATTCCCAGTTCAGGTCGAACTGCCCTTCCTGCTGGGGCAGGGCGAACGGCTTGATCCGCAGGCCGCCGGCCTGGCTGGCGCCGTCCATGTCCGGGGTGGCGCGGAAGCCCTGGTCGGTCTCGACGTTCAGCTTGGTCAGGCCGGTGGCGATCTGGAACAGGGGCGAGCGGCTGGCGTCGCGGCGCGGGTTCAACTGCTCGACCAGCACCGCGAACGGCAGGCCCTGGTGCTCGATGGCCTCGCGCACGGTCACCCGCACTCGGGCGATCAGGTCGCGGAAGGATTCCTCGCCGCGCACCCGGGTGCGCAGGACCACGGGGTTGACGAAATAGCCCAGGGTGCGGGCGAAGCCCTCGCCCGGGCGGCCGGCCATGATGGTGCCCACGGGCACGTCGTCCTGGCCCGAATAGCGGTACAGCAGCACCTGCAACAGGCCCTGCAGCACGATGAAGGGGGTGGTGCCCGTCTCCTGGGCCAGGGCGCGCACCCGCTGCACCAGGTCCGCCGGCAGGTCGATGGCCCGGGATTCGCCGTTGAAGGTCTGCACCGCCGGGCGCTTGCCGGCGATGGGCAGGTCCACGTGCGACGGCGCCTGTTCCAGGGCGCGGCGCCAGAACGCCAGGTCGGCCGTGCCCTCGGCCCCGGACAGGCCGCCTTCCTGCCATTCCAGCAGGTCCTCGTAGGGGGTGGCGGCCGGCAGGTCCGCCGTGGCGCCGCTGGTCGCCGCCTCGTACAGGCGGCAGAAATCGTCCAGGAACAGGTTGATGGACCAGCCGTCGCAGATGATGTGGTGCAGGCAGACCAGCAGCACGTGGTCGTCGGCGCCCAGTTCGAACAGGGTGGCGCGCACCAGGTCGCCGCCGTCCAGGTTGAAGGGGATCCGGGCCTCGTCGATCAGCGCGCGCAGGGCGGCGTGCGACGACTGCCCGCGCAGGGACGCCCGGCCGGCGGCCAGGGCCCACTGGTGGCGGATCTGCATCAGCGGCTCGCCGCTGCGCCGCACCAGCCGCGCCCGCAGCAGCGGATGGCGGTCGGCCAGGCCGCCGAGCGCCCGGTCCAGGGCCTCGCCGTCCACGGCGCCCTGGATGCGCAGGCTGAGGGCCACGTTGAACGCCGGGCTTTCCGGCATCAACTGCTGCTGGAACCACAGGGCCCGCTGGCCGCGGGTCATGCAGGTCGTCTTGTCCGCCGGCTCGCCGCCGCGCGGCGCCGCCAGGCGCGAGCCCAGGGCGCGCAGGCGCATGGACGGCTTGCGCGCCGTCTGCGGCACGCGCCGGCCCAGTTCCTCGGCCAGGTCGTCCAGGGAATGGTCCTGCATGAAGGTGGTGATGGGCAGGGTGACCCCCAGCTCGGTCTCCACCTCGTGGGCCAGCATGGCGGCGCTCAGGGAGTCGAGGCCCAGGGTGTGGATGGCCCGGCCCGGGTCGATGCGCGCCGCCGGCACCTTCAGGGCCGCCGCCACCTTGCTGCGCAGGTAGCCGCCCAGGTCGTGCCGTTCGGCCAGCTCGCGCGCGTCGTCCCGCGACGCCGCCGCGGCCACCGGCGTCCCCGCCGCCTCCTCGCCGCGCCATACCACCGGCAGGTCCCCGGCCTGGTACAGGTTCTTGACGGCGTGGCGCATGATCTTGCCGCTGGACGTCTTGGGGTTGCTGCCGGGCTTGACCAGCACCACGTCGTGCAGGGTCACCTCCAGCTCGTCCCAGACGGCGGCGCGCACGGCCTCGCTGACCTGTTCCAGGTCGTACTTGCGGAAGTGGCGGGTGATCTCCTGCACCAGCACCACCCGCTCCTCGCCGTCCGCCTCCAGATGGAAGGCGGCGCCGCCGGCGGCGACCAGGGCCTCGTGGCTGTGCTCGGCCGTCAGCTCGATGTCCTGGGGATAGACGTTGCGGCCGTGGATGATGATCAGGTCCTTGAGGCGGCCGGTGACGAACAGCTCGCCGCCGTCCAGAAAGCCCAGGTCGCCGGTGCGCAGGAACGGCCCGCGCCGGCCGTCGGCGGTGTGGGCGTTGAAGTCGCGCTGGGTCTCCAGCTCCTTGTTCCAGTACCCGCGGGCCACGTTGCCGCCGGCGACCCAGATCTCGCCGATGCGCAGGTCGGCGCAGGGGGTGGCGGTGTCCGCGTCGACGATGACGATCTCCTGGTCCAGGATGGTGCGGCCGCTGCTGACCAGCAGCCGCGCCGCCGGGTCCTCGGGCTGCGCCGGCACCGCCAGGTGGCGGTCCAGGTCGTCGGCGGCGAAGGCCTTGACCACCGGCAGCTCGGTCTTGCGGCCGCCGCTGACGATCAGGGTCCCCTCGGCCAGGCCGTAGTTGGGATAGTGGGTCTCGGCGCGGAAGCCGCAGCCGGCGAAGGCGGCCGAGAAGTCGCGCAGGGTGTGCGCCTGCACCGGCTCGGCGCCGTTGAAGGCGACCCGCCAGCTGCGCAGGTCCAGGCCGGCGCGCTCCTCCTCGGTGGTGTTGCGCACGCACAGGTCGTAGGCGAAGTTGGGGCCGCCGCTGGTATGCGGGCGGTGGTTGTGGACCGCCTGCAGCCAGCGCACCGGCTTCTGGATGAAGCGGATGGGCGGCATGAACACGCAATGGGTGCCCACGTACAGCGGCTGGATCAGGTTCCCGATCAGGCCCATGTCGTGGTACATGGGCAGCCAGGTCAGCATCGGGGTCTCGCTGGTGTGGCCGGTGCCGACCTCGATCATGCGCATGTTGGCAAGCAGGTTGCCGTGGCTGACCATGACCCCCTTGGGTGCCGCCGTGGAGCCCGAGGTGTATTGCAGGAAGGCCAGGTCGTCTGCGGCCAGGGCGGGCAGGGCCCACTGGTCGGCCATGGCGCCGGGGATGCCGTCGGTTTCCAGCCAGGGCAGGGCCGACAGCACCGGGCTCTTGGCCACCTGGTCGCGGGTCTTGGCGGCGATCTCGGCGGTGGTCAGGACCAGGGCCGGGGCGCAGTCGGCGGCGATGGACTCGACCCGCGGCACGGCCCGGTTGGACATGGGCGGCGGCGACGGCACCGCCACCGCGCCGGCGTACAGGCAGGCGAAGAAGGCGGCGGCGAACTCGATCCCCGGCGGGTGCAGCAGCAAAACCCGCTCGCCGGCGACGCCGCGCTCCTGCATCACCGCGGCGATGGCGCGGACCCGTTCGTCGAAGGCGCCGTAGGTGACCCGCTCGGCCTCGGTCTCGCCGTCTTCCAGGAAGGTCAGGGCATGGCGGCCGGGCAGGCGCTCGGCGTGGCCATGCAGGATGCGCACGACATCCGTATGGTCGCTGGGGGCGGGGCGCGGGCTCACGTCGGTTCGGTGTCCAATGCTAAACTGGCGTCGCTGACTTCCGTGGTACGCTGCCCAAGAGCGGACGATCGGCTTTTTTTTTAGGACCTTGAAATGCAACGATGAAGGTCCTTTCCGGAATGCTACGCGAGGGGCGCGTAGCGGGCAAGCGGAGACGGGCCGTGATCAACCGGAACACGGGAACGGCGATGGGATCGGCGGCGGTGCGGTTCGACCAGGTGGCGGTGGCGGCATTCCCCTTCACCCTGGGCGCGGGCGAGGTCGCCGTCTGGTCGGTGGCCCCGGACCCGGCCGCCCCGCCGCCGGGATGCCTGAGCGGCCCCGAGCTGGCCCGGGCCCGGGCATTCCAGAACCCGGCCGCGGCGCGGGACTTCGCCGCCGGCCGCCAGGCCCTGCGCGCCCTGCTGGGCCGCTACCTGGGCCGGCCGCCCGGGGCAGTGGATCTGGTGACGGGGCCCCACGGCAAGCCGGCCCTGGCCGCCGGGTCGCCGGCCCTGTCCTTCAACCTGAGCCACGCCGAAGGGGTCGTCCTGGTGGCCCTGGGCCGGGACGGCGAACTGGGTGTGGACGTGGAGCGGTCGCCGGCGCCGGCGGGGTTCCTGGACGTGGCCGGCAGCTATTTTTCCACCGCCGAGGCGCGGCGCCTGGCCGCCCTGCCGGCCGCCGCCGCCGGCGCCGCCTTCCTGCGCCTGTGGACGCGCAAGGAGGCGGTGGCCAAGGCCTGCGGCCTGGGCATGTCCCTGCCGCCCGACCGGATCCGGGTTTCCATGGACGCCGGAACGGCGCGGGTCATCGACCTGCCCCCCGACCAGGGGCCCCTGGCGCGATGGGCCCTGCACGACCTGGCCCCGGGGCCGGACCTGGTGGCCGCCCTGGCCGTGCGCGGGGCGTCGGACCTGCGCCCGGCGGGCTATGCCTGTTCCCTGAAAGATTTGTCCTAGGCGGCCTCGTCGCGGCGGCGCTTGCGCTCCTCCAGCCAGGTCTCGAACCCGCGCATGGCGCAGTCGTACCCGACCTGGGCGATCTCCTCGGCCTCGCCATAGGCCATGATGGCGTACTTGGAAACCGGCGGTTGCAGGTACACGTCGGCGATGCCCTGCATCACCCGCTGCATGTGCGCCAGGCCGCCGATGTTGGTCGAGCGGGTGATGATGTCGACGATGTTGGGCACGTTGATGGTCTCGGCGAAGGGGTTGAACTTGCTGGTCAGCACCTTGAACCCCGACAGGCCGCCGTCGTAGGGGGTGTTGGCCAGCAGGTCGTCCTTGGGGTTGACGTCGACCGCGATCATCTCGCCGCCCTCGTTGTAGCGCTGCATGACGTCGGCCGGCAGGTTGTTCAGCAGGCAGCCATCCACCAGCAGGTCGCCGTTGTGGACCTTGGGCGGGAACAGGCCCGGCGGCGTGTTGCTGGCCAGCACCGCCTCGTGCAGCGGCCCCTTGTCGTGGACCACGATGTCGGCCCGGCTGAGGTTGCACGAGACGCAGAAGAAGCGCCGCCACAGGTCCTCGATCTCGACCCCGTGCATCATCTTGCGCACGCCGCGGGTCATCTTGGCGCCGGCGAACAGGGAAACCACCGGGATGGTCAGCTCCTCGCCGGCCAGGCACAGGTCCAGGGTGTTCTTCAGGATCGTGTCCGGGTCCATCTGCATGGCGCACTGCGACGCGATCATGGCCCCCATGCTGGTGCCGGCCACCAGGTCGATGGGGATGTCCAGTTTGCGCATGGCGCGCAGCACGCCGACGTGGGCGAACCCGCGCGCCCCGCCGCCGCCCAGCACCAGGGCCACGGCATGGCCGGTCAGGAACCGGGCCAGGCGGCCGAAGTCGGTGGCGTCGCCCTTGCGCACGTGCTGGTGCATGCCGATCTTGCGCGCGTTCAGCCAGGCCAGGGTGCCCGACGGCACGTCGATGCCCGGCTCGTGCAGCAGCACCAGGCTCTTGCGCAGGCCGAGGACGTTCTCGGCCTCGATCACCTGGGCCTCGATGGGGCCGATGGCCGGCGCGGTCTTGGACTGGGCCACGAACAGCACGTGGTCGGCCTGGCGCACGCAGCGCCGGGTCCAGTTCGAGAAGGTGCCGTCGCCCACGTACAGGGTGAAGTCGTGGGCGAACTCCTGCTGGTTCAGCCAGTCCAGCAGCGGCGCGTTGAGGGACTCCTCGAACCCGGTCTGCGACGCCCGGCGGGCGTCGAACTGGGCGTCGCAGCCCTCGCTGTCGAGGACGAAGGTGGTGCCCACGCGGGCCATGGCGGCGCCCAGCCAGCGGCCCACGTCGCCGATGGGCACGTCGCCGTCGATGGGGATCAGGGCGAAGGTGTTGGTCGAGTTCTTGGGCTTGGCGGCGGCGCCGGCGTCGCTGCCGAAATGCTGCATGACCATGCGCATGAACAGCTTGTTCAGCTCCTCGGGGTGGCGGCGCAGCAGGTCCTGCAGCGCGTCGCGGCTCAGCCGCCCCACGGTGGTGTCGCGGATGGCCTTCACGTCGGCGGCCCGCGGGCTGCCGGTGACCACGCCCATCTCGCCGACGCTGCCGCCCTGGCCGACCTCGTTCAGGAACACGCTGGCGCCGGGCCCGGAATTCTGCTTCCAGATGCGCAGGCGGCCGCTGATGACCACGAACAGGGCGTCGGACTCGTCGCCCTGGCGGCACAGGAGCTGGCCGCTGGGCACGGTCACCAGTTCGACCCGCTGCTCGACCGCGCGCAGGATCGCCTCGTCCAGGTCGCGGAACAGGGGGTTGAGGCGCAGGATGACGCCGAAGTGGATGCGCTGCACCCGGTCGGACATGAGCTGGGCCACCCGGCCGAAGGCGTCGGGGAACCGCTCCATCAGCCGGTCGAAGGCGGCCGGGGTCATCAGCAGGACCTCGCTGTCCTCGGCCGCCGTCACCGTGGCCGAGCGACGGGCGTCGCGGAACCGCTGGATCACGCCCACGCTCTGGCCCGGCTCGGTGTGGATGTAGTCGTGGCCGCCGTCCTTGTTGGGCAGGGCCGCCGTCAGCCGCCCGCGGCGCACCAGGTAGACCCCGTCGACCGGGTCGCCGGCCGAGAACACGGCCTCGCCGGCGGCCACGGTCCGGGCCTCCAGCTCGGTCGCCAGGGCCTCGTACACCGGGGCCTCGAAGCCGGGGAACAGGTCGGCGCCGGCCAGGAATCCGGTCAGGTCACCGCCATCGCGTTCGGTGTCGCCCATCGTGCCTGCTGCTCCCTGGATTGCCCCGCCGGTCCGGAAGTCTAGCAAATAAATTGCCCAGCCCAAGGGGATTCGGCGGCGCCGGGCGCCCGGGCGGGCCCGGGGTGGGGCCGGATGTGGGAGAGTTCAGTTGGTGGCGCCGGCGCGGCCGTAGATGTCCTCGAAGCGGACGATGTCGTCCTCGCCCAGGTAGTCGCCGGACTGCACCTCGATCAGGCGCAGGGGCACCCGGCCCGGATTCTCCAGGGAGTGGGTGACCCCCAGCGGGATGAAGGTCGACTCGTTGGGCTGCAGCAGGATGGTGTCGTTGCCCTTGGTGACCTGGGCGGTGCCGCTGACCACGATCCAGTGTTCGGCGCGGTGGTAGTGCATCTGCAGGCTCAGCTTGGAGCCCGGGTTGACCTCGATCAGCTTGACCTGATAGCGGCCGCCGGCGTCGATGCCCTGGAAGAAGCCCCAGGGGCGATAGACCCGGGTGTGGAACATGTGCTCGGTGCGGTCGCACTCGGCCAGGGTCTCGACCACCGCCTTCACGTCCTGGGCCCGGTCCTTGGGCGTGACCATGATGACGTCGTCGGTGGCGACGATGACCAGGTCCTGCACCCCCACCGCGGCCACCAGGGGCCCGTCGGTGCGGATGTAGCTGTCGGCGGTGTCGTGGCACAGGACGTCGCCCTGGGTCACGTTGCCGTCGGAATCCTTGGCGCCGATGTCCCACAGGGCCGACCAGGCGCCGACGTCGTTCCAGCCCATCTCGGCCGGCACCACGGCGGCCTTGTCGGTGTGCTCCATGACCGCGTAGTCGACCGAGATCGACTGCACCCCGGCGAAGGAATCGTGGTCCAGGCGCAGGAAGTCCAGGTCGGTCTGGGCCCTTTCGACCGACAGGCGGCAGCCGGCCAGCAGGTCGGGGTTGAGGCGTTCCAGCTCGGCCAGGAAACCGGCCACGGGCAGCAGGAACATGCCGCTGTTCCAGTCGTACCCGCCGTGGTCCAGGTAGGTCCAGGCGGTCTCGGCGTCCGGCTTCTCGACGAAGGCGTCGACCTCGAAGCAGCCCTCGGCGCCGGCCACCGGGCCGCCGCGGCGGATGTAGCCATAGCCGGTCTCGGGCGCCAGGGGCGGAATGCCGAAGGTCACCAGGCGGCCCTGCTCGGCGGCCTGGCGGCCGGTGTCGACGGCGGCCAGGAACCGGTCCACGTCCTGGATCACGTGGTCGGACGGGACCACCAGGACCGTGGCCTCGGGGTCGTGTTCGGCCGCCAGCAGGCAGGCCACGGCCACCGCCGGCGCCGTGTTGCGGCCGACCGGCTCCAGCACGATGCGGTCGGGGCGGATGCCCAGCTCGCGCAGCTGCTGGGCGATGATGAAGCGGTGGTCGTTGTTGCAGATGATCAGCGGTTCGGCGAAGCGGGCGTCGAGGAACCGCTTCGCCGTTTCCTGCAGCATGGACAGGTCGGAGGTGAGCGGCAGCAGCTGCTTGGGATAGTGCGACCGGGACAGGGGCCACAACCGGGTGCCCGATCCGCCCGACAGGATGACCGGGTAGATTGCTGCGCTCATTTTCCGCTCCTGGTTACCGGTGCCGCCGCGCGCCGGCCTATTCCGGCATGGCGAACCGCTGCTCGATATACCTTAGCAGAATCTCCAGGCTTTCCTGGACCTCCAATTTGCCGGTGTCGATCACCAGCTCGGGGTCGATGGGGGCCTCGTAGGGGGCGGAGATGCCGGTGAACTCGGGAATCTCGCCGCGCCGGGCCTTCTGGTACAGGCCCTTCGGGTCGCGCTTCTCGCAGTCCGACACGTCGGCGCTGAGGTAGATCTCGTTGAAGTTCTCGCCGGCGGCGGTGCGCGCCACCAGCCGGTCCTCGCGGTAGGGCGAGATGAAGGCGCTCAGCACGATGAAGCCGGCCTCGGCGAACAGGGACGCCGTCTCGCCGATGCGGCGGATGTTCTCGGACCGGTCGTGGGGCGAGAAGCCCAGGTCCGAGCACAGGCCGTGCCGCACGTTGTCGCCGTCCAGCACGTAGGCCTGGTAGCCCTTGTCGAACAGCAGGTGTTCCAGCTCGAAGGCCAGGGTCGACTTGCCGGCGCCGGACAGGCCCGTGAACCAGAGCACGCCGCCCATGTGGCGGTTCGCGCGCCAGCGGGCCTCTTTGGGCACACGGTGTTGCACGGCGGTGATGTTGGTCGATTTGACGCCCATGAAAGCATCCAATTTTTCAGCGAGTTGCATGTAACAGGAGCCTTGCCCGTTGTTGGCGTTGATGAACAATGGGTTGAGTATCCTCCCTTTCTTTCCGCCGTATTACCCCCGTGTTTCACGCCTGTTTCCGGCCGCCGGTTTCGGCCCGATTCGCCGCCGCCGGCGGGGGGGCGCCGCCGCCGGCCGTCCCGGGCCGGCTGAAATGATTGCGAAAGAAGTCGCTGCTAGAAGGAGGAGCCTGGACGCGGGGATGTCGGAATTCATTACACTCGGCGACCGGGCCGGACGGACGCATTATCGAGATTTATCAAGTAGTTAATCCGATAATGCGGTTCCGGTCCGAAAATTGGTGGTTGAACCCGTTGGGGGGTGTCGGGATTTTTTTCAGTTCAGCGCCCGTTTCCGCCGTGATATGATCGGCTCCGCCAACGGCACCTTAAGAAATTGTTTAAATTCAATTTGTTAAGAAATCTGGCCCAATTTGTGCTTGTTAAGGGCCAAGCAGCTGCAAAATCGTCGCGCGCCATGCGCTTCGTCGAAGGAACGGTACCGTCATGGAAGACGCAAAGAACCAGGACATCAAGAACGCGACCCCCGCGGTCGCCCCGGAATCCGGGCCCGGCGCGGACGACGACGGGGCCACGCAGGCGAAGCTGGCGGCGCGCCGCAAGTTCATCGCCGGCGGCCTGGCGGCGGCCCCCGTCCTGGCGACCCTGAGCAACCGGTCGGCCCTGGCCACCTATACCAAGGACAAGGGCAAGGGCAAGGGCGACGGCGACAACAAGAAGGGCTATTGCCAGCCGTCGATCTACGCCTCGCTGATCCAGACGACGTCGCTGAGCCACAAGAAGCACGTGTGCGACGGCCGCTCCCCGGGCTATTGGTGGAGCGAATGTAAGAAGAAGCCCGTCTGCAACGAGCACCTGGACTATTACCAGTACGAGGGCCAGAAGACCTGGGGACAGGTGTTCGGGATCCCCAGCCCCCATTGGCCGGAATGGTATACCCTGTGCATGGTGCTGAGCCTGACGGGCGGCCGGCGCGCGACCAACGTCGCCCCGACGCCGACCATGGTCGGCACCGGCGGGACCGACGACCTGGGCAGCTTCCAGGTCGCCCACCATAACAACCCGCCGCCGCCGGAGCCCGACCGGTGCGAGCAGTCGGGCAGCAATTACTGGTGGCAATCGAACAACACCAACTACGGTCCCTGCTGCGAAAAGAATGACGAAAGCGCCAGCCTGGTCCCCGGCGTCAACAACACCCTGGTCAACTCCGTTTACGGCACCGGCGACCTGCCGAACTCGGACCCCCAGCAGTTCGGCGCCCATGCCGTCGCCGCCTGGCTGAACGCCACGGTTCTCGGCGCGTCCAACTACATGGACAAGGCGACGGTGAAGACCCTGGTCGTCGCCGCGCTCACCAACAACACCGCCTTCGGGTGGGACGGGTGGAGCACGGAAGAGGTCGTCGATTTCTTCCAGCAGACCTTCAGCTGACCGCGGCGCGCGACCGGAGGTTGCGCGCATGCGGCTTCCCCGACGGTTCCAGTTGACCCATCACCTGTCCCGCCGACTGTGGGACGGGGAATGCGTCGTCTACGACGACCAGTCGGGCGACACCCACCATCTCGATCCCCTGGCCACCTCGGCCCTGCTGCTGTTCGCAGCGGCGCCGCTGTCCGACAAGGAACTGGCCGCCCGCATGGCCGAGCTGCTGGAAGCGCCGGAAGACAATGAGTTGCTCGATTGGTGCCAACGGACCATATTTCGCTTTCGCATGACGAACCTCGTCGCGGAAGTGGAGATATGAACCTCGGCGACCTCGCCCCCCAGGACCTGACAAGACGGCTGCGCGGACCGGGCGTGATGCTGCGGACCGGGCCTTTCGTCTCGCGCATCTGGACCGACATGCCGATCATGGAGCGCGGCCTGTCGCTGCTGTACGCCGACTATCCGGTGGAGGACGACCGGGGTTTCGCCGATTTCCACGTCTCGGTCATGCGGCCGCGGTCGCTGCGCCGCTGGTTCCAGCCGCAGGCCCAACTGCTGTACGACCACCAGGCCCTGTTCGAGCCGTTGCCGCTCGACCAGGCCCTGCCCATGTTCGAATGGGGCATGAACTGGGCCGTCGGCACCATGGCCAACCAGTTCCTGATCCTGCATGCCGCCACCCTGGAGCGGAACGGGCGGGTGGTGATCATGCCGGCGCCGCCCGGGTCGGGCAAGAGCACCCTCTGCGCCGGCCTGGCCTGCCGCGGCTGGCGGCTGATGTCCGACGAGATGGCCCTGATCACCCTGGACGACGGGCTGGTGGTGCCGCTGGCCCGGCCCGTCAGCCTGAAGAACAAGTCCATCGAGGTGATGACCCGCTTCGCCCCCGACGCGGTGTTCAGCGAGCCGGCCGAGGAAACCCACAAGGGCACCGTCGCCCTGATGCGGGCGCCCCGCGACAGCGTGGCGCGCAAGCGGGACCCGGCGCGCCCCGCCTGGATCGTGTTCCCCAACTACCTGCCGGGCGCCGAAACCTCGCTGGCGCCCAGGTCCAAGGCGGCGACCTTCATGGAGATGGGCGAGAACGCCTTCAACTACAGCGTCCATGGCCGGCGGGGCTTCGACGTGCTGGCCGGAATCCTCGATTCCTGCGCCTGCTACGACTTCCGCTACAGCGATCTCGATCATGCGGTGCAGGTCTTTTCCTCCCTGGCGTCCGAGGCTTAGCTGACGCATACTGCGCCAACTGTGCCTGCAACCCGGTGATTCCATGGACCTTCCGGCGGACCTTCTGACCCCGGTGCTGCGCGATCCCACGGCCATCCGGTCCCTGCGCGATGCCGATTGGGACCTGCTCGTGCGCCAGGGCCGCGAGTCGGGCCTGCTGGGCCGGGTGCACCACCGGTTGGCCGAGGCCGGCCTGCTGGACAGCGTGCCGGAGGCCCCGCGCCGGCACCTGGAGGCGGAATGGTCCCTGGCCGAGAAGCAGTGGCGCGACGTGCGCTGGGAGGTGGAATGCCTGCGCCGGAACCTCGCCGTCACCGGCGTGCCCATCTTCCTGCTCAAGGGCGCGGCCTACGTCCTGACCGGCCTGCCGTCGGGGCGGGGGCGGCTGTTCGGCGACGTGGACCTGATGGTGCCGCGCACGGCCCTGCCCGAGGTGGAGAAGGAGTTGACCCTGGCCGGCTGGCGGTTCGACCCCGACCTCGACCCCTATGACGACCACTACTACCGCACCTGGACCCACCAGATCCCGCCCCTGACCCATTTCCTGCGCCACACCTGCGTCGACGTGCACCACACCATCGTGCCCGAGACGGCGCGGGTGGACGTCAACGCCAAGAAGCTGCGCGACGCCGCCCGGGCCGTGGACGGTTCCGAGGACCTGTACGTGCTGGCGCCGGCGGACATGGTGCTGCACAGCGCCGTGCACCTGTTCAACGAGGGGCAGTTCGAACGCGGGCTGCGCGACCTGACCGACCTGGACCTGCTGATGAGCCGTTTCGCCGCCGAGGACGCGGAATTCTGGTCCCGCCTGGTGGCCCGGGCGTCGGAGCTCGACCTGCAGCGGCCGCTGTTCTATTGCCTGCGCTACTGCCGGCTGATCCTGGGCACCGAGGTGCCCGAACAGGCCCGCCGCGACATCGCCCGCGCGGTGCCGGTGGGCGGCGGCCACCGGTGGCTGATGGATCTCCTGTTCACCCGGGCCCTGCGCCCGCACCACCATTCGTGCCGCACCGCCGCGTCGGGCGCGGCCCTGTGGCTGCTCTACGTGCGCTCCCACTACCTGCGCATGCCGCTGCGGCTGCTGTTGCCGCACCTGTGGCGCAAGGCGTTCAGGGGGATCAAGAAAGGGGATGCCACGGCCGATGTGGAAGGGTATACCACGTGAAGGGTGCCCTGGGCGGGCCGGCCCCGCCCGGCACCCGTGGGTTGCCGAATCTTGCGATGGCTTCCTTTTCCGACGGGGGATCGTTATATCTTAGTGGGCCGGCGTCCGGCTAGGACGTCGTTCCTGAAACGGAAACGAACTCGGAACGGAGCGAAAAGATGCGCGACCCGAACGGATATTATACCAATTCCAACGGGTTGTAAGGCATGTGCCGACCGGCTTGATTTTCTAAGGAACGGCCCCAGGGGATAGTCCGGCGTGCTTCGACTGTTTCGCCACCACATACCGTTTCCGGCCATCGCCCTGGCGATCGTCGAATCCCTGTTCTATTTCTCGATCATGTACGCCCTGGTGGTCCTGCGCGCCGTGTTCTGGGACCACGACATCGCCGATGTGCGGATCGACCTCTGGATTCTGCTGACGCTGACGGCGGTGTCGTTCCTGGTCATGGCCTCGGTCGGCATGTACAACCGGGACGTCTTCTTCCACATGGGCACGGTGGTCAGTCGCGGCGCGGTGACCTACCCCATCATCTTCGTCGCCAATTCCGTGCTTCTGTTCCTGTTTTCCCTGGTCGGGTTCGACCAGGCCAGCCTGTACTACGTGATCTGCCTGGCCGGCGTGATCGTGGCCTACCCGGTCACGCTGCTGGTGCGCCTGACCTTCGTCGAGGTCGTCAACCTAGAGGTGTTCCGCCGCCGGGTTCTGGTCCTGGGCATCGGCGACCTGGCAATCAAGATCTCCGGGCTGACCCAAACCGAGGACAAGGGCCATTTCGTGGTCGTCGCCTATGTGGTGTTCGGCTCGGAAACCACCCCCGACGAGGGGCTGGAACCGGTGCTGGGCAACGACCTGCTGGACCGGCGCCACGCCCTGGCCGAATACGTGGTCGAACAGCAGATCGACGAGATCGTCATCGCCTCGCGCGAGCGGCGGCGCCCCGAGGGGCGCCTGGGCAAGGGCATGCCCGTGTGGGACCTGCTGGAATGCAAGCTGCTGGGCACCCAGGTGACCGATTTCGACACCTTCTGGGAGCGGGAGGCGGCGGAAATCGACCTGGACGTGCTGCAGCCGGGGTGGCTGATCTTTTCCGACGGGTTCCGCATCGACTGGGGCCGGCAGATGATCAAGCGCACCTTCGACGTGGCGGTCAGCCTGGCCTTTCTGCTGTTCACCCTGCCCATCACCCTGCCCACGGCCCTGCTGGTCAAGCTCACCAGCGCCGGGCCGGTGTTCTACCGCCAGGAACGGGTGGGCTTGGACGGCCAGGTGTTTCCCGTGCTCAAGTTCCGCAGCATGCGCGAGGACGCGGAGAAGGACGGCGTGCCCCAATGGGCCAAGCAGGACGACGACCGCATCACCCTGGTCGGCGACTTCATCCGCAAGACCCGGATCGACGAATTGCCCCAGGTGCTGAACGTGCTGATGGGGGACATGAGCTTCATCGGGCCGCGGCCGGAACGTCCCTATTTCGTCGAATCCCTGTGCGAAAGGATCCCCTACTACAACGAGCGCCACCGGGTGAAGCCGGGGATTTCCGGCTGGGCGCAAATCAACTATCCTTACGGCGCCTCCGAAGAGGACGCCAAGCGCAAGCTGGCTTACGACTTGTATTACGTGAAGAACCGCAGTCTGTTCCTGGATTTCCTGATCCTGATACAGACGGTACGGGTTGTTCTGTGGCCGGAAGGAGTCCGGTGATCTCGAGTCCCCGGTTGTGATCGCGCACGCAGAAGTCATCAGCTACGGGATCTGTGCCGTCGCGTTCACCTTGCTGACCATCCTGATCTGGTACAGCAAGGCGCGTTCGCGCTACCGCAACCTGCTGATGCTGGCGGCGGGGGCAACGGCCACCTGGGCGGCGTCGACGGCGCTGTCGGCGCAGCAGGGGGGGTACCCGGCGGTCCTGACCCTGCTGGAGATGGCCCGCAACTTCGCCTGGTACTTCGCCATCGGCGCCCTGCTGGGGCTGCGCGCCGACGACCGCGGCGACCAGATGAAGCGGGTCGCCTTCTTTTCCGCCGCGGCCGGCTGCCTGGTGATCGTGATCGGCGGCACCTTCGTTCCCATCATGCACGACCTGGGGGTCTTCCCCTGGGTGCTGCTGCGGGCCTCGGTGGCGGCGCAGCTCCTGCTCAGCGTCCTCGGCCTGCTGATCCTGGAGAACCTGTACCGCAACGCGGACGAGGAGCGGCGCTGGGCCCTGAAGCACATCTGCCTGGGCGTGGGGGCCCTGTTCACCTACGACTTCTTCCTGTACGCCGACGCCACCCTGTTCCGCCGCATCGACGACAACCTGCTGCAGGCCCGCGGCATCATCGACGCCATCGCCGTGCCGCTGATCGCCGTGTCGGCGTCGCGCTCGCGCACCTGGGACATCAACCTCCACGTGTCGCGCAACATCGTGTTCCACTCCACGGTCCTGCTGGGCAGCGGCCTGTACCTGCTGGTCATGTCCGTGGCCGGGTACTACCTGCGCCAGTTCGGCGGCGACTGGGGCAACATCTTCCAGATCTTCTTCTTCTCGGCGGCGATCGTGCTGCTGATCGTGCTGTTCTCGTCGGGCTCCATCCGGGCCAAGGTGCGGGTCTGGATCAGCAAGAACTTCTTCAGCTACAACTACGACTACCGCGAGGAATGGCTGCGCTTCACCCGGACCATCTCGGTCGACGACCGGCGCACCGGCCTGCACCAGCGCATCATCCGCGCCGTCGGCAACATCACCCAGAGCACCTCGGGCGGGCTGTGGGTCCTGCGCGACGAGGACAGCGCCTTCCTGCCCAGTGCCACCTGGAACTTCTCCGGCGACCTGCCGGGCGAGAAGTTCCCGGCCGCCCGCGTCGACAGCGCCCTGGTCGGGTTCCTGGCGCGGACCCACTTCATCATCGACCTGGACGAGGTGCGCGAGGGCCGCAAGGCCGACAGCTACGCCGGGCTGGAGGTGCCCGACTGGCTGCTGAACCACCCCCGCGCCGGCCTGGTGGTGCCCCTGATCCACGGCGACGAGCTGATCGCCTTCCTGGTCCTGGGCATGCCGCGGGCGCGCATGCTGGACTGGGAGGTCTTCGACCTGTTGAAGACCGTCGGCCGCCAGGCCGCCAGCTACCTGGCCGAGGAGCAGTCCGCCCACGCCCTGTCGGACGCCCGCCGCCTGGAGGCGTTCAACCGGCGCTCGGCGTTCCTGATCCACGACATCAAGAACGTGGTCTCGCAGATGTCCCTGATGGTCCAGAACGCCGAGAAGTTCGGCGACAACCCGGAGTTCCAGAAGGACATGCTGGCCACGGTCAGCAACTCGGTCATTCGCATGAAGGAGCTGTTGAAGCAGTTCAAGACCGCCCGCGACGGCGAGGCCAAGCCGGCGGCCGGCGGCGCCGCGGCGCCCGCCGCGGGCGCCGAGCCGGTCAACCTGCGCGCCCTGGTGGGCGAGATCGGCGACGAATGGCGCCGGCGCAAGACGGACCTGGCCCTGGACCTGACCGAGGGGCCCCTGCGCGCCGAGATCGACCGCAAGCGGCTGGCCTCGGTGCTCGACCACCTGATCCAGAACGCCATCGAGGCCGCCGGGCTGGACGGCGAGGTGCGCCTGCGGCTGATGCGGGTGCGCGACAACGAGGCCCTGATCGAGGTCGGCGACAACGGCCCCGGCATGGACGACGAATACGTGCGGACACAGCTTTTCCGGCCCCTGGACACCGGCAAGTCCGAGGGCTACGGCCTGGGCGCCTACCAGGCGCGGCAGCTGGTGCGCGAGATGGGCGGCCGCCTGGAGGTGGCCTCGGTGCTTGGAAAAGGGACTTCCATGCAGGTTTATCTGCCTGTTAATGATTGACGCTGACGGGTGCCGCCGGCGACGGACGACAATGGTCTAGGACAACACCGTATGGACAAGTCGAAGAAGCTTCTCATCGTCGAGGACGATCCGGGCCTGCGCAGCCAGATGCGCTGGGCCCTGCAGGACGCCCTCGAGAATACCGAGGTCTTCCTTGCCGAGGACCGGGATTCGGCGCTCACCACCCTGCGCAAGGAGGATCCCAACGTGGTGGTGCTGGACCTGGGACTGCCGCCCGATCCCAACGGCGCCACCGAGGGGCTGGCGACCCTGGAATCCATGCTGTCGTTCAAGCCCGAGACCAAGGTCATCATCGCCAGCGGCAACGAGGAGCGGCAGAACGCGGTCAAGGCCGTCAGCCTGGGCGCCTACGACTTCTACCCCAAGCCGGTGGACATCGACGTCCTGCGCCTGATCATCGAGCGCGCCGAGCAGCTGTACGAGCTGGAGCAGGAAAACCTGCGCCTGTCGGAATCCCAGCGCACCTCGCCCTTCGACGGCATCATCGCGTCGAGCCCCGAAATGCTGCAGGCCTGCCTGATCGTCGAGCGGGTGGCCAAGTCCGAGGTCAGCGTGCTGCTGACCGGCGAAAGCGGCACCGGCAAGGAGGTCCTGGCCAAGGCCCTGCACCAGGCCAGCGACCGGGCCACGGGGCCGTTCATCGCCATCAACTGCGCCGCCATCCCCGAGAACCTGCTGGAATCCGAGCTGTTCGGCCACGAGAAGGGGGCCTTCACCGGCGCCGTCAAGCAGACCATCGGCAAGGTCGAGCAGGCCGACAAGGGCACCCTGTTTCTGGACGAGATCGGCGACATGCCGCTGCAGTTGCAGGCCAAGCTGCTGCGCTTCCTGCAGGAGCGGGTGATCGAGCGCATCGGCGGGCGGACCCAGATCAAGGTCGACGTGCGCATCGTCTCGGCCACCAACAAGTCGCTGCAGGACATGATCGCCCGCCAGACCTTCCGCGAGGACCTGTACTACCGCCTGGACGAGGTCGGCGTGCACATCCCGCCCCTGCGCGAGCGCCAGGGCGACGCCGTGCTGCTGGCCAAGTTCTTCCTGCAGCAGTTCAGCAAGAACCTGGAGCGCAAGATCAAGGGCTTCACCGCCGACGCCCTGGCCGCCATCAACGCCCACGCCTGGCCCGGCAACGTGCGCGAGCTGGAAAACAAGATGAAGCGCGCCGTGGTCCTGTCCGACGGCAAGATGATCACCGCCACCGACCTGGGGCTGCAGGCGTCGGAGGAGGCGCCGACCTTCCCGACCCTCAAGCAGGCCCGCGAGGAGGCGGAACGCGAAATCGTCACCCGCGCGCTGGAGCTGTCGGACAACAACGTGTCGGCCGCGGCCAAGCTGCTGGGGGTCAGCCGGCCGACCCTCTATGACCTGATGAAGACCTTCAACATGCGCGAATGAGCCCCCGTTCGCGGCCGCGGCCGGTGCCGCGGCGCCGGTCCCCGGCAATGGCGAAAAGACCAGGATTTTCTTGGGTTTCCGTAATAATTCTGAAAGGAAATGAATTGAAAATCCGGCCGTTGCGCACGTCGCCGCCCGTCCACGTTCGGTTCCCAGAGGCCCCATCATGAAAGTGCTCGTCACCGGTTCGGCCGGTTTCATCGGAAATGAAGTCTGCCGCAAGCTGCTGGACCGCGGGGACGCCGTCGTCGGCCTCGACAACCTGAACGACTACTACGACGTCAACCTGAAGAAGGCGCGCCTGGCGCGCATCGCCGACCACCCCAATTTCACCGAGGCGCGCATCAGCCTGGAGGACCGGGCGGCCATGGCCGACCTGTTCGCCAGCCAGCGGCCGGACCGGGTCATCAACCTGGCGGCCCAGGCCGGGGTGCGCTACAGCCTGACCAACCCGCATTCCTACGTCGACAGCAACCTGGTCGGCTTCATGAACATCCTGGAGGGCTGCCGCGCGGTCGAGGCCGAGCACCTGGTCTATGCCTCGTCCAGCTCGGTCTACGGCACCAACACGCGGATGCCGTTCTCGGTCCACGATGCCGTCGACCATCCCATCAGCCTGTACGCCGCGTCGAAGAAGGCCAACGAACTGATGGCCCACACCTACAGCCACCTGTTCGGCCTGCCGACCACGGGCCTGCGCTTCTTCACCGTGTACGGCCCCTGGGGCCGGCCCGACATGGCGCTGTTCCTGTTCACCAAGGGGATCCTGGAAGGGCGCCCCATCGACGTCTTCAACCAGGGCCAGATGCAGCGCGACTTCACCTACATCGACGACATCGTCGGCGGCGTGATCGCGGTGCTGGACACCATCCCCGAGCCGGACCCCGAGGCCGGCGGCGACGAGCCCGATCCGGGCGCCAGCGTCACCGCGCCCTACCGCCTGTACAACATCGGCAACAACCGCCCGGTCGAGCTGATGCGCTATATCGAGCTGCTGGAAGAGAACCTGGGCCGCAAGGCCGAGAAGAACATGCTGCCCATGCAGCCCGGCGACGTGGCGGCCACCTGGGCCGACGTCGACGCCCTGATCGAGCGGGTGAACTACCGCCCGAACACCCCGGTCGAGGAAGGTATCGCCCGGTTCGTCGCCTGGTACAAAGATTTCTACGGAGTCGCATAGTGAGCCACAACCGGCGCATTTCCGTCATCGGCCTGGGGTACGTCGGACTCCCGGTCGCCGTCGCGTTCGGACGCAAGGGCACCCCCGTGGTCGCCTTCGACATCAACGAGGGGCGCATCAAGGAGCTGATCGCCGGCCACGACCGCACCGGCGAGATCGACGATGCGACCCTGAAGGCCGCCAACCTGGTCTTCAGCTGCGAACCCAAGGACCTGCGCGACGCCGATTTCCACATCGTCGCCGTGCCGACCCCCATCGACGGCACCAACCGGCCCAACCTGCGGCCCGTCCTGTCGGCGGCCAAGACCGTGGGCGGGCAGTTGAAGAAGGGCGACATCGTGGTCTTCGAGTCCACGGTCTACCCGGGCGTCACCGAGGAGGAATGCGTGCCGGTGCTGGAGGCGGAATCGGGCCTCAAGTGCGGCCCCGACTTCACCGTCGGCTATTCGCCCGAGCGCATCAACCCCGGCGACAAGGTGCACCGCTTCGAGACCATCACCAAGGTCGTGTCGGGCCAGGACGCCGAGACCCTCGAGGTCGTGGCCCAGGTCTATGGCAGCGTGGTCGAGGCCGGCGTCCACCGGGCGCCCAGCATCAAGGCCGCCGAGGCCGCCAAGGTCATCGAAAACACCCAGCGCGACCTGAACATCGCGCTGATGAACGAGCTGGCGCTGATCTTCGACCGCCTGGGCATCGACACCCACGACGTGCTGGAGGCCGCCGGCACCAAGTGGAACTTCCTGCCGTTCTCGCCGGGGCTGGTGGGCGGCCACTGCATCGGCGTCGATCCCTACTACCTGACCTTCCGCGCCGAGGCCGTGGGCTACAACCCCCAGGTCATCCTGGCCGGCCGCCGCATCAACGACGGCATGGGCGCCTGGATCGCCGGCGAGACGGTCAAGCGGCTGCTGAAATCCGGCAACGGCGGGCGGCGCGGCGTCACCATCCTGGGCGTCACCTTCAAGGAGGACGTGCCCGACTGCCGCAACACCAAGGTCACGGACATCGCCGAAGAGCTGGAGTCCTACGGCCTGCAGGTGCAGGTGACGGACCCCATGGCCGACCCCGCGGAGGTCAAGGAGGAATACGGCTTGACCCTGACGCCCCTGGCGGACTTGACTCCCGCCGACGCGGTGATCCTGGCCGTGCCCCACCGCGAGTACCGCGAGGGCGGCTGGGGCCTGGTCACCGGGCTGTTGCACGACCGGCAGGGGTTCGTGGTCGACGTGCGCTGCGCGCTCGACCGCGGCGGCCGGCCCGAGGGCGTGAAGCTCTGGCGGATCTGACGCCCTTGGCCGTGGCCGGGGCGGTGGCGGCCCCAGGCGCGGAACCGGGAGGAAGCGAGTGGACATCCAGGCGTTTTATGACGCCGAGTTCGACCGGCACCACGATACCGTGGCGGCCACCCGCGCGGCCGTGGCGGAGCCATTCGCGCGCCTGCTGGACGCCTGCGCCCGCAGCCTGGCGGCGGGCGGCAAGATCATGCTGTTCGGCAACGGCGGCAGCGCCGCCGACGCCCAGCACATCGCCACCGAGCTGACCGTCCGCTACAAGACCGACCGGCCGGCCCTGGCGGCCCTGGCCCTGACCACCGACACTTCGTCCCTGACCGCCATCGGCAACGACTTCGGCTTCCAGGACCTGTTCGCGCGCCAGGTGGTGGCCGTGGGCCGGCCCGGCGACGTGGCCATCGGCATCTCCACCTCGGGCAACAGCGACAACGTCCTGCGCGGCCTGGCCGCGGCGCGGGAGAAGGGCTGCGTCGCCGCCGGCCTGGGCGGCCGCGACGGCGGGCGCATGGTCGGCCTGGCCGACCCGCTGCTGGTGGTGCCGTCCGACGACACGGCGCGCATCCAGGAGATGCACATCCTGATCGGCCACATGCTGTGCGGCGGCCTGGAGATCGAGATGGGGCTGCTGGGATGAACGCCGGGCTCGCGCCCCTGGTCGAGCAACTGGCGGCGGCCCGCGTCCTGTGCGTCGGCGACGTGATGCTGGACCGGTTCGTCCACGGCGACGTGTCCCGGGTCTCGCCCGAGGCGCCGATCCCGGTGCTGCGGGCGCGCGGCGACACCACCTACCTGGGCGGCGCCGGCAACGTGGTGCGCAACCTGCTGGCCCTGGGCGCCGGGGTGTCCGTGGTCGGCGTGGTCGGCGACGACGCCGCCGGCGACGAGGTCCGGGCCCTGATTGCCGGCAACCCCCGGGTCGATGCCCGCCTGTGCGTGGCCCCGGGGCGGGAAACCTCGGTCAAGACCCGGTTCCTGGCCGCCGGGCAGCAGATCCTGCGTGTCGACCACGAGACCACCGCCGACCTGGACGCCGGAACCCGGGCCGCCGTGCTGGCCGCCTTCGCCGGCGGCCTGGACGCCTGCGCCGTGGTGGTCATGTCCGACTACGGCAAGGGCGTGCTGGCCGACGGCCTGGCCGAGGAGATGATCGGCCTGGCCGCCAAGGCCGGCCGGCCGGTGTTCGTGGACCCCAAGGGCGCCGACTACGGCCGCTATCGGGGCGCCGCCGTGGTTACCCCCAACCTGCGCGAACTGGCCGAGGCGGCGCGCCTGCCCGTGGACGGCCCCGGCGATGCCGACGCGGCGGTGGCCGCCGCCGCCCGCCACCTGATCGACACCTGCGGCCTGGGCGCCGTGCTGGCGACGCGCAGCCGCGACGGCATGACCCTGGTGCGCGACGGCGAGGACGCCGTCCACCACCACGCCCAGGCGCGCGAGGTGTACGACGTTTCGGGCGCCGGCGACACGGTGATCGCCACCCTGGCCGCCGCGGTCGCCGCCGGCGCCGGTCTGGTCGACGCCATGGGGCTGGCCAACGCTGCCGCCGGCATCGTGGTCGGCAAGGTGGGCACCGCCGTGGTCCACCCGGCCGAACTGGCCGAGGCCCTGCACCACCAGGACCTGTCCGGCGCCGAGGCCAAGGTCCTGACCCTGGACGCGGCCGAGGAACGGGTCGCCCTGTGGCGCCGCAAGGGGCGCAGCGTGGGCTTCACCAACGGCTGCTTCGACCTGCTGCACCCGGGGCATGTTTCCCTCATCGCCCAGGCGGCGGCCCAGTGCGACCACCTGATCGTGGGCCTGAACGGCGACGGGTCCGTGCGCCGCCTGAAGGGGCCCGGCCGCCCGGTGCAGTCCGAATCGGCCCGCGCCACGGTGCTGGCGTCGCTGGCCGACGTGGACATGGTGGTGGTGTTCCACGAGGACACCCCCCTGCGCCTGATCGAGACCCTGCGCCCCGACGTCCTGGTCAAGGGCGCCGACTACACGGTGGCGCAGGTGGTGGGCGGCAACCTGGTGACCGGCTACGGCGGCCGCGTGGTGCTGGCCGAGCTGGCCGAGGGCCACAGCACCACGGGGACCATCCGGCGCATGGACCGCCGGGCCAACGGCGAACCGGATCCGACATGAGCGGACGCAAGGTCCTGTTCCTGGCCCAGCGCATCCCCTATCCGCCCAACAAGGGCGAGAAGATCCGCGCCTACCATTTCCTGCGCCATTTCCAGGCCACGGGCCAGGTGCACCTGGGCTGCTTCGTCGACGAGGCCGAGGACTGGCCCCATGTGGAGGGGCTGGCGGCCACCTGCGCCGGGTCGCACTTCGCGCGCCTGGACAAGCGCCTGGCCAAGGTGCGCTCGGCCCGCGCCCTGGTCACCGGCACCTCGCTCAGCGAACCGTACTTCTTCGACCGCGGCCTGGCGCGCTGGGTCGATGCCACCATGCGCACGGTCCGGCCCGACGTGGTGTTCGTCTACTCCTCGGCCATGGCCCAGTACGTGGTGCGCCGGCCCGACCTGCCGGCGGCCAGCATCATGGACTTCGTCGACGTGGATTCCGACAAGTGGCGCCAGTACGCCGAGACCCACGCCGGCCCCCTGCGCTGGGTGTTCGCCCGGGAATACCGCAAGATGCTGGCCCACGACCGCGACGTGGCCCGGCGCATGGCCGCCGGCATCTTCGTCTCCGACGCCGAGGCGCAGTTGTTCCGCGACCTGGCGCCGGAATCGGCGGCCAAGATCCACGCCGTCGGCAACGGCGTCGACACCGACTACTTCAGCCCCGACAACGCCTATCCCGACGTGATCGGGCCGGGCGGCCCGGCGCTGACCTTCACCGGCACCATGGACTACTGGCCCAACGTGGACGCGGTCACTTGGTTCGCCGACGAGGTGTTGCCGGTGCTGCGTCGCCAGGTGGCGGACGTGCGCCTGTTCATCGTCGGCGCCAACCCCAGCCCCGCGGTGGCGCGGCTGGCCGGCGACCCGGCGATCACCGTCACCGGCCGGGTCGACGACGTGCGCCCCTACATCCACGGCGCGGCGGCGGCCGTGGCCCCCATCCGGGTCGCCCGCGGGGTGCAGAACAAGGTGCTGGAGGCCATGGCCATGGCCCGGCCCACGGTGGTCACTTCGCAGGCCCTGGAGGGCATCGACGCCGACCACGGCGCGCACGTGCTGCTGGCCGACGATCCCGCGGATTTCGCCGCCGCCACGGCGCGCATCCTGGCCGGCGACGCCCCGGCCGGCCTGGGCGCGGCGGCGCGGCGCTGCGTCGAGGACGGCTATTCCTGGACCTCGCGCCTGGGCCGGCTCGAGGACCTGGTGCGGACCGTGGGCGGCTGAAGTGGGGTTGTTCGTGCCCATGGCCGTCCGTAAAATGCCCACCTGCCACCGACGCGGCGGCAGCGAGGAGAAGACCATGGGAATGCCATGCTCCAGGTTGGCCGCGACGACCGGGCGCGGTCCGCTGCGGCGGTTCCTGGTCCGGTGCGGCATGGTCGCGGTTGTGCTGCCGGCCCTGGCGGCGCCGGCGATCGGCGACCTGATCATCCGCACCCGCGACGGCGACGTCTACACCATCCCGGTGACGCCCCAGGAGCTGGAGAGCATCGAGTTCCGCCAGGGGCCGCCGGGGACCCATTTCAAGGCCGACAGCCTGAAGTCCGCGCCCGAGGCGCCGCCGCCCGCGGCCGGCGACGGCACGCCCGCACCCAAGGCCCAGACCCCCGATTTCGAGGCGCCCAAGGCCAAGCCCAAGGCCCCGGTGCCCGGCACCGGGGCCCGGCGGACGCTGCATACGGTGTGGCGGATCGGCCCGGGCAAGCCCTTCGAGCGGCCCAGCGAGGTCGCGCGCAAGGTCGGCGACGGCGACACGGTGGAGATCGAGGGCGGCCTGTACGAGGGCGACTACGTGGTCTGGCGGCAGAACGACCTGACCTTGCGCGGGGTCAACGGCCGGCCGCACCTGAAGGCCGTCGGCCCGATCCCCAACGGCAAGGCCATCTGGGTCATCGGCGGCGACCGGGTCAAGGTCGAGAACATCGAGTTCAGCCACGCCGCCGTGCCCGACCGCAACGGCGCCGGCATCCGCGCCGAGGGCGGCGACCTGACCATCCGCGACAGCTATTTCCACCACAACGAGAACGGGGTGCTGGCCGGGCGCCTGAGCCAGGCCACCATCGTCATCGAGAATTCCGAATTCGCCTACCACGACTGCAAGAACCGCAGCGGCTCGGCGCACGGCATCTACGTCGGCGGCATCCGCCGCTTCGCCCTGGTCAACAGCCACGTCCACCACACCTGTTCGGGGCACCAGGTCAAGACCCGGGCCCACCGCAACGAGATCCGCTACAACCGGCTGTTGGACTACGACGACGGCAGCGCCAGCTACGCCGTGGACATGCCCAACTGCGGCATCTCGGTGGTCATGGGCAACCTGATCCACAAGGGACGCCGGCGCGAGAACGAGGCCGCCCTGTCCTACGGCGCCGAGGGGTGCGGCAACCGCGACAAGGGCCTGTGGGTGGTCGGCAACACCATGGTCAGCATGGCCCGCTCGGCCATGCTGCTGCGCAACCATTCGCTGACCCCGGCGGTGCTGGCCAACAACCTGGTGGTCGGCGCCACCGCGCTGTCGCTCGGCCCGGTCGACGACCGGGGCAACGTCGTGGTCAAGGCCGAGCGGTTTCGGTCGCCCGGCGACTGGGATTTCCGGCTGGCGCCCGGGGCCGCGGCCATCGACGCCGGGGTCGACCTGCCGCCCGTCGAGGGCCGGCCCCTGGTGCCGGTCAGCGAGCCGATTTCACCATTGACCCTGCGCCCGCGACGCATCGTCGGCAAGATCGACGCCGGTGCGTTCGAGTTCCGGGCCGGGGAATGAGCAGGGGAGGGACCTGGTCCTGACACCACAAGACACACGTTCCGAATCCGAACGCCGCGGCGAGGACCGCCGTCCCCGCCGGCGCGGCTGGTTTTCCCGGTTCCTGACCCGGTACCTGATCCTGGTCGGCGTCCTGGCCCATGTCGCGGCCGCGGCCGGCGCGGTCGCCGTGTACCGCCAGGTGGGGTACTTGGGCGGGGCGCTGGACAAGGGCATCGCCGCCGCCGAGCGGGCCGTGCCGCCGGTGGGCCGGGTGCTGCGCCAGGTGGCCAACGAATCGGGCATCGTGTACCGGCACCCGGACGCCTTTCCGCCCATCGCCCTGAAGGACGTCGAGGGCCTGGTGGCCGGCGCCCGCGCCGACGGCCGGCCGTCGCACCTGGCGACCCCCGCTGTGTCCAGGCCCGCGGCCTTGCGGGTGGTCCGCGTTTCCAACGGCAAGGAACTGGTGGCGGCGGTCAAGGACGCCAGGGCCGGGGACGACATCGTGCTCGCGCCCGGCACCTACGGGATCAAGGCCCGGTACGTGGACGTGGCCCGGCCGGGCGAGTCGAACTTCCCCATCACCCTGCGCGCCGAGAAGCTGGGCACCGCCGAGATCCGGTTCGACGCCCTGGAGGGCTTCCTGGTGCGCGCGCCCCACTGGACGTTCGAGAACCTGGTCATCCGCGGCGTGTGCAAGGACCACTCGGCCTGCGAGCACGGGTTCCACGTGGTCGGCCAGGCGCACCACACGACGATCCGCAACAACCGGGTGATCGATTTCAACGCCCACTTCAAGATCAACGGCGGGACGGTGGGCAAGACGCGCCACTTCCCCGACGACGGCGTGCTGGAAGGCAACAGCATCTTCAACACCTCCGTGCGCCGCACCAACAAGCCGGTCACCCCCATCGACCTGGTGGCCGCCAGCAACTGGCAGATCCGCGACAACCTGATCGCCGATTTCGAGAAGGGCGGCGGCGACCGCATCAGCTATGCCGCCTTCGTCAAGGGCGCCGGCGAGGACTCGGTGATGGAGGGCAACCTGGTGATCTGCCGCATGTCCCTGCGCGGCGGCGGCGGCATCCAGCTTGGCCTGTCCCTGGGCGGCGGCGGCACCAACCGCGGCTCCTGCCGCGACGGCAAGTGCGGCTTCGAGTACAAGGGCGGGGTGATCCGCAACAACGTGATCATGCGCTGCCCCAAGGACGTGGGCATCTACCTGAACAAGGCCGCCGACTCGGTGATCGCCAACAACGCCCTGCTGGGCACCATGGGGATCGACGTGCGGTTCCAGGCCAGTTCGGCGACCGTGGTCAACAACGTGCTGGACAGCCACATCCGCGAGCGCAACGGCGGCAAGGTCAAGGCCGTCAACAACCTGGTCCTGACCCACGGCTGGTGGCCGAGCCTGATGGGCGAGAAGACCATGGACGACGTGTTCGAGGACGGGTTCGACGGGCGCCTGCGCCTGCGCGACATCGACCCCATCGTCGGTCGCGGCAGCAAGGTGCCGGGCCTTGAGCGCGACCTGTGCGGCAACGGGCGCGCCGCCGACCCTGACCTGGGGCCGATCGAATACAAGGGCAAGAAGACCTGCCTGCTGCGCGCCGACGACGGCGCCGGGGGCGGATGAGCGCCGCGGCGGCGGCATCGGCCGGCGGAGAGGCCATGCGCATCCTGCACATCTTCGACCATTCGGTGCCCATGCAGAGCGGGTACACCTTCCGCAGCCTGTCGATCCTGCGCCAGCAGCGGGCCCTGGGCTGGGAGACCCACCACCTGACCACCCCCAAGCACGTGCGGCCGGGGCCGGCGGAAGAGGAGGTGGACGGCTTCCTGTTCCACCGCACCCCGGCGCCCGGGGGGCCGCTGGCGGCCATGCCCGGGATCGGCGAGTGGCTGCTGATGCGGGCCGTCGAGCGGCGCCTGGACGAGCTGATCCCGCGCCTGAGGCCGCACGTCCTGCACGCCCACTCGCCGGCCCTGAACGGCCTGCCGGCGGTGCGCGCCGGGCGCCGCCACGGCCTGCCGGTGGTGTACGAGATGCGCGCCTCGTGGGAGGACGCCGCGGTCAGCCACGGCACCACCCATGAAGGCAGCCTGCGCTACCGCCTGGGCCGGGGCCTGGAATCCCACGTCCTGCGCCGGGCCGACGCCATCACCACCATCTGCCAGGGCCTGCGCGACGAGATGGTCGAAAGCCGCGGCATCGCGCCGGGCAAGGTGACCATCATCCCCAACGCCGTGGACGTGGAGGAATTCACCTTCCAGGCCCCCAAGGACACGGCCCTGGCCACCGAGCTGGGCCTGGACGACGCCGTGGTGGTGGGCTTCGTCGGCTCGTTCTACGAGTACGAGGGGCTGGACGTGCTGCTGCGGGCCATGCCGGCGGTGCTGGAGACCGAGCCCCGGGCGCGCCTGCTGCTGGTCGGCGGCGGCCAGGCCGAGACCGGCCTGCGCGCCCTGGCCGGCGAGCTGGGCCTGGGCGAGCGGCTGCTGTTCACCGGCCGGGTGCCGCACGACCAGGTGCAGCGCTACTACGGCCTGATCGACGTCCTGGCCTACCCGCGCAAGAACATCCGCCTGACCGACCTGGTGACGCCGCTGAAGCCGCTGGAGGCCATGGCCCAGGGCAAGATGTTCGTGGCCTCGGACGTGGGCGGCCACCGCGAGCTGATCCGCAACGGCGAAACCGGCACCCTGTTCGCCGCCGACGACCCGGCGGCCCTGGCGGCGGCCCTGACCGGCCTGCTGGCGGAGCGCGACGCCTGGCCGGCGCGCGCCGCCGTGGCGCGCCGCTTCGTCGAGGAGGAGCGCAACTGGCGGGTCAGCGTGGCCAACTACGTCCCGCTGTACGGGCGCCTGACCGGCCGGGCTTAGCCCTCGCCACTTTCGTCCAAGGCGCCGTCGCCCACGGCCATGGCCCGGGTCCGTTCCCGCACCTCGGGCGGCAGCTCGCAGGCCTTGCGCTTCTCCAGGTCCATGACCACGCCCAGGACCCGGGCGGACATGCAGACCTCGCCGGTCTCGGCGTCGCGCAGGCGGTGCAGGAACCGCACCTTGCGCCCGTCCACCGCGGCCACGGCCGATTCCATGACCACCACGGCGCCCAGGTGGATCTCGCGCAGGAAGCTGATGTCCATGTGCACGGCGGCGATGCCGATCCGCGTGCGCTCGATGGTGCGCACCCCCATGCCCATCTCGGTCATCAGCGAGAAGGCGGCGTCGCTCAGCGCGGCCATGTAGTGCTGCACGTTCATGTGCCCCAGGTGGTCCAGTTCCTCGGGCGCCACCACGGCGCGGTAGGTCTCGACGAAGCCGGCCATCGGCGTCTCCCCTTACATCCGGGCCGCATTATCCGCGAGGGGGCGGGGCAAACCAAGCACCGACCTTGCCAAACCGGCCCGCAGGGCCTATTTTCCGGCCCGTCCGACGCCGTCCAGAGGCACCGTCGCCGCGCCGACGCCGTTCCGGGGCGCACCCCGGCGGACACCCGATTTGCCCTGGCCCGCACCCGATTCCGGGCGCCGCCGCGGCGGTCGGCGTGTTCGCCCATCCGCCCGTTCCAATTGGAGGACATCCCGTGCAACCGGACATCATCTACACCAAGGTCGACGAGGCCCCCGAGCTGGCCAGCGGCTCGTTCCTGCCCATCATCCAGGCCTTCGCCGGCCCGGCCGGCGTCACCGTCGGCACCAAGGACATCTCGCTGGCGGGGCGCATCATCGCCCACTTCCCCGAGCGCCTGACCGAGGCCCAGCGCCAGGCCGACGACCTGGCCGAGCTGGGCGAGCTGGTCAAGACGCCCGCCGCCAACGTCATCAAGCTGCCCAACGTCAGCGCCTCGATCCCGCAGCTCAAGGCCGCCATCAAGGAGCTGCAGGACCAGGGCTACGACCTGCCCGACTATCCCGAGGACCCGCAGACCGAGGCCGAGCGCGCCGTGCGCGCCACCTACGACCTGATCAAGGGCAGCGCCGTGAACCCGGTCCTGCGCGAGGGCAACTCGGACCGCCGCGCGCCCCAGGCGGTCAAGGCCTATGCCCGCAAGCATCCGCACCGCATGGGCGCCTGGAGCGCCAGCTCGAAGACCCACGTGGCCTCCATGACCAGCGGTGACTTCTACGGCAACGAGACGTCGGTGACCCTGGAGGCCGCCTGCACGGCGCGCATCGAGTTCACCAGCGCCGACGGCACCGTCACCGTGCTGAAGGACGGCCTGGCGCTCGAGGCCGGCGAGATCGCCGACGCCACCTTCATGGGCCGCGAGCCCCTGCGCGCCTTCCTGGCCCAGCAGGTGGCCGACGCCAAGGCCCAGGGCGTGCTGTTCTCGATCCACCTGAAGGCGACCATGATGAAGGTGTCGGACCCCATCATCTTCGGCCACGCCGTCACCGTGTTCTTCGCCCCGGTGTTCGAGAAGCACGCCGAGACCTTCGCCGCCCTGGGGGTCAACGCCAACAACGGCCTGGGCGACGTGCTGGCCAAGGTGGCGACCCTGCCGGCGGACGAGCGGGCCCGGGTCGAGGCCGACATCGAGGCCTGCCTGGCCGCCGGGCCGGCCATGTACATGGTCAACTCCGACAAGGGCATCACCAACCTGCACGTGCCCAGCGACGTGATCGTCGACGCCTCCATGCCGGCGCTGATCCGCAACGGCGGCAAGGGCTGGGGCCCCGACGGCGGCGAGGCCGACACCAAGTGCGTGATCCCCGACCGCAGCTACGCCGTCGTCTACGACGAGACCATCGAGTTCTGCAAGGCCAACGGCGCCTTCGACCCGGCCACCATGGGCTCGATCCCCAACGTCGGCCTGATGGCCCAGAAGGCCGAGGAATACGGCTCGCACCCGCAGACCTTCGCGGCGCCGGGCGACGGCGCCATCCGGGTGGTGGACGAGCACGGCAACGTCCTGCACCAGCACGCCGTGCAGGCGGGCGACATCTGGCGCATGTGCCTGGTCAAGGACGCCCCGGTGCGCAACTGGGTCGAACTGGCCGTGCGCCGGGCCCGGGCCACGGGCGTGCCTGCCGTGTTCTGGCTTGATGAGGACCGCGCCCACGACGCCGAGCTGATCAAGAAGGTCGAGGCCTACCTGCCGGCTCACGACACCGCCGGCCTCGACATCCGCATCCTGGCGCCGCGCGAGGCGACCCGCTTCTCGCTGGAGCGCATGAAGCGCGGCGAGGACACCATCTCGGTCACCGGCAACGTGCTGCGCGACTACCTGACCGACCTGTTCCCCATCCTCGAGGTGGGCACCAGCGCCAAGATGCTGTCCATCGTGCCGCTGATGGCCGGCGGCGGCCTGTTCGAGACCGGCGCCGGCGGCTCGGCGCCCAAGCACGTGCAGCAGATGCTGGCCGAGGGCCACCTGCGCTGGGACAGCCTGGGCGAGTTCGCCGCCCTGGGCGCGTCGCTGGAGCACCTGGCCGAGGTCGCGGGCAACGCCCGGGCCGCGGTCCTGGCCAAGGCGCTCGACACCGCCATCGGCAAGCTGCTGGACGCCAACAAGTCGCCCAGCCGCAAGGTGCACGAGATCGACAACCGGGGCAGCCACTTCTACCTGGCCATGTACTGGGCCCAGGCCCTGGCGGCCCAGCCCGACGACCCCGGCCTGGCCGCCCACTTCGCCCCCATGGCCGAGGCCCTGGCGGCGGCCGAGGCCAAGATCATGGCCGAGCTGGACGCCGCCCAGGGCAGCAGCGTGGACATCGGCGGCTACTACCACCCGGACCCGGCCAAGGTGGCCGCCGCCATGCGGCCGAGCCCGACGCTGAACGCCATCATCGGCTAGGGGAGGGGTCCCTTCCGACCGAAAGCCCGGGCTTCGGCCCGGGCTTTTTCGTGGCGGTTCTGCCCCGTTCCGAGGCCGTTCCGGGCCCGAAGTCGCCGCGGCAACCCATTGATTCCGTTGGAAACGGGGCCTTCGGACGGGAAAATGTCGTCATCTGTCGTCATCTCCTGTCCGGGCGCCGCACCCTCACCCTGTCCCTCTCCTTCGAGGGAGAGGGAACCCGGTGGCAGGGCCCGGCCCTTGCCCTCTCCCGCCGGGAGAGGGAGGGACCCGCGCAGCGGGAGGGTGAGGGGACGGCATCCGCGCATCGGTCCGCGATCCCGGTGGAGGGGTGGAAGTGCCTTTCGCCGGACAACGCGCGGCGTCGTCGGCGGGCGGAGTATTCACCGTGGCAAAGAACAAAAACCGAACATAGTCCCATCGGCCGCCGGTTTCAAGGGGGCCCGGATCAGGTGTCCGCCTTGGCCCCCGGCACCGCCCCCTGGCGCGCCCGGTAGGCTTCGAGCTGGATGCGCATGGACGGCGGGATGGGGCGGGGGCGGCCGTCTTCCAGGCTGATGAAGACCAGGACCGAGCGGGCGCGCAGGCGGTGCTCGCCGCCGACGCTGCCGTCGAACAGCACCTCCAGCGACGAATTGCCGATGCGGGTGACGTAGAGCGCCAGCTCGACGGTCTCGCCCAGGCGGCTGGGGCGGGCGAACTCGCACTCGGTGCGGGCCGTGGGCAGGCCCAGGCGGTCGTGGTTGACCAGGTCGGCGTAGTTGATGCCCATGCCCAGGGTGAACCAGTCCTCCACCGCCGCCTGGATCATCTCGAAGTAGCGGGGAAAGAAGACGTAGCTTGCCGGGTCCGTGTGGTTGAAGCGGACCACGCTCTTGCTGACGAAGGTGCCGGACATGGCGGGGAACTCCTGGTGCTGCGGGTCCGGGACAGATAGCCCAACACGCCGGCCCGGAAAAGCCCAAAGGCCGCCGTCAGGGCCGGCCGCGGCCCACCCACTCGACCCCCGGCGGCAGCCGCGCCGGCGGCGGCGGCCGGTCGGCGCGGGGGGCCAGGAAGTCGCGCAGCACCTTGGGCAGGTAGTCGAAGCGTTCGTCGGATGCATACAGTTTCATGCGGCCGCCGTGCAGCAGGGCGGCGCGCACCGTGCCGTCGAAAAGGCGCACCATGACCAGGGCCTCCTCCTCGCCGCCCCGGTGGGGGGCGTTGCCGCGCAGCACCAGGGAGGCGTCCATGAACTCGATGGGCGCGGCCACGGCCATGTTGGCGGCGATGGTCCGGGCGTCGGCGCCGCCGGTCAGGGCGGCCAGGGCGGCGGCCACCGCCGGGTCGCCCAGGACCCGGTCGTAGCCGTAGGTGCCGATGGCGCCGGCCAGGTGGCCCAGGCGGCCGGCCTTCCAGTCCGTGTCCTCGGCCAGGACGCCGCGGGCCCCGCCGGGCGGCGCCGTCAGCAGGGCGGCCAGCAGCAGGCCGGCCAGGGCCGGCGGCCGCCACCGGCGGAAGGCGAAACCCATGGCCATTCCCTTGATTCTCCTTAATTTTGAAGGCCGGGCAGGGGGCTCGCGCATATCTGGCCGCGACGGCCCGGACTCCCGCAGAGTGAATCAGATTGCGGGACATTTCAATCTGTGCGCATGATTTTGACACTCAATACCTATCGCGATCCGGACCAACACAGGAGGGGCCCATGTCATCGGTTCGCCTTGGTTTCCCGTTCCATTTCCTTGTCGGCATGGCGGCGCTTGCGGGCGCCGTCCAGGCCCAGGCGGCGGTCAAGTCGCCGGCCTGCCCGCAGATGGTGGCCCTGGGCCAAACGGTCGTCCCGGGCCAGTACGTGGGCATCAACCCGGCACCGGGCCGGGTCAAGATTCCGACCGCCTTCGACACGCCCGGGTTCGTCCAGGCCTATGGCAAGCCGGCCATCGAGTGGGACCAGAACGACGTGGCCGCGGCCATGAAGGAGGCCGCCACCTGCGGCCAGACCCTGAAGAAGGCCCGCGACGTGGCCGGGATCAAGGCGGTGACGGTCCTGTACCAGGGCTTCGGCGCCCTGCGCTCGGCGGTGGGCACGATGGCGGCATCGGAACCCAAGCTGGACTCGATGCTGAAGACGCTGCTGGCCGACCCGGCCACGCCGGGGGCCCTGGACGCCCTGGGGGTGGTGCTGTCGGTGCGTGACGGCGGCGCCGAGGCGTGGAAGAACTCCTCCACCGCCCTGCGCAACAGCGCCATGCGCCTGCGCATCACCGACCCGGCCAACAGCCACGCCCAGTACCTGCTGACCACCATGGCCGACGTTCCGGCCAAGTCGTGGGACCGGGTGTTCCCGCCGGTGGAGGAACGCCGCACCCAGGTCCATGACCAGGTGGTGGCCGACACCAAGGCGCAGATCGACGCCGTCCCGGCCAACGAGGGCGGCCTGCGCGGCATGGACCGGACCATGAAGATCATCGAATCGCAGATCGGGCCGTCCCTGACCCAGGCCGACATGAAGGTGCTGGCCGACGCCGCCACGGCCCGGCGCGGCGCCATCGAGGACGCCATGCTGGCCGACGAGACGGCCCGGGTCGCCGCCGTGCCCGCCGACGCCAACGGCCTGCAGCAGTTGCGGGTGATCCAGGCCGGGCCCCTGCGCAAGATCCTGTCGCCCGAACGCATGGCGGTCCTGGACACCCGGGTCGCCGAGCGGCGCACGGCCATCGGCAGCGTGGTCACCGATGCCCAGATCAAGCGCCTGGACCAGTTCCCCGAGACCATGGCCGGCCTGCGTGACCTGGACGTGTTCAAGAACCAGACCGCCGGCGGCCTGGCGGCCCTGGTCGGGCCGTCGGCTTCGGGCCGGTTCCGCGACGCCGCCGAAAAGCGGGCCTCGGTCATCGGCGAGAAGGCGTTCCCGCCGTTCCAGAAGGCCCTGGCCGCCATGCCCGAGACGGACGAGGGCCTGGCCGAGCTGGAGCGGGCCCTGGCCGAGATCAAGGGGCCGATCGCCGGCATGGCGCCGCCCATCCGCGCCCGCTACACCGAGGCGGCCGTCAAGCGCCACGACCAGATCGCGGCGGCGGTGCAGAAGGCCGACGCCCGCCTGGCCAAGCTGCCCCTGGCCGGTGGCGTGTTCGTCGACCGCCGGCTCAACGCCAAGATGGAGTTCCGCAACAAGGAGCGGGTCTACGTGACCTTCGTCGGCGAGACCACCGAGGCCGGGTACGAGCAGGACGGCGACCGGCTGATCGTGCGCCTGCCCCAGGCCAACATGGTGTTCAAGCGCGACGGCGCCTGGATTCGCGGCAACGACCTGAACCTGAAACGCCAGGCGGCGAAGTAGGCAAGCGGCAGGCTCACGCCTGCCGCACCGCCCCCGAGTCCACCAGGGCGTCGATCTCGGCCGGGTCCAGGCCGGCCTCGGCCAGGACCTGGCGGGTGTGCTCGCCCAGGCGCGGGGCCAGGCGGTCGGGCGCCTGGTCGGCGTCGCGCACCTCGTAGGGGGCGCGGACGCTGACCACCGGGCCCTCGGTCGGGTGCTCCAGTTCCTCGAACATGCCCACCGCCGCCAGGTGCGGGTCGTGGAACACGTCGTCCAGGGACTGCACCGGGGCGTGGGGGATGTCCAGCTCGGTCAGGGTCGCGATCCAGTCCGCGGTGGTCCGGGTGCGCATGGCCTCGGCCAGGATGGCGTACAACTCGCCGATGTGGCGGCTGCGCTCGGCCGGGTTGCGCACTCGCTCCTCGCCCGCCACCTCGGGCCGCCCGGCGGCGGTCAGGAACCGGGTCCACTGCTCGGTGGTGTAGGGCAGCACCGCCAGGTGGCCGTCGGCGGTCTCGAATGGCCGGCGGTAGGGGGTCAGCAGGCGGTCGTAGCCCATGGTGCCCATGGCCGGGCGGAAGGTGTTGCCGGCCAGGTGCTCGACCATCAGGTACGACACCAGCCCCTCGAACATGGGGGCGCCGATGTAGCAGCCCTCGCCGGTACGCTGCTGCCGCGCCACGGCGGCCAGCATGACCTGGGCCGCCATCAGGGCGCCGATCTTGTCGCAGGCCACGGTGGGCAGGAAGCGCGGATTGCCGGCGCCGTCGGCGTTCAGCTGGGCGAGGCCGCCCATGGCCTGGATCACGTCGTCGTAGGCCGGCCGGTCGGCATAGGGGCCGCCCTCGCCGAAGCCCACGGTGACGCAATAGATCAGGCGCGGGTTGACCTGCTTCAGGGCCTCGTAGGTCAGGCCCAGGCGCGCCGCCGGGCCCGGGCGCAGGTTGTGCACGAACACGTCGGCGCCCGCCAGCAGGCGCAGCATGGCGGCGCGGCCGCCGTCGGACTTCAGGTCGATGGCGATGGCCCGCTTGTTGCGGTTGCTGTTCAGGTACGGCGCCCCCATGCCCGGGTGGCGGGCCGGCTCCACGTGGCGCAGGACGTCGCCCGCCGGCGGCTCGACCTTGATCACGTCGGCGCCGAAATCGCCCAGGATCTGGGTCGCGTAGGGGCCCAGCACGATGGTGGTCAGGTCGATGACCCGCAGGCCGGCGAGGAAGTCGTACATGGGGAAAGGTCCTTGGACTGGTTCCTTTTGCGGAACGACCTACCTACGCCAACCCCATGGCCGGCGCAACAAAACAGCGGCCCGCCGAAGCGGGCCGCCGGGAACGCGGTGGTGTCGAGGCGTTGGCGATCAGGCCCGGGCGATGGACTTGCCCTTGGAGCCCAGGTCCTCGAACGCCTCGGTCAGGCGCTTGACCATGTTCTGCTCGCCGGCGCGCAGCCACTTGCGCGGGTCGTAGAACTTCTTGAACGGGGTGCCGTCCTCGGGGTCGATCTGGTACTTGAACGCCTTGGGGTGCTCGTCGACGAAGGCGCCCACGGCCTCGGAGAAGGCGAACTGGGTGTCGGTGTCGATGTTCATCTTGAACACGCCGTAGCCGACCGCCTCCTTGATCTGGCCCTTGTCCGAGCCCGAGCCGCCGTGGAACACCAGGTTCAGCGGATTCTGGCCGACGTTGTGGCTGCGCTGCACCAGGTCCTGGGAATTCTTCAGGATCTCGGGGCGCAGCTTGACGTTGCCGGGCTTGTAGACGCCGTGCACGTTGCCGAAACTGGCGGCCACCGAGAACGAGCCGATGGGCGACAGCAGGTCATAGGCCTTCAGCACGTCCTCGGGCTGGGTGTAGAGCTTGGAGTTGTCGGCGCTCTCGTCGAACTCGCCGCCGATGCCGTCCTCCTCGCCGCCGGTGACGCCCAGCTCGATCTCCAGGCTCATGCCCATCTTGGCCATGCGCTCCAGGATGCGGGCGCATTCGCCCAGGTTCCAGTCGATGGGCTCCTCGGACAGGTCCAGCATGTGCGAGCTGTACAGCGGCTTGCCGGTCTCCTTGTAGAAGGCCTCGCCGTGGTCCAGCATGCCCTCGACCCAGGGGATCAGCTTCTTGTTGGCGTGGTCGGTGTGCAGCACCACGCAGACGCCGTAATGCTCGGCCAGCATGTGCACGTGCTGGGCCGCCGACACGGCGCCCAGGACCTTGGCCTGGTCGCCGTCGGGGAGGCCCTGTCCGGCGAAGAACTGGGCGCCGCCGTTCGAGAACTGGATGATCACGTCGGACTTGTTGACGGCCGCGGCCTCCATGATCGCGTTGACCGTGTTGGTGCCGGTGGCGTTGACGGCCGGCAGGGCGTAGCCGCCCTCCTTGCAGGCGGCCATCAGGATGTCATAGTCCTTGCCCGAGACAACGCCCGGCTTGAGAGTGGATGCGCCCATGGTAATACCCTCCTTGTCGTCCATTCGGTTGAAACGGCGGCGCGCCGAAGCGGCGCCCGCCACACTCCATCGGCGGAGTCTAGGTCCGGTGTGGTGATGTCCGCCGATCCCCTTGTCGAACTTTGTGCCATCACCGGCAAAACGCCAGTGACACTTTTGCATACTACTGCGGCCCGGGCCGCGGCGCCACGGTGGATCGCGGAAACCTACCCTGCTAGGTGGGGAGCTTCACGGCCGCGTCAAGGGGCCCGGCGCCAGCGGATGGCGTTGCGCAGGGTAGCGCCGCTGGCGCTGGTGACCTCGGCCGACAGGGTCAGGCCGTCGCCGTCCAGCTCGACCCGGCGCACCTGGTCGGTGCCGACGAAGGCCGGGTTGAGGGACAGGGTCACGGCGTGGACCACCGAGTCCCCCTCCAGCCGCCAGGTGCCGGCGTAGTGGAAGTAGCCGTCGAAGGCCGCGGCCTTCTCGGGCTTGGGCGCCAGGCGGGTGTTCAGGTGCGACAGCGCGGACCGGCCGGCGCGGGCGATGGCGGCGCCCATGTAGCCGTCGGCGCCGTAGGTGATGAGGCCCATCGGGGCCTCGCCGTAGGGCAGGGTGGGGGCGCGGCCGTCGGAATAGGTGATGGTCCATTCCACCAGCTCCCAGGTGCCGATCAGGTCCTCGCGGGTGGCCATGTCAGTCCTCCTGAAACACGCACACGGCGCCGCCGCCGGCGGCCGGGTCGGTGCAGATGCGCCCGTCCAGCACGGCGAAGGGGACGCCGTTCGCCAGCAGGATGGCCTCGACGGTGGCCAGGGAGTCGACCCGCACGGCGAAGGCGGCGACGAAGGGCAGCACCGGGGCCTCGGTCCCGAACAGGAAGAACATGGTCTCGGGCCCGACCACGTCCAGGACCCCGCGCCCCGGGCGCAGGCGCCAGCCCGGGCCCTGGCGCTGGGGGTCGTGGCCCAGCAGGCGGCCATACCGGGCGGCCGCGCGCTCGGGGTCGGCGACGCAGAGCGTGGCCGCGGCCAGGGCCTGGGCGCCGTTGGGGTGGATCAGGTAGCGCGGCTGCCACAGGGCCGCCGGGGTGTGGTGCTGCAGCACGTTCAGGTGGCACTCGGGGGCCTCGGCCGGGGCCGGGCGGATGACGCTGAAGCGCGCCAGTTCGGGCCCGTGGGGGGTGTCCACGGTGCGCTCCAGGTGGGCGATGCCGGCCACCCCGGCGCCGCGCGCCGCCATGGCCGCGCCGGCGGCGTCGGCGTCGTCGCAGCCGAAGGCCAGGATGTGCAGGCCGGCGTAGCGGGCCAGGCGCTCGGGGAAGCCGCGGGTCGGCCGCGCCGGGTCGACGATGGCCAGCAGCTCCAGGTAGCCGTCCATGAACATGGCGCAGCGGTTGCCGGTGCCCAGCAGCTCGGGCGGCTCGCCCGGCGCCGGCGAGCCCGTCTGCTGGGTCGGCGGGGTCAGCAGGAAGCCCATGCGCTCGTACGCGGGCCACAGCTTTTCGGCGTCGGCGGAGACCACGCCCACGTGGTCGAGGGTGCGGATGGCCCCGGATGCGGTGTCCGAATCGGTCATGACTGGGGACTCTACCCCCGTTCCCCGGCCGGCCAAAGCCCGGCGGCTCAGGCCCCGGCCCCGGGCCGCCCGTGCAGCACCGGCATCAGCTCGAAATAGGGCCGCACGATGGGCGAGTCGTTGGCCTCGAAGGCGGCCAGGGTGCCGTCGAAGAACACCTTGCCCTGGTGCAGCATGACGATGCGCGGGCGCAGGCGGCGCAGCAGGTCCTTGTCGTGGGTGATGATCACCGTGGTGCGCGGGCCGCCGCCGGCGCCGTCGCCCGGCCCCGCGCCGGCCTCGTGGGTGGCGGCGATCAGGTCGTGGATCTGGGCCGAGCTGGCCGGATCGAGGCCGGTGGTCGGCTCGTCGTAGAAGATCATCTGCGGCGCCATGCTGATGGCCCGGGCCACCGCCAGGCGCTTGGCCATGCCGCCCGACAGGTCGTTGACGTCGCGGTCCAGGAACGCCGGGTCCGTGGGCAGGGCGACGGCGGCCAGCGAGCGTTGCGCCACCGGGGCGATGGCGGCGTCGTCCATCTCGCGCACCTCGCGCAGCCACAGGGCCAGGTTGTCGTAGACCGAGCCCGAGAACAGGGCGTTGCGCTGGAACACCATGCCCCAGTGGCGGTGCAGGCGGTCGATCTCGCCCTCGTCCAGGCTCGCCAGGTCCACCAGCGGCTGGCCGGGGGCGTCGTGGTCGGCCACCTGGACCCGGCCGGCGTCGGGGTCCAGCATGCCCAGCACGTGGTTCAGCAGCACCGTCTTGCCGCAGCCCGAGCCGCCGACCACGGCCACCACCTCGCCGCGGCGCACGTCCATGTCGACCCCGTCCAGCACCACCTGGCGGCCGAACGCCTTGCGCAGGCCGGTGATGCGGATCTCGAACGGGGCGTCGGCCATGGGCGTCGCTTCAGCGCCCCGTGAAACGGGGCTTCTCCTTGGCCAGGAAGGCGCGGAAGCCCTCGCGGTAGTCGTCCGAATCGCAGACCGCGCGGCAGGCCGCCATCTCGGCCTCGGTGATGGGGGCGGGGTCGCGCAGGCGGCGCAGCATGTACTTGTGCTGGCGCGCCGCCAGGGGCGCGCCGTCGGCGATGCGCCGGGCGGCGGCCTGGGTCTCGGCCGCCAGCTCGGCGTCCGGGTAGATGCGGTTCAGCAGGCCCCGGGCGTGGCTTTCCTCGGCGTTGAAGATGCGCCCTTCCAGCAGCATCTCCAGCACCACCGGCTCGCCGGCCAGGCGCAGCACCACGTCCAGCTCGGGGTAGGCCAGCACGTTGCCGAGCCGGTTGATGGGCACCCCCAGGCGCGCCGAGTGGCCGCCCAGGCGCAGGTCCAGGCAGCAGGCGATCTCCAGCCCGCCGCCGGTGCAGGCGCCCTGGACCATGGCGATGGTGATGTGGCGGATCTCGCGCAGGGCCTTGACCGCGCGGCGCACCACCTCGGCATAGGCCGTGGCCTGGGCGGCGTTGGCGCGCTCGGTCTCGAACTCCGAGATGTCGGCGCCGGCGGCGAAGGCCTCGTCCCCGGCGCCGCGCACGACCACGCAGCGCAGGTCGTCTTCGGCGTCCAGCTCCTCCATGACCTCGGCCAGGCGCCGCCAGGCGCCCTTGGTCAGGGCGTTGCGGCGGGCCGGGTTGTTAAGGGTCACGGTGGCGATCGGCCCGTCGCGGGCGACCAGCACGGAATCGGCGGCGGCTTGGGTCATGGCGCTCTCCCCTGGGTGCGGCCCCCGTTTGATAGCGGACCCCGCGCGCCCTGGCCAATGCAAATTCGCGCTGCCTTCCACATGCCGGGAATTTCGACAATTCCGTTGAATTCGTGCCGGGGGCTGCGTACCGTCGTGGGTAAAGCCGCGCAGCGGTAACAAATTTCACACTGGGAGGTACACCATGGGTGTCATCAAGTACGCCGTTCCGGCGGCGGTTATCGCCGGTCTTTCCCTGTCCACCCTTTCCGCGGGCGCCGAGACCCTGAAGGCGTCGCACCAGTGGCCTGGCGGCAAGGGCGACGTGCGCGACGAGATGGTGCAGATCATCGCCAAGGAGGTGTCCAAGGCCGGCGTCGGCCTGGACATCAAGGTCTACCCGGGCAAGTCCCTGTTCAAGCCCAAGGAGCAGTGGGGCGCCATGGTCAAGGGGCAGCTCGACATCTCGGCCTTCCCGCTGGATTATGCCAGCGGCCGCCACCCGCAGTTCAGCGCCACCCTGATGCCCGGCCTGGTCAAGAACCACGACCACGCCCGGCGCCTGAACGGCTCGCCGTTCATGGCCGACATCAAGAAGATCATCAACGACGCCGGCGTCGTCGTGCTGGCCGACGCCTGGCTGGCCGGCGGGTTCGCGTCGAAGAAGAACTGCATCCGCGGCCCCGAGACCATGAAGGGCCAGGTCACCCGCGCCGCCGGCCCGGCCTTCGAGCAGATGCTGGTCGGCGCCGGCGCCTCCATCGCCTCCATGCCCAGCTCGGCCATCTACCAGGCCATGCAGACCGGGGTGCTGGACGCCGCCAACACCAGCTCGGGCAGCTTCGTGTCGTACCGCATCTTCGAGCAGGTCAAGTGCCTGACGGCCCCGGGCGACCACGCGCTGTGGTTCATGTACGAGCCGATCCTGATGTCCAAGAAAAGCTGGGACAAGCTGAACAAGCAGCAGCAGGACGCCCTGATGGCCGCCGGCAAGAAGGCCGAGGACTACATGACCGGCCAGGCCAAGGGCCTGGACGACAAGCTGGTGGCGACCTTCAAGAAGGCCGGGGTCGAGGTGGTGACCATGACCGGCGACGAGGCCGCCGCCTGGCGCGCCATCGCCGACAAGACGTCGTACAAGATCTTCTCCGAGAAGGTCCCCGGCGGCAAGGAGCTGATCGAGAAGGCCCTGGCCGTCGAGTAGCACCGCCCGTCACACCCCCGGGGCGCCCGGTGCCGGGCGCCCCCTTCCGCCGGCTGACCGAGGGGAGCGCGTGAACGCCTTCGTCAATGCCATCCGCGCCGTCTCCAGGGCCTGCGGCGTGGCCGCGGCCCTGCTGGTGGGCTCGGCCATCGTGGTGGTGTGCCAGATGGTGGTGATGCGCTACGTGCTCAAGGCCTCGACCGTCTGGCAGACCGACTACGTGATCTTCGCCCTGGTCGGCGCGACCCTGATCGGCAGTCCCTACGTGCTGATGCTCAAGGGCCACGTCAACGTCGACCTGCTGCCCATGTACCTGGGCCGGCGCGGGCGCATGGCGCTGGCCTACCTGTCGGCCCTGGCCGGGCTGGCCTTCAGCGGCCTGCTGGCCTGGTCCGGGTTCGAGCTGTTCGACGAGGCCCTGCGCGGCGGCTGGCGCACCGACACGGTGTGGGCCCTGCCGCTGTGGATCCCCTACCTGGCCCTGCCGGTGGGGGTCGGGCTGCTGGCCCTGCAGTACGTGGCCGACCTGCTGTCCCTGGCCATGGGCCGGCAGATGCCGTTCGAGGCCGAGCCCGGGTCCGAGCCCGGCGCCGCCTGGGGCGACGAACCATGAGCCCGCTGGTGATCGGCCTGCTGGTGGCGGTGGTGACCATCGCCGTCCTGGCCACGGGCATCCCGGTGGCCTTCGGCCTGGGCCTGGTGGCGGTGGGGTTCCTGGTCGCCTTCGAGGGCGCCGGGTCCCTGAACATCCTGGCCGAGACCTTCTATTCCGGCCTGGCCGAATTCGCCCTGGTGTCGATCCCCATGTTCATCGTCATGGGCGCCGCGGTGGCCTCGTCGCCGGCCGGCAAGGACCTGTACGAGGCCCTGGACCGGTGGCTGAACCGGGTGCCCGGCGGGCTGATCATTTCCAACATCGGCGCCTGCTCGCTGTTCGCCGCGCTGAGCGGCTCGTCGCCCGCCACCTGCGCCGCCATCGGCAAGATGGGCATCCCCGAGATGCGCGCCCGCGGCTACCCCGACGGGCTGGCCACCGGGGCCATCGCCGCCGGCGGCACGCTGGGCATCCTGATCCCGCCGTCGATCACCATGATCGTGTACGGCATCGCCACCGAGACCTCGATCGGCCGGCTGTTCCTGGCCGGGGTGGTGCCGGGGCTGATGCTGACGGTCCTGTTCATGGCCTGGTCCCTCTATACCGCCTGGCGCAACGGCTACAGCTTCGCCGAGCGGGCCAACCGCTTCACGCTGCGCGCCAAGCTCGAGATCCTGCCCCGGGTGCTGCCGTTCCTGACCATCATCGTCGGCGTGCTGTACGTGCTGTACGGCGGCGTCGCCACGCCGTCCGAGGCCGCCGGGGTGGGGGCCATGTTCTGCCTGCTGCTGGTGGCCGTGATCTACCGCGTGTGGCAGCCGTCGCGCATCTGGCGCATCCTCAGCGACTCCATGCGCGAGAGCGTCATGATCCTGATGATCATCGGCGCCTCGGCCCTGTTCAGCTATACCCTGTCGTCCCTGTTCGTGACCCAGGCGGTGGCCCAGTTCATCGCCGACATGGAGGTCAACCGCTGGGTCCTCATGGTGCTGGTCAACCTGTTCCTGCTGGTGGCCGGGTTCTTCCTGCCGCCGGTGGCGGTGATCCTGATGACGGCGCCGATCCTGCTGCCGATCATCGAGCAGGCCGGCTTCGACCCCTACTGGTTCGCCGTGGTGTTCACCATCAACATGGAGATCGGCCTGATCACGCCGCCGGTGGGGCTGAACCTGTACGTGATCAACGGCATCGTCGCCGACGTGCCCCTGCCCACCATCCTGCGCGGGGCGCTGCCGTTCATGCTGTGCATGGTGATCGGGATCGTGCTGCTGTGCCTGTTCCCGCAGCTCGCCACCTGGCTGCCCGAATACCTCATGGGCCAGGCGATCTGAGGGTCTCGTCCCCCAGGGGGCGTCACGCCGTCAACGGACTCCTTCGGCTTCCGTCGTTCCCGCGCCGGCGGCAACCCATTCCGTCGTCCTTGCGGTCCGGGCCGGGCACCTATTTGGGTGCGCCCGTCGCCCGGTAACGAAGGCGGAATGGCTCCCCGCCTGCGCGGGGATGACGGTGGTGTCGGGGAATCGCCGGCGATCCAACGGCCGCGCCGCCACAAAATAAAAGGGGTCAGGCGCCTTTTATTGTTTCAAGATCGGGCGGTATTTCGCACGAATAAAAGGTGCCTGACCCCTTTTATTGGGGGGCTTGGCGGGGCGGGGGGCGGGCGGTCAGGAGCCCTGGGGCCGGCGGCGGCGCTGGAAGCGCCAGCGGGCCACGGTCTGCTTGATCATGTCGGCGCTGCTGCTGTCGGCCTTCCAGGCGCTGGAGTAGCGCGCGCTCTTGCTGCGCGGCTGGTGCTCGGGCGGCAGGTCGTCGAACATGATGCGCGCCGGCACGGTGGTGCCGTCGCCGATGACGATGGCCTCCTGGGTGCGCAGGGCGGGCAGGGCGCGCATCAGGCTGCGCGCGCTTTCCGGCAGCGCCCGCTGCACGAACTCCTGGTCGGTGTCGTTGCTCATGCGCAGGCCGAAGATGGTGCCGCACTGGGACAGGATGCGCTGCGACAGGTCCGACGGCCGCTGGCTGACCAGGCACAGGGAGACGCCGTGCTTGCGCCCCTCCTTGGCGATGCGGGCGAGGGCGTTCTTGGTCGGCATGAAGGCCGGCTCGTCGTCGCGCGGGATGTAGCGGTGCGCCTCTTCGCAGACCAGCAGCAGCGGCACGTCGTCGGAGCGCGGGTTCCACAGCGCGAAGTCGAAGATCATGCGCGACAGGATCGACACCACCACGTCGATGATCTCGGACGGGATGCCCGACAGGTCGACCACGGTCATGGGCTTGCCCTCGACCGGGATGCGCAGCAGGAAGCCCAGGATCTCGTCCAGGTTGTCGAAGGCCATCTTGGTGGAGAACATGAAGGCGAAGCGGCGGTCGGCGCGCAGGCGCTCCAGCCGCTCGATCAGGCGCATGTAGGCCTGCACGGACTCGGCCCGCTCCAGCTTGCCCGACTCGGCGTCGATGATCTTGATCAGGTCGGTCAGCGAGAACGGCGACGGCGTGTCGACGGTGATGAAGGACGACAGCTCGGCGTTGCGGGTGAATTCGCGCCGGGCGCGCAGCACGGCGTTGCGCAGGATGCCGATCTGGTCCTCGCGGTCGTCGCCCTCGGTGCGCACGATGGTCTCCACCAGCTCCTCGGAGTTCATCAGCCAGTAGGGCAGGGTCAGGCTTTCCAGGCTGACCAGCTTGGCGATGTCGCCGAAGGCGTCGGCGTACTCGTTGTGGGGGTCCAGCAGCAGGACGTGGGCGTCGGGGTATTCGTGCAGCAGCGAGCGCAGGATCAGGGTCACGGTGCAGGACTTGCCCGACCCGGTGGTGCCCAGCACCGCGAAGTGCTTGCTGAGCAGGTCGTCGGTCAGCAGGAAGGCGTCCAGGTCGGCGCCCTGGTGCACCTTGCCGATGCGCACGTGGGGGGCCGAGGGGCGGGCGTAGACGTGCAGGGCGTCGGCCCGGTCGGCGGCGATCAGCGGCGCGCCGATGGAGGGGTAGCGCGACACGCCGCGCTGGAACGGCGCGTCGGGGCCGCCGAACACCTCGCCCAGGAAGTCGATGTCCACCTGCTGGTGGCGCTCGCCGTTGCCGGCGCCGGCCACCGCCTTGATGCCGTGCACCAGGCCATAGACCGTGTTCAGCTTGCCCGGCATCTTGACCAGGTCGCCGACCGCCAGGTCGCTGCCCGACGCCGCCGCCGCCGGGTCCAGCTCGGCGATGGCGCGGGCGCCGTCGACCATGATCACGGCGCCGATCGTTTTTCCATGTTCGACCATGGGAGTCCGTCCTGTCCCGGAAGGTTCGCGAGCCTCCATGAATACCCGGCGATGGTTAAGACTCGCTTACCCCCGGCGCCGCGACGGCGGACAAAAAAAGGGCCCCGCCGGAGGACGGGGCCCAAGTTCCCGAAAGGGTCCGCGCAGGGCGCGGTTTAGCGACGGATTATTCTTAGGACGAGTAATACATCTGCCACTCGACCGGGTGCGGCGTGTGCTCGAAGTTGTAGACCTCTTCCCACTTCAGGGCGATGTAGCCGTCGATCTGGTCGTCGGTGAACACGTCGCCCTTCTTCAGGTACTCGCGGTCGGCCTCGAGCGCCTCGAGGGCCTCGCGCAGGGAGCCGCAGACCGTGGGCACGTCGGCCAGTTCCTCGGGCGGCAGGTCGTACAGGTTCTTGTCCATGGCGTCGCCCGGGTGCAGCTTGTTCTGGATGCCGTCCAGGCCGGCCATCATCATGGCCGCGAAGGCCAGGTAGGGGTTGGCGGTGGCGTCGGGGAAGCGCACCTCGACCCGCTTGCCCTTGGGCGAGGTCGAGAACGGGATGCGGCAGGACGCCGAGCGGTTGCGGGCCGAGTAGGCCAGCAGCACCGGGGCCTCGAAGCCCGGGATCAGGCGCTTGTAGCTGTTGGTGCCCGGGTTGGTGAAGGCGTTCAGCGACTTGGCGTGCTTGATGATGCCGCCGATGTAGTACAGGGCCGTGTCCGACAGGTCGGCGTAGCCCGAGCCGGCGAAGGTGGGCTTGCCGTCCTGCCAGATGGACTGGTGGGTGTGCATGCCCGAGCCGTTGTCGCCGGCCACCGGCTTCGGCATGAAGGTGGCCGACTTGCCATAGGTGTGGGCGACCATGTGGGTCACGTACTTGTAGATCTGCACGTTGTCGGCGGCCCGCACCAGGGTGTCGAAGGCCATGCCCAGCTCGTGCTGGCTGGGCGCCACCTCGTGGTGGTGCTTGTCCATGGTCAGGCCCATTTCCTTCATGACCGTGACCATCTCGGCGCGCAGGTCGGTGGCCGAGTCCACCGGCGGCACCGGGAAGTAGCCGCCCTTGATGGGCGGGCGGTGCCCGGCGTTGCCCTCGGCCAGGATCTTGCCGGTGATGTAGGGGCCTTCCTCCGAGTCGAACTCGTAGAAGCAGTGGTTCATCCGCACGTCGAAGCGCACGTCGTCGAACACGAAGAACTCGGGCTCGGCGCCCATGTAGGCGGTGTCGCCGATGCCGGTGCTGGACAGGTAGGCCATGGCGCGCTTGGCCAGGGCCCGCGGGTCACGCGAATAGGGCTGGCCGGTGGACGGCTCCATGATGTCGCAGAACAGGATCATGTGGGTCTGCGCCGTGAAGGGGTCCATGACCGCCGTGGTGGCGTCGGGGATCAGCGACATGTCGGACTCGTTGATCGCCTTCCAGCCGGCGATGGACGACCCGTCGAACATGATTCCGTCGGTGAACGAGTCCTCGTCGATGAAGCTCGACTCCATCGACAGGTGCTGCCACTTGCCGCGCGGATCGGTGAAGCGGAGGTCGACGAACTTGATGTCGTTCTCCTTGATGACGTTAATCACGTCGGCGGGCGTCTTGCAGTTCAAAGACATTAGCGTGATCCTCTTTTCGTTGAGCTGGTCGGTCTGTTGGTTTTGGTGACGGCACGCGGGCCGGGTCAGATGGCCTCGGTGCCGCGTTCGTTGGTGCGCACCCGCACGGCTTCCTCGACGGGCAGGACGAAGATCTTGCCGTCGCCGATGCGCCCGGTGTGCGCGGCCTGCTGGATGGCCTCGATGGCGCCTTCGACCATGGGGTCGTCGACGACGACTTCGATCTTGACCTTGGGCAGGAAGTCCACCACGTACTCGGCGCCGCGGTAGAGCTCGGTGTGGCCCTTCTGGCGCCCGAAGCCCTTGGCTTCGACGACGGTGATCCCTTGCAGCCCGACGTCGTGCAACGCCTCCTTCACTTCGTCGAGCTTGAATGGCTTGATGATGGCTTCGATTTTTTTCATGTACTTTGCCTCGGACTAAGCGCGATTGACCTGTTGATCGCCTGGGTGGCTGTTCGCCTGACTGGATTCTCGCACGACCTGCCAACGGCCGGGGCCGCCGCCCCTGTTGGCGCGGCTCCGGTCCCCCGCGTTCCTAGAGCACGTAACGTGCCAACTTCCGGTGCCGCCCGACGGTGCCGGCATGGGGTTGGAAAAGGGCCCCGATTCAACGGACTAGCCGGCGCCGCGCCGCGGGGGTCGCGGTGCGCCCGGGACAATGCCTGCCCAAATTGAAGGCAGTTGCCGATAATTTCACCGCGCACCCCGGGCGGGGCGCCGTGAAAGGCCCTAGGCAGGGGCCCGGGCCCGTGGCAGAAAAGGGGCCCGGCACAGCAGCGAGCAGGCGCCCACCATGGTCACCCCCAACGGCATCCTTTCCGAATACGGCACCACCATCTTCTCGGTCATGTCGGCCCTGGCGGTGGAGCACGGCGCCATCAACCTGGGCCAGGGCTTCCCCGACCAGGACGGGCCCGAGGACCTGCGCCGCCTGGCCGCCGAGGCCATCATCGCCGGCCCCAACCAGTACCCCCTGATGCCCGGGGTGGCCGAGCTGCGCCAGGCCGTGGCCGCCCACAACCGCCGCTTCTACGGCCTGGAGGTGGACTGGCAGACCGAGGTCATGGTCGCCTCGGGCGCCACCGAGGTGCTGGCCGGCGCCTTCCTGGGGCTGCTGGACCCCGGCGACGAGGTGGTGATGATCGAGCCGCTGTACGATTCCTACCTGCCCATGGTGCGCCGCGCCGGCGGCGTGCCGCGGCTGGTGCGCCTGGCGCCGCCGCACTGGACCCTGCCGCGCGACGAGCTGGCGGCGGCCTTCTCGCCGCGCACCAAGATGCTGCTGCTGAACTCGCCGCACAACCCGGCGGGCAAGGTGTTCGACGCCGATGACCTGGCCTTCCTGGCCGACCTGGTGGTGCGCCACGACGCCGTTGCGGTCTGTGACGAGGTCTACGAGCACCTGGTGTTCGACGGCCGCGCCCACCGGCCGCTGATGACCTTCCCCGGCATGCGCGGGCGCTGCGTGCGCATCGGCTCGGCGGGCAAGACCTTCTCCATGACCGGGTGGAAGGTGGGCTACGCCACCGGCGCGCCGGACCTGATCGCGGCGCTGTGCAAGGCGCACCAGTTCACCACCTTCACCACGGTGCCGGCCCTGCAGCTCGCCGTGGCCGCCGGCCTGGGCAAGGAGGACGCCTATTTCGACACCCTGGCGGCCGAGCAGCAGGCCAAGCGCGACCGCCTGGCCGCCAGCCTGGCCCGGGCCGGGTTCGACGTGCTGCCCACCGCGGGCACCTACTTCCTGACCGCCGGCTTCCGGCCCCTGGGCTTCGACGGCGACGACGTGGCCTTCTGCCGCCACATGACCATCGACGCCGGGGTCACGGCCATGCCGGTCAGCGCCTTCTTCCAGGGCGGGGCGGTGCGGGACTACGTGCGGTTCTGCTTCTGCAAGCGCGACCAGGTGCTGGACGCCGCCGGCGAGCGGCTGGAGCGGTTCTTCAAGGGATAGACTGGCTTCCGGTCAGGTCAGGAACCGCGCGGCCGCCAGCCGGCCAGCCAGCGGTCCAGGGGCACGATGTCCGGCGGCTGGCCGTTGGCGTGGAAATAGGCGTCCACGGCCCAGGCGCGGCCGGTTGCCCGCTCCTCGATCACCGCCGTGTTGTGGGGCCAGGTGCCGTCGACCAGGCGGCCGCGGCGGGCCGGCCGCCCCGGCCGGTGCCAGCGCAGCAGCCCGTCGTCGGCCATCATCACCAGGTAGGTGGTGGTGTTCAGGGTCTCGTCGACGCAGTCCATCTGCCCCGGCCCGCCCGACAGGAAGTGGGCCTCGGCGCCGTCGTCGCCGGTGCCGGCCCAGGGGGCGCTGAGGCGTTCCAGCAGGGCCACGGCGGCGGCGATGCGGCGGCGCTCGGCGGCGGCGTCGGCGGCCGGCGGCGCGAAGGCGGCGCGCACCGAAATCCAGTCGGCGGCGCTGAGGCGCACGTGGTCGGACAGGCGGCAGCCATAGCCGTGGCAGACCTGGAACCGGTCGGGGCGGGGGCCGTAGCCGGTGACCAGGTCGGCCGGCAGGGGCCGGGCGGCGGCGCAGCCGGCCACCAGGGCGGCCAGGGCGAGGGCGGAGAACCGCGGACGGGGGAACCGCTTGGGCACGGCGGGCGCGGGCGGCGGGGCGGCCGGGGCCGCCCCGCGCGCGGCGGCTAGAACTTGAACAGCACGCCGAACATCAGCGCCGGCTGCACCCAGCTGGCGACCCGGGCCGCGTACTGGAAGTTGCTGAACGACCGGAAGTTCACGGTCATGCCCGGCACGTAGGTGAACATCAGCGAGCCATAGAAGAAGGCTTCGATGTTGTTGAAGCCGGCCGGGTGCATGATCTGGAGGCCGGCCGTCGGGCCCCACACGAACTCGCGCTTGCGGTATTCGGTGATGTTGCCCAGCTCGTTGGTCGAGGCCAGCATGGACAGCAGCGTCCCCTGCAGGCCGAACACGCCGTAGAAGTAGAAGTTCTGCAGGGCCATGAGCTGGTAGCCCAGGGCGATGCGCAGCATGACGCTCTCGCGCACCTTGACGTAGGAGTCGACGCTGTTGGCGAAGTGGAAGGCGGCCCGGGCGGCGATGGCCGACAGGGCCGGCATGTAGCCAACGGTGGCCATCAGGTAGGTGGGCAGAAACGCCGCGGCGAAGCCCTTGGATTTGGGCACCCAGTACAGCATGTCCAGGCCGCCGCCGATGCCGGTGCTGTTGCGGGTGCTGTGCGCCGAGTTGCCGCCGGTCAGATAGTCGTAGGTGATCGCCGCGCTCATGGTCTTCAGGATCAGGCTGGCGCCCAGGGCGACCCCGTAATAGTCCAGGGTCCGCCGCACGTTGGACGACAGCTCCTGCTCGGAGGCCGGCTTGCCGGTGTCGGCCGCCGGCGCGTTGAGCGAGGTGTTGACCACCGGCGACGGGGCCGTGGTCTGGGTGGACTGGCCCGAACCGGCGTTCTGCATGGTCACGGTGACGCGGATCTTGCCCTTGGCGTCGGGATGGGCGTTCACGACATGGCTCTCGCCGTTGTAGGTGACCTCGACCGTCACCGTCGAGGTGTCGCCCAGGACGTATTCGCGGTACACGCCCGACTCGCCCGCCGTTCCGGTCTTGCCGGAGGAGGTGTTGGGCGGCGTGTCGTTGGTCTCCACGGTGACGTCGGCGTTGTCGATGGTCCGGCCGTTCTTGTCGACCACGGTGACCTTGATCGGGTGGCTGGCCCAGGCCGACGGCGCCGAAACGGCGAGCGCGGCGGCGAGGACCACCAACAGGACGGATAGCGATGCCAGGTGGCGCATGAACCGGTTCCCCATACCAACCAAATCCCAAGTTCCCCGACCGGTGCCCGGCGCCGCCTCCACGCGCACGGACGCTCCGGCGCGGCTTTCGAGTGGCCGTCACGAGTCCCGCTGTTTAGTATTGATTCTGTTGGGGGAATCGCATCGATCCCGGTGCCGCAGGCCGACCATACCCAATGATTGGTAAAATCGGAAGCTCTTTCTATTGCCCTGGCCTTTCCCCCGGCCTTTCCCCGGTCCTTCCCCCGGCCCTTCCCCCGGGGCCCGGCGGCGGCCGGGACGGCCGGCCGGGGGCCCGATTCGGGCCCGGATTCGGCCCCGCCATCCGGCTTGACGGGGCGCCTGGCAGGGGCTACACAGTGGCCCTTCGCGACGGTGGCTGTAGCTCAGTTGGTTAGAGCACTAGATTGTGGATCTAGGGGTCGAGGGTTCAAATCCCTTCAGCCACCCCATTCCCCCGCCATTCCTTGAACGGTCCCGACCGGCCCCCACCGGCCCCCACCGGCCCCCACCGGCCCTGGCCGCCATCTGCGGCGCCCGCCCGCGTGTCGCGGCCGACACAAATGCGGCCCCGCCGGGCCGGCACAAAAGCGGCCCCGCCGGGGGGACTGTCCGGGGCGGGGCCGAAGTCGCGATAGCTCAAGCAGATTCAGAGTCGTTCCCGCTTGCCGGGGCGAACCCGGGTTCGGGGAGCCGTCTGAAGGGTGGCGCCATGATACGCCCGTGAATGTTTCGGTTTTTGCGGCGCGGCGATGAAACTTTGGCCAAACCCCGCGCCGCCGCCGCTCAGCGCATATGCTCCACGTCCACGTCCGTGTGCCGGCGGCCGTAGTGGTGGGTCAGGACGGCGGTGTGCTTCTCGGGCTTGATGTGGATGTGCAGGTCCTCGGCCCGGTGCGGCACCCACGAATGGGTCAGGGCGCTGGCCTGCAACTGCGACAGCTTGACCATCTGGCTGAACATGGTGACGCTCATGCTCAGCATCTGAACGGCCATGGCCTGTTGTGCCTGCAGGGCATAGGAGAAGGGATTGATCATGGCGGCCTCCAAGATATGGGGGCGGGAAGGTCCCGAGCGCCAACGTCCGCGGGCAGTCCAGCCCGTGGCAGGGGAGCTCCTGCGCCCTGTCCTCGAAAAAGGGCATTATACACTTGTTCATCGTTTTTTAACAGTACGGTTTGGGCCCCCGGGGCGGATTCCGGGCGGTTCGGCCGCGTTTTCCGGCGCCCGCGGGGGGCTGTGGGGGCGTCCGGCCGGTCTGCGGGGCGGTCCGTTTCAATTTCCGGTCGGCGCCGTGCGACAACCTGCTAGAATGGCCGCGCAGCCCACAGGGGACCAGGGCCTTACATGCACGACGACCGCGCCATGAAGGAAGACTGCGCCAGCAAACTCGCCGCCGCGCTGGACGAGGTGGAGGAGGGCGATTCGCGCCGCGCGTTCGAGGCCTATGCCGAGTTCCTGGTCTGCCCCGACCGCGACACCTGCGGCGGCGCCCAGTCCTGCGAGCGGCGGGTCGACGAGCTGAAGACCACCCTGCGCTGGTCCCTGCACCTGCAGGACGACTGAGGCCCCCTGCCGGCGCCCCGATCCCCGCCCGATCCCCGGCCCGATCCCCGGCCCGGAAATGAAAAGCCTCCCGGCGCCGGGGCGCGGGAGGCTGGGTCGGGCCCGGCGCCGCCTTGGCGGCGCCATTGACCGGAGCGCCGCCGGCTGGGCGGCGCCATTGACCGGAGCGCCGCGGTCAGTTCGCGGCGCGCAGGTTGACGGCCTTGGGGCCGCGCTGCTCGGTCTGGACTTCGAACTGGACCTTCTGGCCCTCACCGAGGGTGTCGAGTCCCGCCTGCTGTACGGCGGTGATGTGGACGAACACGTCCTTCGAGCCGTCCTCGGGGGCGATGAAGCCGTATCCCTTGGTCTGGTTGAAGAACTTAACGGTACCGTTGGTCATTGATCTTGGGGTCCCAGTCTGTTTGTGGCACGGTCTGGTTGTGGCACGCCGGGCAACCTGCCGCGGCGGTGGGGCGCCCGGCGCGGGTACGCCGGGCTACGCCTGGGCTGATAGGGGCATCGGTCCCGTTTGGCAAGACTTTTTGACGGCCGTCTGCTCGCTTTTCGGAGTCCTAAGCCGGGCCGTCGCCGCGCGGACGTTCCGCGACCAGGCGGTCCAGGATCAGGCCGTGGAAGGCCGCGGGCGCGCCGCCGCCGGCGAAAACCCAGCCCAGGTGCGCGCCGCAACCGGCGCAGACGGCGATGCGCCAGCGGTAGCCGGCGAACCAGGTATGCCGGGCGGTGGCCGGCCCCACGGCGCGGGCCCCCGGGGCGTCGGCGAAGCAGCCGACGTCGAAGGTGATCCCGGCCGGGTTGGTGCAGGTGTGGGCGTGGGAATCGCCGACCGCGATGCGCCACGCCTGGCGCGTGACCCAATCGCCGCAGGCGGCGCACAGCAGGCGGTCGTCGGCCGGCCGGTCGCGGGTCCGGGTCCGGGTGCCGGCCTCGGTTCCGCCGTTCTCGCCACGGCCGCCATTGTCGGGCCGCCGACGCAGCCACAGGGGCGGCGGCGGGGCGGGGCGGGTAAGGGGCGCGGGCGCGGCGGGCATGGGCCGGTTCCTCGGTGGCGGCGGGGCGCCGGGATTGTATGCCAGCACTTTGCCGTTTGCCATGGAGGGCGCGCCGACTCTATGGTTTTCCCCCGAAATCTTCCCGCCACGGGCACACAGCGAGGCGACCATGACCGAGGAACTGTTCCGTCAGGATTCCTACCTGCAGGCCTGCGAAGCCACCGTCACCGCCGTGGACGGCGGGGGCATTTGCCTGGACCGCACCGTGTTCTACCCCATGGGCGGCGGCCAACCCGGCGACCGGGGCGAACTGCGCACGGCCGACGGGCGGGTGGTGGCGATCGCGGACTGCCAGAAGGACGAGGCCGGCGGCGACCTGGTCCATGTTCCGGCGGAGGGCGCCCCGGCCCTGGCCGTGGGCGATGCCGTGACCGCCGAGATCGACTGGCCGCGCCGCCACCGCCTGATGCGCATGCACACCTGCCTGCACCTGCTGTGCTCGCTGGTGGACGCGCCGGTCACCGGCGGCTCGGTGGGCGAGGACCGCGGGCGGCTGGACTTCGACCTGGAGCAGTCGCCCGACAAGGCGGCCCTGAACGAGGCCCTGAACCGGCTGGTGGCCGAGGACCACCCGGTCGCCTTCTCGTGGATCACCGACGCCGAGCTGGACGCCAACCCGGACCTGGTGCGCACCATGTCGGTGCAGCCGCCACGCGGCAGCGGGCAGATCCGCGTGGTCGACGTGCAGGGGGTGGACCTGCAGCCCTGCGGCGGCACCCATGTGAAGTCCACCGGCGAGATCGGCCCGGTGCGCGTGGGCAAGATCGAGAACAAGGGCCGCCAGAACCGGCGCATCAACATCCACCTGGAGGACGCCCGGCCATGACCGCCCACCGCATCGCCGTCATCCCCGGCGACGGCATCGGCAAGGAGGTGGTGCCCGAGGGCATCCGGGTGCTGGACGCCGTGGGCCGGCGCCACGGCATCGAGTTCGGGTGGGACACCTTCGACTGGAGCTGCGAGTACTATGCCGAGCACGGCCGCATGATGCCCGAGGACGGCCTCGAGCGCATCGCCGGCCACGACGCCATCTACCTGGGCGCGGTGGGCTTTCCGGGCGTGCCCGACCACGTCTCGCTGTGGGGGCTGCTGATCCCCATCCGGCGGCGCTTCGACCAGTACGTGAACCTGCGCCCGGTGCGCCTGTTTCACGGCGTGCCCTGTCCGCTGGCCGGGCGGGCGCCGGGGGACATCGACTTCATGATCGTGCGCGAGAACACCGAGGGCGAGTATTCCGAGATCGGCGGCCGCCTCTATCCCGGCACCGACGCCGAGCTGGCGGTGCAGGAGACCGTGTTCACCCGCCGCGGCGTCGACCGGATCCTGCGCTACGCCTTCGAGCTGGCCATGTCGCGGCCGGCCCGGCACCTGACCTCGGCCACCAAGTCCAACGGCATCATCCACACCATGCCCTATTGGGACGAGCGGGTGGCGGCCATGGCCGGCGACTTCCCCGCGGTCACGGTCGACCAGTTCCACATCGACATCCTGACCGCCCACTTCGTGCGCAACCCGGACTGGTTCGACGTGGTGGTGGGGTCGAACCTGTTCGGCGACATCCTCAGCGACCTGGGCCCGGCGGTGACCGGCACCATCGGCATCGCGCCCAGCGCCAACATCAACCCCCAGGGCACCGGCCCGTCCATGTTCGAGCCGGTGCACGGCTCGGCGCCGGACATCGCCGGGCAGGGCATCGCCAACCCCATCGGCCAGATCTGGTCCGGGGCCATGATGCTCGACCACCTGGGCCACGCGGATGCCGCCGCCGACATCCTGGCCGCCATCGAGAAGGTGCTGCGCCAGGGGAACAACCTGACCCCCGACATGGGCGGCACGGCCGGGACCGAGGATCTGGGCCGCGCCGTGGAGGCCGCGCTATGACCCTGACCCTGACCCTGTACCAGATCGACGCCTTCACCGATCGCGTGTTCGGCGGCAACCCGGCCGCCGTCTGCCCGGTGGATGAATGGCCCGACGCCGCGGTCATGCAGGCCATGGCCATGGAGAACAACCTGTCCGAGACCGTGTTCTACCGCGCCCGGCCGGACGGCGACTTCGACATCCGCTACTTCACCCCCAAGGCCGAGCTGGACCTGGCCGGGCACCCGACCCTGGCCACCGCCCACCTGGTGCTGGAGATGCTGCAGCCGGACCGCCCCGCCGCCACCTTCCACACCCACTTCGGCGAGACCCTGACCGTGACCCGCCGCGGCGGCGCCCTGGCCATGGACTTCCCGGCGCGGCCGCCGGTGGACTGGACCCCGAACCGCGACCTGGCCGACATCCTGGGCGTGGAACCGGAGCTGGCCGCCGCCAACCCGCGCGGCGGCCTGGTGCTGCTGCGCGACGAGGCGGCGGTGCGGGCGGTGCGGCCGGACCTGGCCGGGCTGATGGCCCTGGACCGCGAGCTGCTGATCGTCACCGCGCCGGGGTCGGGCACCGACTGCGACTTCGTCTCGCGTGTGTTCGCGCCCCAGCACGGGGTCTACGAGGACCCGGTCACCGGGTCCGCCCACTGCGCCCTGATCCCGTTCTGGGCCGACCGCCTGGGCAAGGACGTGCTGCTGGCGCGCCAGGTCTCGGCCCGCGGCGGGGTGCTGTACTGCCGCGCCCTGGGCGAAGGGGAGGCGGGCGCGCGGGTGGAGATCGCCGGCCGCTGCGCCCCCTACATGGTCGGCCAGGTGACCCTGCCGTGACCGCCGCCGTGCTGCGCGCCGAGACGGACGCCGACATGGCCGAGGTGCGCGACCTGTTCCGGGAATACCAGCAGTGGCTGGGGGTCGACCTGTGCTTCCAGGACTTCGAGACCGAACTGCGCACCCTGCCCGGCAAGTACGCGCCGCCCAGGGGGCGCATCCTGCTGGCCCGGGACGGCGAGCGGGCCGCCGGCTGCGTTGCCCTGTGGCCCCTGGACGCCGGCGCCAACGGCCCCGGCGCCTGTGAGATGAAGCGCCTGTACGTGCGCCCGGACTGGCGCGGCACCGGCCTGGGGCGGCGCCTGGCCGAGGCCATCGTCGCCGCGGCGCGGGAGATCGGCTACCGCCGCATGCGCCTGGACAGCCTGGACCGGCTGACCGCCGCCCTGGCCCTGTACCGCGACATGGGGTTCCGCCGGATCGACGCCTACTACCACAACCCCGAGGACGGCGTGGTGTACATGGAGCTGGACCTGTCCGGCGGCTGACCCGCAGGTGGGGCCTTCGCGGCGGCGCCGGAATGTGGCAGATTCGCCCAGGACCTCGACCGCACTTGTCCTCGACCACACATGTCCTCGACCTCACATGCGGGAACACGCCATGGCGGCGGCACAACCGAGCCCCATTCTGGAAACGGCGCGCGACCTGCGCGACCTGCGCCTGCGCAAGGCGGACTGGGACGACCTGGCGCGCGACGCCCTGGAGGCGAACGTGTTCTACGAGAGCACCTGGCTGCTGCCCCTGCTGCGCCACTTCGGGCCGGTCCCGGGCCTGCTGTTCCTGTTCGTCTACCTGCCCGGCCCCGGCGGCCCGGCCGGCCGCCGCCTGATCGGCCTGTTCCCGTTCCGCCGCGCGCCGTCGCGGCTGGGCGGGATGGCGCCGGTCTACCGCCTGTTCAACCATCTGCTGGTCTACCTGTGCACCCCCCTGGTGCACCGCGACCACGCCGACCTGGCCCTGGACGGCCTGCTGGACTGGATCGACGGGGCGCCCGACGGGGTGCGCCTGTTCGCCCTGTACTTCCTGGGCGGCGACGGGCCCGTGGGCCATGCCCTGGCCGACCGCCTGGCGGCGCGGCGCCAGCCGTTCTGGGTCGTCAGCTCCCACCTGCGCGCCGTGTTCTACCGCGCCGACCGAGCCGAGGACTACCTGGCCCGGGCCCTGCCGGGCAAGAAGCGCAAGGAGCTGCGGCGCCAGCGGCGGCGCCTGGAGGACCAAGGCGAGCTCGCGCTGACGGTGGCCACCGCCGATCCCGACGGGGCCTGGGTCCGCGCCTTCGTGGACCTGGAGGGCGGCGGCTGGAAGGCCGGCACGGGCAAGGCCCTGGCCAACCTGCCGGCGGGCGCGGCGTTCCTCGACGAGGCCTTCGCCGAGCTGGGCCGCCAGGGCCGGGTGCGCCTGTTCAGCCTGTGCCTGGACGGCCGCCCGGTGGCCATGAAGTGCAACCTGGAGGCCGCCGACGGCGAGGGCGCCTTCGCCTTCAAGATCGCCCACGACCCGGCCTTCGCCGCCCAGTCCCCCGGCGTGCTGCTGGAGCTGGAGAACATCGCCGACCTGCACGCCCGGTCCGACGCGCCGGCCTGGATGGACTCCTGCGCCGACCCCGACCACCCCATGATCGACCACCTGTGGCCCGATCGCCGCAGCATCGTCTACGCCCTGTGCGCCAGCCGCGGAATGCGGGGCCGGTTCTTGATCTGGCTGCTGCGGACGGCGCCGCGGCTGACCGCGCGGAGGCGGCGACATGACGGCTAGGCGGCGCTACCTGACCGTCGACCCGGCGGTGTTCCTGGACGGCTTTCCCGAGCGGCACTTCCGCGTCGGGCACACCCTGGTCGGCCACCCGCTGCTGTCCCTGGACCGGCTGCTGGACCTGGCGCGGCGCCTGCCGGCGCCGCTGGTGGAGTACAACGGCGGCGACGTCCAGGTGTGCCAGGACCCGGCGACCACGCCGCGCACCGGCCTGTCGCTGGAGGAGACCGTCCGCCACATCGACACCTGCGGCTCGTGGGTGGCCCTGAAATACGTCGAATACGACCCCGCCTACCGCCAGTTGTTGCACGACTGCATCGCCGAGGTGGCGGACCTGGCGCGGCAGCGGCGCGACGGCCTGCACCAGCTGGAATGCTACATCTTCATCTCCTCGCCGGGGGCGGTGACCCCGTTCCACTTCGACGACGAGCACAACTTCCTGCTCCAGGTCCAGGGCTGGAAGACCATGCACGTGTGGCACCGCGACTCCCCCGGGGCGGTCACCGCCGCCGACATCGAGCTGTCCTACACCGGGGCGGCGCGCAACCTGCCCTACCGCCCGGCGGTGGAGAGCCCCGACGACGTCTACACCCTCAGCCCCGGCCAGGGCCTGCACGTGCCCGTGCACACGCCGCACTGGGTGCGGGTCGGCGACCAGGTCTCGGTCTCGTTCAGCGTCACCTTCCGCTCCCGCGCCCTGGCGCGCGAGGCGGCGGTGCACTGGGTCAACGGTCGGTTGCGCCGCCGCGGCCTGGAACCGCGGCCCTACGGCGACTCGGCGGCCGTGGACTGGGCCAAGTTCATGGCCGCCCGCCTGGCCCGCCGGGCCGCCCGGCTGCGGCGCTATTGACCACCCGCCCGCCTCGGGCCGCCGCACCTTGTGCCGCCGTCCCGGGGCCGGTATGAAGGGGCGGGGGGCCGTCGCGCCCCGCCCCGACGACCGGAACCAGGACCGCCCATGCGCCCCACCGCCTTGACCGTTCTCCTCCTGCTGCTGGCCGCTGCGGTGCCGGCCGCCGGCTCGGAATCGGCGCCGCCGGCCGCCGACGGCCCGCCGCGGGTGCAACTGGCCGCCTTCATGGCGCCGCTGGCGCAAAGCAAGCTGACCTCGGCCCGGGCCACGCCCCTGAGCCTGATCCTGACCGTGGCCGAGGGCGCCGACGTGGGCGACCTGTGCCAGATCTCGCCACGCCTGCGCGACGCCCTGCTGGCCGAGCTGTACGAGCGGCCGATCCCCGTGGACCGGCACCGGCGGCCGGACCTGACCGGGCTGGACGAGCGCTTCCGCCAGGTCATCAACGGGGTGGTGGGGACGCCGGCGGTGGCGTCGGTCCTCGTCATGCACGG
>JACKKN010000004.1:215000-385001 GCA_024236415.1 Hyphomicrobiales bacterium
CATCAGGCAGGCCGGACCGCAGGTGAATTCCAGGGTCTGGGCATAGTAGGGGACCGAGGCCAGCTCGGCCGGCAGGTGGGCGACCAGCTTCTTTTCAAGGCGGGTCGCGTCCACGCTGTCTTCGTAATAGCCGGGATAGGTCGCGAACCGGCGGTAGCCGGCGCGCTCGTAGAAGCCGATGGCGCGGTCGTTGTCGACCCGCACCTCGAGCCGCATGGCGACCGCGCCATGGTTCCGCGCCGCGCCTTCCGACCGTTCCAGCAGCGCCCGGGCGATGCCCCGCCGCTGGTGCCCGGGGTCGACGGCGAAGGAATAGAGCCGCGCCAGCGACGTGTTGCGGTGGTACAGCACCAGGCTGTACCCGGTGATCCCGCCGTCGGCGTCGTCCACCAGCAGCGACGCGTTGCCCCGGGTCAGCAGGTGGCGGAAGCTGCGCCGCGACAGGCGGTCGGTTTCGAAGCACCGGCGCTCCAGGGTGACCAGGGCCGGCACGTCGGCGGCGGTGGCGTCGCGGATCATCGCCGTCCCGTCAGGCGACGCGGACATTCTTGAATTGCCATGGATCGTCCGTGTCCAGGTCCTCGGGGAACATGATCCCGCGGCCGTGCAGCGGCGTCCAATCGGTGTAGGCCCCGACCACCGGGCCCAGGTAGGGGCGGCAGATCTCCAGCACGCGGCGGAAATCGACGTCGTCGGGCTCGACCACGCCGGCCATGGGGTTCTCCATGGCCCACACCATGCCGGCCAGCACCGTGGCCGTCACCTGCAGGCTGGTGGCGTTGTTGTGGGGCACCAGCGCCCGCGCCTCGTCGATGGAAAGCTGCGACCCGTACCAGTACGCCCCCCGGGCGTGCCCCATCAGCAGGACCCCCAGTTCGTCGATGCCGGCGGTGATCTCGTCCATCATCAGGCGCTGCCGGTCCTGCGGGTCCCAGTTCTTGCCCGCCAGTTCGTGCAGCGACAGCACCGCGTCGTCGCAGGGGTGGTAGGCGTAGTGGACCGTGGGGCGGTAAAGCGGGGCGCCGCCGTCGGTCACCGTCAGGTAGTCGGAAATGGAGATCGATTCGCCGTGGGTGATCAGGAAGCCGTGGAACGGCCCCTCGATCGGCGTCCAGCTGCGGACCCGGACGCTGGCCCCCGGCCGGTCGAGGAAGATCGCCGACCCGCGGCCGAAGTCGTGGCGGTTGCCGTCGCCCGGGAAGTGCCGCTCGTGGGTCCCCCACCCCAGTTCGCAGGGCTGGCACCCCTCGCCGACGAAGCCGTCGATGGACCAGGTGTTGACGAACTCGCCGACCTCCTTGGGGCGGTGCTGGGCCACCTGGGTGTCGCGCTCGGCGATGTGGATGGCCTTGACCGACAGCCGCTGGGCCAGGGCGGCCCAGCCGGCCCGGTCCGCCGGCACGGCGGCGTCGACCCCGTCCGCCGGCACGGCGGCGTCGGCACCGGTATCGCGCGCGATGTCGACCAGCGCCTGCTTGACGAAGTGGGACACCAGCCCGGGGTTGGCACCGTGGGTGATTACCGCCGTGGGCGACGGCTCGGGCACGCGCAGGGCCAGGGCCGCCTCGCGCAGGGCGTAGTTGGTGCGCCGCGACGGCGGCGTCGCCGGGTCGGTGTAGCCGCCGGGCCAGGGCTCGATGCAGGTGTCCAGGTACAGGGCGCCCCGCGCCCGGCACAGGGCGATCAGGTCCACCGACGAAACCTCGACCGACAGGTTGAGCAGGAAGTCGCCGGCGCCCAGGCGGGGCTCCAGCACGGCGCGGTAGTTGTCGGGGGTCAGCGGCTGGCGCACGAACGCCACATCATAGGCCTCGGCGATGTCCCGGCCCCGGTCGTCGGCGCTGACGACGGTGATCCGGGCCGGCTCCAGGTCGATGTGGCGCCGGATCAGGGGCAGGACTCCCTGGCCGATGCTGCCGAAACCGAGGATGACCAAATGGCCGTCGAAACGGATGTGTTTCATGAACGCGGGCACTCTACTGGCGGTGTTACGGCAACAGGACGGCGGCGGCCAGGGCGCAGGTCCACCGCCCGTCCGGGTCACCGTCGGTGGCGGCGGTGATCGACGAACTCTCTATAATCAATTGGCTGTGGACGTAAAGCTGCTTTCGCTCGTCCCAGGCCGAATCCGGGTTGAAACTGATGCCCAGGGTCGAGGCCAGCATGGTGGCCGCCAGGTCTTCGGCCCGGTCGCCGCTGTCCCGTTCCGTCAGGCCATGGCCGTGGTGTTCCGAGATGTAGCCGTACCGGGCGGAGTCCGTCGGCCGGGCGATGCCGATGCTGGCGGCGATCCGGCGGCCCGGCTCGTCGGTTTCCGCCCGCGCCATGACGCAATAGGTGATCTCGCCGGGGCTCAGCGACCGGGTTCCCTCGTCGCGCGGGACCACGGCGCAGTTGGGCGGCAGCACCGAGGACACGAAGACCAGGTTCTGCCGCTCGATGCCGGCGTCGCGCAGGGCGAACTCGAAGGCCGCCAACTGGTGGCGGTGGCGGCCGATGCCGCGGGTGAGGAAGATCCGGGTCGGGGTCATGTCGGTGGCCTCCTGTTCCGCCCGCCGTCAGGCATGCAGGCCGAGGTACTGCCAGACCAGGCTGGCCCCGGCCAGGGCCGTGATCTCGGCGGTGTCAAAGGCGGGGCAGACCTCGACCAGGTCCATGCCGACGAAGTCGATCCCCTGCAACCGCGCCAGGATGCCCATGGCCTGCCAGGTGAACAGGCCGCCGACCTCGGGCGTGCCCGTGCCGGGCGCCTGGGACGGGTCGAGGGCGTCGATGTCGAAGGAGAGATAGGCGGGGCCGGCGCCGACCGTGTCCCGCACCGCCGCCGCCACCAGGTCCGGCGTCGACAGGTGGACGTCCTCGGCCGTGACCACGCGCGCGCCGCGCCCGACGATCCACTGGTGGACGTCGCGCGGCACCGGCGAGCGGATGCCGATCTGGACCAGGCGGCGCGGATCGACGAGCCCTTCCTCGACGGCGTGGCGGAACACGGACCCGTGGTTGGGCGCGGCGCCCGGCGCGTCGGGCCAGGTATCCACGTGGGCATCGAAGTGGACCAGGCCCAGCGGTTCCCCGTGCCGCCGGGCGGCGGCCCGCAGCAGGGCCAGGGTGATGGTGTGGTCGCCGCCCAGGGCGATCAGGTGGCGGAACACCGCCGCCTGCTCGCCGATGCGGGCCAGAGAACCGGGCACGTCGCCGGGCACGATCTCCAGGTCGCCGACGTCGGCCAGGTCGAGGCGGAAGACGTCCTTCCATCCGCGCGGGTTCTGGCCGTCGACCAGCATCCGGCTGGCGGCACGGATCGCCCGGGGGCCGTCGCGGGCGCCCGCGCGCCCGGTCGTGCCCAGGTCGAACGGAACGCCGGCAATGCAAAACGCGGCACTGCATTCTTGCCGGGTGATGCCGAGAAAGGATGGAGGAATCGCAAAAGTCGGCGGCATGCCGCGCATCCCGGTTTCTGTGCGATCAAGTATAGGACAGCGCGCGCGGCGATGCAGCGGGAATCGGCCGCGGCGGCCCCGCCGCGGGGCAAGCGGCCGCGGCCCCGCCGCGGGGCAAGCGGCCGCGGACCGGACCGGTCAGTCGGCGAACAGGTGGCAGCGCACCCGCCGGCCGTCGGCCAGGGCCACCGGCGGCGGCGCGACCTTGTCGCACCGGCCGGCCATGGCCTCGGCGCAGCGGGTGTGGAAGCTGCATCCCGTCGGCATGTTCACCGGGCTGGGCACGTCGCCGATGACCACGTCGGTGCGCCGCGACTGCCCGGCCTCGGGCAGGGGCACGGCCTCGAGCAGGACCTTGGTGTAGGGGTGCCGGGGCGCCGAGAACACCTGCTCGGTGGCGCCTTCCTCGACGATCTGGCCCAGGTACATGACCGCGGTGCGGTTGCAGATGTAGCGGATCACCGCCAGGTTGTGGGAGATGAACAGGTAGGTCAGGTTCTGTTCACGCTGCAGCTTCTTGAGGAACTCCAGGATCTGCGCCTGCACCGACACGTCCAGGGCCGAGGTCGGCTCGTCCAGGACCAGCAGCTCGGGCTGCAGGGCGAGGGCGCGGGCGATGCACACGCGCTGCTTCTGGCCGCCCGACAGCTCGTGGGGATAGCGGTACAGGAACTGACTCTGCAGGCCGACGATCTCCAGCAGGTCGGTGACGCGCCGGCGCAGTTCGACCCCGCGCACCTTGGTGTGCAGGACCAGGGGCTCGGCCACCGAGCGCAGGATCGGCATGCGCGGGTTCAGGGCCGAATGCGGGTCCTGGAACACGATCTGGGCCTGGCGGCGCAGCATCTCCTCCTCGGTGCGGCCGGCGTTGACCACGCTCATGCCCTTCAGGCGGATGTCGCCGCCGGTGACCTTGTTCAGGCGCAGGATGGCGCGGCCGATGGTCGACTTGCCCGACCCGGACTCGCCCACCAGGCCCAGGGAATCGCCGGTGGCGATGGACAGGCTGACCCCGTTCACGGCCTTCACGGTGGCCTTCTGCCACTTCTCGCGGATGGGGAAGTGGACCTTCAGGTCCTCGATCTCAAGCATCGGCGGCCTCCGCCGGCAGGTCTTCGTCGGCGCGGATGCAGGCCACCAGGTGGTTGCCCGACAGGTGCCGCTTCTCGGGCACCGCCGTGGTGCAGGCCGGCACCGCAAGCGGGCAGCGCGCCGCGAAGCGGCAGCCGCGCGGCGGATCGTACAGGTTGGGCAGGGTGCCGGGGATGCCCGAGAGGCTGGTGGGCGGCCGCCCCGGATGGGGGATCGAGGCCAGCAGGCCGCGGGTGTAGGGGTGGCGCGGGTCGTTGAAAAGCTGGTCCACCGGCGCGTCCTCGACCACGTGCCCGGCGTACATGACGATCACCCGGTCGCAGACCTTGGCCACCACGCCCAGGTCGTGGGAGATCATGAGCACCGACAGGTTGAGGTCGTCGATCAGCTCGGCGATCAGGTCCAGGATCTGCGCCTGGATGGTCACGTCCAGGGCCGTCGTCGGCTCGTCGGCGATCAGCAGCCGCGGCGCGCCCGACAGCGACATGGCGATCAGCACCCGCTGGCGCATGCCGCCCGACAGCTCGTGGGGGTAGGAGGTAAACTGGCGTTCGGGGTTGGGCAGGTGGACCTTGGCCAGCATCTGGATAGCGTGGCGTTTGGCCGCCGCCTTGTTCATGCGCTCGCCGCCCGGCTTGGCCCGCTGGTGGGCGAGGATGGCGTCGACCAGCTGCTCGCCGACCGTGAACACCGGATTCAGGTAGGTCATGGGGTCCTGGAAGATCATGGCGATCTCGGTCCCGCGCAGGCGGCGGAAGTCGCGCTCGCTGGCCTTCAGCAGGTCCTGGCCCCGGTACAGGATCTCGCCCGACAGGACCCGCGCCGGCGGGCTGGGCAGCAGGCCCAGGATGCTCTTGGCGGTGATCGACTTGCCGCACCCGGTCTCGCCGACGATGCCCAGCGACTCGCCCGGGTTGAGGTCGAAGCCGACTCCGTCCAGGGCCTGGTAGATGCCGTCGAAGGTGTCGAACACCAGGCGGTAGTCGCGCATGGACAGGATGGGTTCGGGCGCGCTCATTCCCGGTGCCTCGGGTCCAGGATGTCGCGCAGGCCGTCGCCCATCAGGTTGAAGCCCAGCACGGTGAGGAAGATGAACAGCCCGGGGAAGAAGGAGTACCACCACCAGTCGGGCAGGTAGTTGCGGCCGACGCTGATCATGGCGCCCCATTCGGGATAGGGCGGCTGCGCGCCCAGGCCCAGGAAGCCCAGGCTGGCGGCGCCCAGGATGGCCATGCCCATGTCCATGCTGGCCTTGACCACGATCGGCGAGGCGCAGTTGGGCAGGATGTGCACGAACACGATGCGCATCTTGCCCGCGCCCATGGACCGCGCGGCGTCGACGTAGATGGAATTCTTCAGCGACAAGGTCTTGGCCTGCACCAGGCGCACGTAGCCCGGCCACCACACCAGCGACAGGGCCAGCATGGCGTTCAGGATGCCGGGCCCGAGGGCGCCGACGATGGCGATGGCCAGGATCAGCCCGGGCACGGCCAGGAACACGTCGGTGAAGCGCATGATGGCCTCGCCGGTCCAGCCGCCGACGAAGCCGGCGATCATGCCCAGCGGCACGCCGATCAGCATGGCGATGCCGGTGATGATCAGGCCGATCTGCAGCGACACCCGCGTCCCCACGATGACCCGGGTGAACACGTCGTTGCCGACCTCGTCGGTGCCGAACCAGTGCACGGCGTCGGGCGGCTGCAGCTTGATGTCCAGGTGCACGGAACCGGCGGCGTCCTCGGGGAAGGGCACGATCCACGGCCCCAGGGCCGCGGTCAGCAGGAACAGGGTGACGATCCCCAGGCCCAGCATGGCCGAGCCGTTGCGGGCGAAGGTGCGCACGTACAGACGCGCCTGGCGGATCGAGCTCTGGTTCCGCTCGCGCCAGGTGGGCTCGCGCGCCGGGGTCACGGTTTCGGCGGCGGCGTCGGTCATCACGTGGTCCCCCGCACCCGGGGGTCGAGCCACCCGTAGACGATGTCGATGACGAAGTTGGCGACCATGAAGCAGAACCCCAGCAGCACGGTGACCGCCATGATCGGCTCGAAGTCCGATGACACGGCGGTCTGCACGGCATAGAGCCCGACCCCGGGCCAGTCGAACACGGTCTCCACCAGCACCGTGCCGCCCAGCATCCAGCCGAAGCGCAGGCCGATCATGGCCAGGGTCGGCAGCATGGCGTTCTTGAGGGCGTACAGGCCGACGATGCGCAGGGGCGAGATGCCCTGGGCCCGGGCGTTGGTGATGTAGTCCTGGTTCAGGGTCTCCAGCATCTCGGCCCGGTTGACCCGGATGATCGAGGCCAGGGCCGGGAAGCACAGGGACAGGGCTGGCAGGACCAGGTGGCGCAGGGCCTCGAGCGTCACGTCGAACTGGCCGCGCAGGATGGAATCGACGGTGTACAGGTGGGTGATGGGGGCCGGCGGGTCGGTCATCATGTCGAGCTGGCCGCCCAGCGGGAACCACCCCAGTTGCAGGGCGAAGAAAAGCTGCAGCATCAGGCCCAGCCAGAACATGGGCACGCCCACGCCGGAAACGCTGAACACGCGGGTCACGTGGTCGATCCAGGTGTTCTGCTTGACCGCGGACAGGACGCCCAGGGGCACCCCGAGGAGGATGGCGAACAGGATCGACGCCAGGACCAGTTCGAACGTGGCGGGAAAGAACCGCACCAGGTCGTCCACCACCTCGCGCCCGGTATGGATGGAATTGCCGAAATCCCCTTGCAGCACGCCGCCCACGTAGATCAGGAACTGCTGCGGCAGGGGCTTGTCCAGGCCGTGTTCCTTGCGGATGGTCTCGATCATCTCGGCGCTGGCATCGGGCCCGGCGGCCAGGGCCGCGGGGTCGCCGGGGGCCACGTGCGAGATCACGAAGGTGATGATCAGCAGCGCGAACAACATGCCCACCATGAACAGGCTTCGCCGTAGCAGGAAAAGCAGCACGTCGGACCTCGGTCGCTCGCCAGGAGGGATGGGGGCCGGCGGCCGCGGCGGGCCGCCGGCCGGTCACCGGTGGACTATTTGCCGATGTACAGCGGGTAGTAGTCGATCTCGGTGGTCATGCGCACGGGGCTGTAGGCGAAGCCCTTGACGTAATCGCGGTAGGCGATGTGGCGTTCGCGCATCATGCCGAAGATCTCGGGCTGGGCGGCGACGATCATCTTCTGGATCTCGGCGTACAGCTTGGCCCGCACGTCCCAGTCGATGGTGAACCGGGCCTCATCGATCAGCTTGGTCAATTCGGGGTCCTCGTAGAAGTGGGTCCCGAAGTACTTGCCCCACGAGCTGGGATGGTACTGGATGGCCACGGCGTCGGGGTCGGTGGAGGCCGGGGTGGCGAAAATGGCCATCATGTCGGGCGAGGTTTCCTTCTTCGAGCCGCGCGCCACCATGTTGGGCCAGGTCAGGGGCACCATCTTGACCGTGATGTTGATGTCCTTGAGGTTGTCGATCAGGACCAGCCCCATCTTGCGCTCTTCCTCGAAGCCCTGGACGTAGACGTACTCCAGCTCGATGCCGCCGTCGGGCCACTGGGACTTGGCCAGGTATTCCTTGGCCTTGGCCAGGTCGCGGCGCGGCATGCCGGGCACCTCGATCTTGCCCTTGACGTTGTCGGTGAAGGGGCTGGTCTGCAGGGTGGCGCGGCCGTTGTAGATCTTGTTGAAGGAATCGTAGTCGAAGGCGTAGGCCACGGCCTTGCGCAGGTTGATGTCGGACATGAACTTGCCCTGGGTGTTGAACTTCAACCCGAAGGCCGTCAGGGCCGGCTGGGTCGAGGTGTCGATGCCCTTCATCTTGGCCACCTGGTCGAACTCGTCCGCCGACAGGCCGAGGACGATGTCCGCCTCGCCGCGGATCAGGGCGGCGCGCTGGGCCGCGGACTCGCGGATCAGCTTGTAGATGACCCCGCCGATGGGATCACCCGGATAGGGGAATCCCTTCCAGTAGTCCTTGACACGGGCGACCTCGTACAGCTTGCCCTGCTCGAACCGTTTCAGCTTGAACGGGCCGCTGCCGGCCTCGTGCTCGATCATCCACTTCTGGCCGCTGTCGCCGTCCACCTCGTTGGCCATGACCTGCTTGGGGTTCATGATGTACCACCAGGGCAGGAAGCTGACGAACGGGGAGTAGGGCCGGTCAAGGGTGAACTGGATCGTGTTGCTGTCCACGACCTTGATGTTCTCGGGCTTGAGGAAGGCGTTCAGCATCCAGGCCGGGCCCTTGTTCAGCTTCAGGGTCCGCTCGAAGGAGAAGCGCACGGCCTCGGCATCCACCGGGTCGCCGTTATGGAACTTGGCGTTCTTGACCAGCTTGAAGGTCCAGACCAGGCCGTCGTCGCTGGCGGACCAGCTCTCGGCCAGCCAGGGCTTCACCTGGGGCGGCGTGCCCTCGTACTTCAGCAGGGCGTCGTACAGGGCCTGCTGCATGGTGCGGATCGAGGCGTCGTACTTGACGCTGGGGTCCAGAATGGGAACCGGCTGGCGGCCGACCACGACCAGGATCTTCTCGCCGTCGGCACGCTCGAATGCGTCCGCCGCGGCGCCCGTCAGGGCGGTCGCGGCAATCAACGCGCCACCCACTGCCATTCGCCAAAGGGGTTTCATCTCGACTGCACTCCTCTTCCATGTTGGTTCATGCTCGTTTCTCCGTGCCGCGGTTGTTCTTGTTTCGCCGTCAGATCAGCTGGTCGATCCCGGCGGCGATCACGCGCCGCGCCAGGACCACGGGCTTGCCGGCGGCCTCGGCGACCGTGCGCCGCATGTCCTCGGAATAGCCCATGCAATGCATGACGATCAGGTCCACGTCGGCCAGCTCGCGCCCGGCCTCGCGCAGGCGGTCGCCGGAATAGGGCGAGGCGTGGGTGATGCGCGTGCGCTCGTACTGGGTATGGTCCTTGTTCTCGCGGGTCTGCTCGGCCAAGGGCACCATGACCCCCACCTTGCGGCCGCCGTGGGCCAGGGCGGCCACGTAGTTGTCCACCAGGCGCTGGGACTCGATGAACAGGCCGTCGCAGTGCACGTTCTCGAAATACCCGGTGCAGATCAGCACGATCAGGTCGAAGCCCTGCCGCGACAGGTCGGCCAGGATGCCGTTCAGGCGGTCGCCGGTCTTGGCCTTGCTGGTCACCACCTCGCGGCCGTCGCGCAGCCGGGTGCACAGGCGCCGCTCGCCTTCGGCCGGCGCCAGGTCGGCGATCCGGGTGTCGTCCAGGCCGTCCAGGACCCCGACCTCGGTCACCTCCACCTCACCGCCCAGGCGGGCCAGCATCTCGGGCAGGATGTCGTCCCGCGGCGACTGGCCGACGGTGACGAAGGCGATACGGCTTTTATGGCTCATGACGGCCCTCGACCAGGTTGTCCCGGGGCGTACCACATCGTCCTCCGCCCACCCGCCGGGCGGGTGGCGCGATGCTGGCACGCATGAACCGATAGATTAAGGAAAAGCGACCGGATCTGAATATACGGGCGAACACGTAATGGCCCCGGGGCGGCGCCCGGGGCCGGTTTCAGCCTAGGAAAGGGGGCGGTCGGCGCCACGCACCAGGGTGCGCATCAATTCCACGGCCGTAGAGACGCCCATCTTCGCCATCATGCGGCCGCGGTGGATCTCCACGGTGCGGTGGCTGATGCCCAGGACCCGGGCGATCTCCTTGTTGGACAGGCCCTCGACCACCAGGTCGAAAACCTGGTGCTCGCGCTGGGTCAGTTGCGCCAGGCGTTCGCCCACGGGGCCGTCCGGGCCGATTTCCTTCGACAGGGACACGGACTGCTGAATGGCCTTGGCCAGCAAGCCGGCAATAATGCGCCGCACCAGGATCACCGGCTTGCCCGACTCGGCGGCGACGATGGCGCGGTCGGTCTCGGAATAGCCCATGGAGTGCAGCACCAGGAAATCGCACTTTTCCAGCACCCGGACGGCGGCGCGCAGGGCGCGCCCGTCGCCCGACGCGGCGTGGGCGCCCTGGACATCCCAGTTCTCGGTCTCGGGGCGGTTGTGCACCTGCTCGCTGAGCGGCAGGATCTGGCCGATGCGCTGGCCGGCCATGTACAGGGTCTCGACCGTGCGCATGAGGCTGTCCTGGGCGTGGATCACGTAGGGCCCGATGTTGTGCAGGTCATAGATGCCCGTGGACCCGATCACCGTCAGGTCGGCCACCGACCGCCCGCGGCTGGCGCACATCTCGCGGATGCGTTCGCGCAGCCAGTGCTCGGATACCACCACGTGGCGGCCGTCGCTGAGGCGGGTGATGATGCTGTTCTCGCCGGGGCGGGGCGCCAGGTCGCGGATGTAGTCGTCGGACAGGCCGTCCAACGCCCCCACCTGCACGGCCTCGCATTCCTGGCCGATGTGGGAGAGCGTCTCGCTCAACATGCGCGGCCTCGGTGTCTGGCCCGCCATGATGAAGGTGACCCGATACGCCATTTCGCACTTCCGGCTGCCCGCGGGAAATCCGCGCCGCCGCAGCCTGCCCTGTTCGTTCAGCAAAAACTTATCTCCAAATTCGTGCCTTCGCAACGATCCCGCATCATAGGCCGGCCCCGGGCGCCGGAGGATAGGTGCGTGCACGTATTTTTCGCCGTGACGGCCCTGGCCTAAGATCCCACCATCGACCCCGCCGGCGACGCCTGGACATGGAAGGTTCCTCCCGTGCTGAAACAAGTCATCGACCTCTTCGAACTGCTGGACCGGCCCGACGCCAACGCCGCGGCCGTGGCCGGCTACCTGGCGGAAACGGGCACCTGCGAAGTGACCACGCAGCGCCTGAGCGGGGCCAAGGGCGGCGGCACCGATTGCATCAAGGTGCGCATCCCCGGCAGCGCCGGGCGCGCCGCCGGCGGGTCGAGCCCGACCCTGGGCATCATCGGCCGCCTGGGCGGCCTGGGCGCGCGGCCCGAGGTGATCGGCTTCGTCTCCGACGGCGACGGCGCCCTGACCGCCCTGGCGGCGGCGGCCAAGCTGGCGCGCATGCACGCCCTCGGCGACGTCCTGCCCGGCGACGTGGTGGTGACCACCCACATCTGCCCCGACGCGCCCACGCGGCCGCACAAGCCGGTGCCCTTCATGGGCTCGCACGTGACCCAGGACCAGATCAACGCCGTCGAGGTGCTGCCCGAGATGGAGGCGATCCTGTCCATCGACACCACCAAGGGCAACCGCATCATCAACCACCGCGGCTTCGCCATCTCGCCCACGGTCCGGCAGGGCTACATCCTGAAGGTCAGCGACGACCTGCTGGACGTCATGGCCCGGGTCACCGGCCGCCTGCCGCAGGTGTTCGCCCTGTCGCAGCAGGACATCACCCCCTACGGCAACGACCTGCACCACCTGAACAGCATCCTGCAGCCGGCGACGGTGACGGCGGCGCCGGTGGTCGGCGTCGCCCTGGTCACCGAGGTGCCGGTGGCCGGCTGTGCCAGCGGCGCCTCGCACCCCACGGACGTGGAGGCGGCGGCCCGCTTCGCCGTCGAGGTGGCCAAGGCGTTCACCGCCGGCGACTGCGCCTTCCACGACGGCGAGGAGTTCGACCGCATGGTCGCCCAGTACGGCGACATGACGCGGTTCCAGGTCAAGGGCGGCCGGGCATGACCACGGCGCCGCCGAGCCTGCTCCTGCTCAGCAGCTCGAAATATCGCGACACCGGCTACCTGACCCACGCCCGCGACACCATCCGCGCCTTCCTGCCGGACGGCCTGGACCACGTCCTGTTCGTCCCCTTCGCCAACGTCACCGACGGCTACGACGCCTTCGAGGCCAAGACCGCCGAGGCCCTGGAGCCGGCCGGCATCGCCGTCCGCTCGATCCACCATGCCGCCGACCCGGCGGCGGCGGTGGCGGCGGCCGGCGCCGTGGCGGTGGGCGGCGGCAACACCTTCGTCCTGCTGGCGCGGGTCCGGGAAATGGGCCTGCTGGCGGCCCTGGGCGCGGCCGTGGCCGGCGGCACCCCCTATGTGGGCTGGAGCGCCGGCAGCAACCTGGCCTGTCCCACCATCCGCACCACCAACGACATGCCCATCCGCGACCCGGGCGGGTTCCAGGCCCTGGGCCTGATCCCGTTCCAACTCAACCCCCACTTCATCGCCGGCAAGGTCCAGGGCCACAACGGCGAGAGCCGCGAGGAGCGCCTGGCCGAGTTCCTGGCCCTGAACCCCGGCGAGCGGGTCCTGGCCCTGCCCGAGGGCACGGCCCTGGAGCGCCGCGGCGCCACCCTGACCCTGCACGGCGCGGCCGAGGCCCTGCTGTTCACGGCGGCCGGCACCCGGACCCTGCCCCGCGGCGAAGACCCCTCCTGGCTGCTGGCCGCTGACGGAGAGACATGATGCGCGAAGACCTGGAAACACCCGTCCCGGGGCCTGGCGAACGGTACCTGGAGGCGGACGACATCGAGGCCCTGGCCCTGGGCGCCTGGATCCTGGGCACCGGCGGCGGCGGGTCGCCGTACCTGAACCTGCTGAACATGCGCCAGCTCTATGCCCAGGGCCACCGGGTGCTGCTGAAGGACCCCCTGACCCTGCCCGACGACGCCCTGGTGGCGGTGCTGTCGTCCCAGGGCGCGCCCCTGGTGGGGCAGGAGCGCCTGAGCGACCCGCGCGTGGCGACCCGGCCCATCCGCATCATGGAGGACTACCTGGGGCGCAGGTTCGATGCCGTCATGTCGGTGGAGATCGGCGGCGGCAACGGCATCCATTCCCTGATGGTGGCGGCGGTGACGGGCCTGCCGGCCATCGATGCCGACGCCATGGGCCGCGCCTACCCCGAGGCGCAGATGACCAGCTTCGCCGTCGCCGACCTGAAATGCTACCCCCTGTCCATGGCCGACATCCGCGACAACGAGGTGATCATCAAGACCGCCGCGAGCTGGAAGTGGATGGAGCGCACCAGCCGCAAGATCTGCACCGAGTTCGGCTCCCTGGCCACCACCTGCAAGGCGCCGCGCACGGGGGCCGAGGTCAAGGCCCACGGGGTGCTGCACACCACCACCAAGGCCATCGCCCTGGGCCGGGCCGTGCACGGCGCGCGGCGCGCCCACGCCGACCCGGTGGCGGCGATCCTGGACCAATGCCAGGGCAAGCGCGTGTTCACCGGCAAGTTCACGGACATCGAGCGGCGCACCACCGAGGGCTTCCTGCGCGGCCGCGCGGTGCTGGAGGGCCTGGACGACGACCGTGGCGAGCAGTTCATCCTCGACTTCCAGAACGAATATTCGGTCGGCTACCGCCACGGCCAGCCGGTGGTCATGACCCCGGACCTGATCTGCGTCGTGGACAGCATCAGCGGCGACGGCATCGGCACCGAGTCCATCCGCTTCGGGCAGCGGGTCACGGTCCTGGCCCTGCCGGCGCCGGAAGTGTTCCTGTCGCCGCGGGGGCTTGAATACGTGGGCCCGCGCGCCTTCGGCTTCGATTTCGACTACACATCCTACTTCGGGGAACAGTGATGAGGCAGCGCATCGGCATCGACGTGGGCGGCACCAACACCGACGCCGTCCTGGTGGACGGGGACCGGGTGGTGGGCGCGGTCAAGACCCCCACCACCGCCGACGTCACCGGCGGCGTGCGCCAGTCCCTGGCCGACCTGGTGGCCCAGTGCGGCGACCGGGCGCGCAACGTGGTCTCGGTGATGATCGGCACCACCCACTTCGTCAACGCCGTGGTGCAGCGGCGCGGCCTGAACCGGGTCGCCGCCGTGCGCGTGACCCTGCCCGCCTCGGCCAGCCTGCGGCCCCTGGTGGACTGGCCCCAGGACCTGTCGCGCCTGGTCGACGGCGGCATCCATATGGTCGCCGGCGGGCACGAATACGACGGCCGCCCGGTGGTGCCGCTGGACGAGGCGGCCCTGGCCGAGGCCGGGCGCGCCATCCGCGCCGCCGGGGTGACCTCGGTCGGCATCACCGCGTCGTTCTCGCCGCTGACGTCGGCCTGCGAGGAGCGGGCGGCCGAGATCATCCGCGACGCCTGCCCCGACGCGCGCATCACCTGCTCGCATACGCTCGGCCGCATCGGCCTGCTGGAGCGCGAGAACGCGACCCTGCTGAACGCCGCCCTGCTGGACCTGGCCGACGCCACCACCGACGCCTTTCGCCGGGCCCTGGACGAAAGCGGCATCGCCGCGCCGCTGTACATCACGCTGAACGACGGCACCGTGACCAGCGCCGAGATCGCCCGGCGTTTCCCGGTCTACAGCTTCGCCTCGGGCCCCACCAACAGCATGCGCGGCGCGGCCTTCCTGTCGGGCATGGACGACGCCATCGTCTGCGACGTGGGCGGCACCACCACCGATGTCGGCTGCCTGGTCAACGGCTTCCCGCGCGAGGCCAACAACGTGGTCCAGGTGGGCGGGGTGCGGACCCTGTTCCGCATGCCCGACCTGGTGTCCATCGGCATCGGCGGCGGCACCATGGTGACCGGGGACCCCTTCACCGTCGGGCCCGAGAGCGTCGGCTTCCGCCTGACCGAGCAGGCCCGGGTGTTCGGCGGCGGGCAACTGACCCTGACCGACGTGGCCGTGGCCCGCGGGCTGATGTCGGTGGGCGACAAGTCCAGGGTGGCGGACCTGCCGGCCGACCTGCTTGCGCGGGTGATCGAGACCGTGCACGGCCGGGTCGCCGACACCGTGGACCGCATGAAGACCGACGCCCGCGCCGCCCCCCTGATCGCCGTCGGCGGCGGCGCGCCGCTGATCCCCGAGAATATCCCCGGCATCTCCCACGTGCACCGGGTCGAGAACCACGCCGTGGCCAACGCCGTCGGCGCCGCCATCGCCCAGATCAGCGGCGAGGCCGACCAGGTGTTCCAGGACATGACCCGCGACGAGGCCCTGGCCGCCGCCCGCGAACTGGCCGAGGAGAAGGCGATCAGCGCCGGCGCCGCCCGCGACACGGTCAAGACCGTGGAGATGGAGGACCTGCCCATCGCCTACCTGCCCGGCCACGCCATCCGCGCCCGGGTGCGCGTGGTGGGGGATATCGCGCCGGCCGCTAGCTGACGACGAAGCCCCGGCCGACCGGGTCGTCGGGGTCCAGCAGCCACTTGGCGTAGCCGATGACCTTGGCCGTGCCCTTGACCGTGGGAATCACCGCCCGCCTGTCGCCGATGGTGGTCTCGCCCACCAGGCAGCCCTCGAACTGGCCGCTGCCCAGCAGCCCTTCGGACCGGATGGTCTGGCCGACGGCGATTTTCCCGCGCGCCTCGAAGTAGGCCATCATCATCGACGTGCCGGTGCCGCCCGGCGAGCGGTCGAGCTTGCCGCCGCTGAACACGTGGACGTTGCGGTACAGGCTGTCGGGCCGGTCCGGCTCCTGCCAGAAGGTGCAGAAGTGCAGCCCGTGCACGTGCGTCTCGGTGGGGTGGCGGACCTCCATGCGGGCGTTGATCTGCTCGGTCACCAGGACCCCGAGCCTGGAGAACAGGTGGCCGTTCTCGGGCGCGATGGGGCGGTCCTTGTCGGGCCAGCGGACCACGGCGAAGAAGTTGCCGCCGAACACGATGTCGGCCGTGGTCTCGCCGATGCCGGGCAGGGTGATGGGGATGTCCTGCTCGAGGACGAAGGCGGGCACGTTCTGGAACCGGGTCCACTCGGCGCCGCCGGCGTCGCACTTCACCTCGACCGAGACCGGGCCGACGGGGGTCTCCAGGCGGATGGTGGTGATCGGCCCGTCGGCGCGCGGCACGAAGCCGTGGGTGACCATGACCATGCCCAGCGCGATGGTGCCGTGGCCGCACATCTCGACGAACCGCTCGCCGTCCATCCACAGCATGCCGGCGTCGGCGTCGGGGCCCGACGGCGGGGTCAGGAACACGCCGAACATGTCGTTGTGGCCGCGCGGCTCGCGCATGATCGACGTGCGCAGGTGGTCGTAGTGGTCCATCAGGAACTGCCGCTTGCCGAGGATGTCCAGCCCGTGCGGGTACAGGATGCCGCCGTGGATGATGCCCGTCGGCTCGCCTTCGGTGTGGGTGTAGATGACGTCGATGAACTGGGCGGGGCGCATCATGGGCGGAGGACCTTTCGAGAACGTTCCTTGGTTGTCATTTCATGCCGAGGGCGTGGGGCACCGACAGTACCACCGTTTCGGGGAAAAGGATGACCAGGGCCAGCACCACCACCATGACGGCGATGAACGGCAGGTTGGCCCGGGTCAGGGCCAAAACGTCGACCCGCGCCAGGACGCTGGTGATGAACAGGGCGGCGCCCACCGGCGGCGTCTGCTGGCCGATGCCCCAGCAGATCACCACCACCATGCCGAAGTGGATCGGGTCGATGCCCAGCAGCTTCACCGCCGGGAAGAACAGCGGCACGACGATGAACATCATGGCGATGCCGTCCAGGAACGTGCCGGCGACGATCAGCACCAGGCTGAGCACGGTCAGGAACACGACCGGGGTCATCTGCATGTGGGCGATGGGGCCCAGCAGGCTGTCCGCCACCTGCTCGTAGGTGAAGGCGAAGCCGAGCACCGAGGCGGTCGACGTCACCAGCATCACCGCGCCGCTGAGCACGGCCGCCTCGGCGAAGGTGTCGTACAGCATGCGCAGGGTCAGCGAGCGGTAGTAGACGACGGCGACCAGGATGCCGTAGACGACGGCGATGGACGAGGCCTCGGTCGGGGTGCAGATGCCGCCCAGGATGCCGCCCAGGATGATCACCGGCATGGCCAGCGCCGGAGTCGCCCGGACCAGGGCCCGCAGCACGACCCGCAGGCTGAACCGCGCCTCCACCGGGTAGCCCTTGCGCACCGAGATCACCCAGGACATGAAGATCAGGCCGAAGCCCAGCAGCAGCCCGGCCACCAGCCCCGAGGCGAACAGGGCGCCGGTCGAGATGCCCAGGAAGGCGCCCAGGATCACCATGGGCACGCTGGGCGGGATGATGATGCCGATGGTCGACGAGGCCGCCGTGACGGCGCCGGTGAAGGCGCGGCTGTAGCCGCGCTTGACCATGGGGTCGATCAGGATGCCGCCCACGGCGGCGGTGTCCGACATGGACGTGCCGCTCATGCCGGCGAAGAACATGCTGGTCACCACGTTGACGGCCGCCAGGCCGCCGCGCAGCTGGCCCACCAGCGCGGTGGCGAACTCGACCAGATGGCCCGAGATGCCGCTGCGGCTCATGATCTGGCCGGCCAGGATGAAGAGCGGCACCGCCAGCAGGGGGAAGCTCTGCACGCCCTGGTACATGCGCTGGGCGACCACGATCAGGTCCACGTCGCCCACGGCCAGGATGCCGATGGCGACGGCGACCAGGGCGAAGGCGATGGGCAGGCCGATGCCGATCAGGCCCAGCAGCACCAGCAGGATCCAGATCAGCTCCATGGCCGGGCTCCGGGTGCCGCCGCGGTCATGGCCCGGCTTCCCCGGGACGCGCCGGCTCGGGGGCGTCGTCGGCCAGGAACACCGGGCCGCCGCGGCCGTAGCGCCGCCATCCGCCGACCAGGCCGGTCACGGCGTCGATCCCCATCAGCAGCCCGCTGATGGGGATGATGGCGTACAGGAAGCCGCTGGGCACCTCCATGACCAGGGTGCGGCTGTCGGCGAACAGGTAGGCCTGCCGCCCGCCGTGGTAGACCATGACCCAGCCGATGGCGACGATCACCAGCTGGTTCAGGGTGAACGCCGCGATCTGCGCCCACCGCGGCAGCCGCACCACGAAGACCTCGACCTTCAGGTGGTTGTTCCGGCGCAGCGCCAGGTAGCAGCCGACGAAGGTCAGGTACGTCAGCATGGCGATGGAGGCCTCGAAGCTCCACGACAGGGCCGAGTCGAGGACGTAGCGGAAGATGACCGACACGAAGGCGATAAGCACGGCCGCCGCCAGGATGGCCGTGCAGATCGCTTCGAGGATGCGGTTGATCATCGGGTGGACAGGTCCGATCCCGCGGCCGGGGCTAGTTGGCCGCCTTCTGAACCATGTCGATCAGGGTCTGGGCGTCGGCGCCGTTCTCCTTCACCCAGTCCGTCCAGATCGCCTTGGAGGCCGCGACGAAGGACGGGATGTCGGCGTTGTTCACCTGCATGCCCTGAGCCTTGAGGAAGTCGACGATCTCGCTGTCGGCCTTGGTGCCCAGCTCGACCGAGTAGGCGGCGGCCTCCTGGCCCGCCTTCTTGACCGCGGCCTGCAGGTCCGCCGGCAGCTTGTTGTAGGACTTGTCGCTCATCAGCAGGTAGGTCACCGTGTAGATGTGATTGGTGATCGAGAGGTATTTCTGCACCTCGTAGAACTTGGTCGTCTTGGCCCAGATCACCGGGTTTTCCTGGCCGTCGAAGGTGCCGGTCTGCAGCGCCGTGTAAAGCTCGGCGAAGGGCAGGGGCGAGGCGTTGGCGCCGTAGTGGTTGAAGATGGCGATGCGCAGCTTGCTGCCCGGCGTGCGCATCTTCACGCCCTTCAGGTCGGCCGGCGTGTTGATGGGGCGCACGTTGTTGGTGATCTGGCGGAAGCCACCCTCCAGGAAGCCGATGACCCGATAGCCCTTGGCGGCCAGCCGCGCCTCGATCCACGCCCCGGCCGGGCCGGCGAAGGCCTTGGCCACGTGGTCGCGGCCCTGGAACATGTAGGGCAGGGCGGTGGCGCCCAGCACCGGGTCGACCTTGGTGATCGGGGTCTCGATGGTGGCGATGTCCAGCGTGCCGACCTTCATGGCCTCGAGCGAGCTGGGCTGGTCGCCCAGGGCGCTGGAATGGAACACCTTCACGGCGATCTTGCCGCCGGTGTCCTTGGCCACGGCGTCGGCGAACCGCTTGGCCGACAGGTAGGCGATGCCCTCCTCGTTGCCGGGAACGTTGGCCTTGAAGCTGAACTCCTGGGCCTGGGCGGCGGTGACGGTCGACAAGCCGAGGACAAGCGCCGCGGCAATGCCGCCAATCCGTGCGTGGAACATGAAAACCTCCTTGTCTGGGGGCCGGCCGGACCGGCTGTCTTGTTGCCGCCGGCATGGCGGGACGGAAAAAATGATATAGTATGGCCCGGCCTTCTCCGAGAACGCGGGCGTCACGAATTTGAACAGTTTTGCCAACAGTTCGGGGCGGACGCCGCGCCAGAAACTGCGCGTCGGCTTCCTGCTGTTGGAATCCTTCACCCTGAACGCCTTCTCCGGCTTCATCGAGGCGGTGCGCCTGTCGGCCGACGTGGGCGGCCGCAGCCGGCAGATCGAATGCGGGTGGGAGATCATGGGCCCGTCCAGCGTCACCGCCAGTTGCGGCCTGGTGACGCGGCCGTCCAGCCCCCTGGTCGACCCCGCCGGCTTCGATTACATCGCCGTCTGCGGCGGCAACGGGTACCTCAACCGCGACCAGCCGAAATGGTTCGACGACTACCTGCACCGGGCCGACGGCGCCGGCGTGCCCTTGGTCGGGCTGTGCACCGGCACCTTCAACATCGCCCGCGCCGGCCTGATGGACGGCTACGTGGCCTGCGTGCACTGGAACGTGTTCGAGGCCTTCCGCGCCGAGTTCCCCACCATCGACGCGCTGCCCGACCGCATCTTCGTCGACGCCGGCCGGCGCATCACCTGCGCCGGCTCGGCCGGGGCCTCGGACCTGGCCCTGCACCTGATCTCGCGCCACTGCGGCCACGACAAGGCGCAGCAGAGCATCCGCCACATGATGCTGCCCGACATCCGCCCGGCGACCTATCCGCAGGCCCACTTCTACAACGACCTGCACGGCGTCGCCGACGACCGGGTGCGCCGCGCCGCGCACCTGATGGAGCAGACCCTGAACGATCCCCTGCCCATGGCGGACCTGGCGCAGCGGGCCGGGGCCAGCCTGCGGCAACTGGAACGGGCCTTCATCGCCCAGTTGGGCCAGACGCCGACCACCTATTTCCGCAACATGCGCCTGCGCTACGGCGCCTGGCTGCTGACCCACTCGCGGCTTTCCATCACCCAGATCGCCAGCGACGCCGGGTTCGCCGACTCGGCGCATTTCAGCCGGGCCTTCAAGGGGCTGTACCGCAAGACTCCCAGCGCCCACCGGCGCGAGGGAACGGTCGCCTTCGCCGAGAACCACCCCGCCTGACCACCGGGGTCCGCCGCGGGCGCCGGAACCGGATTCCACCGGATCAAGGGGCGATCAACCCTTTCCGTCGTCGGCGAAACTCACTAAAACGGGGGTGGAGTTCGTGGGCAGGGGCCGCCAAGGCCGCCAAGGGCAAGAAAAATGGAAACCATTCAGGGAGGGGGCATGGAACCGCACGCCGGGGGTGCGCAGCGAAACCTCGACGTCGAGCGGTTGCGGCGCCAGTACCTGGACATGGCCCGCATCCGTGCCTTCGAGGAGGCCGCCGCCGCCGCCGTCGCCGAGGGCACGGTGCTGGGCCTGATCCATCCCTACATCGGCCAGGAGGCCATCGCCGTCGGGGTCTGTGCCAACCTGACCCGCGACGACCTGCTGCTGTCCACCCACCGCGGCCACGGCCACACCCTGGCCAAGGGGGCGTCGCCGGCCGGCATGATGTGCGAGCTGCTGGGCCGTGCCAACGGGGTCTGCGGCGGCAAGGGCGGGTCCATGCACATCGCCGACGCCAGCGTCGGCATGCTGGGCGCCAACGGCGTCGTCGGCGCCAACATCCTGATCGCCACCGGCGCCGCCCAGGCCATCAAGATGCAGGGCCAGGACCGCATCGTCAGTTGCTTCTTCGGCGACGGCGCGGTCAACCGCGGGCCGTTCCTGGAGGGGCTGAACTGGGCCGCCGTGTTCCGCCTGCCGGTGCTGTTCGTGTGCGAGGACAACGCCTTTTCCGCCACCACCCGCACCGAGGCCATGACCGCCGGCCCCGGCCCCGCGGCCCGGGCCGAGAGCCTGGGCGTGCCGGCGGTGGCCGTGGACGGCAACGACGTGCTGGCCGTGGACACGGCGGCGCGCGACCTGGTGGCGGCGATCCGCGCCGGCGGCGGGCCGCGCCTGCTGGTGGCGCGCACCTACCGCCTGTCGGGCCACGTGACCATCGATCCGGCCGCCTACCGCCCCGACCACGAGGTGCAGGAACGCTGGGCCGACGACCCCATCGTCCGCTGCGCCGACCTGCTGCGCCAGGCGGGGCTGGACGACGGCACCCTGGCGGGCGACCTGGACGCGGCGCGGGACGAGATCGCCGCGGCCTACCGGTTCGCCAAGGACTCCCCCTGGCCCGACCCGCGCGAGGCCTTCACCGACGTGCAGGACGCGGGCGGCCCCGTGATGGAGGAAGCGTGACCCCCGATCAGTCCCTCGGCCAGACCTCCGGCCAGACCCCCGAAACGACCACCGAAATGACCTATGGCGATGCCGCGCGCCTGGCCCTGGCCGAGGAGATGCGCCGTGATGCGCGGGTCTGGGCCCTGGGCGAGGACGTGGGCCGGGGCGGCGTGTTCGGCCAGTACGCCGGCCTGCAGGCCGAGTTCGGCGCCGAGCGCATCGCCGACTCGCCCATCTCCGAGGCCGCCATCATGGGGGTCGCGGTGGGCGCGGCCATGGCCGGCACCCGGCCGGTGGCCGAGATGCGGATCTCGGATTTCGCCCTGTGCGCCGTCGACGAGCTGGTGAACCAGGCGGCCAAGGCCCGGTTCATGCTGGGCGGCCAGGTGCGGGTGCCCCTGGTGGTGCGCCAGCCCATGGGCATCTGGCCGGCCCTGGCGGCGCAGCACTCCCAGTCGCTGGAGGCCTGGTACACCCATGTCCCGGGCCTGGTGGTGGTGGCCCCGGCGACGCCGGCGGACAACCGGGGCCTGCTGAAATCGGCCATCCGCAGCGACGACCCGGTGGTCTACATGGAGCACAAGGACCTGTGGAAGGATACCGGCCCGGTGCCCGACGGCGACGACGTGCTGGTCCCCCTGGGCAAGGCGCGCCTGGCGCGGCCGGGCGACGACGTCACCGTCGTCACCTGGTCGGGCATGGTGCGCACCTGCGTCCAGGCCGCCGACGACCTGGCCGGGCAGAGGGTGTCGGCCGAGGTGATCGACCTGCGCACCCTGTGGCCCTGGGACCAGGACGCGGTGCTGGCGTCGGTGGAGAAGACCGGGCGCCTGCTGGTGGCGCACGAGGCGGTGCTGGCCTCGGGCTTCGGCGCCGAGGTTGCGGCCACCGTTTCCGAGCGCCTGTTCGGCCGCCTGAAGGCGCCGGTGCGCCGCCTGGGCGGGCCGCGCATGCCCATTCCCTACTCGCCGCCGCTGGAGGCCCAGGCGCGGCGTACCGCCGCGGACGTCGCGCGCGCCGTCCGCGGCCTGATGCAGTAACCCGACGCGAGAACAAGAACCACTTTTTGCCAAATTGAAAACGGAGGAGGTATCCATGAAGGCATTCAAGAAACTGTGTCTGGCGGCCATGGCCGCGGTCATCGCGGTTCCGGCCCTGGCGGCGGACTACAAGGACGAATACAAGGTCTCGACCGTGGTGCCGGCGCCGTTCCCCTGGGGCATCGCCGCCGACCATTGGGTCGCCCTGGTCAAGGAGCGGACCAACGGCCGCATCAACATGAAGACCTACCCGGGCGCGCAGCTGGTGGCCGGCGAGCAGACCAAGGAGTTCACCGCCCTGCGCCGCGGTTCCATCGACATGGCCGTCAGCTCGACCATCAACTGGTCGCCGCAGATCGTCGAGCTGAACGTGTTCGCGCTGCCGTTCCTGATGCCCGACTACAAGGCCATCGACGCCCTGACCGGCGGCCCGGTGGGCAAGAAGATCTTCGACATCGTCCGCTCCAAGGGCGTCGAGCCCCTGGCCTGGGCCGAGAACGGGTTCCGCGAGGTCACCAACTCCAAGCACGCCATCCGCAAGCCCGCCGACCTGGCCGGCATGAAGATGCGGGTGGTGGGCTCGCCGCTGTTCAACGACATCTTCACGGCGCTGGGCGCCAACCCGGCGCAGATGAGCTGGGCCGACGCCAAGCCGGCCCTGACCACCGGCGCCGTGGACGGCCAGGAGAACCCGCTGACCATCTTCTCCATCGCCAAGATGCACCTGGTCGGGCAGAAGTACGTGACCCTGTGGGGCTACGTGGCCGACCCGCTGATCTTCGGCGTCAGCCACAAGGTCTGGAACACCTTCACCAAGGAGGACCAGGCGATCGTGCGCCAGGCCGCCATCGAGGCCGGCGCCGTGGGCATCGCCGCCGCGCGCAAGGGCCTGACCGCCGAGGACGACGCCCTGATCAAGCAGGTCGAGGGCCTGGGGGTCGAGGTGACCCGCCTGAGCGACGCCGAGCGCCAGGCTTTCGTCGCCGCCACCCGCGCCGTCTACCAGGAGTGGACCGGCAAGATCGGCGCCGACCTGGTGAAGATGGCCGAAGAGTCGGTCGCCAAGCGCTAGCCGCGCCGTTTCCCGGGCCGGAGGGGAGGGAAGGCCCCTCCGGCCCGTTTTTTCAGGGGAGGGAACCTTGACCGGGAAGCCGCCGAAGAAGCAGCGGGGCAGGCTGGAAGAGGCCATCGGCGCCATCGCCATGGGGCTGATCTGCGTGATCAGCATCTCCAACGTGGTGGTGCGCTACGCCACCAACGTCTCCTTCGCCTTCACCGAGGAGTATTCCGTCTTCCTGCTGGTGGTGCTGACCTTCGTCGGCTCGGCCCTGGCCATCTCCACCGGCGGCCACCTGCGCATCGGATTTTTCGTCGAGCGCCTGGGCCCCCGCGGGCAGGCCCTGTGCGACTTCCTGGCCATGGCCGCGACCACGGCCATGTTCGCCGTGCTGGTCTACTACGGCGCCGACGTGACCATCGACGAGTACATCTACGAGGAGACCTCGCCGGGGCTGGGCTACCCCACCTGGATCTACACCATGTGGCTGCCCATGCTATCCCTGGCGGTCATCTTCCGGGTGCTGGAGCCCGTGATCCGGGGCGGCGGGAAGGGGCGATGACCGCCAACCTGATCCTGCTGGGCGCCTTCGTCGTCCTGCTGCTGGCGGGGACCCCCATCGCCGTGGCCCTGGGCCTGTCCGGGGTGGCGGCGATCATGGTCGGCCTGGACATGGACGCCGCCGGCAACATCGGCACGCTGGCCTATTCCAGCATCGCCAAGTACCCGCTGATCGCCATCCCGCTGTTCATCCTGACCGGCATGATCTTCGACCGCTCGGGGGTTGCCGAGCGGCTGGTGCGCCTGGCCCAGGCGGTGGTCGGGCCGCGCCGCGGCGGGCTGGCCCTGGTCGCCATCCTGGTCTGCCTGATCATGGGCGGCATGTCGGGCTCGGGCCCGGCCGACGCGGCCGCCGTGGCCACGGTGATGATCCCCAGCATGATGCGCGCCGGCTACCCGCGCGCCTTCTCGGCCAGCGTCATCGCCGCCTCGGCCTCGACCGCCATCCTGATCCCGCCGTCCATCGCCCTGATCGTCTATTCCATCATGGTTCCGGGGGTCGACCTGCGGGCCCTGTTCGCGGCCGGGCTGATCCCCGGCCTGCTGGCCGGCCTGGCGGTGGCCCTGCCGACCCTGGCGCTCAGCCGCCGCCACGGCTTCGAGGCCGGCGGCGACGGCGAGCGGCCGCCCCTGGGCAAGAGCTTCGTCCAGGCCCTGCCGGGGCTGTTCGCGCCGGTGATCATCCTGGGCGGCCTGCGCAGCGGCCTGTTCACCCCCACCGAGGCGGCGGTGGTGGCGGTGTTCTACGGCCTGATCGTGGGCGTGTTCCTGCACCGCTCCATGGGCCCGCGCGAGATCTACCGCGTGCTCGCCGACGCGGCCGAGATCTCGGCGGTGGTGATGCTGATCATCTCGCTGGCCGGCATCTTCGCCTGGGGCGGCTCGACCCTGGGCGCGTTCGACGCCGCGGCGGCCTTCGTGCTGTCGCTGTCCGACGACTCGACCACGGTGCTGGCCATGGTCATGGCCCTGCTGCTGGTCGCCGGCATGGTTATCGACGGGGTGTCCATCTACCTGATCACCCTGCCGCTGCTGATGCCCATCATGGCGGCCTTCGGCTGGAACCAGGTGTGGTTCGGCGTGCTGATGGCCATGAACATCGCGGTCGGGCAGTTCACGCCGCCGGTGGCCGTGAACCTGATGGTCACCGCCAAGATCGCCGGGGTGCCCATCGAGGCGACGGTGCGCTGGGTGATCTGGCCGATCCTGGCCATGGTCGGGGCCATGGCCCTGGTGGTGGCCTTCCCGCAGATCGCCCTGTGGCTGCCCGCGGCCCTGGGCTACCGGGTCTGAAGCGCGCCCGTCAAACCGGCTCGCCGGGCCCGACCTCTTCCTTCTCGTCCTCGGCCACGTCGCGCTCGGGGTCCCAGCCGGCGGCGCGGGCGCGGGCCACCGCCGCGGCCTGGATGCGGTCGAACCGTTCGCGCGCCTCGGGCGGCAGGTTGGCGACCCGGAACCCGTATTCGCCCCACTTGGCGTTGACCTTGTCCCACAGGTCCTGGATGCCCTGGACCATCCAGCCCTCGCAGGTCTCGGTTTCCGGGATCAGGCCGAACACCCAGGCGTCGCGGATGATCTTGCCGGTGTCGGTCATGCCGCCATACAGGTCGTTGTGGATGCCCACGTAGCGTCGCTCGCCCGGGCGTGTCATGGCCGTTCCCCCTCCTTCAGGCGTTGTTCCAGCACCTCGCGCACCCGGTCCAGCACCTTGGCGCGCAGGGCCGAGGCGGCGAAGTGGTAGTAGTTCAGCTTGCACGGGATCGGCAGGTGCAGGGAATCCCGGCCGGCGTCCTCGATGTCGACCCAGGCCAGCACCGGGCAGTCGTGGCGCAGGGCATCGACGCAGACCCAGTAGCGGTCGGTCAGCACCACCTGCATCTCCTTGAGGCCCAGGTCGCCGAGCCGCAGGCGGTCGCCCCAGCGCTGCCGCGCCCGGCGCCAGACGTTGAAGACCTCGGCCTCCAGCCGGTCCGGGCGCTGGGCCATGATCGGCATGTCGGCCAGGCGCGCGTCCATGTCCACCTGCATGCGGGTTTCCCGTCCGGCCTCCGTTCCCGGTTGCGGCGGCGCCTCAGCCCGTCAGCGCGGCGAACACGGCGGGCAGGCGCTCGGGCAGCTTTTCCACATTATCGACAATCGAGAACCGGTTCTCGCCAAAAATGCGCGCCACGTAGCGGTCGGCCTGGGGGTCCAGCGTCAGGCAGTATGTGTGGATGCCGCCCATGGCCAGGTCCTCGACCGCCTTCTTGGCATCGTGGCGCAGGTACTGGGGGTCGCGCTCGTCGATGTCGGCCGGCTCGCCGTCGGTGACCAGCAGCACCAGCCGCTTCTGCGCCGGCCGCTGCGACAGGTGCCAGCCGGCGTGGCGCAGCGCCGTGCCCATGCGGGTCGACAGGCCGCCCTTCATGCCGGCCAGGCGCGCCTTGGGCCCGTCGTCGTAGGGCTGGTCGAAGTCCTTGAAGCGGTAGTACTGGACGTCGTGGCGGCCGTCGGAAGCGAAGCCGTGCACGGCGAAGGGGTCGCCGATGCTGTCGATGGCCCAGGCCAGCAGGCCGGTGGCCTCGCGGGTCAGGGACAGCACCGTGGGCCGGCCGTCGGCGCCGCCGCCGGCCGGTTCCGGCAGGTCCTTGTCGATGGGCTCGTTGGTGGATTCGGACAGGTCCAGCAGGATCACCACCGCCAGGTCGCGCACGTGCCGGGTGATGCGGATGTTGATGCGCGGGTCCGGCATGACGCCGCGCCGGATGTCCACCATGGCCCGCACGGCGGCGTTCAGGTCCAGCTCGTCGCCGTCCTCGTAGCCGCGCCGGCGCACGATGCCCTGGGGCTGCAGGGCGTCGATCAGGTGGCGGATGCGCGAGGCGATGGGCCGGTGCTTGACCAGGATGTCGTCCATGACCGCCGGGTCGCCGCGGCCCTGGCGGCGCTCGATGACCGTGGACCAGTCGGGCCGGTGCAGCTGGATGTGGTAGTCCCACTCGTCGTAGTGGAAGGGCTCCGACACCGGCTCCTTGCCCTCCAGCTCGTTGTAGGAATGGGGCGCCTCGCCGGCGTCCTCGTAGGGGAAGAACTCGGTGCCCATGACCCAGATCTCCTGGGCGTCGTCGCCGGCGGTCTCGCAGTCCACCTCGTTGGCGAACTCCATGACGCTGACGTACCGGCGCACCTGGCCCTGGGACGCGGGCACGTAGTCGGCGCCGCGCTCCTGCCAAATCGCCTCGTCGAAGTCCCACACATATCGGTTGTCGTCGCGGTAGGGCACCGGGAAGTCCGCCACCGCCCGGGCCGAGGGCACGCCGTCGCGGGTCAGCAGGTGGTAGAAGTCCATGCCGGCGTCCCAGGAGATGCGGTTGTCGCCGGCGGCCTCGGCCAGGCGGGCCTTGAACGCGGCGGCCTGGTCGTTGACCGCGTCCAGGGGGTCCGCATACCCGTCGTCGATCAGCGCCCGGGCCATGCGCACCGCCAGGTCCAGGGCCGGATGCGGCGCCGCCGCCTTGCCGCCCTCGGCCGGCGCGGCGGTGAAGAACTGGCGCCACAGCTTGCCCAGGCCCGGGAAGTCGCGCGCCGCCAGGTGCTCCACCCGGGCGTCCTCGAACAGGTCGATGCACTTCATGTGCAGGGTGGTGAGCTGCTCGGCCGAGATGGGGGCGTCGGTGTAGACCAGGTGCGCGGCGCAGTGGGCGGCGGCGGCGCGGTAGACCTGGATGCCCGGGATGCCGCGGTAGTCGTCGAAGGCATCGGGCAGGTGCAGGAACCAGTCCTCGATGAACGGCTGCAGCCCCTTGCGCGTCTCGTAGTCCCCGGCCGTGGGCTTCATGAAGAAGGCCCGGCCCCAAAGGGCGCGCAGGTAGAAGTTCAGCTTGCGCTGGTTGTCCACGAACAGGGTGCCGCGCCGCTCGCGCTGCAGCACGGCCTTGGACGACTCGCTTTTGAGCGCGAAGTAGGCCATCTGCCCGTCCAGGTCGCGGGCGTGGGCCTGGGCCCCCCACATGGACCAGCGGCGCAGGCCGCCCAGGGTCAGCTTGGTCAGCAGCTCATCCAGGTTCTCCATCATCGGCCGCAGGCCGCGCGGGCACTTGCCGGCCAGCTGGTGGATCAGCTTCAGGTAGTTGCGGAACACCTCGGCCTCGCCCATGCGCTGGGCGGCCAGGGGCAGGTTTTGCAGCATCAGCACCAGCACCGTGCCCGAGGTGTGCGAGGCCAGCCCCATCAGGGCGTGGACCACGTCGGTGATCACGTCCTCGCCCACCTCCTTGACCACCGGCGGCAGTTCCTGGATGTAGCTGAGGATCAGGTCCTCGCCGCGGCCCAGGGCGCACATGGCCTGGACCCCCTTCAGGTAGTGGTCCAGCCCCTGGGGCGACATCACCCGCGCCGCCTCGTGGTATGCCGATTCCAGGACCTCCAGGTGCGGATGGTCGTCCGCCAGGCAGGACAGGTATTCGGTGAATTCGACCCGGGACATGGCGGTCAGGTCCGCAGACTGCCGCCGCGCCTTCTGCCGCCGCCGTCATGGCCGGGCTTGACCCGGCCATCCACGGGAGGCCGGGCCACAGCGGGGAAGGCGTGGACCCCCGGGTCAAGCCCGGGGGTGACGGATGGGGGGAGGACGTCCATCGACATCGGCCGCCCTAGAAATAGGTGCCGACGGCGGCGTCCAGGGTGTCGCGCATGTCGGCGTCGTCGGTTAGCGGGCGCACCAGGGCCATCTTGCAGGCGTCCACCGGGGCGATGCCCCGGTTGATGAGCTGGGCGGCGTAGACCAGCAGGCGGGTGGACATGCCTTCGTCCAGGCCGTGGCCCTTCAGGTTGCGCGACCGCTGCGCCACCTGCACCAGCTTGGCGGCCACGTCGGCATCCACGCCGGCCTCGTGGGCGATGATCTCGGCCTCCGCCTGGGCGCCCGGGTAGTCGAAGTCCAGCGCCGCGAAGCGCTGCTTGGTGGACTGCTTCAGGTCCTTCATCAGGCTCTGGTAGCCGGGGTTGTAGGAGATGACGATCTGGAAGTCGGGGTGGGCGGACAGCAGCTCGCCCTTCTTTTCCAGCGGCAGGACCCGGCGGTGGTCGGTCAGGGGGTGGATCACCACGGTGGTGTCCTGGCGCGCCTCGACCACCTCGTCCAGGTAGCAGATGGCGCCCATGCGCGCCGCCACGGTCAGCGGCCCGTCCTGCCAGCGGGTGCCGTTGATGTCCAGCAGGAAGCGGCCCACCAGGTCCGACGCGGTCATGTCCTCGTTGCAGGCGACCGTGATCAGCGGCTTGCCCAGCTTCCAGGCCATGTGCTCGACAAACCGGGTCTTGCCGCAGCCGGTGGGCCCCTTCAGCATTACCGGCATGCGCGCGGCGTAGGCGGCCTCATAGAGGGCGACCTCGTCGGCCACGGTGCGGTAGTAGGGCTCGTCGACGATCAGGTACTGGTTTCGGTCCATGTCGGGGGCGTCGTACATTTTTCTTCCTGTGGGTGGATCGCAAAGCAAAGGCGGCCGGAGGGTGCCCCGGCCGCCTCGTCGTTCCGGCCGGTCGGGTCAGACCTTGATGGTGCCGCGGTAGACGACCATCGAGGCGCCCTGGGACTGGGCGTAGTTGTCGTACCCGATCAGGCGCACGTGGTTGCCCGGGTGCGCCTTGTGGCAGGCGTCGGCCTCGCCCAGGATGCGGTCCACGTCGGTCTCGCCGAACATGGGCAGCTTCCACATGTACCAGTAGTTGGAGAAGGCGTTCTCGGGCTCGCAGTGCTCGATGGCCGGGTTCCAGCCCTTGGACACGATGTAGGCCACCTGGGCGCGGATCTGCTCCTCGCTCATCTCCGGCAGGTAGGAGAAGGTCTCGAACTTGCGGCTCTTGGCGTCCGACAGGCTGGACGCGTAGTCCTGCACGTCACTCATGGTTGGTGTGCTCCTCTTGATTTCCGGGTTCGGGTTCGCGGCGGCCTAGCGGTGCGCCACGTCCAGCTTGTCGACGGTGTCGAACTCGAACTTGATTTCCTTCCAGGTCTCCATGGCGGCCTTCAGCTCGGGGCTGTGCTGGGCCGCAGCGGTCAGGATGTCCTTGCCTTCCTTCTCCAGCTCGCGGCCCTCGTTGCGGGCCTGGACGCAGGCTTCCAGCGCCACCCGGTTGGCCGCCGCGCCGGCGGCATTGCCCCACGGATGGCCCAGGGTGCCGCCGCCGAACTGCAGCACCGCGTCGTCACCGAAGATGGAGACCAGGGCCGGCATGTGCCACACGTGGATGCCGCCCGAGGCCACGGCGAAGACGCCGGGCATGGCGCCCCAGTCCTGGTCGAACATGATGCCGCGCGAGCGGTCCTCCTTGATGTAGGATTCGCGCAGCAGGTCGATCCAGCCCAGGGTCGCCTCGCGGTCGCCTTCCAGCTTGCCGACCACGGTGCCGGTGTGCAGGTGGTCGCCGCCCGACAGGCGCAGGATCTTGGTCAGCACCCGGAAGTGGATGCCGTGGCGCGGGTTGCGGTCCAGCACCGCGTGCATGGCGCGGTGGATGTGCAGCAGCACGCCGTTGTTCTGGCACCACTGCGCCAGGCCGGTGTTGGCCGTGAAGCCGCCGGTGATGTAGTCGTGCATGATGATCGGGGCGCCGATCTCCTTGGCGTATTCGGCGCGCTTGTACATCTCCTCAGGCGTCGGCGCGGTCACGTTCAGGTAGTGGCCCTTGCGCTCGCCGGTCTCGGCCTCGGCCTTGTGGATGGCCTCCATGACGAAGTCGAACCGCTGGCGCCAGCGCATGAAGGGCTGGGAGTTGACGTTCTCGTCGTCCTTGGTGAAGTCCAGGCCGCCGCGCAGGCACTCGTACACGGCGCGGCCGTAGTTCTTGGCGCTGAGGCCCAGCTTGGGCTTGATGGTGCAGCCCAGCAGCGGGCGGCCGTACTTGTTCATGATGTCGCGCTCGACCTGGATGCCGTGCGGCGGGCCGTTGCAGGTCATGACGTAGGCGATGGGGAAGCGCACGTCCTCCAGCCGCAGCGAGCGCACCGCCTTGAAGCCGAACACGTTGCCCACCAACGAGGTGAACACGTTGACCACCGAGCCCTCCTCGAACAGGTCGATGGGATAGGCGATGAAGGCGTAGAAGGCCTCGTCGTCGCCCGGCACGTCCTCGATCGAATAGGCGCGGCCCTTGTAGTGGTCCAGGTCCGTCAGCAGGTCGGTCCAGACCGTGGTCCAGGTGCCCGTCGACGACTCGGCGGCGACCGCGGCGGCGGCCTCCTCGCGCGGCACGCCGGCCTGGGGCACGATCTTGAAGCAGGCCAGCAGGTCCGTCTCCTTGGGCACGTAGTCCGGCATCCAGTAGGTTTCGCGGTATTCCTTCACGCCCGCGTTGTAGGTCTTTGCCATCTGTTGCTTTCCTCTCTGTTCGGCGGCCCGGGACGTGGCCGTGGCCGTCCCCTGCGCCGCCTGTTCCTGCGCGCGCCGCGCCGCGCTTCCGTGGTTGACTTGGCGGCAGGTTAGCAAAGGCCCTTGATAAACAAAAATAAAACCTTTAAATACAAATCATAAATTTTATTTATGTTTTTCGGGGCCCCGGACCATGGCCATCCACGCCACCCTGAAACAGCTCCAGCTCTTCGAGGCGGCGGCCCGTCTGGGCGGCGTCACCCGCGCCGCCGAGAGCGCCAACCTGACCCAGCCCGCGGTGTCCATCCAGTTGAAAAGGCTGGAGGAAAGCATCGGGCTGGAGCTGTTCGAGCAGGTCGGCCGCAAGGTCGCCCTGACCGAGGCCGGCGAGGTGGTGCTGCAGCACGCCCGCGCCATCCTGGAGGAGTTCGAGGCCCTGGCCGCCGGGGTGCACGAACTGAAGGGGGTGCGGCGCGGGCGCCTGCGCATCTCGACCGTGACCACGGTGAACTATTTCGCCCCCATCCTGCTGCGCACCTTCTGCGAGCGCCACCCCGGCATCGCCGTGGCCATGGGGGTGGCCAACCGCCAGGAACTGCTGGGCGAGCTGGCCGAGAACACCATCGACATGGCGATCATGGGCCGCCCGCCCGGGGACACGGACCTGGCGGCGGAACCGTTCCTGGACAACCCGCTGGTGATCGTGGCGCCGCCCGACCACCCCCTGGCGGGCCACGGGCCGGTGCCGGTGGCGCGCCTGGCCGGGGAGGTGTTCCTGATGCGCGAGCCCGGCTCGGGCACCCGCAACGCCATGGAGCGGTTCTTCGCCGGCCATCGGGTGGCCATCACCGCCTCGGTCCAGGTGGGCGGCGCCGAGGCGGTCAAGCAGGGGGTGCAAGCCGGCCTGGGCCTGGCCCTGATCTCGCGCGACGCGGTCGAGCTGGAGGTGACCTCGGGCCGGCTGGTGGAGCTGAACGTCCCCGGCCTGCCCCTGCACCGGGACTGGTACCTGGTGCACCGCGCCAGCAAGCGCCTCAGCCCGGCGGCGCGGGTGTTCAAGGAGTTCATCCTGGGCGAGGCGGCGGCCCTGCTGGGCCGCGACGCGGCGTAGCGGGCGGTCGCCGCGGCGCCCATTTCTCTGCGTGTCCCTTTTGCTTGCGCCGCCCGGGTGGCATGCTTAAACTCCCGCCTCTTGAACCGCCCCGCGTCCCGCATTTCCGGGACCGCCGTTTCGCCGGGGAAAGCCATGGCCGCCAGGAAATCCGACAAAGCCGAGACCGCCGGTTCCCAGGGCTCGGACATCCCGCCCGACGTGGCGGCGCTGGGCTTCGAGGAGGCTTTGGCCGAGCTCGAATCCATCGTGCGGCGCCTGGAGGAGGGCAGCGGCAGGCTGGACGAGGCCATCGCCGCCTACGAGCGCGGCGCCGCCCTGAAGAAGCACTGCGAGGCCAAGCTGCAGGAGGCCCAGGGGCGGGTCGAGCGAATCGTGCTGGGCAGCGGCGGGCCGTCGGGGCTCGCGGACGCCGGCCTGGACTGACGCAGACGGACGCAGACGGGCGCGGACCGGGACCCTTTAACAGGGCCTGCCGCGACAAGGGGCCGCAACAAGGGGAAGGGGACACCGTGGATCTGGAGAACTTCAAGGCGGAGATGGACCGCGACGCCCGCGCCGTGGACGCGGTGATGGACGGCCTGCTGCCCCTGCACGACGACCCCGAGGTGCGGGTGATCGAGGCCATGCGCTATTCCCTGCTGGGCGGCGGCAAACGGGTGCGGCCGTTCCTGGTCAAGCACAGCGCCGACCTGTTCGGGGTGTCCGTGCGCGCGTCGCTGCGCGCCGCGGCGGCGGTCGAGATGGTGCACTGCTATTCCCTGATCCACGACGACCTGCCGGCCATGGACGACGACGAGCTGCGCCGCGGCCGCGCCACCTGCCACGTGGAATACGACGAGGCCACCGCCATCCTGGCCGGCGACGCCCTGCTGACCAAGGCGTTCGAGGTGCTGGCCGGGGACGAGACCCATTCCGACCCGCGGGTGCGCGCCGACCTGGTGCTGGCGCTGGCCAAGGCCGCCGGGGCCGAGGGCATGGTCGGCGGCCAGATGCTGGACCTGGTGGCCGAGCACAACGACCTGACCATGCCCGAGATCACCCGGCTGCAGCGCATGAAGACCGGCGCCCTGATCGCCGTGTGCTGCGAGATCGGGGCCCTGCTGGGCAAGGCCGCCGAGTCGCAGCACCTGGCCCTGAACGCCTATGCCCACGACCTGGGGCTGGCGTTCCAGATCGTCGACGACCTGCTGGACGTGGAGGGCGACGCCGCCGTGGTCGGCAAGGCCACCGGCAAGGACGCCGCCGCCGGCAAGGCCACCTTCGTCTCGCTGCTGGGGGCGGATCGGGCGCGGGCCCAGGCGCGCATGCTGGTGGACCAGGCCGTGGAACATCTTGCAATTTTCGCCGAAAAGGCCGACCCTTTGAAAAATCTCGCGCTTTTCGTGTTCGAGCGGCGCGCCTGAGGCGGTTCCGGCGGCAAACCGGGGGAAGGGGCCGCCGGTGACGGAACCAGAAATTCTCGCGATAGGGACAAGGGCATTGGGACAGACTGACACCACGCGCAAGTCGACGGCCGCCACGGCCGCCGATGGGCCGGGCGATTCCGCACACGAAACCCCGCTGCTGGACCGGGTCGCCTCCCCCGCCGACCTGAAGGGCATGAACGGCGAGGAGCTGCGCCAACTGGCCGACGAGCTGCGCCAGGAGACCATCCGCGTGGTTTCCTACACCGGCGGCCACCTGGGCGCGTCCCTGGGCGTGGTCGAGCTGACCGTGGCCCTGCACCACACCTTCGACACCCCCGCCGACCGCCTGATCTGGGACGTCGGGCACCAGTGCTACCCGCACAAGATCCTGACCGGGCGCCGCGGCCGCATGCTGACCCTGCGCCAGGGCGGCGGCGTGTCGGGCTTCACCAAGCGGACCGAGAGCGAGTACGACGCCTTCGGCGCCGGGCACAGCTCGACCTCCATCTCGGCCGGCCTGGGCATGGCCGTGGGGCGCGACCTGGACGGGCGGGCGAACCACGTGATCTCGGTCATCGGCGACGGCTCCATGAGCGCCGGCATGGCCTACGAGGCCATGAACAACGCCGGGTCCATGGATTCGCGGCTGATCGTCATCCTCAACGACAACGACATGTCCATCGCGCCGCCGGTGGGGGCCATGAGCGCCTACCTGTCGCGGGTGGTCAGCTCGCGGCCGTTCCGCTCCCTGCGCCACCTGGCCGCCGACGTGGCGCGCAAGTTCCCGCGCGCCATGGGCGAGGCGGCGCGCAAGGCCGACGAGTACGCCCGCGGCATGATCTCGGGCGGCACCCTCTTTGAGGAGATGGGCTTCTACTACGTCGGCCCCATCGACGGCCACAACCTGGAGCACCTGCTGCCGGTGCTCAAGAACCTGCGCGACGACCCCGAGCCGGGCCCGGTGCTGCTGCACGTGGTCACCCACAAGGGGCACGGCTACCCGCCGGCCGAGGAGGCCGCCGACAAGTACCACGGGGTCGGCAAGTTCGACGTGGTCACCGGCAAGCTGCACAAGGCCGTGTCCAACGCGCCCAGCTACACCGGCGTGTTCGCCCAGGCCCTGATCGCCGAGGCCGAGCGCGACAACAAGATCGTCGCCATCAACGCCGCCATGCCGGCCGGCACCGGGCTGGACAAGTTCGGCGCCCGGTTCCCCGAGCGCTGCTTCGACGTCGGCATCGCCGAGCAGCACGCCGTCACCTTCGCGGCGGGTCTTGCCTGCGAGGGCTACCGCCCGTTCTGCGCCATCTATTCCACCTTCCTGCAGCGCGCCTACGACCAGGTGGTCCACGACGTGGCGATCCAGAAGCTGCCGGTGCGCTTCGCCATCGACCGCGCCGGCCTGGTCGGCGCCGACGGCCAGACCCACGCCGGCGCCTTCGACCTGGCCTACCTGTGCTGCCTGCCGGGGTTCACGGTCATGGCCCCGGCGGACGAGGCCGAGCTGGTGCACATGATCGCCACCGCCGCGGCCATCGACGACGGCCCCAGCGCCGTGCGCTACCCGCGCGGCGAGGGGGTGGGGGTGGACCTGCCCGAGCGGGGCCAGGTGCTGCCCATCGGCCGCGGCCGGGTGGTCCGCGAGGGATCGGCGGTGGCCATCCTCAGCCTGGGGCCGCGCCTGGCGCAGGCCCTGCAGGCCGCCGACGACCTGGCGGCGCGGGGCCTGAGTTGCACCGTGGCCGACGCCCGCTTTGCCAAGCCCATCGACACCGACCTGATCCGCGACCTGGCCGGCCGCCACGAGGTGCTGGTCACCGTCGAGGAGGGCTCGGTCGGCGGCTTCGCCGCCCAGGTGGCCCAGTTCCTGGCCACCGAGGGCCTGCTCGACCACGGCCTCAAGTTCCGGCCCATGGTCCTGCCCGATACCTTCCTCGACCAGGACGCCCCGGCCAAGCAGTACGAGACGGCGGGCCTGACGGCGGCCGACATCGTCGCCACCGCGCTCGGCGCGCTGGGCCGCGGCGCCGAGGCCGAAAGCGGCACCGCCCGGGCCTGATCCGCCCGGGCCTGACCCGCCCGGGCGTCCCGCACGCCCCGACCCAAGAACAATCCCCCGCACGCCGACACTCCGTTCGGCCGCGAAATGGTGTAAGCTTGCCGCAAAGGCGGACAACCGCCGGGCACCGCAGTTGGGAGGCACGCCATGCTCAAGGTCCACAACTGGAAGGACTCCATCCCCTTCGTCGCGCCGGAGAAGAGCGAACCCGCCCTGGATTGCGACGAGGCCGTGGTCAAATGCCTGCACCTGGACCCGGGCCAGGAATCGCGGCCGCACATCCACCGCACGGCGGTCGACGTCATGGTCATCGTCGGCGGCCGGGGCTTGGCCACGGTGGACGGCCAGCCGCGCCCGGTGGAGGTCGGCGACGTGATCCTCAACCCGTCCGGCACCGTGCACGGCATCCGCAACGACGGCCCCGGGCGGCTGACCTGGCTGGTCATCCAGGCGCCGCCGCCCAACCGCAAGACCGCCGCCGCCCCACCTGCCGCCGCCACGGCCGACGCCTAGGGAGCGCCCCCCCATGGCCACGACGACCGAGCGCTACCAGACCTACGCCGACTTCTGGCCCTTCTACCTGGCCGAACACGGCAAGCCGGCCACCCGCGGCCTGCACTATTTCGGCACCACGCTGGCCATCGCCTGCCTGGTCCTGGGCGCCGCGGTGAACCCCTGGTGGCTGCTGGCCGCCCCCGTCGCCGGCTATTTCTTCGCCTGGATCGCCCACTTCTTCGTCGAGCACAACCGCCCCGCCACCTTCACCTATCCGGCCTGGTCCCTGGTCAGCGACTTCCGCATGTTCTTCCTGTGGATCGCCGGGCGCATGCCCGACGAGCTGCGCCGCCACGGCCTGGGCTGAGGCCCCTTCCCCGGGGAAGGCCATGCGCGAGACGGCGTGCAAGGTGGTGCCGAAGCCGGCGCGGGAGAGGGGACCGGAGAGGACGGGGCCGGAGAGGACGGGGCCGGAGAGGACGGGAGAGTTGGGCGGGACAGGGCAAGGCGGCGCGGCGGAGCGGTGACGGGCAGGGGCCGCCGGCGCCCGGGCACCGGCGGCAAGGGGAGCGGGGCGCATGGACGACGACGTGATTCTCATCGTTTTGGCCGCCGCCGGCGCGGTGCTGGCCGGCATCGCCTGGCTGGTGGTCCTGTCGCGGCGCCACCGCCAGCGGGTCGAGCAGACCTGGCGCGACTTCGCCGGGCGCCACGGCCTGGCCCATGCCTTCGACCGCGGCGGGCTGGAGGCGGTCGAGCGTCAGGGCCGCCGCGGCGACCGCCTGCTGCTGCGCGGCGCCCTGCGCGGCCGCGCCTTCACGGTCAAGGAGGTGAGCGTGAACGACGGCGATTCCGACTCCAGCTCGCCCTCGGTCCGGACCCGCTTCAGCCTGGCCGTGGCCGGCATGCCGGCCGGCCTGCTGGTCCATCCCCGCCCGCCGGGCCGCCTGGCCCGCGGCCTGATCAACGGCGCCCTGTCCCTGGCCACCCGCCTGGGCGCCGACCTGCCGCCCGAGGCCCAGTCCGGCGACCCGGCCTTCGACGACACCCACATGATCCGCGCCCACGACCCGCCGGCCGCCCGCGCCTGGCTCACCGACCCCGCCCGCCGCGCCACCATGACCGCGCTGGCCGCCGAGGAAGACCTACACATCCTCGACCGCGACCTCTGCTGGCAGGGCGACCGGCCGAAGACGGTGGAAGCGATGGAGGAGGTGGTGGCAAGGTTGGAGGTGTGGGCTGGGAGGTTGGAGAGAAAATGAGGGAAATTCCAAACCGAGCACTCTCGGTCACAGAGCTAAATATTGTCCCTAAATTGCCCAAACTACTTAGATTAGCTTTTCGTCATAAGACACCCAACGAGCGAAGGAATGCTCGTAAGGATTCGACAGCCATTTCTAATGCCCCAAATAAAGTAGCTCCAGCAAGACCGATTAGAGCTAGTCGTACGAGGAATTTTTCAAAAATATAAAGCAAGTTCTTTAGTGTATCAGCGATTTGCGGGGGAAACACCGGACTCCTGTGAATTTCGATGGCTGCAGCGACACACGAATCAAGAAGTTGAAGGGATTCGGTGTCAAAAGGGGATTTGGCTTCGTTTGTCTTTGACGGAACTATTCCTTTGTCATGAGGATGCATCCCATGAAGCTTTTCCTGAAGCTCAATCAACGACGATAAACTTGAAGATCGCAATTTGTTGATTGGTGATGGTAAAGGTCTGTACTCAGAGAGTTTTATTTTGTCAGATTCGGTTAATGAAAAACTGAAATCTCTTGAATGACCCATGGAGTCATTAACTGCCGTTCCTAACGAGTACTCAGGTAAGTTATCTCGTATGATTTCTCCGGTCAGCCAGAAATTTTGATTCAAAGAAAATCGGTCGCCATTTATATTAATTGAAGCCTGATTTAGCCATTTCCTGAAAGCTCTGAATACGCCATCGCCAACAATCACTCCTGCCGCCATTCTCTTTCGGTCAACTGAAACACTTATGTGTTCATCACTTAATGTGATTTGACCAACATAGTCATCATGTTCAAGAAACTCCACTTTTAGCTTCTTAAAGTGAAAATACTTTTCTTTAATTAGGTGTAGATCTAAGAAAAAATTGAGCGCAAATCTTGCTGTTTCTTCGACAAATTTTGTAGATATTGACTCTGGAGAAAATTCGAGACCTTCCACAATAATGACATCAACATATGCCCTATTTCCTGATGATTTTACTTGAAAAATCCTGGTCTCTTTGGAATCGGCATCAAGAATCTCAAAAGAATTCGGAGATTCCCTATGGTGTAAAACGCCTTGTTTTCTATGGTTCACGGAATTAACGTGCTCAACTTTAAGGAACGCCATCAAAGCCTCACTAGTTTTTCGGACATATTCATGGAGCGGACAATGTAACTCGTGAATATTGTAATGCTTCCGATTGGTTCTGACAATGTGAGCAATTCCAGTGACAATATTTATCTATGGCCCCTCAAACGCCGGGCGGGCGTGTGGCCCTTCGCTTATGGCGCATAAAAGCCGGCACGCGGTCGCACTTGCTGTGGAGTTATGGGGATACAATACATCATTCGAGGGGTTATGGGAGCGCAATATATAGTTCGAGGAATTATGGGGGCACAATACATAGCTCGTGCGCCTGTGGCGCGAGAAAGCGATCAGGATGGAGTCAAGTTCCACAGTGGCACCATTGCCGACGAGGCTGCGCCGGAGTGAATCCATCCACTTCAACCGAAGAGATCACAAATAGAATGAATTAACTCGCGCTCCGCGCGGCGGAGCCTTTGTGGTCTCTGTGTCTCCTCGGCGTTCTCAGTGTTCCCCTTGACCAGATTGCCCCGCTAAGGCGCTGTGGCGGGTTGAAGGCTCCCAATGGTTCATTCGGTTTCCGCCATCCCCTTGAAATCAGAACACTCGTGACTATATTCCTGTCAACGATTTCCGGCGAAGGAAGGGACAGTAGATACCAATGAACACCAATTCACACGAATGTATGGCTATGGGCGGCCCTTCGGGGTTGCCCATTCGTGTCAATTCGTGTTCATCCGTGGTCACGGAATTCGCCCTCTCCGTCCACAGGATGACGACAAATGACGACATTTTTCCCAGAATGAGGGGTGGTTTTGAAGGATTTCAACGCCTTGTCCTGACGACATCCGGCGGGAAACCACGCCGAAACGGCCCGAAAGGAGGCCTGAGGGTGCGGGAAGGGGGTTCTTCATCGTCTTTTTTCGCCCCTCATGCGCCGGGCGGGCCTGTGGCCCTTGGCTCCTCGCTGCGCTCGGGCGGCCGGTCGGCCTTGCCGGCCCCGGGGGCGGGGCCGGTACCAGAGGTCGGCGGGTATCGTTCGGGTGGCGATGCCGCTTCCGCCACCACTTTTCCCCCCACTTTTCCCCCCTGGCGCCAGGGTCTAGAGTGGCCGGCAGGGAAAACCACCATAACCGGGGATTTTGGGACATGAACGTCGACGCCGCCGCTTCCGACTCCACCTACGACACCAGCGCCGGGAACCTGAAGGCGCTTTCCGAGCAGCTCGTCTCCATGCTGCGCATCCGCACCATTCCGCTGGGGCTGAAGCTGTTCACCGACGCCGACGAGATGTTGGCGATCAAGGGCGTGCGCACGCCGACCGCGGACTTCCACTTCACCATGTGCCAGCTCGTGGGCCAGGCGCGCACCACGGGCTATACGCTGGGCATCGTCCACGAGAACACGCGCATGCACAGCAACTGCGGCGGGGTGGTGGGCCTGAACGCGCCCAACGCGTCGTACCTGTCGGGCGAGCAGATGAACGGGGTCTGGTTCCAGAACCAGGAGGCGGCGCGCGAGCACCAGGCGCAGATGACCCGGGTCGAGCCCAAGTACGCCGGGATCTGCGCCTCGCCCCTGCGCTCGGGGCGGCTCGACCCGCCCGACGTGGTGCTGTTCTGGGCCAACCCGGCGCAGACCATCCTGTTCGTCAACGGCCTGCAGTGGAAGCGCTACAAGCGCTACGACATGACCATCACCGGCGAGACCGCCTGCTCGGACTCCTGGGGCCGGGCCCTGGCCACGGGGGAGACCTCCATCTCCGTGCCCTGCTTCGCGGAAAGGAGATACGGCGGGGTCAGCGACGACGAGATGGCCCTGGCCATGCCGCCCGACGAGTTCGTGCGCGGCATGGAAGGGCTGGTGGGCCTCTCCAAGGTCGGCCTGCGCTACCCCATCCCGCCCTACGGCCCGCAGATGGACCCGGCCATGGGCATGGAGGTGAGCTATCCGGGGAAGAAGCCGTAAATGGAGCGTCGGTCGGCAGACCGCCCCGCGGCCTTGAACCGCAGGGGTCGCGGGGGTTTCGCGGAGGGACGCGGGGGAAGGGAAATGCGCTGCGCGCGGCCCCATGCCTCTACCGTCATTCCCGCGCAGGCGGGAATCCATGCCGCCGGCCTTGCCTTCCGCGCGGTGGTCGCGGGCGAGCGGCCGGTCATCTCTCCTCCGCGTACCTTTGCGTCCTCTGCGTTTCATGATTCCAACGCGGAGGACGCGGAGGGACGCAGAGGAAGGGAATTGCGCTGCGCGCGGCCGGGCACCTTGCCCCTTGCGCGCCGGGGGCCGGGCGGAAACGGCGACGGCATGGGTTCCCGCCTGCGCGGGAACGACGGGGTGGAGGCGTGGCGGCGGTGTCCGTCTTCCCCGCGTTCCTCCGCGCAACCTCCGCGTCCCCTGCGTTTCAAGGCCACAGGCACTGCCCGGGCGGTACGGCCATGACCGAGCTCGACCCCAAGGACTGGTCCCCCGAGACCCTGGCCGCCCAGGCCCTGGGCCGCGAATGTGCGGCGACCGGGGCCGTGGTGCCGCCGGTGCAGGTGGCCACCACCTTTGCCCGCGACGGCGACTACGAACCCCGGGCCGGGGCCATCTATGGCCGCGACGACGCGCCCAACCCGCGCCACGCGGAGGACCTGTTGTGCGCCCTGGAGGGCGGGGCCGAGGCGCTGCTGTTCGCGTCGGGCATGGCCGCCTGCACGGCGCCCTTTTCGGTGCTGGCGCAGGGCGACCGGGTGGTGGTGGCGCGGGACCTGTACCATGGGGTGCTGGCCTGGCTGGCCGCCTTCGCGCCCCGGCGCGGGATCACGGTGGAGCGGGTGGCGGCCGGCGACCCGGCGGCGCTGCAGGCCGCCGTCACCGCCGCGCCCACGGCCCTGGTGTGGATCGAGACTCCGTCGAACCCGTCGTGGCACGTGACCGACATCGCCGCCGCCGCCGCCATCTGCCGGGCGGCGGGGGCGCGGCTGTGCGTCGACTCGACGGCGGCGACGCCGGTGCTGACCCGGCCCCTGGCCCTGGGGGCGCACCTGGTCTGCCACTCGGCCACCAAGTACCTGAACGGGCATTCCGACGTGCTGGCCGGCGCCCTGGTGACGGCCGAGACGGACGGCTTCTGGGCCGACCTGCGGACGCAGCGCAAGCTGGGCGGTGCCGTGCTGGGCAGCCTGGAGGCCTTCCTGCTGCTGCGCGGCATGCGCACCCTGCACCTGCGGGTGGCGCGCCAGTGCGCCAACGCCATGGCGGTGGCCGACTTCCTGGCCGCCCACCCGGCCGTCGAGGAGGTGCGCTACCCGGGCCTGGCGACCCACCCGGGCCATGCCGTGGCGGCGCGGCAGATGGCGGGCGGGTTCGGCGGCATGCTGTCGTTCCGGACCCGGGGCGGGCGCGACGCGGCCCTGCGGGTGGCCACGGCGACCCGCCTGTGGCAGCCGGCCACGTCGCTGGGCGGGGTCGAGAGCCTGATCGAGCACCGCCACACGGTGGAGGGCGGGCTGACCGACACGCCCGACGACCTGCTGCGCCTGTCCTGCGGCATCGAGGCGGCGGACGACCTGATCGCCGACCTGGGCGCGGCGCTGGCGCGCGCGGGGGAGGGGGGGTGATGGTCCACGGGGGCACCGCGGTACCGGGGACGGGGGCCGTCGTTTCCGCCCGTCTTTCGTCACGGCGCCTCCGGGCGGCAATGCACCGCCCGGGCAGCCGCCTGAATCGTCCCTGAGAGGTGAGCCGAATTTCGTACGCCACGGGCCGCGCCCTAAATAAACAAGAAAATTATGTATTAAAAAATTATTTGACATCAAGAATGGTGCAAATTATATATCTAATACAGTTTGATTAATGTAAATCCGCCTCCGGGCGGGCCCGAGGACAGACCCATGCAGACCGCGCTCCAGGTTGTCGATTGCCACTCCGAGATCACGCTGAACCCCGACATGGGGGTCCACGAGGCTGACGTGCACACCGTGCGCCGCTGGCTGGATGCCGGCGAGGCCCTGCTGGTGGACGTGCGCGAGGCCGTCGAGGTGGAGAACGAGCGCGTGCCCGGGGCCCTGATGATGCCGCTCAGCCTGCTGGACGGCGAGGTCTTCCCCCGCCTGCCGGGCCTGCGCCTGGTGTTCATGTGCGCCGTCGGCAAGCGCTCGGCGGCGGCCACCAAGCAGTTGGTGAACCACGGCCATTCCCTGCCCATCAACATGGTTGGTGGGCTGGGTGCCTGGAAGGAAGCGGGCTATCCGACCGAGGCCTGAGTCCTTCCCCACACTCCACGACTGGCGCCGGACCGGTCCCCCGGAATCCTCAATTCCCAAGCCAAGGGGGGCCGGTCCGGCTTTTTTCTTCCATTTGTGCCCGGCGAGATCAGGGATCTGAAGCCTTCTCGGCGGCGATCAGGAACTCGGTGTTGCCCTCGGGCCCCTTGATCGGGCTCTCGGTGATCCCCAGCACCCGCCAGCCGGGCAGGCCGTCGAGCCAGGCCCGGATGGTGTCGCAGACCTCGGCGTGCAGGGCCGGGTCGCGCACCACCCCGCCCTTGCCCACCCGGTCGCGGCCGACCTCGAACTGGGGCTTGATCAGGGCCACCAGGCGGGCGCCCGGCGCCGCCAGGTCCAGCGCCGCCGGCAGCACCGTGCGCAGGCCGATGAAGCTGGCGTCGCAGACCACCAGGTCCACCGCCTCGGGCACCTGCGCGCGGGTCAGGTGGCGGGCGTTGGTGCGCTCCAGCACCACCACCCGGTCGTCCTGGCGCAGCTTCCACGCCAGCTGCCCGTGGCCCACGTCCACGGCATAGACCCGCGCCGCGCCGCGGGCCAGCAGCACGTCGGTGAACCCGCCGGTGGAGGCGCCCACGTCCAGGCACACCCGGCCCGCCGGGTCGATGGCGAAATAGTCCAGGCCGCCGACCAGCTTCAACCCGCCGCGCGACACCCACGGGTGGTCGCGCCCGCGCACCTCCAGCGCCAGGTTCGGCGCCACCGGCCGCCCGGCCTTGTCGAGCCGGGTCTCGCCGGAATAGACCAGCCCGGCCATGACCAGGGCCTGGGCCCGGGCCCGGCTTTCGGCCAGGCCGCGGTCGACCAGCACCTGGTCCAGGCGCCGCTTGCCCTTTTGCCTGTCACCGGTCATGGCGTTCCCGTCCCCTGGCGAATCACGAGCGTCCATCATTGCCGCTTCGCCGGCCATTGCAATCGCCATCGAACAAGATGATGGCGGAGGTCCCACCGTGAACCCGCCGCCCGGGTCCCTTCGCGCCAAGATTACCAGTGCGAAATGCGCCGGCCGAGAAGAGATTATCCGGGCCCATCGACACTGCCGAGAATTTTCCATCGGCAACACGGCAAGGTTGCAATCGGTCCTGTTTGCCGGGAATCACACAAAACAACGGAGTCGGGAATCGTCTAACATCTTGAATTAGGCTAAATCCAGGTCACAACATCCGCGACGGGACGGCGCAGGAAATACACCATTTAATAATAAAGATGTGGTATGATCCGACGTCAAAGGGGCAAATTCAAAAAAAATCGATAAGGTGCGAGGGAAATTGTCGAATGCGGTTTGACATGCAAATCGCTTTCACTTAACTAGTCCTTTTTCGAGTTCATAGAGGAAATCAGCATGGCAAGGAAACCCAAGTCGAGCCTCAACGAATCCGACTTGACCAAGGGGCAACAGCGCAAGCTGAATGCCCTGCGCAAATCCTTGGGGCCGGACATCGCCGACGAGGCGTTCGCCAAGTGGCTGAACGAGCAGCCCGCGGCGGCGGTCGAGCCCGAGGACCGGAACGCCGGCATGATCGAGGAGGCCCTGGCCGGCCTGATCGAGAAGAACGGCCTGCGCATTCCCAAGTCCGGCTATCTGGTGAAGCGCGGCCGCGGCCGCGTGATCGTCGAGCGGCCGGCGGGCTGAGCCGCCGCGCGTTTCAGGCGAGGGTGATCTCCACCCTCTCCCGCCCCTTGCCCGGGTTCCGCCGCTTCAGGCGCAGCGCGCCCACCTCGCCGGTCGAGCGCAGGTGGGTGCCGCCGCAGGGGACCTGGGCGAAGCCGTCGACCCGCCAGTAGCGCCGCCGCCGCGCCGCATCGCTGAAATCGCTGACGATGGGACGGTCGGCGGCGATGAGGGACTCGGCCCGCGCCTGCAGGTCGGGCAGGATGCCGGCGATGCTGCCGTCCCACTGGAAATCGATGCGCGCCTTGTCGGCGGCGATGTGGGCGCCGGTCTTGGCCGTGCCCGGATGGGTCTGGTAGACCAGCTCGAGGATCACCTCGGCGGCGAAGTGCAGGCGCATGAGCCGATAGCGCCGGTCCCAGTCGATGCGCACCGTCACCGGATCGCCGGCCGCCAGGCCGTGGCCGTCGGGCAGGGTGTAGACGATGTCCGCGCCGTCCGCGCCCATGAGCGCCTCCAGCACCGGGTGCCCGGCGATGGTGCCGGCGTCGCTCTCCTGTCCGCCCGATTCGGCATAGAAGATGGTCTCGGCCAGGGTCACGCGCGGGCCGTCCACCGTGGCGACCCGGGTCGCCAGCTCGCGGAGGTACGGATCGCGCCAGAACACCCTATCGGTCATCGCCCTTCCCGATCCCCAGCAGGTGGGCGGCGGTCTGGTTGAACAGCACCTTGTTGGTGCCGCTGTTCTGGTTGCGCATGTCGGCCTGGAAGGCCTTGTGCTGCTCGATCACCCGCTGGATCGCCGGCCGGTCCTTGAGGCGCCCGCGCCAGTCCGCCACCCGGGGGAAGGCGTCCAGCGACACCCCCAGGGGCTTGGCGATGAACACCCAGGGGAAGGCGATCATGTCGGCGATGGAGTAGTCGCCCAGGATGAAGTCCCGATCCGCCAAGCGCCGTTCCAGCACCGCCAGGTTGCGCTCGTATTCGCCGGCGTAGCGGGCCCGGGCGTAGTCCTGCCCCTCGGGGGCGTAGTTGACGAAATGGCTGAGTTGCCCGGCCAGGGGCCCCTGGTTGGCCGACTGCCAGAACAGCCACTCCAGGGCCTCCTTGCGGCCCCGCGCGTCCGCCGGCATGAAGCGCCCGGTCTTTTCCGCCAGGTAGAACAGGATGGCGCCGGACTCGAACACGGGCACCGGTTCGGACCCGTAGGCGGTCGGCGGGTCGTGGTCCAGGATCGCCGGCATCTTGGCGTTGGGGCTGATGGCCAGGAACGCCGGTTTGAATTGGTCGCCCTCGCCCAGGCGCAGCAGGTGCAGCTCGTGGTCGAGGCCGCATTCCTCCAGCATGATGGCCACCTTCCAGCCGTTGGGGGTGGGCGCGTAGTAGAAGTCGATCACGGTGTCCTCCCGAACCATTACCGACCGCGGCTCAGTAGCCGGCGGCGCGGTCCACCTCGTGCAGCAGGGGCCGCCCGTCCAGCAGGCGGCGGTAGTTCTCGGCCACGTCCTCGAACCCGCCGTCCAGGTGCCAGCCCGAGACGTGGGGCGTCACCGTCACCTTGGGGTGGGACCAGAACGGGTGGCCGTCGGGCAGGGGCTCGGTGCGGAACACGTCCAGCACCGCGCCGCCCAGGCGGTCGCCGTCCAGGGCCGCCAGCAGGTCGTCGTCGACGATCAGGTCGCCGCGGCCCACGTTGACCAGCACCGCCCCCGGCTTCATGTGCGCCAGCATCGCGGCGTCGAACAGGTCCTGCGTGGCCGGGGTGGAGGGCAGCACGGCGACCACGTAGTCGCAGGCCGCCAGCACCTGCGGCAGGGCCGCGCCGCCGTGGCGGCAGTCCACGCCGTCGATCGCCTTGGCGGTCCGGCTCCACCCCATCACCCGGAAACCCAAACCGGCGAAGGTGCGGGCCACCCGGCCGCCGATGTGGCCCAGGCCGAGGACGCCCACGGTGGTCGCGGGCGCCTTGTCCGGGGCCCGTCCGCGCCACTCGCCGCGGGCCTGGTTTGCGGCGTGGAAGGGCAGGTGGCGGTGGCGCTGCAGCACGTGGGCCAGGCAGTACTCGGCGATCTCCCGCGCCGGCGTGTCGGGGCGCAGACGCGCCACCCGCACCCCAGGCGGCAGGTCCGGCACGCCGACGATGGAATCCACCCCGGCGCCCAGCTTCTGCACCAGGCGCAGGTTGGGCAGGGACGCGGCGCGCCCGGGCGCCAGGCGCGACACGGCCACCATGACGATGTCGGCCGGGTCGCCGATGTCGGGGGCGCAGCGGATCTCCACGTCCGGCAGGAAAGGCCGCACGGCGTCGCGGACCTCCTCGTTGGCCATCCACTTGATGTTGACCACGTCGATCAGGAGCGTCATGGCGTCCGCCCGATGCGCCGGTGGGAAGGGGGCAACGGCGGCCCCTACCGGAACAGGTAAATGGGGCTCGACCAGGCCACGTTGCCGTCCTCCTGGGTCAGCTTGACGTAGATGGGATTGTCCCGCCCCTCCTCAAGGGTGATGTCCCGCGTGACGGACATGTGCCGGTGCGGGTTGTTTTCAGGCAGGCGGAAGATCTTGACGAAGCGGGGCAGCACGCCCGAAACGTCGATCACCTCGTCGTCGTAGCCGATCTCCTCCAGCGGCACGCCGCACTTCACCAGCGGCGTTTCCAGCTTCAGCGTGCCGGCGTAGGCGTCCTCGACCCAGGCGTCGAAGCCGCCGAAGTTGCCGGTGGTCAGGGCGCGCCAGGCCAGGCCGTCGTCGCCCACCCGGTCCAGGGTCTTGTCGCGGTTGAAGAAGTTGATGGGCCGGGCGTCGGTGATGCGGTTGCCCGACAGGGTGGCCGACCCGTCCCAGATCACCTGGCGGAAGCGGCCGCGGTATTCGGCGCCCTCCCAGTGGACGCGGATGCGCCGGCCCAGCTCGTCGGGGCCATAGGGGCGGATGGTCTCCAGGCGCTCGAGTCCGTTGAAGATCTCCAGCCGTTCGATGGGCGCCGAGGCCACCACGTCGACGGACAGGCGGACGCCGCCCCGGGGCAGCTGCACCAGGTCGCCCATCATGGCCGAGGTGGCCGCCGCGCCCTCGGCCGGGCCCAGGGCCGGGTCGTCGTGGTAAAGCGTGCCGCCCTGGTCGAAGTCGGCCCGCACGTCCAGGAACATGCGCCCGCCGGTGGTGCCGTAGTGGCGGCGCTTGCGCAGGCAGTCGATCAGGGACTCGCGGGTCAGCTCGGGCATGATGAAGCAGGTCAGCCCGCCCACGGCGCCGAACAGGGAGGCGCCCGGGTAGCTGGCCCCGGGCCGGCCCTTGTGGCCGTCGGAGTTGGAGACCACGCCGACCCGGTAGCCCATCTCGAAGGCGTCGTGCAGGATCCACTCGAAGGTGCCCCAGGAGGAGTGGATCTCCATGGATTTCTCGAACCGGCCGTCGTGGGCCAGCTTGACGTCGGCGTACCGCCCGCCGCAATGGGCGTAGCAGACCACGTCCTCGCCGGTCTCGCCGAACACCTGGAACAGGTCGTTGGCGGTGGTGGCGTCGGTGGCCAGGTCGGTCTTGTCGGGCACCAGGGCGTGGGACGAGCGGCGGATCTGCCGCCCCTCGCCGGTGAAGTAGACGTTGCGGTCACCGCCTAGGCCGGTGTTGCCCGACCACTCGTAGCCGGGCAGGACCACGTAGCGGCCCGGGGCGTCGTAGGCCGCCGACAGGCGGTCCAGCTCGGCCCAGAAGTCGTTGGTGATCTGGAAGTCGTTGCCCTGGTGCGAACAGGCGTCGACGAAGGCCAGGTCGCGGGCGAAGGCGAAGTACTGGTCGGCGGTGCCGGTGCCGATGGTCTCCTCGGACTGGCCGTGCAGGTCGGCCCAGAAGTGGACCTTGTCGGCCGCGGCCACCACGCGCAGGGCGTTGCTCTCGGCCAGCAGGGCGCCGTTCCCGTCCACGACCTCGATGGCCAGGTCGGCGGGCTCGGCCACCGTCAGGCCGTCGATCTCCTTGGTGAACTCGCCGGCGGCAAAGGTCACCGTTTCCGGCAGGCCGGCCACGGGGACCTGGGCGCGCAGGGCCAGGGTGGCGTCGACCTTGTCGGACGGGTTGCCCCACCGGTCCTCGGCCTTCAGCTTCAGGGCGAAGGGTTCGCCGGCGCGGCGCAGGGTCGGCACCACGGCCACCCAGCGCTCGGGCGGGCCGGACACGATCCGGATGGTCGGCTGCTGCGGCAGGGCCTGGTAGGTGAAGGTGGCGATGGGGTCGGCCAGGACCCGGAACTCGAAGCTGTCCTCGCAGAAGGTCTGCAGGCGCATGCCCGGCGAGCCCTCGACCGGGTCGCCGAAGGTGATGGTGATGGTGTCGCCCTCGCGCAGGAAGCCGTGCACCACCTTGATGTACAGGGTGCGGTCCCACGGCCGCACGTTGCCCTTGGGGTCGTAACGGGTTTCCAGCACGGCGCCGTTGGAGGCGACGACGGTGGTGTAGCTGGGGTCCGACGGGCGGTCGAACTGGGGCCGCATCTGGTCGGACGCGAAGCGGAAGCAGACCCGGATCGAGCCCGAGTCGTCGATGCCGTAGCGGCCGGCCGTGTAGACCAGGGTGAAGGTGGCGAAGCTGCCGGCCTCGAATTCGCCGGTGGGGGTCAGGGTCACGTGGCCCAGGTCGGCCTCGGCGATGGGCGAGGGGATGGGCTCGCACTGGATGCCGCCGCCAAAATCCGCCACCGAGCCCAGGGTGATGTCGTCCATTCTCGTCTGCCTCCCGCCCGTCGCGGCCCGCCCGTGGCGCGCGGCCGCCGTCCTGTCATTCATTGGGTGTGCTAGTAAATAGAACCTTTGCCGCCGCGACAAGGGGCAAGCTGGACACCGGGCGCCTGTTATTCGGAATCCGAGGGCGGCTCGGCGCAGACCCGTTCGTAGCGGAAACGCTCCTGGATGGTGCCATTGTACTCGAACACGTTCAGGGTCGCCTCGAAGGCGTCCCGCGTGATCTCGATGTGCGGGGTCCAGCAGCCCAGCTTCTGGTAGGTGGCGATGCAGTCGGCCAGCACCGCCTCGTCGGTCTTGGGGAAGAAGGGCTTCTCGGCGCGGGCGATCTCGGCGGCCGGAGTCTCGTTCATGTAGAGGCGCGTGCGCCGGTAGGCCCGGGTGAAGGCGCGGGCCATGTCCGACTCCAGCCAGTCGTGGGTGGCGGCCAGGCTGGAGAACGCGCAGGGGCCGACCAGCGGCCCCACCTGGGCGACGATGTGGCCGACCCCGTCGGCGACGAGCTGTTGCGGGAAGGGGCCTTGCTGCTGCACGTACTGGCCCTTGCCCTCGCGGAAGGCCTTGTCCATGGCCGCGGCGCCGCCGACGTTGATGGCCTTGATGCGGCCGAAGTCGATCCCCGCCTTGTGGCAGGCGTACTTGAACATGGCCAGGGGCTGGCCACCGCCGAACAGGACCACCTCGGCCCCCTCCAGCTTGTTCCACGAGAAGTCGGGGTCGGCCTGGCGCCCGGTCAGGAAGAAGCCGTCCATCTCGTTGATCTGGGCGAAATGCACCGCCGAGGGGGTCTCGCCCTTGCCCAGGGGCGCGAAGGCCTGGCTGGGGGCCGACTGGACGACATGGGCGGTGCCATCCTCCAGCGCGGCGATGGCCGACACCCCGGGCGGCGACACGGACCACTCCGGCTCCAGGCCCTCGTCGCGCAGGAACCCGCCGCTCATGGTCGAGATCAGGGGCGAATAGAAGGCCGAGAACAGGGTGAACTGGATGCTGATCTTTTCCATGGCGTGTGTCCCTCCGTGTCGTCGTGTCGGGGCCATTGTTTCACGACTGGCCGCCCCCGTAACCCCCTCAGTACGACCGTTCACGGCGGGGCGCGGAAACGCCTTGGGCCGGCCCATGCGCCTGTGGCACCATGGCGCGCAACCAAGAACCGCCGTCACCGGGAGGGAAGACGATCGCCATGGACTTCACCCTGTCGCCCGAGATCGAGGACTACCGCCGCCGGGTGCGCGCCTTCGTGGCCGAGCGCATCCTGCCCCTGGAGGCGGACCCGGCGTCCTACGACGCCCATGAGAACATCCGCCTCGACCTGCTGGACAAGGTGCGCGCCCGGGCCCGGGCCGAGGGGCTGTGGGCCCTGTCCATGCCCAAGGCGCGGGGCGGGGCCGACCTGGGCCGGGTCGGCATGGCCGCCTGCTACGAGGAGATGAACCGCTCCATCTTCGGCCCCGTTTGCTTCAACGCCGCGGCCCCCGACGACGGCAACATGTGGGTGCTGAACGCCCTGGGCACCGAGGCCCAGAAGGACAGGTGGCTGCAGCCCATCATCGACGGCCAGGCGCGCTCCTCCATCGTCATGACCGAACCCCACCCCGGCGCCGGCTCGGACCCGGCCGGCATGATGCGGACCACGGCCGAGCGGAAGGGCGACCGCTGGGTCGTCAACGGCCGCAAGTGGTTCATCACCGGCGCCGCCGAGGCCAGCCACTTCATCCTGCTGGCGCGCACCTCGGACGAGCCGCGGCGCGAGCTGACCACCTTCCTGTTCCACCGCGACACCCCGGGGTGGGAGCTGGTGCGCCGCATCCCCATCATGGGGCCCGAGGAGCACGGCGGCCATTGCGAGATGGTGTTCGACGGCCTGGAGATCCCCGACGAAGACCGCCTGCATGACGTGGGACGGGGCATGAAGGTGGTGCAGACGCGCCTGGGCACGGCGCGCCTGACCCACTGCATGCGCTGGCTGGGCATGGCCAAGCGGGCCCTGGAAATCGCCCACGACTACATTTCCGAGCGCGAGGCCTTCGGCAGCAAGCTGATCGACCGCGAGTCGGTGCAGCTGATGGTCGGCGAGGCGGCCATGGACATCGAGATCGGGCGCCTGCTGACCATGCGCGCGGCGTGGAAGCTGGACCAGGGCGACTTCGCCCGCAAGGAGGTGTCCATGGCCAAGGTCCAGGTGGCCGACACCCTGCACAAGGCCATCGACACGGCGATCCAGCTGTGCGGCGCCAAGGGGTATTCCAAGGACCTGCTGCTGGAATGGATGTACCGCTATGCCCGCCAGGCGCGCCTGGCCGACGGCGCGTCGGAGGTGCACAAGATGGTCCTGTCCCGGTTCCACCGCGAACAGGGCCTGGACTTCTGGTCCTGGGGCGCGTGAGCCCATGGGCCAGGGGGGCAAGGACCGGGGAGAGGACTGGCGCGGGCCCCTGGCGGCCTGGTTGACGGCGCGGGCCGGCGCCGAGGTGCGCGTCGCCGCCCTGGCCAAGCTGGCCGGCGGCGCGGTGCAGGAGAACTGGGCCCTGGACGCCGAGGTGGACGGGGCCGCCCGGCGCTGGGTCCTGCGCACGGACCCGCCGACCCGGGTCGACGCCAGCCACGGCCGGGCCGAGGAGTTTGCCCTGCTGCGCGCCGCCCACGGCGCCGGGGTGACGGTGCCCGAGCCGTTGTGGCTGTGCCCCGACGCCGGCGCCAGCCCCATCGGCAAGGCGTTCTTCGTCATGGCCCGGGTGGACGGCGTGGCCGCCGGGTTCAGGCTGGTGCGCGACGACACCCTGGGCGGCGACCGGACCCGCCTGCTGGAACGCCTGGGCGGCGAGCTGGCGCGTATCCACGCCATCGTGCCGCCGCGCGACGACCTGGCCTTCCTGCCGCCGCCGGCCGCCGACCCGGCCCTGGCGGCGGTGGCCGAATACCGGGCCCTGCTGGACACCTTCGACACCCCGCACCCGGCGCTCGAATGGGGCCTTCGCTGGCTGCAGCGCCACGCCCCGGCGCCGGGCGAGCGGGTGCTGACCCACCGCGACTTCCGCACCGGCAACTTCATGGTCGACGGCCACGGGTTGACCGGCATCCTGGACTGGGAGTTCGCCGCCTGGGGCGACCCCATGGAGGACCTGGGCTGGTTCTGCGCCAGGTGCTGGCGCTTCGGCGCCGACGGCAAGGAGGCCGGCGGCATCGGCGACCGCGCGCCGTTCTACGCCGGCTACACCGCCCGGTCCGGCCGGGCCGTGGACCCGGACCTGGTGCGCTATTGGGAGGTCATGGCCCACGCCCGCTGGGCGGCCATCGCCGTGCAGCAGGGGGAACGCTTCTTCAAGGGCGGCGAGCGCAACCTGGAGGCGGCCCTGACCGGCCATGTGGTGCCCGAACTGGAATACGAGATCCTGACCATGGTGGACGACTGACATGCGCGACCGGCCCACGGGAGACGAACTACTGGACCTGGCCCGCGACATCCTGCGCGGCGACCTGCTGGCCCACGTTCCGGCGGACAAGAAGTACCAGGCCCTGATGGTGGCCAACGCCATGGCCATCGCGGCGCGGCAGATGCGCGCCGGCGACGGCCCGGCGCGGGACCAACTGGCGGACCTGGCGGCGCTCTATGGCGAAGCGGTTCCCGACGGCGACCCGGCGGCCGCCTGCCGGGCGCTCTACGCCCGCCTGTCCGCCGACATCCGCGCCGGCCGCTTCGACCCGGGCCGGCCGGGCCACGACGCGGCCCGCGCCCTGGTGCGCGCGCAGGCGGCCCAGAAGGTGCGCGAGAGCAACCCCAAGTACCTGGACCGGGCCTAGGCGGCCATGGGCGCGGTCACCACCATCGAGCACCGGGGCGAGGTCACGGTCCTGACCCTGAACCGGCCGGCGGCGCGCAACGCGCTGGACGCCGCCCTGCGGGCCGAGGTCATGGCCGCCCTGGCCGCGTTCAACGGCGACGACGCCCGCCGCGCCCTGGTCCTGACCGGGGCCGGGGACCGGGCCTTCTGCGCCGGCCAGGACCTGACCGAGGTCCGGTCCCTGGACGCCGCCGGCGCCCTGGCCTGGCAGGACGACCTGGGCGCCTATCTGGCGGCCTTCCGCGACCTGGACAAGCCCATCGTCGCCGCCGTCAACGCCGCCGCCGCCGGGGCCGGCTACTACACGGCCCTGCTGTGCGACATGCGGGTCGGGCACCCGGGCATCCGCATGGGGCAGCCCGAGATCAACGTCGGCGTGCCCAGCATCCTGGGCACGCGGCTGATGTACCTGACCCTGGGCCACGCCACCACGGTGGACCTGACCCTGACCGGCCGCCTGGTGGACGGCGAAGAGGCCCTGCGCCTGGGCCTGGTCAACGAGCTGGTGCCGGCGGCGCGGGTCCTGGACCGGGCCGTGGACCTGGCCAGGGAGCTGGGGGCCAAGCCGCCCCTGGCCATGAAGCTGACCAAGCAGGCCCTGCGCGAGATGACCCAGCCCCTGTTCGACGGCGCCCTGGAGACGGGCCGGCGGTTGCAGCCCGTGGCCTATGCCTCGGGCGAGCCGCAGCGGGCCATGGCCGCCTTCCTGGACCGCGACAAGGGCTGACCGTCAGCGCCGGTCGCGCAGGATCTCGCGCGCCGCGTTGCGGCCGGGCAGGGCGGTGACGCCGCCGCCGGGGTGGGCGCCGGCGCCGCACAGGTACAGGCCCGTCAGGGGCATGCGGTAGTCGGCCAGGCCCAGCAGCGGCCGGGCCGAGAACATCTGGTTCAGGCGCATGGCGCCGTGGAAGATGTCGCCCCCCACCAGGGCGAACTCGCGCTCCAGGTCCAGCGGCGTCAGCACCCGCCGCGCGATGATCGACTCGGCGAAGTTGGGGGCGAAGCGGGTGACGGCGGCGATGGCCGCGTCGGCGGCGGCCTCGCGCCGGTCGTCCCACGAGGCGCCGCCGGGCAGCTCGGGGTCGAAATGCTGGCAGAACAGGCTGGCCACGTGGCGGCCCGGCGGCGCCAGGGAGTCGTCCAGCACGCTGGGGATCAGCAGCTCGACGATGGGCGCGCGGGAGAAGCCGTGGCGCCGCGCGTCCTGGTACGCCCGGTCCATGTAGTCCAGCGACGGGGCGATGACGATGCCGGCGCCGTGGTGGGGCTGCGGCCCGGTGCCCGGCCGGGCCGTGAAGTCGGGCAACTCGCGCAGGGCCACGTTCATGCGCAGGGTGCCCGAGGCGCAGCGGTAGCGGCCCATGCGCGCGGTCACCTGGGCGGGCAGGGCGCCGTCCGGCACCAGGTCCAGCAGCAGCAGCCGGGGGTTCACGTTGGCGGCCACCACCGGGGCCCGCACCCGGCGCCCGTCGGCCAGCTCGACGCCGGCGGCGCGGCCGTCCGCCACCAGGACCCGGGCCACCGGCGCGTCCGTTTCCAGCACCGCGCCGGCGGCCTCGGCGGCTCGGGCCATGGCCGCCGTGACGGCGCCCATGCCGCCCACGGCGTGGCCCCAGACGCCGCGCGCGCCGTCCACCTGGCCGAAGCAGTGGTGCAGCAGCACGTAGGCCGAGCCGGGCGCGAAGGGCGAGGTGTAGGTCCCGACCACGGCGTCGAAGGCGAACAGGGCCTTGACCGCGTCGTGGGCGAACCAGCGTTCCAGGAACTCGGCGGCGCTGAGGGTGAACAGGTCCAGCAGGTCGCGCCAGGTCTCGGGGTCCTGCCGGCGCAGGGGCGCGCTGGCGCGGTAGGCGCGCCACCAGGCGGCCAGGCCGCCGCCGGCGTTGGGCGGGGTCTCCCGGGCCAGGTCGCGCAGGATGCCGGCCAGGCGGTCCAGGGTGGCCTCGTAGTCGGCCAGGCGGCCGGCGTCGCCGGGCGACAGGCGGGCCACCTCGTCGCGGGTCCGCGCCGGATCGGGGTGCAGGCACAGGGCGCCGCCGTCGTCGAGGGGCAGGAAGTTGGACATGGGCCGGCGTAGGATGCGCAGGCCGTGGCCGGCCAGGTCCAGGTCGGCCATTACCCCGGGGTCCAGCAGGCCCACTGTGTAGGCGCAGGTGGAGTTGCGGAACCCGGGGTGGAATTCCTCGGTCACCGCGGCGCCGCCCAGGATCGGGCGCCGCTCGAACAGGCGCACCCGCAGCCCCGCCCGCGCCAGGTAGGCGGCGCAGGTCAGCCCGTTGTGGCCGCCGCCGACGATGACGGCGTCGCAGGCGTCCCGTTCCCTGCCTCGGTGCTGGCCCATTTCCCGGCTTCCGCGCTCCCGTCCCCGCCCGCCGCGCCGAGTGTGCCCCAGATGCCGCGGGAAATCACCCCGCGCCGGCCGGGCCGGCGTCGGCGGTTTTTACAATTTTGCCGCGATGTCCGGCGCGCGGGCCCCAGACTTCCGATCAACCAGTTGAAATCAAACAAAAATCGTCCGATGGCATGGCGTATGCATGTCACAGGGCAGCGGTGGCCCTCCCCGGGCCGTCGTCGGGACAATGGCTGGGCAGCCAGATCGCCGGAAAGGCGGCAAGTGTTGCGAAAATGAAGTAAAAAAGTCGTTTCCTGAAATAGAGTCGAAATAAAGTACAAGTAATATCATAAACGTAATCAAGTAAATAGTGCTGTTATCTGCCTATTTGTTTGATCGTAATCGGCTCATGTTGGATTTGCGAAAGATGAAATCGAAGGCCCTGTTGAACCTGTTCCGCCGCTTCCGCCGCAACCGCGACGGTTCGCCCATGATCGAGTTCGCCCTGGCGGCCCCGGCCCTGTTCCTGATCGTGGCCGGCACCATGGAGCTGGGCCTGGCCATGGTCACCAACGTGCTGATGGAAAGCTCGTTGCGCGAAGCTGCGCGCTGGGGTATCACCGGGCAGGAATTAGAGGGTGAAAGTCGCCTGGAGCACATCCTTGCCATGATCGACCGCCACACCCTGGGCCTGGTGGATATGGGCGAAGCCAAGCTGCAGATCCTCACTTACCCCGGTTTCGACCAGGTGGGCCGCGGCGAGGAGTTCGTGGACGGCAACGGCAACGGCACCTACGACGCTGGCGAGACCTTCACCGACAGCAACGGCAACGGCGGCTGGGACGCCGACATGGGCGTCGCCGGCGCCGGCGCCTCGGGCGAGGTGGTGGTGTACCGGATCCTCTACAAATGGCCCTTCTTGACCCCCCTGGTGGGCAAGCTGGTGGGCGACCAGGACGGCAAGTTGGGCCTGCGCGCCAGCGTCGCCGTGCGCAACGAGCCCTGGAACGGCGACAAGACATGACCTGCCGCCCGGGCGCCTGGCTGGCCGCATGGGCGCGCCGGTTGCGGCGCGACGGTCGCGGCTCCATCGCCCTGGAAATGGCCCTGGCGGTGCCGATCCTGGTGGCGCTGCTGTTTTCCGGCATCGAGGTCACCCGCTACGTGCTGGTGAACCAGAAGATCGAGCGCACCTCGGCCACCATGTCCGACCTGGTGGCCCAGGCCCGCAAGCTCAGCGAAGCCCAGATCCAGTCCCTGATCGGCGCCGCCAACCATGTCATGGAGCCCTTCGACATCGCCGCCAACGGCCTGGTGGTGGTGTCGTCCATCAGCAACCACGGCAGCGGCGCCATCATCGACTGGCAGCGCACCGCCGGCGGCGGAGACGGGGTCAGCAAGTTCGGCGCCGAGGGCTCGAACCCCTCCCTGCCCAACGGGTTCGTCGTCCGCGAGGGCGAGAACGTGATCGTCACCGAGGTCTTCTACAACTACGAGCCGCTGATCGCGAAGTCGGTGTTCGAGGCCAAGACCTGCTACAACTTCGCCGTCTTCCGGCCCCGCTACACGACCCTGGACACCATCGCGCAATAGCGGCGCCGGCGAAAAAAAGAGGGCCGCGTGGATGGCGCGGCCCGAAGCTCTTGAGGGTATGTCGAGCAGATGGCCGGGCCCGGTAACGGGCCCGGCGGTCGTTTGCAGGGTTCCGTGGGTTCGCGGCCGCACTCTCCCGATTGGCGTGAACGGAAACGGTCCCCGTTCTCTTTCTTGATCCGGCTCCTTCCAGGTCCGGTGAATACCATGCCGCCGCCGCCGCCCCGGGGGCGCCGCCGGGCGCCCGCCGGCGCGGCCCGCCGCTACTTGGACAGGCGCAGCTCGGACAGGTGGTTGGCGACTTCCTTGAACACGTCCTGCAGGGTGTTGCCGTCGGGGGCGTAGTAGTAGTAGGGCGTGTCGGGGCCGCTGGCGATTTCCTTCAGCAGGATCTGCAGGTCCGTGCCGTCGTTGGCGAACTGGATCACATAGATGATCACCCCGTCGGCCTTGATGTTGGCGGCCAGGGTGCGCAGGCGCGCGTCCATCTTGTCCGCGGCCGCGTTGTTCAGGCCGAAGGTGGCCTTGTAGCCGTCGCCGTTGCCGGCCACGTTCTCGCCGTCGGTCAGCAGCACGATGGCCTGCTGGCGCTTGTATTCGGGGTTGGCCACGGCCTCGGTGAAGGGGGCGGCCGGCTTGACCACGCGCCAGCCCCAGCCCAGGCCCTGGGTGATGTTGGTGGTGCCCGTGGGGTTGGTCAGGCCGCTGATGGCCGACAGGATGGTCGCCTTCTGGTTGGTGAGCGCGGTGATGCCGTGGGAGATGCAGCGCTCGCACTCGCCGCCGTTGACCGAGAGCCTGCAGTCCTGGTAGCCGGACACGGGCTCGCCGCCCCATTGATAGTTGGTGCCGGGGAAGATCGGCTGCCAGCCGACCCAGTCGGCGTTGCCCGTCGTGATCGGCCCCATCAGCACGTCGGCGTCGTTGTTGTTGTTGCCGTCGTCCAGGAAGCGGTTGAACACGCAACCCTTCCACCCGTAGGGCGGCGCCGTCAGCATGGGCACGGGCGAGTTGTTGGCGAAGTAGACCACGGACTGGCTGGCCCCGGTCTCGGGGTTGATGAAGTTGGGCACCGCCTGGCTGGTGGTGGAACCGGAATTGAAATAGGTGCCGGCGTAGGTGACGTTGACCTTGGCGCTCCACGGCACCACGCCGATGTTCAGGTACTGCTTCTCGATGTTGTCGCCGAACAGGATGTTGACCAGCTCCGTGGCGGCGGAGCGCGCCGCCTCGATGCGGCTGCCGCCGCCGCTGCCGTCGCTCCAGGTCATGGACCCCGACATGTCGATGGCCAGCACCACGTCCAGCGCGATCATCTGGCGCGTCACTTCGGTGGCCGAGGACACGGTGATGTAGTCGAACCCGAACAGGGCCATGAAGGTGGTCGGCACGTCGGCCTCGGCGGTCAGGTAGATGGTCTCCTTGGAATCGTCGACGGTGATGGTCGGGCCGGTGACCGCGGCGTTCAGGAACCCGGTCGGGAAGTTGGTGTCGAAGAACATGTTGATGTCGGCGTCGCGGTGCTCGGAATAGAAGTTGCGGCCGCCGGCAAGTCCGGCGGCGTCCAGCGCCGACGACAGGCGCGACTTCACCATGTAGGCGCGGGCCACGTCGGTGCCGATGCCGACGAAACCGATCAGGGGAATGATGGAGAAGGCGACGAAGACCAGCACGGCGCCGCGGTTGTCCGCGTGCAGGCGCCGCAGCCAGCGACGCGGCGCGGCCGTCCAGCGCGCCGCAAGACCATGCCCAAGTTCGATCCAAGTTTTCATGTCGGCATCTACAAGTTATGAGGGCCCAAATTGGGTGATATTTTATATAGAAAGGCGTATTCAATCAAAACAATACATTGTTTCTAAACTATTTCGAAAACGCTCACGTAATGAAAAAAAGTTTGAATAAAATTGCATCCATTGCCGCGGTGGCGGGCAGCAGCGGGAACACTGTCGAACCGGGGTGCGCGGCGGTCGGGTTCGGGTGCCGGCGCGGGGACGATCAGGACCGGCCCAGGGCGGCCAGGCGGCGGTGCAGGACCAGGGCGGCGGCGGCGGCGCCCAGCTGGATGACGGTCAGGAACAGGATCGTCGACGGCCAGTCGGCGCCCAGGCGGACCAGGGCGGCCACCGACAGGGGGCCGACGATACCGCCCATGTTGCGGCCGATCATGAGCACGCCGAAGGCCCGGGGGCCGGCCTGGGCGCGGCCATATATGTGGGCCGGCAGGCTGAACAGCGCGGTTGGGATCAGGCCCACGAAGGCCCCGAACAGGGCCAGCACCACGGCCCCCGGCCAGCCGCCGCCGGCCACCGGCATCAGCGCCAGGAACACCGCCGGGACCGCCAGGGCGACGATCAGCAGCCCGGTCACCGGCACGCCGCGGCGCAGCGCCGCCGCCGCCACCAGGTTGAAGACGGCGACGAAGGCGAAGGGCACCGCGTACAGGCCGGCCGCGCCCTGGCCGCTCTGGCCGAGGACCGAGACCATGCGCTCGGGCAGCCAGGTGAAGAAGCCGATGAACTCCCAGCTCCACAGGAAGAACACCACCGCGACCAGGGCCATGATCCGGTCGCGGGCCCGGTCGCGTGATCGGTCGGCGTCCCCGGGCGGCGGCGCCGGCCTGGGTCGGGTGCCGGGGCCCGCCGGCACCGACAGGTTGGCAGCGCCGCGCAGGTGCAGCCAGACGGTCCAGCCGGCCAGGGCCAGGGTGATGGCGATTCCGGTCCTCCAGACGGCGCGCCATTGCGCCCCCGATGCCGGGTCGCCGCCGGCGGTCGCGGCGGCCAGGCCGGCCGCGGCCAGGGCGCCGATGGGGATCCAGGTGGCGGTCAGCCCGGCGGCCACCGGCAGGTGGCGGGCGCTGGCGTGGCTGGTGCAATAGGCGGGTCCGGCGATGGCGAGGATGCCGGCGCCCAGTCCCTCCAGCCCCCGGGCGCCCAGCACCGACCATCCGTTCGCCGGCCAGGCCAGGGCCCAGGCGCTGCCGGCCAGGGCCAGGGCCAGGCCGCCATAGAGGAAGGCCAGCGCGCCGTGCCGCTGCATGCGCCCGCCCAGGGCCAGGGCGACGGCGATCCCGGTTACCGCGTAGATGGACATGAAGCCGCCGGCGACCAGGGCGTCGTAGCCGTAGGCGGCCAGCATCTCGGGCAGGACCGGCGGCACCTTCATCTGGTGGAAGGCCGAGACCACGGCGACCGTGAACCCGAACAGGACCCCGGTCCAGTTGGTGCGCGCCTCATCCATGGCTTCGGCGCCGGCGCCGGCGGGGGCGGGGCGGCGGCGCGGCGGCGCGCGGGGCGGGGAGCGTCGGCATGGGTGTCTGGCGGGCTGGACTGTTGCGGGACCGGGCCGCGCGTTGGCGCCGGCGCCGGCATCATACCCGGCCGGCGGGGGCGGCGCCACGGGTTCGAACGGGTCGCTTCGGAAAGATAAAATTTTATGCAATTTAAATAAAAATAAATAAAAATCATGTAATTATCTTTTCATGAAAAATAATCGCAAATAAAAGTTTTGAAAAAGCAATTTTTTTCGCCTACAGTATTTCCAGATCATCCGATCACCCGTTTTTTTCACGGAGGTAGTTATGAAGTTCGAAACCCTGACCAAGTTCTTCTCCGACGACTCCGGCGCCACCGCCATCGAGTATGGCCTGATCGCCGCCCTGGTTTCCGTCGCCGCCATCGGCGCCCTGAAGGGCATGGGCGGCTCCCTGGAGCAGATGTTCACCTCGGTGGGCGGCGAGCTCGACCAGGCCGTCAACAACTAAGCTCGCCTGACGGGGGACCCTCGATCCCCCCGTTCCAGGACGCCAGGATCGTCAAGCCTTCGGGACATGACGCCTCCCAGGGGAGGTGGCCGGAAACGGCCACCTCCCGAATTATTTTCGGCGTTCTTGGGTAATGCACTGAAATTCAAAGAGAAATTCTCACCCGAAGTTTTTTTCGGGTAAAACACGGCTGAAACAATCGGGAAATTCTTCGGAAATGGGCGGCCACGAGACTGGCATGCGTCGAGACGGGAATGTCTCGGCTTCATCGCAATGGAGGTTGTTATGAAACTCGAAACCCTGACCAAGTTCTTCCGCGACGACTCCGGCGCCACCGCCATCGAGTATGGCCTGATCGCCGCCCTGGTTTCCGTTGCCGCCATCGGCGCCCTGAAGGGCATGGGCGGCTCGCTCGAGAGCATGTTCACCTCGGTGGGCGGCGAGCTGGACCAGGCCGTCAACAACTAGCACCGAATTTGCCGCGGCGACGCCGCCGCGACCGAGATCGTCAAACCCTCGGGTCATGACGCCTCCACCGGGGAGGTGGCCGGAAAAGGCCACCTCCCCGGCAAGGGGGACCCCGGCGGGACGGCGAAAAACGCGGGCGGGCGGGGATCGATAAAATTTTAAATAAATTTTGCTTAAATTTAGCGAAAAACAACAGGAATTTTTCTGCAAATGTATTGTCAAATTGAGTGCAAATAAAGATTTAGGAATTTTTCGGGCCCTACAATAAAATCGAACCAATAAGAAGGGTGCTTTTGAGGAGAACGCGGCATGAAGCCCAGGCTGATCGGCAAGTTCATTAAAGATGACCTGGGCACCACCGCGATGGAGTACTGCCTGATTGCGGCCCTGGTTTCGGTGGTCGCCGTCGGCACCCTGAAGGGGATGGGCATCTCGCTGATCACCCTGTTCACGACGGTCCACCAGTCCGTGGAAAGCGGGCAACCGACCTAGGACGACAGCGACAAGGAACCCCGAGGCCCATCTCAAGAAAGCGGGACGAGAGGAAGAGGACGAAAAGCGAAACACCAAGACCGAGCGACCGTTTATCAGATGCCACACTGACAAAACGAGACCCCAGATGCTAGCCACCACCGTTATCGAGTTCTTCTTGATCGCCCTGTTCGTCGGCCTGCTCGGCCTGGCGGCCATGTCGGACGTCCACGCCTACCGCATCCCCAACCGCATCAGCCTGGCCATCGCCGCGCTGTACCCGGCCTTCGTGCTGGTGCACGGCGACCCGGTCAACTGGCTGGGCGCCCTGGCGGTGGCGGCCGCGGTGCTGGTGTTCGGGTTCATCCTGTTCGCCACCAACACCGTGGGCGGCGGCGACGTCAAGCTGCTGACCGCCGTGGCCCTGTGGGCCGGGCCGTCCCTGGTTCTGGAATTCCTGCTGATCACCGCCTTCGCCGGCGGCCTGCTGGCCCTGGTCATGACCAGCGAGCTGCGCTTCAGCCTGGCCATGGCCGTCGAGCGCATCGGCGGCAAGGGCCTGCGCGACGTGCTGATCGGCAACGTCCTGCCCTACGGTGTTGCCATCGCCGCGGGCGGATTTTTTGTGGCCTGGAACCTGCTGCGCGGATTTCAAGGCTAGGGAGCCCCCGTCATGAACCTCCGGACCATCCTGCTCCTCCTCGTCGCCGTGTCCGCCGCCGGGCTGACCGCCTTCTTCGCCAAGAACTGGCTGTCCTCGGAGCGCGCCGCCATGCTGGCCTCCATGCCGGCCAAGAAGGAGGTGCAGCAGACCCAGGCCGTGATGGTGCTGGTCGCCGACTCGGCGCTGCTGCCGGGCACCTTCGTCAAGGCGTCGCACCTGCGCTGGCAGGCCTGGCCCGAGGACGGCGTGATCGACAGCTACTTCGTCAAGGGCAAGCGGTCCGAGAAGGACTTCGAGGGCGCCGTGGTGCGCACCGCCGTGGCCGTGGGCCAGCCCATCACCGACGCCCTGGTGGTCCATCCCGGCGAGCGCGGCTTCCTGGCCGCGGTGCTGGAGCCGGGCTTCCGCGCCGTGTCGGTGCCGGTCAACGCCACCTCGGGCATCGCCGGCTTCGTGTTCCCGGGCGATTCCGTGGACGTGATCCTGACCATGCGCGTGACCGAGAAGGGCAACAAGGAAAAGGAAGAGGACGCCGTGACCCGCTACTTCAGCGAGACCCTGCTGGAGGACGTGCGGGTGCTGGCCATCGACCAGAAGGTGGAGAACGCCGAGGGCGAGGCCAAGGTGGCCAAGACCGCGACCCTGGAGGTCGACATGAAGCAGGCCGAGAAGATCGCCATCGGCCTGGAGATGGGCAACCTGTCGCTCAGCCTGCGCGCCCTGGCGCGCGACGAGGAGGGGCAGGGCGGGGTCGAGGTGGCCGACGCCGAGGGCACGGCGCCCCTGCCCAAGGGCAAGATGAAGCCCGCCGCCAGGCCCAAGCCGCCGCTGCAGAAGAGCTATACCGCCGACATGGACGTGTACTACATGCTGGGCAAGCCGCGCGGGTTCAGCCTGGACGGCCGCGGCACCGGCGTGCACGTGATCCACGGCAGCCAGGCCGAAGAACAGAAGTTCTAGAGGGAAAAGCGCCATGTTCACCGACCCCAAGCCACCCATCCGGGCCCGACGCCGCGCCGGCCGCGCCAGAAAGGCCCTGGCCACCTTCGCCGTGGCCACGGCGGCCGCCGCCCTGCTGGCCATGTCGACCTCCGTCCTGACCGCGATTGCCACCGCGGTTCCGGCCGCGGCGGTCGAGATCCTGAGCAAGAGCGGCAAGGACCTGGAGATGATCGTCAACAAGGGCCAGCTCATCCGCCTGCCGCGGCCGGCCCAGACCGTGTTCATCGCCAACCCGGTCATCGCCGACATCCAGGTCAAGTCGCCGCGCCTGGTCTACGTGCTGGCCAAGCGCCCCGGGTCCACCACCCTGATCGCCACCGACGCCAACGAAAACGTCATCGCCAACATGACCGTGGTGGTCGACCACAACCTGCAGGCCCTGCGCGACTCGATCCGCGAGCTCTACCCCGACGCCAACGTCAAGGTGTCGCGCGTCGGCGGGTCGATCGTGCTGGACGGGCGGGTGCCCTCGGCGGTCATGGCCCAGAACATCCTGGAGATCGCCCAGCAGTACGTCGGCGTGTCGGGGTCCAGCGGCAAGGGCGGCGGCGGCTCGGCGTCCGCCGGCATCGCCGCCCTGGGCGGCGCCTCCGGCGGCGGCGGCGGCGACGAGAAGCCGGCCGACACCGGCAAGATCATCAACCGCATCATGGTCGACGAGGCCAACCAGGTGAACCTGCGGGTGCGCGTGGTCGAGGTCACCCGCGGCCTGGACAAGCAGTTCGGCTTCAACTGGAGCCTGGTCGGCGCCATCGGCAACTGGTCCCTGGGCCTGGCCACCTTCAACCCCTTCAACATCAACGTCACCCAGCACATCTTCAGCCCGCGCCTGCGCACCGGCAGCTGGGACATCAACCCGATCCTGGACGCCATGGAGGAGGAGGGCCTGGTCACGGTCCTGGCCGAGCCCAACCTGACCGCCATGTCCGGCGAGACCGCCAGCTTCCTGGCCGGCGGCGAGTTCCCGATCCTGGTGCCCGAGGGCACCGACCGGGTGATCATCGATTTCAAGAAGTTCGGCGTGCTGCTGGCCTTCACCCCCACGGTGGTCGGCAGCCGCATCAACCTGCACGTGCGGCCCGAGGTCAGCGAGCTGTCCAACGACGGCGCCATCACCGTGCCGGTGGGCGGCGGCATCATCCAGGTGCCGGCCCTGACCTCGCGCCGCGCCGAAACGGTGGTCGAGCTGGGCAGCGGCCAGAGCTTCGCCATCGCCGGCCTGATCAAGAACAACATCAACCACGACATCACCAAGTTCCCGGGCCTGGGCGACGTGCCCGTGCTGGGCGCCCTGTTCCGGTCCGACCGCTTCCAGCGCGACGAGAGCGAACTGGTCATCATCGTCACGCCCTACATCGTCAAGCCCACCATGCCGTCCCAGCTTGCCACGCCCATGGACGGCTATTCCCCGCCCAGCGATGCGGAGCGGTGGGTCACCGGCGGCACCTTCAAGCGCAAGGCGCCCCCCCAGGAACCCTCGGCCCGCACCGCCCGCGTCCAGCGGCTAGTCGGTCCGGTCGGATTTCAATTGGACTAGGAAAGGAGGAGACGATGAATAGACCCCAATATTCGCCGATCCTCGTGACCCTGTCCGCGCTCGGCCTGGCCGCCACGGCCCTGTCCGGATGCGTGACGGAGAAATTCAGCGCCCAGGTGCACGACAGCCCCTTCATGGCCGGGGTCCGCGACCGCACGGCCGTCGAGGACTGGTCCGAGGTGCGGCCCGAGAAGCGGGTCCAGGCCCACGAGGCGCGGTTCGACCACTTCGTCCTGTTCGACACCGGCAAGGCCGGCCTGAACGACAGCGAACGCAGCCGCCTGGAGGCCTTCCTGCGCCGCATCGAGGTGCAGGGCAGCGACCAGGTCTTCGTCGTCAACGTGCCCACCGGCGACCGCGCCGCGGCGCGCCTGGCGCAGCGCCGCCAGGCCACCGTGCTGGCCTACCTGGAGCTGAGCCACCTGCGCGCCCATGTCCTGCCGCAGCCCCTGGCCGGCGACCTGCCGCCGGCCGGCTCGGTGGCCCTGACCGTCCAGCGGTTCGTGGTCTCGGTGCCCAAGTGCCCGGACTGGAGCGGCTGGCCCGGCAACAACTTCAACAACCAGGCGCACCGCAACCTGGGCTGCGCCACGGCCGGCAACCTGGGCGTCATGGTCAACGACCCCCGCGACCTGGCGCGCATCCGCGACATGGGGCCCTACGACGGCAACCACGCCGTGCTGGGGATCCAGCGCTACCGCAGCGACAAGATCCGGCCCCTGGACCCCGAGGACGTGGGCCAGCTGGAAGCCCAGCAGAAGGTCGGCCAGTCCGGCGAGGCCAAGGAATAGGGGAGGGCAGGACATGTTCGCAGCAGCAGTCAAGAAGCTGGCCGGCATGACCGAGCGCCTCCCGTTCATGGCGTTCGTGTCCGACGAGATCACCCGCGCCGTGGTGGTCAAGGTCGCCGAGCAGCAAGGTTGGAAGGACCCGGTCATCTACGAGGGCGGCATCATCGACGCCATCCGCGAGCTGGCCGACATCAAGACCCCCCGCACCCTGGTCATCGACCTGACCAACGTCGACGACCCCATGACCGAGATCGGCAACCTGGCCGACGTCTGCGAGCCCAACACCAAGGTCATCACCATCGGTGCCATCAACGACGTCAACCTGTACCGCGAGCTGGTCGACCTGGGCGTGCAGGACTACCTGGTGAAGCCGGTCGCCGTGGAAAGCCTGGCCGGCGCCGTGACCAAGGCCTTGCACGAGCCCAAGGTCGAGGAGACCGAGCCCGAGACCGGCGAGCTGATCGCCTTCGTCGGCGCCCGCGGCGGCGTCGGCGCCACCACGGTCGCCACCAACTGCGCCTGGCACCTGGCCCACGACTACGGCAAGCGGGTGGCCATCGTCGACCTGGACCTGTACTTCGGGTCCACGGCCCTGGCGCTCGACCTGGAGCCCGGCCGCGGCTTCCGCGAGGCGCTGGAAAACCCCAACCGCATCGACGCCCTGTTCATCGAGCGGGCCATGGTGCGCCACAGCGACAACTTCTACGTCCTCGGCGCCGAGGAGGGGCTGACCAACAGCTTCTCGTTCGATCCCAAGGCCCTGAACCTGCTGCTGGCGCACCTGCGCGACGACTTCGACTGCGTGGTGCTGGACCTGCCCCGGTTCGCGGCGCGCACCAACCTGGTGACCCTGAAGGCGCCCTATTCGGTGGTCCTGGTGTCGGACCCCTCGCTGGCCGGCATGCGCGACACCGCGCGCCTGCACGAGTTCGTGCGCGAGGTCTGCCCCGAGGCCAGGCTGAAGGTGGTGCTGAACCGGGTCGGCGGCCTGAAGCAGGGCGAGCTGAACCAGGACGACTTCCAGAAGGGCGCCGAGATCAAGGTCGCCCACGTGCTGCCGTTCGACCTCAAGCCGGCCGTGGACAGCCTGGGCGCCGGCAAGCCGGTGGGCGAGGTGTCCAAGAACAGCAAGCTGGCGGCCGGCCTGGCCAAGCTGGCCGGCGACCTGACCCGCGGCGACGTCGAGGTCAAGGAATCCGTGCCGGTCTGGCGCCGCCTGATGAAGAGGAGCGCGTGATGTTCGGCCGGCGCAACTCATCGGGCGTGGTCAGCTTCCCCAAGGCCCGGAAGCCGGGCCTGGAAGACCGCGTGGAACCGAAGCTGGTGGACGTCGAGGCGTCCGACCCGGCGGACCTGGCCGACGACGCCATGGCCGGGATCGAACCCGACTCCCGCGGCGGCGCCGATGACGACGACGAGCTGTTCGTCGGCAACTTCCGCGACGACCGCGGCAAGGACGAGACGGAAGCCGGTGCCGACACGGCCGCCGGCGCGGCCCCGGCCGAGACCGCGCAAGACCACGACGAGACCATGGAGAAGATGGTGGACGCGGCCCTGGCCGGCCTGCGCGACGACGTCGACATCCGCTTCGGCCACGAACTGCCGCGCGGCGAGCTGGCCAAGCGCGTCGGCAAGATCCTGGACAAGCTGGCCGGCCGCATCGACATCGCCCTCACCGAGGACGACAAGCGCGACCTGATCACCGCCACCCTGAACGAGTTCCTGAACGGCAACGCCGCGGCCAAGAAAGAGAAGCCGGCGGACACCGGCAACAAGGGCCAGGCCACCAGCCGCAGCAGCGTCGAGGCGGCCAAGGAGCGGGTGCAGCCGCTGTTGATGGAACGCATCGACGTGGGCAAGGCGTCCGAGCTGCCGCGCGCGGAACTGACCAGCCAGATCAGCGACATCGTGTCCGAGATCCTGGTCGAGGAGAAGCAGCAGTTGAACCTGCTGGAGCAGCGCGACCTGGTCAACATGCTGCTGAACGACATGATCGGCCTGGGGCCGCTGGAAGTGCTGCTGGACGACGAGACCGTGACCGACATCATGGTCAACGGGCCCAAGCAGGTCTACGTCGAAAAAAGCGGCCGCCTGCAGCTTTCCGACGTCACTTTCCGCGACGACCGCCACGTCATGAACGTGGCCCAGCGCATCGTCTCGCAGGTCGGCCGCCGGGTCGACGAGACCACTCCCCTGGTGGACGCCCGCCTGCTGGACGGGTCGCGCGTCAACATCATCATCCCGCCCCTGGCCATCGACGGGCCCAGCATCTCGATCCGTAAGTTCGCCAAGCACAAGATCACGCTCGACAAGATGGCCGAGCAGGGCAACCTGTCCCAGGAAATGAACCGGGTGCTGAAGATCGCCGCCCGGGCGCGCCTGAACATCCTGATCTCGGGCGGCACGGGTTCCGGCAAGACGACCCTGCTGAACGGCCTGTCGCGCATGATCGACCCCGGCGAACGCATCGTCACCATCGAGGACGCGGCGGAACTGCAGTTGCAGCAGCCCCACGTGGTGCGCCTGGAAACGCGGCCCCCCAACCTGGAGGGCGAGGGCGAGATCACCCAGCGCGACCTGGTGAAGAACTGCCTGCGCATGCGCCCCGACCGCATCATCCTGGGCGAGATCCGCGCCGGCGAGGCGCTGGACATGCTGCAGGCCATGAACACGGGCCACGACGGTTCCCTGGGCACCATCCACGCCAACCGCCCGCGCGAGGCCCTGACCCGGCTCGAGAACATGGTCGCCATGGCCGGCGTCAAGCTGCCCAACGAGGCCGTGCGGGCGCAGATCGCCGGCGCCGTCAACATGATCGTGCAGATCTCGCGCATGCGCGACGGCATGCGCCGCATCACCCAGGTCACCGAGGTGGTGGGCATGGAAGGCGAGGTCATCACCACCCAGGACCTGTTCAAGTTCGAGTTCAAGGGCGAGGACGCCGACGGCAAGCTGATCGGCGAGTTCAAGTCCAGCGGCCTGCGCCCGCACTTCACGCCACGGGCCGAATACTTCGGCCTGGGCCGGGCCCTGCTGGAGGCCATGTCCGCCGGGGTGGAGGGCGCGGCATGACACCGCAGATCGCCATCATCTTCGTCGGCGTCCTGCTGACCCTGGGGGCCATCGGCTTCGCCCTCATGCCCGGCGCGTCCGCCGGCAAGAACATGAGCCGCCGGGTGAACACCGTGCACACCCGCCTGAAGAAGGGCCGGACGAGCACGGCCGCCGGCGTGACCAGCCTGAAACGCGCCAGCGACGAGAAGTACGGCGCCATGGAAAAGCTGGCCAAGCGCGTGCTGCCGCGGTCCGAGCTGCTGCGCGAGCGCATCGAGCGCGCCGGCCTGAAGCTGTCCATCGGCGGCTACATGATGCTGTCGCTGGTCATCCTGGGCGTGGTGTTCGCCGGCACCGGGCTGGTGGCCTCGCTGCCGCTGCTGATGGCCGGCTTCATCGCCCTGGCCTGCGCCGTCACCCTGCCGCACTGGATGCTGGGCCACATGGGCCGGCGCCGCATCAACAAGTTCAACGCCCTGTTCCCCGACGCCATCGACCTGATCGTGCGCGGGCTGCGCTCGGGCCTGCCGGTCAGCGAATCCATCGCCGCCGTGGGCCGCGAGATGCCCGACCCCATCGGCCAGGAGTTCCGCCGCGTGTCCGACGGCGTGCGCTTCGGCCAGACCCTGGAGCAGGTGCTGTGGAACGTGGCCAAGCGCCTGGACACGCCCGAGTTCAAGTTCTTCGTGATCAGCCTGTCGGTGCAGCAGGAAACGGGCGGCAACCTGGCCGAGACCCTGGCCAACCTGGCCGACATCCTGCGCAAGCGCCGCCAGATGCGGTTGAAGATCCGGGCCATCTCGTCCGAGGCGCGGGCCAGCGCCTACATCCTCGGCTCGCTGCCGCTGATCATGTTCGCGCTGCTGTACCTGATCAACCCGGACTATGAGTCGATCCTGTTCCTCGATCCCCGCGGCCGCATGGTGGCCGGCGGCGGACTGTTGACCATGGGCATGGGCGTCTTCGTCATGAGCCGCATGGTGAGGTTCGAGATATGAGCGTGTTCGGCGTCCTCAAGTACTACGTGTACAACAAGTTCCTGCTGGGCATCTACGAGTCCCTGGGGCCCGACGGCGCCATCACCCTGCTGGCCGCCGTGGCCGCCTTCACCTCGGTGGTGGCCGTCTGGCAGGGGCTGCGGGTGCGCAACCCCATGACCGGGCGGGTCAAGTCCCTGCGCCAGCACCGCGACAAGCTGCGCGCCGGAATCCTGACCCCGCGCCACAACCGCCAGCAGCGCAACTTCGACACCGTCGGCATGATGCGCCAGGTGATCACCAAGCTGAACCTGGCGCGCAGCGAGCATGCCGCCCGCGCCGTCGACCGCCTGGCCCAGGCCGGCTTCCGCTCCAAGGACGCGGTCACCGCCTACCTGTTCGCCAAGTTCGCCATGCCGTTCGTGATCGGCGTGGCGGTGCTGATCCTGGTCTATGGCATCAACTTCTTCGAGCTGGACGACATGTCGGCCATGATCCTGTCGCTGATGCTGATCGGCGGCAGCTACTACGCCCCCGAGATCTACCTGCGCAACGCCGCCAACAAGCGCCGCGCGGCGATCCAGAAGGCCCTGCCCGACGCGCTGGACCTGCTGGTCATCTGCGCCGAGGCCGGCCTGTCCCTGGACGCGGCCCTGCACCGGGTGGCCTCGGAGATGCAGAAGTCGGGACCCGAGATCGCCGACGAGTTCGGCCTGACGGCCATCGAGCTGGGCTTCCTGCCGGAACGCCGCCAGGCCCTGGCCAACCTGGAACGGCGCACCGACATGCAGAGCATCCGCGGCGTCGTCAACACGCTGATCCAGACCGAACGGTACGGCACGCCGCTGGCGCAGTCCCTGCGCGTGCTGTCCAGCGACTACCGCGACGAACGCATGATGAAGGCCGAGGAGAAGGCGGCCAAGCTGCCGGCGACCCTGACCGTGCCGCTGATCTGCTTCATCATGCCGGCGCTGTTCATCGTCCTGATCGGGCCCGCCATCATCAGCTCCATCGACGGCCTGAGCAGCCTGTAGGAGGACCGGAAGACACCAGTTTGTTGAGATAACCAGGTCGTTCGTATTGGGGTCCGGCGGCCTGGTTCGCGCCGGGAAGCGGAGTGGCACCGCTTCCCGGCGCACCTATTTCCGGCGCGCGGCAGGCGCGCCATTCGCTTTTCCGGGGTCTCCCATGAGGGAAACGCATTGGACCCGACGGGCAGGCGGGAAAAAGATTACAACCTTTGTGACAGCACGACGCCGTCGCGACGCAGCCAGAACCATCAGGCAAAAGAAACTCAGGAGAACAACAATGGCCATCGACCATACCGCCGGCCTGCTCGCATTCCTTTCCGATTCCGCGGCCGAGGCGCGGCGCCAGGCCGCCCAGGCGGACCCGGCGGAGGCCCGCGCCCTGGCGCAGGAGGCCGAAGAGTACGAACTGCTGTGGGCCCGGGTCGGCCGGCACGCCGCCGCGGTCGAGGCGGATCTGGCCGCCTGACGGCGCTTTCGGGGGTCAGTTCCGGCCGGTCGCCGGTGCGATGTCGAGGGTCCGCTCGATGTCCGGCGCCGTGTTCTCCGCCAGTTTCGGCACCTCGAGGCCGTGTCCCTCGACGATGGCCGCGCGCCGCCGGTCGGGCGGCAGCTTGCGCAGCATGTCGTAGTAGACCAGGTTGTTCCTGACCTGGTTTTCGTTCAGGAACTGTCCCGCCACCTGGGCGGCGCGTTCGCGGTCGCCCGCCAGGCCATAGACCAGGGCCAGGTTCAGGTGCTGCTTGGGGGTCGAGGCCGGGTTTTCGGCGACGCCCAGCAGGATGTCGCGCGCCTCGGCGTAGTTGCCGGCCAGGGCCAGTGACAGGGCCAGGTTGTTGCGCAGGGACAGGCTGTCCGGCTCCATCTCCATGCCGTTGATGTAGTTCTGCTGCGCCTCCTCGTGGCGGCCCAGCAGGTCCAGGGCCACGCCCAGGCCGTTGTAGGCGCGGTAGTCCCCGGTCTTCAGCTTGATGGCCAGTTCGAACTGCTCGGCGGCCTTGTCGGGCTTGTTCTGGGCCACCAGCACCTTGCCGTATCCCAGGCGGATGGCCGGTTCGTCGGGGGCCCGTTCGGTGGCCTGCACGAAGGCTTCCTCGGCCTGGTTCATCTGGCCCAGGGCGTAGGTGGTTTCGCCGATGGCCACCAGGGGCTCGACCCGCGAGCGGTCCAGCCGGTGCGCCTCGCGGAACAGGTTGACGGCCGATACCAGGTCGCCGCCCTGGCGGGTGGTCTGGCCGATTCGCATGATCTGCGCGAACCGGGCGTTCTGGCTCTCGGTCTTGATTTCATCGGCGCCGGGCGAGGTCTGGCAGGCCCCCAGGGCCAGGCCCGCGGCCACCAACAGCGCCGGCGCCCAGCCCCGGCGGCAAAGCCTCGCCATGGCGTCGGCGCGGCGCCTCGGCCCCTTCGTAAAGTCGCTGATCACGGGTTTCGAATTGTCCTCCCGGCGGACCAAATCATTGCCATTTATCACTAATATCGGCAAACTTGCCAACAAATCGTTAGCGAAGGGGATATTCCCGGTGAAAAAAGAATATTTGGAGCTGACCCGGCTGATCGAGCGTCTGCACCGCCGGTTCCTCGACGTGCTGCGTGCGGAATTGAACCGCATGGGCGTCAAGGATATCAACGGCGTGCAGGCCTTGCTGTTGGCCAACATCGGCGAGGAGGACATCGTCATCCGCGACCTGGTCGAGCGCGGCTATTACCAGGGCTCCAACGTCTCCTACAACATCAAGAAGCTGTCCGAGATGGGTTACCTGGAGCAGGAGCGCTCGACCCACGACCGGCGGTCCGTGCGAATCAAGCTGACCGACAAGGCCCTCAAGGTGGTCGACAGCATTCGCGACCTGGAAGACCGCCACGCCAGGAGCCTGAGCGATTTCAACATCTCGGGCGAGGACCTGGAAGGGGTCAGCACCATGCTGCGGCGGCTGGAGCGGACCTGGACCGACTACATCCACTACGGCGACCTGTAGGCCGCCCTACCTCGGCGGCCCCTTCAACAACGGCAGCAAGTCCAGGGCGTCGGCCATGCCGGCGGCCGCCAGGGCCGTGAACCCGCCGCCGGCCAGGGCCAGGGCGGCGGCCGCCTCGCCGTCGGCGGCGCCGTGGCCGGTGGCCACGTGCAGGCCGCCGGCCAGGCCGGCGTTGCGGCCCGCCGCCAGGTCCGAGGCCCGGTCGCCGACGATCCACGACTCCGCCAGGTGCAGGTTCAATTGCGCCGCGGCGCGCAGCAGCATGCCCGGGTTGGGCTTGCGCGCCGGGTGGTCGGGGTGGTGGTAGGGGGGCTGGCCCTTGGCGTGGTGCGGGCAGGCGTAGACCGCGTCGACCGCCGCGCCGGCGGCGGCCAGGTCGGCCAGCACGCGTTCCTGCACGGCGATGAACTCGTGCCAGGTGTAATAGCCGTATCCGATTCCGGCCTGGTTGGTGACCAGCACCACGGCCAGGCCCAGGGCGTGGGCGCGGCGGATGGCGGCGACGGCGCCGGGCATCAGGCGCACGTCCTCGGCCCGGCACAGGAAGTTCACCTCCTCGACCACCACGCCGTCGCGGTCCAGGAACAGGGCCGGCACCGGGGCGCCGCCCGGGCGCGGGCGCAGGACCTGGTTCCAGACGCCTTCGTCGTCGATGTGCGCGCCGTCGGGAAGGGGGAGGGGTGTCGCCATGGCCGGGTTATGGCATCGCGCGGGGCCGCCGGGCAAGGGGCGAACTTGTCTGGTGCCGCCGCCGTGCCCATAATCCGGGCATGACCGACCCGATCGCCCGCGCGCCCGTCCCCGAACCGCCGCCGCCCATGCAGCCGGCGGGCCGCGCCGCGCGCGTGCTGTACCTGCTGTTCGGCTGGCTGAACGTGGGGGTGGGGCTGGTCGGCGTGGTGGTGCCCGGCCTGCCCACCACGGTGTTCTTCATCGTCGCCGTCTGGGCCTTCTCGCGCAGCTCGCAGCGGTTCCAGCACTGGCTGTGGACCCACCCCACGCTGGGGCCGCCGATCCGCGCCTGGCACCTGCACCGGGTGATTCCCACCAAGGCCAAGATGCTGGCGGTGGTGATGATGAGCGCCAGCTTCGCCTACGTCGCCATCTGGGTGGCCGAGGACTGGCGCCTGCCCACCTTCCTGGCCGCCATCATGCTGCCGGCGGCGGCCTACGTGGTCACCCGCGCCAGCTCGGCCACCGATTCCGGATTGACCAGCGAGGCCAGGTCGCCGGGGTCGCGGCCCTCGTAGACGGCGCGGATCACCCGGCGCATCACCTTCATGCTGCGGGTCTTGGGTAGGTCCGAGACGAACACCACGTCCTTGGGCCGGAACGCCGGCCCCAGGGAGGCGACCACGGCGGCGCGCAGGTCCTCGGCCACCGCCGCGTCGGCGGGCCGGTCCGGGCGCGGCACGCAGACGCACAGCACCGCCTCGCCCTTGACCGGATCGGTGGTCGCCGTGGCCGCGGCCTCGGCCACCAGCCCGGTCTCCATCAGCAGGGATTCCACCTCGGACGGGCCGCAGCGCTTGCCGGCGACCATGATCGTGTCGTCCGAGCGGCCGTGCAGGTACCAGGTGCCGTCGCCGTCGCGCGACGCCCAGTCGCCGTGCACCCACAGGCCGGGGATGCGGCTCCAGTAGGTTTCCAGGAACTTGTCCGGGTCGTTCCACAATCCGCGGCTGAGGCCGATGGAGGGCACCCGCAGCACCAGCTCGCCCATGGTCCCCTCGGGCGCCGGCGACCCGTCGGGCAGGGCGATGTCGGCGCCCATGCCCGGGATGGCGGACGACAGGCCGCAGGGCTTGTGCGGCTGGATCACCGTGTTGGACAGGATGCCCCAGCCGATCTCGGTGCCGCCGCTGACGTTGATGATGGGCACCCGGCGCCGGCACAGGTTGTCGAAGGTCCACCACCACGAGTCCGGGTTCCACAGTTCGCCGGACGCCATCACCAGGCGGAGGGACGAGGTGTCGTACCGCTCCAGGTCCGCCGTGCCGTGGGCCATCATGGCCCGGGCGATTGTCGGCGCCAGCCCCAGGTAGGTCAGGCGGTGGTCCTGGACCAGGCGCCACAGGCGGCCCGTCTCGGGGTAGTCCGGCGTGCCCTCGGCCAGCACCAGGGTGGCGCCGCGGAAGGCGCTGATGGCGATCTGCATGGGCCCCACCAGCCAGCCGATGTCCGACATCCACAGGAACCGGTCGTCGGACTTGAAGTCCCCCACCAGGCCGATGTCCGCCGCCGCCTTGGCCATGAACCCGCAGTGCGTGTGGACCGTGCCCTTGGCCTTGCCCGTGGTGCCCGACGTGAAGATGACCATGAACGGGTCGTCGGCGGGCATGTCCTCGGTCACCGAGCTTGCCGGGATGCCGTTGCCCAGGGCGTGCCAGCGGTGGTCGCGGCCGGTGTGCCAGTCCATGTCCAGGCCCAGGATGTCCAGTACCACCACGTGCTCGAGGGAGGGCACCGAACGGGCCGCCGTGTCCAGGGTCGCCTTCATGTCGATGGTCTTGCCGCGGCGCCGGGTGCCGTCGGCGCACAGCACGGCCTTGGCGCCGCCGTCGTTGAGGCGGCTGACCAGGGCCTCGGCGCCGAAGCCCGAGAACAGGGGCAGCACGATGGCGCCGATCTTGGCCACGGCGAAGAAGGCGGCCACGGTTTCCGGCAGCATGGGCATGAACAGGCCGACCGCGTCGCCGCGGCCCAGGCCCAGGCCGCGCAGGCCCTCGGCCAGGCGGCAGACCTCGATGTCCAGGTCGGTGTAGGTCCACGCGCGGACGGTGCCGTCCTCGCCCTCCCAGACCACGGCCTCCTTGTCCATCACCGCGGTGCCGCGGTGGCGGTCCAGGCAGTTCAGGGTCAGATTGGTGCGCCCGCCCCGGCACCAGCGCGGCCACTGGATGCCCTGGGACGTGTCCAGCACCTGGTCGTATGGCGTGGTGAAGCGGATGTCCATGTGCCGCATCACGGCGTCCCAGTACCACGCCGGGTCGGCGTCGGCCCGGGCGATCAGCCGGTCCAGGTCGGCCACGCCCTCGGCCGCCATGAAGGCGGTCAGGGTGGCAGCGGCCACCGTTTCCGCGGGCGGGGTCCAGGCGAATCGGGTGTCCGCCGATGTCATGGTCTGCCTCCTCCTGTCTCGGCCGCGCGGGCCGCCGCCTTGGCGAACGGCCTGGCGGCGCGAACGTCATTTTGGGAATCGAACTGGCGATCCGAGTCGCATATTATCCGCCCGCCCGACCCTGCGCCCATTGAATTGTCGTTTCCACGGATGATCCCCCCGCACGTCCTCGAGTTGATCGACAGCGTCTATTCCGCGGCCCTGGCGCCGCAGGAGTTCGACGCCTTCATGGCCGCCTGGGGGCGCCACCTGGAAAGCCATGCCGGCGACGGCGCGGGCGCCGGGGCCGAGGCCATCATCGCCCACCTGGAACGGGCCCGCGAGATCATGGCGCACGTGCGCGCCGGGCAGGACGGCCTGTCCCGCGCCCGCGACCTGGTGGACCGCCAGGGGCACCCGGCCTGGCTGGCGGCCGGCGACGGCCGGGTCCTCCATGCCAACGCCGCCGGCGACGCCCTGGCCGGCCGGCGCCTGGGCCGGGTGTGGGAGGTGGTGGACTCGGCGGCGGCGCAGCGCTCCCTGGCCGACGCCGTGCGGCGGGTGGCCGGCGGCGGCGAAACCGAGAGCGACTTCCTGACCGGCATGCTGGACAGTGCGCCGCGGCCCGTGCTGCTGGCCATCAGCGCCCTGCACGAATCGGGGCCAGGGGAGGGGCCAGGGGAGGGGTCAAGGGAAGGACCGGCGGTGCTGGTGCGGGCGTCCCTGGCCAGCTGGTCCGACCACATGGACGGCATCCTGGCGCGCAGCTTCGGCCTGACCGCGGCGGAGACCGACATCTGCCGCCTGATGTCCGAGGGCAAGACCATCAACGAGACCGCCAGCGCGCGGCGGCGGTCGATCGAGACCGTGCGCGCCCAGGTCAAGTCCATCTACGCCAAGTTCGGCGTGGTGTCGCAGTCCGAGCTGGCGCGCCTGGTCACCAACCTGCTGCTGCTGTCCCTGGACCAGCCGGCGGCGGCGCGCGGCCTGGCGCCGGCGGACGGCGACCCGCGCCGCCTGCTGCGCCTGCCGGACGGGCGGCGCCTGGCCTACCGGCTGCGCGGCGACCCGCGCGGGCGGCCGTTCGTCTTCGTCCACGGCATGCTGCTGGGGCACGGCATCCGCCGCGACCTGGACCGGGCCCTGGCCGAACGCGGGCACTGCATGGTCTGCGTCGAGCGGCCGGGCTATGGCCTGTCGGACCCGCCGGCGGACTGGCAGCGGGGGGTCGAGGACTTCGCCGGCTCCTTTTCCCACCTGGCCGACCACCTGGACGCCCCGTCCCTGGCCGTGGTCAGCCACACCTCGGGCGTGCTGTCGGCCTGCGCCGCGGCGGCGGCCAACCCGGGCCGGGTCGCCGGCATCCTGGCCCTGGCCGCCGGCGTGCCCATCACCCGCCGCGCCATGATCCGCCGCTACCCCGAGCGCATCCGCATCGTCGCCATGACCGCGCGCCACGCGCCCTGGGCCCTGCGCTTCATGTTCTCCACCGGGGCGCGGCTGTTCGACCGCCAGGGGGACGAGCAGATGGTGCGCAAGAACTACGAAGGCTCGCCCGTGGACCATGCCGCCTTGGTGGCCGACCGCGAGGTGTTCGACCTGGTCCGCGCCGGCCATGCCCTGACCGCCGAGCGCGGGTACGACGGGTTCTGCGGCGACGCCGTGCGCATCTGGGGCGACTGGTCCGACCACCTTGCCGGGACCGGCTGCCCGGTCACCTACCTGCAGGGGGGCGCCGACCCCATCTGCCCCGCCGGCTGGGCCCGGGACCTGGCCGCGCGCCACGGCCACCTGCGGGTGGCGACCGTTGCCGGTGCCGGACAGTTGTTGCACCACACCCACTGGCGCGACGTCCTGGCCGCGCTGACCGACTTCCTGGACGCCACGGCGTAGATTCGCCCTTGCCGCGAACGGCGTGTCGGCTAATGCCCGCACCGCATACCCCATTTGGGTGATGGCGCCGTCGGGCGCCTCCGCTACTCCGGTGCGCGGGGCAGCGCGATGGCCTGGCGTGGGGGCGCCGGGCCTGCCACCGACGCGCAACCCGGAACGCCGCCGGCGGCAAGGCGGCGACCGGACAACGAAAAAGGAATACCGATGCCTTCCCTGCTCAAAACCTGCCTGGCCGCGGCCCTTGTGGCCGTGCCCGTGTCCGCGGCCGACGCGGCCATGGTGTACGACGCCCTGACCGACTTCAACGTCGGTGCCGGGACCAACACCGCCACGTCCGTGTGGCAATACCGCGCGGTCAAGAACAGCCAGCTCAACTCGCAGTCGATCCTGTTGCCGGACTACGGCTACCGCGCCTATTCCTCGGCCACGGAATACAACAACAACAACAGCCTGGGCCTGTCCATCCCCACCGGCGAGCGCATCGTCTGGAAGCACAACACCGCCTATACCGGCCACGTCATCTATGACACCGGCATCGAGTGGCCGTTCAACTCCGACGGCGACGGAATCGCCGAGATCGTCACCGCCCTCCACCTGGCCACCGGGTTCTCCGGCGTGTCCAGCAGCCTCGTGTACCAGAACACGCTGCTCGGCTTCATGCCCGACATCACCGACCCCACCACGTTCACCTTCAATTTCGCGGTGTCGTCGGACTACCAGGTCAACGGCGCCCAGGACTGCACCCAGTGCCCGGGGCCGGGCCAGCGAATCGGCATGTTCCTGAACGACGACCAGTTGACGGCCAACTCCTTCTGGGCCGAGGACAACAACGCCGCCAACGGCGCCAAGCAGTCGAACAACGAATGGGTCTACCTGCCGGCCGCCTTCGCCCGCTTCGACGCCCCCATCACCCTGGAGTTCGACGTGCTGATGAACCCCGGCGACACCTTCTTCCTCAAGGTGAATGACGCCGGCAACTACCTCTACGACGGGCTGTACGTGCTCGAGGCCGTGGCCAGCGTGAAGGCCGGCGGTGACGACGGCGGCACCACGACCACGGATCCGACCCGCGTGCCCGAGCCGTCCAGCCTGCTGCTGCTGGCGACGGGAATCGCCGGCTGGCGCCTGACCCGCCGCCGCGGCACCGCCGCGGCCGCGGCGGTCGCCGGCTAGAACGAGCGCCCGCGGGACGCCATGCCGCCGTCGATGTCGACGACCGTGCCGCTGATGTAGGACGCCCGGTCGGAGACCAGGAAGGACACCAGGTCCGCCACCTCGGCCGGCTCGGCGGGGCGGCCGAAGGGAAGGTGGCCCAGCATCTCGGGCCACCTTTCGGCGTCGCCCCATTCCATCTCGGCCTTGCGGCGCATCAGGGTCACCATGCGGTCGGTGGCGGTGACACCTGGGTTGACCCCCACCACCCGCACGCCGTTGGCCGGGGCGGCCCCGCCCAGGGTGCGGGTGAACATGTTCAGGGCGGCGTTGCCGGCGCAGCCGCAGACATAGCGCGCGTCGGGCACCACGCCGGCCAGGCCGATGACGTTGCAGATCACCCCGGATTCCCGGTCGCGCATGGTCTCGTACATTTCCCGCGACAGGTTGACATATCCATAAACCTTTAAATCCCAACCTGTTCTCCAGGTTTTTTCATCTATATCTTCAAGGGTGCCGCCGGGGATGGCGCCGGCGTTGTTGACCAGGATGTCCACCTCGTCGCACTCAAGGGCCAGAACCTCGCAGTTGGTCTCCATGGTCAGGTCCATGGGGTGGATCTCGGTCTCGACGCCGAACTCGGCGCGGATGCGGTCGGCCTCGGCGGCCAGTTTGTCGGCCGAGCGGGCGTTCAGGTGCACGTGCACGCCCTCGGCCGCCAGGGCCCGGGCCACGGCCAGGCCGATTCCCTTGGAGGCACCGGTGATCAGGGCGCGCTTGCCCGCCAGGTTCAGGTCCATGTCCTCGTTCTCCCCAGGATGCGGTTTGCCGTCTGCGGCGCGGCGATGATGGAGGGGGCGGCGAAGGCTGTCAAACGGCGGCCGCCGAATTGTCATGAACAATGTTTAATTTCGCCCCATTCCCGCCGCAATTCAATTGCACACTGTTCACCATGGTAACTGGATTGGTAGGGATGCCATGAAAGCCACGGAACGACGCATCGACGACACCCTGGTGTTGTGCCTGGAGGGTCCCCTGGACCTGACCCACGGCGCCGCCCTGCGCCGCCTGCTGCTGGACGCCGTGGCGCGCGCCCGCCGCGTGCTGGTGGACCTGTCCGGCGTCACCCTGGCCGACAGCTCGCTGGCCGCCAACTTGGTCGAGGCCCTGGGCACGGCGCGCAAGGCGGGGGTCGACTTCGCCCTGACCGCGGTGCGGCCGGCGGTGCTGCGCCTGCTGCAACTGGCCCGCCTGGACCAGGTCTTCGATCTGCGCGGCGATTCCGCCTAAACCACCTTCCGAAAAAAAGGACGGTTCCCGAATGCGCGGCCGGGCGTTGGCCACGCATCCCGGGAACCGTCCGGGTGGCGGGTCGGGCGCCGGCGGCCGGCGCCCGACCGGTCAGTGGGTCACGTGCGGCGCCTCGTCGGCTTCGACCAGGACCGACATCTCTGCCATCTTCTGGTAGATGCCGCGCCGCCGGGCCAGGTCCCGCTCGGCCATCTTGACCAGTTCCTCGAAGTGCTCCGGGTTCTTCTTGCGGATCACCGCGAACCGGTTCTCGGTGGCCAGGTAGTCGGTCAGCGGCTTGGTCGGCTCCTTGCTGTCCAGGTGCAGGGGCGGCTCGCCCTCGGCGACGCGGCGCGGGTCGAACCGGTACAGCGGCCAGTAGCCGGACTCGATGGCCAGCTTCATGTGGTCGATGCCCAGGCCGTCCGAGATGTCGTAGCCGTGCTCGATGCAGGGCGCGTAGCCGATGATCAGGGACGGGCCGTGGAAGGACTCGGCCTCCTGCAGGGCCTTGACCGTCTGCGCGTCGCGGCCGGCCAGGCAGACCGAGGCCACATAGACGTTGCCATAGGCCATGGCCATCATGCCCAGGTCCTTCTTGGGCCGCGACTTGCCGGCGACGGCGAACTTGGCGGCGGCGCCCAGGGCCGTGGCCTTGGACTGCTGTCCGCCCGTGTTCGAGTACACCTCGGTGTCCATGACCAGGATGTTCACGTCCTTGGACGACGACAGCACGTGGTCCAGGCCGCCGTAGCCGATGTCGTAGGCCCAGCCGTCGCCGCCGACGATCCACACGATCTTGCGCACCAGGTAGTCGGCCAGGTCCTCCAGCTCGCGGGCCATGGGGGCCTCGATCTTGGCCAGGCGGGCGCGCAGGTCCTTGACCCGGGTGCGCTGCTGGGCCAGCTCGGCCTCGTTGGTCTGGGGCGCCTCGATCAGGTTGCGCACCAGTTCCGTGTCGCCGATGGGATCGGACAGCTCCAGCAGCAGGGCCTGGGCCCGCTGCATGTGGTTGTCGATGCCCAGGCGCATGCCCAGGCCGAACTCGGCGTTGTCCTCGAACAGCGAGTTCGACCAGGCCGGGCCGCGGCCCTCGCAGTCCACCGTGTAGGGCGTGGTCGGCAGGTTGCCGCCGTAGATGGACGAGCAGCCGGTGGCGTTGGCGATCAGCGAACGGTCACCGTAAAGCTGGGTGATCAGCTTCAGGTACGGCGTCTCGCCGCAGCCGGCGCAGGCGCCGGAGAACTCCATCAGCGGTTCCGCGAACTGCGACAGCTTGACGCTGCCGGTCAGCTTGGTGCGGTCCACCTCGGGCAGGTGCAGGAAGAAGTCCCAGTTCTCCTTCTCGGGCTCGCGCAGCGGCTGCTGCGGCGCCATCACCAGGGACAGCCGTTTCGGGTCCTTCTTGTCCTTGCCGGGGCAGACGTGGACGCACAGGTGGCAGCCGGTGCAGTCCTCAGGCGCGACCTGGACCGTATAGAGGGCGTCGCCGAACTCCTTGCCGCGGTAGGGCATGGACTTGAAGGTTTCCGGGGCACCCTCCACCAGGGCCGGGTCGTACTCCTTGACCCGGATGGCGGCGTGCGGGCAGACCAGGGCGCACTTGTTGCACTGGATGCACAGCTCGGGGACCCAGACCGGGATCTCCTGGGCCAGGTTGCGCTTCTCCCACTTGGTGGTGCCGGTGGGCCAGGTGCCGTCGTTGGGGAAGGCGCTGACCGGCAGCTTGTCGCCTTCGCCGGCCAGCAGCACGGCGGTGACCTTCTGCACGAAGTCCGGCGCCTCCTTGGCCACCACCTGGTGCGGCTCGGGCTTGGCCGACACGATCGGCGGCAGCGGCACCTCGACCAGGTGGGCGAGGGCCTGGTCGACGCCGGCGATGTTGCTGGCGACCACCTCGGCGGCCTTGTCGCCGTAGGACTTGTAGATCGCCTTCTTGATGTGCTCGATGGCCTCGTCGGTGGGCAGCACGTCGGAGATGGCGAAGAAGCAGGTCTGCATGATGGTGTTGATGCGGTTGCCCAGGCCGGCCTCGCGGGCGACCTTGTTGGCGTCGACGATGTAGAAGCGGAGCTGCTTGTCGATCAGGGCCGACTGCACCTCGTAGTTCAGCTTGTCCCACACCTGGTCGGGGCCATAGGCGGTGTTCAGCAGGAAGGTGCCGCCCGGCGCCGCGAACTTCAGCACGTCCATCTTGTCCAGGAAGTGGAAGTGGTGGCAGGCCAGGAACTGGGCCTGGCGGATCAGGTACGGCGCGCGGATCGGGTTCTTGCTGAAGCGCAGGTGCGACACGGTGACGGCGCCGGCCTTCTTCGAGTCGTAGACGAAGTAGCCCTGGGCGTCGTTGTCGGTGTTCTCGGCGATGATCTTGATCGAGTTCTTGTTGGCGCCGACGGTGCCGTCGGACCCCAGGCCGAAGAACACGCAGCGCGCGACGTCATCGGATTCCACCGTCTCGGCGTCGTTGAACGGCAGCGACAGGTGGGTGACGTCGTCGACGATGCCGACGGTGAAATGCGGCTTGGGCTTGTCGTGGGTCAACTGCTCGTACACCGCGCGGACCATGGCCGGCGAGTATTCCTTGGACCCCAGGCCATAGCGGCCGCCGATCACCTTGGGCAGCTCGCCGCCGTGCCACATGCCGGTGGCGCGGGCGTTGAACAGCGCGGCGACCACGTCCTGGAACAGGGGCTCGCCGATGGCGCCGGCCTCCTTGGTGCGGTCCATGACGGCGATGGCCTTGGTGGAGTCGGGCAGGACGTCGAAGAACTCGGCCACCGGGAACGGGCGGTACAGGCGGATCTTGATCAGGCCCACCTTCTCGCCCTTGGCGATCAGGCGCTCGGCCTCCTCGTGGGTGGTCTCGGCGCCCGAGCCCATGATCACGATCACCCGGTCGGCCTCGGGATGGCCGACGTAGTCCACCAGGTTGTACTGGCGGCCGGTCAGGGCCGCGAACTTGTCCATGGTGTCTTGCACGTATTCGGGGCAGACGTTGTAGTAGGGGTTGCGCGCCTCCTGCATCTGGAAGAAGGCGTCGGGGTTCTGCGCCGTGCCGCGCAGGACCGGGGCGTCGGGGTTCAGGGCGCGGTGGCGGTGGCCGGCGATGTCGCTGGCGTCGATCATGGCCCGCAGGTCGCCGTCGCTCAGCTCCTCGATGCGGTTGACCTCGTGCGAGGTGCGGAACCCGTCGAAGAAGTGCAGGAACGGCACGCGGGCGTGCAGGGTCGCGGTCTGGGCGACGCAGGCCAGGTCGTGGGCCTCCTGCACCGAGCCCGAGGCCAGCATGGCGAAGCCGGTCTGGCGGCAGGCCATGACGTCGGACTGGTCGCCGAAGATGGACAGCCCGTGGGTGGCCACGGTGCGCGCCGAAACGTGCATGCAGAAGCTGCTCAGCTCGCCGGCGATCTTGTACATGTTCGGGATCATCAGCAGCAGGCCCTGGGAGGCCGTGAAGGTGGTGGTCAGGGCGCCGCTCTGCAGGGACCCGTGCACGGCACCGGCGGCGCCGCCCTCGGACTGCATCTCGATCACCTCGGGGGCACCGCCCCAGACGTTCTTCTTGCCTTCGGACGCCCACTGGTCGGCCCATTCACCCATCGTCGACGACGGGGTGATGGGGTAGATCGCGATCACCTCGTTGGTGCGGAAGGCCACCGAGGCGACGGCCTCGTTGCCGTCTACGGTGATGTGCCGCCGCGTGTCCTGTCCGTTGCCCTTCTTGTTCGCCATCTGCCTTCTCCACTGCTTTCGAACCGCCACCCAGGCCGAACTGCACGGGCCCTGTGACCAGGCTGATCCCCCCCCTCGCTACCGTGGTATGAGTCGACCACCCGGCATCCAGGTGTGATTCACGTCCCCTTGCCCTCCGGCCGGCAAGGACCGGAATGTTATTTTTTTGTGAATCAACCCGCCGAGGGTGACGCCAGCAGCCTGCCGAGGGGTGTTATGGGCGCTGTGCCGCGCCGGTTCATAGCCACTGACCACCATCGTGTCGGCGCAAGGATCATATCGCGAACGACCGCTTCGTCCACGACATATATCAAGGTCGGCTTAAATAAATGGCGCCGCCGCGGCCCGCCGGGGGCGGGCCGCAGGTCAGAAGGCGGCCGCCCTGGCCAGGGCGTTGCCGCCGGCCGGCCCCATGCGGGCCCGTTCGCGCATGTAGGCGATTTCCGCCTGGGCGGCGGCGATGGCGGCGCGCAGGGCGTCGCTGGTGACCGAGCGGCGGAACTTCTCGGCCAACGTGTTGGGCACCGAGACCATGGGCGCCGTGGGGGCGTCCGGGCGCGGGGTGCGGCGCCGGTCCGGCCCCGTGTAGTCGTGGGTGACCACGAACCGGCGCCGCCCCTCGGTGAACCGCCACACGCGGCGGAACAGCTGTTCCAGGGGCAGGGGCTTGACCAGGATGTCGTCGAAGCCGGCGTCGATGGCGGCGCGCAGCACGTCCTGTTCGGGCGCGCTGGTCAGGGCGATGGCCACGGCGAAGGGGTTGTGGCCGCACTTGCCGCCGCGCACGCGCGACAGCAGGTCGCAGGCCTCGCGCCAGCCGTCGTCCAGGTCGACCAGCAGCAGGTCGATCTCGCCCTCGGCCAGGGCCTGGATGGCGGCCTGCAGGCTGCCGCAGGAGGCGATCTGCCCGAACCCGCGCGACCGCAGGCCCGAGACCATGGCGGCACGCAACTGGCGGTGGGATTCCAGCAGGACCACGCGGATCTGGGACCTTGCGTCGCCGTCCCGGGCCTGCCTGTGGGGGATCATGGTGTTCATCATGATTCAAACGTACCACGGCCCGGCGGGGGTCCGCTGTGTCGCCTGTCACAGCCTGTGGATAAGATTCGAAAACGCCTGATTCCAGTGTGGAATCCGTGATCCGGGCTAACTGCCGAAACCCAGCGCCCTGGGCAACCACAGGGTCAGCTCCGGCACCAGCAGGACCAGCGCCAGGCCCAGCATCATCAACAGCACGTAGGGCAGGATGCCGCGGATGATGGCGCCCAGGGGGGCGCGGGCGATGCCCTTGATGACGAACAGGTTCATGCCCACCGGCGGCGTGATCAGGGCCAGCTCCAGGTTGATCATCAGCAGGATGCCGTACCAGACCGGGTTGATGCCCAATTGGATCATGGCCGGCAGCAGGATCGGCGTCGTCACCAGGATGATGGAGATGGTTTCCAGGAACATGCCCAGGACGAAAATCACCGCCATCACCGCCAGCACGAAGGCCATGGGCGACAGGCCCCAGCCGGTGACCATCTCCACCAGGTCGGCGGGCAGGCGCATGATGGTCACGGCATGGCCGAACATGGCCGCCGCGGCCAGGATCATGAACAGCATGGCGGTGGTGCGCACGGTCTCGAAGGCGCAGTCGTACAGGTCGCGCAGGCCGAAGTTGCGGTACGCCAGCACGGCGATGGCCAGGGCAAGGACACAGCCGGCGCCGGCCGCCTCGGAGGCGGTGAAGATGCCGAAATAGATGCCGCCCAGGACCACCGGCGGCATGGACAGGGCCCAGAACGAGCGCAGCACCGAGCGGCCGCAGGCGCGCCATCCGGCCCAGGGTTCGCGCGCCAGGGTGTCGCTGCGCGCCGCCTGGACGACGCAGAACAGGGCGAAGATCACGGCCAGCAGGATGCCCGGCACCATGCCGGCGGCGAACAGGGCGCCGATCGAGGTCTCGGTGACGATGGCGTACAGGATCAGCGGCCCCGACGGCGGGATCAGGATGCCCAGCGTGCCGCCGGCGGCGACCACCCCGTAGGCGTGGTGCGGGCGGTAGCCATAGCGCGCCATCTGCGGGATGGCGCTGGTGCCCACCGTCAGGGCGGTGGCCACCGACGAGCCCGAGATGGCGGCGAAGATGGTGCAGGACAGCACCGTGGCCACCCCCAGGCCGCCGGGCAGGTGGCGGACCAGGGTGTGCGCGGTGGCGAACAGGTCGTCCATGACCTTGGCCCGGATCATGATGTGGGCCATGAACGCGAACAGGGGAATGGCGCTGAGCAGGCCGGTGTCCAGCTTGCCGAACACGGTGTCGGCCATGCTGCCGATGCTGCCCTCGGTCAGCAGCATCAGCACCACCGAGGCCAGCCCCAGCCCGGCGAAGATGGGCACGCCTGTCAGCAGCAGGGCCACCAGGCCGACGAGGATCACCGCAAGGGTCATGGGTGGGTCACGGGGCTCGGTCGTCCACGGGGATGTGGCCGGCGGCGGGCCGGTCCAGGCCCAGGGCCAGGCGCAGGATGCGGTTGGCGGCGGCCAGCAGCAGCAGCCCCGCGCCGGGCACCAGGAAGCCCTGGGGGATCCACATGGGCACCTCCAGGTAGCCCTCGGACACCACCTCGAAGTCGTGGGAATAGGCCAGCATCTCGGCGCTGCTGCGCAGCAGGGCCACGGCCACCACGCAGACCGCGGCCATGCCCCAGATCTCGGTCCAGCGGCGCGCGCGCTCGGGCAGGCGCACGGTCAGCAGGTCGACCCCGATGTGGTCGTTGCGGCGCAGGGCCTCGGCGGCGCCGACCATGACCAGGGCCACCACCAGGTAGCCGGACAGCTCGTCGCTCCAGGTCACCGGGGTGTTCAGGACGTAGCGGTTGAACACGCTGTAGGCGACCACGGCGACCATGGACAGGACAACCGCCACGCCCAGCACGGCGCCCAGGTAGGACAGGGCGCCGACCAGGCGTTCGAGCCCGGCCAGCAGGGCACGCCCGGCCCGCGGGCCGGGCGTCCCGGTACCGGTGCTGTGAGCGGGCACCGGCGGCATCCTACATGCTGTTGATCATGTTCAGCAGCTTGCGGCCGTCGGCGCCGGCCGCGGCCTCGAACTCCTTGTCGAACGCCGGACCCATGATGGACTTCATGGTGGCGATCTCCTCGGCCGTGTGGATGTGCACCTTCATGCCCTTCTCCGCCAGCTGGTCGGGGGCCTTGGCCGCCGATTCCTCGCTCGCCTCCAGGGCCCACTGGGCGGCCTTGGCACCGGCCGCGGCGATGGCCTTCTTGTTGCCGTCCGACAGGCCGTCGTACCAGGCCGGGTTGACGTAGCCGTGGAAGAACACGCTGAACAGCGGCGACACGGTGACGTGGTCCTGGACCTCGTAGTACTTGCGCGAGTAGGCCGCCGAGATGTCGGTCAGGCCGGCGTCGATGACGCCGGTGCTGAGCGCCTGGTACACCTTGCTGCCGGACATGGCCGACGGCGCCGCGCCCAGGGCCACCAGGCCCGAATCGACCAGCTTGTTGAGGCCGCGGATCTTCACGCCCTTGAAGTCGTCGGGCTTGATCAGCGGATGGCCCTTGGAGGTGTAGGCCGACATGCGGGTGGTGAACAGCCAGACCACGTTGCGCACGCCCTTGGCCAGGATCTTGTCCTCCAGGAATTTGGCCGCGTCGGACCCCGGCCACTTGCTGAGCACGGCGTAGTCGGTGACCGAATAGGGCTTCAGGGTCACGTTCATCTCGGGCACGGTCTTGCCCCACTGGAAGTTGACCGAGAAGGCGCACTCGATGTGGCCCTTGGCCACCGCCGAGATGTTCTGCTTGGGGTCGCGCAGGCTGTTGGCGCCGAACACCTGCACGTCGATGGAGCCGCCGGACTGCTGCTCCACCTCGGCGGCCCACTTGTCGATGATCTGGGCGATGTGGTGCTTGGGCGGCAGCTGGTGGCTGCAGCGCATGGTGGCGTCGGCGGCCTGGGCGCCGCCGGCGGCCAGGACCGCGGACGACAGGACCGCGAGCGAAAGGGCGGTGACGAAGGTACGCATCTTGAACTCTCCCCGTGTCGGTTGTCTGAAGGGTGGGATGGCTGGAGCCGTCATGGTATCGGCCGTTCGCGCGCCATCCGTTCCGCGAACGACAGGTAGTCCTGCTCCCGGGCGCGCAGGGAGCCCAGGCCGATGACCTCGTTGAATTCGGCGAACGACATCATGCGCTCGCGGAAGCCCGCCGTGGTGCCGTCCCGCGCCAGCATCCGCATCAGGTCGTCGACGGCGCGGGCGATGGCATAGGTGGCGGCCACCGGATGCGTGACCACAGCATAGCCGATCCCCTGCAGGTCGGCGGCGGTCAGGTTGGGGGTGGTGCCGCCCTCGATCATGTTGGCCATGCAGGGCCCGTCCAGCTCGGCGCAGATGCGGCGCATCTGGGATTCGTCCTCGGGCGCCTCGACGAACAGCAGGTCGGCGCCGACCTCGCGGTAGGCGGCCATGCGGGCGATGGCGTCGTCGACGCCGTTGACGGCGAGGGCGTCGGTGCGGGCCATGATCACGAAGTCCGGGTCGTGGCGGGCGTCCAGCGCCGCCTTCAGCTTGCCGACCATGTCGCGGGCCGGCACCACGTCCTTGCCGGCCATGTGGCCGCAGCGCTTGGGAAAGACCTGGTCCTCGATGAACATGCCGGCCAGGCCGGCGCGCTCGTACAGGCGTACGGTGCGGGCCACGTTGGTGACGTTGCCGAACCCGGTGTCGCCGTCGCCGAACACCGGCACCGACACGGCGTCGCACAGGCGGCCGTAATGGTCCGCCATTTCGGTCAGGGACAGTTGCGAGGTGTCGGGCTCGCCCAGCAGGCAGGCCGAGGTGGCATAGCCGCCGCAGGTGATGGCCTTGAACCCGGCCCGCTCGGCCAGCTTGGCGGTCAGGGCGTCGTGCACGCCGGGCAGGACCAGGATCTCGGGGTCCTCGATGAGCTGGCGGAATCGGGTCGTCTTGCGCGCGGCGGGGGCGTGATCCACGGGACCTCCTCGGCCCCGGTGGTTGGAGCCCTCCCTGAAAATTCTTGGTTTTCGTCCGGGCGGCGGGCCGCCGGCGGCATCAATATAGGACCTTGGCGCGGGCAATCCAATACATGGCGATGCCGCCCGCCGGTCAGGCGGCGTCGGCGACCGTGAACACTTCCTTGGGCGCCTTGACGCCGCGGAACTCGTGGGTGCCCAGGGACCGCCAGGACTCGGGCAGGATGCGCGCGAAGTCCTCGGAGATGAGCAGCGCCTGGCCCAGGGTCTTGCACATGCCTTCCAGGCGCGCGGCCTCGTTGGCGGCGCTGCCGATGACCGAGAATTCCAGCCGCCCGGGGGTGCCGATGTTGCCGTACATGACGTCGCCCACATGCAGGCCGATGCCATAGCCGATGGGCGCCTCGCCGGCTTCGGTCCGCTCGTGGTTCAGCTCGGCCACCCGGCCCATGGCGTCGCGGGCGGCGGCCAGGGCCGTCTCGCAGGCCTGGCGGTGCACCGGGCATTCGGCCGGGTTCTCCACGTGGTGGTTGGCCATGGGGAAGATGGCCAGCACGGCGTCGCCGATGAAGCGCAGCACCTCGCCGCCGTGGTCCAGCACGGCGCCGGCCATGCACTCGAAGAACCGGTCCAGCAGGGCCAGGAACTGGCGCCGCGGCATGGATTCGGCCAGGGGGGTGGAGTTGCGCAGGTCGCAGAACCAGATCACGGCGTGGATCTCCTCGCCGTCGCCGCGCTTGATCTGGCCGTTCAGCACCCGCTGCCCGGAATGGCGCCCCAGGTAGGTTTCCAGCAGGTTGCGGGCGACCCGCCGCTGGCCGTGCAGCTCCAGGGGCCGGGCCAGGATCTCGAGCAGCGAGTTCAGCTCCTGCAGCTCGCGGGTGGTGAACCCGCCGGGCCGGTCGGCGGCGATGGTGATGGCGTGGCGCGAACCATCCGAGAAGTGGAACGGCATGGCCACGTAGTCGGTGGCGCCCTCGGCCTTCAGGTCGTCCAGGATCGGGTACTCGAACACCACGTCGGGCACGTCAAGGCGGCGGCGGATGCCGCCGGCGCCCTCGAAGATGGCGGCGAAGGGGCTGCGCCGGTAGGCCTCGCTGGCGGCCATGGCGTGCGGCGGCTCGAAGAACTCCACCTGGTCGTCCTTGCGGTTCCAGGTGTAGCTGACCCCCAGGAATTCGGGGTGCAGGGTGCGGATGGTCAGGCGCACCCGGTACAGGGGGTAGCCGCCCTCGACCAGCCGGCGGCAGACCGCGCGCAGCAGGTCGCCGGGGTCGGCGAAGCTCCAGCCCTCGTTCAGCAGCCAGTTGCGGATCTCGACGATGGGTGGGATGTGGAAGTCCATGGCGGGTGCCCCCTGGCGGCGTCCGGGCCTGTCTCGGTCCGGTCGGTCCTGTTCGGCAAGAATATAGGCGCGCCGGTCGGCGATTGCGACTGTCCGAGCTTCGCCCCGGCCCGCGCCTTGTGATTTAATGGCGTCCGCCGCGGCGGCCGGCCGCGGCGCAGCCTTGGGAAGGACCAGACGAGCATGCCCATCATCAACCGAATCGCCGAATTCCATGCCGACATGACCGCCTGGCGCCGCGACCTGCACGCCCACCCCGAAACGGCCTTCGAGGAGCACCGCACCTCGGAACTGGTGGCCAACCACCTGACGGACTTCGGCATCGAGGTGGACCGGGGCTTGGCCGGCACCGGGGTGGTGGGCACCCTGCGCAACGGCGACGGCCCCACGATCGCCCTGCGCGCCGACATGGACGCCCTGGACATCCTGGAGGCCAACGACTTCGCCCACAAATCGCAGAACGCGGGCAAGATGCACGCCTGCGGCCACGACGGCCACACCACCATGCTGCTGGGCGCCGCCCGCTACCTGGCCGAGACCAAACGGTTCCGCGGCACGGTCCACTTCGTGTTCCAACCCGCCGAGGAGAACGAAGGCGGCGCCCGGGTGATGGTGGAGCAGGGGATCTTCGACCGGTTCCCGGTGGACGCCATCTATGGCCTGCACAACTGGCCGGGCATGGACGTGGGCCGCATGGGGGTGGTGCCCGGGCCCATGATGGCCGCCTACGACGTGTTCGAGATCACGGTCACCGGGCGCAGCGCCCACGGCGCCATGCCGCACCAGTCCGTGGACCCGGTGGTGACCGGGGCGCAGATCGTGGGCGCCCTGCAGACCATCGCCAGCCGCACCACCGACCCGCAGCAGTCGGCGGTGGTCAGCGTGACCCGGTTCCATGCCGGCGACACATGGAACGTGATCCCCGACCAGGCGGTCCTGGCCGGCACCACGCGCTCGTTCCGGCCCGAGGTCCAGGACCACATCGAGGCATCGATCACCCGCATCGCCGAATCGGTGGCCGCGGCCAACCGCGCCACGGTCGAGGTGCGCTACGAGCGGCGCTACCCGCCGACCATCAACCACGCCGCCGAGACCCGCCTGGCCGCCGCCGCCGCCGCCGCCGTGGTCGGCACCGACAACGTGGTCGAGAACGCGACCCCCAGCATGGGGGCCGAGGACTTCGCCTTCTTCCTGCGCGAGAAGCCCGGCTGCTACGTCTGGCTGGGCAACGGCCCGGGCGACGGCGGCTGCCTGCTGCACAACTCCAAATACGACTTCAACGACGAGATCCTGACCATCGGGGCCAGTTATTGGGCCACCCTGGCGGAACAGGTGCTGGGATAGGGCCATGTACAGGCTGTACTACTTCCCCGGCAACGCCAACCTGGCGCCGCACATGTGCCTGCAGGAGATCGGCGCCGACTACGAACTGGCGCTGGTGGACCGCGCGGTCGACGGCCAGAAGGACCCCGAATACATGCGCCTGAACCCGGCCGGGCGCATTCCGACCCTGGTCGACGGCGACCTTGTGCTGTTCGAATCGGCGGCCATCTGCCTGCACCTGGCCGACCGCCACCCGGCGGCCGGGCTGGCGCCGCCCCTGGGCGGCGCGGCGCGGGCGCACTTCTACAAGTGGCTGATGTTCCTGACCAACACCATCCAGCCGGACGTCCTGGGCTACCACTACACGGACCGCTACACCACCGACCCCGCCGCCGTGCCGGCGGTGAAGGCGGCCTTCGAGCGGCGGCTGGGCGACTGGTACGGGATCGTCGACGCGGCCCTGGCCGAGGGGCCCTACCTGCTGGGCGAAACCTTCAGCGCCGCCGACCTGTACCTGTTCATGGTGGCGCGGTGGGGCCGCGCGCTGACGGCGCCGCCCGGGGGGTACGCCCACCTGGGGCCGTTCCTGCGGCGCCTGGCCGAGCGGCCCTGCGTGGTGCGCGCCTTCGAGGCCGAGGGCCTGGCCGCGCCCTATTACCGCGATCCCGCGTGACCGCGGGTCAATTGACGCGGGCGGCGTCGCCCCGGGAATCCCGGCTCGACACGAACTGGTAGCGGCCGAAGGCGATGTCCAGGCCGGTGATGTCCGGATGGCGCACGGCCAGCCACAGGACGCACTGGGCCACCACCCGCTCGTCGCCGTCGTCCAGGGCGCCCTGGATCAGCGGGCCGACCACGGCCAGGTCGGCGCCGTCATCGTCGTCGTCGCGGTCGGGGAAGGTCTGGCGACGCAGCTTCTCGATCTGCGCGTCCACCAGCCCCACCTTGTTGCGGCGGAACTCGTCCAGCACGTCGTCCGTGTAGGTGACGGGCACCTGGCCGCCGTCCTTGAAGATCTCGAAGGTGATGTCGGCCACGGTGTCTCCTTTCCGCTTCCTGGGCGCCGCCCTTTACGTGGCGCGGCGGCCGGCCGAATCAAGGCCGCGGCCGCATGATTTCCTTGACTCGAAAACTGGTATAATGGTACTACAATACCGAATTAAACAAAAACCCGTTCCAAGGACGAGGTGACGTCCCGCCGACAAACCGCCGGCACACCGGCGAGCGGGACCAGGAGGAGGACAACCGCGGCGGCACCCGCCATCCGACCACGACCGAGCACACCGCACCGAAGGCCTGAGGGGTTGGGCCGACGCCGCCGCGGCGGGCCACGGCACCCGGCCAGGGGGACCGCAGACCACGACACCGACTCCAGACTGTTGGAACGCTTTTTCTAGGGGAACACGGAAAGCCATGACCGACGATACCAAGACCGTCACCGCCCAAACCGCGCCGGCCACCCTGGTCGACCACAACCTGGTGCCCGAGCAGGTGGTGCCCGGCATCCTGTACGACAAGCGCCCGGCCCGGCGGCTGGACGGCTCGGTGGCCGAGGGCCTGTACAACGTCTGGATCACGCTGGACAACCCCAAGCAGTACAACTCCTACACCACCGACATGGTCAAGGGCGCCATCCTGGCCTTCCGCCGCGCCGCCGTGGACCGCGAGGTCAACGCCGTGGTCTTCACCGGCACCGGCGACAAGGCCTTCTGCACCGGCGGCAACACCAAGGAGTACGCCGAGTACTACGCCGGCAACCCGCAGGAGTACCGCCAGTACATGCGGCTCTTCAACGACATGGTCAGCGCCATCCTGGGCTGCGACAAGCCGGTGGTGTGCCGGGTCAACGGCATGCGCATCGGCGGCGGGCAGGAGATCGGCATGGCCTGCGACTTCACCATCGCCCAGGACCTGGCCAACTTCGGCCAGGCCGGCCCCAAGCACGGCTCGGCGGCCATCGGCGGCGCCACCGACTTCCTGCCGCTGATGATCGGCTGCGAGCAGGCCATGGTGTCGGGCACGCTCTGCGAGCCGTTCTCGGCCCACAAGGCCTATCGCCTGGGCATCTGCATGCAGGTGGTGCCGGCGCTGAAGGTCGACGGCCAGTTCGTCGCCAATCCCACCGTGGTCACCGACCGGTTCCTGGACGAGTACGGCCGCGTCGTGCACGGCGAGTTCAAGACCGGCGCCGACATGAAGGCGGGGCGCGAGATGATCAAGTCGGGCACCGTCGACCTGAGCCTGCTGGACGCCGAGGTCGAGGGCCTGTGCGCCAAGCTGATCGAGACCTTCCCCGAGTGCATGACCAAGAGCCTCGAAGAGCTGCGCAAGCCCAAGCTGGACGCCTGGAACCGCAACAAGGAGAACTCCCGCGCCTGGCTGGCGCTGAACATGATGAACGAGGCCCGCACCGGCTTCCGCGCCTTCAACGAGGGCACCCGCGAAACCGGGCGCGAGATCGACTTCGTGGCCCTGCGCCAGGCCCTGGCCCGGGGCGCGCCCTGGACCCCCGAGCTGATCGAGAGCCTGATGCCCAAGGCGGCGGCGGCGGAGTAGGGGCGCCATGGGCGACTCCCCCCTCACCGTCGGCCTGGAGCGGGACGGCCGGCTGCTGCGCCTGACCCTGGCGCGGCCCAAGGCCAACGTCATCGACGCGGCCATGATCGCGGCCCTGGACACGGCCCTGGCCGCCCACGCCGACGATGCCGCCCTGTGCGCCGTGGTGCTGGACCACGCCGGCCCGCACTTCAGCTTCGGCGCCAGCGTCGAGGAGCACCTGCCCGACCAGTGCGCGGCCATGCTGGCCGGCCTGCACGCCCTGCTGAAGCGCATGGTCGACTACCCGGTGCCGATCTTGGCCGCGGTCAAGGGGCAGTGCCTGGGCGGCGGGCTGGAGGTGGCCATGGCCTGCAACCTGATCTTCGCCGCCCCCGACGCCGCCCTGGGCCAGCCCGAGATCAAGCTGGCCGTGTTCGCGCCGGCGGCAAGCTGCCTGCTGCCGCGCCTGGTCGGCCGCGCCCGGGCCGAGGACCTGCTGTTCTCGGGCCGCAGCATTTCCGGCCGCGAGGGCCACGAGGCCGGGCTGGTGTTTGCCCTGGCCGATGACCCGGCCGACGCCGCCGAGGCCTATGCGGCCGACAATCTGGCCGGGCACAGCGCCAGCACCCTGCGCTTCGCCGTGCGCGCCGCGCGGGAACCGTTTGCCGCCGCCGTCAAGGCGGACCTGGACAGGGTCGAGGAGCTGTACCTGTCCGGCCTGATGCAGACCCGGGACGCCGTCGAGGGGCTGAACGCCTTCCTCGACAAGCGGCCCGCCAAGTGGGAGGACCGTTGAGAGATGTCCAAGACCGTCACGGAAATCGTCGACCGCTGTCAGGCCCTGTTCGAGGACCTGAACTTCACTTCCGCGCGCGAATGGAAGGCGGCGGAACCGGGGCGCAAGGTGGTCGGGTACATGCCCGTCTACGTGCCGCGCGAGATCATCCACGCCGGCGGCATGCTGCCGCTGGGCATCCTGGGCGGCGGCGAGGCCCTGGAGGTGATCCACGGCGACGCCTACTACCAGTCCTACATCTGCCGCATCCCGCGCTCGACCATCGAGCTGGCCATCACCAAGCGCATCGACTTCGTCGACGGCATGCTGTTCCCCAGCATCTGTGACGTGATCCGCAACCTCAGCGGCATGTGGAAGCTGATGTTTCCCAAGGTCTACGCCCGCTACTTCGACGTGCCGCAGAACTACCGCGACGACATCGGCGGCAACTACTACGTCGAGGAGCTGCGCGAGCTGAAGGAAGGGCTCGAGGAGGTGGCCGGCCGCACCATCACCGACGAGGACATCCGCCGCTCCATCGCCGTCTACAACGAGAACCGCCGCCTGGTGCAGGAGGTCTACGACTTCCGCACCAAGCAGCCCTGGAAGGCGCCGTCGTGGGAGGTCTACCTCTTGATGCGCGCCGGCATGGTGCTGCCGGTGGAGGAGCACACCCAGCTGATGCAGGACTACCTGGCCGCGGCCGAGGCCGAGGACCGGCCCATGAAGGACAACTGCCGCATCATCCTGCAGGGCTCGTTCTGCGAGCAGCCGCCCCTGAACCTGGTCAAGTCCATCGAGCTGGCCGGCTGCTACATCGTCGACGACGACTACATGCTGGTCACCCGCTGGCTGCTGGGCGACTGCCCGGTGGACGGCGACCCGCTGCGCAACCTGGCCAGCAAGTTCCTGCACGAGTCCATGGAGACCGCGGCCAAGTACGAACCCGACGGCACCCGCAAGGGCCAGTACCTGGTGGACGCCGTGCGCGACCGGGCCGCCGAGGGCGTGATCTTCGCCGCGCCCAGCTTCTGCGACCCGGCGCTGCTGGACCGGCCCATGCTGGCCAACGCGCTGAGCCGCGCCGACATCCCGCACATCTCGTTCAAGTACGCCGAGAACTCCGGCCAGATGCAGCCCATCCGCGAGCAGGCCGGAACCTTCGCCGACACCATCAAACTGTGGAGCTGAGCCCATGAACGCCCAAGCCGCCAGCCAGGACGTCATCAAGGAACCGTCGATGTTGAAGCAGAAGGCGATGATCGCCGCCAACTTCGACAAGCTGACCAGCGCCAACGAGACTGGCCAGAAGATCGCCGCCACCTACGTGCCCGGCAACCTGAACGAGCTGATCATGTGCTTCGACATGGGCAACAACCTGCCCGAGATCAACGCCATCAACAACGGCATGCGCAAGAAGTCCGGCGCCATGATCACCGAGGCCGAGAAGCAGGGCCATTCCGAGGACGTGTGCACCTACGTCAAGGCCGACATCGGCAACATGTCGCGCGGCGCCATCGCGCCCAACGGCAAGCCCATGCCGGTGCCCGACCTGCTGCTGCTCAGCTACACCGGCTGCTTCACCTTCATGAAGTGGTTCGAGCTGCTGCGCGACCAGTACGGCTGCGAGACCACCATGCTGCACGTGCCCTACGAGGGCGACGGCAAGATCACCCAGAACATGCGCGACTACGTGGTCAAGCAGTTGAAGGAGGACGTGATTCCGGCCCTGGAGAAGGTCAGCGGGGTCAAGTTCGACATCGACCGCCTGCGCGAGTACCTGCGCAAGTCGGCGGCGGCCGAGGACAACCTGGTCTGGGTGCTGGAAAGCGCCAAGAACAAGCCCTCGCCCATCGACGCCTACTTCGGCGGCGTGTACTACATCGGCCCCATCTTCACTGCCTTCCGCGGCACCGACGACGCGGTCGAGTACTACAAGCTGCTGCGCACCGAGATCGAGGCGCGCCTGGCCGCCGGCAAGGGCCCGATCACGCCCGAGGGCGAACTGACCGAGGAGAAGTACCGCCTGGTGGTCGAGGGCCCGCCCAACTGGACCAGCTTCCGCGACTTCTGGAAGATGTTCTACGACGAGGGCGCGGTGGTCGTGGCCTCCACCTACACCAAGGTGGGCGGCGTCTATGACCAGGGCTTCCGCCACGACCCGGACCACCCCCTGGAGAGCCTGGCCGACTACTGCCTGGGCTGCTACACCAACCGCAACCTGCCGGGCCGGGTCGACCTGATCGAGAAGTACATGAAGGAATATCAGGCCGACGGCTTCCTGGTGAACTCCATCAAGAGCTGCAACAGCTTCTCCGCCGGCCAGCTCTTGATCATGCGCGAGATCGAGACCCGCACCGGCAAGCCGGCGGCGTTCATCGAGACCGACCTGGTGGACCCGCGCTACTTCTCGGCCGCCAACGTCAAGAACCGCCTGGAAAGCTATTTCCAGATGATCGACCAAAAACGGAAGGGCGGCGGCTCGGCCGCGGCGGCCTGAGCAAGGGGGAGACAGGCACATGAAGACCTTCGTGGGCATCGACCTGGGGTCCACCACCACCAAGGCGGTGATGCTGGACGAAAGCGGCGAGGTGCTGGGCCGCGGCATCACCAACTCGCGGTCCAACTACGAGACCGCCGCCGCCGTGGCCAAGCAGGAGGCCACCGTGGCCGCCCGCCTGTACCTGTTCCGCCGCGCCCTCGGCAGCGACGGCTCGGGCCGGCTGGACGGCCTGATGGGCGACCTGGAGCGCAACTTCCGCCTGGAACAGTTCCTGGAGCAGTTGCAGGACCTGCAGACCACCTGCGCCGGCTTCGTCACCCCGGAACGGTTCAAGGGCGCCGAGGACAAGGCCATCGCCGCCCTCGAGCAGGTGTTCGAGCGCCTGCGCGGCGAGACCCCGGCCATGTTCGGCCGCGACGCGGCGCGCAAGTCCGACTTCTTCCGCGACATCGCCGGCTCGCGCTTCATGCAGATCGGCGAGGAGGTGGCGCAGAAGACCGGGCTGCCCTTCGACCTGCTGCTGAACGTCTATGACAAGTCCATCATCGAGGTCGAGAACCGGCCGCCCGACGGTGACATGGCCGGCACCTTCCAGCGCGCCCTGGCGCGGGTCCTGGCCGAGACCCCGGACCAGGTGGTGGACACCGAGGGCGCCACCAAGGCCATGGACGACGCCCTGGCCATCGAACTGGAGGAAACCTATGTGGTGGGCACCGGCTATGGCCGCGTAACCCTGCCGTTCCCCAAGGAGCACATCCGGTCCGAGATCCTGTGCCACGGCCTGGGCGCGCACATGATGTTCCCCCACACCCGCACGGTGCTGGACATCGGCGGCCAGGACACCAAGGCGATCCAGGTGGACCCGGCGGGCATCGTCGAGAACTTCCAGATGAACGACCGCTGCGCCGCCGGTTGCGGACGCTACCTGGGCTACATCGCCGACGAGATGAACATGGGCCTGCACGAGCTGGGCCCCATGGCCATGAAGGCGACCAAGAACGTGCGCATCAACTCCACCTGCACGGTGTTCGCCGGCGCCGAGCTGCGCGACCGGCTGGCCCTGGGCGAGAAGCGCGAGGACATCGTTGCCGGCCTGCACCGGGCCATCATCCTGCGCGCCATGTCGATCATCTCGCGCTCGGGCGGCATCGCGTCGGACGGCGAGTTCACCTTCACCGGCGGCGTCGCCAACAACGAGGCGGCGGTCAAGGAACTGAAGAAGCTGGTCAACGAGAACTACGGCGACGTGACCATCAATATCAGCCCGGCGTCGATCTACACCGGGGCCCTGGGCGCGTCCGAGTTCGCCCGCCGCGCGGCCGTCAACTGAGGAGACACGACATGACCATCACCGCAGGAATCGACGTCGGCACCGGTGTCGTCAAGGCCGTGCTATTCGACGTGGGCGACCCGCAGACCGGCGGCGACGCCAAGTGGCTGGCGCGGGAAACCGCCAAGATCCGCCAGCGCGACCCCCTCAAGCTGGCCGAGGCCGCCTACGAGGCCGTGCTGGCCGAGGCCGGCCTGACCCGCGACGACGTGGCCTACGTGGCCACCACGGGCGAGGCCGAGAGCCTGGAGTTCTCGACCGGCCACTTCTATTCCATGACCACCCACGCCCGCGGCGGCATCTACCTGGACCCGGACGCCCGCGCAATCCTGGACATCGGCGCCCTGCACGGCCGCGCCATCAGCATCGACGAGAAGGGCAAGGTGCTGGGCTACCGCATGACCAGCCAGTGCGCCTCGGGCTCGGGCCAGTTCCTGGAGAACATCGCGCGCTACCTGGGCATCACCCAGGACGAGATCGGCCCCCTGTCGCAGCAGGCCGACGACCCCGAGAAGGTCAGCTCCATCTGCGCCGTGCTGGCCGAGACCGACGTCATCAACATGGTCTCGCGCCAGATCTCCGCCTCCAACATCCTGAAGGGCATCCACCTGTCCATGGCCGGGCGGCTGGTCAAGCTGCTGCGCGCCACCAAGGTGCACGACGGCGTGGTGCTGATGACCGGCGGCCTGGCCCTGGATAGCGGCTTGCTCGCGGCCCTCAATGAGTCTATGGAGGAACAGAAGGTGGCGGTCAACGCGCGCAGCCATGCGGACTCGATCCATGCCGGCGCGATCGGTGCCGCCCTGTGGGGGGCCTTCCGCCATGACAAGCTGGCCCGGCTCGGCCAGTTGGCCCTGGCGTCCTAGTCCACACGTTCCATAACCAGGGGAAATGGAGAAATCGACATGGCGCTGATGATCACAGACGAATGCACCAACTGCGACGCCTGCGTGCCGGTCTGTCCCAACGAGGCGATCAGCGAAGGTGACGTGATCTACGAGATCGATGTCAAGAAGTGCACCGAATGCGTGGGCCACGAGGACGAGCCCCAGTGCATTCTGGTGTGCCCGGTGGACTGCATCATTCCGCATCCGGACCACGCCGAAACGCCGGATCAGCTGCAGGCGAAATACGACTCCATGTACAACTGATCCCGGCCACGGGCCCGGCTCCGGGGGACGACTCCGGGGGCCGGGCCCCGGCCGCAACGGCGGGGTGCGGAATCGCCCGCTCCGGCCACGCAAACCGCTTCTCGCGCCGGCGCGATTCATCCTATATTCGCGTCCATGTTCAGGCGGCGCGTCAAACAGACCTTCGTCAAGAGGTTACAGGAATTCTTCTGGCCCCGCTCCGGGTGGCGGCGGTCCATGTGGTACATGTTCCACCGCCTGGCCCGCCTGCCCGGCACGGCCTATTCCATCGCCGGCGGCTTCGCCTGCGGCGCCGCCATCTCGTTCACCCCCTTCGTCGGGCTGCACTTCATCCTGGGCGGGCTGTGGGCCTGGGCCACCCGCGCCAACATCATCGCCTCGGCCATCGGCACCGCCGTCGGCAACCCGTGGACCTTCCCCTTCATCTGGATCTGGATCTACAAGCTGGGCCTCTGGATGGGCGCCGGCGACCCGGCCGCCGGGGACCTGGACTTCGCGCGCCTGTTCAGCGACATGGTCCACGCCACCCTGAACCTGGACTTCGCCTTCCTGTACGACGTGGTCTGGCCGGTGTGGTGGCCCATGTTCGTGGGCAGCCTGCCCACCGCCGTGGTGGCCTGGTTCGTTTTTTACTGGCCATTGAAGGTCGCAGTGGGTACGTACCAACGGCGCCGCCTGCAGCGGCGGCGGAAGAACCTGGAGAAGGCATGACCGGCAAGCTTCGCCTGGGCGTCAACATCGACCACGTGGCCACCATCCGCAACGCCCGCGGCGGGGTCCACCCCGACCCGCTGCGCGCCGCCCTGATCGCCGCCCGCGCCGGCGCCGACGGCATCACGGCGCACCTGCGCGAGGACCGGCGCCACATCTCGGACGACGACATCCTGCGCCTGTGCGACGAGATCAACCTGCCGCTGAACCTGGAGATGGCGGCCACCGACGAGATGGTCGAGATCGCCCTGCGCCACAAGCCCCACGCCGCCTGCGTGGTGCCCGAGCGGCGCGAGGAGCTGACCACCGAGGGCGGCCTGGACGCCGCCCGCGGCCACAACCATCTGGCCCCGTTCGTGGCCGCATTGCGCGACGCCGGCATCCGGGTGTCGCTGTTCATCGACCCCGACCCGGTCCAGCTCGACGCCGCCGTGTCCCTGGGCGCCCCGGTGGTCGAGCTGCACACCGGCGCCTACTGCGACGCCGAGGGCGAGGCGCAGGCGGCCGAGCTGCAGCGCATCGTCGACGCCGCCGCCCACGCCGCGCGGGTCGGCCTGGAATGCCACGCCGGCCACGGCCTGACCTACGAGAACGTGGTCCCGGTGGCCGCCATCCCCACCATCGTCGAGTTGAACATCGGCCACTACCTGGTGGGCGAGGCCATCTTCGTCGGCCTGGAGGCCAGCATCCGGCGCATGCGCGAGCTGATGGACGAGGCCCGCGCCCCATGATCATCGGCATCGGCACCGACCTGTGCGACATCCGCCGCATCGAGCGTACGCTCGAACGCTTCGGCGACCGCTTCGTGGAGCGCTGCTACGCCGCCAGCGAGCAGCGCAAGGCCCGCGCCCGGCCCAACCCGGCGGCCGCCTTCGCCCAGCGCTACGCCGCCAAGGAGGCCTGCTCCAAGGCGCTCGGCACGGGGTTCCGCGATGGCGTGTTCTGGCGCGACATGGTGGTCGACAACCTGCCGTCGGGGAAGCCCGTCATGACCCTGGCCGGCGGCGCGCTGGACCGTCTGAACGCCCTGCTGCCGGCGTACACGAAGGCGAAGATTGACCTTTCCCTGACGGACGAATATCCAATGGCCCACGCCATGGTCATCATTTCGGCGGAACCGGACGGACCGGGGCGATGAGGCCCCAGCCGCAAGCCCGCCCCGAGCCGACGCGAACGGAACAGCATCCAATGAGTCAGAAACAGACCTCCGGCTTCATGGAAACGGTCATGACCGTCATCTACGCGGTCCTGATCGCGCTGGTCATCCGCACCGTGGCCTACGAGCCGTTCAACATCCCGTCCGGGTCCATGAAGCCGACCCTGCTGGTGGGCGACTACCTGTTCGTGTCCAAGTTCTCCTATGGCTACAGCCGGCACTCGCTGCCGTTCAGCCTGCCGCTGATCCCCGGCCGCATCCTGTTCTCCGAGCCCCAGCGCGGCGACGTGGCGGTGTTCAAGCTGCCCAGCAACCCCAAGGTCGACTACATCAAGCGGGTCATCGGCCTTCCCGGCGACCGCATCCAGGTGGTGCAGGGCCTGCTGCACATCAACGGCCAGCCGGTGCGCCGCGAGCCGGCCGGCATCTACGTGCTGCACGACGACACCACCGGCGCCACCCGGCCGGTGAACCGCTACATCGAGACCCTGCCCAACGGCAAGCAGCACCCCATCATCGAGGCCGACGGCGACTTCGGCCCGGCCGACAACACTCGCGTCTTCGTGGTGCCCAAGGACCACTACTTCATGATGGGCGACAACCGCGACAACTCCACCGACAGCCGCTTCGCCCACGTCGGCTTCGTGCCCAAGGAGAACTTCGTCGGCCGCGCCGAGTTCCTGTTCTTCTCGGTCGAGGGGTCGGCCTGGGAGATCTGGAAGTGGTTCGACACCGTGCGGGTGGGGCGCCTGTTCACGGGAATCGAATAGGTCCCATGGCGGGCCAAGCCACCCTGCAGCGCCGCCTGGGCCACCGCTTCGCCGAGCCCGCGCTGCTGGAGCAGGCTCTGACCCACGCCAGCACCGGCGGCCGCGGCGCCAGCAACGAGCGCCTGGAATTCCTGGGCGACCGGGTCCTGGGCCTGGTGGTGGCGCGCATGCTGTTCGACCGCTTCGCCGACGAGGTGGAGGGGGCCCTGGCGCGCCGCCACACCGCCCTGGTGCGGCGCGAGGCCCTGGCCCGGGTCGCCGCCGAGGTGGGCCTGGGCGACGAGATCCTGATGTCCGCGGCCGAGGCCGACGGCGGCGGCCGCGACAACCCGGCGCTGCTGGCCAACGCCTGCGAGGCGGTGATCGCGGCGCTGTACCTGGACGGCGGCTACACCGCCGCCGAGCGGTTCATCCGCGCCCGCTGGGCCGCCCTCATGGAAGAGGACCAGGCGCCGCCCAAGGACGCCAAGACGGCGCTGCAGGAATGGGCCCAGGCCGCCGGCCTGCCGCTGCCCGTGTACCAGGAAGTGGGCCGCACCGGCCCCGCCCACGCCCCCGAGTTCACGGTCGAGGCCCGGGTCGAGGGCCGGGCGCCGACCCGCGGGGTGGGGACCTCCAAGCGCGCCGCCGAGCAGGTCGCGGCCGAGGCCCTGCTGGAGGCCATCGGGGCATGAGCGGCGGCCAGGAATCCCGCTGCGGCTTCGTCGCCCTGGTCGGCGCCCCCAACGTGGGCAAGTCGACCCTGCTGAACCGCTTCGTCGGGGCCAAGGTCTCGATCGTCTCGCCCAAGGTGCAGACCACCCGCAGCCGGGTCCTGGGCATCTGCCTGGTGGGGCCGGCGCAGGTGGTGTTCATGGACACCCCGGGCATCTTCCAGCCGCGCCGGCGGCTTGACCGGGCCATGGTCTCGGCGGCCTGGGGCGGCGCCGCCGACGCCGACCTGACACTGCTGCTGGTGGACGCCAAGCGCGGCGTCGACGGCGACACCCGCGGCATCCTGGACGGCCTGAAGGCGCGCGGCGGCAAGGCGGTCCTGGTCCTCAACAAGGTCGACCTGGTGCGCAAGGAGCGGCTGCTGGAACTGGCCGCCGAGCTGGACGCCAGCGGCCTGTTCGACCGGGTCTACATGGTCTCGGCGGCCACCGGCGACGGGGTCGGCGACCTGCTGGCCGACCTGGCGGCGGCCATGCGGCCGGGACCCTGGCTGTTCCCCGAGGACCAGATCTCGGACATGCCCATGCGCCTGCTGGCGGCCGAGATCACCCGCGAGCAGCTGTACCTGCAACTGCAGCAGGAGCTGCCCTACGCCGCCACCGTCGAGACCGAGGCCTGGACCGAGAAGGACGACGGCAGCGTCCGCATCGACCAGGTGATCTTCGTCGAGCGCGAGGGCCAGAAGGCCATCGTCCTGGGCAAGGGCGGCAAGCGCGTCAAGGCCCTGGGCGCCGCCGCCCGGACCGAGCTGGAAGCGATCCTGGAGCGCCGGGTGCACCTGTTCCTGTTCGTCAAGGTGCGCGAGGGCTGGGGCGACGACCCCGAGCGGTACCGCGACCTGGGCCTGGATTTCAACGCCTGACCGGACCGGAAAAGCGCTAGACTGGCGCCATGGAATGGTCCGACGACGCCATCGTGCTGGCGGCGCGCAAGCACGGCGAGAACGCCCTGATCGCCCAGGTGCTGACCCCCGGCCACGGCCGCCACGGCGGCCTGGTGCGCGGCGGCACCGGGCGGCGGGCACGGGGCCTGTGGCTGCCCGGCAACCGCCTGCGCGCCACCTGGCGCGGGCGCCTGCCCGAGCACCTGGGCGCCTTCACCGCCGAGCTGTCCGAGGCGGTGGCGGCGCGCCACCTGGACGACTCCCTGCGCCTGGCGGCCCTCTCCGCCGCCTGCGCCGTGGCCGAGGCGGCCCTGCCCGAGCGCGAGGCCCATCCGCCGGTGTTCGAGGGCCTGGCCGTGCTGCTGGCGGCCCTGGACGGCGCCGCCTGGCCCACGGTCTACGTCAAGTGGGAGCTGGGCCTGCTGGGCGAGCTGGGCTTCGGCCTCGACCTCGGCTCCTGCGCCGCCACCGGGGTGGTCGAGGACCTGAGCCACGTCTCGCCGCGCTCGGGCCGGGCGGTGTCCCGCGCCGCCGCCGAACCCTACCTGGACCGGCTGCTGCCCCTGCCGCCGTTCCTGCTGCGCCCCGGCGCCCTGGGCGGGCCGGCCGAGGTGCTGGACGGCCTGGCCCTGGCCGGCCATTTCCTGGAGCGCCACGTCTTCGCCCCCCACGGCCTGGCCGTGCCGGCGGCGCGCCAGCGCCTGGTGGCGCGCTTGCGCCGTGACGGCCCGGCCCCGGATGGGCTATAACCGTCGGCGCGCAACCGGACCAGGAAGAGGGCAGGCGAGATGCGGGTCGACGGCAAGGCATACCGGACCATCTGGGTGGCGGCGGACGGCCGCACGGTGGAGATCATCGACCAGACGCGCCTGCCCCACGAGTTCGTCATCGCCCGCCTGACCACCCTGCAGGAGGCGGCCACCGCGATCCGCGACATGTGGGTGCGCGGCGCCCCCCTGATCGGCGCCACGGCGGCCTACGGCGTGGCGCTCGCCATGGCCGCCGACCCGTCTGACCGGTCCCTGGCCGAGGCCTACGACGTGCTGTTCGCGACCCGGCCCACGGCGGTCAACCTGCGCTGGGCCCTGGACGAGATGAGCGCCGTGCTGGCCCCGGTGGCGGAGGCCGAGCGGGCCGCCGCCGCCTACGCCGCCGCGGCGCGCATCTGCGACCAGGACGTGGCCATCTGCTCGGCCATCGGCGACCACGGGCTGGCGCTGATCCGCGACGCCTGGGAAACCCGGCGCAAGCCCAAGCCGGTCAACATCCTGACCCACTGCAACGCCGGCTGGCTGGCCACCGTGGACTGGGGTACGGCCCTGGCCCCCATCTACAAGGCCCACGACGCCGGCATCCCGGTCCACGTCTGGGCCGACGAGACCCGCCCGCGCAACCAGGGCGCCAGCCTGACGGCCTGGGAACTGGGCCGCCACGGGGTGCCGCACACGGTGGTGGTGGACAACGTGGGCGGCCACCTGATGCAGCACGGCCTGGTCGACCTGTGCATCGTCGGCACCGACCGCACCACCGCCACGGGCGACGTGTGCAACAAGATCGGCACCTACCTCAAGGCCCTGGCCGCGCACGACAACGGCGTGCCGTTCTACGTCGCCCTGCCGTCGCCCACGGTGGACTGGACCGTGGCCGACGGGGTCGCCGAGATCCCCATCGAGCAGCGCGACCCGCGCGAGGTGTCGCACATGACCGGCCGCACGGATGCCGGCGCCATCGCCACCGTCGACCTGCTGCCGGCCGGGTCCGAGGCCGCCAACTACGCCTTCGACGTCACCCCGGCCCGCCTGGTCACCGGCCTGATCACCGAGAAGGGCGTCTGCGCCGCCAGCCGCGAGGGCCTGGCCGGCCTGTTCCCCGACCTGGCCGCCTAGGGCGGGGAGGGGACCGCCGTGGCCGCCGTGGTCGCCCCCGCCGACTCGGTCGAACTGCGCCGCGCCATGATCGCCGTGTGCCGGCGCATGAACGACCTGGGGATCAACCAGGGCACGTCGGGCAACCTGAGCGTGCGGGTCGACGGCGGCTTCCTGGTCACGCCGTCGGGCATGGCCTATGGCGACCTGGCGCCCGACGACATCGTCCACGTGGGTCCCGACACGGGGTTCACGGGCCACCGCCGGCCGTCGTCCGAGTGGCGCTTCCACCTGGACATCCTGGCCGCCCGGCCCGACGCCGGGGCGGTGTTGCACACCCATTCGGCGCACGCCACGGCGCTTTCCTGCCTGCGCCGCGGCATCCCCGCCTTCCACTACATGGTGGCCGCCGCCGGCGGGCGCGACATCCGCTGCGGCGGCTACGCCACCTTCGGCACCCAGGCCCTGTCGGACCGGGCCGTGGCCGCCCTGCACGGGCGCCGCGCCTGCCTGCTGGCCAACCACGGGCTGATCGCCCTGGGCGCCACGGCGGAAAAGGCCTTGGACCTGGCGGTGGAGGTGGAGACCCTGGCGCAGCAGTACCTGCTGGCCCTGGGCGCCGGCGAGCCGGTGCTGCTGGACGACGCCGAGATGGACCGGGTGCTGGAGCTGTTCAAGACCTACGGCAGCCAGGACCCGGCGGCCGGCCGGCGCTGGCTGAAGCGCCCGCGCCAGCCGCAGGTCAGCCTGCCCGCCGCCAAGAAGATCAAGACCTGACCGGAGGACCATCCATGGCCGACACGCCGCTCATCGCCCACCTGGACGACCTGGACACCTATTCCCCGCCGGGCCATTCGGGCACCACCAACCGGCGCCTGGTGGCGGCGGACCTGGGCGGCAGCTTCGAGATGGTGCACGGCACCCTGGCCCCGGGCGGCACCGCGGACCGCCACCACCACGAGCACGAGTTCCAGGCCATGTTCGTGCTGGCCGGCCGGGCCCGGGTGACCCTGGGCAGCGACGCCCCGGTGGACTGCGGCCCCGGGCACGTGGTGCGCATCCCGCCGGGGCTGGACCACGAGGTGGTCAGCCTGGGCCCCGAGGCCCTGCAACTGGCCATCGTCTACAGCCCCCCGATCACCCGCGGAAAATGACGACCTCCGGGCCGGCCTGACCCGCCTTGCGCCCGGTCCGGGCCGGCAGGAGCCGGTTTCGGCCCCAATGTCGTCGGGGCAACCCGTTGAAAAGGCGGGCAACCTGCCGTTTCGGCGGAAAAATGTCGTCATTTGTCGTCAAGTCGAACCCGGGCCGCCGGCCGCCTGCCCATCAGCATGCATATTCACAATGTCAAAGAGTTGAAAGGAATATAGTCCGGAAATCGCCGGGTTCAAGTCCCCGCGGCGGAAATTCGGCCGCGGCTAGCGGGTATTCCAGTGCCGCTGCATCTCGTAGAACAGGAACGAGGCGGACCAGGAGATGAGCACCAGGCCGGTCAGGGATTCGATGCCGGTCAGGTAGCGCAGGTGGCCCAGCGGCTCGATGTCGCCGAAGCCCAGGGTGGTGAACACCGTGAACGAGAAATAGCCGCAGTCCATCAGCCCGCCGTCGATGTTGCCGGACAGGTTCCCCCATCCCGCGGCCCGGTTCATCAGGAAGTAGGCGAGGGCGAAGATCCAGATCTCCAGGGCGTGGGCGGACAGCGCCGCGAACACGCCGAACACGATCCGGTAGCGGTGCTTGATCTGCATCTTGGGGATGAACAGGGTCACCAGGTAGAGGGATTCGTAGTGGACGACCACCGCGACGGACACGACCAGCGAGTTGATCAGGGTCACATAGAACATGCCGGTACACCCCTGCCGGGCGCGGTCAATCCGCCGCCACCTTGATTTCGTCGGCGGGCTCGGCCTTGAGCTGGACGAACCGCACCTGGGTGATGCGGTGGTTGTCCATGGCCGCCACCTCCAGCCGGCCGGCGTCAAGCTGGACCGTGTCGCCCACGGCCGGCACCCGGCCCAGGCGCTTGTAGACCAGCCCGGCGATGGTGAAGTAGTTGGGCTCCTCGGGGAACGGGAAGTCGATGGCCGATTCCAGCTCGGACACCCGGCTGCTGGCGGTGATCAGGAACGACCCGTCTTCCATGCGCCGGACGTGGCGGTGGGCCGGCCCGGTGTGCTGGCGGTGGGTGAACTCGTCGTCGTAGTCGCCGACGATCTCCTCCAGCACGTCCTCCAGGGTGATCAGCCCGGCGGTACCGCCGAACTCGTCGATGACGATGGCCATCTGCTGGCGGTTGTTGCGGAAGTCCTTCAGCAGCTTGGCCAGGGTCTTGCTTTCCGGGACCAGGTAGGGCGGCAGCATGATGTCGCGCACCGATCCCGCCAGCATGGCCTCGTTGTCCTTGGACTGGGCCACGGTGTTGAGCAGCTCCTTCATGGCGATCATGCCGACCACGCGGTCCAGGTGGCCCTCGCACACGGGATAGCGGGCGTGGTGGCGCTCCTGGAACAGGGCCAGGGCGTCGGCCACGGTGTCCGACGCCTGCACCGCCAGCACGTCGGTGCGCGGGGTCATGGCCTCGCGCACGGTGTGTTCGTCCAGGTCGAACACGCCGCGGATCATCTTGGTCTCGTCGGCGTTCAGCACGCCCTCGCGCTCGCTGGCCGACAGGATGGTGCGGATCTCCTCCTCGGACATGGAGAAGTGGCCCTCCACGTGGCTCGACAGGTCACGCTGCCCGAACAGCCACAACAGCCCGTCCGACGACTTGTTCATGAACCAGATGATCCAGGAAAACGCCTTGTACAGGTTGTTGATCAGCCGGGCCACGGCCAGGCTCAGGGCCTCGGCCTTGTGGAAAGCCAGCACCTTGGGCGCCAGTTCCCCGGCCACCACGTGCAGGAACGAGATGATCAGGAAGGCGATGGCGTAGGACACGGTATGGGCCGTGTTGACCAGGCTTTCGCCCAGCTTGCCGCCCTCGAAGCTGACGAACATGAACTCGAACACCGGGTCCAGGACGTGGCTGATGGTGATCATGCCGATGGCGCCCAGGGCCAGGGACACCAGGGTGATGCCGATCTGGGTCACGGAATAGAACCGCTCGGGCTCCTCGTGCAGGACCTGCACGATCTTGGCCGACTTGTTGCCCATGTCGGCCAGCTGCTTGATGCGGCTGCGCCGCGCCGACGTCAGGGCGATTTCGGATCCGACGAAAAACGCGTTCCCCGCCACCAGGGCAACGATCGCGAACAACTTCAACACGAGAATCGTGTCGATGCCTGTGTCTTCCATCGCGGCTGTCCCTCCGGCGAAAAGAAGATTGATGTCTGCGCGGTCCCGGGGCGGGCGGATCAAGCCTGGTCTGTGGATACAGGAGAACTTTCAAGGCCGTGCCGGAGTTTTGTGGGAACGAGTGTACAACCTGGTCCGAGAATGTGAATTGGAAAAGGCACTCCCCGCCGGCGCCGGGATTCCGCCGCGGCGGGGCGGTGTCGCCCCCGCGACAGGCGGCGACGGCCCCGGGGCGGCGGCCAAACCGCTTCCGTTCCCCAATGAACGGGGGTATCGAGGTAGGCACCGGGCGGCGTGGAGGGATTGCCATGGACGTGGAAGTCAAGTGGACGCGCATGGAGGACGGGACCGAAGAGGAGTTCCGCCACCTCATGGAACTGGAGGCCGCGTTCAACCGCGACCTGGTGGACCGGGTGCTGGCCCACCTGCGGCTGCTGGACGTGGACTGGGGCGGCTACCGCATCAACCGCTACCGGCACTGCCTGCAATCGGCGACCCGGGCCCATCGCGACGGCGCCGACGAGGAGATGGTGGTGGCGGCCCTGCTGCACGACATCGGCGACATCATCGCCCCCTACAACCACGGCGAACTGGCGGCGGCGCTGCTGAAACCCTACGTGTCCGACCGGGTGCACTGGATCGTCGCCCACCACGGCATCTTCCAGGGCTACTACTACAACCACCACCTGGGCGGCGACCGCCACGCGCGGGACCGCTACAAGGGCCACCCGTGGTACGACGATTGCGCCTATTTCTGCCACGCCTACGACCAGAACGCCTTCGACCCCGACTACGACACCGAACCGCTGGAATTCTTCGAGCCCATGGTGCGGCGCCTGTTCGCCGGCGCCGGCGGGCACCTGGAGCTGGCCGGGGCGGCGGAGCGGCCGGGCACCTGACCCCGGCGCCGCGTGCGGGGTATCCTTCCGCCGCGCCGTCTCCTATCATCGCCGCCGCATGGCAGACGACGCCCCGGCAGAGGAGGACCCAGATGGCAGCGGACCGCCCCACCGTGACCCTGGTCACCGGCGCCGCCACCGGCATCGGCGCCGCCCTGTGCCGGCGCCTGGCCGGGCCCGACGTGGCGCTGGTCATGGGCACCAGCTCCAACGCCGCCGGGCTGGCGGCGGTGGCCAAGGACTGCCAGGCCAAGGGCGCCCAGGTGGCGACCCGGGTCGGCGACCTGCGCCGGCCGGCCACCGTGACCAGCCTGGTGGACCTGGCGCGCAAGACCTATGGCGGCATCGACCACCTGGTGGCGGTGGCCGGATTCGCCGACCGCCGGCCGGTGGGCAAGCTGGACAGCCAGGGCTTCGTCGACTCGGTGCGGGTGGTGGAGACGGCCTTTCTGGAGCTGGTCACGGCGGCGCTCGATGACCTGCGCGCGTCACCCCGCGGGCGGGTGGTGGCGGTGTCCACCTTCCTGGCCCACTGCTTTTCGCTGGTCGGCGGGCGGTATCCGGCCTCGGCGGCGGCCAAGGCGGGGCTGGAGGCCCTGGCCAAGTCCCTCGCCGCGCAGCTTGCCCGCGACGGCTGCACGGTCAACTGCGTGGCGCCGGGCTACGTGCGCAAGGACGAGGAGAGCGGCCATTCGTCGCTCAGCGACGCCGAATGGCGGCGCATCGCAAGCGTCGTCCCCATGGGCCGCCTGGCCGAGCCCGACGAGGTGGCGGCCACCATCGCCTTCCTGCTGTCCGACGACGCCGCCTACATCACCGGCCAGGTCATCCACGTCAACGGCGGGCTGACGCTTTAGTAATCCCAGTCCTTGGGGTTCAGGCGGTTGAACCGGCTGATCTCCTTCGACACGTCGCCTTTCAGCAGGAAGTAGTCGTCCTCGTAGATGTTCCAGCGGCACAGGTCGATGGGGGTGACCTCGGAGGCGTTGACGGAGCCGACGACGCCGGCCTTCTCCAGGCCCGCCGCCACCAGTTCGGAGCAGAAGAAGCGGCTGAAGTCCTCCTCGTTGTACCCCGGGCCGTGCATGCCGAAGGGCAGCTTGTCCAGGGCGTCCAGGGCCGACTTCACCGCCTGCGGCATGTCATAGGGCTTGCGCTCGCGCGCCTGGAGGAACAGGAAGTCGTAGAACGCCTTGTGGGCTTCCGGTTCCTGGCGCAGGTTGGCCCGGATCGGCAGCCACCAGATCTCGCCGTCGTAGGTGGCGAGGCGGTCGGAAAACCGCGATACGTTGACCCCGTTGAAGCCGTTCAGCGAGGTCGACTCGATGATCTGGTTGAAGAAGCGGTCGGTCCGGTCGTCGACGATCTGCGTCTGCAGGATGACGCCGACGTGGGACACCTCGGAGAAGGTGGCGAACTTGATGATCTCGGAGAAGTTGCCCTTGCCGGAGAAGGCGATGACATCTCCTGGTTTCATACGGGTGCGGGCTTGATCATAGGTGATACGCTCCATGGCCATCGGATACCTCCCAAAGTTCGCTGCGAGATGATTTTTTTTATTCCAGGTTGTATCACGAAACACGCCATGGCGTAATCCCCGAAACCGCCGCCCGCAAGGGGCGAGGGCGGGGCGGACCCGCCGGTCCGTCCCGCCCCGCGCCGGGGGAATGCGGCGCCGCCCGGGCCGCGCCCTTTCGAACGGGATCGGTTCTAGAGGTCCAGCACCATGTGCGGCACGCCGTCGCCGGTGCGGGCCAGGGCCCGGCCGTCGCCGTCGACCACGCAGGTGACGCGCTGGCGGAAGGCCGAGAAGCTGTCGAAGGTGACCACGTCGACGGGGTCGTCGAAGTGCACCGTGACCCGCCACGGGCCGGACCCGGACAGGGCCTGGACGCCGATGACGGTGCCGGCGAAGGCCTGCTTCAGGTAGCGCCCGGCGACCCGGTCGCCCAGGTTGACCGGGCACTGGGGCCGGTTCGACAGGCGCGCCGCGGCCACGTTCCAGTCGCGGAAGCCGTGGCGCCGGGCCACGGCCTCCAGGGCCCGGGCGTGGGTCAGGGGGGCGCCGCCGGCGGCGCCCTCGGCGCGCAGGGCGCGGGCCTCGGCCTTCAACTGGTCGAGGGTCGGGGTCGGGGTGTGGGACGGGGAAGCCATGATCGGTCCTCTCGCAATCTGCAAGCGGTCGTGTGTCATGGGGCTCGCATTGCCATGGGGACCGCCTGGTACGACAGGGAACGATCGCCAACCGGGGCCGGTCGCGGGACCGGCGCCAAGCACTTCACCAGAGGAGGACGACCCTCCCGCGAGCGGCCGGGGGCTTGACCCGTGGCGCGGAGATAGCCCGCCGCCGCGCCGCCGTCAAGCCCGGCCGTGGAAAACCCCGCCCGGCAGGGCCGGGCGGGGCGGAAGGGACGGTCCGGGACCGGGGCCTCAGTTGCCCAGGTTCTCGGGGTCGTGGCGGTGCTGCTGGGTCCGCTCCTGCATGCGGCAGGCGAAGGTCAGGAAGAACTCCAGGGCGGCGATGGTGCGCGGCTTGGACAGCAGCGACACGGCCTTCAGCATGCCGCCCGAGGGCTTGCGGCCGGCGTGCTCGTCGGCGGCCTCCTCCATGGCGCGCCGCGCGTTGTGGGCCAGCAGCGCCAGTTCCTCGGTACCCAGGTTGTTGATCATGTGCTCGATGAAGATGAAGAACCGCTCGACCATGGCGTCGGTGGCCGCCGAGCGGGCCGAGTGGATCACCGTGACGGCGTCGAACAGGGTGTCGACGGCGCCGATGTTGTTCAGCTCGGTCAGCCGGTCCAGCACCTTGTGCACGGCGTCGCGCGTCTGGTCGTCGTTCAGGCGGTCGACGATCTCCAGGGCGTTGACCCCGGTGACCGACAGCCGCTCGACAATGCCGTCGGTCAGGGCGTCGGTGGCGGCCTGCGCCACGCGTTCCAGTTCCGACAGGGGTTCGTTGCGTCCGGGCGAGGATTCATTCATGTCCCGGCCCCCCTACAGCAGGCCGCGCGCGGACAGCCAGTACAGGCGGTTGTACGCGAGCTTGAACCAGTGGATCATCTGCGACGGCGGGCCCGGGTTGGGCGGCGTGGTGTAGTTGAACCAGACGTAGGTGCCGCTGTCCATGCCGGTCTCGACGAAGCAGAACACCTTGCCGTCGTAGTCCCGCGCCATGCGCCCTTCCATCAGCAGGCTGGCCAGGTTGTCGACGATGGTGTCGGCCTCGAAGTGGGCGGTGGAGCCGGCCTTGGAGATCGGGATGTTGGTGGTGTCGCCGACCACGAACACGTCGGTCGATCCCTCGCGGTGCAGGGTCTTGGTGTTGGTCGGCACCCAGCCGCCGGCGCCCAGGTCGCTGTCGGTGATGACCTTCTGGCCGTTGTGCGGCGGGATGGTGACCAGCAGGTCGTAGGGCAGGGTCGAGCCCTCCTCGGAGGTGATGGTCTTGGCCTCGGGGTCCACCTCCTTGGTGTTGAAGAAGGTCTCGTACTTGATGTTGTACTTGTCCATCTCCGGCCCGGCCCACATGGCCACCGGCTCCAGCGCGTGCAGGCGGCCGATGGGGTAGGTGTACATGATCTCGGTCTTGTCCAAGACCCCCTTGCGCTTGAAGAAGTCGTACAGCATGAAGGTCACTTCCAGCGGCGCCACCGGGCACTTGTGCGGGGCGTTGACGTTGACCACCACCTTGCCGCCCTCGAACTTCTCCAGCGCGTCGCGCATCTTGCGCGCGCCTTCGAGGTCGTAGAACCAGTGCGCGCCCTCGGCCATGCCGGGGATCGACTCGGGCACGATGCGCGAGCCGGTGGCGATGACCAGGTAGTCGTACTTCCACGCCTTGCCGGATTCGGTGATCACCTGCTTGTTCTCGACGTCGATCTTGGTCGCCGGGTCGATGAAGTAGGGGACGCGCCGGTCCAGCACCTTGCGCTGCTCGCGGAACAGCTCGGCCTCGCGGATCTTGCCGAACGGCACGTACAGCAGGCCGGGCTGGTACATGTGGGTGTCGGTGTTGCCGATCATGGTGATGTTGACGGCGCCCGAGCGCAGCATCGGGCCGATCTGGCGGCACAGGCCGTTGGCGACGATGGTGCCGGCGAGGCCGCCGCCGACAATCAGGATTCTCTTGGCCATGGATGGTTTCCTCCCGAATTGTTGATTTCATGCCAGGCGGCTTGTGGCGCCGCTCTTGGTGTTGGCCTTGGCCGCGTGGCGGCGCGGGCCTATTTGGCCTTGCGCACGACCACGCTCCAATAGCCGTCGTGCTCGACGGTCTCGACCATCTCGTGGCCGACCTTGTTGACCCATTCGGGCGTGTCGGTGACGGTGCCCTTGTCGGTGGACAGGACCTCGATCTCGTCGCCGACCTCGACCAGTTTCAGGGCCGCGATCAGTTCCATCAGCGGGCCCGGGCAGAAGGCGCCCTTGGCGTCGATGGTGGTGCGTTTGCTCATGGCTGGGATCTCCTCCGGTTTGGCGCCGCGCCGGCGCGGCCTACAGCGTCACCAGTTGGCCGTCTTCGGCGTCGTTCAGGAACTTGGTCAACCCGCCGGGCTCGTCGAACAGGTCCTCGGTCAGGTCCTCCAGCTCCCAGCCTAGCACGTCGAGGGCCATGGAGCAGGCCAGCACCGTCATCTCGCCCAGCATCTTGCCCTGGCCGAACAGCGTGATGGCGTCGGGCGCGCCCTTGTCGCGCAGGATCTTGGAAAAGCTGCCGCCCTTGTACGCCTCGTCCGGCGACAGCCCCTTCTGGAACACGGGCAGGGCGCCCATGCTGACGAACAGGGTCACCGGCCGGTCCGACACGGCGGCGACGGACGCCAGCATGGCGGCCATCTGGATCTTTTCGTGCTCGGCCGAGCACAGCAAAATGAACAGGGGCTGACCAGCCATGGATCGACTCCTCCCGATGTCGAATGTGGACGTATTTTTTGCTTTGCTTTCCCCGTTTTTACGGGAAGTCCTTGAGAATTAAAACAAGTTTTTTACACGATAATTGTGTATTAATTTCGCTAATCGAACAGTACTTCGCGGGAATTCACATGAATGGGCCGGAAAATGACCGCGGCGCGGCCGGGCCGGAAACCGGCCGCGTACGGTCAGCCGTGGCGCTTGGCCCCGGCGCCCCGGGCGGCGCGGGCGCGCAGGCCCAGGGCCACCACCACCGCCATCACCAGGGCGCCGCCGAAGTAGGGCCAGTCGCGACCCAGCGCGGCGAACAGCATGCCGGCCCAGGCCGGGCCCAGGACCCGGGCCAGGGTGGTGGCCGAGCGGGTCACCCCCATGACCCCGCCCTGGCTCTCCTCGCCCACCTGCAGGCTGATCAGGCTGTTCAGGCTGGGCGACATGATGGAGAAGCCGAAGGCGACCACGGCCATGGCCGGCACCAGCAGGCCGAGGCCGGTCGACAGCGGGATCAGCACCATGCCCAGGGCCAGGGCCACGGCGCCGCCGACGATCAGCCAGGCCTCGCCCACCTGGCGCGCCAGGCGCCCCACCAGGCCGCCCTGGATCAGGGCGCTGATGACGCCGACGAAGGCGAACAGGTAGCCGTTCTGCGCGGGGCCCCAGCCGAACTGGCGCCGCGACCACATGGCGAAGGTGGTCTCCATGCCGGCGAACACGAAGGTGGCCAGGAACGACAGCGCGATCAGCAGGCCCACGTGGGGCAGGGCCAGGGCGTCGGCGAACTGGCGCAGGCGGTTCCGCCGCGGCCGCCCGGCGATGCGGGCGCGGACCTCGGCCGACAGGGACTCCTTCAACAGCACCAGGGCCATGACCAGGGCCGTGCCCGACAGGCCGGCGGCGGCGAAGGCGGGGGTACGGAAGTCGGCGGTGGCCGGGTCGGCGCCGGCCAGCATGCCGCCGATGGCCGGGCCGAAGATGAAGCCGAGGCCGAAGGCGGCGCCCACGGCGCCCATGCCGCGGGCCCGGTTCTCGGGGGTCGTCACGTCGGCCACGTAGGCGAAGGCGGTGGCGATGTTGCCGGCCATCAGCCCGCCCAGGGCGCGGGCCGCGAACAGCTCGGCCAGGCTGCCGGCCAGGCCCAGCCAGACATAGGACGCGGCCAGGCCGGCCAGGCTGACCAGCAGCACCGGGCGCCGGCCGACCCGGTCGCTGAGCCGGCCCCAGAACGGCGCCGCCACGAACTGGGTCAGGGAATAGACCGCCATCAGCAGGCCCACCTGGTCGGGCGTGGCGTGGTAGTGCTCGCCGTAGAAGGGCAGCAGGGGGATGACGATGCCGAAGCCGACCAGATCGACGAAGACGATGAGGAACAGGACCAGCATGGACGGGCCGGTCAGCGCTGGGTCAGCTTGAACTCGATGCGGCGGTTGCGCCGCCGCCCGATCTCGTCGCTCCGCTCGTCCAGGGGCTGGTACTCGCCGAACCCGGCGGCGACCAGGCGGTGCGCCGGGATGCCCTGGTCGATCAGGAACTTGACCACCGAGATGGCGCGCGCCGACGACAGCTCCCAGTTGGACGGGAACTGCTGGTTGCTGATGGGCACGTTGTCGGTGTGGCCGTCCACCCGCAGCACCCAGTCGATGTCCTTGGGCATGCGCGTGATCAGGTCCTTGAGCGAGGCCGCCAACTGGCGCATCTGCGCCTGGCCCGATTCCTCGATGTCGGCCGAGCCGCTGGCGAACAGCACCTCGGACTGGAACACGAACCGGTCGCCGACGATGCGCACGCCCTGCTGCCCGCCCAGCACCTCGCGCAGGCGGCCGAAGAATTCCGAGCGGTAGCGCGACAGCTCCTGCACCTTGGTCGCCAGGGCCGCGTTCAGGCGGCTGGTCAGGGTGGCGATCTGCACGCCCTGGTCCTCGGCCTTGGCCTCGGCCACGTCCAGGGCCTTGGAAAGCTGCGCCAGTTGTTCGCGCAGGGCGGCGAGCTGCTTGTTCAGCAGCGCCACCTGGGCCTGGGCCGAGTCCGACAGCTTGCGCTGGCTCAACAGCTCGGCCAGGGCCTTCTCGTGCTCGGACTTGTTCTTGTCGGCCTCGCCCTGGGCCTGGCGCAGGGCCGCCTGGGTGTCCTCCTTCTCGCGCTCGGCGCGGGTCAGGGCCTCCAGCAGCTCCTTCTTCTCCTTCTCCGACAGGGCCAGGGCGTCGGCGGACTTGGTCTTCTCCTTCTCGGCCTCGGTCAGGGCGTCCCAGGCCTCGCGGTTCTGGGTCGCCAGCTCGACGATCTTCTTCTCCAGTTCCTCGCGCAGGGCCTTCAGCGAGGCGATGTCGTTGGCCAGGGTGGCCAGCTCCTTGACCTTCAGCTCGATGGTCTCCTTGTCGGCGGCCACCGTCTTCTGCAGGTCCTGGATCGTCTCCTTGTCGGCGGTCATGGTCTCGAAGGCGTCGGCCAGCGAGCCCTCCAGGTCCTTGGACTTGGCCTCGGCCCGCTCGGCGCGGGCGCTCAGGGCCTGCATGGCCGCCGCCAGGTCGTCGCGCTTGGCCACCGAGGCCTGCAATTCCTCGGAAAGCTGGGCCACGTTCAGGCGCAGGTCGGAATTGGCGCGCCGCTCCAGGGCCAGCAGCTCGGCCAGTTCGCCGACCTGGTCCTGCAGGCGCTGCAACGCCTGGTCGCGGCCGGTCAGGGCCTCGCCCAGGAAGAACTGCGCCAGCACGAAGATCATCAGCACGAAGATGATGACCATCAGCATGGTGGCCAGGGCGTCGACGAACCCGGGCCAGGTGTTGGCGCTGTACTGGGACCGGCGGGAGAGCGAGGGCATGGACCGGATTGACCTAGCGGTCGTCTTCGGCGATGGCGGCGATGGTGCGGGCCAGCAGTTTGATCTCGCTGCGCATCTGGTGGATGATCTCGTCGCGGCCGGCGCTCATCTCTTCCAGCATGCGGGCGGCGTAGACGTCCAGGTTGCGGATGTGGCCGCGGGTGGACTCGTCCATGCCGCCGTTGCCGCTGCCCCGCGCCGCCATCTTCTCCAACAGCGGCTTCAGCTCGATCTGGTTCTCGGCCAGGCGCAGCATCAGGGTCTGCTCGGTCTGCATGTGGTCGGTCAGGGTTTCCACCTTCTCGCTCAGCGACACCAGGCTGGCGTTGGCCGACATGCGGTTCTCCTCGCCGCGCGCCATGGTGCGCTGCAGGTTCTCCAGGCTCTCGGCGGTCTGCTCCAGCAGGGCCTGGACGTAGGCCGGCACCGACTGGTCGCCGCCCTCGACCATGGCGCCGCTGCCCAGCCGCGTGATGCTCGACATCCAGTCCTCCAGCTCGGTGTAGAACCGGTTCTGGGCCTGGCCCGCCTGCAGGTCCAGGAAGCCCAGCACCAGCGAGCCCGACAGGCCGAACAGGGACGAGCTGAAGGCCGTGCCCATGCCCTCCAGGGGCGCCGCCAGGCCCGCCTTCAGGTCGCCGAACAACTGGGTCACGTCGCCGGTGGCCGTGGACAGGCCGCCGATCACGTCGCTGATCGAGGCGATGGTGCCCAGCAGCCCCCAGAAGGTGCCCAGCAGGCCCAGGAAGATCAGCAGGCCGATGGTGTAGCGCGACAGGTCGCGGGATTCATCCAGGCGCGACACGATGCCGTCCAGCAGCGAGCGCATGGCCAGGGCCGACAGGCTGAGCCGGTCCTTGCGCTCGCCCAGCATGCGCGCCATGGGCGCCAGCAGGCGCGGCGGGTGCGGCTGCGACAGGGTCGGCTCGCGGGTCTGGAAGGATTCCATCCAGTGCACCTCGGGGTAGAGGCGCACCACCTGGCGGAAGTTGTAGATGATGCCCAGCACCAGCACGCCGACGATCAGCCCGTTCAGGGCGGCGTTGGCCATGAACGCCTCGCGCAGGGGATTGAACAGGAACGCGCAGGCGACCAGAACCGCGATCACGAACGCGAGCATCCGGATCAGATACCGCTGGGGCCTCGTCATGGGCGTGGCGACTCCTGGCTGTCGGTCCCGGTGCCGGCCCCCGGGTCGGTGCGCGGGTCGGTGCGCGGGCCGGTGCGCGGGTCGGTGCGCGGGGGGGCGGGCCGGCGGCGGTGCGCGGGGGTGCGGCTCACCGCTCCACCACCATCACGTCGACCCGGTTGGCGGGCTGTTCGGTGGTCTTGTTGCCCAGGGCGCGGACGTCGATGCGGGTGCTGCGCACCCCCTGGTCGATCAGGTAGGACCGGACCGACAGGGCGCGGCGCAGGGACATGCGGCGGGCGTTGTTGGGGGTCATCTCGGCGCCGCCGGCGTAGGCCATCAGTTGCAGGCGCAGGTTGTTGTTGCTCTTCAGCCCGTCGACCACGGCGCGCAGGTTGGGCGCCGCGTCGGCCGGCAGCTTGGTGGCCTCGTCGTCGAAGGTGACCTGGTACACCCGGCCGGGCCGCAGGGCGCCGGGTCGACCTGGGCCACGGCCGCGGCCGGGCGGCCTGCGCGGGCGCCGGCGCGGCGGCGGGCCTGGGCGCGGCCGGGGCCGGCGGCGGCACCTTCTTGTCGGCGGCCGCGGCGGTGTCGGCCATCTTCGCCATCGGCGCGGGCTTGGGCGCCGGCGCCGCCATGGGCTTGGGCGCGGGCTTGGGCTCGGGCTTGGGCGCGGCCTTGGGTTCCATCTTCGGTTCGGCCTTGGCCTCCATCTTCGGCGCCGGCGCCGGGGCCGGGGCCGGCAGGGCCGGCTTCTCCATGGCGGCCACGGGCTTGGGCGCCTCGGGCCGCTTGGTCATGGCCATGGGCGCGGTCGGCCTGGCCGCCGCCGGTGCGGCCTTGGGTGCCGCCTGGGGTGCCGCCTGGGGGGCCGCCATGGCGGTGGGCGCCGGTGCGGTGCGGCGGGCCATGCGCGCCGGCGCTGCCGGCGCCTCGGTCGGCTGGCGCAGGTGGATGCGCGGTCGTGGCGCCGTCTCGTCCGCCTCCATGGACGGGGCGGCGGCGTAGCCGGGCGGGGCGTGGAACTGGGACGCCGGCGGCCGCGGGCCGGGAATGCGCAGGCCGCCGACCATGCCCGGCACCCCGGGGCCGGCGCCGTAGCCGCCGTCGTCCAGCACCGACATGTCGACGACGACGCTGTCCTCGGCCGATTGGGCCGCCGCCGGCTGGATCGCCGCCGTCAGGGTCGCAGGGGCCGTCAGGGCGATGGCGGCCAGAAGAATTCGAAGTGTCCGCATGTGCCTGGCACTTCCCCCAAGAAAAACGAATGCCCTCCGGCGGTTGCGCCGCCGAACCGCAGGCACAACAATAGCCAAGCGTCCCGGCACAAACAACCGCAATCGCGTGGCGGAATCGCCGCCTTCCAGGCGCCTCAGGCGCCCGCCCGCAGGGTCTTGCCGAGGGTCCCGTGGAGCTGGTCGTTGGCCGCCAGGATGCTGCCCGTGGCCAGCATGTCCGGGCCGCCCTCCAGGGTCGTGACATAGCCGCCGGCCTCGCGCACCAGGACGATGCCGGCCGCCGTGTCCCACGGCTGCAGTCCGGTCTCCCAATAGCCCTCGTAGCGCCCGGCCGCGACATAGGCCAGGTCCAGCGCCGCCGCGCCCAGGCGGCGCACCCCGGCCGACACGGCCATCACCGCGCCGAGCTGCTTGAGGAACGCCTCGTGGTCGCGCACGCCCTTGAACGGGATCCCGGTGGCGAACAGGGAATCGTCCAGCTCGCGCCGGCCCGACACCCGCAGGCGGCGCCCGTTCAGGTACGCGCCCTGGCCCTTCTCGGCCCAGAACATCTCGTCCTTGACCGGGTCGTAGACCACGCCGGCCAGCAACTGGCGGTCCCGCTCCAGGGCCACCGAGACGGCGAAGTGGGGGATGCCGTGCAGGAAGTTGGTGGTGCCGTCCAGGGGGTCGACGATCCAGCGGTTGGAAACGTCGGCCCCCGCCGTCTCGCCGGACTCCTCCATCAGCAGGGCGTAGTTGGGCCGCGCCTTGACCAGCTCGCGGCGCAGGGTGCGCTCGGCCTTGCGGTCGGCGGTGCTGACGAAGTCCGACGGCCCCTTGCGCGACACCTGCAACTGCTCGACCTCGCCGAAGTCGCGGATCAGCCCGCGCGCCGCCTTCTGGGCGGCGGCGATCATGACGTTGATCAGGGGGGATCGCGCGGCCATGGCGGTTCCTTGTCGGTGGGGATCGGTTCGGTGGGGGAGGGGCCGCGGATCAGTCCTTGGCGCGGCCCACGTAGGTGCCTTCCGAGGTGTTGACCTCGATCCGGGTGCCGGCCTCGATGTGCGGCGGCACCATGACGCGGACGCCGTTCTCCAGCACCGCCGGCTTGTAGGACGACGACGCCGTCTGGCCCTTGACCACGGCGTCGGCCTCGACCACCTCCAGCACCACCGAGTCCGGCAGCAGCACGGAAATGGGCGAGTCCTCGTAGCTCTCGATCTCCACCGTCATGCCTTCCTGCAGGAACGGCACCTGGTCCTCGCCGATCAGGTCGGCGTTCAGGGACACCTGATCGAAGGTCTCGTTGTCCATGAAGGTGAACATGTCGCCGTCCGAGAACAGGTACTGGTACGGCTTCTGGTCCAGGCGCACGCGCTCGACCGTCTCGGCCGAGCGGAAGCGCTCGTTCAGCTTGGTGCCGTCGCGGATGTCCTTCAGCTCCACCTGCAAATAGGCGCCGCCCTTGCCGGGCTGGGTGTGCTGGATGCGCACCGCCCGCCACAGGCGGCCCTGGTGCTCGATCACCATGCCGGGACGCACGGCGTTTCCGTTGATCTTCATCGGTCCTTACCGCCTCTGGTTGGGATCGCCGCCCCGGGGGCGGCGCGCCGGAGTACTAGCAGGTTGGCGGATGCCTGGCAACGGCGGAGCGTCAGCCGCCGCGCCGGAACAGGTCGTCGAAGGCGCGCACCGCCGCCGCCGGGCCGTCGGGATGGTCCCAAACCCCGGCGACCACGGCCAGGAAGTCGGCGCCGGCGGCGACCAGCGGCGGCGCGTTGGCCACGGTGATGCCGCCGATGGCGACGCAGGGCACGGTGGTCATGGTCGACCACCATTCCAGGATCGACGGCTCGGCCCGGGTCTTGGGCTGCTTGGTGCCGGTGGCGTGGAAGGCGCCGAAGGCCACGTAGTCGGCGCCGGCCTCGGCCGCCTCCAGGGCCAGGTCGGTGGAGTCGTGGCAGGTGACGCCGACGATGGCGTCGGCGCCCACGGCGCGGCGCGCCTGGGCATAGGCCGCGTCCTCCTGGCCCACGTGCACGCCGTCGCACCCGGTCTCGCGGGCCAGGGCCGGGTCGTCGTTCATGATCAGGGCCACGTCGCGGCCCTGGACCACGGGGCGCAGGCGATCGGCGGCGCGGGCCACGGCGTCGCGCGCCATGGGCGTGCCGTCCGGGCCCTTCAGGCGAAGCTGCACGCAGGCCACGGGGCCGGCGTCCAGCGCCGCCGCCAGGACGTCGGCGAAGGCGTCCGGGTCGAAGGCGGGCGGCGTGATCAGGTACAACTGGCAGGCGGCGGCGGCGTCCATGGCCCCCCTTACTCCACCGGCCCGGCGGCGGTCAATCGCAACCAGTCGCGGCAGGCCGTTTCCGGGTCGGCGACCCCGTCCAGGTCGAGGGCCGGACCCGGGTCGCCGGCCGGCTCGACCGTGGCGCCGGTGGCGGCGGCGATGGCGGCGACCTTGGCCCGCACCGCGGCCGGCGCGTCCAGGCGCAGGGCCGCGACCCCGGCGCGCAGGGCGCCCAGGGCGTAGCCGGCGTCGCCGCCGCAGTCCAGCACCGCCCGAAAGGCCGCGTCCGGATGGGCCTGTGCCCGCCCGCGCCACCATGCGCGCGAAGGTGGCGGCGCCGAGGGTGGCGGCGGCGCCCGGCGCGCTGGCCAGGCGCACGGGGACGCCCAGCGCCGCCGCCGCGGCCAGGGCGGCGGCAGCCTGGGCCTGGCTGTGCACGATGACGGTGGCGATGGCGGTGGTCATGGCCGGAACGCGAAAGCGGGACCCGAGGGTCCCGCTGGGAACGGTCCGCGGCGGGACCGGACCGGGGTGGGCGCTCAGCCCAGCTTGCCCATCTGCACGGCGGTGTCGCTCATGCGGTTGGAGAAGCCCCACTCGTTGTCGTACCAGGACAGCACGCGGCACAGCTTGCCGTCGATGACCTGGGTCTGGGTGGCGTCGAAGATCGAGCTGAACGGGTTGTGGTTGTAGTCGATGGACACGGTCGGCCCGTCGGAGTAGGCCAGGATGCCCTTCAGCTTGCCCTTGGCCGCCTTCTCGATGGCGGCGTTGATCTCGTCGGCCGAGGTCTTCTTGGCGGCCGTGAACACCAGGTCGACCACCGACACGTTCGGGGTCGGCACGCGGATGGCGGAACCGTCCAGCTTGCCGGCCAGCTCGGGCAGCACCAGGCCGACGGCGCGGGCGGCGCCGGTCGAGGTCGGGATCATGGACAGGGCCGCGGCGCGGGCCCGGCGCAGGTCCTTGTGCATCACGTCCAGGGTCGGCTGGTCACCGGTGTAGGAGTGGATGGTGGTCATGTAGCCGCGCTCGATGCCCATCAGCCCGTTCAGCACGAAGGCCACCGGGGCCAGGCAGTTGGTGGTGCACGACGCGTTCGACACGACCTTGTGGCTCTTGCGCAGCTTGTTGCTGTTCACGCCCTGGACCAGGGTCAGGTCGGCGCCCGAGGCCGGGGCCGAAACCAGCACCCGCTTGGCGCCCGCCTCCAGGTGCTTGGACGCGGTCTCCTTGCTGGTGAAGCGGCCGGTGCACTCCATCACCACGTCCACGTCCAGCTTGCCCCAGGGCAGCTTGGTGGGGTCGGGCTCGGCAAACACCTTGATGGCGCCCTTGCCCAGATTCATGCTGGACGACGTGGTCTTCACGGTGCCCGGATAGGCGCCGTGGACCGAGTCGTACCGCAGCAGGTGGGCATTGGTTTCCACCGGACCCAGATCGTTGATCGCCACGAACTCGATATCATCCCGGCCGGCCTCGAAGGCCGCCCGAAGGGTCAGCCGACCGATACGGCCAAAGCCATTAATCGCAACGCGAACCGCCATTGCATCCTCCTGAACTGAAAAAGTTGGAGCCCCTCTTAACACAACGGGCCCGGTCGCATAACACCCCCGAGGGCATGCGGATTTTACCCGATCGGGTGGGATACCGAGCGCGCCGGTCCAAAATCAACCGGCAGGCTTTTCACGTCAATGCATTTTTTATGACAAGCCGCGGTTTGCCCGGCCCGGCGCGCCGGCGGCGGGGGGACGCGACGCGCACGCGCGGCTCACGGGCGGTTGACGGTCCCACGGCGCGGGGGCATATTCGGGGCTGGCCCGCGCGCCACCGGGTGCACCGGCGCGTCAGGGGTGAAAAACCGGCACCGGCCGACAGCCGGCAAGAGCCCATAAATAGAGGCAGGGATCACATGCAGGACCGGTTGCAGCAGGCGCAGCGGCGCTTGGAAAACGCCATGGACCGGCTGGAGGCGGCCGTCGAGGCGCGCGCCGCGGCCCAGGCCGGCGCCGCCGCCGTGGGCCCCGGCGACCTGGTCGAGGTGGCGACCCTGCGCCAGGAGAACGACAGCCTGCGCAAGACCGCGGACTCGGTGGGCAGCCGCCTGGACGAGGTCATCGGCCGGCTGCGCGACGTGCTCGAGGAGTAGGGTGGGGCCATGGCCCAGGTATCCGTCACCATCAACAACCGCAAGTACGACATCGCCTGCGACGACGGGCAGGAGGCGCACCTGGCGCGCCTGGCCGCGTACGTGGACAAGCGCATCGGCGAGCTGGTGGCCGCCGTCGGCCAGATCGGCGACGCCCGCCTGCTGGTCATGTCCAGCCTGCTGATCGCCGACGAGCTGTCCGACGCCTATGCCGACATGGAGGCCCTGCGCGCCGCCAAGGGCGGCACCGCCATCGGCGAGCTGGAAGAGCGCATCGGCGGCACCATCGACCAGTTGGCCGACCGCCTGGAGCATATTGCCGAACGGGTCGAACAGGCCTAACTATTAGGACACGCCGCTGCGGAGTGCGTTAGGCCACCTTATCCCCGGGGCCAATATCTACCTCTAGGGAGCTGTCCCTGCCGGGCCCGTGGGCCCGGGACACGGCGCCCACCTGCTGACGCAGGCCACGGAGGATATCCCGGCCGACGGCTTCGCGGCGGCACCTTCCCCCGACAAGATCTCCCGACAGATTTCCAGGAGCAGCCGTGACCGACCAAGACCTGGCGCACCGCAAGCAGCTTCTGCGCACCGCGGCGCGCGGCCGCCGCCGGGACCTCGACCCGGCCGCGCGCGAGGCCGCCGCCGGGCGCCTGGCGCGCCGCTTCGTCGAGGCCCTGCCGGCCATGTGCCCCGGCCCGGGGCCCCAGGTGGTGGCCGCCTACTGGCCCCACGGCAGCGAGATCGACACCCGCCCGCTGCTGGCCACCCTGCACGCCATGGGCCACCTGTGCTGCCTGCCGGTGGTGGTGGCCAGGGCGGCGCCGCTGGCGTTCCGCCGCTGGGTGCCGGGGGCGGCGCTGCGGCCCGGCGCCCTGGACATCCCGGTGCCGGTGGACGGCGCCCAGGTGACGCCGCGGGTCATCGCCGCGCCGCTGCTGGCCTTCGACGAGGACGGCTACCGCCTGGGCCAGGGCGGCGGCTTCTACGACCGCACCATCGCCGACCTGCGCGCCGCCGGCGACCTGGTGGTGGCCGGCGTCGCCTTCGAGGCGCAGCGGGTGGACGCCGTGCCCCGCGACGGCCACGACCAGCGCCTGGACTGGTTGATCACCGACGCCGCCACGCGTATCTTGCGGGACTCCTAGTTTCGGAAAACGCATGCGCATTCTTTTCTGCGGAGACGTGGTCGGCCGCGCCGGGCGCCAGGTGGTGATCGAACACCTGCCGCGCCTGCGCCGGCGCCTGGCCGTGGACTTCGCCATTGTCAACGGCGAGAACGCGGCGCACGGGTTCGGCATCACCGAGGGCATCTGCCACGCCTTCTTCGAGGCCGGCGCCGACGTGGTCACCACCGGCAACCACGTGTGGGACCAGCGCGAGATCATGAACCGCATCGACGGCGAGCCGCGCCTGCTGCGCCCGGTCAACTACCCGGCCGGGACGCCGGGGCGCGGGTTCAACGTGTACACCGACGGCGCCGGGCGCCGGGTGCTGGTGGTGCAGCCCATGGGGCGGCTGTACATGGACCCCCTGGACGACCCCTTCGCCGCCGTCGACGCGGTGCTGGACAGGCATCCCCTGGGGCGCGAGGTGCAGGCCGCCGTGGTCGACGTGCACGCCGAGGCGACCAGCGAGAAGATGGCCATGGGCCACTTCTGCGACGGCCGCGTGTCCATGGTGGTGGGCACCCACACCCACGTGCCCACGGCCGACGCCCAGGTGCTGCCCGGCGGCACCGCCTACCAGACCGACCTGGGCATGTGCGGCGACTACGATTCGGTGATCGGCATGGAGAAGGGGACCGCCCTGGCCCGGTTCACCCGCAAGCTGCCGGGCGGGCGGCTGGAACCGGCCGGCGGCGCCGCGACCCTGTGCGGCGCCCTGGTCGAGACCGACGACGACACCGGCCTGGCCACCGCCATCTCGCCGGTGCGCGTGGGCGGGCGCCTGGCCGAGCTGATCCCGGACGGGTTCCCGGGTTAAGGGGCTGTTAAGCAAAAACGGCGTATTCAGGGCCGTCGCGAGACGAGTCCACGGCCTGGAACAGGGAACGGGAGACGGCGGGCGGCGGCGGCCCTTTTCCTGCCGCCCATTTGTTGCCATATTGGCCGCCGGGGCGAGGGCGCGCGGGAAGCCGCGCCGCCCGGCATCGCCGCAACCCATACATTCTCCACAGCCATGGCTCGACAAGGAGGTCTTTCCGGACGATGGCCGGCCATTCCAAGTTCAAGAACATCATGCACCGCAAGGGCGCCCAGGATGCCAAGCGGGCCAAGGTGTTCGCCAAGCTCGCCTTGCAGATCACCGTCGCCGCCCGTACCGGCAGCGAACCGGACATGAACCCGCGCCTGCGCGCCGCCATCGGCGCCGCGCGGGCCCAGAACATGCCCGCCGACCGCATCAAGAAGGCGATCCAGAAGGCCGAGGGCGGCACCGACGGCGACAACTACGAGGAGATCCGCTACGAGGGCTACGGCCCCGGCGGGGTCGCCGTGATCGTCGAGGCCCTGACCGACAACCGCAACCGCACCGCCGCCGAGGTGCGCGCCGCCTTCTCCAAGCACGGCGGCAACCTGGGCGAGACGGGCAGCGTGGGCTTCATGTTCGACCGGGTCGGGTCCATCGTCTACCCGGCCGAGGCGGCCGACGCCGAGGACATGTTCGAGGCCGCCCTGGAGGCCGGCGCCCAGGACGTGGATTCCGAGGGCGACACCCACGAGATCACCTGCGACCCCGACGACTTCAACACCGTGCGCGACACCCTGGTGGACCGGTTCGGCGAGCCCGAGGACGCCAACCTGATCTGGAAGCCGCAGAACACCATCGAGATCGACGAGGACGCGGCGCAGACCCTGTTCAAGCTGCTGGACGTGCTGGAGGACAGCGACGACGTGCAGCGGGTGGCCGCCAACTTCGACGTGTCCGACGAAATCATGGAGAGGCTGAGCGCCTGAACCGCGCCGCGCCCCCTCCGCGCTTCGGAAAGAGAGCCGCATGCGATTGCTAGGACTGGACCCCGGGTTGCGCAATACGGGATGGGGCATCATAGAGGTCCGGGACAACCGCTTGAGCCATGTGGCCCACGGCATCGTCCGCGCCGACCCCAAGGTCGAGCTGGCGGCGCGCCTGGTCGAAATCTACGACGGCCTGGCCGACGTCATCGCCCGCTGGCGGCCCCAGGAGGCGGCGGTGGAGGAAACCTTCGTCAACAAGAACGCGGTCTCGACCCTGAAGCTGGGCCAGGCCCGGGGCATCGCCCTGCTGGCCCCGTCGCGGGCCGGCCTGGCGGTGTTCGAGTACCCGCCCAACCTGGTCAAGAAGACCGTGGTCGGCACCGGCCACGCGGCCAAGGAGCAGGTCCAGGCCATGGTCCGCGTGCTGCTGCCCGGGGCCGGCGAGGTGGCCACCGATTCCGCCGACGCCCTGGCCGTGGCCGTGTGCCACGCCCACCACCGCGCCACCGGCGACCGGGTGGCCCGGGCCGTGGCCCTGGCGGCCCAGGCCGGACGGTGAGAGGGGCGGTGATGGGGGCCGGGCGATGATCGCCAAGCTTTCCGGGGTGATCGATTCCCTGGGCCCGGACTGGGCCGTGATCGACGTCGGCGGGGTCGGCTACCTGGTGGCCTGCTCGGGCCGCGCCCTGGGCCGCCTGTCGGTGGGCGAGCACGCGACCCTGCTGGTCGAGACCCAGGTGCGCGAGGACGCCATCAACCTGTACGGATTCGCCGAGACGGCCGAACGCGACTGGTTCCGCCTGCTGACCACGGTCCAGGGGGTGGGGGCCAAGGTGGCCCTGGCGATCCTGACCGTGCTGGCCCCCGACGCCCTGATGGCGGCCATCGCCGCCGGCGACCGCGCCGCCGTGACCCGCGCCGCCGGGGTCGGGCCCAAGCTGGCCACCCGCATCCTCAGCGAGCTGAAGGACAAGGTCGGCGGCATGGCCCTGGGCGCCGCCGCCCTGGCGCCGTCGGCGGCGGGGTCGGGCGCCGCGGCGGGGGCCGCGCCGTCGGCCCTGTCCGACGCCGTGTCGGCCCTGGTCAACCTGGGCTACGCCCCGTCCGAGGCCCTGGCCGCGGCGTCCCGCGCCGCCCGCCTGGCCGGGGATGGCGCGCCGGTCGAGGCGCTGATCCGCGGCGGCCTCGCCGAACTGGCGCCCCGGGAGTCCCTGTGATGGCCGAGGACCGCATCGTCACCCCCGACGCCACCGAGGGCGATTCGCCCGAGCGCGGCCTGCGCCCCACCTCCCTGGACGAATTCGTCGGCCAGCGCCAGGTGCGCGAGAACCTGCGCGTGTTCATCGACGCCGCGCGCGGCCGCGGCGAGGCCATGGACCACGTGCTGTTCTATGGGCCCCCGGGCCTGGGCAAGACCACCCTGGCGCAGATCGTCGCCCGCGAGTTGGGGGTCGGCTTCCGCGCCACCTCGGGCCCGGTGATCGCCAAAGCCGGCGACCTGGCGGCGATCCTGACCAACCTGCAGCCGCGCGACGTGCTGTTCATCGACGAGATCCACCGCCTGAGCCCGGTGGTCGAGGAGATCCTCTATCCGGCCATGGAGGACTTCCAGCTCGACCTGATCATCGGCGAGGGGCCGGCGGCGCGGTCCATCCGCATCGACCTGCCGCCGTTCACCCTGGTCGGCGCCACTACCCGCTCGGGGCTGATCACCACGCCCCTGCGCGAACGGTTCGGCATCCCCCTGCAGATGGTGTTCTACGACGCCGACGAGCTGTGCGGCATCGTGCGCCGCGGCGCCGGCCTGCTGCACATGGACCTGACCGAGGACGGCGCGCGCGAGATCGCGCGGCGCTCGCGCGGGACGCCGCGGGTGGCCGGGCGCCTGCTGCGCCGGGTGCGCGACTTCGCGTCGGTGGACGGCGCCGCCCGGGTCGACGCGCCGGCGGCCAACGCGGCCCTGAACCGGCTGGAGGTGGACGGCCGCGGCCTGGACGCCACCGACCGTCGCTACCTGGCCTGCATCGCCGACAAGTACGGCGGCGGCCCGGTGGGGGTGGAGACCATGGCGGCGGCGCTGTCCGAGCAGCGCGACACCATCGAGGAGGTGATCGAGCCGTTCCTGATCCAGCAGGGGTTCCTGATGCGCACGCCGCGCGGCCGGGTGCTGGCCGACCTGGCCTACCGCCACCTGGGCCTGGCCCTGCCGGCCCGCGACGGGCAGCTCGACCTGATGGAGCCCGGCGATGACCGCTAACCGGTTCGAGGGCAACGTGTTCGTCATGCCCCTGCGCGTCTACTACGAGGACACCGACGCCGCCGGCATGGTCTATTACGCCAACTACCTGAAGTTCGTCGAGCGCGCGCGGACTGAAATGCTGCGCAGCGTGGGCATCGAGAACAGCCGCCTGGCCGACGAGGACGGCCTGGCCTTCGCCGTGCGCGGCTGCGCCGTGGACTACCGCCGGCCGGCGCGCCTGGACGACCTGCTGGAGGTGCGCTCGGAACTCGACGACCTGGGCGGCGCGTCCCTGGAGGCGACCCAGACCGTGTGCCGCGGCGGCGAGGACCTGGTGGTGGTGCGGATCCGCGTCGCCTGCATCGACCTCAACCGGGACGGACGGGCGGCGCGCATTCCCCGCCATATTCGTGACATTCTTTCCCGCTACATCAAACCGAAGGATCAGGACTGACCCATGGAACAATCGGCAATTGACGCCGCCAACCTGGCCGGCTCGGTCGCGGCCCATGACTTCTCCATGTGGTCCCTGTTCATCAGGGCCGACTGGATCGTCAAGACGGTGATCGTCATCCTGCTGCTGGCCTCGATCTGGTGCTGGGCGATCATCATCGAGAAGACGATGAACGTGCGCCGGCTGAATTCGCGCGCGTCCGAATTCGAGTCCCACTTCTGGTCCGGCACCTCGCTGGAGGACCTGTTCGACCGCATCGGCGAACAGCCGCGCGACCCCATGTCGGCGGTGTTCGTGGCGGCCATGCGCGAATGGCGCCGGGCCCAGTCCAAGGGCCGCACCCGCGACCAGTCGGTGGCCAGCCTGGCCGAGCGCATCGAGCGGGTGATGCAGATCACCGTGGCGCGCGAGATGGACCGGGTCGAACGCTATGTCACCTTCCTGGCCTCGACCGGCGCCACCGCCCCCTTCATCGGCCTGTTCGGCACCGTCTGGGGCATCATGAACAGCTTCCAGTCCATCGCCCTGACCAAGAACACCAGCCTGGCCGTGGTGGCGCCGGGCATCGCCGAGGCCCTGTTCGCCACCGCGCTGGGGCTGCTGGCCGCCATCCCCGCGGTGCTGGCCTACAACAAGGTGTCGCGCGACCTGGACCGCTACGCCGGGCGGCTGGACACCTTCGCCGGCGAGTTCCTGGCGATCCTGTCGCGGCAGATGGAAGAGGCCCGCTGATCCCATGGCCGTGTCGGTGAATACGCGCTCCAGGCGGTTCGACCGGGTGCGCTCGGCGCGCCGGCCCATGGCCGACATCAACGTCACCCCCATGGTCGACGTGATGCTGGTGCTGTTGGTGATCTTCATGGTCACGGCGCCGCTGCTGACCGTGGGCGTGCAGGTGGACCTGCCCAAGACCGGGGCCAAGGCGGTGCAGGGCGATGACGAGCCGCTGGCGGTGTCGGTCAAGGCCGACGGTTCGGTGTGGCTGCAGGACACGGCCCTGGAGCTGGACGCCCTGGCGCCGCGCCTGGTCGCCATCACCGGCAGCAACCCCGACATCCGCATCTTCGTGCGCGGCGACCAGGCCATCAACTACGGCCGGGTGATGGAGGTCATGGGCGCCATCACCAAGGCCGGCTTCCGCAAGGTGGCGCTGATCACCCAGGCCCCGGATACGCCGGCCCCGGGCGCCGCCAAGGGCAAGAAGGCGGAGGGCAGGGAATAGGGCATGCGCGGCGCGGTCGCCTCCTCGGTCCTGTTGCACGCGGCGATCATCGTCGTCGGCTACCTGGGGCTGCCGCAACTGCGCCAGGTTGCGCCGCTGGTGGAGGAACCCATCACCGTCGACCTGGTGACCGTGGCCGAGCGCACCAACGCCCCGCCGCCGGCCCCCAAGCCCAAGGAGGAGCCGAAGAAGGCCGAGCCGCCCAAGCCGCCGGAACCGCCCAAGATGCCGGAACCCGAGCCCGAACCGCCCAAGGCCAAGGCGCCGCCGCCGCCGCCCGAGCCGGCGCCGGCGCCCGAGCCCAAGGTGGCGGCCGCGCCGCCGCCGCCGCCGGAACCCAAGCCGAAGCCCAAGCCCAAGCCGGAACCCAAGCCGGAACTCAAGCCGGAACCCAAGCCCGAACCCAAGCCGGAGCCGAAACCCGAGCCCAAGCCGGAGCCCAAGCCCGAGCCGAAACCGGAGCCCAAGGCCAAGGCCGAACCGCCGCCGCCGCCCAAGCCCGCGGCGCCGGTTGAGCTGGCGCGCGCCAAGCCCAAGCGCAAGCCCAAGCCGCCCACCGATTTCGCGTCGGTGCTGCGCACGGTGGAGAAGCTGAAGGAGCAGCCGCGGCGTCAGGCCGAGGAGCCGTCCAAGAAGGCGGACAAGCCCAAGCCGCCGCCCAAGCCGTCCTTCGAGTCGGCCATCGCCCAGGCCCTGTCGTCGGCCCAGGCATCGCAGTCGCGGGTGCGCAAGTTCGACGCCACGCAGCCGCTGACCATCAGCGAGATCGACCTGGTGCGACGGCAGATCGCCCAATGCTGGAACCTGCCGGCCGGGGCCAAGGACGCCGAGAATCTGGTCATCGAGATCGCCGTCGACATGGGCCCCGACGGCCGGCCGCAGCGGGCCCGGATTCAGGACCAGAGCCGATTGGGCTCGGACCCGTTCTTCCGGGCGGCGGCGGAAAGCGCCCTGCGCGCGGTCTTGAACCAGCGCTGCCATCCCTTCAAATTGCCGCCCGAGAAATATGCCGAATGGCGAACCATGACCTTGATTTTCAATCCGAAGGAGATGTTCGGAACATGATGGGGAAAGCGACCTACGCACCGATGGCGCGCTTGCTGGCGCCGGTGGCGGTGCTGCTGTGCCTGGCGGCGGTCCTGGCGGCCGCGCCGGCCCAGGCCGAACTGCGCATCAACATTATCGAGGGCCGGTCCGAGCCGATGCCGATCGCGATCACCGACTTCCACGGCGCCGGCGACGTCGACGTCCGGGTCGGCCGCCAGCTGGCCGAGGTGATCTCGGCCGACCTGGAGCGGTCCGGCCTGTTCAAACCGGTAGACCGGCGCGCCTTCATCCAGTCGGCGGAATCGCTCAGCGCCCTGCCGCGGTTCGGCGACTGGCGGGTGATCAACGCCCAGGCCCTGGTCCAGGGCCGGGTGCAGAGCCTGAACGACGGCCGCCTGCGGGTCGAGTTCCGCCTGTGGGACGTGTTCGCCGAACAGCAGATGGTGGGCCTGGCCTACCATACGGTGCCCGACAACTGGCGCCGGGTGGCGCACATCATCGCCGACGCCATCTACAAGCGGATCACCGGCGAATCGGGCTACTTCGACACCCGCGTGGTGTACATCGCCGAGACCGGCCCGCAGACCCGCCGGGTCAAGCGCCTGGCGATCATGGACCAGGACGGTGCCAACCACCGGTTCCTGACCGACGGCGCCGACCTGGTGCTGACCCCCCGGTTCTCGCCGACCCTGCAGGAGATCACCTACCTGTCCTATTACCGCAACACGCCGCGGGTCTACGTCTTCAACATCGACACCGGGCGGCAAGAGGTGCTGGGCGACTTTCCGGGCATGACCTTCGCCCCCCGTTTCTCGCCCGACGGCAAGCGGGTCATCATGTCCATGGCCAAGGACGGCAACTCCGAGATCTACACCATGGACCTGCGCACCCGCGCGGTGCGCCGCCTGACCGACCATTCGGCCATCGACACCTCGCCCTGCTATTCCCCCGACGGGCGCCAGATCGTGTTCAACTCGGACCGCGGCGGCACCCAGCAGCTCTACGTCATGGACGCCGACGGCGGCGGGGTGCGGCGCATCAGCTTCGGCGACGGGCGCTACGCCACCCCGGTGTGGTCGCCGCGCGGCGACCTGATCGCCTTCACCAAGTTCACCGGCGGCCGGTTCTACATCGGCGTCATGCGCCAGGACGGCTCGGGCGAGCGCCTGCTGGCCGAGGACTTCCTGGTCGAGGCGCCGACCTGGTCGCCCAACGGGCGGGTGCTGATGTTCTTTCGCCAGCAGCCTACGGACTCCAAGGGCGGCGGCGGCGAGTCCAAGCTGTATTCCATCGACTTGACCGGCTTCAACGAGCGCGAGATCAAGACCCCGCTGGATGCCTCCGATCCGGCCTGGTCCCCCTTGATTCCGTGAGATAGCCATCCTATAGTCCGGGGGCAGACTGCGGTTAAGCGACTGTGAGGGTAGGTTTTTTGGTCGTTAGGTCCGAGCGTTCGAGCAGAATTCGAATCGGCCCCGTCGCGCAGGCATCCGTCCGCCGTGGTGCCCCGTTCGTAACCAGTCCCTAAAAGGGGGAGACTTTTATGCGCTTCAAATTTCTGAGCTTGTTCGCCGCGGTGATCCTGGTCGCCGCCTGTGAGACCGCGCCTGAAAATTCCGGCGCCTCCAGCGGGACCGGCGGCGGCACGACGACCACGACCTCGACCGCGACCACGACCACGGTGCAGCCCCAGGGCCCGGCGCCGGGCTCCCAGGAGGACCTGGTGGTCAACATCGGTGACCGCGTGTTCTTCGATTTCGACAAGTACAACCTGAAGGCCGACGCGCGCGGCACGCTGGAGAAGCAGGCCGCTTGGCTGACCAAGTTCCCGGCCGTGTCGATCGTCGTCGAGGGCCATTGCGACGAGCGGGGCACCCGCGAGTACAACCTGGCCCTGGGCGAGCGGCGCGCCAACTCGGTCAAGGACTACCTGGTCGCCCTGGGCGTGGCCCCGAACCGCATCCGCACCATCTCGTACGGCAAGGAGCGGCCGGTGGCCCTGGGTTCCAACGAGGCCGCCTGGGCCCAGAACCGCCGCGGCGTGACCCTGGTCGCCGGCCCCGGCAGCTGACCCCACCGGCGACGGTGAAGGTTTCCAAGGGCGCTTGCCCGTCCCCGCGAGGGCTGGGCAAGCGCCCTAATTTTGCCCACAATGTGGCCTAAGGTATCCCACCTGGAGGCATCCGATCCGGCCTGACGGGCCGGACCGGCCCGCGCCGGCGCCCCGGCGGGCGGGGCGCGGGATGCCGGCATTTTCTGGATCGGAGCATGGCGCCATGAGAACTGGCCTGGTTGCATCCATTGTCGCGCTGGCCATCACGGCCGGCGCCGCGCTGACCTGGGCCGCGCCGGCGGCGGCACAGAACGCGGACCTGCAGCAGGTGCTGGACCGCCTGGGCCGCGTCGAACGCGACATCCGGGCCCTGAACCTGCAGGTGGCCCGGGGCGACGGCGGCGGCGGATCGGGCGGCGGTTCGGCCGTGGCGGCGGCCGGGGACGGGGCCGGCGGCCCGGCCCTGGCGCGGCTCAGCATCCGCGTCACCCAGGTGGAGGAGGACCTGCGCGCCCTGACCGGCCGCATCGAGGAGATCCTGCACAAGGTGGACCAGGTCAGCAACCGCTTCGACAAGCTGGTGGGCGACGTGGACTACCGCCTGACGGCCCTGGAACAGCGCGCCGGCGGCGCCCCGCCGCCGCCCGGCGCGTCCCTGTCGGCGACCACCGGCGCCGGTCCGGCCCCGGCACCGCCGCCGCCGCCGCCGCGGCGGCCCCTGCGCGCCGCCGCCGCCGCCGGCCCAGTCGGGCGTCCTCGGCACCATGACCCAGCGCGAGCTGGACCAGGGCCAGGCCGGCCTGGCCACGCCCGCCGCCGACGGCGCGGCGGCCCCGGCCCAGGCCCCGGCGCCGGCGGCCACCGCCGCGGTTTCCTTGCCGGCGGGTTCGACCCGGGACCGCTACAACTACGCCTACGGCCTGCTGCGCCAGGCCCGCTACGACGAGGCCGAGGAGGCCTTCGAGCAGTTCCTGACCGCCCACCCCGGCGACCCCCTGGCCCAGAACGCCCAGTACTGGCTGGGCAAGGTGTACTTCGTGCGCGAGGAGTACGTGCTGGCGGCCAAGACCTTCACCGAGAACTACAAGGCCTATCCGGAAGGCCCCAAGGCGCCGGACAGCCTGCTGAACCTGGGCCTGTCCCTGTCGCGGCTGGACAAGAAGGCCGCCGCCTGCGCCGCCTTCGACGAGCTGAAGCGCAAGTTCCCCAAGGTCTCGCCGCGCATCGCCCGCACCGTGAAAAGCGAGTGGGACGCCAACGGCTGCCGCTGACGTGACCGGTCCGGCGCCCCTGGCCGCGGCCGACACCCGCGCCGCGCCCCTGGACGGCGACGCCTTCGCCGCCCTGATGGCCGGCCTGGGGCCGTTCGAGCCGGCGCCGCACCTGGCCGTGGCCCTGTCCGGCGGCGCCGACAGCCTGGCCCTGACCCTGCTGGCCGACGCCTGGGCCCGGGAACGGCGCGGGCGGGTCACCGCCCTGACCGTGGACCACGGCCTGCGCCCCGACTCGGGGGCCGAGGCCCGCACCGTGGCCGCCTGGATGGCGGCGCGCGGCATCGCCCACCAGGTCCTGCCCTGGACCGGGCCCAAGCCCGCCGCCGGCGTGCAGGCGGCGGCGCGGACGGCGCGCCTGGCCCTGCTGGCCGGGCGGTGCCGCGAGCTCGGCATCCTGCACCTGCTGCTGGCCCACCACCTGGACGACCAGGCCGAGACCGTGCTGATGCGCCTGGGCCGGGGCAGCGGCCCGGACGGGCTGGCGGCCATGGCGCCGGTGCTGGCGGCGGCCGAGACGCGGCTGCTGCGGCCCCTGCTGACCGTGCCGGGGGCGCGCCTGCGGGCCCTGCTGGCGGCCGCCGGCCAGGGCTGGATCGAGGACCCGTCCAACGCCGACACGCGGTTCGAGCGGGTGCGCCTGCGCCGCCGCCTGGCCCAGAGGCGGGCCACCGGCGCCAGCCCCTGGCGGCCGGCGGCCTGGCGCGCGCCGCCGCCGCCATGGCCGCCGCCCGCGCCGACGTGGCGGCGGCGGTGACGGACCTGCTGGCCGCGTGCTGCGACCTGCGCCCGGCCGGCTACGCGGTGCTGGACCCGGCGGCGCTGGCGGCGGCGCCGCGCGGCCTGGCCGAGCGCGCCCTGGCCCGCCTGCTGGCCACCCTGGGCGGCGGCGACCATGCCGCGGCGGCGCGACCGGGTGCGGCGCCTGGCCGCGGCCCTGCTGGACGATGCCGGCGCCTGGCGTGGCGCCACCCTGGGCCGCTGCCGCCTGGCGCCGCTGCCGGGCGGGCGGGTGCTGGTCTGCCGCGAGGCGCGCGGCCTGCCGCACCTGGAGGTGGCCCCTGGAAACGTCGTGTGGTGGGACCGGCGCTTCGCCGTCCGGGTCGACGCCTGCGGCCCCGGCGCCCGGATCGGTGCCCTGGGCGCCGCCGGATGGCGCGAGATCGCGGCCCGCATGCCCCAATTGCGGGAAACGCCGGTGCCGGTGGCGGCGCGGGCGGTCCTGCCCGCCGTGTGGGACCGCTGGCAGGGCCAATGGGGTGTTTGTGCGGTTCCCAACCTGGGGTATAACCGCTCGGACGGGCCCGGCACGGGGGCGTCGGCGCGGTTCCGGCCGGCACGACCGCTGTCGGGACGGGGGTTTTGCCTTGCGCTGGCGCCGCCGCGTACTATTTGATAGGGGATCGGTTCCGCCGGTGTGGCGAGGCGCCGGGTCACGGACGCAACGCGGGTGCCGGAATTTTCCGCCGGATGCCCAGGAACGGGACGGCGAAGGCCCGTGAGACAAGAGGTGTTGGAGTGAATTTCAGCCGCAATCTGGCCCTTTGGGTAATCATCGGCCTGCTGCTGTTCGCGCTGTTCAACCTGTTCCAGGGGAACGCGCCGCGCGGCAACCTGCAGGACCTCGCGTTCTCGGACTTCCTGACCTCGGTGGAAAGCGGCGAAGTACGCGACGTCACCATGCAGGGCAACAACATCACCGGCCACTACCGTGACGGCCGGCCGTTCAAGACATACGCCCCCGACGATCCGGGCCTGGTCAGCAAGCTGACCGACCGCGGCGTGCAGATCAAGGCGCTGCCGTCGGACGAGGGCTCGCCGACCCTGTGGGGCATCCTGATCTCGTGGTTCCCCATGCTGCTGCTGATCGGCGTGTGGATCTTCTTCATGCGCCAGATGCAGGGCGGCAGCGGCAAGGCCATGGGCTTCGGCAAGTCCAAGGCGCGGCTGCTGACCGAGAAGGCGGGCCGGGTCACTTTCGACGACGTGGCCGGCATCGACGAGGCCAAGCAGGAGCTGGAAGAGATCGTCGAGTTCCTGAAGGACCCGCAGAAATTCCAGCGCCTGGGCGGCAAGATCCCCAAGGGCTGCCTGCTGGTGGGTTCGCCGGGCACCGGCAAGACCCTGCTGGCGCGGGCCATCGCCGGCGAGGCCAACGTGCCGTTCTTCACCATTTCGGGTTCGGACTTCGTCGAGATGTTCGTCGGCGTCGGCGCCAGCCGCGTGCGCGACATGTTCGAGCAGGGCAAGAAGAACGCGCCCTGCATCATCTTCATCGACGAGATCGACGCCGTCGGCCGCCACCGCGGCGCCGGCCTGGGCGGCGGCAACGACGAGCGCGAGCAGACCCTGAACCAGTTGCTGGTCGAGATGGACGGCTTCGAGTCCAACGAGGGCGTGATCCTGATCGCCGCCACCAACCGGCCCGACGTGCTGGACCCGGCGCTGCTGCGCCCCGGCCGCTTCGACCGCCAGGTGACGGTGCCGCTGCCCGACATCCTGGGCCGCGAGAAGATCCTCAAGGTGCACATGCGCAAGGTGCCCATCGGCCCCGACGTGGACGCCCGGGTGATCGCCCGCGGCACCCCCGGGTTCTCGGGCGCCGACCTGGCCAACCTGGTCAACGAGGCGGCCCTGCTGGCGGCCCGCGCCGGGCGCCGCATCGTCACCATGACCGAGTTCGAGAACGCCAAGGACAAGGTCCTGATGGGCACCGAGCGGCGGTCGATGGTCATGACCGAGGAGGAGAAGAAGGCGACCGCCGTGCACGAGGCCGGCCACGCCATCGTCACCCTGTTCATGCCCGACTCGGACCCCCTGCACAAGGTCACCATCATCCCCCGCGGCCGCGCCCTGGGCGTGACCATGAGCCTGCCCGAGCGCGACAAGCTGAGCTACTCCATGAAGTGGTGCGAATCGCGCCTGGCCATCATGTTCGGCGGCCGCGTGGCCGAGCAGATCACCTATGGTGACGAGCACCTGAACACCGGCGCCGGCAACGACATCCAGCAGGCCACCGACCTGGCCCGGCGCATGGTCACGGAATGGGGCATGAGCGAGCGGCTGGGCCCGCTGCGTTACACCGACAACCAGGAAGAGGTGTTTCTGGGCCATTCGGTGACCCAGCACAAGAACGTGTCCGACGCCACCGCCAAGGCCATCGACGAGGAAATCCGCCGCCTGGTGGAGTTCGGCGAGGGCAAGGCGCGCGAGATCCTGGCCGAGCACCGCGAAGAGCTGGACACCCTGGCCGACGCCCTGATGGAATACGAGACCCTGTCGGGCGACGAGATCCGCGAGCTGCTGGCCGGCGGCACCATCATCCGCCACGACGGCACCAGCAGCGACGACAGCGACGCCTCGCACCGCAAGGAGGGCGGCCGCCGCGCCTCGGTGCCGTCCAGCGGCAAGGGCAAGGAGGCCCCGGGCGGCGGCGGGCTGGACCCGACGCCCCAGCCCGAGGCCTGAGCGCCGCGCCGTTCCCGCGCCGGGAACGCTGAATCCGGCCGAGCCCCGCCCCCTGGCGGGGCTCGTTCGTCACGGGGGTAGGGGATGACGCTGGAATTCGCCGGCCTGCGGCTCGACCGGCCGCGCATCATGGGCATCGTCAACGTGACGCCGGACAGCTTCTCGGACGGCGGCGAGACGGCCACCGCCGAGGCCGCCGTGGCCCGCGGCCTGGCCATGGCCGCCGCCGGCGCCGACATCGTCGACGTGGGCGGCGAATCCACCCGCCCCGGCGCCGCGCCGGTGCCGCCCGCGGCCGAGGCGGCGCGGGTGGTGCCCGTGGTCCGCGCCCTGGCGGCGGCCGGGCTGCCGGTGTCGGTGGACACCCGCCGGGCGGCGGTCATGGCCGCCGCCACCGCCGCCGGCGCGCGCATCATCAACGACGTCTCGGCCCTGTCCCACGACCCCGACGCCCTGGCAACGGCCGCGGCCAGCGGCGCCGCCGTCATCCTCATGCACATGCGCGGCACCCCGGAAACCATGATGGACCTGGCCCGCTACGGCGACGTGGCCGGCGAGGTGGCGGCCGAACTGGCGGCCCGGGTGGACGCCTGCGTCGCCGCCGGCATCCCGCGCGCCCGGCTGGCCGTGGACCCGGGCATCGGGTTCGCCAAGACGGCGGCGCACAACGTCGCCCTGCTGGCCGGCCTCGGCGGCGTGAAGGCACGGCTGGGCCTGCCGCTGGTGCTGGGCGTGTCGCGCAAGCGTTTCATCTCGCGCCTGGACCGGGACGTCGAGGCGCACGGGCGGCTGGCCGGCTCCGTGGCGGCGGCCCTGGCCGGGGTGGCCCGGGGCGCCGACATCCTGCGGGTCCACGACGTGGCCGAAACCCGCCAGGCACTGGCGGTCTGGCGGGCGATTGCCGATCACGGTTGACGGCGGGAAAACCGGCTGGGGGCGGTCGGCCGCCCCCAGCCGAGGGCGCAGGTCCGCGCGCCGGATTACGAGACGGCGGGCGTGCCGCCGAGGAATCCGAACAGGTAGCCAACGTAGATGCTGAGGGACGCCGCGACGACGATCCCTAGGGTGATGAGCAACGCCCTGGTGTCGGACATGGGATTACCTCTCCAAAACAGGTCTCGAGACGAAGCCGGAAGCCACGCCGTTTGCTCAGGTGAGGTCAGGAAGGACAGATTTTACCGCGCCGCGCTGAGCACGTGCGAATGAACGGATTATACTATCTTAATCCAGGTTTGTATCGAGAATTCCGCTTTATGCCCGGCAGGGTGGCACGGACGCGGGCGGTTCCCGGCCGGCGGGGCGTGGGCCTTGCCGGCCCGGCCCGCGGGGGCCATATTCTGCGCGTCCGCGATGTGGCCCAGGCCCGAAATATGACTGAAACGCGGATCCTCTATCTGCTATAAACAGGACCCACAAGAAAACGGGATTTATGCCATGACCCGTAAGTATTTCGGTACCGATGGCATCCGCGGTACCGCCAACACCGCGCCCATGACCGCCGACATCGCGCTTCGCGTCGGCATGGCCGCGGGCCTCCAGTTCATTCGCGGCACCCACCGCCACCGCGCCGTCATCGGCAAGGACACCCGGCTCAGCGGCTACATGCTGGAACCGGCCCTGACCGCCGGCTTCGTCGCCGTCGGCATGGACCCGATCATCGTCGGCCCCATGCCGACCCCGGCCGTGGCCATGCTGACCCGCAGCCTGCGCGCCGACCTGGGCGTGATGATCTCGGCCTCCCACAACCCCTATTGCGACAACGGGATCAAGCTGTTCGGCCCCGACGGCTACAAGCTGTCGGACGAGGTCGAGGCCGAGATCGAATCGCGCATGGAGGGCGACATCTCGCCGTACCTGGCCAAGTCCGACAAGCTGGGCCGGGCCCTGCGCCTGGAGGACTCCGAGGGCCGCTACACCGAATACGTCAAGGCCACCTTCCCCAAGGGCCTGCGCCTGGACGGCCTGAAGATCGTCATCGACTGCGCCAACGGCGCCGCCTACAAGGTCGCCCCCAACGTGCTGTGGGAACTGGGCGCCGAGGTGATCCCCATCGGGGTCGGGCCCGACGGCTTCAACATCAACAAGGACTGCGGCTCGACGGCCACCGAGGCCATGCGCGCCGAGGTCATGGTGCGCGGCGCCGACCTGGGCATCTCGCTGGACGGCGACGCCGACCGGGTGCTGATCGCCGACGAGAACGGCGTGCTGGTGGACGGCGACCAGATGATGGCCATGATCGCCCGCAACTGGTCCGAGACCGGGCAGCTCAAGGGCGGCGGCGTGGTCGCCACGGTGATGTCCAACCTGGGCCTGGAGCGGTACCTGGACGACCTGGGCCTGCACCTGCACCGCACCCAGGTGGGCGATCGTTACGTGGTCGAATACATGCGCGAGAAGGGTTTTAACGTGGGCGGCGAGCAGTCGGGCCACATGATCCTGGGCGACTATTCCACCACCGGCGACGGCCTGATCGCCGCCCTGCAGGCCCTGGCCGTGATCGTCCAGGCCGGCCGCGCCGCCAGCCGGGTCTGCCGCCTGTTCGAGCCCATGCCGCAGATCCTGAAGAACGTGCGCTACAACGGCGGCGAGCCCCTGAGCACGGACCCGGTCAAGGAGGCCATCGCCGACGGCGAGTCCCAGTTGGGCAAGGCCGGCCGGGTGCTGATCCGCAAGTCCGGCACCGAGCCGGTGATCCGGGTCATGGCCGAGGGCGACGACGAGAGCCTGATCGCCCACGTGGTCGACGACATCATCGGCGCCATCGAGAACGCCGCGGCCTAGGCGCCACCCATCCGCGGCCGGGAACCGGCCGCGGCAAAAATTCGAAACGCGATGCTTGACGTTTGACGCTTGAGGGGGAGCGGGCCGACATGAAGGGAAGGGTACTGATCGTCGCCGGGTCGGATTCCGGCGGCGGCGCCGGCATCCAGGCCGACATCAAGACCGTCACCGCCCTGGGCGGCTTCGCCATGACCGCCATCACCGCCCTGACCGCCCAGAACACCCTGGGGGTCACCGCCATCCACGAGGTGCCACCCGACTTCGTGGCCGAGCAGATGCGCGTGGTGCTGCGCGACCTGGGCGCCGACGCGGTCAAGCTGGGCATGCTGCACAGCCCCCAGATCATCGACGTGGTGCGCGAGACCCTGGACGCCGAGGCGCCGGACGTGCCCCTGGTGGTGGACCCGGTGATGGTGGCCAAAGGCGGCGCCAAGCTGCTGCGCGACGACGCCATGGCGGCGTTGAAGGAGAAGATGATCCCCGGCGCCGCGGTGATCACCCCCAACCTGCCCGAGGCCGAGGTGCTGTGCGGCCAGACGGCGGACGACCGCGAGTCCTTCCGCCGGCTGGGCACGGCCCTGACCCGGCTGGGCGCCGGCGCGGTGCTGCTGAAGGGCGGCCACCTGCCGGGCGACACGGTGGTCGACCTGCTGCTTGCGGGCGAGGGGCCGCCGCTGGTGTTCGAGGACACGCGCATCGAATCCCGCCACACCCACGGCACCGGCTGCACCCTGGCCTCGGCCGTGGCCACGGGCATCGCCCAGGGCATCCCCCTGCGCCAGGCCGTGACCCGGGCCCGCGCCTATGTACGCCAGGCCATGATGACGGCCCCCGGCCTGGGCCAGGGCCACGGCCCCCTGAACCACGCCCATACGGTGCGGCCCTTCGGCGGCTAGCCGGCCGCCCAGTCCGTCGCCCAGTCCGTCGCCCAGCCCGTCGCGAACGAGGTCGATCCGGCGCGGGGTCACGGCCGGCCGCCGCAGGGCCGGGCGGGCCGGGCGCCGCCGGCCGCGGCCCGGCCCGGCGCAGCCACCGCGCGGCGGCCCGCGCCAGGGCGCGCAGGGCCAGGGACCGCTCGTCGCGGGCGCGGGCCAGGCCGGCCCGCCGGCGGGCGTCCAACTCGGCCCAGGAAAGGGTCTCGCCGTCCAGGCCGATCAGGGGGATTCCGTGGTCGAAGTGGGGCATGTCGTCCTCCGTTGCCAGTTCCCGCCGGCGCGGGCCGGCGGCGGAGGCAAGGTGTATCAGGGTAGATTCATCATGAAAAATGAATAATAATGATGAAAAATTTCTTTGGAGAAGATGAATGGATTTGGCCGACCTGCGCATCTTCCGCGCCGTGGTGGACGAGGGGGGCATCACCCGCGCCGCCGAGAAGCTGCACCGGGTGCAGTCCAACGTGACCACCCGGGTGCGGCAACTGGAGGACGACCTGGGGGTGGACCTGTTCATCCGCGCCGGCAAGCGCCTGCACCTGGCACCGGCGGGGCGGATCCTGGTGGACTACGCCGACCGCCTGCTGGACCTGGCCGAGGAGGCCCGCGAGGCGGTGCGCGACCCGCGCCCGCGCGGGCCGTTCCGCCTGGGCGCCATGGAGAGCACGGCGGCGGTGCGCCTGCCGGCGGTGCTGAGCGACTACCACGACCGCTACCCCGAGGTGACGCTGGAACTGCGCACCGGCAACACGCGCCAGCTTGCCGCCGCGGTGCTGGCCGGCGAGCTGGACGCCGCCCTGGCCACCGGGCCCCTCGCCGACGCCCCGTTCGACCAGGTGCCGGCCTTCGACGAGGACCTGGTGATCGTGTCGGGCCCCGGGCATCCGGCCCTGGACGGCGCCGGCGCCCGGCCGCCGACCGTGCTCGCCTTCGAGGACGGCTGCCCGCACCGCAAGCGGCTGGAGGACTGGTTCGCCGACCGCGGCGAGATGCCGGCGCGCATCGTCGAGCTGTCGTCCTACCACGCCATGCTGGGCTGCGTTCTGGCCGGCATGGGCATCTCGCTGCTGCCGCGCAGCGTGCTGGGCACCTTCCCCGAGGCCGGGCGCCTGACCCTGCACCCCCTGCCGCCCGGCCGGGACCGGGCGCGGACCGTCCTGTTCTGGCGCAAGGGCGCCGAGTCGCCCAAGGTCAAGGCCCTCGCCGACCTGCTGCGCGCCTAGGCCGCCACCCGGGCGCGGCGCGCGCGCAGGCGGCCCAGCAGCAGCCAGAAGGCGATCGACATGTTCAGCAGGTTGAAGGCGATGCCGTTCAGGAAGGCGGCCCGGTAGGACCCGGTGTGGGCGTAGATCTCGCCCGACATCCAGCCGCCGATGGCCATGCCGACGACCGTCATCATCAGCACCAGGCTGATGCGCCGCCCGGCCTCGCGGGCCGGGAAGTGGTCGCGCACGATGAGGGCGTAGCTGGGCACGATGCCGCCCTGCGACAGGCCGAACAGGGCCGAGACGATGTACAGCGGCGTCAGCCCGTCGAACGGCAGGTAGAAGAACAGGGCCAGGCATTGCAGGGTCGAGCCCAGCAGCAGGGTGCCGGCGCCGCCGATGCGGTCGGCGATGAGCCCAGAGGCGAGCCGGCTGACGATGCCGAAGCCGAGCATCAGCGACAGCATCTCGGCCCCCCGCGCCACGCCGTAGCCCAGGTCGCCGCAGTAGGCGACGATGTGCACCTGGGGCATGGACATGGCGATGCAGCAGGACAGGCCGGCCACCACCAGCATGATCTGCAGCCGCCCCTGTGGCAGCGGCGCCGGCGCCGGCCCGGCGTGGCCCGGACCCGTGGCGTCGGCGTCGGCGTCCGTGCGCGGCCGTCGCCGCAGCAGCAGGGCCAGGGGCACCATGGCGGCGAGGCAGAACAGCCCGACCATGACGTGGGCCTGGCGCCAGCCGACGGTGTCGATGGCGTATTGCAGGATCGGCGGCCATACCGTGCCGGCCAGGTAGTTGCCGCTGGCGACGATGGAGACGGCGATGCCGCGCCGGCGCCGGAACCACAGCGTGGCGTCGGCCACCAGGGGGGCGAAGCCCACGGCGCTGCCCAGCATGCCGATCAGCAGGGTCTGCGCCGCCATGAACTGCCACAGGGTGGTGGCCTGGGCCGCCAGCAGGTAGCCGCCGGCCAGCATGGCGGCGGCGAAGATCAGCAGCGGCCGCAGGCCGAACCGGTCCAGCAGCCGTCCCATCAGGATGCCGCCGGCGGCGAAGCCGACCATGGTGGCGGTGTAGGGCAGGGAGGCCTCGCCGCGGTCGACGCCGAACTCGGCCTGCAGGGTGGGCAGGGCCACCACCACGGACCACATGCCGACGCCGCTGGTGGTGCCCAGGGCCAGCAGCGCGGCCAGGCGGGTCCAGGCGTAGGGCCCGTCCGGCCGGTAGCGGGGGTCGGAGTCGGTCACGGCCTACATCATCTCCGGCGCCAGGCCCGGCGGCGCCCGCAACTGGTCGGCCAGGCGGACCAGGGCACGCTCCAGCTCGTCCATGTTCATGGCGCCGCCCAGGCCGATGCGCACGGCATGCGGCGCCGGCTGCCGGCCCACGGCGAAGGCCTCGATGGTGTGCAGCAGGATGCCCCGCTCCTCGGCCTCGGCCTGGAAGTCGTTGGCCCGCCAGGGCGCCGGCAGGTCGAGCCACAGGAAGTGGGCGCGGGCCCGGATGCGCGGGTGGAACGGGCCCAGGTGCCGGGCGCACAGGGCGGTGCGGGTCTCGGTCTCCTGGCGCTGGCGGCGGGTCATCTCCTGGGCCACGTCGCCGGTGATCCAGCGGTGGGCGATCTCCACCATCAGCGGCGGCGCCATCCAGTTGGACATGCGCACCGACGAGCGCAGCCGCTCGACATAGTCGGCCGGGGCGTAGACGAACCCCACCCGCAGGCCCCCGGCCATGGATTTCGACAGGCTGGTGATGAAGAAGGTGCGCTCGGGCGCCAGGGCGGCGATGGGCGTGGGGCGGCCCTCGAACATGCTGCCCCAGACGTCGTCCTCCATGATGAACAGGTCGTGGCGCCGGGCGATCTCGGCCACCCGGCGGCGGCGGTCCTCGGGCAGCAGGGCGGTGGTCGGGTTCTGCAGGGTCGGGGTCAGGTAGATGGCGCGCGGGTGCAGCCGGCGGCAGGCCTCGTCCAGGGCCTCGGGGATGATGCCGTCGGCGTCCATGGGCACGGGCTCCAGCTTCAGGCCCAACTGGCCGGCCAGGTAGATGAAGCCGGGGTAGGAGAACGCCTCGGCCAGCAGCACGTCGCCGGGCCGGGTCAGGGTCATCAGCGCGGTCAGGATGCCCTGCTGGGCGCCGCAGGTGATGGCCACCCGCTCGGGCACCGGGTTGGGCAGGTCCATGCCCGCCAGCCACTGGGCGCCAGTGCGCAGGTGGCGGTCCAGCCCGGTGTTGCCCTGGTAGGCGATCAGGGCCTCGAGCCCCGATTCCGAGGAGATCTCGCGCAGGGTGCGGGCCAGGGCGTCGCCGCCGATGCCGGCCACGGGGGTGGCATGGGTCAGGTCCAGGAAGTTGTCGCCGCGCCGCGGCGACGAGGCGAAGCGGGCCACGGCGTCGCTGGCCGGACCCAGGACGTAGGTGCCCCGGCCGACCTCGCCGCCCACCAGGCCGCGCTGCTCGGCCTCCTTGTAGGCGCGGGTGACCGTGCCCAGGGTTACCCCCAGGTCGTAGGCCAGGTTGCGCTGGGGCGGCAGCTTGCAGCCGGCGGCCAGGCTGCCGTCCGAGATGGATTCGGCGATGGCGTCGGCGATGGCCAGGTACTTGGGGCCGGATCGGCCCGCCAGGTGGGGCACCCAAATTGTCATGATAACAATATTCCAATTGATCCTATAATTGTCCCATTCTATATCCCTCAATGCAAACAATGCAAGGGATTTCCAGCCATGACAAACGCAAATTGTATCGATACAAACCTCCCCCTCAACGCCCCCCAGCCGGCGGCGCCGTGGCGTGACCGTATCGGCAACGTGGTCGGGCTGGCGAAACGAACCGCCGTGGCGGCCCTGGACACCCTGGCCGAGTGGCAGGAGCGCGCGCGCCAGCGGCGCCAGCTGCAGGAGCTGGACGACCACATGCTGCGCGACCTGGGCCTCAGCCGCGCCGACGCCCAGCGCGAGAGCGAACGGCCGTTCTGGGACATCTAGGGTTTTGCCCGTCCCGCCAACGCTCGCCCCTTGGCCCGCCGGCCTCCCTGGTTTCGGCGGGCCATTTTTTTTGCGTGGCCGGCCCGGGCGGGCCTGATATACCCGAACCGGAGGGAGAGACACCGACCATGGAACAGCCCACCCGCGCCGATCTGGAGGACGCCGCCCGGATCGTCTACCGCCACATGGCCCCCACGCCCCAATACGCCTGGCCCCTGCTGGCCGAGCGCACCGGCTGCGAGGTCTGGGTCAAGCACGAGAACCACACCCCCATCGGCGCCTTCAAGGTGCGCGGCGGGCTGGTGTACCTGACCTCCCTGCGCGCCGCCCAGCCCTGCATCAACGGGGTCATCACGGCGACCCGCGGCAACCACGGGCAGAGCGTCGCCCTGGCCGCCGCCAAGGTGGGCCTGCGCGCCGTGGTGATCGTGCCCAAGGGCAACAACCCCGAGAAGAACGCCGCCATGCGCGCCTTCGGCGCCGAACTGGTGGAGCACGGCGAGGACTTCCAGGAATCCTACGAATACGCCATGGCCCAGGCGGCGGGGCAGGGGCTGCACCCGGTGCGCTCGTTCCACCACGACCTGGTGCGCGGGGTCGGCACCTACAGCATGGAGCTCCTGGACGCGGTCGCCGACCTGGACACGGTCTACGTGCCCATCGGCCAGGGCTCGGGCATCTGCGGCATGATCTCGGCCCGCGACGCGCTGGGCCTCAAGACCCGGGTCGTGGGGGTGGTGGCCGAGAACGCCGCCGCCTATGCCCTGTCCTTCGCCGAGGGGCGCCCCATCTCCACCAACTCGGCCGACACGGTGGCCGACGGCATGGCCTGCCGGGTGCCCGACGAGGCGGCGCTGGAGATCATCTGGCGCGGCGCCGCGCGCATCGTCACCGTGACCGAGGACGAGATCCGCGACGCCATGCGCCACTTCTACACCGACACCCACAACCTGGCCGAGGGCGCCGGGGCGGCGCCGCTGGCCGCCCTGCTGAAGGAGCGCGCCGAGATGGCCGGCAAGAAGGTGGGGCTGGTCCTGTCCGGCGGCAACGTGGACGTGGGCGTGATGCGCGAGGTGCTGGCCCCGTGAGCGGGCGGGCGACGGACTGGCCGGCGGAAATCCACGCCGCCATGGGCGACCTGGGCATCGACCTGGTGGCCACCGTGCCCGACGCCGGGCTGAGCCGCCTGCTGACCCTGTGCGAGGACGACCCGGCCGTGGACGTGATCACCCTGACCACCGAGGAGGAGGGGGTGGGCCTGCTGGCCGGGGCCTGGCTGGGCGGGCGCCGCGCCGTGCTGATGATGCAGAGCAGCGGCATCGGCAACATCGTCAACGCCCTGACCCTGCCCGGGGTGTGCGGAATCCCCTGCCTGATGCTGGCCACCATGCGCGGCCAGGACGGCGAGTTCAACCCGTGGCAGGTGCCCATGGGCACGCGCGGGCCGCGGGTGCTGGCCGAGCTGGGCGTCACCTGCCGCGACGTCGAGGACGCCGCCGCCGTGGCCCCCGCCTTCGCCGCCGCCGCCGAGGCCGCCTATGGCCAGGGCCGCGCCGAGGCGGTGCTGGTGGCCCAGTCCGTGATCGGCACCAAGAGTTTCGAACGATGAGCCTGCTGGACAACCACGGCCGCCTGCGCCGCCGCCCCCTGGTGCAGGCCCTGTTCGCCGGCCTGGGCGGCGAGCTTGTGGTCACCGGCCTGGGCGCGCCGTCCTGGGACCTGGCCGCCCGCGGCGACCGCGACCGCACCTTCTACCTGTGGGGGGCCATGGGCCTGGCCGTGCCGACGGGCCTGGGCCTGGCCCTGGCGCGGCCCGGCGAGCGGGTCATCGTCGTCACCGGCGACGGCGAGGTGATGATGGGCCTGGGCAGCCTGGCCACCGTGGCCGCGGCGGCGCCCCGCAACCTGGCGGTGCTGGTCCTGGACAACGGCGAGTTCGGCGAGACCGGGGGCCAGCGCGGCCTGTCGGCGCGCGGGGTGGACATCGCCGCCGTGGCCCGCGCCGCCGGCTTCGCCGAGACCCTGACCGTGGCCGGCGAAGACGCCGTCGACGACCTGCGCCGGTTGCTGTTCGAACGCCCCGGGCCGGTCCTGGCGGTGGCCCGCATCGCCCCCGGCGAGGACGCCAAGGTGCTGCCGCCCAAGGACGGCGTGGTGCTGCGGCGGCGCTTCCGCGCCGACCTGGGGCTGGAGCAGGGGTAAGGGGAGGGCGCCGCGGGCGTCAGTCGGCGCCGGCGTAGTCCCGGTAGATATCCCAGTAGTCGCCGTTGGCGCTGATGACCTCCCACACGTCGGGGCGCTCGGCGGCGGCCCGTTCCAGGATATCGCGGACGCTGGCGTGGCAGGGCTGGCGCAGGCCGTTGTACTGGACGGCCGGTCCGACCGGGTGGAAGTGGATGCCCAGCCGCCCCAGCAGGCGCAGCAGGGACGGCGCCATGATCGCCACCAGGTGGTGGACCTGGTTCTCGACGCTCATGCGGATCACCGCCTTGGCCAGGCCCACGGTCAGGTTGTAGACGCGGATGCGGCTGCGCTGGCGGTCCTCGTCGGTGTCGCCGCTGCTGAAGCCGCCGCCCCGGGCGTCCGGCGCCAGGATGAAGCGCGACACCTCGGCCGTCCGCGCCAGGGGCAGGAAGTCGGGGTCGCTGAGGCGCGGGTCCGGGCACAGGGTCTGGCTGGGGAAGGACCCCGGCGCCAGGGACGGATGGGGCAGGATCAGGCGCACCGTGCCGCTGACCCGGCCGCTGTCCCGGTGCACCAGCAGGGCCTGCTCGGCGTAGCCGTCGAAGGCGTCGGTTTCCATGCCGGCGGGCTGGTCCTCGGGCGACTGGTGGCACAGCTCCTCGACCAGCACCCGGTAGCGCAGGCGGTAGGCCAGCATGCGCTCCTGGCTGGTGGTGGCGACGATCACGTCGTGGGGGCTGGTTTCCCCGTCCAGCCCCGTATAGGCATGGCGGTCGAGCGGAACGATGACGGGCTCGACCCGCGTCGCGGCTTGCAGAACGTCCGACGGCGCGACGATTCGTTTCATGCAACTTCCCCATCCGGGAACAGAAAATCACCTGTTCCCGTTTGAATTATGTTTTGTGCAGGCCCCGCCCTCGGCGGCCGCGCGCGGTTGGTTCCGCGGCACCCGGCCGGGGCCAAGTTATGCAAAATGCACGCCATAATTTAAGTTCTTAAGAATCAAGCCCTTGATGCCGCGCCGCGGGCAGACCTGTAAGCGGCGCCGACAGGTGCGCGGGTATGTCGCGGCGGCCAGTACCCGCAATGGGGAGTCCCGGCCGGCGACGGGTTCGGGCGGGGGCCCGGCGGCGGCCGGTCAGGCCACCTTGCCGGCCAGATCGCGCAGGTGGGCGGCGGCGTCGCTGGCCGGCACGCGGGCGTCGCGGATCAGGCGGTCGAAGTGGTCGATCAGGGCGCGGATGTGCTCGGTGGCGTTCAGCACCAGGTACATGTCGCCCACGTACAGCGCCGCCCGCAGGGGGCCGTACACGGTGTAGGGGGCCGAGAAGGCGTGCAGCCCGTCGTACAGGAACAGGCGGAAGGTGGGGTACAGCTCGTCGGTCAGGCGCGCCATGTGGTCGATCTGCTGGCGCCGGGTGGCGGTGTCCAGCCCCGACCAGATGCCGGACCCGGCGGCGAAGGTGTCCAGGCGCTGCAGCGGCATGCAGACCTCCATGTCCGTCTCGGGCTTGCGGGTGTAGGCCAGGCCGTGGTCGGCGGCGGCGATGCGGGTTTCCACCTTGGGCCCGGCGTCGGTGCCGTGCTCGTAGGCGATCACCGCCGGGGTGCGCAGCAGGTCGGGCAGGGACGAGGGCACATAGCGGATCTTGTAGCCCTCGGCCTCGCGGCGCCAGGCCTGGAGCCGCGAATCGTCGGGCCCCGACGGCCCCTCCTCGATGGCCAGCACGGGTGCGATCTCGGCGCTCAACTGGTCGTTCTGGCTCAGGCCCAGCAGCCAGTCCAGGCTGACCCCGCCGACCTCGGCGATGGCCACCAGGGTCTCGGCCCGGGGCAGGCGGGTCGATCCCCGGGCCATGAGCTGGGACAGGGCCGAGCGGTCGACGCCGATGCGGGCGGCGAACCGCGACTGCCCGTCGCCCACCCGCTCCATGACCACCCGCAGGCGGTCGCGGAACAGGTCCCCCAGGTCGCGCTTGTCGGTGGCCATGGCGGTGTCTCCGGGCTGGATATGGATGTTTACTTAAGTGAACAATTGCACTCAACGATCATCAAAATCAACAAAAGTTAATCAGTGTCTCCTAGGTGCCCGGCGCCACCTCTCTGTAACATTTCCCTTGGGAAGGGTGAGTTTGGAGGGGTGTCATGCCGGACGTGAAGAGGTCGCGCGCGCCCGTCGCGCCCGAATGGCCCACCTGGGTCACCCTCGCCGGCTGCTACGCCGCCTGGGGCACGGTCACCTGGTACGCGGCCGCCCTGCCGCTGTGGGTGTTCCTGCCCATCGCCGCCCTCAGCGTGACCCTGCACTGGTCCCTGCAGCACGAGGCCCTGCACGGCCACCCGACCCGCAGCGCCGCCGTCAACGAGGCCCTGGTGTTCCCGCCGCTGGGGCTGCTGATCGTGTACCGCCTGTTCCGGGAATCCCACCTGCGCCACCACACCGACGACCTGCTGACCGACCCGCGCCTGGACCCCGAGTCCTGGTACCTGACCCGGGACCGCTACGCCGCCCTGCCGGCGCCGGCGCGCGCCGTGCTGCGCCTGAACAACACCCTGGCCGGGCGCATGGCGGTTGGGCCGGCGGTGATCGTCGCCCGCGCCGTCCTGGACGACGGCCGCCGCCTGCTGACCGGCGACCGCCAGGTGGCGGTGGCCTACCTGCTGCACGGCGCCGGCGCCGCCCTGGTCCTGTGGTGGGTGATGGGGGTATGCGGCATCGACTTCTGGCTCTATGTCCTGGGGGTGGCCTATCCGGCCATGTCCCTGCTGACCATCCGCACCTACGCCGAGCACCAGGCGGCGCCCGAGGTGGGCCGGCGCACGGCCATCATCGAGGCCTCGCCCTTCTTCGGCCTGCTGTTCCTGAATAACAACCTGCACGTGGTTCACCACGCCCACCCGGGGGTGCCGTGGTACGCCCTGCCGGCCCTGTACCGGGACGGGCGCGACGCCTACCGCGCGCGCAACGGCGGCTACGGCTTCGCCGGCTACGGCCAGATGTTCCGGCGCCACCTGTTCCGGGCCAAGGAACCCGTGGCCCACCCCCTGGACTAAGGCGGCAGACGTTTGGCGGTCGCCGCCCTTCCCATGTACGACTGGCCCCAGGTGCGGGCCGCCACCGACGCCCTGTGGGCGGCCGTGGCCGAACGCCTGCGCGACCGCGGTCTGGATGCGCCGGCGGCCCTGACCCGGGACCGGGACCCCTGGGACATCTGGCGCGACCCGGGCCTGCTGCTGGCCCAGACCTGCGGCCTGCCCTACGTCTCGCGCCTGCGCGGCACGGTGCGCCTGGTGGCCACCCCCGCCTATGCCGCCGCGGGCTGCGCCGGGTCCGACTACTGCAGCATTGTGGTGGTGCGCGGCGACGACCCGGCGGCGGACCTGGCCGCCCTGCGCGGCCGCCGCGCCGCCTACAACGATCCCGGGTCCCAGTCCGGCCACGCCGCCCTGTGCCGGGCGGTGGCGCCCCTGGCCCGGGACGGCGCCTTCTTCGCCGCCGCGGTGCGCACCGGCGCCCACCTGGACTCCCTGCGCGCCGTGGCCGGCGGGGCGGCGGACGTGGCCGCCGTCGACGCCGTGTGCTGGGCCCTGGCCCGGCGCCACCACCCGGAGGTGACGGAACGCCTGCGCGTGCTGGCCCGCACCCCGGCGACGCCGGGGCTGCCCCTGGTCACCGCCGCCGCCCGGCCCGACGCCGAGGTCGCCGCCCTGCGCGCGGCCCTGGACGCGGCCGCCGCCGACCCGGCCCTGGCCGTGGTCCGCGACGCCCTGCTGATCACCGGGTTCGAGGTGCGCGGCGACGGCGACTACGAGGCCATCGCCCGCGGCCTGCGCGAGGCCGCGGACCTGGGCTATCCCGACCTGAACTGATCAGTAGTCGACGGACCAGTTCAGGCCCAGGCTGCCGGTGGCGTTGCTGCCCAGTTCGCTTTCCACGGATAGGGACTTGGTGATGTCGATCTCCACCGTGACCGAGCCCGAGCCCGGATGCAGGCCCTGGTTGACCCCCACGTAGACGCCCTCGCTGACGTACTTGCCGGCGCTGACCCGGGTGGCGCCGTCGGCGCCCGATTCCGTGCGCAGGACGTCCAGGCCGCTGGCCGCGCGCAGGCGGTCCATCATGCCGCCGCTGCCGCTGGTCAGGCTGGCGGCGGCGTCGGCCAGGGCGATGGCCTCGGCCGGGCCCAGGGACCCAGCGCCCTTGCCGAACAGCAGCCGGGCCAGGATCTCGTCGCGCGGCAGCACCGGCTCGGACGACAAGGCGATCTCGGGCGACGAGGCGCGGCCCGTCACCCGCAGCACCACGGTCAGGTCGTTGGCCTCGGTCTTGGCCGTCAGGTCGACGAGGGGGTCCGGCGGCCGGGCGCCGTCCAGCTTGACGGTGCCGGTGGTGATGCGGAACACCTTGCCCAGGGCCGAGACCTGGCCGCGCACGCTCTCGATGCCGCCGGTGACCAGGGGGTCGGCCGCGGTGCCGGCCACCTTGACCGTGCCGCGCCATTCGGAATCCACCCCGCGGCCGCGCACGAAGGTGCGCCGCGGCAGGTCGATGGTCAGGTCCAGGTCGAGCGGCCGGGCCGGGGCGGCCTTGCCGTCGCCGTCGCCGTCCGCCGCCTTGCCGTCGCTGACCTCCAGCACCACCACCGACTGCGGCAGGTTGTCCAGCAGGCGCAGTTCCACGGGCTCCAGCACGATGCCCCCGGCCAGCTTGCCGCCGCCGCCGGCCATGGCCAGGTTCAGCGCCCCCGAGGCCAGGGCGTCGGCGTCGTCGCGGCGTACCACGTGGAAGGATTCGAGCTTCAGGTCGGCGGCCACCCGCAGCCCGCCCTCGGCCAGGGTCACGGTGGCGTCGGCCGCCAGGCGTCCCTGGCCGCCGTCGCTTGCGGCGGCCTTGACCGCCAGCCGGCCCGACGAGTCGCCCTCGGCCGTGGCCGTCAGGTCGGTGGCCCGGGTGCCCAGGACGAGGTGTTCGTAGGCGCCGCCGGTGACCGCGGCGCGGCCGCCCAGGCGCGGGTCGTCGACGGTGCCGCCCAGGTCCAGCTCCACCGCCACCTGGCCGGCCATGCGGTGCTCGGCGGCGGGGATGAAGGGCTCGACCTCGGCCAGGTCGCCCTTCCACACCAGGGTGCCGCGCAGGGGCCCGCCGGGCACGGGGGCGGGCAGGGCATCGGGCGCCGGGCGCGCCAGGGGCAGGGCGGCCTCGAACCGCAGCGGCTCGCGCAGGGGGCCGCCCAGGCGGGCGAAGGCCTGCAACTGCCCGTCCTTCAGCACCGCCTTGGCCTCCAGGTCCGCCGGCGGGAACGCGGTGCCCTCGGCCACCTGGGCGCGCAGGCCCTTGCCGTTGAGGCGGATCTCCGCCGTGTCGGCGCCGGGCGCCAGGCGCACCTCGCCGCCCAGGTCGAGCGTCCCCTCGACCCGGGTGTCGGGCGCCGCCACCTGGGCCAGGGCCAGGGGAATGCCCTGGCCGCGCAGGTCGGCCTCCAGGCTGCCGGCGCCCAGGCGCGCGCGCAGGCCCAGGGTGCCGCCGCCCAGGTCCAGTTCGGTGGGCGCCAGCACCACGGCGCCGTCGCCGCCGATGGTGACGGTGGTCGGCTTGCGCAGGGCCACGGCCTGGCCGGCGGAATGGGCCTGCAGGCTGGACAGGTCCAGGTCGGTGGCGCCGTCCTCGCCCCGCCGCACCTGGCCGCCGGCGGCCAGGGCGAAGGGGCGGGCCAGGCGCCCCGCCGCCGTGACCGTCCACAGGATGCGCTGCAGGGTGCCGCGGGCGTCGACCTTGGCCTCCTTGACCACCGCCGTGCCGGCGGCGGTGTCGCGGGCCGTGGCCTCCACCGACAGGGTCAGGTCGGCGCCGCCGGCGGCCATGTCGGCGCGGGCGTCCAGGTCCACGGCCGCCACCCGGGTAGTCCCCACGGCCAGGTCGCGCACCCGGGCCAGCACCTGGGCCGCCTGGCGGCCGCCGTCGCCGGCCAGCAGCAGGTCGGCCTCGGCGCTGCCGCCCAGGTCGGCGCCGGCCAGGTCCCGCAGCGCCGCCAGGTCGGGCGCCGCCAGGGCCAGGCTGCCCGACACCAGGGGGCCGGCCAGGTCCACGGCCAGGTCGCCGCGGGCCGCCGCCGCGCCCAGGCTTGCCGTCAGCCCGTCCAAGCGCAGGGTGTCGCCGGCGAGGGCGTAGCCGGTGTCCGCGTTCAGGGGGCCGTAGGGGGTGTCGCCGTCGATCGAGACCCGGCCCCGCGGCGCCGTGGGCAGGCCGGCGGCGTCGGCGCGCAGGTCCAGGCGCGGCAGGGCGACCCCGGCGGCCGCCAGGTCGCGGGCCGCCAAGGTGGCCTGGGTGGACAGGTCCTCCAGGGTGCCGGACAGGGTGCCGTCCACCGACAGGCGGCCGCGCACGGGGCCGCCGGCCAGCTTGCCCAGGCCCGCCAGGTCCGCCGCCCGCAGGGCGTAGGCGCCCGACAGGGTGGCGTAATCTGGGCCCAGGTCCACCCGGCCGCCCAGGCGCCAGGGCCCGGATTTGACCTCCAAGTCCGGGACCGCCAGCCCGGCGTCCGCCGACCAGTCGGCGGTGGCCGACAGGTCCAGGCCCGGGGCCAGCAGGGGGTCCAGCCCCGGGTCGCCCAGGGCCGGCCGCTCGAGGCGCATGGCCACCTGGCCGTGGACGGCGCCGGCGGCGTCCACGGCCGCCACCAGGTCGGCCTTGCCGCTGCCCGACAGGGAAAGCCCGCTCACCTTGGCGAAGGCGGCCAGGTCGGGCGCGGTCAGGGTCGCCGCCGCGTCCACGGCGCCCGTGTCCAGGTCGACCCCGGCCTCGCCGGCCAGGCGGGCGAAGGCGGCGCCCAGGTCGACCGCCGACAGGCGCAGGCGGTTCCGCGCCAGGTCCAGGCGCCCGGCGAGGGTGCCGTCCCAGGGGCCGGCGATCAGGTTGCCGGCCTCGCCCTCGGCCAGGCCGGAGAGGGCGGCGACGGACAGGTCGGCCTCCAGGTCGACGGCGTCGCCGGTCCAGTCCGCGGCCGGGCGCAGGCGGGCGTCCAGGCGCGGGCCGCGCAGGACGATGCCGTCGAACGCCACCGCGTCGGCATGCACGGCGGCGGTGACGGGCAGGGCCAGCGGCGGGCCCTCGCCGCGCAGGGTGGCGGCGGCCCCGTCCAGGGCCAGCCCCGGCACCAGGGCGGCCAGGGCGTCGCGGTCCTTGACGGCGGCGGTCAGGTCGACCTTGGCCGGACCTTCGGGCGCGGCCAGGGCGGCGCTGCCGGCCAGGGACAGGGCGGCGCCGTCCAGGCGCAGGTCCAGGCGCAGGTCGGTCAGGTCGGGGCGGGCCTCGGCGGCGACCTTGACCCGGGTCCCGGCGGCCAGGGCCGCCACCTGCGCCGGCAGCAGGGGGGCGGGGTCGAGGGTCCCGGCCAGGTCGGCACGCCAGTGCTCGCCCAGGGTCGTGCCGGCCGTCAGGTCGGCCAGCACCCGCGCCCCGGCCTGGGCGCGCAGGGTGCCGGCCCAGGCGCCGAGGGGGCCCTTGCCGTCCACGTCCAGGGACAGGCCGTCGCCGGCCGGCAGGCCCAGCAGGGCGGCGAGCGCGCCGCCGGCCGGCTCGGCCGCCTTCAGGTCCACGGCCAGGACGCCGGACAGCAGGTCCCGCCCCGGGGTATAGCTCAGGGCGCCGCGCAGGCTGGCCGGCGGGCCCTCGACCACCGCAGTGTCCAGGGCCAGGTCGATGGGCCCGCCGCGGGTCCAGGCGGCCGAGGCGCGCAGGGTCAGGGCCACCTCCTGGCCCAGGACCGGGGCACCCAGGCGGGCTTTCTCGACCGCCACGCCATAGATGCGCAGGTCGATGGGCAGGGCCGGCAGGCCGGGCGCGCCGGTGTCCGCCTCGGCCGGGGCGGCGCCGGTGTCGGGCAGGCGGTGCAGGACGGGCGCGCGCAGGCGCAGGCCGTCCACGGTCAGGCGGCGGGCGAACAGCAGGTCCAGCGGCGACCAGTCCAGCACCGCCGACGGCACCTCCAGCCACACCGAGGTGGCGTCGGCCACGGTCACGTCGGCGAGCGCCAGGTGGCCGGGCAGGCCGGGGCCGATGCGGCCGATGGCGACCCGCATGCCGTCGCCGCCGGCGGCGGCCTCGATCCAGGACGCCAGGCGGGCGCGGCCGCCCTCGGTGCCCAGCAGCCAGCCGGTGCCGGCGGCCGCCACCAGGGCCAGCACCAGCACCCCGGCGCCGGCCCACAGCAGTCCCTTGACCAGGCGCCGCATGGTCAGAACGCCTGTCCGAGGGAGATGTAGAACTGGTAGTCCTCGTCCACCCCCCGCCGGCCGTTGAGGGGGAAGGCGATGTCGAAGCGCAGGGGACCGACGATGGTGTGGTAGCGCAGGCCCACGCCGGCGGCCCATTGCAGGTTGCCCGGCGAGGAGTCGAACCGCTTGGCCAGGGCCTGGCCGCCGTCGACGAAGCCGACCACGCCGAAGTCGCCGACGACGCGGGCGCGCAGTTCGGCCCCGACCTCGATCAGGGACAGGCCGCCCTCGGGCTCGCCGTCGTTGTCCAGCGGGCCCACCTGCTGGTACTCGTAGCCGCGGATCGAGCCGCCGCCGCCGGCGTAGAAACGCTTGTTGGCGGGCACGTCCTTGCGGTCCTCGCCGATGATGGTGCCCAGGCGGGCGCGGGCCGCGGCGACGAAGCGGCCGGCGGAATCGATGGGGTAGTGGTACGAGCCGGTGGCGTCCAGGACCGTGAACAGCAGCGGCTGGTCGCTGGTGCCGGCATAGGGCGTGGCGGTCACGGTGAAGCGGCCGCCGCGGGTCGGGTCCAGCAGGCTGTCGGTGTTGTCGTATCCCATCTCGATGGGCAGGCCGAACAGGCGGTTCAGGCGGCGGCCGCTGTCGTCGGTCACCCGCGCCGCCTCCACCGTGCCCGACACGGCGGTGCGCCAGGGGCCGGTGCGGCGCTCCAGGCCCAGGCGGGCGCCCAGGCCGAACTGCTCGTAGGCCGGCGCGTCCTCGTGGGTGACCTCGACCCGCGACAGCAGGTCCTGGTTGCGGTGCACGAAGGCCGGCTTGCGGAACTCGGCGGCCAGGGTCTGTTCGACCGTGTTGCCCTGGGCAGTCAGGCGCAGCTTCTCGCCGGCGCCCAGGAAGTTGCGGTGCTCCCAGAACACCTTGGCGCCGGGACCCTCGGTGGTGGAGTAGTTGACGCCGGCGCCGACCGAGCGGTGCGCCCGCTCGGTCAGTTCCAGGGTCATGGGCGCCCGGTCGCCGCCCCGGGGCGGGCGCTGGGCGGTCACGGCGACGGAGCCGAACAGGCCGGTGTCGTTGAGCGCGCGGCGGAAGTCCTCGACCCGCTTGGCGGAATAGGTCTCGCCCTGCTTCCAGGGCACCAGGCGGCGCACGTGGCCGGGGTCGACCCGGGTCAGGCCCGACACCGTGACCGGGCCGAAGGTGGCGCGGCGGTCCGCCGCCACGGTCAGGCGCACCAGCACCAGGGTCTGGTCGCGGTCCAGCTCCACGTGGCGCTCGGCCACCCTGGCCCAGGGGTAGCCGTTCTCGGTCAGGGCGCGGACCAGGTCCTTTTCGGCCTGGACGATGCGGGCGGCGTCGGCGCGCATGCCGATGTGCAGGCCCAGGGCCGCCAGGTCCGGCACCACCGCCGGGTCGGGCGGCGGCCCGTCGAAGGCCACCTGGTAGTCGCCCAGCAGGTAGACCACCCCCGGCACCACCTCGACCGTCACCTTGGCCGCGCCGTCGGCCTCGACCACCCGCGCCGCCACCGTGCCGTCGTAGAAGCCCTGGGACTGCAGGGCGCTTTCCAGGCGCTGCTCGTCCTCGCGGGCGCGGCGGCGCAGGGCGCCCAGGGAGTGCGGCTTGCGGTCGGCCAGGGTGACCAGGTGCGAGGACCGCTCCAGCACCTCGGCCAGGCCGGCCTCGTCGGCGCCGGTGATGGCGGTCTGGTAGGCGATGCCCGGGCCGTCGTCGAAGGGGCTTTCCGCCTCGGCGGTCTCGGGGTCGCGGCCCGACAGGCAGGCCGCCAGCAGGAACAGGACCAGGGCCAGCGCCAGCGGGCCCGGGGCCGCCCGCCCGGTCCCTGCGCGGCGGCCGTATCTGCCGATTCCACAAGCCATGGTCGATCGAGGGGTCCCTGCCGGGGGCCGCGCACCGCGCCGGCCCGTGTCCCCGTCGCGGGGCGGGCGGACGCCCCTGCAACACAAATGTCTTGGACCGGCGAGTCAACAGGAAATGGGGCTGCGGGGGCGCTGGTGCCGGCTGCAGGGATCGAACCCGCGACCTGCTGATTACAAATCAGCCGCTCTACCAACTGAGCTAAGCCGGCGCGTCGCCGCCGGGGACGATAGCGCCGGGGGCAGGCGCGGGCAAGGGGCGATGGGCGGCCGTCAGGTGCGGTGGCGGGCCAGCTCGTACAGCGCGATGGCGGCGGCGTTCGACAGGTTCAGGCTCTCCACCGCGTCGGTCATGGGGATGCGCGCCAGGGTGTCGCAGTGCTCGGCCACCAGGCGGCGCAGGCCGCGGCCCTCGGCGCCCAGCACCAGGGCCCTGGCGCCGGCCAGGTCGGCGGCCGGCAGGGGCACCTCGCCGCGCCCGTCCAGGCCGGTGATCCAGTAGCCGGCGGCCTTGATGGCGTCCAGCGCCCGCGACAGGTTGGTGACCCGCACCAGGGGCACCTTCTCCAGCGCCCCCGAGGCGGCCTTGGCCAGGGCCGCCGTGGCCGGCGGGGCGTGGCGGTCCTGGACCACCACGGCGACGACCCCGAAGGCGGCGGCCGAGCGTAGCACGGCACCCACGTTGCGCGGGTCCGTGGCCTGGTCCAGCACCACCAAGGGCGCGCCGACGGCGGCGGCCAGCACGTCCTCCAGCGACGGTTCGGGCAGGGGCTCGGCCAGCAGGCCCACCCCCTGGTGCACGGCGCCGGGGGGCAGCAGGGCCTCCAGGTCGCGGCGGTCGGCCACCTCGGCGGTCAGGCCGTGGCCGCCGGCCCGTGCCGCCGCGGCCAGGCGGTCGCCCACCTCGTCGCGGGACTGGGCGGCGACGACCAGGCGCCGGCAGCGGCGCGCCGGGTTGGCCAGGGCCGCCGCCACGGCATGCAGGCCGTACAGCCACGGGGCCGAGTCGCGGTGGCCGCCGGGCCACGGTGCGGTGTCGCGGGGCCCGCCGGGCCGTCGGTGCTGTCGTTTCGCCATGGGCCGATCCTACAATTCCGTCCGGGCCCTGTCCGCAACAATTCCCCGCGCGCCCGGAAGGCGCGCCGGACGGGCCCGCGCGCCGGGAAATCCATTGTATTGATTAAATTTTCTTTTCAAGTTGACATTGGAGGGTAAACCACATATTTCGGTCATCCGCCGCGCCGGAAGGGCGGCGCCCGTGGTGTTCCGGAGGGGTGCCCGAGTGGCTAAAGGGGACGGGCTGTAAACCCGTTGGCGCACGCCTACGTTGGTTCGAATCCAACCCCCTCCACCATACCACGCGGACGGACGACAGGGTCAGGCACCGGCAGGGTGCCGGCGGGCCGACGACGGAAAGGTGCGGAAATCAGCGACGGGGTCACGGGCGAAAGCGCTGGCCAAGGCGGAACCCGGGCGGGTGTAGCTCAATGGTAGAGCAGAAGCCTTCCAAGCTTACGACGAGGGTTCGATTCCCTTCACCCGCTCCAATCCCCGCTTCAGTCCGCCAACAGCAATCGTGATCGAGCGATTTCAATTAGTTGAATCGTTTCATTCAGGTACAGGAAGAAAGACGGAACGATGGCCAAGGAAAAATTTGAACGTACGAAGCCCCACTGCAACATCGGGACGATCGGTCACGTTGACCATGGCAAGACGACGCTGACGGCGGCGATCACGAAGGTTCTTGCGGAATCGGGCGGCGCGTCGTTCACGGCCTACGACCAGATCGACAAGGCGCCGGAGGAGAAGGCGCGTGGGATCACGATCTCGACGGCGCACGTTGAGTACCAGACGGCGAACCGGCACTACGCGCACGTGGACTGCCCGGGGCACGCGGACTACGTGAAGAACATGATCACGGGCGCGGCGCAGATGGACGGCGCGATCCTGGTGGTTTCGGCGGCGGACGGCCCGATGCCGCAGACCCGCGAGCACATCCTGCTGGCGCGTCAGGTGGGCGTTCCGGCGATCGTGGTTTACATGAACAAGGTTGACCAGGTGGACGACCCGGAGCTTCTGGAGCTGGTGGAGCTTGAGATCCGCGAGCTGCTGTCGAGCTACGAGTTCCCCGGGGACGACATTCCGATCGTCAAGGGCTCGGCGCTGGTGGCGCTGGAGGGCGGCGACGAGACCATGGGCAAGGCGTCGATCGTGGAGCTGATGGCGGCGGTTGACGACTACGTGCCGCAGCCGGACCGTCCGAAGGACATGCCGTTCCTGATGCCGATCGAGGACGTGTTCTCGATCTCGGGCCGCGGCACGGTGGTGACGGGCCGAGTGGAGCGCGGTGTGGTCAAGGTCGGCGAGGAGGTCGAGATCGTGGGCCTTCGGAACACGATCAAGACGACCTGCACGGGTGTGGAGATGTTCCGCAAGCTGCTGGACCAGGGCGAGGCGGGCGACAACGTGGGGGTGCTGCTGCGCGGCACCAAGCGCGAGGAGGTGGAGCGCGGTCAGGTCCTGGCCAAGCCCGGCTCGATCACGCCGCACACCAAGTTCAAGGCCGAGGCGTACATCCTGACCAAGGAGGAGGGCGGCCGGCACACGCCGTTCTTCACCAACTACCGCCCGCAGTTCTACTTCCGGACCACGGACGTGACCGGGATGGTGAACCTGCCCGAGGGCACGGAGATGGTGATGCCGGGGGACAACGTGTCGATGGAGGTGGAGCTGATCCAGCCGATCGCCATGGACGAGGGCCTGCGCTTCGCCATCCGCGAGGGCGGCCGCACCGTCGGCGCCGGCGTCGTCGCCGGGATCATCGAGTAGGCGCCGGCGACGGCGCGCACGGGATTGTGACGGCCCTGCCCCTCCGGCGGCTTGACGCCGGGGGGGCAAAGGCTACATAAGTAGGCGGAATCGGAATAGGTGACTGCCGCGCTGCGGCGGATCCGAGGCCGGCGCCGCCCGACCCACAGGGGTATAGCTCAGTTGGTAGAGCGGCGGTCTCCAAAACCGCAGGTCCCGGGTTCGAGCCCTGGTGCCCCTGCCATTTTCTTCGGTACGTCCCGGCATCCCGGACGGGGGTGGCGGGCCGGACCGTTTTTTGCGACCGGCCGAAAGGGCCCGTGGAACCAACATGGCTAAGACCAGTCCCGCACAGTTCGTCCAGGAGGTGCGCCGCGAGGCGGCCAAGGTGACCTGGCCGTCGCGCAAGGAGACGGGGATCTCCACGGCGATGGTGTTCGTCATGGTGATTCTGGCCTCTGTCTTCTTCCTCGTCGTCGACCAGATCCTGGCCTTCGGGGTCAAGCTGATCTTCGGGCTGGGGGGCTGAGCCATGGCCGCACGCTGGTACGTGATCCACGTCTATTCCGGGTTCGAGAAGAAGGTGGCCCAGTCCATCGAGGAACAGGCGCGTCAGGCCGGCATGGACGACCGCATCGAGCAGGTGCTGGTGCCGGTGGAGGAAGTGGTGGAGATGCGCCGCGGATCGAAGGTCAACGCCGAGCGCAAGTTCTTCCCCGGCTACGTGCTGGTCAAGATGGACATGACCGACCAGACCTGGCACCTGGTCAAGAACACGCCCAAGGTGACCGGGTTCCTGGGCAGCGGCAACCGCCCGACCCCGATCACCGACCGCGAGGCCGAGCACATCATGCACCAGGTGCAGGAGGGCATCGACCGGCCGAAGCCGTCGATCATCTTCGAGGTCGGCGAGCAGGTGCGGGTCTGCGACGGCCCCTTCACCTCGTTCAACGGCATGGTCGAGGAGGTGGACGAGGAGCGCGCCCGGCTCAAGGTGGCGGTGTCCATCTTCGGACGCTCGACCCCGGTGGAACTGGAATACTCGCAGGTCGAGAAAACGTGAATTTTCAAGGAATTCCCCGCCCGCGGGCGGGGATGGAACGGCGCGGGAGGCCCGCCATTGGCCGCACCGCGCACTCAGTCGAACCCGATTGCTGAGGAACAGAGATGGCGAAGAAGATTGCTGGCTACATCAAGCTGCAGGTGCCGGCGGGGCAAGCCAACCCGTCGCCGCCCATCGGCCCGGCCCTTGGCCAGGCCGGCCTGAACATCATGGAGTTCTGCAAGGCGTTCAACGCCCAGACCCAGAACCTGGAACAGGGCATGCCGATCCCCGTGGTCATCACGGCCTATGGCGACCGCACGTTCTCGTTCGTCACCAAGACCCCGCCCGCCAGCTTCCTGCTGAAGAAGGCGGCGGGCCTGCCCAAGGGCACCGGCGAGGCCGGACGCAAGACCATCGGCTCGGTCACCATGGACCAGGTGCGCGAGATCGCCCAGGTCAAGATGGTCGACCTGAACGCCGTCGACATGGACGGCGCCTGTCAGATGATCATCGGCTCGGCCCGTTCCATGGGCATCGAAGTGAAGGGGTAGGGTCATGGCGAAGAAGGGAAAGAATCTGCGCAAGGCCTATGAGGGCATCGACCGCGACCTGGACTACGAGCTGCCGGACGCCCTGAAGGTGATCAAGTCCGCCGCCAGCGCCAAGTTCGACGAGACGGTGGAGATCGCCATCAACCTGGGGGTCGATCCGCGTCACGCCGACCAGATGGTGCGCGGCGTGGTGTCGCTGCCCAACGGCACCGGCAAGACCATGCGCGTGGCCGTGTTCGCCAAGGGCGACAAGGCCGAGGAGGCCAAGGCCGCCGGTGCCGACGTGGTCGGCGCCGAGGACCTGATGGAGACGGTGCAGAAGGGCACGATCGAGTTCGACCGCTGCATCGCCACGCCGGACATGATGGCCGTGGTCGGCCGCCTGGGCAAGATCCTGGGCCCGCGCGGCCTGATGCCGAACCCCAAGCTGGGCACGGTGACCCAGGACGTGAAGGGCGCGGTGCAGGCGGCCAAGGCCGGCCAGGTGGAGTTCCGGGTCGAGAAGGCGGGCCTCATCCACGCCGGCGTCGGCAAGGTGAGCTTCACCGAGGAGGCCCTGGCCCAGAACGTGGCCGCGTTCGTGGACGCCATCAACCGGGCCAAGCCGAGCGGCGCCAAGGGCACCTACCTGAAGCGCATCAGCCTGAGCTCGACCATGGGCCCGGGCCTGCGTGTGAACATCGGGTCCGTCGCCTGACGGACCCCCGAATTCCCGCGACGGCGGTCCCCGTGACCGGCGCCGTGGGCTAGGGGCCGGCTGCGGCCGACCCCGAACCTGTCCGAGACCGCAGGTCCCGTGCCGCCGCTTCGGCGGCGGCCGGACGAAGGGGAGCCTCCCGCCTGCGCAGACGGTGTTGAAAACCGTTTCACGGTCCCGCCCCGGCGGGGCCCGCGAACGGCTTGAACTGCTGTTGTGGACAGGCGAGCCGGCCCCCAGGGGCGCCCCGGCAGGGGTGCCCGGACGGGGCCAAAGTCCACGGGACCGGGACGCCGCCAGGCCGACCGGGCCCAAGACGGAGACGAGCAGTGGACCGTACACAAAAAGCAGAGTTGGTCTCCGACCTGCGCGGCGTCTTCGAAGGCACCAGCATGGTGGTCGTCACCCACTACTCGGGGATGACGGTCGGCCAGATGGGCGACCTTCGCGGACGGATGCGCGAGGCCGGCGCCAGCTTCAAGGTGACCAAGAACCGGCTCACGCGTCTCGCCCTGGACGGAACGAAGTTCACGGGCCTCAGCGACATGTTCACCGGACCGACGGCGATTGCCTATTCGGACGACCCGGTGGCGGCCGCCAAGGTTGCCGTGGGCTATGCCAAGGAGAACGACAAGCTCGTGATCCTGGGCGGCGGGCTCGCCGAAGAGGTTCTCGACGCCGACGGCGTCAGGGCCCTGGCGACTCTGCCTTCGCTGGATGAACTGCGTGCCAAGATCGTCGGGATGATCGCGACCCCGGCGACGCGCATGGCCCAGGTGCTGCAGGCACCGGCTGGCCAGGTGGCCCGCGTCATCGGCGCCTATGCCGAACAGGGTGAAGCCGCGTAAGCGGACTTACCGACAACAGCACATTCAAGCCTAGGAGAATTGACAAATGGCTGACCTGGAAAAAATCGTCGAAGAGCTGTCGAGCCTGACCGTGATGGAGGCCGCCGAGCTCTCCAAGATGCTCGAGGAGAAGTGGGGCGTCTCGGCCGCCGCGCCGGTGGCCGTGGCCGCCGCCGCGGGCCCGGCCGCCGAAGCCGAGGCCGCCGAGGAGAAGGACGAGTTCGATGTCGTCCTGGCCGCGATCGGCGACAAGAAGATCAACGTCATCAAGGAAGTGCGCGCCATCACCGGCCTCGGCCTGAAGGAGGCCAAGGACATGGTCGAGTCGGCCCCGGCGACGATCAAGGAGGCCGCCAAGAAGGAAGAGGCCGAGGAGATCAAGAAGAAGCTGGAAGAGGTCGGCGCTTCCGTCGAGCTGAAGTAGTCCGCGCGGCCCGGCGGCGACGCCGGGCCGCGCAATCCCTTCCCGCGGGGGCCCGCCGACAACCGGGCGGGCCCGACGCGAGAGGGCCTGGGGCTGGACCATCGGACGGGCGGGAAACCGCCCCGATCCCGGGTCCGGCCCACCCTGTTTCTGGACGCATCCGCCCGCATAGGTCATGCCGGGCCGGGAACCGCGGATGCGCTTGCTGGTGAAATGGGGCCGACGGGACCGGAACGGCAAGCCGGGTCGACCGTCGGGCACCTCGCAAACGCTATCTGGCGGAGAACATCTGACATGGCTTTGTCCTATACCGGTCGCAAGCGCTTTCGTAAGAACTTCGGTCGCCTGACCACGCCGGCGGAGATGCCGAACCTGATCGAGGTGCAGAAGACCTCGTACGAACAGTTCCTGCAGAAGGACGTGGACATGGACGCCCGGCCCGACACCGGCCTGCAGGAGGTGTTCAAGTCCGTCTTCCCCATCAAGGACTTCTCCGAGCGCGGGACCCTGGAATTCGTCAAGTACCAGTTCGAGGACCCCAAGTACGACGTCGAGGAATGCCAGCAGCGCGGTATGACCTTCGCCGCGCCGCTGAAGGTGACCCTGCGCCTGGTGGTGTGGGACATCGACGAGGACACCGGCGCGCGGTCGATCCGCGACATCAAGGAGCAGGACGTCTACATGGGCGACATGCCCCTGATGACCCGCAACGGCACCTTCGTCATCAACGGCACCGAGCGGGTGATCGTGTCGCAGATGCACCGCTCGCCGGGCGTGTTCTTCGACCACGACAAGGGCAAGACCCACTCGTCGGGCAAGTTCCTGTTCGCCGCCCGGGTGATCCCGTACCGCGGCTCGTGGCTGGACTTCGAGTTTGACGCCAAGGACCTGGTCTACGTGCGCATCGACCGCCGCCGCAAGCTGCCGGTGACCACCCTGCTGATGGCCCTGGACAGCGACGCCACCGCGGCCCTGCGCGGCGAGAAGGACCACCTGGACCCGACCGAGATCCTGGGCATGTCGCCCGAGGACATCCTGGGCTACTTCTACAACCAGGTGGTCTACACGCGCACCAAGAACGGCTGGAAGACCGAGTTCAACGCCGACCGCATGCGCGGCATCAAGCTGACCAGCGACCTGATCAACGCCAAGACCGGCAAGGTGGTGGCCGAGGCCGGCAAGAAGCTGACCCCGCGGCTGCTGAAGCAGCTCGCCGAGAAGGGCCTGAAGGACCAGCTGGTCACCGACACCGACCTGATCGGCCGCTACATCGGCATGGACATCATCAACGAGCAGACCGGCGAGATCTACTGCGAGGCCGGCGGCGAGATCACCGAGGCGATCCTGGAGAAGCTGGCCGAGGCCAAGGTGGACGAGATCGTGACCCTGTCCATCGACCACATCAACGTCGGCCCGTACATCCGCAACACCCTGGCGGTGGACAAGAACACCACCCGCGAGGAGGCCCTGATCGACATCTACCGGGTCATGCGCCCGGGCGAGCCGCCGACCCTGGAGACCGCCGAGGCCCTGTTCAACGGCCTGTTCTTCGACGCCGAGCGCTATGACCTGTCGGCCGTGGGCCGGGTCAAGATGAACGCGCGCCTGGGTTTCGAGACCGCGGACACCCTGCGCACCCTGCGCCGCGAGGACATCCTGGCCGTGGTCAAGACCCTGGTCGAGCTGAAGGACGGCCGCGGCGAGATCGACGACATCGACCACCTGGGCAACCGCCGGGTGCGCTCGGTGGGCGAGCTGATGGAGAACCAGTACCGGGTCGGCCTGCTGCGCATGGAGCGGGCCATCCGCGAGCGCATGAGCTCGGTCGACATCGACACCGTCATGCCGCACGACCTGATCAACGCCAAGCCGGCGGCGGCGGCGGTGCGCGAGTTCTTCGGATCGTCGCAGCTCAGCCAGTTCATGGACCAGACCAACCCGCTGAGCGAGATCACCCACAAGCGGCGCCTGTCGGCCCTGGGCCCGGGCGGCCTGACCCGCGAGCGCGCGGGCTTCGAGGTGCGCGACGTGCACCCGACGCACTATGGCCGCATCTGCCCGATCGAGACGCCGGAAGGCCCCAACATCGGCCTGATCAACAGCCTGGCCACCTATGCCCGGGTCAACAAGTACGGCTTCATCGAGACGCCCTATCGCAAGGTCGACGACGGCAAGGTGGGCGAGGACGTGGTCTACATGTCGGCCATGGAGGAGGGGCGCTACGCCGTCGCCCAGGCCAACGCCACCCTGGACAAGAACAACAAGTTCATGGAGGACCTGGTGAGCTGCCGCCAGGGCGGTGACTTCCACATGATGCGCCCCGACGCGGTGGACTACATGGACGTGTCGCCCAAGCAGCTCGTGTCCGTGGCCGCGGCGCTGATCCCGTTTCTGGAGAACGACGACGCCAACCGCGCCCTCATGGGCTCGAACATGCAGCGCCAGGCGGTGCCGCTGCTGCGCGCCGAGGCGCCCCTGGTGGGCACCGGCATGGAGACGGCGGTGGCGCGCGATTCCGGCGCCACCATCATCGCCCGCCGCTCGGGCATGGTCGACCAGGTGGACGCCACCCGCATCGTGATCCGGGCCACCGAGGAGACGTCGCACTCGGCCCCGGGTGTCGACATCTACACGCTGCTCAAGTTCCAGCGCTCGAACCAGAACACCTGCCTGCACCAGCGCCCGCTGGTGAAGGTCGGCGAGCGGGTCGAGGCCGGCGACACCATCGCCGACGGCCCGTCCACCGAGCTGGGCGACCTGGCCCTGGGCAAGAACGTGCTGGTCGCCTTCATGCCCTGGAACGGCTACAACTTCGAGGACTCGATCCTGATCTCCGAGCGCATCGTCCGTGACGACGTGTTCACCTCGATCCACATCGAGGAGTTCGAGGTCATGGCCCGCGACACCAAGCTGGGCCAGGAGGAAATCACCCGCGACATTCCCAACGTGGGTGAAGAGGCGCTCAAGAACCTGGACGAGGCCGGCATCGTGTACATCGGCGCCGAGGTCAACCCGGGCGACATCCTGGTCGGCAAGGTCACGCCCAAGGGCGAGTCCCCCATGACCCCGGAAGAGAAGCTGCTGCGCGCCATCTTCGGCGAGAAGGCGTCGGACGTGCGCGACACGTCCCTGCGCCTGCCGCCGGGCGTGGCCGGCACGGTGGTCGAGGTGCGGGTGTTCTCGCGCCGCGGCGTCGACAAGGACGAGCGCGCCCTGGCCATCGAACGGGCCGAGATCGAGCGCCTGGCCAAGGACCGCGACGACGAACGGGCGATCCTGGAGCGCAGCTTCAACGCCCGCCTGAAGGCCCTGATCCTGGGCAAGAAGGTGGTGTCCGGGCCCAAGGGCATGGCTGCCGGCGGCAAGGTGACCGAGGACCTGCTGGCCCAGTACACGGTCGGCCAGCAGGCCCAGATCGTGGTCGCCAACGACAAGGTGATGGCCGAGGTCGAGGAGCTGAAGAAGCACCTGGAGGAATCCATCGCCACCCTGCAGCAGCGGTTCGAGGACAAGGTCGACAAGCTGCAGCGCGGCGACGACCTGTCGCCGGGCGTCATGAAGATGGTCAAGGTCTTCGTCGCCGT
>JACKKN010000005.1 GCA_024236415.1 Hyphomicrobiales bacterium
CGACGCCGGCACCAAGCCGCCCATGCTGGACACCTGCCACGCCCTGGCCTCGGACAGCCCCGTCGTGGCCCGCCAGTGGCCGGCCTTCTACACCGGCGGCGGCGGCAAAGCCTGAGGGCGGGCGGCGCTCAGGCGCCGCGGAAGGTGCGGATCGTGTGTTCCAGGTGGCCGCTGGCGGCGGCCTGCTGTCCGGCCCCGACCAGGGCGGCGTGGCCGGCCCCGTCCGGTCCGTTCCGGGTCGACAGCTCGTGGAAATAGGTGACGACGAAGGCGCGCAGGGCCGAGGACCGGTTCTGCCCTTTATGGGTCCGTTCCACCAGGTCGCACAGGCCGTCCCGCGTCAACCCCTCCAGGGCGCACAGATCGTCGATGGCTTCCCACATGCCCTGCTCCAACCGAAGGCTGGTACGATGGCCGTTTATGATGACGTTTTTACTTAGCAGACGGCTCTTCATTCCCCCACTTCCGGTCGCACCGGTCCCTCTCCTGCACCCTTTGGGCGAACCCTGACGCGATTTATAGCATACGCTTCCGCGCTGTTAGTAGCATGAATAAGACCAATTTGCCATGACGAGTTGAATGGCCGGAACGGGCGGAAAACCGGGGGGAATGGCGCTACCCGTCCTCGGCCGGGGTCAGGGTCGTCAGGGCCAGGGCGTGGACCCGGGTCGCCATTTCGTCGGCCAGCACGGCATAGACCCGGCGCTGGCGGTCGACCCGCGACAGGCCGTCGAAGGCCTGGGACACGACCTCGACCCGGAAATGGGTCTCGCCCTCGGGCCGGGCGCCGGCGTGGCCGGCGTGGCGGTGGGATTCGTCGATCACGTTCAGGCGGGTCGGCGCCAGGGACTGGCGCAGCTTGTTCTCGATCGTCTCGGCGACGGTCATGGGTCGATCCCCTTTTTCCCATTGGTCGGGCCCTGGTGCCCACGGTCCCATAGTTGGGTCTCGTGGCCGCCCGTTCAAGGCGCAAAGGCGCGGTGACGGCGCGTCTTGCCACTGTCGGCGCGAACCCCCATAGTTAGGGAATGCCCGCTCACCGACACCAGCGCCAGGCCTTCGACCGACCCCTGGGTCCCGCCAAGGACCCCCAGGTGCGGGTCTGCGACTGGCCTGGATGCGACGAGCCGGGCGAGCACCGCGCGCCCAAGTCGCGCCAGGACCTGAAGGATTTCCACTGGTTCTGCATGACCCACGTGCGGGTCTACAACAAGTCGTGGAACTACTACGAGGGCATGACCGACGCCGAGGTGGAGGCCGACGTACGCCGCGACACGGTGTGGCAGCGCCCGACCTGGCGCTGGGGCGGCAACGGCATCGGCGGGCAACCGCACAACGGCCACGGGGGATCGCGGGTGCGCGACGACTTCGGCCTGTTCGGCGACGGATGGGAGAGCACGGGCGGCGGCGGGGCCCCGGATTCCCAGGGTTCGACCCCCACCTACGAGGCCATGTGCGTGCTGGACCTGAAGCCGCCGGTGGACGCCGAGCGGGTCAAGGCCCGCTACAAGGAGCTGGTCAAGCTGCACCACCCCGACGCCAACGGCGGCGACAAGGACGCCGAGGAGCGGTTCAAGCGGATCAGCGAGGCCTACCGGACGGTCATGGAGTCGCTATCCTCTTGACCCATCGCCCCATCAGGCGTTTAACCCCAATGGCACACCGAGCGTACCCTTCGAAAAGAACTGGACCGACATCCCATGAACTCGATCAACACGGGCGAATCCACCTTTCCCCTCGACGCGCCTGACATCACCCTGTCCGTGCGCCAGACCTTCGGGCTGGACGTGGACATGGACGTCCCGGCCTTCAGCGAGGCGGACCGGCACGTGCCCGACGTGGACGAGGCCTACCAGTTCGACCACGACACCACCCTGGCCATCCTGGCCGGGTTCGCCCACAACCGGCGGGTCATGATCCAGGGGTACCACGGCACCGGCAAGTCGACCCACATCGAGCAGGTGGCGGCGCGCCTGAACTGGCCCTGCATCCGCATCAACCTGGACAGCCACATCAGCCGCATCGACCTGGTCGGCAAGGACGCCATCGTGCTGCGCGACGGCATGCAGGTGACCGAGTTCCGCGAGGGCATCCTGCCCTGGGCCCTGCAGCACCCGACCGCCCTGGTGTTCGACGAATACGACGCCGGCCGGCCGGACGTCATGTTCGTGATCCAGCGGGTGCTGGAGGTGGAGGGCAAGCTGACCCTGCTGGACCAGAACCGGGTCATGCGGCCGCACCCCTATTTCCGCCTGTTCTCGACCACCAACACCATCGGCCTGGGCGACACCACGGGCCTCTATCACGGCACCCAGCAGATCAACCAGGGCCAGATGGACCGCTGGAACATCGTCGCCACGCTGAACTACCTGCCGCACGACGACGAGGTGAACATCGTCCTGGCCAAGGTGCCGAACTACAACAACCCCGACGGCCAGCACAAGATCGCGGCCATGGTCGAGCTGGCGGACCTGACCCGCAACGGCTTCATCAACGGCGACATCTCGACCGTCATGTCGCCGCGCACGGTCATCACCTGGGCCGAGAACGCCGAGATCTTCGGCAACCTGGGTGTGGCCTTCCGGCTGACCTTCCTGAACAAGTGCGACGAGATCGAGCGCCCGGTGGTGGCCGAGTACTATCAGCGCTGCTTCGGCGAGGAGCTGCCGGAATCGGTCGCCCGTGCCACCGTCCTGTAGGCGGCCGCAGGCGGAGGCGGCCGTGTCCCAGGGCGAGGACCCCCAGGAGCTGTTGAAGCGGGTGACCAGCGCCGCCGTGCGCGCCGTAGCCAACGCCGGCGAGGAGCTGACCGTCAACTTCGCGCCGCAGCAGGAGGCCCTGGTGGGCAACAGCGGCCGCACCATCCGCCTGCCCCTGCCCAGCCGCCAGGTGACGCGCGAGGAGCTGAACCGCCTGCGCGGCGGCGCCGACGCCGCCGCCGTGCGCCTGCGCTTCCACGACGAGAAGGCGCACCGCCAGCGCATGCCCGCGAGCCAGGAGGCCGCCGCGGTGTTCGAGCGCGCCGAACAGGTGCGGGTCGAGTGCCTGGGCGCCCAGCGCATGCTGGGCGTGGCCCACAACCTGGACCTGCTGACCCAGAACCGGTGCCGGGTCAAGGGCCTGGACGAGGCCGACGTCAGCGACCCGGCGCTGCTGCCCGAGGCCGTGGGCCTGCTGATCCGCGAACGCCTGCTGGGCACCCCGCCGCCGGCCGAGGCCCTGGCTCTGGTCAACCAGTGGCGGGCCAGCGTCCATGACAAGGCCGGGGCGCAGATGCGGCGCCTGGAATCGGTCATGCACGACCAGTCGGCCTTCGCCGACCTGCTGTCCGAGCTGCTGACCAACATGGACCTGCTGGACGAATCCGAGGGCGCGCTGGACTACGACGACACGCCCCAGGACGAGGACGGCGAGCGCGACGAGTCGCCCGAGGAGACCCAGGAGGCCCAGGGCGGCGAGATGCAGAGCGACGGCTCCATGTCCGGCGACACCGGCGACGGCGAGATGGACGGCGACATGGAAGGCGCCATGGCCGGCATGGAGGAAGAGGCCATGTCCAGCCCCGGCGGCGAGGAGCCGGCCGGCCCGACCCGCTGGAACAACCGCTTCGACGACGACCGCAGCGGCGACCCCAACGCCTATCGCCCCTACACCACCAAGTTCGACGAGGTGGTGGAGGCCGAGTTCCTGTGCGAGCCCGAGGAGCTGAACCGCCTGCGGGCGCAGCTTGACCAGCAGCTCTCCCACCTGCAGGGGGTGGTGTCGCGCCTGGCCAACCGCCTGCAGCGGCGCCTGATGGCGAAGCAGACACGGTCCTGGGAATTCGACCTGGAGGAAGGGCTGCTGGATGCCGGGCGCCTGTCGCGGGTGGTGGTGGACCCGGTCCATCCGCTGTCCTTCAAGCGCGAGAGCGACACCGATTTCCGCGACACCGTGGTCAGCCTGCTGATCGACAACTCGGGCTCCATGCGCGGGCGGCCCATCTCGGTCGCCGCCATGAGCGCCGACATCCTGGCCCGCACCCTGGAACGTTGCGGCGTCAAGGTCGAGATCCTGGGCTTCACCACCCGCGCCTGGAAGGGCGGTTCGTCGCGCGAGCAATGGGTGGCCGACGGCAAGCGCAAGAACCCGGGCCGCCTGAACGACCTGCGCCACATCGTCTACAAGGGCGCCGATTCCCCCTGGCGCCGGGCCCGGCGCAACCTGGGCCTGATGCTGCGCGAGGGGCTGCTGAAGGAGAACATCGACGGCGAGGCCCTGATGTGGGCCCACAACCGCCTGCTGGCCCGGACCGAGCAGCGGCGCATCCTGATGGTCATCTCCGACGGCGCGCCGGTCGACGACGCCACCCTGTCGGCCAACCCGGGCAACTACCTGGAACGGCACCTGCGCGACGTCATCGCCTGGATCGAGAGCCGCTCGACCGTCGAGTTGACGGCCATCGGCATCGGCCACGACGTCACCCGCTACTACCAGCGGGCGGTCACCATCGTCGACGCCGAGGAACTGGGCGGCACCATGATGGCCAAGCTGGCCGAGCTGTTCGACGAGGACCCCCTGCCCCAGGGCCGATCCCGCGGGCGGTGGTAGGAAACGCCAACTGGGGTCTTTCCAGGCCGGCGCCATCACACCTAGAATGACCGCCCTATGACCGCAACCTGACAACGGCCGAGCGCGGCAGGTCGCGCCCGGCCCGGGGAGGACAGTGTGACCCAGCGCGAGAAGTACGCGACCCTCGACGACAAGGCGCGCATCGAAGAGACGCCCATCGAGGCCCACACGCTGCCGAACACGGTCTTCGACATGCTGACCGCCACCGCCCGGGCCTTCCCCGACCGCCCGGCGCTCAGCTTCCAGATCAAGAGCGGCCCCAAGGACCCGGCCGAGACCGTCACCTGGCGCGCCCTGATGGCCGAAGTGACCAAGGCCGCCAACCTGTTCCGCCGCCTGGGCGTGGGCCCCACCGACGTGGTCGCCTACCTGCTGCCGAACTGCAACGAGACCGTCTACGCCCTGCTGGGCGGCATGACGGCGGGCATCGTCAACCCCATCTCGCCGCTGCTGGAACCGGGCCAGATCGCCGCCATCCTGCGCGAGACCCGGGCCAAGGTGCTGGTCACCCTGGCGCCGTTCCCCAAGACCGACGTGTCCGAGCGCGCCGCCCGGGCCGCCGCCCTGGCCCCCGAGCTGACCTTCATCCTGGAGGTCAACCTGAACCGGTACATGACCGCGCCGCTGAAGTGGATCGTGCCCATGGTGCGGCCCAAGCGGGTCGGCGGCCATGACGTGGTGGTCATGGACTTCAACCAGCAGCGCGCCGGCGAGCATTCCCATTCCCTGAACTTCGAGCCGCCGTCGGACCCCGAGGCCGTGGGCGCCCTGTTCCACACCGGCGGCACCACGGGCATGCCCAAGATCGCCCGGCACACCCACCGCGGCATCGTCTACAACGGCTGGGTGTCCAAGTTCATCCTGTTCGACGAGGGCGACGTGCTGATCTGCCCGCTGCCCCTGTTCCACGTCTTCGCCGCCTATCCGGTGCTGATGTCGTGCATCGCCTCGGGCGGGCACATGGTGCTGCCGACCCCGGCCGGGTACCGGGGCGAGGGGGTGTTCGACAACTTCTGGAAGCTGATCGAGCGCTGGAAGGTGTCGTTCATGATCACCGTGCCCACGGCCATCTCGGCCCTGATGCAGCGGCCCGTGGACGCCGACGTGTCGACCCTGCGCCGCGCCATCTGCGGCTCGGCGCCGCTGCCGACCGAGCTGTTCAAGTCCTTCGAAGAGGCCACCGGGGTGCGCATCCTGGAGGGCTACGGCATGACCGAGGCCACCTGCCTGATCTCGCTGAACCCGCCCGACGGCGAGCGCAAGATCGGGTCCGTGGGCCTGCCGTTCCCCTATTCCCACGTGCGCATCCTGGACTGTGCCGAGGACGGCACCGTGATCCGCGAATGCGGCACCGAGGAGGTGGGCGAGATCTGCGTCGCCAACCCCGGCGTGTTCCCCGGCTATACCCAGACCGACCGCAACGGCGGCCTGTTTGCCGAGGGCAAGTGGCTGCGCACCGGCGACCTGGGCCGCCTGGACGGCGACCGGTACCTGTGGATCACCGGCCGGGCCAAGGACCTGATCATCCGCGGCGGCCTGAACATCGACCCCATCGTCATCGAGGAGGCCCTGGCCGCCCACCCGGCGGTGGCCTTCGTGGGCGCCATCGGCCAGCCCGACGACCACGCCGGCGAGCTGCCCTGCGCCTATGTCGAACTGCGCGAGGACGTGGCGGTGACCGAGGAGGAGCTGCTGCGCTTCGCCGACCAGAACATCACTAAGAAGTCGGCCTGCCCCAAGTACGTGGAGATCCTGCCCGAGCTGCCGAAGACCGCCGTCGGCAAGATCTTCAAGCCCGACCTGCGCAAGCGGGCCATCGCCCGGGTGTATGCCGAGGCCCTGGCCCAGGCCGGCATCGAGGCCACGGTCGAGGTGGTGGAGGACGAGCGCCTGGGCCTGGTGGCCGAGATCGCCGGCGAGACCGACGCCGAGCGCCTGAACACCGCCCTGGGCCACTTCCACCGTCCCTGGCGCTTCACCGGCGCCGCCTGACCGCCGCCGGCGGATGTCGGCCGACCTGCTGCTGGCCTTCTTCTTGACCTCGGCGGCCCTGGCGGCCATGCCGGGGCCCGACATCCTGTACGTGTTCGCCCGCGGCCTGGCCCAGGGCCGCCTGGCCGGCCTGGTGGCCGCCCTGGGGCTGGTCACCGGCCTGATCGCCCACACCACCGTCACCGCCCTGGGGGTCGGCGTGCTGATCGCCGGATTTCCGTCGCTGCTGCTGGCGGTCAAGGTCCTGGGCGGGCTGTACCTGATCTACCTCGGGGTCAAGGTGTTGCGCGCCGACCCCGACTCCGGGTCCGCGGGCGCGGCGCCGCGCAAGGCCCTGGCGGCCATCTACCGCCAGACCATCGTCATGAACCTGCTGAACCCCAAGGTGACCCTGTTCTTCCTGGCCTACCTGCCGCAGTTCGTGCGGCCCCAGGGGCCGCCGCCGGCGGCCCAGCTCGCCATCCTGGGCGGTGTGTTCATGGCCGCCGCCTTCCTGGTCATGGGCGGCACCGGGGTCGCCGCCGGGTTCATCCGGCGCCTGCTGCCGGCGGGGCCGCGGGCGGCCCGCCGCGGCCAGGTCCTGAGCGGCCTGTTCTTCGTCGTCCTGGGGCTGTACCTGATCGGCGAGGGATGGCTGGCCTGACCGCGCCGGCGGCCGGCTACTGCTCCAGCTCCGAGATCATGCCGTTGGCCATGCGCAGGCGGTCGGCGAACAGGCGGCTGAGGTTGCGCATCAGCACCAGGACCGCGTCGGGATGGTCCGCCTCCAGCTTCGCCAGGCCCGTGGCGTCGATGGAGAAGCAGGCGGAATCGCGCACCGCCAGCACCGTGGCCGAGCGCGGGGCGCCGTCGATCAGGCCCATCTCGCCGAACAGGGTGCCCTCGGTCAGCACGCTGACCCGGCGCCGGCGGCTGGACCCGGGAATGTTGATCAGCACGTCCATGCGCCCGGCCACCAGCAGGTAGACCCGGTCGCCGTTGTCCCCCTGGCGGAACACGGTATCGCCGGCGGCGAAGCGGTGGCGGTGGGCGAAGTGGCCCAGCGACACGATCTGCGGCCGCGCCAGGCCGGCGAAGATGGCGCTGCTGGCGATGATGTCGCGGAAGTCCCGGTGCCCCAGCAGGCCCTCGCGGGTCAGCAGCATGTCCTCGCAGGCGGCCAGGGCCGAGTCCGTGTCGTCGAAGAACCACCGCTCGCCCAGCAGGTCGATGACCCCGTTGGCGTCCAGGTTCAGCCACACCCAGCGCGGCGTCGCCTGGCGCCGGCGCCGCTGGTCGCCGCCGGCCGCGGGGACCGAGGACTTGGCCGGCGCCGGGGCTTGGACCTGGGCCGGCGGCGTGGCCGGCGGCCGCGCCCGGCCGGCGCGGCGCTCGGGCTCGACGCAGCTCACCAGCAGTTGGCCACCGGCGCCGGCGCACATCTGGTGCAGGGCGCGCAGGGCCTCGGACCCGGTGCTGTCGATGGAGGTCAGGTGGCGGAAGTCCAGGATCAGGTATTCGGCGCCGCGTTCCAGCAGGCCCTTGGCCCGGGACTGGAGGCTGGCGCAGGCGCCGAAGAACAGGGCCCCCTGCACCTCGACCACGGCGATGCGGTGGCTCTGCCGCTCCAGCCACTCCACCTGCTGCGCCGGGCGCTGAACCTTGGAATGGACGCGGGCGCCGGAATAGGTGCGGCGCACCGGGTCGCGGCCCATGCCGAACAGGAACAGGGCGATGGCCAGCACGATGCCGACCCCCACCGCGGCGATCAGGTCGAGGGCCAGGGCCGTGACCACCACCGCCAGGGTGACGCTGATGTCCCCGGCCACCACCCGGGGATAGGCGACGCGGCGGGTCACCACGTCGCGGACCTTGTCCAGGGTCGGCCGGTCGACGGCCTGCAGGGCGGTGGCCACCAGCATGCCCGCCGTGGCCCACAGCGGCAGGGCGTCCACCACCGGCGCCAGGGCCGCCAGCATCAGCCAGAACACCAGCCCCGTCCCCACGTTGGCGGCGCGGGTCCGGGCGCCGGACTTGATGATCGCCGACGAGCGGCTGAGCGTGCCGGACCCGGGCAGGAATCCCAGCACGCCCATGGCCGCGTTGGCCAGGCCGTGCAGGCGCAGGTCGTGGTTGGCCCGGCTGGTGGTCCCCGTGTCCACGTCCAGGGCCGAGCTGGACAGCACCGTGTCGAAGGAGGTCAGCAGGCCGATCGACAGGCCCGTCAGCAGGGGAATGTCCAGGTGCGGGCGCAGGCCGCCCCAGCCGCCGCCCAAGCCGCCACTCACCGGGTCGCCGCCGATCCAGTCCAGGCCGGCGGTGACCAGCAGCGGCGGGCGCAGCAGGTCGGTCAGGTCCACGTGGCCCACCTGGGGCGCCGCGGCCTGGTCCAGGACGCCGACGCCGAAATGGTACAGGGCCGTGCCCACGGCCAGCCCGCCCAGGGCCGACGGCACCAGGCGCAGCCGCCCCTCCATCAGGAACACGGTCACGACCGTGGCCCCGCCCACGGCCGCGGCCCAGGGCTCGACGGCGCCGGCGCCGCCGGCCAGCAGCTCGCCGATGGAGGTGTCGGGGGCGCCCAGGACCATGGGCAGAGAATTGATGAACACCAGCAGGGCCGAGGCGTTGACGAACCCGGCCAGCACCGGCACTGGGACGAAGGAAACGACGTGGCCCAGGCGCAGCACCCCCGCCGCCACCTGGAACAGGCCGGCCACCACCACCCCAGCAAAGGCCAGTGCCACCGCCTCGCCAGGGCCGAAGCCCCGGCCCAGCCCGGTGCCGATGCCCACCGCCAGCACCAGGGCGGTGACCGCGCGCGGGCCGGACACCAGGAACGGGTTCGAGCCCAGGGCCCCGGTGATGGCGCCGAACAGGATCGCCGTGCCGACGCTGGCGGTGATCCCGAACACCGCCCAGTCCGTACCCAGGGGCGACAGCGCGATCAGGCCATAGGCCACCGCCTGGGGCAGGGTCGCCACGGCGCCAACGAAAGCGGCTCCCAGATCGTATCGCGCCGACAGGAGTTTCAACGGGACTTACCTTCTTGTCTTGTTCGCGGGCGGGAGGCCGGACCCAGGTTCGCGGGCGACGGAAACGGCGGCGCCCCAGGCGGCGCCGGCATGTCAGTTCGGTGGTTGATCTCCCCTGTGACCTGACAGGTTAATGAACAATTTCAGCGCGTCAAGACCGGACACCCCTTCGCCCGCCCCGGGTGGGGCCCGCGAAGGTCATGCCGAGGCGGCCACCCGGGCCGGGCGCAGGCCGCCGGCCTGGACGATGAAATCCACCACCGCGTCGACCCCGGCGCCGGTCTTCAGGTTGGTGAAGACGTAGGGCCGCTCGCCGCGCATGCGCCGGGTGTCCGATTCCATGACCCCCAGGTCGGCCCCCACCAGGGGCGCCAGGTCGGTCTTGTTGATGACCAGCAGGTCGGACCGCGTGATACCCGGCCCGCCCTTGCGCGGGATCTTCTCGCCGGCGGCCACGTCGATGACATAAATCGTTATGTCGGCCAGTTCGGGCGAGAAGGTGGCGGCCAGGTTGTCGCCGCCGGATTCGATGAAGATGACCTCGGTGTGCGGGAACCGCAGGCACATCTCGTCGATGGCCGCCAGGTTGATGGACGCGTCCTCGCGGATGGCCGTGTGCGGACAGCCGCCGGTCTCCACGCCCATGATCCGCTCGGCCGGCAGGGCGCCGGTGGCGGTCAGGATGCGCTGGTCCTCCTTGGTATAGATGTCGTTGGTGATGGCGGCGATGTCGTGGTCGGCGCGCATGGCCTTGCACAGGTTCTCCAACAGGGCGGTCTTGCCGGAGCCCACGGGGCCGCCGACGCCGACGCGCAGGGGGTTACCGGAGGGATGGGTCATGATCGGAACAACCTCGTGTACTGGGTTTCGTGACGGATGCTGCACCAGTCGACCACCGGCGCGGCGGCGCCCAGGTCTTCCGGGTCGGCGGCCAGGGCCGCGTCGACGGCATCCAGGATGGCCGGTTCCAGGGCCGCCAGGGCGCGCTGGCCCGCGGTCTGGCCCAGGGGCACCAGGCGCACGCCGGCCGACACCAGGTTGGCGGCGAAGGCGTGCAGGAAGGCCCCCAGGGCCGGGCGCAGGGCAATCCCCTGGGCCGCCGCCGTGGCGCCCACGGCCACGGCGTAGGGGGCCGGGCGCCCGGCGGCGTCCAGGCGCGCGGCCCAGGCGTCCAGGACCGGGTGCGGCCAGGTGTCGCGCACGGCGCGCAGGAAGGCGGCGCCCTGGGCCGAGCTTTCCAGGGCCAGTTCCGAGCTGCCGCGCAGGCAATGGGCCAGCTCGCTGGCGTCGTCCAGGGCCGCGGCGTCGTCCGCCGCCTCCCAGGCGCGGCGGAACAGCGCCGCGTCCAGGCGCCCGGCGCCGAAGGTGACGATGCCCTCGACCCAGGCGCGCAGGGCCTCGCCGTCGCCCACCAGGCCCTCCTCGACCGCGTATTCCAGGCCGTGGGAATAGGTGAAGGCGCCCACCGGGAACCCCGGCGACAGCCAGGTCATCAGCCGCAGCAGGGAACGGTCAGTGAGCATGGCCGTGGCCCTGGCCGCCATAGGCGCCGGGCTCGGGCGCGAACGGCGCCGACAGCAGGCGCACCTCGGCGCCCAGGCCCAGCGCCATGTCGCGCAGCACGTGGTCGACCCGCAGGCGCAGGCGCCCGTCGGCCAGGACCTGCACCGGCACGTGGCGGTTGCCCACGTGCCAGGCCACCCGGGCGGCATGGGCCACGTTGGCGCAGGACAGCTCCATGACCGGCTCGGTGGCGGCGTGCACCTCGATGGTGCCGCCGCTTTCCAGGCGCAGGCGGTCGCCGTGGTGCATCAGGACCGGCCGCGGCAGGTCCAGCAGGAACGGCACGCCGGCGTCGTCCACCAGGCGGATGCGGCGGCGGTGGCGATCCTCGAAGCTGAGGGTCACCGTGGCCGTGGGCGGCTCGGCGTTGGTTTCGACGACGGAGAGATGCTCGATGGCGCGTCGCATGGGCGTCCTCCTTCAATCAGAACAGGAAATACCGCTGGGCCATGGGCACCACCTCGGCCGGCTGGCAGGTCAGCAGCTCGCCGTCGGCCCGCACCTGGTAGGTTTCCGGGTCGACCTCGATCGCCGGCGCGGCGTCGTTCAGCTTCATGTCCTGCTTGCCGATGCCCCGGGTGCCGGTGACGGCGACGCAGTTCTTGGCCAGGCCCAGGCGGTCGCCGATGCCGTCCTCGAGCGCCGCGGCCGAGACGAAGGTGACCGACCCGGCCGCCAGCGACCCGCCGAAGGCGCCGAACATGGGCCGGTAGTGGACCGGCTGCGGCGTCGGGATCGAGGCGTTGGGGTCGCCCATGGCGGCGGCGGCGATGGTCCCGGCCTTGATCACCAGGTCCGGCTTGACGCCGAAGAACATGGGCTTCCACAGCACCAGGTCGGCCATCTTGCCGACCTCGACCGAGCCCACCAGGCCGGCCATGCCGTGGGCGATGGCCGGGTTGATGGTGTACTTGGCGATGTAGCGCTTGGCCCGGAAATTGTCGTTGCCCGGCCCGTCTCCGGGCAGGGCGCCGCGCTGCTTCTTCATCTTGTCGGCGGTCTGCCAGGTGCGGCAGATGACCTCGCCGACCCGGCCCATGGCCTGGCTGTCGGACGCGATCATGGAGAACGCGCCCAGGTCGTGCAGGATGTCCTCGGCGGCGATGGTCTCGCGGCGGATGCGGCTTTCGGCGAAGGCCACGTCCTCGGGGATGCGCGGGTCCAGGTGGTGGCACACCATCAGCATGTCCAGGTGCTCGTCGATGGTGTTGACCGTGAACGGCCGGGTCGGGTTGGTGGACGACGGCAGCACGTTGGCGAGCCCGCACAGCTTGATGATGTCCGGCGCGTGGCCGCCGCCGGCGCCCTCGGTGTGGTAGGTGTGGATGGTGCGGCCCTTGAACGCCGCCGCCGAGGTCTCGACGAAGCCGGATTCGTTCAGGGTGTCGGTGTGGATGGCCGCCTGCACGTCCATCTCCTCGGCCACGCCCAGGCAGGTGTCGATGGCCGACGGCGTGGTGCCCCAGTCCTCGTGCAGCTTCAGGCCGCAGGCCCCGGCCCGCACCTGCTCGACCAGGGCCGCGGGGCGCGAGGCGTTGCCCTTGCCCAGGAAGCCCAGGTTCATGGGCAGGCCGTCGGCCGCCTGCAGCATGCGCCCGATGTGCCAGGGGCCGGGGGTGCAGGTGGTGGCGTTGGTGCCCTCGGCCGGGCCGGTGCCGCCGCCCAGCATGGTGGTGATGCCGGAATACAGGGCGTCCTCGATCTGCTGCGGGCAGATGAAGTGGATGTGGGCGTCGATGCCGCCGGCGGTCAGGATGCGGCCCTCGCCGGCGATGGCCTCGGTGCCGGGGCCGACGACGATGTCGACGCCCGGCTGCACGTCCGGGTTGCCGGCCTTGCCGATGGCGACGATGACGCCGTCGCGCAGGCCCACGTCGGCCTTGACGATGCCCCACCAGTCCAGGATCAGGGCGTTGGTGATCACCGTGTCCACGGCGCCGGCCTCGCGCGTGGCCTGGGACTGGCCCATGCCGTCGCGGATCACCTTGCCGCCGCCGAACTTGACCTCCTCGCCATAGGTGGTGCGGTCCTCCTCCACCTCGATGACCAGGTCACTGTCCGCCAGGCGCACCCTGTCGCCCACGGTGGGGCCGAACATGGCGGCGTAGGAGGCGCGGTCGATGGTAAAGGCCATGGCTCAGTCCCCCAGCGCGCCGTTGATCTTGGCATTGAAGCCGAACACCGTGCGGGTCCCGGCATAGGCCACCAGGGTCACCTCGCGGCTCTGGCCCGGCTCGAACCGCACGGCGGTGCCGGCGGGGATGTCCAGGCGCCGGCCGCGCGCGGCCTCGCGGTCGAATTCCAGGGCCTCGTTGGTCTCGAAGAAATGGTAGTGGGAGCCCACCTGCACCGGCCGGTCGCCGCCGTTGGCGACGCTCAGGGTGATGGTGTCGCGGCCCTCGTTCAGGGTCAGGGTGCCCTCGGCGGTGATGACCTCTCCGGGAATCATGGCGGTGCCTCCCCTCAGCGGATCGGGTTGTGGACGGTCACCAGCTTGGTGCCGTCGGGGAAGGTGGCCTCGACCTGGATCTCGTGGATCATCTCGGCGATTCCCTCCATGACCTGGTCGCGGCCCAGCACGGTGCCGCCGTCGCGCATCAGGTCGGCCACGGACTTGCCGTCCCGCGCGCCCTCGACCACGTGGTCGGTGATCAGGGCGATGGCCTCGGGGTAGTTCAGCTTGACGCCGCGCTCCAGGCGCCGGCGCGCCACCATGGCGGCGGTCGCCACCAGCAGCTTGTCCTTCTCTCTCGGTGACAGGTTCACGGTCCTTCCCTCCCTCTCAAACGTCTCGCATCACGTCCGCGTTTCTAGATCTGCCACAGGCGCGGCAGGCGCGCCGGGCGCCCGGCCAGGCGGTGGCGCAGGCCGGCCCAGTAGGCGGCGAAGGCCCGGCGCAGGGCCAGGGGCTCGACGGCCAGGAACCGCGCCACCAGCAGCCCGGGAAAGGCGGTGACCCCGGCCCGCACGCCGGCCGGCTGGCCCAGGATTTCGCGCGCCGCGTCCAGGTCCGCCTCGGCCCCGGGCGCGGCGTAGACGGCGGTGGCGCAGGCGCGGGCGCCGGCGAAACCGGCCGGGTGGTTCAGCGGCCCGGCCAGCCCGCCCGGCCCGTCGCCGTCCAGGTGCAGGGCGTCGGCCCAGGTCAGGCGGCCGTCGCGGCGCACCCGCCAGGCGTCGCGCACCAGGCCGCGGGTCATCTCCTCGCCGCGGGCGACGCGGCCGAACACCAAAATCTCGCCGGCCAGGGCGCGGGCGCCGGCGGCCAGGTTCAGGCCCGTCTGGCGGCGCAGGCGCGCGCCCTCGAACAGGATCGTCTCCTGGGGCAGCCATTCCAGCCAGGCGCCGTCGCCGGCGGCCAGGGCCACGTCCACCCGGGCGTCGGGCCCGGTCGAGCGGTAGACCTTCTCCGCCGCCTGGGCGGTGACCAGGGAGTCGGCGCCGGCGCCGACCTCGATGGCCAGGGACAGCTCGTCGCCGCCCACCAGCCCGCCCGAGGTGGTGACCACCACCGCGGTCGGCGGCTCGCCGGCCTCGGGCCTTGGAAACAGCAGCTTCAGGGGATCACGCACGTACAGGTGGTCGAGGCCCGTGGCGCCGTGCTTGCGGGCATAGCGCAGTTCGGCGGCGCCGCGAACCCGGATGCGATGCGGCGGGTCGGTGGGCGGCGCCGGCGCCTCAGACCGTGAGGTAGCGACGGACATCGTCTTCCACCAGGTCGTCCTTGTCGCCGGCCATGACGACCTCGCCCCGGTCCATGACGTTGATGCTGTCGGCCAACTGGTGGGCGAACTCGAAATACTGCTCGACCAGCAGGATGGCCATGTCGCCGCGCGCCGCCAGCAGCTTGATGACCCGCTCGATGTCCTTGATGATCGACGGCTGGATGCCCTCGGTGGGCTCGTCCAGGACCAGCAGGCGCGGCCGCGTCACCAGGGCCCGGGCAATGGCCAGCTGCTGCTGCTGTCCGCCCGACAGGTCGCCGCCGCGGCGGCCCAGCATGTCCTTCAGCACCGGGAACAGGTCGAAGATCTCGTCGGGCACGTGGCGCAGGCTGCGCGGCAGGGCGGCGTAGCCCGTGTGCAGGTTCTCCTCCACCGTCAGCAGGGGGAATATCTCGCGGCCCTGGGGCACGTAGGCGATGCCGCGGGCGGCGCGGGCGTGGGGCGGCAGGGCGCCGATGTCCTCGTCCTCCCACTCGATCCGGCCGGCGGCGATGGCCTGCTGGCCCACCACCGCGCGCAGCAGGCTGGTCTTGCCGACGCCGTTGCGGCCCAGCACCGTGGTCACGCGCCCGGCCGTGGCCTCCACGCCGACCCCGCGCAGGGCCTGGCTGGCGCCATAGTACAGGTCCACGTTCTCGACGCGCAGCATGGTCGTCGTCCCTCCTCAGCGGCCCAGGTAGACCTCGATGACGCGCTGGTCTTGCTGCACGGTCTCGAGGGACCCTTCGGCCAGGACCGATCCCTCGTGCAGGACCGTGACGCGGCAGTCAAGGGCCTTGACGAATTCCATGTCGTGCTCGACCACCACCACGGAATGGTCCTGGGCGATTTCGCGCAGCAGCCGGGCCGTCTGTTCCGTCTCGGCGTCGGTCATGCCGGCCACGGGCTCGTCCACCAGCAGCAGGTCGGGCTCCTGCATCAGCAGCATGCCGATCTCCAGCCACTGCTTCTGGCCGTGCGACAGGGAGCCGGCCAGGCGGTTGCGGAATTCGGTCAGGGCGATCACCTCCATGACCTCGTCGATGCGCCCGGCCTGTTCCCCGGACAGGCGGAAGAACAGGCTCTCCATGGCCTTGCGGTTGCCGGCAAGGGCCAGCTCCAGGTTCTCGAACACGGTCTGGGTCTCGAACACCGTGGGCTTCTGGAACTTGCGGCCGATGCCCAGGTTGGCGATGCGCGCCTCGTCCAGCCGGGTCAGGTCGACGTCGCCCTGGAAGAACACCTCGCCCTCGTCGGGCCGGGTCTTGCCGGTGACCACGTCCATCATGGTGGTCTTGCCGGCGCCGTTCGGGCCGATGATCGCCCGCAGCTCGCCCGCCAGGACGAAGAAGCTGAGCTTGTTCAGGGCCTTGAACCCGTCGAACGAAACCGAGACGCCGTCCACGTACAGCACCGTGTCGGCGGCCTCGATGGTCCTGTTCTCGATCATCATCATGGTCCGCGCCCTCGCCTATTCCGCCGCCTGGTTGGAGGGCCGGCCGAACCGCTTGCCCAGGCCGCCCAGCCCCTTGCCGCCGCTGCCGCCGAAGGTCGGCACGGCGCCAACGATGCCCTTGGGCAGGAAGATGGTGGTGGCCACGAACAGGCCGCCCAGCATGTACAGCCACAGTTCGGGCAGGGTGCCGGTGAAGTAGGTCTTGGCATAGTTCACCAGCATCGCCCCCAGGACCGCGCCATAGAGCGTGCCGCGGCCGCCCACGGCGACCCAGATGACCACCTCGATGCTGGCCGCCGGGGCGAACTCGCTGGGGTTGATGATGCCCACCTGGGGCACGTACAGCGCCCCGGCGATGCCGGCCAGCACCGCCGAGACGGTGAAGGTGAACAGCTTGTAGTACTCCACCCGGTAGCCCAGGAAGCGGGCCCGGCTTTCGGCGTCGCGGATGGCCAGCAGCACCCGGCCCAGGCGCGACGCTGTGATCGCCCGGCACAGCAGGTAGGCCAGCGCCACGGCCATGGCCGAGGCCGCGAACAGGGCGGCGCGCACGCCCGGCGCCTGCAGGTCGAAGCCCAGCAGGTCCTTGAAGTCGGTCAGGCCGTTGTTGCCGCCGAAGCCCATGTCGTTGCGGAAGAAGGCCAGCATCAGGGCGAAGGTCATGGCCTGGGTGATGATCGACAGGTACACCCCGGTGACCCGCGAGCGGAAGGCGAACCAGCCGAACACGAAGGCCAGCACCCCGGGCACCGCCATCACCATCAGCATGGCGAAGGGGAACACGTCGAACCCGTGCCAGTACCAGGGCAGCTCCTTCCAGTTCAGGAACACCATGAAGTCGGGCAGCTCGGCGTTGCCGTACACGCCGCGGTCGCCGATCTGGCGCATCAGGTGCATGCCCATGGCGTACCCGCCCAGGGCGAAGAAGGCGCCGTGGCCCAGGCTGAGGATACCGCAGTAGCCCCACACCAGGTCCAGCGCCATGGCCAGCAGGGCGAAGCACAGGTACTTGCCCACCAGGCCGACCATGTAGTCGGGCACGTGGAAGGCCGAGGACGCCGGCACCATCAAATTCAGCGCCGGCACCCCGACGGCCAGGGCAACCATGCAGGCCAGCAGGACCTGCCCGCCGCGCTGGTTGATGAGCAGACTCGCGCGCATGGATCAGGCCTCCACGGCGCGGCCCTTGAGGGCGAACAGCCCGCGCGGCCGCTTCTGGATGAACAGGATGATGGCGATCAGGACCAGGATCTTGGCCAGCACGGCGCCGGCCACCGGCTCCAGGAACTTGTTGACGATGCCCAGGCTGAAGGCGCCCACCACGGTGCCCCAGATGTTGCCGACGCCGCCGAACACCACCACCATGAAGCTGTCGATGATGTAGGCCTGGCCCAGGTTGGGGCTGACGTTGTCGATCTGGCTGAGCGCCACCCCGGCGATGCCGGCGATGCCCGAGCCCATGCCGAAGGTCAGGGCGTCCACCGCCCCGGTGCGGATGCCCATGGAATTGGCCATGGCCCGGTTCTGGGTCACGGCGCGCATCTGCAGGCCGAAGGCGGTCTTGCGCAGCACGACGACGATGCCGCCCACCACCACCAGGCTGAAGGCGATGATCCACAGGCGGTTGTAGGTCAGCAGCAGGCCGTTGGAGAACTCGACCGCGCCGCTCATCCACTCCGGCGCGCCGACGTCGCGGTTGGTCGGCCCGAACACCGAGCGCACCGCCTGCTGCAGCACCAGGCTGATGCCCCAGGTGGCCAGCAGGGTTTCCAGGGGCCGGCCGTACAGGAACCGGATCACCCCGCGCTCGATGGCGATGCCGACGGCGCCGGACACCAGGAAGGCCGCCGGCACGGCCACCACCAGGGACAGGTCGAAGGCGCCGGGGGCGTAGGCGCGGAACGCCTCCTGCACCACGAAGGTGGTGTAGGCGCCCAGCATGACCATCTCGCCGTGGGCCATGTTGATGACCCCCATGACGCCGAAGGTGATGGCCAGCCCGACGGCGGCCAGCAGCAGCACCGAACCCAGGCTGATGCCGCGGAACACGTCGCCCACGGTCTCCCACAGGCGCAGCCGGCCCTCGACGGCCTCCAGTGTCTCCTTGGCGGCGGCGATGACCTTTTCCGTGCCCTTGCCGCCGGCCACGAATTCGTTCAGCAGGGATCGCACCTCGGGGGTGGCGCTTTCCGACAGGCGCGCCAGGGCCTCCAGCCGCGCCTCCTCCTTCTTGGCGGCGAACAGGTTGGTGGCGGCGTGGGCCAGGGCCATGCGGGCGTGCAGGGCCGGGTCCTCCTCGCGCGCCATGGCCTTTTCCAGCACCGGCATCAGTTCGGCGTCGCGGGCCTTGAGCACCGAGTCCACGGCCTCGGCGCGCACCGACGGGTCTGGGCTCAGCAGGGTCAGCCCGCCCAGGGCGGCGCGCAGCTCGCCGCGCAGCTTGTTGTTGACCCGCACCTTGGTCAGGTCGCCCTTCTTCACTTCGCCCAGGTTGGCGCCGCCCAGGGGGGCGGTGGTGACGTAGACCCGGCCCTTGCGCTCGGCGATGACCAGCTTGTCGCCGTCCTTGAGGGTGAAGAGGCGCCCTTCCAGCAGGGCGGTCAGCACGGGGACCACCTTGGGGTCCCCGGTGGCGGCCAGCTTGTCGACCGCGTCGATCTTCTGGTTGAAGCTCTTGGCCGCCAGGCCGTCGACCAGGGCCTGGAGGTCGGCGTCCTGGGCGCCGGCGGAAGCCGGGAGCCAGAAGGCCAGGAGCGCCGCGAGAATAGTCCTAACGAAGGGGTGCATCATCCGTTCCGGATTGATCTTGTGGGCGGGTGTCCCCGGACCGGCCGGGAGGCTCTTTCGGCCGGTCCGGGAACGGGGGGAGACTACATGCCGGCGCCGGTGGCGTACTTCGGCTTCTCGCAGTTGCCGCAGACCCAGGGATAGGTCCAGTCGGCGGTCAGCTTGGCGCTCTCCGGGATAAAGTCGGACCAGGCGTCGCCGACGACCACGCCGTCGGTCTTCCACACGGTCTCGAACTGGCCGTCGGCCTGGATCTCGCCGATCAGCACCGGCTTGGACAGGTGATGGTTGGTGTTCATCACCGCCACGCCGCCAGTCAGGTTCTTCACCTTCTGGCCGTACATGGCCTGGCGCACGGCGTCGACCGCGGTGGTGCCGGCCTGCTCGACGGCCTGGACCCACATCTTGAAGCCGATGTAGTGGGCTTCCATGGGGTCGTTGGTGACGCGCTTCTCGTTCTTGATGAAGGCGTGCCACTTCTTGATGAAGGCGGCGTTCTCGGGGCTGTCGACGCTCATGAAGTAGTTCCAGGCGGCCAGGTGGCCGACCAGCGGCGCGGTGTCCAGACCGGCCAGCTCTTCCTCACCCACCGAGAAGGCGACCACCGGGATGTCCTCGGCCTTGATGCCCTGGTTGCCCAGTTCCTTGTAGAAGGGCACGTTGGCGTCGCCGTTGATGGTCGAGACCACGGCCGTCTTCTTGCCGGCGGAGGCGAACTTCTTCACCGAGGCGACGATGCTCTGCCAGTCGGAATGGCCGAACGGGGTGTAGTTCTCCATGATGTCGGCATCGGCCACGCCCTTGGAATGCAGGTAGGCGCGCAGGATCTTGTTGGTGGTGCGCGGATAGACGTAGTCGGTCCCCAGCAGCACCCAGCGCTTGGCGGCGCCGCCGTCCTCGCTCATCAGGTAGTCGACGGCCGGGATCGCCTGCTGGTTCGGCGCGGCGCCGGTGTAGAACACGTTGCGCGACGACTCCTCGCCCTCGTACTGGACGGGGTAGAACAGCAGGCCGTTCAGCTCCTCGAACACCGGCAGCACGGACTTGCGCGACACCGAAGTCCAGCAGCCGAACACCACCGACACCTTGTCCTTCTCGATCAGCTCGCGCGCCTTCTCGGCGAACAGGGGCCAGTTGGAGGCCGGATCGACGACCACGGCCTCGACCTTCTTGCCAAGCAGGCCGCCGTTCTTGTTCAGGTCATCGACCATCATCAGAACGGTGTCCTTCAGCGTCGTTTCGCTGATGGCCATGGTGCCCGACAGGGAGTGCAGCACGCCGACCTTGATGGTGTCGGCGGCCTGGGCCAGGCCCGCCACCAGGCCGGTGGCCAGGGCCGCCCCGGCGAAGGCGCCGGCTCGGAAAAGATTCTTGAACTTCATCATATGGAACTCCGCTGGGAAGTGGTTGTTGCACGCCGCTATCGATTACAAGAAACGTGCCAACCGCCGACCCGGGCGCGGGCACCCTGCCAATCTTGTTTTGAATCAAGTGGCTGGTTCGCGGGTGCGAAAACCACTCCGGGCCGGCCTCCGCGGCGGCCGCCGGGGAAGATGACTATTAAATAATCATTAAGTCTTAAATGATAAAAATTTGTGCATATCGCCGGCCCGCCGCCGGGCACTCGATCACCGGCCACCTTCCCGGCCCACCGGTCTTGGCGCTATAATTGACGACGGCAAAGGCACCGTCGTGTCTTCGCTGGGAAGTTGTTGTTGCACGCTTCAGCTTCCTCCCCCGCCGCCCCAGGGCGGCGGGGGAACCATCCCCTCCCCTCTGGCGCCGCAAGGTGGCCGGGGAATCAATCCCCCGGCGCCCGCGCGCCCGCGCCGCGCCGGCCCAGCGTCCGGAACACCACCTGGGCCCCCAGGATCACCAGCACCATGCGCAGCAGGTGGTGCAGGGCCACGTAGGCCACGTCGGTGCCCAGGGCCACGGCGATCAGGTTCATCTCGCCCTGGCCGCCGGGGGCGAAGGCCAGCAGCACCGGCGCCACCGTGTAGCCGGTCAGCCGGGTCACCAGGGCGGTGAAGCCGGCGGCCAGGGCCAGGGCGGCGAGGACGAAGCCCAGGGACAGCCACACCGCGCGCCCGATCAGGCGCAGGGAGGCGCCGGTGTACAGGCTGCCGATCTGCACCCCGATGATCCACTGGGCGGCGTTGATCGCCACCACCGGCGGCCGCGCCGTGGTCCAGCCCAGCAGGTGCACGACGGCGCAGACCACCATGGGGCCGACGATGGTGGCGCCGCTGATGCCCAGCCGCGCCGCGCCCCACCAGCCGACGGCGCCGCAAGCGAACAGGACCGCCGCGTCGGTCAGGGTCAGGTCGGCGAACGAGGCCGGCAGGTGGCCGCTGCCGCCGGTGGGCAGGCGGCTCAGGTCGACGCCGCTGAGCCCCTGGATCAGGAACGGCAGCAGGAACACCAGCACCACCACCCGGGTGGCGTGGACCAGGGCCAGCACCCGGGCGTCGCCGCCGTGGCCCTCGCCCATGGCGATCATGTCGTTCAGCCCCCCGGGCATGGCCGAGAAGAAGGCCGTGGCCCGGTCGAAGCGGGCGACGCGGCGGAAGTACCAGAAGCCGAAGCCGCCGATCAGGGCCACGTGCGGCACGACGAAGGCCAGGCTGCCCGACAGGGCCGCGGCCTGGGCCGCCAGGGCCGGGGTGAAGGCGCCGCCCACGGCCAGGCCCAGCACCGCCCGCATGACCGGCAGGGCCGGCCCGGTGCGACCCAGGGGCACCCGCGCCAGGGCCGCCACCAGGCAGAAGGTGAGCGAGCCCAGCATCCACGGCAGCGGCAGGTCGGCCCAATGGAACAGGTACCCGCCGGCGGCGCCCAGGGCCAGGGCGACCAGGGACCAGGTCCAGTGCGGGCGGCGGCGCGGCGGCGGCGTGGCGTTCATGGGCCTTTCTCGGTACCCGACGGCGCGCGGCCGGTCCACCGAAATCGCACCGGCGGCGGCTCGACGGGCGCGGCCGGTTCTGCCATCTTGCGACCATGGACGGACACGTGGTCATCGTCGGCGCCGGCATCGTCGGGCTGAACGCCGCCTTCTTCCTGCGCCGCGACGGGTGGCAGGTGACGGTGGTCGCCCGCGACCCGGTCAGCGACACCACGTCCTGCGGCAACGCCGGCGCCATCGCCGCCTGCGAGGTGATCCCCAACGCCGGCGCCCACACCTGGAGGAAGGTCCCCGGCTGGCTGCTCGACCCCCTGGGCCCCCTGGCCATCCGCTGGGCCTACCTGCCGCGCCTGCTGCCCTGGCTGCGCCGCCACCTGGCCGCCGGCTCCAGGTCCGCCGTGGCCGCCACCGTGGCCGCCCTGGCCGGCCTGCACCGCACCGCCTTCGACGACCACGGGACCATGGTGGCCGAGGCCGGGCTCGGCCACCTGCTGCGCCGCGACGGCGCCCTGTTCGTCTACCGCTCGGCCGCCGCCTTCGCCGCCGAGACCGCGGACTGGGACCTGCGCCGGCGGCACGGGTACGACCACCAGCCGCTTGACCGGGACGGCCTGCTGGCCCGCGAGCCGGCCCTGGGGCCCGAGGCCCGCGCCGGCTGCTGGGTCCCCGACTGGGCCCACTACCTGGACCCCCGGGCGCTGAGCGTCGGCCTGACCAGCCACCTGCGCGAGCGCGGTGTGCGTTTCGTGCGCGGCCAGGTCACCGACGTCGAGACCGCCGCCGGCTCCGTGGCGACGGTGCGCGCCGGCGAGAAGCGGATCGCCGCCGACCGGGTGGTGGTGGCGGCCGGCGCCTGGTCGGCGCGCCTGTCGAAGGCCCTGGGCGAACCCTTCCCGCTGGAAAGCGAGCGCGGCTACAACACCACCCTGCCCGATCCGGGGATCGAGGTGTCGAACTTCATCACCTTCGCCGAGGACCACTTCGTGCTGACCCCCATGGCCATGGGCCTGCGCATCGGCGGCGCGGTGGAGTTCGCCGGCCTGGAGGCGCCGCCCAAATACGCCCGCGCCCGCGCCCTGGCCGACCTGGCGCGGCGCTACCTGCCCGGCCTGAACGTCGAGGGCGGCAAGGACTGGATGGGCAACCGGCCGCAGACCCCGGATTCCATTCCGGTTATCGGCCCCTCGGCCCGCCACCGCGGCCTCTTTTACGCCTTCGGCCACGGCCACCTGGGCCTCACCGGATCGGCCCCCACCGGGCGCGTGCTGGCCGACCTGCTGGCCGGGCGGGACCCGGATCTCGACCTGACCCCGTTCCGCATCGACCGGTACCGCTGAACCATGGCGCGCACCACCTTCACCTGCGTCGACGCCCACACCTGCGGCAATCCGGTCCGCGTGGTGGTGGACGGCGCGCCGGAACTGGTGGGCGCCGACATGGCGGAACGGCGGCGGCGCTTCGTGGCCGACTTCGACTGGATCCGCACCGCCCTCATGTACGAGCCGCGCGGCCACGAGGTCATGTCCGGCGCCATCCCCTGCCCGCCCACCCGCGCCGACTGCGACCTGGCGGTGCTGTTCATCGAGGTCAGCGGCTGCCTGCCCATGTGCGGCCACGGCACCATCGGCACCGTCACCGTGGCCATCGAGCGCGGCCTGGTCACGCCGCGCACCCCGGGCCTGCTGCGCCTGGACACCCCGGCGGGGGTGGTCGAGGCACGCTACACCCTGGACGGCGATTGCGTGGACAGCGTGCGCCTGACCAACGTGCCCAGCTTCCTGGCGGCCACCGACCTGGCCGTGCAGGTGCCGGGTCTGGGCACCCTGCGGGTCGACGTCGCCTACGGCGGCAACTTCTACGCCATCGTCGAGGCGCAGCAGACCTTCCGCGACCTCGAAGACCTGACCCCCGGCGACATCCAGCGCCTGAGCCCGCTGCTGCGCCGGGCCGTCAACGAAACCCGCGACTTCGTCCACCCGGAGCAGCCGTCCATCCGCGGGGTCAGCCACGTGATGTGGACGGGCGCCGCCCGCGACCCCCGGGCCCGGGCCCGCAACGCCGTGTTCTATGGCGACCGGGCCATCGACCGCTCCCCCTGCGGCACCGGCACCTCGGCGCGCATGGCGCAGCTCGCCGCCCGCGGCGACCTGGCCGTGGGCGACGCCTTCGTCCACGAGAGCATCATCGGCAGCCTGTTCACGGGCCGGGTCGAGGCCGCGGCCAAGGTGGGAGAGACCGACGCCATCGTCCCCTCCATCGAGGGCTGGGCCCGCATCACCGGCGACAACCGCATCCACGTCGACGACCGCGACCCCTTCGCCCACGGGTTCCTGGTGACGTAGGTTCTAGTCGACCGTGAGTACCCCGTCCTCGGCGATGGTGGCCGTTCCCTCCTGGGGCAGGGCATCGAGGGGGCACTGCACCACCGGGATCGTGGCGTAGCCCATTTCCCGCGCCACCACGGCGCCCAGGGCGAGGATGGCGTCGGGCGCCGCCAGCACCAGGGCGGCGGGGCCCAGGCCCCGGTACAGCAGTTCCAGCAGCACGGCGCTGGCCGAACTGGAGCCCACGGTGCCGGGCAGGGCCAGGACCGTGCCGGCCACGGAATGGCCCAGGTCCGGGTGGCCGGGCAGGACGATGCGCCCCGTTTCCGGCGCCACCCCGCCCCAGAAGCTGATGGGCGCGCCCAGGACCTTGAGCGGCCCCGTGGCCCGGCCCGCCAGCAGCACCCGGGCAGCCACCCTCACCGCCATTGGGATTCGTCCCGCGCCAGGCGGCCGGCCACGGCCGATTCCACGCAGTCGGACAGGGTGCCGAACAGGGTCCCCTTGCCCGTGTTGCCCTGGCCGTAGTGGGCGAACTTGGCCGAGTTGGTCATCATGGCCCCGCCACCGCCCTTGAGGATCGGGGTCACCACCACGCAGGTGTCGACCACGAAGGTCACACCCAGGGCCTCCAGGTCGGCGCGCAGGCCGTCGCGGTCCAGCTCGTCCACCGCATGCCGCCCGGTGCACAGGTAGACCGGCAGGGCCGGCCGCCGGCCCGCCAGCAGGCCGGCGAAGGTGCGGGTCTCGGCGGCCGAGAAGTGGGGGCTGCCGAGGGCGATGCAGTCGAGTTCGCCGGCGGAGGCGGTGGACAGCCGGTCCCGCGCCGCGCGCACCATCTCGGCGGTCAGGGTGATCGTCTCGCGCGGCGCGGCGCCGCCCCCAGCGGCGGCCACGGTCGGCGCCTCGGGGGTCACCCCGGCGACATGGAACAGGCCCACCGCGCCGGTGGCGGCGGCACCGGCGCCCAGGGCCTTGAGGGCGTCCTCGCCGACATCGGCGGGCAGGCCGTCGATGACCGCCACGGCGCCGCCCACGGCCGCGCCCAGCCAGGCGCCCAGGACCGGATAGAAGGCGTCCAGGCGCAGCAGGGCCGGGGACAGCCCGGTCACGTCCACCCGCACCGTGGCGCGCCGGTTGGCGTCCAGGTGCAGGCCGTGCGCCGGCGCGCGGCCGGTGAGGGCGCAGGAGATGTCCAGGAAGTCGCCGTACCGCTCGGTGCGCGCACCCAGGACCGAATTGGCGAAGGCGACTGCGTTGCTCTCGCCCCAGGCCACGTGCTGGCCCAGGGCCGGGCGGTGGCCGGCCTGGTACGGCGCGCAGGTCCAGGTGGGGGTGCAGCCCAGGGCCACGTGGGCGTCCATCAGCCGCCGCGCCATGGCCCGGCGGTGTTCCTCGCCGCCCACCAGGTCGGGGTGCAGCAGGTCGAGCGCGCCCACGTTCAGGGTCGCCGGCACCGCCACCCGGCCGCCGCCCGCCACCAGCCGTTCCAGGAAGTGGACGCCGCTGTCGCCGTGGTAGAGGCAGCCGTCGATGTGGGCCGAGGCGACGGACAGCAGGCGCGCCGCCCCCAACATGCGCCCGGCCTCGACGACGATGCCCATGGCCAGGGCCAGGGCCGGCCGCGCGGAGTCGTTCAGGACCTGCCGTTCGGCGGCCGTCAGCTCCACGGCCGGCGCGGCCTAGCCGCCGCGGCCGAAGCGGCGGGCCAGGGCGTCGGCGTGCTTGACCAGCAGGCCCATGTCGGCGCCCACGGCGACGAAGGTGAAGCCGGCCTCGAGGAACGCTTTGGCGTCCTCCTCGACCCCGGTCAGGATGCCCGCCGGCTTGCCCGCGGTCTTGCACCGCTCCAGGATCACCGAAATGGCGTCCTGGACATCGGGGTGGCGGTTGTTGCCCAGGTGGCCCATGTCGGCGGCCAGGTCCGACGGGCCGATGAAGATGCCGTCCACCCCGTCGACGGCGGCGATGGCCTCGACCTCGGCGGCGGCGGCCAGGGTTTCCACCTGCACCAGCAGGCAGATCTGCTCGTTGGCCCGCTGCAGGTAGTCGGCGACGCGGCCGAAGTGGTTGGCGCGGTGGTTGATGGCCACGCCGCGCAGGCCCTTGGGCGGATAGCGCACGGCGCGGACCGCCCGCGCCGCCTCGTCGGCGTCCTGGACCCAGGGGATCAGGAACGACTGGGCGCCGATGTCCAGGAACCGCTTCAGCAGCACGGCGTCGTTCCACGCCGGTCGCACGATGGGCGTGGCCGTGCCCGGCGCCAGGCCCTGGAGCTGGTTGAACACGTCGCCCAGCTCGCTGGGCGAATGCTCGGTGTCCACCAGGATCCAGTCGAAGCCGCAATAGCCCAGGGCCTCGGCCACGGCGCCGGTGCCGATGGAGCTCCAGAGCCCGATCTGCTGCTCGCCCCGGGCCAGGGCGGCCTTGAAGCGGTTGACCGGCATGTCCATGCGTGTCGTCTCCTTGGTTGGTGGGCCTTGCGCCCGTCATCCGGTCCTTCGCGACGGGGCTTCGCCCCTCCTCAGGACGAGGAGGCATTCATCCCCTCACCCTGAGGTGCGCGCGCAGCGCGCCGCGAAGGGCTCAGGGCATGGGGATTTCCATGACCTTCTTGGGCACGTCGAAGCCTTTCTGCACCGCAGGGCGGGCGGCGATGGCCTGGTACCAGCGCTTGACGTTGGGGAACCGGTTGAGGTCGATCTGCTGCCACTCGAAGCGCGCGGTCCAGGGCCAGATGGCCATGTCGACGATGGAATAGTCGCCGACCACGAACTCGTGGTCCGCCAGGCGCTTGTCCAGCACGCCATACAGGCGCTGGGCCTCCTTGGCGTAGCGCTCCTCGGCGTAGGGCGCCTTGCCCTGGTTGAAGTGCAGGAAGTGGTGGGCCTGGCCGAGCATGGGGCCGACGCCGCCCATCTGCCACATGAGCCATTCCATGGCCGACCACTTGCCCTTGGCGTCCGTGGGCATGAACTGGCCGCATTTCTCGGCCAGATACAGCAGGATGGCACCGGATTCCATCACCGAAATGCCGGTTTCCTGGTCGACGATGGCGGGAATCTTGTTGTTGGGGCTGATCTTCAGGAATTCGGGATCGAACTGCTCGTCCTGGCCGATGTTGACCGGGTGGGCCGTGTAGGGAATGCCCGACTCCTCGAGCATGATGGACACCTTGCGTCCGTTGGGCGTCACCCAGGTGTAGAGGTCGATCACGGTGGTTTCTCCTTGTGTGCGGGCCGGTTGGAAAGCGGAATCGACTGTTTAGCGCGTCGGCGCGGCAAAGGCCACTCCCCCGGGGCCGCTAGTCGGCGTCGGACTCGTCCTCGAGAGGCTCGCGGGTGATGCGCTCGCCGTGACGGTGGGGCACCACGACCAGGACCACGACCAGGGCGGCGAGGCCGAGCATCAGCAGGACGAAGTGGTTGAACTGGCTGACGTGCACGCGCAGGTAGCCCATGACGGCGAAGGGGATCATCAGGGCCACCAGCAGCAGCCAGTGGAGGGGCTTGCCCAGGAACAGGTCTTTCATGGCTCCGTCCCCCTCACCCGGCCGCCGGCGCGATCAGCGCCCGCCGCCGGGCCATGATCAGCACCCCGGTCAGGACCAGCCCGGCCGCGTTGAAAGCGAAGCCGGGAACACCGTAGGGTGCCAATTGCGGCGGCACCATCAGGCACACGGCGGCGGCGAAGCAGGCCAGGCGCAGGACCAGGGGCAGGCGCCCGTGCAGCCACCCCTCCAGGGCCGCCGACAGGATCCAGTAGGCCACCAGCACCGCCACCAGGGAATAGGCCGACAGCCACCACGGCCCCTCCAGCAGCAGCGCCGGGTTGTAGACGAAGGCGAAGGGCACCAGGTACTTGGCGACGCCGACCTTGCTCGCCTCCACGGCCGTGGACATGGGCGGCGTGCCGGCGATGGCGGCGCCGGCGAAGGCGGCCAGGGCCACCGGCGGGGTGATGGTGGAAACGACGCCGAAGTAGAAGGCGAACATGTGCGCCGCCATGGGCACCACGCCGATGTGGATCAGGGACGGCACGATCAGGGCGGCGACGGTGATGTAGACCGCCGTGGTGGTCATGCCCATGCCCAGGACGATGGCGGCCAGGGCGGTCAGCACCAGCAGCGGGAAAAGCTGGCCGCCCGACAGCTCGATCACCGCCTGGGTGAACTTCAGCCCCAGGCCCGAAACGAACACCGAACCGACGATGATGCCGGCGCAGGCGCAGGCGATGGCCACGGGCATGGCCGCCTTGATGCCGCTTTCGATGGCGGACAGGATGTCCACCGGGCTCATGCGCGTGTGGCGGCTGACAAAGCTGAGGCCGATGACCGCCAGGATGCTCCAGAACCCGGCGCTCATGGGCGTGTATCCGAAGGCCAGCAGCCCCACCAGCACCACCAGGGACAGCAGCAGGTGCCAGCCCTCCTTGAGCACGTCCCAGATCACCGGCAGGCGCGACTTGTCGATGCGCTCGATGCCGTGCTTCTCGGCCTCGAACTGGACCATGAAGTAGATGGTGGCGAAATAGATGAAGGCCGGGATGGCGGCGGCGGCGATGACGGCGGCGTAGGGCATCTCCAGGAACTCGGCCATGATGAAGGCGGCGGCGCCCATGACCGGCGGCGTGATCTGACCGCCCGAGGAGGCGCAGGCCTCCACCGCCGCGGCGAACCGCGCGCGGTAGCCCAGGTTCTTCATCAGCGGGATGGTGAACGACCCGGTCGTCACCACGTTGGCCACGGCCGAACCGTAGACCGTGCCGGTGAAGGCGCTAGCCACCGTGGCCGCCTTGGCCGGCCCGCCGGTGCGGTGGCCGGTCAGGGACACGGCCAGGTCGACGAAGAACCGCCCGGCGCCCGAGCGCAGCAGCACGCCGCCGAATATGATGAACAGCACGATATAGGTGGCGGAGACGTGCAGCGGGATGCCGAAGATCCCGTTGGTCTCCATGAAGATGGTCTCCACGAACTTGCCCGGCCGGGTCGGCGGCCCGTAGAAGAATCCCGGGAAGTAGTGGGCATAGAGGGAATGCACGATGAAGAACACGGCCACGCAGACCATGGACCACCCCACCACCCGGCGGGTGGCGTCCAGCACCAGGACGATCAGGATGGTGCCGGCCAGCAGGTCGTCGGGGTCCTTGTCGCCCAGGCGCATCTCGAAGGCGGAGATGTCCCACAGGGTGTAGATCTGGACAGCCACGATCAGCAGGATGACCCCCAGGTCGACGGAAAAGCCCAGCACCCGCAGGGCGTTGCGGCGGTCGCCGGCGATCAGCAGCGGGTCCTTGGACGACTCGCGGAACAGGGGCTTGATCAGCACCGCCATGATCATCATGCCCGTCAGGTGGACGGACCGGAACGCCCGCCCCTCGGGGGTGCCGTACACGGCCACGAACAGGTGGTAGAGCGCCAGACCGAGACCGATCACGGCGCAGGCGGCCATCACCCAGTAGGCCAGACCGCGCGACCCGCGGGCGCGCAGCAGGTTGTCCAGGAAGGAATAATCCCGGACCTCGTTGTATTCCAGGCGCTGGGCCTTTGCCTCCGCCATGGGTCCCCCGCTACCCCCGGTCGATGCGATGGGTGGCGCGGGGCGCCGGCCCCCGGCCGGCGCCCCGACGATGCCGGACGGCTACTGGGACACGCCCAGTTCGTCGTAGCAGCGCTTGGCGCCCGGGTGGATCGGCACGGAGGCGCCGTTCAGGGCGTCTTTCTGCACGACCTGCTTCCAGATGCCCTTCACCTCGACGAACTTGTCGTGGTTGGCCCAGAAGCTCTTGCACATGTTGTAGACCAGGTCGTCGGGCAGGTCCTTGTTCACCACCATGGAGGTGACGATGCCCAGCGACGGCACGTCCTTGTCCAGGCTGGTGTAGGCCGAGGCCGGGATGTTGCCGTGGATGTAGCCGGGGTTGGCCTTGATGATCTCGGTCAGCTTGGGCTCGGGCACGCCGATGAAGCGGATGCCGGGGCTGTGCTCCAGCTCCAGGAAGCTGGCCTGGGGCACCGAGGTGGCGGCCATGTACACGTCGATGTGGCCGTCCTTCATCAGGGCCACCGACTCGGTGTAGCTGACGTGGTGCACCGTGCCGCCGTTCTTCTTGATGGACGCGAAGTCGAAGCCGTAGGCCTGGAGGATGGATTCGGCGAACGCCGTGCCGGTCCAGCCCGCCTTGCCGGGGCTGATGTTGGCGCCCTTCATGTCCTCGAAGGACATGATCTTGGAATCCTTGGGCACCGCCACCTGGAAGGTGGCCGGATAGAGGGTGGCGAAGTAGCGGATGTTCTTCTGCGGCTTGTCGAACTTGCCCTTGCCGGAGAAGCCGTTGGCCGCCGTGTGGGCGTAGGTCCAGCCGATCTCGGCGTCGCCGCTGTTCACGGCCTTGACGTTGGAGACGCCGCCGCCCGAGGTGTTCGAGGTGGCGATGCCTTTGATGTCCTCGCCCATGGTCTGCATGATCTTGGCGCCCAGGGGGTACCAGGATCCGCCGGCGGGGCCGGAGACCATGCGCACGAAGGTGTCGGCCGACGCCTGGGTGGCGCCCAGGGCCAATGGCAGGAATGCGAGACAGGCGATCGATTTGCGGAACATTATGTCCTCCCTTGTGGTTATGCCTTGTGGTCCAACAATGTTGCCGTGGTGCCGGTGTTCCGGCGGGCCGGTCCGAGAACCGGGGTCGTGATCAATCCTCCTTGCGCCGACGGTCGCTAGACCGCCCGGATCAGGCCGCCGTCGCAGCGGACCATGGTGCCGGTGACGTAGCTGGCCGGGTCGCTGACCAGGAAGGCGGCGACGGCGGCAAACTCCTCGACCCGGCCATATCGCCCGGCGGGGATGTTGGCGCGGCTGGCCGCCCGAACGTCGTCCACCGTCTTGCCCTGGCGCTTGGCGGCGGCCTCGTCCAGCAGGCCGACGCGCACGGTGTCGATGCGTCCGGGGATGATGACGTTGACCGTGACCCCGTCCTGGGCCACCTCGCCGGCCAGGGTCTTGGAGAAGGCGACCACCGACGAGCGCACGGTGTTGGACATGGCCATGTTCGGGATCGGCTGCACCACGCCCGACGAGGTGATGGTCAGGATGCGGCCCCAGCCGCGCTGGCGCATGCCCTCGACGGCGGCCTCGGAAATGCGGATGACGCTGAAGAACAGGCTCTGGAACGATGTTTCCCACACGTCCAGCTCGACCCCGGTGCTGACCGTGGGCGGCGGCCCCCCCGAATTGTTGACCAGGATGTCGGGCCGGTAGTCGTCGCGGATGCGCGCGCACAGGTCCTCGACGGCGGCGCGGTCGGTCATGTCGATGGCCTGGGTGCGGACCTGGACCCCGTGCGTCGCCGCCAGGTCCCGGGCCAGGGCGTCCAGCAGGTCGGTGCGGCGGGCGCCGACGATCAGGTTGCAGCCCTCGGCCGCCAAGGCCCGGGCGATGCCCTCGCCCAGCCCCTGCGAGGCGCCGAACACCAGCGCCGTCTTGCCCTTGATCCCCAGGTCCATGGATCCTCCCGTCGTGCCGGTCCCGTTGTATTCTTAGAGACTTCTAATACGTTGTCGTCTTCGTTGCCCTGTTATAGGGGCATTCCAGGCCCCCCGTCGAGGCCGCTTTCCACCCAGCGGAATTCTTTGCACCCCCGCCGTCAGTTGCCCGACACCGAGTCCACGTGGCCGAAGATTTCCTGGGCCCTGGCCAGGGCCGCCGGGTCCAGGGGGCCGGCCTGGATGGAGGCGGCGTTCTGGCGCAGGTGCGCGACCTTGCCGGTGCCGGTCAGCACCACGTGGGCGCCGGGCTCGTGGCGGCAGAAGCGGTAGGCGGCGTCGATCACCCCGGCGTTGTCGCCGCCGCCGGCCAGGAAGCCCAGGGGATCGTCGTGGTCGATGCGGGCGCCGTCGATCAGGCCGTCGCCGACCATCTCCTCGATCAGCGAGCGCAGGGCCGCCGGCACGCTGAGGGCCCGGCGCACGGCGAACATGATCAGGGTGCCGACGTTCTTTTCCAGGGTCAGCGAGAACACCCGCTCGCGCGCCGACGGGTTCAGGACGTTGAACCCGGTCATGACCACGTCCCAGTGGCGGTCCTGCAGGGCCCGGGTCAGCATGCGGTGCTGGGGGTCGTAGATGAAGCGTTCGGTCAGGCCCAGGAACCGGACCTTGCCCTGCTCCTGGAGGCGCAGCATGGCCGGCAACAGCTCGACCACGCAGTAGGAATACTGGTCGGGCATGACGCCGTGCAGGTGCAGGATGTCCACGTGGTCCGTGCCCAGGCGGCGCAGGCTCTCCTCCAGACCGCTGGCGTACTCGGCGCCGCTGACGAAATGGTCGCCCAGGACCGACGAGCCGGGCTGCACGATGGGCAGCTTGGTCGAGATCACCACCTCGTCGCGGCGGCCGCGGATGCCCAGGCCCACGGCCTCCTCGGTGCCGTAGACGGCGGCGGTGTCGATGAAGTTCATGCCCATGTCGATGGCGGCGCGGACCACGTCGCCGGCGGCCTCGGTGCTGGCGCCGTAGCCCAGGCCCAGGCGGCTGTGCCCGCCGCAGCCCAGGCCGGCCACCCCCACCTCCAGCTCCGTGCGCCCCAAGGTCACCGTTTCCATGCCCGTTCGCTCCTCAGAAAATGGCCGGCTCGGGCGTGGCGTCGCCGGCGAGCAGGAAATCGAAATCGCAGCCGTCGTTGGCCTGCTGGATGTGGCGCGCGAACATGGCGCCATAGCCGCGCCCGTAGGGCGGCGGCGGCGCGCGCCAGGCCTGGCGGCGGCGGGCCAGTTCGTCGGCGGCCACCTCCATGTCCAGGGACCGGGCCGCCACGTCGACCCGGATCACGTCGCCCGTGCGCACCAGGGCCAGGGGCCCGCCGATGGCCGCCTCGGGCGCCACGTGCAGCACGCAGGCGCCATAGCTGGTGCCGCTCATGCGCGAGTCCGAGACCCGCAGCATGTCCCGCACCCCGGCCCTCAACAGCTTCTTCGGAATCGGCAGCATGCCCCATTCGGGCATGCCCGGCGCCCCCTGGGGGCCGGCGTTGCGCAGCACCAGGACCGTGTCCGGCGTCACCTCCAGGTCGTCGCGGTCGATGTTGGCCTTCAGGGTGGCGTAGTCGTCGAACACCAGGGCCGGGCCGGCGTGGCGGTGCAGGCGCGCCTCGGCCGCCGCCGGCTTCATGACGCAGCCGTCCGGCGCCAGGTTGCCGCGCAGCACCGCCAGGCTGCCCTCGCCGTAGATGGGGTCGTCGGTGGCGCGGATGACCTCGGGCTTGAAGGTGCGGGCGCCGTCGATGTCGCCGCCCAGGGTGGCGCCGCTGACCGTGCGGCAGTCCAGGTCCAGGCCGTCGGCGATCTCGGCCAGCAGGGCGCGCAGGCCGCCGGCGTAGTAGAAGTCCTCCATCAGGTACTCGCCGGCAGGGCGCAGGTTGGCCACCACCGGCACTTGGCGGGCGATGGTGTCGAACCGGTCCAGGTCCAGGTCGACCCCGGCGCGCCGGGCCATGGCGATGACGTGGATGATGGCGTTGGTGGACCCGCCCAGGGCCATCAGGCAGCGGATGGCGTTGTCGAACGAGGCGGCGGTCAGAATGTGGCTGGGGCGCAGGTCCTCCCAGGCCATCTCGACGATGCGCCGGCCCACCGCCGTGGCCATGCGCGGGTGGTTGGAATCGGCCGCCGGGATCGAGCTGGCGCCGGAAAGCGTCATGCCCATGGCCTCGGCCACCGCGGTCATGGTGGCCGCCGTGCCCATGGTCATGCAGTGGCCGAACGAGCGGGCAATTCCATCTTCAATATCGTGCCAGTCGGCCTCGCTGATGGTGCCGGCGCGCAGCTCGTCCCAGTACTTCCAGGCGTCGCTGCCGCTGCCCAGGACCTCGCCGGCCCAGTTGCCGCGCAGCATGGGCCCGGCGGGCAGGAAGATGGCCGGCAGGTCCATGCTGATGGCGCCCATCAGCAGGGCCGGCGTGGTCTTGTCGCAGCCGCCCATCAGCACCGCCGCGTCCACCGGATGGCTGCGCAGCAGTTCCTCCACCTCCATGGCCAGGAAGTTGCGGTACAGCATGGTGGTGGGCTTGACGAAGTTCTCGGCCAGGGACATGGCCGGCAGCTCGACGGGGAACCCGCCGGCCTGCCAGATGCCGCGCTTGACCTCCTCGACCCGCTGCTTGAAGTGGTAGTGGCAGGGGTTGATGTCGCTCCAGGTATTGACCACGGCGACCAGGGGCTTGCCCATGTAGTCGTCGCGGGCATAGCCCATCTGCTTGATGCGCGACTGGTGGCCGAAGGTGCGCAACCCCTCCACCCCGAACCAGCGGTGGCTGCGCAGGTCCTCGGGCCGGCGTCTGGTCCCTTGTCCGCTCATGGGGCGATCAGCGCTTGTACAGCCCCATGATCGACGCCTTGGCCAGCGCGTTGAAGTGCAGCTGGAAGCCGACCACGGCGGCGGCCGTGTCGGCGGTCACCGGCAGTTCCTTGGCGCCCACGGCGTAGACGTTGAAGAAATAGCGGTGCGGATGGTCCCCCTCGGGCGGGCAAGGGCCGCCGTACCCGGGCTGGCCGAAATCCGTGCGTACCTGCAGGGCGCCGGCGGGCATGCCGCCGGGGGCGGTGCTGCCGGCGCCGAGCGGCAGTTCCCGCACGTCGCCGGGAATGTTGACCACCACCCAGTGCCAGAAGCCGCTGCCGGTGGGCGCGTCGGGGTCGAAGCACTGCACGGCGAAGCTCTGGGTGCCCGCCGGCGGCTCGCCCCAGGCCAGGTGCGGCGACTGGTTGCCGCCGGCGCAGCCGAAGCCGTAATCGGCGGACAGGACGAAATCGGCGCCCAGGTAGTCGCCGTCCTTGAAGCTGTTGCTGGTAACCTTGAAATCGGCCATGGATCTTCTCCCCGTCGTTGTTCGATCTTGGTCTTGCCCCTTGGCGGGCGCTTCCCCGGCCGGCAGTATCCTACATCTGGCCGGACTTGCAAACCGGCCGCCGCCGCGGTCAGTCGCGCAGGATGCGCCCGTGCACGGCCCAGGTCTCGGGCGGCTCGACCAGGCTGGCGCCGCGCAGGTCCAGGTCGCCGTGGACTTCGACCCGGGCCTGGGCCGACTGCGGCGACAGGCGGGCGTTGGACAGGTCGAAGTCGCCGTGCACCACCAGGCGGCGCGGGAACCCGGGGTTGGTCCAGCCGGCGTAGGCCAGGCGGCCGAAGATGGTCACCGCGTCCAGGTACTCGAACAGCAGGTCGGGGAAGTCCACGTCGCCGATGACGACGATGGTCGGCGGCACCCCGTCGGGCATGATGTCGGTGATCGGGCGCCCGCCGACGGTCAGGTCGGGCGGCAGGGCGCGCAGCTCGCGCCCGTCGAAGATCATCAGCTCGCCGACGCTGACCCCCGCCGGCAGGCGGCGCACCTTGGAATGCAGCAGATAGAGCTCGCGCAGCACCCGGGTGCCGGGGGCCAGGGTGTCGACCAGGCTGTCCTCCAGGTTCAGCACCCGCACCGTCAGCCCCGCCGGCAGCTCGGTCACCGGCGACAGCGCCAGGCCGGCCAGGCTGTGGCACACGGTCAGGTCCCGGGGCAGGGCCGTCAGCCCGCAGTTGGCCAGCAGCAGCGAGCCGTTCACGTGCAGGCCGTCGGGCAGGCGGGTCACGTCATTGCGGTTGGACAGCACCAGGTGGCGCAGCAGGCGCGTACCCCGGGGCCACTGGGCGGCGCGCGACAGGCGCAGGATCTCACCGTTCTCGGCGATGGCGAACTCGGTCAGGCGGGTGTGCAGGCGCTTCGGCTTCAGGCGCCGCAACAGGGCCTCCAGGTGGTCCAGGTACTTGGCCGGCGCGTCCCGGTTGGCGCGGCCGCGGGCCTGCTGCACCCGCTCGCGGGCGCGGTCGAACTCGACCGTGCAGTGGGGCTCGTTGTGGCCGTCGCGCAGGGAGAAGATCTCGGTGCGGAAACGGTCGTAGGCGCCGTCGCCGATGCAGTGGCGCATGCGCCGGCCCTCGTCGTCCAGGGCCGCCGCCGAGGTCAGCCGCACCCAGCGCCAGCCGCCGGCCAGGTCCATGACCGTCTCGCCGGAATCGGCGCCGCCGACGGCGCCGGCGCCGGTGCCGCAGCGGGCCAGACGGGCGTGGTATTCGTCGGCGTGGACGCGGGCGTCCTCGTAGGGGATGCGCGCCAGCTTGCCGGCCATGCGGTCGTCCAGCTCGTGCAGGGCGCCGACCCAGTCCAGCACGCAGCCGATCTCGTCCTCGACCCGGGGGTGGAGGCGGAACCAGACCGGTTCCAGGTGCAGGTGCCGGGCCCGGCGCAGGCTGGCGCGCAGGGCCCGCCAGTCCCCGGCCAGGGCCTCGCTGCGGTAGGGCTGGTGGTTGCGGGAATCGCGCAGCAGGAACCGGCGCAGGTGGCGCCGCGCCCAGGCGCGGCCGTCCTCGTCCAGGTGCGCCGCGCGCTCCTCGATGAAGCGGTCCACGTCCTCGGCGTTGATCACCAGGCTGGGCATGGCCCCATTCTACCACGGGCGGCCGGCGCCTCCAGCCTCCCGGTGGACCAAAATAATGCTGCACCGCGGTGGCCGGCGCGGCTGGCAATGGCCGCTGGACCGGCTACCATGGCGGCGACCACCGCCACCAGCCCGGATCGCCGACCATGTCCGCTATCACCGCCTATTTCCAATCCCTCACCCTGCTGCAGGCCGGCGTCCTGGCCAGCCTCATCGCCGGCGCCGCTGCCGGGGTCGGCGCCCTGCCCGTGTTCTTCGTGCGCTCGGCCTCGACCCGGGTCAAGGACGTGCTGCTGGGCCTGGCCGCCGGGCTGATGCTGGGCGCCACCTTCTTCTCGCTGGTCTTCCCGGCATTGGAAACGGCCTCGGGACAGGTGGGGTCGGAAACCCTGGGCACCCTGGTGGTGGCCGCCTGGATCATGGGCGGCGGGGTGCTGCTGTGGGTGGCGCATCGCCTGCTGCCGCACGAGCACCTGGTCAAGGGCCGGGAGTCGGCGGACCATTCGCGCATCCGCGGCGTGTGGCTGTTCGTCATCGCCATCGCCGTGCACAACTTCCCCGAGGGGCTGGCCGTGGGGGTCGGGTTCGGCGGCGGCGACGTGGGCAACGGCCTGGCCCTGACCGCCGCCATCTTCCTGCAGAACCTGCCCGAGGGCTTCGCCGTGGCCCTGGCCATGCTGACCCTGGGCTACACCACCCCGAGCGCGGTCATGATCGCCCTGGCCACGGGGGTGATCGAAACCGTCGGCGGGTTCACCGGCGCCGGCATCGTCAGCCTGTCCGCGGCCCTGCTGCCGGCCGCCCTGGCCCTGGCCGCCGGGGCGATGCTGTTCGTCATCAGCCACGAGGTGATCCCCGAGACCCACCGCAACGGCCACGAGACCGCGGCCACGTTCGGGGTCATGGTCGGCTTCGTGATGATGATGTTCCTGGACGTGGCCCTGGCCTGAGGCGCCGCCGCATCAGCCGTCAGAACCCGACGTTGTCCATGCCCTTGAGCTCGAGGATCTGGCGCGTCTCGGCCGGCGTGGCGATGGTCAGGGACAGCTCCTCCAGAATGGTGCGGATCTTGGTCACCAGTTCGGCATTGTCGCGGGCCAGTTTGCCCTTGGCCGCATAGATGTTGTCCTCCAGCCCGACCCGCACGTGCCCGCCCATGGTCGCCGCCAGGGTGGTCAGCGGCAACTGGTGCCGCCCGGCCCCCAGCACCGACCACACGTAGGCGTCGCCGAACAGGCGGTCGGCCGTGCGCCGCATGAACACCAGGTTGTCCTGCTCGGGGCCGATGCCGCCCAGGATGCCGAAAATGGTCTGCACGAACAGCGGCGGCTTGATCAGCCCGCGGTCCAGGAAGTGGGCCAGGTTGTAGAGGTGGCCCACGTCGTAGCATTCGCACTCGAACTTGGTGCCCTGGTCGCCCATGTAGCCCAGGATCTTGGCGATGTCCTTGAAGGTGTTGCGGAAGATGAAGTCGTCCGAGGCCAGCAGGTAGGGCTTCTCCCACTCGTGCTTCCAGTCCCGGTCCTGCCAGGCCAGGGGAAAGATGCCGAAGTTCATGGACCCCATGTTCAGCGAGCACATCTCGGGCCTGGCCCGGGTCGCCGCCGCCAGGCGCTCCTCGACGGTCATGGTCAGGCCGCCGCCGGTGGTGATGTTGACCACCGCGTCGGTGGCCTGCTTGATGCGCGGCAGGAACTGCATGAACACGTCCGGGTCGCCGGTCGGCATGCCGGTTTCGGGATCGCGCGCGTGCAGGTGCAGGATCGAGGCGCCGGCCTCGGCGGCGTCGATGGCCTGGCGGGCGATGTCGTCGGGGGTCACCGGCAGGCTGGGGGTCAGGCTGGGGGTGTGGATGGCGCCGGTCAGGGCGCAGGTGACGATGACTTTGTCGGTTTTCTTGGCCACGCTTGGGTCCTCCTGTGGGCGCCGTTCAGTCGATCACGGCCACGGCGCGGGTCCAGCCGGCCGAGGCCCCGCGAATCTTGACCGGGAAGCAGGACACCAGGAACCCGTCGGCGGGCAGGGCCTCCAGGTTGTGCAGCTTCTCCAGGTGGCAGTAGCCGATGTGGCGGCCGGCCTTGTGGCCCTCCCAGATGACGCCCGGGTCGTGGTCCTGCGCCCACTTGCCGGCCGTGTGCACGAACGGGGCGTCCCAGCTCCAGCCGTCGGTGCCGGTCACCCGCACGCCGCGCTCCAGCAGGTACATGGTGGCGCCGTACCCCATACCGCAGCCGGACGCCACATAGTCGTCATGGCCATAGCGCGACCCGGCGCGGGTGTTGACCAGCACGATCTCCAGCGGCTGCAGGTCGTGGCCGATGCGGTCCAGCTCGCGCGCCACGTCGTCGGCGGTGACCACGTAGCCGTCGTCGAAGCCGCGGAAATCCAGTTTCACGCCCGGCTGGAAGCACCAGTCCAGCGGCACCTCGTCGATGGTCAGGGCCCGCTCGCCGCGGTTCATGGTCGAATGGAAGTGGTACGGCGCGTCCAGGTGGGTGCCGTTGTGGGTGATCAGCTCCACCTTCTCGATGGCCCAGGTCTCGCCGTCGGGCAGGTCCTCGCGCGTCAGGCCGGGGAAGAAGGGGGCCATCTGCTCGAAGGTCTGCTGGTGGTCCATGTAGACGATCTTGGGGCCATAGCCCGGCGGGTCCGACTGGACGTCGTTCTCCAGGTGCATGGAAATGTCGATGATCTGTCGTGCCATGGCGCCGGCTCCCTCCCCTGTCCGCCGTTCCGCCCCGCGGCCGGCCTTGTCGCCGCAAGGCGCTGGTGCCGGCCCCCGGCCTGGCCCCGCCGCGCCGGCGATCCCCTACTCCGCCGCCTTCACCAGCCGGGCGTAATCGGGCTTCAGGCGGCCGCGGCCCTCGCGCAACGCGGCGTCGCGCATGTCGTAGCCGTTGCCGGCATGGGCGGTCATTTCCGCCGGCGGGGTCGGCGCCGTGACCTCGGGCCAGTGGCCGGGCTGGGGGTCGGCGCCCTCGGCGGCGATGGCCAGGGGCTCGTCGTCGCTGATGGCCGGCGGCCGGGTCACCTCCAGGATCTCCCAGGACACCTCGAGGGGGATGTTGTTGGGGTCGAAGAAGTAGATGGACCAGATGGTGCCGTGGTCCACGGCGCCGGTCACCTTGACCCCGGCGGCCTCCAGCCTGTCCTTGACGGCGAACAGCTCTTCGCGCGAGCCGGTGGTGAAGGAGACGTGGTCGAATCCCAGCGGCCGGTCCGTGGGGCTGCCGTGGAACTTGCGCTCCATCACCGCCGCGCCGTCGTAGGCGAAGAAGGCCACCTGGGTGTTGCCGCAGCGGAAGAAGTAGTGGCGGTACCCGTCGTGGCCGATGCCGGCGTGCAGCTCCATGCCCAGCAGGTCGCGGTAGAAGCGGACGGTCCCCTCCAGGTCCGGGGTGATGAAGGCGAGGTGGTTGATTCCCGTCAGGGTCATGGCGGCCTCCCGTGGCGCTGTTGCGATGGCACGGTAGCAGATTCGGGCGGCGCGGTGAACGCCGCGGCGCTCACCCCGCCGGCAGGGCGAAGTCGACCACGCACTGGCCGGTACCCGAACTGCCGAAGTACTGGCCGATCAGCTCGCCGCGCCCGGCGTAGCCGTCCCAGCCCAGGGCGCCGAACAGCATGGCGGTGTCGATCATGGCGCACTCGCCGCGGCAGTGCACGGCGTAGTCGGGCAGCATGGCCAGGAACTCTGCCACCCGGCCCTGGTCCCACAGCTCCAGCACGCGCAGGTCGATCTGGCGGTTGAACTCGCCGTTGACCGTGAACAGCCCCTCGGCCGAGACGGCGTTGGGCCAGAAGGCGTGGGACAGGCTGCCGCTGGCCAGCACCGCGGCGCGGCGGCCCGAGGCGGCGATGGCCCGGGCGATGGCGGCGCCCATGCGCCGGCCCTCGTCGATGCTGGCGAACTGGTTGGCGGCCACGGACAGCACGCGGATGTCGGCCGCCGGGTTCATCAGGTGCATGGGCACCAGGGTGCCGTATTCGCAGTTCAGGTTGGCGTCGCGGTGGGCCAGGGCCTGGAACCCGTCGCCGCGCACCTCGGCGGCGATGGCGTCGGCCAGGTCGGGGTCGCCGTCGTAGGCGTAGGACATGCCGCTCAGCATGTGCGGCAGCTCGGGGCTGGTGAAGGTGCCGGCGTGGCGGGCGTTGGCGTTGACGTGAAAGCCCTGGTTGACGATCCAGTGGGTGTCCAGGATGACATAGGTCTCGACCCCGCGCGCGTGCGCCCGGCGGCCCACCTCGCTGAGCGCGGTGATGGCGTTCTCGCGGATGCCGCGGTACTTGTCGATGGTCAGGTCCATCCAGATGGACGGCACGTGGGTGATCTTGGCGGCCAGTGCGATCTCGCCCATTGTTTTCCTCCCCTCCCCTTCCGTTACGCCACGCCCAGCCTGGGAATGCTGTGCCCGCCCAGGGCCAGGCAGACGTTCTTGGTTTCCATGTAGAAGTCGAAGCTGTAGTCGCCGCCGTCGCGGCCGATGCCGCTGGCCTTCATGCCGCCGAACGGGGTCGGCAGGTGGCGGTTGTTCTCGGAGTTGACCCAGACCATGCCCGCCTCCAGGTCCCGCCCCAGGCGCAGGGCCCGGCCCAGGTCGCTGGTCCAGGCATAGGCGGCCAGGCCGTAGCGCACGTCGTTGGCCAGGGCCAGGGCCTCGGCCTCGTCGGCGAAGGGGATCACGGTCAGCACCGGGCCGAAGATCTCCTCCTGGGCGATGCGCATGGCGTTGCCGGCGCCGGTGAACAGGGTCGGCTGCACATAATGGCCGCCGGGCACGGCGTCCGCCGCCGCGCCGCCGACCATGACCGTGGCCCCCTCCTGGCGCGCCAGGTCGAAGTAGCCGCAGACCTTGTCGAAGTGGGCGCGGTGAACCAGGGGCCCGACCTCGGTGGCCGGGTCCAGCGGGTGCCCGACCCGGATGTTGCGCACCCGTGCCGCCACGCGGGCGACGAACTCGTCGTGGATGCCGGCCTGCACCAGCAGGCGGCTCGACGACGTGCAGCGCTCGCCGTTCAGGCTGTAGATCATGAACACCACGGCATCCACGGCGCGGTCCAGGTTGGCGTCGTCGAACACCACCACGGGGTTCTTGCCGCCCAGCTCGAAGTGCACCCGCTTCAGGGTTTCGGACCCCTGGCGCATGATCATGCTGCCGGTACGCGATTCGCCGACGAAGGCGACGGCGCGGATGTCCGGATGCTCGGTCAGGGCCCGCCCGGCGGTCTCGCCCAGGCCGTTGACCAGGTTGACGGCCCCCGCCGGGACCCCGGCCTCGGTCATGATCTCGGCCAGCAGCATGGCGGTCAGGGGGCTCCACTCGGCCGGCTTGTGGACCACGGTGCAGCCCGCTGCCAGCGCCGGCGCGATCTTCCAGGTGGACAGCATGAAGGGCGTGTTCCAGGGCGTGATCACCCCCACCGGGCCCATGGGCTGGCGGATCGAGTAGTTCAGGTGCTGGCCCGCCGGCATCGAGAGGCCGGCCGTGGCCTCGGGCGCCTTGTCGGCGAAGAAGCGGAAGTTCTCGGCCCCGCGCACGGCGGCCTTGGACATGAAGCGCAGGGGCTGGCCCGTGTCCAGGCACTCGACCAGGGCGATCTCCTCGGCCCGGGCCTCGATCAGGTCGGCGACCCGGTGCAGGACGGCGCGGCGTTCCCCGCCCGGCAGGTCGCGCCAGGCCGGGAAGGCGGCCTTGGCGGCGCGGGCGGCGGCGTCGACGTCGGCGGCGGTGCCGGCGGCGACCCGGTTCAGCGCCGTGTCGTCCACCGGGGAGCGGTTCTCGAACGTGTCCGTCCCCTGCCCCGGGGTCGGGCCGCCGTCGATGAAATGGCCCAGGACGCCGCCGCGGAAGCGGGCCAGGTAGTCCTCGGCCTTGGCCAGGTTGCGGTCCAGTTCGGTGGTCATGGCGCTACTCCGTTTCCGCCGCGCCCTGGCGGCGCCGGGCGACGATGTCGTGCAGGTTGTTGTGCTTGAAGCTGAGGTCCGGGTCGATCTCCTGCACCTCCAGCGAGATGCCCAGGGGCGAGGTTCGGAACAGGGGTTCCAGGTGGTCGCACAGGGCGGCGAAGACGTGCTCGGCGGCGGCGCGCTTGGTGGCCGGGTCGCGGCCGTGGCCCATGCGCAGGGTGACGTGGACGAAGCCGTTGTCGGGGTGGCCGTCGGCGATGCGGTACCGCGTGCGCTCGGCGGCCCGGGTGCGCAGGCCGCCCAGGGGAAACACCCCCGTTTCCAGCGCCGCCGCGTGCAGGCGCGCGATCAGCCCGTCCAGGTCCATGGTCCCGGTGATGTTGGCCGAATGCTCGATGATCACATGGGGCATGGCCGCCGTTCCTCCGCCGCCCGGTGCGGGCGTGAATTTATTTGTTGTGTTAATATTTAACATGTTATATTTATCGTCCCAACGGCTGTCAAGGCCTTTGTCCGGAACGGGAGCGAACGATGACGTCCAAGGCCGACCGACTGCGGGGATCGATCCCGCCCCTGGTGACACCCTTCCGGGACGGCGCGGTGGACGAGGACGCCTACGCCGCCCTGGTGGAATTCCAGATCGAGAACGGGTCCCACGGCATCCTGGTCAACGGCACCACGGCCGAGCCGTCGACCCTGAGCGTGGCCGAGCGCAACGCCCTGGTCACCCGCGCCGTGCGCACCGCCGCCGGGCGGGTGCCGGTGGTGGCCGCCACCGGGTCCCAGTCCTTGGCCGAGACCCGCGACCTGACCCGCCACGCCGTGGCCGCCGGGGCCGACGCCCTGCTGATCGTCACCCCCTATTACATCCGCCCGCCGCAGCGCGGCCTGGTGCGTTACTACCAGGCGGTCACCGACGGCATCGAGGTGCCGTGGATGGTCTATCACATCCCCGGCCGCGCCGCCGTTTCCCTGACCCTGGACACGGTCAGGGAGCTGCGCGACACCTGCCCCGGCTTCGTCGGCATGAAGCACGCGGTCAACGACCTGGGCTTCGTGTCCGAATGCTTCGCCGCCGCGGGCATGGACTACAAGGTGTTCGTCGGACTGGAGGAGCTGAGCTTCCCCATGATGGCCGTGGGCGCCGTCGGGCTCATGAACGCGGTCGGCAACCTGCGCCCCGGGGTCCTGGCCGAGATGTGCGAGGCGGTGTGGTCCGGCGACCTGCTGTCGGCGCGCGACCTGCACCACCACCTGTTCGAGATCAACCAGGCGGTGTTCTGGGACACCAACCCCATTCCCATGAAGTACATGATGAAGCGCCTGGGCATCCTGGCCCGCAACGAGCACCGCCTGCCCATGGTGCCGGCGACGCCCGAGCTGGAGGCGCGGCTGGACGGCGTGCTGCGGCGCGCCGGCCTGCTGGACCCGGAGACCGGGGCGTGAGGCTGGCCTCCTACGAGGCCGACGGGCGGGCCACCTACGGCCTGGTCACCGACGGCGGCCTGGTGGACCTGGGCCGGCACCTGGGCGGCGAATTCCCCACCCTGCGCGCCCTGATCGCCGGCGGCGGCCGGGACCGGGCGGCGGCGTTGGCCGGCCGGGCGGCGGACCACGCGCTCGACCGGGTGCGCCTGCTGCCGCCCATCCCGGACCCGGAGAAGATCCTGTGCATCGGCGTCAACTACGCCAACCGCAACGAGGAATACCGCGACGGCGCCGAGGCGCCCCGCTACCCCAGCCTGTTCATGCGCACCCCCGATTCCCTGACCGGCCACGGCTGCCCGATCCTGCGCCCGCCCGAGTCCGAGCAGCTTGACTACGAGGGCGAGATCGTGATGGTCGTCGGCCGCGGCGGCCGGCGCATCTCCGAAGCCGAGGCAGAGGCCCACGTCTTCGGCCTGACCATCATGAACGAGGGCTCGGTGCGCGACTGGCTGCGCCACGGCAAGTTCAACGTCACCCAGGGCAAGAACTTCTTCCACTCCGGCGCCATGGGGCCTTGGATCGCCACTGCCGATAGCTTCCCTGGCTTCGACGACCTGACCGTCACCACCCGGGTCAACGGCGAGCGGCGGCAGCACGACACCACCGCCAACCTGATGTTCCCGTTCCGCTTCCTGATTTCGTACCTGTCCACCTTCATGGTCCTGAAGCCCGGCGACGTCATCGCCACCGGCACGCCGCTGGGCGCCGGGGCGCGGTTCGACCCGCCGCGCTACCTGGTGCCCGGCGACGTGGTGGAGGTGGAGGTGCCGGGCGTCGGCGTGCTGCGCAACCGGGTGGAGGACGAGGCGTGAGCGGCCCCGACCCCGCTGACCCGGTGCTGCGCGGGTTCTCGCGCTCCCTGCCCATGGCCCTGCTGCAGGCGCGCGAGGCGGTCATGAACCGGTTCCGCCCGCTGCTGCGCGAGGCCGGCGTGACCGAGCAGCAATGGCGGGTGCTGCGCGCCCTGGACGGCGGCGGCCCCCTGGACGCCGGCGAGGTGGCGCGGCGCTGCTGCCTGCTGACCCCCAGCCTGACCCGCATCGTCAAGACCCTGGCCGCCGGCGGCCTGGTGGCGCGGCGCCAGGACCCGGGCGACCTGCGCCGCCTGGTGCTGGACATCACCCCGGCCGGGCGGGCCCTGATCGCCCGCGTGGCGCCCCTGTCCGAGGCCCGCTACGCCGAGATCACGGCCCTGTTCGGGGCCGCCAACCTGGACGACCTCCACGCCAAGCTCGCCGCCCTGGTGGCGGCGCTGGACGAAACCGCGGATTGATCCCCGGCCCCGCCCCTCACACGAACATCCCGCCCCTCACACGAACATCAGGTCGATGTCCACCTCGGCGGCCGAGGCCAGGAAGGCGTTGGCCAGGACCGGCGGCGGGTCGTGGTCGGCCATGACCAGGCCGACCCGGGTCGAGGTCTCGGGCTCGACCAGCGGGATCATGCGCGTGCCCGGCGGCTCGGCGCAGAAGGCGAAGCATTCCCGGGGCACGATGCTGGTCCAGCCGCCGGCGCGCACGTGGGCCGCCAGGTTGAGCATCGACGCGGTCTGGATCCGCGGCGACAGGGCGTGGCCGGTGGATTGCGAGATCTGGTCGATCAGGCGGCGGTTCTCGAACTCGGCGGTCAGCAGCGCCAGGGGCACCTGGGCGACCTCGGCCCAGGTCGCCTGCTCGGCGTTGGAGAACGGGCCGCTGATGGGGGTCAGCACCGCCAGGTGCTCGTGGTACAGGTGCTGGCTGCGGTACCGGCCGGCGGGGATGTCGTCCAGGTAGGCGACGCCCACGTCGATGTCGAACCCGTCCAGGCCGCGCACGATGTCGTCGGTCGAGGAGGTCCGGGTCAGGGCCTCTACCCCCGGCTGCTTCTGGCAGAACCGCGACGTGACCAGCGCCAGCAGCGGCGAGGCCGACGGCACCACCCCCAGGCGAAGCTGCCCCTTGAGGCCCGTGGTCATGGCACCCAGGTCCTGCATCAGTGTGTCCGAGTCGGCCAGCACCCGCTTGGCGAAGGCCACCACCCGCTCGCCCTCGCGGGTCAGGCCCTCGTAGCGCTGGCCGCGCTCGATCAGGCGCACGCCCAGCTCCTGCTCGAACTGGCGGATGGCGTTGGACAGGGTCGGCTGCGACACGTGGCACTGCTCGGCGGCGCGGCCGAAATGCTTGGTGCGGGCCAGGGCGGTCAGGTAGCGCAGGTGGCGGAAGATCATCGCGCCGGCTCCCGGTCATAGGACGTGCCGGCAGTCAGGTTGCCGACCCCGCCGCTGCGCGCGTCGGCGATCAGCTCGGCCATGTTGCCGCCGGTCAGGCTCCGCAGGAAGGCCACCAGGTCCGCCTTCTCGGCCGCGGTCAGGTGCAGGGGTTGCAGCACCGGGTCCAGGTTGGGGTTGGGGATGCCGCCGCGGTCGTAGAAATCCACCACCGCGGCCAGGGTCGCCAGGGACCCGTCGTGCATGTAGGGCGCGGTCAGGGCCACGTCGCGCAGGCCGGGGGTCTTGAAGGCGTACAGGTCGTCGGGGTCGTTGGTGATCTCCATGCGGCCCAGGTCCTTGGGCGGCGGCGCGCCCACGGCGTCCACGGCGGCGCGGTCCAGGGATACCACCACGCCGGGCGCGATCTGCACCGGCACCGGGCCGGCGGCGCGGCGGTCCAGCACGTCGGCGCGGTAGCCGACCCCCGTGTTGTGCAGGGAATGGTCCGTGAACATGGCGTCGTCGCCGCCCACGAAGTGGCAGGCGGTGCAGCCGCCCTTGCCGCGGAACAGGTCGAAGCCCCGCTTCACCCCGGCGTCCACGGCGTCGCGCCGGCCGCCGTACCGCCAGCGGTCGAAGGGCGAGTCGCCGGACAGCAGGGTGCGCTCCCAGGCGGCGATGGCCCGGCCCAGGTTGCGCAGGCTGACCGGCTCGCCGAACGCGGCCTCGAACAGGCCGTCGTAATCGTCCTGGGCGCGGATGGTGGCCAGGACGTGGCCGGCCGAGGGGTTGGCCATCTCGTTGCGCGCCAGCAGGGGCCCCAGGATCTGCAGCTCGAGCGTGTCCTCGCGGGCGTCGTGGAACAGGCGCACCTGGTAGGCGGCGTTCAGCACCGTGGGCGCGTTGCGGCGCACGGTGCGACCCTCGACCCCCACGGGGGTGGCCAGCTCGTTCTGGGCGAAGCCCTGCTCGGGCACGTGGCACATGGCGCAGGACATGGTGGCGTTGTGCGACAGGCGGCGGTCGAAGAACAGCTTGCGGCCGAGCGCGATCCTGGCCGCCGTGGCCCGGTTGTCGGCCGGCTGCGGCACCACCATGGGCAGGCCCAGCGGCGGGTCCTGCAGGCGCGCCAGGGCGCGGCGGTCGACGTCGGCGACGGTGCCGTCGGCCAGCACGGGCACGGCGGACAGGACCAGCACCAGGGCGGCGGCCAGGACCCTCATTGCGACGCGGCCCGCCGCTCCTCGGCCAGCAGGGTGTGCACGTCGGCGACCAGCAGGCGCGGGTCCAGGAACCCCAGGCCATAGATGTTGCGCACCCGCCCGCGCCGGTCCACCAGGTAGACGCGCAACTGGTGGGCGTAGAGGCCCATGTCCTTGCCCTGGGCGTCGACGCGCCGCCGCACCACCTGGTCGAAGTCGGCCAGGATGGGGTCCAGGTCCGCCTGCGAGGCGGTGGTCAGGAACGACCATTCGCTGCGCGCCGGCCCCGACCCGGTGTCGAAGCCGCGGAACCCGGCCATGACCTCGGGCGTGTCGTGGGCGGGGTCGAAGCTGAGGCTGACCATGTGCAGGTTTTCCGCCAGGGCCCGGTCGGCGGCGCTGGCGTCGTGGATGTCGTACAGCACCGCCGTAGCCAGCGGACAGCCGTTGGGGTCCGAGCAGCGGGTGTAGATGAAGCTGATCAGGGCGATCCTGCCGGCGACCAGGGCGCGCAGGGAGCGCCGCTTCCCGTCCTCGTCCAACACCGCGCCGTCGGGCAGCGGCTTGATCACCGGCAGGGTGTAGGTGCCGGCCTTGGGCGGGTCGAAGTCGAATTGGGCCGTGCGCGCCATGTCCAGGCCGGGGTCGGCGGCGCCGGCGGCGGCCGCAACGGCGGCACTGAGGACGGCGGCGCCAAGGGCGGCGGCCGCGAGGCTTTTCTTCATGGCGCTCCTCCCGGCCCCGTTTCCCGGGGTCCCGTGGGTGGGCCCGGCGCCGCCACGCGGGGGCGGGGCGCCGGGCCGGGGTGCATTCTAGCTCGAATACAGGCTGGACGCACCAAACCGCATCAGGTGGGCGCGGCCCAGGCCCTCCTTGATGAAGTCGACGGTGAAGCGGTGCTTCAGCTCCTGGCCGTCCCAGTCGTAGCCCTTGACGAACTGCTCGTTGTCGGCGCCCTTCTTGTCCCAGTTGGCCAGCAGGGAGGTGGAGAAGTAGACCCGGTTCCCGTCCCAGCTCTGCGACACCATGTTGAGCTGGGCGCCGATCTTCTTCTGGTAGATCTGCTTCGGCGCCTCGGGGTTCGAGATGTCGAACAGGCGCGCCGTGCCGTCCATGAAGGTGTCGATCCACAGGCGCGTGTCGTCGGCGCTGATGGAGATGTCCACCGGCAGCGGCACCTTGGACGGGTCGCCGATGTCGGCCACGGCCTTGGCCGTCCACTTGCCGTCGTCACCTTCCTTGATCAGCCAGATCTTCGACGTCAGCGCCGTGGTGGTGAAGGCGTAGTTGTGGTTGGGGCCCCAGGCCCAGCGGACCTCCAGCGGCGCGCCGGGCACGCTGAACACCTGTTTCGGCTGGCGCGTGTGCAGGTCCCAGAGCGTCACGGTCTTGCCGAACCGCTTCATGGCCTCGCCGTCCTGCAGCATCTTGCCGAAGTCCATCATGTAGTTCGACCAGCCGGTGAAGGAGCTGGACAGCATGACGTTCTTCCGCGGCAGGACCCGGGCGTCGTAGTTGTAGCCGTCGGCGTTGGCCTGGCCGTCGGCGCCGCGCATGTCCTTGGGGTCGGGGATCCAGTGGGTGGCGATGAAGGCGCCGTCGTTGCCGTATTCCACCAGCGCCGACTTGCCGCCGTGGTCCTTGTCGTTGGACAGGCCGGTGATCATCATGCGTCCGGGCAGGGCGTAGAAGGTGTGCGGGCCCACGGCGCCGCCGGTGTCCTTGACGAAGGTCTTGATGGTCTTGTGCAGGGTCGGCTTGCCCGGGTTGGTGTGCACGTCGAAGATGTAGATCATGGACGTGTCCAGCCCGCCGGCCCACAGGTAGCGCCGGTCGTCGGTGAAGCCCGAGTGGTGGGCCTCGTGCCGCCCGCCGACCGAGACGCTGGCCACCACCTTGCCGTAGGTGCCGGAATCGGGGCGCACGTCGATGGTCACCAGCTTGTCGGACTCGTCGCCGACCCCCTCCATGCCCAGGGTCCAGACATAGATGTATTCCTCGTTGCCGGTGATCTTGGCCATGTAGGGGGACTGGCAGGTCTCGTCGGCGCGGGCCGGCGTGGCGGCCGGCGGCGCCGCCAGGGCCAGGACCAGGCCGGCGGCGGCCAGGCCCAGGCTGGTCAGGTTGAGGGCGGTCAGACTCAGGTGCTTGCCCAGGCGCCGCGGCGCCCGGAACGGGGTTTCTTGGTGGGACATGTTTTTCCTCCCGAATGTGGACGGGCCGCCCGGGCGCCGCAACGCCCGCCTCGGCGGCGGAAGGCCATGCCACCCTGTTTTCTGTTGTCGGCCCGCCGCCTTGCAGCCGGCGGCCCGGGTGTTCATGGCTCGCACTCGCATATAGGGGTAGAGCATCCCCGGGCCGGTGAAAATTTTAGATTTCAAATATGCTGATAGCTTTTGGCTATCAACCTGTGAAATCAGGCGCTTGGAAGGGCAGGGGCCCTGGAGTAGGAGGCGAGCGTTGAAGTGCAACCCGGGGCGATCACCTTTCCCTGACGGCCGCCGCCCCGCCCTCCAGATCCTCCCCCGCCGTCGCCGCCCGGCCCATGGCCGCCGCCGGCTCGGCGGCCAGCAGGGCGGTGATCTCGCGGTCCAGGAAGGCGACGAAGGCCTGGGCCAGGCGCGACAGGGGGCGGTGGGCCGGCACCAGGATGGCGATGGGATAGGGCACCGCCGGGCGCAGGGGCACGAACACGATGCGCGACGGGTCCGGGCTGTTGCGGCGGTAGATGGAGACGTTGAAGGGGCTCATGACCGCGTAGGCCAGGGCGTCCTCGACAAACACGTACTGCGAGGCGGCGTTCTGGGTCTCGAAGCGCACGCGCAGCTCGCAGCCGGCCTCGGCGAACATCTCGCGCAGGCGCCGGGGCACGAAATGCTCGGGCAGGAACAGGGCCGCCGGCTTGCCGTCCAGGTCCCGGGGCGTCAGGTAGGGGCGCTTGGCCAGGGGGTCGCCGGCGTTGACGGCGCAGACGCAATAGACCTCGAACACCCGCTCGTCGACCAGGGGCGAGCGGGCCGAGACCTCGGCGAAGCCCACGTCGAACTGCTGCGAGGCCAGGCGTTCGTACACCAGGCGCGAGCTCTGGCTGACCATGGAGATGGTCACGTCGCCGCGGTCGCGGACGAAGCGGCTGATCACGTGGGGCACCAGGAACTCGGCGTGCACGGGCATGCAGGCGATGCGCAGGTGCCCGGCCTCCAGGGCGCCCACGTCCTGCATGGTGCGCTCCAGGGCGTCGACCCGGTCCAGGATGGCGCGGGCCTCGGACAGCAGGTAGTGGGCCTCGGGCACCGGGTGCAGGCGGCCGCCGCGGCGGTCGAACAGCTTGTAGCCGACCCCCTCCTCCAGGGCCCGGATCTGGGCACTGACCGCCGGCTGGGTGCGGCCCAGGTTGCGCGCCGACTCGGTGACCGAGCCGGTCAGCATGACCTCGTGGAAGGCTTCCAACTGGCGCAGGTTCACGGCCGTCCCTTTCGCCCGACGCGCCGCAAATTATAAGAAATTTTTATTGGGTGAAAAGAATTAAAAATTTGCGATTATATGGCCCTCCCCTACAATTCCGCCCGGAGGATGGACGAACCACCCGATATGCAGGACAATGCAATCGGACGCCAAAAATAATGGCGACAGGGAGGTTGAATGAAGGATGGCGTCTGACGTCATAACCGATCCCTATTGGTGGGACGCGGCACCGCCGCGGCGATTGGACCCCGCGCCGGTCGGCGACGCGTGCGACGCGGTCGTCGTCGGCGCCGGCTATACCGGCCTGTCGGCGGCCCTGACCCTGGCCCGCGCCGGGCGCACGGTGCAGGTGTTCGACCGCCAGCGCCCCGGCGAGGGCGCCTCGTCGCGCAACGGCGGCATGGCCAGCGGCAACATCCGATCCAGCTTCGGCGCCCTGGCGAAGGCCTACGGGTTGGAGCGGGCCAAGGCCATCTATGGCGAGGGCGCCCGGGCCCGGGTCTGGCTGACCGAGTTCATCGCCGCCGAAGGCATCGACTGCGACCTGGTGCCCGTGGGCCGGGTCACCGGCGGCATCCACCCCGAGGACTACGACGGCTTCTGCCGCGAGGCCGACCTTCTGAACCAGCACCTGGACCTGGGCGCCCAGGTCCTGGACCGCAACGGCGTGCGCGACGAGATCGGCAACGAGCTTTACTACAGCGGCATGCTGCGCCCCGACATCGGCGGCCTGCACCCGGCCAAGTACGTGTCGGGCCTGCTGGACAGCGTGCTCGCCGCCGGGGTGCCGGTGCACGGCGAGACGGCGGTCCTGGGCCTGCGCCGCGACGGCGACGCCTTCGAGGTCAAGACCGCCCGCGGAACCGTGCGGGCGCGCGACGTGGTCATGGCCACCAACGGGTACACCGACGGCGTCGACCCCTGGCTGCGCCGCCGCCTGGTGCCGGCGAAGAGCCGCATCGTCGCCACCGCGCCGCTGTCGCCCAACCTGGTCAAGAAGCTGATCCCCAACGGGCGCATGCTGGGCGAGACGCGCAAGCTGTACCACTATTTCCGGCCCTCGCCCGACGGCACCCGCATCCTGATGGGCGGGCGCGAGGCCGGCGCCAACGCCACCCCGGCCCAGGCCACCGACATGCTGCGCCGCGACCTGGCCATGATCTTCCCCGAGCTGGCGGACGTGGAGATCACCCATTCCTGGAACGGCAACGTGGCCTTCAACATGGATTTCCTGCCGCGCCTGTTCGTCAAGGACGGGGTGCACTACGCGGTGGGGTACTGCGGCTCGGGCGTGGTCTGGGCCTCGTGGCTGGGGCGCAAGGCGGCCCTGCGCCTGCTGGGCGACCCCGAGGGCGACAGCGCCTTCGCCTGCGACCGGCCGACGGCGGTGCCGGTGCCGCTGTATGACGGCAACCCCTGGTTCCTACCCCTGGCCTTCACCTGGTTCTCGCTGCAGGACCGCTTCAAGTTCCTGCGGAACCTGTGACCGTGACGGTCCCGGGAACCGCCATGTCCCGCTTTTTCCCGCCGGGGCGGGAAAAGACCCGGTCATCCAGGGCCGCTCCGGGCCGCGGCGACCGGGACCCGACTTCAACCCGAACCAACCCCGCACAGAGGAGGCAAACAATGAAACTCAGGACCAAGCTTCTCGTCGCCGCCGTGGCCGGCATGATGGTGGCGGGCGCCACCGCCCAGGCCCAGGAGATGAAATTCTGGCGCATCGGCACGGGCAGCGCCGGCGGCACCTACTACCCCATCGGCGGCCTGATCGCCAACGCCATCTCCAACCCGCCGGGCGCACGCCCCTGCGACAAGGGCGGCAGCTGCGGCGTGCCGGGGCTGGTGGCCATCGCCGTCTCCACCAACGCCTCGGTGGCCAACGTGAACGCCATCCAGGCGGGGCAGCTGGACGCCGGCCTGGCCGGGGCCCAGACCGTGGTCGAATCCTACAACGGCCAGGGCGTGTTCGTGGGCAACAAGAAGGACAAGATCCGCGTCATCGCCAACCTGTTCCCCGAGGACATGCACCTGGTCCTGCCCAAGGGCAGCGACATCAAGTCCCTGATGGACCTGAAGGGCAAGCGCGTGGGCATCGCCCAGGCCGGCTCGGGCACCCAGGTCTCGGTGCTGCGCCTGCTGAACGACATCGGCATCACCCGCGACAACATGGACGAGGCCGAGCTGAACAACACCCAGAGCGCCCAGCGCATCGCCGACGGCCAGCTGGACGCCTACTTCTACGCCATGGGCACGCCCAGCTCGGCCCTGGTGCAGTTGGGCTCGACCAAGGGCTTCGACCTGTACAAGTTCTCGGACGCCGAGCGCGACCGCATCAACCAGATCATCCCCTACTACGTCCACTCGGTGATCCCCAAGGGCACCTACGAGGGCATCGACTATGACGTGCCGACCATCGCCGTGAACGGCCAGCTCGTCACCAGCGCCGACCAGCCCGACGACCTGATCTACCAGATCACCAAGGCGCTGTGGAACAAGAACACCCGCAAGCTGCTGGACAACGGCCACGCCAAGGGCAAGGTCATCCGCATGGAGACGGCGCTGAAGGGCGTGCTGATCCCGCTGCATCCGGGCGCCGAGAAGTTCTACCGCGAAGTGGGCATGATCAAGTAGGGCCCGCCCGCCCGAGGGCTTCCCGACCGCGGGGGCCGGCGTTCCGCGCTGCGGCCGCCGGCCCCCGGTTCCCCGCCCCGTTCCAGACGGGGGCGCCGCGCACAGACCGGAGTGGGCCGCCATGGAGCAGTTCGACGCCAAGAAAGCCGAGGAGCTGGAGAAGAAGTACGACTCCGGCCTGGTCACGCGCACCCTGTCGCAGCCGCTGACCCAAGCCCTGCTCGCCTTCTCCGTGGTGTTCGCCTTCTACCACTACATCACCGCCGGCATCGGCGTGCCCGTGGACTTCTGGCACATGGGCATCCACATGTCCGGCGTGATCCTGCTGGTCTTCACCGGCTATCCCCTGTTCGCCGGCCAGCTTTACCGCGAGGCCCGGCCCAACACCTGGTGGCGGTACGGCAACGTGCCGGTCTACGACTGGCTGTTCATCGCCGCCGGCATCTTCACCGCCCTCTACATCGGCCTGACCTGGCGCGGGGTGAACATCGATTTCCTGGGCTTCAGGTTCTACCTGGAGGACCAGGTCCTGCGCCAGGGCAACCCGGCGGCCATCGACGTGGTCATGGGCACGGTGCTGATCGTGGTCCTGCTGGAGGCCGTGCGCCGCACCCTGGGCCCCATCGTGCCGGTGATCATCGGCGTCTTCACCTGCTACGCCATCTTCGGCAAGTACATCCCGGTCCAGATCCTCAAGCACCCGGGCGTGGACTGGTACCAGTACATCAACAACATGTACTTCCCGTCCGAGGGCATCTACGGCGTCACCCTGTGGATCGTCTCGACGGTGGTGTTCCACTTCGTGCTGTTCGGGGTGCTGGCCCAGCGCATGGGCCTGGGCCAGTTCTTCGTCGACGTGGCCACGGTGGTGGCCGGCCGCTACACCGGCGGGCTGGCCAAGGTCAGCGTGGTGTCGTCGGCCTTCTTCGGCACCATCTCGGGCTCGTCCATCGCCAACACCGTGTCCACCGGGTCCCTGACCATCCCCAACATGAAGAAGATGGGCTACCCCGGCCACCTGGCCGGCGGGGTCGAGGCCGCGGCCAGCGCCGGCGGCCAGATCACGCCGCCCATCATGGGCGCCGCCGCCTTCGTCATGGCCGAGTTCCTGGAGGTGCCCTACACCACCATCGTCATCGCCGCCATGATTCCGGCGGCCATGCATTACGTGGGCGTGCTCAGCATCGTCCACTTCCAGGCCAAGCGCCTGGGCCTCAGCGGCCTGGACCGCGACCAGATCCCGGCCCTGATGGGCGTGCTGCGCAAGGGCTGGCCCACGGCGGTGCCGCTGATCGTGCTGATCTACGTCCTGTTCTCGGGCTACTCGCCCTTCATGGCCGCCTTCTGGGGCATCACCACGGCGCTGGCGGTGGGGTTCGTGAACCCGTACCACCGCATCGGCATCCGCGACGTGGTCGACGGCTGCGTGCTGGGGGTCAAGTACGCCCTGGCCGTGGGCGCCGTGTGCGCGGCCATCGGCATCGTGGTCGGCGTGGTCAACACCACCGGGCTCGGCTTCCGCCTGGGCTTCCTGGTCACCAACGGCGCCCAGGGCATCGCCGAGGGGCTGTTCCCGCTGTTCTCGTGGCAGCCCCTGTTCGACATCACGGTGCAGAACATCACGCTGTTCGTGTCCCTGGTGCTGATCGCCGTGACCTGCATCCTGATGGGCGCCGGCCTGCCGACCACGGCGCTGTACATCATGCTGGCCACGGTGGCGCAGCCGGCGCTGGCGGCCCTGGGCATCCCGCCCCTGGCGTCGCACCTGTTCGTGCTGTACTACGGCGTGATCTCGGAAATCACCCCGCCGGTCTGCGCCTCGGCCTACGCCGCCGCCGGCATCGCCGGCGCCAACCCGTTCAAGACCGGCGTCTCGGCCTTCTCGCTGGGCATCGCCAAGCTGATGGTGCCGATGGTGTTCGTCTACTCCCCGGCCATGCTGATCGTGCTGGACGACTACTTCACCTGGGGCGCCTTCATCGAGACCGTGGCCACCTGCACCATCGGCGTGGTCATGGTGGCGACGGCGGTCAGCGCCTACTTCCTGGCTCCCATGCCGGGCGTGCTGCGGGCCCTGATGGCCCTGGCCGGAATCTTCATGGTCGCCCCGGGAATCAGGAGCGACCTGTACGCCGTGGTCCTGGCGGCGCCGGTGGTGGCGCAACAGGTCCTGGCCTGGCGGCGCGACCGGACCGCCGCCCTGCAATCGGCCTGACCTCCGGGTAACGTAAGGAGAAGAAAGCCCATGGGCGAGATGCGCCAGGCCACCGTCGTCGGCGCCGGGATCGTCGGCGTCTGCGCCGCGCTGTCCCTGTTGGAGAAGGGTTTCGCCGTGCGCGTGGTCGACCCCGACCCGCCGGCCGACGGCGCCAGCTACGGCAACGCCGGGGTGATCTCGTGCTGGGCCTGCGTGCCCCAGGCGGTGCCGGGAATCTGGAAGAACGTGCCCAAGTGGCTGTTGGACCCCGAGGGCCCCATCTTCCTGCGGCCCGCCTACGCCCTGCGGGCCCTGCCCTGGGCGCTGAAGTTCTTCCGCGCCGGCGCCGCCGACCGGGTGCCGGCCATCGCCGACGCCATGCTGGCCCTGAACCACCCCACCATCGACCTGTACCGCGGCCACCTGGCCGGCACCGGGCGCGACGACCTGGTGCGGGATTCATGCTACGTCCACGTCTTCCGGGACCCGGCCATGGCCGACCTGAACCGGTACGAATGGCGCCTGCGGGCCGAGCGCGGCGTGCCCCTGCGCCGGGTCGACGCCGGCGAGCTGCACGAGATCGAACCGGACCTGTCGCCGGACTACACCGCCGGCATCCTGGTCGAGCGCCAGGCCCGGGCCGTGGACCCGGGGGGCCTGGGCAAGGTCCTGGCCGAGAAGGCCGCGTCCCTGGGGGCCGAGTTCCTGCGCGCCCGGGCGCGGCGCCTGATCCCGCGCGAGGGCGGCGGCTGCGCCGTGGAGACGGACGGCGCCGCCGGCACGGTGGAGGCCGACATCGTGGTCCTGGCCGCCGGCGCCTGGTCGGCGCGCCTGCTGGCGCCGCTGGGGGTCACGGTGCCGCTGGAGGCCGAGCACGGCTATCACATGATCATGCGCGACCCCGGCGTCACCGCCAACAACTCGGTCCTGGACATGGGGCACAAGTTCGTGGCCAGCACCATGTCCATGGGCCTGCGCTGCGCCGGCACGGTTGAGTTCGCCGGCCTGGACGCGGCCCCGAACTATGCCCGGGCGCGGGTCTTCGAGCGCCTGGCCAAGCGCCTGTTCCCGGCGGTCAACACGGCGGACACCGAGGAATGGCGCGGCACCCGGCCGTCCTTCCCCGACTCCCTGCCCTGCATCGGGCCGGTGCCGGGGCACCCGTCCATCATTACCGCCTTCGGCCACGGCCACCTGGGCCTGACCATGGGCCCCAAGACGGGGCAGCTGGTGGCCGCCCTGGCCGCCGGCGAGACCCCCAACATGGACATGGCGCCCTACCGGGTCGACCGGTTCTGAGGGCGGGTCACGGCATGCCCAGGTCGCGCAGGGTCGCCGACCAGTCCGCCTGGATGCCCGGGTCGGCGTAGGGCCGCTGGCGGGTCCAGGCCGCCAGGGTGCGCTGGGGAAAGGCCGCCAAGGCCGCCTTCACCTCCCGGCGCGCGGCCTCGGTTTCTCCGCGCTTGGCCAGGGCCAGGGCGCGGATCAGGCGGGTCAGGTTCTCGTTCTGGGGCGAGGACGGCGGCCGGTCCAGCAGCTCCCCGGTCACCTTGGCGGCGGCGGCGGCGTCGCCGGCCACCAGGTGCGCCTCGGCCAGCTTGTAGAACACCCAGTCCGGGGCCCGGGGGCTCAGGCGCCGGGCCAGCCGCAGCTCGGCCACCGCCTGGGCGGCCGTGTCCGGCTTGATCAGGGCCCAGCCGTAGACGGCGTGCACGAAGTAGTCGCTGGGCTCCAGCGGCACCGCCTTGCGGGCGATCTCGATTGCCGTCTTCACCTCGCCCCGGGCCAGGTGCCAGGACGCGAAGGCGGCCATGGCCGGGCCGTGGTCGGGGTCGATCTCCAGGGCCTTCCTGAACAGGGCGAGGGACTTCGCCGCCGCCGCCTTGCGGTCCTCGACCCAGCCCATCTGGGCGTCCAGGCGGTAGCTGAGGCCCAGGTTGGCGTAGGCGGTGGCGAACCCGGGATCGATCTCGACCGCGCGTTCCAGCAGCCGGCGCCCGACCGCGTTGTCCTGGGCGTTGAACTTCTGCACCGCGCGGTAGCCCTCGCGCTGCAGCAGCCAGGCGTCCAGGCTGTGGGTCTCGCGGCCGCGCACCCGGTCGCGCTCGCCCAGTTCGAGCTGGGCGCCCACGTTGGAGATGATGGCCAGGGTGATCTCGTCCTTGACGGCGAACAGGTCCGTCAGCTCGCGGTCGAAGCGGTCGGACCACAGGTTGCGGCCGTCGATGGCGTCGACCAGGCGGGCGCTGACCCGGATGCGGTTGCCGTCGCGCTGCAGGCTGCCGCTCAGGACGTAGCGCACGCCCAGGTCCTCGGCCACGCGGGTGGCGGTGTACTCGTCGCCGGTGAGCTTCAGGGACGTCGAGCCGGAAATGACGAACAGCCCCGACAGCTTGGACAGCGAGGTCAGGATGTCCTCGCTGAACCCCACGGCCAGGAAATCCTGGTCCCCGGCGCCCGAGATGTTGCGGAACGGCAGCACGGCGATGGACGGCTTGCCGGGAAGCTGGTAGGCGAGGCGGGCGCGGTCCACGGGCTGGAAGTCCGTGCGCGGACCCCACCACCACCATCCGCCGGCGGCCAGGACGGCCAGGATCGCCAGGATGGCCAGGGCCAGGACCGGTGCCCGCCGCCGCCGCGGGCGGGCGGCGGCGCCGGCCGGGCGCACGGCGTAGACCCGCACCGGGGCCGAGACGTGCTTGACCCGGTGGCTGCCCATGTCCTCGAAGGCGCAGTCCAGGCGGTTGCGCACCTGCTCGAACACGCCGCCCGAGACGGCGATGCCGCCGGGCTCGGCCAGGGGCTCGAGGCGCGCCGCCAGGTTCACGCCCTCGCCGTGGATGTCCTCGCCGTCGTCGATGACGTCGCCCAGGTGGATGCCCATGCGGAACCGCAGCGGGCCGGCCGCCAGGCTTTCCTGCAGCGCCAGGGCGCAGGCCACGGCGTCGCGCACCGCCGGGAACTCGGCCAGGAAGCCGTCGCCGGTGTGCTTCACGATCCGGCCCCCGTGGCCGGCGATGGTGGGGTCGATGTGGCGGGTGCGGGCGTCCTTCCAGGCGGCGACGGTGCCGTCGGTGTCCGCCTCCATGCGCGTCGTGTAGCCGACCATGTCGGCCGCCAGGATGGCCGCAAGACGCCCGTGGCCGCCGCCGTCGCCTACCACCTGTCACCCTCCGTTCCCGAGGGTCCATTATATCCCGTCCGGGCCGCCCGCGGGAAACGGGCATAGGGGATCGCACGGATTTCCACGCCTGCGGCCCCTGCCCTAGAATGGCCCCCACCGCAACAGATTCCAGGGGAGCCCCGGCACCATGCCCAACGACGACGACCTGAACCGGCCCCGGCCCCGATTCCCGGGCTTCGCCCCGGGCGACCCCAACCCGGTGCTCGACCTGCTGATGGCCCACCGCAGCGTGCGCGCCTTCACCGACGAGCCCCTGCCCGAAGCGGCCCTGGACCAGGTCCTGAACGCGGCGCAGCGGGCGCCCACGTCCAGCAACATGCAAAGCTATTCCATCGTCGTCGTGGACGACCGGGACCTGCTGAAGCAGGTGCGGGCGATCTGCGGCGACCAGCCCTTCGTCTCCCAGTGCGCCGTGCTGCTGGTGTTCTGCTCGGACATCTCGCGCCTGGTGCACATCTGCGAACAGCGCGGGTACCGCTTCCGCGCCGACCAGGTCAACACCCTGCTGGTGGCCCACGGCGACGCCAACCTGGCCTGCCTGAACGCCGCCGTGGCGGCCCAGTCCATGGGCTACGGCACCTGCATGCTGGGCAACGTGCGCAACAACCCGCCCGAGATGTCGGACCTGCTGGGCCTGCCGAAATACGTCTACGCCTCGGTGGGCCTGGCCATCGGCGTCGCCGACGAGGACAAGGGCACCAAGCCGCGCCTGCCGCGCAGCGTGATGGTCAGCCGCAACCGATACGACCCGGGCCCCCTGGACACGGCCCTGCCCGCCTATGACCGGGCGGTCCGCGCCGCCGGGGTCTACGACGGCCGGCGCGAGCCCCTGAACGGCCTGGCGCCGGGCCAGGAGGACCCGGTGGCGGTGGAGGATTACGGCTGGTGCGAGCACACCGCCCGCCGCCTCACCGGCGCCGTGCAGGACCGGCGCCGCGACCTGGGCGCCTTCCTGGACGGCAAGGGGTTCAGCCGCACGTGAACGCCTAGCGCACGGCCCGCCACCAGGGCGTGCCGGCGACCGGCGCCTCGGCGTCGACCGTTTCCCCGACCCGCGGGGTCAGGACCCGCACGTCGGTGCCGGCGGCGGCCAGGGTCCGTTCCATGGGCTCGTCCCAGGCGTGCAGGGCCAGGTTGAAGGTGGCCCAGTGGACCGGCAGCAGGACCTTGCCGCCCAGGTCCCGGTGCACCTGCACCGCCTCCTCGGGCGGCATGTGGATGTCGCGCCAGTTGGCGCCGGGGCCATAGGCGCCGACCTTGACGATGTCCACGTCGAAGGGGCCGAACCGCGCGCCGATCTTGGCGAACATGCGCGAATAGCCGGAATCGCCGCTGTAGAAGACCCGGTGCGCCGGGCCCAACACGGCCCAGGACGCCCACAGGGTCGCCTGGTAGTCGAACAGGCCGCGCCCCGAGTAGTGGCGGGTCGGCGTGGCGACGATGGTCAGGTCGCCCAGCCGGGCCTCGTCCCACCAGTCCATCTCGGTGACCTGGGCCGGGTCCACGCCCCAGGCCTCGAAATGGGCGCCGGTGCCCAGCGGGATGAAGAACCGTGTGCCCCGGGCCGCCAGGTGGCGGACGGTGGCTTCGTCCAGGTGGTCGTAGTGGTTGTGGGACAGGACCACGGCGTCGATGCCGTGCAGGTCGGCGAGGGCGACGGGCGGCGGGTGCAGCCGCCGGGGCCCGGCGAAGGGGAACGGTGACGCGCGCTCGGACAGCATGGGGTCGGTCAGCAGCCGGTATCCGTCGATCTCCACCAGGACGCTGGCGTGGCCCAGCCAGGTGACGCGCAGGCCCGGCGCCGGCCGGCCGTCCAGCGACGAGGGGTCCAGGGGCAGCACCGGGACGGCGCCGCGGGGCTCGCGCCGTTCGGGGCCGAAGAACTGGCCGTGGACGGTGTCCCAGTCCAGGTCGAAGGCGGCCTCGGGCTCCAGGTTCACGAACACGTCGCCGCGGTGGTTGGGCGAGGCCTCGACCCGGGCCAGGCGTGCGCCGGACAGGTGCGCGCCCAGGCTCCAGCCGACCCACACCACCGCCCCGGCCAGGACCAGCACCGCGGCCAGGCCGCCCAGGGTCGCTTTCTTCCACATCTTCACGGCCGACCTCGCAGTTGTCCGCGCCCCACCCCGTTTTCCCGGCACGGCACACGATCCCCCGCCGCGCCCGGCGGGTCAAGGCCGCGGGCCGCATCGGCGCCCGCACCCCCCCAATTGGGGGGTGACAGGCCGGCGCGCCCCGGGGCATGGATGGGGGGCTCACCGAGGGAAAATGCCGAAACGGCGCACGGAGGGCGGATTCATGAACATGCACCGGGTCCCGGCAGCCGCCCTGGCGGTCGCGGTCCTCGTCCCGATGCTGGCGGCGGCGCCGGCGGCGGCCCTGACGGCGCCGACCTGCGACGCCCTGGCGGGCTTCGCCGAGGACTACTTCGACAAGGACGGCGGCGGCCAGCAGTGGAAGCTCAGCTCGGTCGCCCGCAACCTGTGGCTGCCCATGGCCATGAAGGGCGACCGCGTGGCCGAGTTGTTCGGCGCCCCGGTCCTGTCCTGGACCCCGGCCGACGCCGACGCCGCCGCCAAGATGGCCAAGGACTGCAACGGCAAGATGAAGAAGGCCAAGCGCCGGGCCGAGGCGCGGCACCTGAACAACCTGTCGGCCGGGTTCGGCCGCCGGGTGGCCGGCGTGCTGGTCGCCATGGAGAAGGCCGAACGGAAGCTGCAAACCAATTTGGCGGCCCTGCTGGCGGCGCCGCCGTCGCGCGACAGCCTGCGCGCGGCGGCGGCGCTCAGCCGGGTCGAGCCGGGCGGCAAGCTGCAGCCGCCCGACTGGCGCACCCTGGCCGCCGGCACGCCGCCCTACAAGGACGGCTTCATGGCCCTGCACGCCCTGCGCGAGCTGCCGGACTGGCGCACCGACGAGGTGCGACCCAAGGTCCAGGCCCACTACGATTCCCTGCGCCGGCCGGTGGTCGAGCAGTTGGCCGCGGACCTGAAGGCGGCGCCCGAGACGCTGGACGGGCTGACGAGCCTGGAAACCTCCCTGGCCGCCACCCGCAAGGACCTGGGGCCGGCCCTGACCGACGCCGACTACGCGGCGCTGGACGCCGCCGCGGCGGCGCGCCGCGAGGAGATCGAGGTGGCCCTGCTGGCGGCCGAGAAGGCACGCCTGGCCCAGGTGCCCGACGGCCTGCCGGGGTTGGCGGCGGTGAACCAGGCCATCAACGGCCCGGTGGCGGCGGCCCTGTCCGAGGCCCGGGCCATGGACCTGCGCCAGGCGGCCATCGACCGCCGCCGCGTCCTGGCCGACGCCCTGGTGGCGGCGGAGCTGGCCCGGTTCGACGCCCTGCCCCAGACCCTGGACGGGCTGCGCCAGCTCGCCGGCCTGGAGGCCCAGGCCCTGGACCGCATGGGCGGCCAGGACCTGGGCGGCGCCGAGACCGCCTTCGCCCACGGGGTCATGGCCAGGAAGGTGGACCTGGGCCGCGCCGCCATCGGCGACTTCAAGAAGGAACTGGCGGCCCTGCCCGAGAACGAGAAGGGCCTGGCCCAGGTGGCGCGCCTGGACCAGGAGCGGCAGCGCCTGCTGGAGGGCTCGCGCCGCTCCATCAACGAGGCCTACGGCCAGGCCGCCGCCGGGCGCCGCGAGGAGATCGCCGCAGCCGTGGCCCGCGAGGAGGAACGCCTCGCGGCGCTGCCCCTCGAAGGCGGCGTCTTCGCCGACGGCCACGGCAACAAGTTCGAGTTCCGCGACAACGACCGGGTCTACATGACCATGGGCGGCCAGGTGACCATGGAGGCGGGATACGAGGTGGACGGCGACCGGGTGATCCTGCGCGGGCCCCAGGCCAACGTGGTCATGACCCGCGACGGCGCCTGGCTGACCGGCAACGGCCTCAAGCTGCGGCGGGTGGCGCCGGACTAGAGCCTTTTCCGATCATACGAGGTCACTCTGATGGTGCGCGGCGAGGCCAGCCGCAAGGCGCCGGTCGCGGCGCGTAGCGGTGCTACGCGCAAGGCCGGCAACGCCGCGAAGGCCCGCCGCGCGCCACCCCTTCGGGGCGGCCACCCTTGGCCCGGGGCCACGTCGCACGGCTTGCCCGTAACCACCGCTACGCCCGGCGCCGTGCTCCTAACCCCGGGCCAAGGGTGGCCGTCAGAGTGATCTCGTATGATCGGAAAAGGCTCTAGGCTTCGGCCCGCCCCCTACCAGGCGTACTTGACCGAACAGCCGTAGGGCCGGGTCACCGGCACCGACACGGGCTTGCCGCCGGCCATTTCGGCGAGCGCCATGGCGACGTGGTTGCGGGCGCCGGGAACGTCCGCCAGGCGCGCCGTGGGCCGGTCGTCGATGGCGCCCATGTAGGTCAGCTTGCCGGCCGGGTCGATGACGAACATGTGCGGCGTGGTGCGGGCGTCGTACAGGTGCCCCACCTTGCCCTCGGGGTCCAGCAGCACCGCCGCCGGCGCCGCCTGGCGCGCGGTGGTCAGGTCGTTGGCCTCGGCGGCGGTGACGTGGCCCTGGCGCCCCGGCGCCGACGAGATCACCGACAGCCAGACCACCCCGGCATCCCGCGCCTTGGCCTGCAGCCCCTGCATGTTGCCGGACTCGTAGTGCTTCACCGTGTAGGGGCATTCGTGGTTGGTCCATTCCAGCACCACGGTCTTGCCCTTGTAGGCCGACAGGTCGTGGGTCTTGCCCATGCTGTCGACGGCGGTGAAGGCGGGGGCCGGCGCGCCCACCTGGGGCGCGGCCTGGGCCGGGCCGGCGGCCCAGGAAACCGTGGCGGCCAGGAGCAGTGCGGCGGGCAGTCGTTTCATGGCGTCGTCTCCGTCAGTTGGTGGGGGCCGCCGGGGCGCTGACCGCCCAGGCCCCCTCGGTTCCGTCCGTCTCCTCCCACACCAGCACGCCGTCCAGGCGCGCCAGGGGTTGTCCCTTCAGGTCGCCCCGGGCCAGGGTCAGCACCAAGTCGCCGCCGTCGGCCCGGGCGGCGGCGGCGGGGCCGGGGTCGAGCTGGCCCCAGGCGTGGCCCAGGAACCACGGCTTCCGACCCGCCAAGTGGCCCAGGCCGGCCAGGCGCAGGCGCACCCAGTCGTCCGTGACCTGGGCCGAGGCGGTGCCGGGAAACGGTTTCGGCTCGCGCGCCCGGGCGGCGGCGATGGCCGGTGCCGCGGGCCCGGCATCGGCCGCCGCGGCCACCGGCAGGTCGAGGGCCACCTCGGCCGTCAGGGGAATGCAGATCTCGGCGCAGGCCACGTACTCCACCGTCGCCGCCAGGGTCACCCTGTCGCCCGCCCTGGCGCCGGCCGGCACCGTCACCGCCACCGGCAGCAGCACCCGGCCGCCGTAGCCGTAGGAGACCACGGGCCCGTCCACGAACCGCTCGGGCAGGGGCCAGCGCACCTCGCCGGCCGCGAAGCCCGCCGGCAGGCGCCAGTCGATCAGGGCCGCCTCGCCGGCGTCGCCCGGGTTGCGCCAATAGGTATGCCAGCCGGGCCGCAGGTCCTGGCGCAGGGCCACCCAGGCGGTTTGCCCGGGCACCAGGGCGGTTTCCGCCGCCACCAGGTCGACCCGGGCCGGGGCCGGCGCGTCGGCCCGCGCGGCCGGCGCCGCCAGCAGGGTGCCGGCGGCGAACATCAGGGCGGCGAGGGGGCGGCGCAGGGCGTCCATGCCCCGATGGTAGGACCAAGGCCGGGCCATGGAAAGCGACGGTTGCGGGACTCGCGGAGTTGTGAAGGACCGCCGTCCCGGCGTCCGCCCGCCGGATCAGAAGTGGTAGCTGACCCCGACCTTGAAGTGGTGGTAGGTGTCCTCGATGGTCTGCACGAAATTGCCACCGATGCCGCCGCTGAAGCCGAAGGTCTCGTTGCCGTAGGTGATGTAGTTGTACTCCAGCTTGACCGAGAAGTTGTCCATGAAGGCGTATTCCCAGCCGCCGCCGAAGACCCAGCCCCAGCGGGTGGTGTCGGTGCAGCCGTTGCACCCCATGCCGACGCCGAAGAAGTCCTCGTACTCCACGTTCTCCCAGGCGCCGCCACCCTCGAGGTAGATGTGGTGGTTGCCATAGGCGCGCCCGACCCGGCCGGTGATGGTGCCCAGCGCCTTGACCGTGGTGTGCAGGTCCGACGCGAACTGGTCGACGTGGTTGCCGCTCAAATCGGCCCACGAGGCGTCGGCCTCGGCGCCGAAGACCCAGCGGTCCATCTGCCAGTTGTAGCCGACCTGGGCACCCACCGTCGGGCCCTGGATGTCGTGGCTGCCCAGGGAGGCGCCGCCGAACCGGGGATCGTCGATCCAGCTGCTGTCGCCGGTGCCGTGGCCCGCCTGCAGGCCGGCGAAGAAGCCGGTCCAGTCGTGCATGCCGTCTTCCGCCCGCACAGCGGAAGAAACCAACCCTATGACAATAAAAAGTATTCCAGCAAGAACCCCATTTTTCATGTCCTGCCCCCAATGAAACGAAGACCGATCACGTCAAGTACTTGGAATCAATTAATTGAATACACGATACGGACACAATATTTCAACAACGAATGAGCATTTGAATAATTTCTTCACGGCATTGTGGCGTTGCTGCAACACCCGCGTGCAACGGGCCGGGCGCCACCACCTGGCAGGCAAGGGCCGGGGCCGCCGCGCCGGGGATCAGCCGTAGGTGACGGCCTTGCAGACCTTGAGGAAGGCCCGGCGCGACAGGGCCGCGGCGACGGCGTCGGGGTCGTCGCAGCGGTCCAGCACGGCCACGTACAGGGCCGCCGCCTGGTCCACAAGGTCGGGCAGGTTCCAGGGGAAGCGGGCGAAGGCGTCGCGCCCGGTGGACAGGACCGCCGAAGCCACGGCCTCGGCCTGGTCCGCCGGCGCCGCGGGCAGCCGCGCCGCCAGCTCGTCGGCCAGGGTCAGCAGGGCGGCCTTGGTCCAGCAGGTCTTGGACACCCGGTAGTCGAACTTCTCCAGCAGCTCCTCGTCACCCTCGGGCAGGGCGAACAGGATCTCGAACTTGTCCGTGGTGCCGCCGGCGTACAGCGCCAGCACCCGCCCCAGGATGGGATACAGGTTCTCGGCCGCGCAGTCGTTGGTGCCGGGGCATTCCTCGCAGGATCGCAGCGCCATCCTTCGCCGTTCCGCTCCGTCGGTTCTCTCCCAGGGGGAATCTGGCGTCGCCGGGGCGGCGGTTCAAGGTCGGGCGGAGATGCCCTAGGCCACGCTGTTCAGGTTCAGGGGAACGCTGGCTTCCTTGAGCGACAGTTCCAGCAGGCCGCGCACCTCGCGGGCCTGCTTCAGCAGGCCGTCCAGGATATCCACCACCTCGCTGGCCTTGATCTGCACGATCTCGTCGTTGGCGCGGAACTCCACCACCTGCACGGCATCCTGCAGGGCGACGTTGAGGCCGGCCAGGGCGCCGGCGGTCTCGGAATCCATGCCGGCGATGATGTGGGCGTTGGCCGCGAACACCCGGGCCTCGGGCAGCAGCAGGCGCGGCACCACGGCCTTCTTGGCGTTCTTGTCGTGGGAGCGGTAGACCTCGACCCGGTCCTCCAGCGCCCGCGCCAGGGCCGAGACCTCGTGGATCAGGGCCGAGGCCAGGGTGCGCCGTTCGCGGGCCCGGGCCTCCTCGGCCGCGTGGCGGTCGCGCAGGCGCTCGGCCCTCTCCTCGCGGCGCCACTTCTCGTTGGCCTTCTCGATCTCGGCGGCGCGGCACACGGGCGCCGGGTCGCCGGTGACCTCCAGCCGGGCGGCGCCCTTGCCTTTGCCCTGGTTGGGACTCGGAGACCGGTCACCCGCGGCCGGCGCCGGAGTGTCCGGCCGGGCGGGTCCGCCCGCCACGGCGGGCGCCGCCGGGCGCGCCGTCTCCAACCACAGGCCGATGCCGATCAGGGTGCCGAAGAAGGCGCCGATCAACGCCCCCACGCCCCCGGGCATGGTCTGCAGGAAGGTGACCACGGAGTCCAGGCCGCCCATTTCGTGGTCGACGACCAACAGGGCCGACACCGCCGCCAGAATCACGCCGAGCAGAAACCAGATCATGAGCGGCAAGATGCCGGATTTTCCTTTCATCCACAAGCCCGGGTTCCGTATTTTCAACCCGTGGACGGACCCCGCGCGGGGGTGGGAAACCGGAGCGATGCCATGCCCGATTTCAGCCTGGAGGACCTGGCCCTGGCCGCCGGCCACGGCGTGGTGGCCGGGGTCGACGAGGCCGGCCGCGGCCCCTGGGCCGGGCCGGTGGTGGCGGCGGCGGTGGTGCTGGACCGCGCGCGCCTGCCGGCCGGCCTGGCCGCGGCGCTGGACGATTCCAAGAAGCTGCGCCCGGCGGCGCGGGCGGACCTGTTCGCCGCCCTGCCCGCCTGCGCCCGCATCGGCGTCGGCATGGCCGGGGTTGACGAGATCGACCGGGTCAACATCCTGCGCGCCAGCCTGAACGCCATGGCCCGGGCCGTGGCCGCCCTGGACCCGGCGCCCGACCTGGCGCTGGTGGACGGCAACCGCCCGCCCGACCTGGTTTCGGGCCGGGGCCCGGTGGCGGTGCGCTGCGTGGTCCGGGGCGACGGCCTGAGCCTGTCCATCGCCGCCGCCTCCATCGTCGCCAAGGTGACCCGCGACCGCCTGATGGCCGAGCTGGCCGCGGCCCACCCGGGCTACGGCTGGGAGCGCAACGCCGGCTACGGCACCGCCCAGCACCAGGCTGCCCTGGCCCGCCTGGGCCCGACCCCGCACCACCGCCGATCCTTCGCCCCGATCCGCAAAATCCTCGGCGGCGAATGACCCGCGGCCCGGCTAGATGTTGAGTCCGGCGGACTCGCGACTCCCATATGTTGTCGCGTGCGGAACTTCTAAGTCTTTGAATCCATTTAATTCTTGACGCGGAATCGCCGCTGACTCATGCTGCCGCCCATGCCTGGGAAAACGAAAAATGCGGCGCCGCCCGCGCCGCGGGACATGATCCTCCAGGGGGACTGCGTCGAGCTCATGAACGGCCTGCCCGCGGGCAGCGTCGACATGGTCTTCGCCGACCCCCCCTACAACCTGCAGCTCGAAGGCGAACTGCACCGCCCCAACAACAGCAAGGTGGACGCTGTCGACGACGACTGGGACCGCTTCGAGTCCTTCGCCGCCTACGACGCCTTCAGCCGCGACTGGCTGGCGGCGGCGCGACGGGTGCTGAAGCCCGACGGGACGCTCTGGGTCATCGGCAGCTACCACAACATCTTCCGCGTCGGCACGGTGCTGCAGGACCTGGGCTACTGGATCCTCAACGACGTCATCTGGCGCAAAACCAACCCCATGCCCAACTTCCGCGGCCGGCGCTTCACCAACGCCCACGAGACCCTGATCTGGTGCGCCCGCGACGCCGAGTCGAAGTACCGCTTCAACTACGAGGCCATGAAGAACCTGAACGACGAGCTGCAGATGCGCTCGGACTGGACCATCCCCCTGTGCACGGGGCAGGAGCGCCTGAAGCAGGACGGCAAGAAGGCGCACCCGACCCAGAAGCCCGAGGCCCTGCTGTACCGCGCCATCCTGTCGGCGACCGAGGTCGGCGAGGTGGTGCTGGACCCGTTCTTCGGCACCGGCACCACGGGGGCCGTGGCGCGCAAGCTGGGCCGCCACTTCATCGGCCTGGAGCGGGAGGCGGAATACGTGGACCTGGCCCGCGCCCGCATCGACAAGGTGGCACCGGTGGACGACCCGTCGCTGTTCACCACCCCGGCCAAGCGCAGCCAGCCGCGCATCCCGTTCGGCTGGCTGGTGGAGCGGGGGCTGCTGCGCCCCGGCACCGTGCTGTGCGACAGCGGCCGGCGCCACGCCGCCCGGGTGCGCGCCGACGGCACCCTGATCGCCGCCGACTTCCGCGGCTCCATCCACCAGGTGGGGGCCTACGTGCAGAAGGCGCCGGCCTGCAACGGCTGGCAGTTCTGGTACTTCGAGCACCGCGGCGAGCTGATTCCCATCGACGTGCTGCGCCAGAAGCTGCGCGCCGAACTGCACTGATGGACTGAGAAGTCGGGTCTACCCCGCGATCCCGTACACCCCGCGTTCCACCACCCCCTCGCAGTGCCGCGCCAGGGCCTTGCGGTCGGCGAAATCGCGCGCCCGCACCGGGTCGTGGAAGGTCAGCACCACCTGGGCCCCGCGCAGGCCGAACACGGTCAGCAGGTGCGGCAGCAGGGTGGCGTCGCCGTGCCAGGCGTAGAGCGAGGCGTTGCGGTCGTACAGCAGCCGCCCGTCGGCGTAGCGGCGATAGGCGATGGACACCGGCTGCACCATCAGGTCGTCGGCCAGGCCGTCGTCCTCGGCCACGGCCATGAGGCTGGAGCGGAACGGCAGCACCCGGCGGCCGATGCTGGTGGTGCCCTCGGGGAACAGGATCAGCCGCTCGCCGCGGCCCAGGCGCCGCGCCAGCTCGGTCCGCTGGCGCGCCGCCTCCTTGGGGTCGCGGCGGATGAACACCGTGTCGGCCAGCTTGGCCAGGTAGCCGAACAGGGGCCAGCCGGCGACCTCGGACTTGGCCACGAAGGTCCCCTCGGCGGCGGCGCCGATGACCGGGATGTCCAGGTACGAGACGTGGTTCGACGCGTACATCACCCGGCGCCCGGCGCAGGGCGCGCCGCGCCGGGTCACCACCAGCCCGCTGAGCGCGCAGCCGGCGCGGAACCAGGCCGCGGCCACGGCCCGGCGCGGCCGCCGGCCCAGGGGCCGCGCCGCCAGGTAGACGGGGACAAGAACCAGGGTCACGGCCAGGAAGGCCAGCAGCCGGGGTGCCCCGCGCAGGGGCGTGGCCTCGGCGGCCAGGCCCTCGTCTAGGACTTCCCAGACGCCCTGTAGTGGCGCAGGTACTTCTCGGTAACCCGCTCGGTCTGAACGATAATGCATACGTCCGTCGTATCAAATTGGTGGTCGATGACAGCGCCGTCGCCGACATAGCCACCTACACGGAGGTAGCCCTTGATCAGGGGCGGCAGGAGTTGCAGCAGGTCGCGCTCGTCGCGGGCCGCGATGTCGCTGCGCCGCATGTTGACGTAGTGGTGGTCCAGGGCCCGGGGCCGCATGGGCGCCGGGGCCAGGTGCCGGTCGTAGAGGTAGGAAAGACCCTCGGCCCGGTCCTCGGGTTCGGTGCCCGGGAAGCTGGCGCAGCCGAACATGACCTCGATGCCGTGGGTATCGATGTACTGGGCCAGGCCGCCCCACAGGACCTGCATGACGCCGCGGGTGCGGTAGTCGGCGGCGACGCAGGAGCGGCCCAGCTCGACACTTTCACCGGGCAGGGTCAGCAGGGGCGCCAGGTCGTATTCCTGGGCCGAATAGAAGCCGCCGTGGCGGGTGGCCACGGACCGGCGCAGCAGGCGGTAGGTGCCGACCACGCAGGGCACGCCGTTGCTGCGCTCCTTGTCGATGACGATCAGGTGGTCGCAGATGGCGTCGAAGTCGTCGAAGTCGCGCCGCCGCCGCGCCATCTCGCGGCTGGGCCGGGCACTCATTTCCTCGTAGAAGACCTGGTAGCGCAGGGCCTGCGCGGCGTCGATCTCGCGGTCGGACTCGGCCAACCGGACCTCGAATCCCTTGAGGCGAGGGGACATGCCTGCTCCTCATTCTGGTTCGGCTGCGGGCCGGCCTGCGCGGCCGTGGACCCGACCCAGGGAACGCCCGTTGTACACAGACGGTCACGGTGGACCGTTACTGCGGGGGAGCATGCCTTTCAGTATAGATTCGCAGCAAGTTAAATATTTGAAAATTTAGTGTTGATATTTAGTGACAATATTATAATCAAACTAAGATATTTCATTAATATTACATGCAAACAGCATCACAATTACACTATCGCGACATTTGCGTGGCATGGCGGTTGCGTGCCCGTCCGCAACGGACCAGACCGGCGCTGGCTATGACAATTGTCATCGACGGCGGAGACGCCGGCCCCGAAGATGGACCGTGACGGATCGCCGCCCACCCGCGCGGCGCCTGCCCCTTTTGGGGTCGGGCGGGGATGGGCCCGGGGTCCGCCGCAAGGACGCAATCCTTCGGCCGCAGGAGAAAGGAGTGACAGACAGGCCACATGAAATCGTTGTCAATTAGGGACAGAATTCCGACCCGGTTCGATGACATCGAGACCTGGCGGCGGTTCAGGGAATCGTTGACCGAGTTGTCCGGGGACGAAAACGACGTGCAGTTCGCCATCAGCTACACCGACCACATGATCGCCCGCCTGGAAAAGGAAAAGGGCAGGCGCGATCGGCTGTAGCCCGTTCGAGGTCAGACCTCGAATTGGCGGCGGGCCAACGGCGGAACCCAACCCAGGGCCGCACACAGGGCCAGGGCCATGACCGGTGCGCGCCGGTCGCCCAGCACCAGCGCCCGCCACAGGTGGCGCCGGGCGGTGACGTAGTCGCGCTGGCGCACCGCCTCGGTGCCGATGAAGGCATGGCTGCTGCCCAGGCGCCGGCGGCGCAGGGCCGCCAGCCGCCGCGGCGCGAACCGGGCCGCCACGGCGGGGTTGGCGAACACCCGCTCGATGGCCTCGAGGTGACTCTCCACCCGTGCCCCCAGGCCGCGCGACACGCTGTCGGGCCGCGCCCGGTGGCGCAGCACCGGCCCCGGGCCGATGAAGCGGAACGGCCCGCGCAGGGCCAGGCGGCACCGCATCTCCCAGTCCTGGGCCATCCGCAGGTCCTCGGCGAAGCCGCCGGCGGCGGCGAAGGCCGCGGCGCGCACCAGGAAGCCGCCGCTGGGCACGAAATCGCGCACCAGCAGGGGTTCCAGCACGTCCCCCGACGGCCGCGCCGACAGCCGCCCGCCGGCCATCGGCGGGCGGCCGTACGATGTGCCGTCGGCCTTCATGGTCACGGCGTCGCCATAAGCGGCGCAGGCGTCGGGCGCCGCCGCCAGGGCCGCCGCCAACCGGGCCAGGGCGTCGGGCAGCAGGACGTCGTCGGCGTCCAGGAACAGCACCAGGTCGGCACGGCATTGGGCGAAGGCCCGGTTCTGGGCCGCCGACTGGCCGCGGTGGTCGCCGCGCACCACCCGGATGCGCCGGTCGTCCACGGCGGCGACCGCCGCCAGGGTGCCGTCGGTCGAGCCGTCGTCGCAGACCACCTGCTCCCAGTCCGCCAGGGTCTGGGCGCGCAGACTGGCGATGGTCTCGGCGATGGTGGATTCGGCGTTGTAGGCCGGCGTGACCACCGAGACGGCGGGGGTTCCCGGGCCGGCCACCGCGGCGGCCCCTAGGCCCGCAGGGGCAGCGGCCGGCCGTCCAGACGATCCGCCGCCGGACCGTCCAGGGGCACGCCCAGCAGGTCCAGCACGGTGGGCGCGATGTCGAGGATGTTGGCGCCGTCCAGCCGCCCGCCGGCGGCGATGCCCGGGCCCGCGGCCCACAGGCGGGATTCCACCGTGTGGTCGCCGGTGCGGTAGGTGGTGCGCCGCATGTAGGGCCAGTGGATTTCCCCCACCCGGGGCGAGCGGCAGTGGTCGATGGGCCCCATGCCGGTGCGGAACACGATCATCAGGTCGGGCACGTCCGGGTGGCGGTTTGGGCCGAAGACCTCCTCGGCGGTGTCGACCCGCTCGACGATCCGCGCGCCGCTGCGCGGGTCCTCCAGGGCCAGGAACTCGGTCCGCAATTCCTCCAGCAGGGCCTTCTCCTCGTTGCCCGGGGCGACGCTGCCGTGGGGCTCGCGCCCCTTCAGGTTCAGGCGCACGGCGCCGACCCGGTTGTTGGGCACGGCCATGGCCCGGGTGCGCGGCGATTCGAACGGGCGCAGCGCGTTGCCGGCGCGCAACTGCGCCGCCTGTATCGGCCCCAGGTCCGAGGCCCGCCGCAGCATCGCGCGCAACAGGGGCAGGGCCGCCAGGGGCACGGCATGCTTGACCGCGGTCTGCAGCCGGCGCAGGGCGCCGCCGCCGCCGGATTCGGACCCCATGCCCAGGCGGGCCAGGATCTCGGGCAGCAGGTGGTAGCCGGCGTGGGCCGGGCCGATGCCGTGGCTGGCCACCACCAGGGTGACGCAGCCGGGCCCGGCGGCCTGCACCAGGGCGCCCAGGGTCCGGTCCTGGGCCTGGTACACGGTGCGCAGGGCGTCGGCCATGCCGTCGGGCGGGTCGGCCACGTAGGCGGGCGAGCCCGGGTCCAGGAAATGCCAGAAATGGTGCCCGGCGCAGTGGCTGTCGGACAGGGTGACGGTGTAGAGGTCCCAGTCCTCGCGCCCCATGAGGTCGAGCAGGATGGCCTCCTTCTCGGCGGCGCCGGCCAGCAGGTCGTCGCGCAGGCGCCGCCGGTCGTCGACGGTGTGGCCGTAATGGTCGCAGCGGCGCACGGGGTGGCGGCCGTGCAGGCCCTCGATCTGGGGGCCGAGTTCGGCCGGGTGGTAGCGCTCGCCGAAGACCCGGTCGTGCAGGCCCCATTCCAGCACCTGGATGCCGTTCAGCCCCGGGTTCAGGGGCACCTGCACCTGGTCGACGACGCAGACCCGGCGCCCGGCCTGGCTGGCCAGGGACCAGTAGTTGTCGGCCGCGTCCATCTCGTCGTGCTCCAGCGGGCGCAGGCCGGTCTCGCCGGTGTGGATCTGGTCGGGCGTGTAAAACACCCCCGAGTTGCCGCACGAGCGGCCGCTCCAGATCTCGGGCCAGATGGCGCCGGGCAGGGTCTCCATGCAGTTGCCCAGGCGGCCGCCGGTACCGGCCGCCATGACCCGGGCCAGGACCGGCAGGTGGCCTTCGGCGGCCCATTTCTCCAACAGGGTGGGTTCCGCGGCATCAAGGCCGACGACCAGAACCTTTGCCGGCATGGCGATCTGTTCCCGTTTCTTCTGCCTGGGGTTCGGCGGCCGAGTGTACACGACGGGGCCCGGCAAAAAAACGGGCCCGAAGGGCCCGTTCCGTCAGCGCGCGGCGCGGCGGCCTCAGCGCGTGGGCACCGGCTCGTCGCCCGAGTAGTCGTAGAACCCGCGGCCGGTCTTGCGGCCCAGCCAGCCGGCCTCCACGTACTTCACCATCAGCGGGCAGGGCCGGTACTTGGTGTCGGCCAGGCCCTCGTGCAGCACGTGCATGACGGCGAGGCAGGTGTCCAGCCCGATGAAGTCGGCCAGCTCCAGCGGCCCCATGGGGTGGTTGGTGCCCAGCTTCATGGCGGTGTCGATGGCGGCCACCGACCCGACGCCCTCGTACAGGGTGTAGACCGCCTCGTTGATCATGGGCAGCAGGATGCGGTTGACGATGAAGGCCGGGAAATCCTCGGCGTTGACCGGGGTCTTGTTCAGGCGCACGGTCAGCTCGCGCGCCGCCAGGTAGGTGTCCTCCTCGGTGGCGATGCCGCGGATCAGCTCCACCAGCTTCATGGCCGGCACCGGGTTCATGAAGTGCATGCCCACGAACTTGCCGGGCCGGTCGGTCTGCGACGCCAGGCGGGTGATGGAGATGGACGAGGTGTTGGACGCGATCAGCGCCTCGGGCTTCAGGTGCGGGCACAGGTCCCGGATGATCTGCTTCTTGACGTTCTCGTCCTCGACCGCGGCCTCGATCACCAGGTCGCAGTTGCCGAAGTCCGCATAGTCGCTGGTGATGGAGATGCGGGCCATGGCCGCGGCCTTGTCGGCCGCCGAGATGCGGCCGCGCGTCACCTGGCGCTGGAAGTTCTGGTCGACCACCGCGAGGCCGCGTTCCAGGTCGTCCCGGCTGACGTCGTTGATCACCACGTCGATGCCGGCCGCGGCACAGACCTGTGCGATGCCGCCGCCCATCTGGCCGGCGCCGATCACTCCCACGGACTTGAATTCAATTGACATGCTTTTGTTCTTTCCGTTGTCGCGGCGGCGGGACCGTTCCGGCCCCGCATCGCGGGGGCCTCGCGGAGGGGGCGCCGGGCTATTTGTCCAGTTCGGCCGACAGCTCGGGCACGGCCTTGAACAGGTCGGCCACCAGGCCGTAGTCGGCGACCTGGAAGATCGGCGCCTCCTCGTCCTTGTTGATGGCCACGATTACCTTGCTGTCCTTCATGCCGGCCAGGTGCTGAATGGCGCCCGAGATGCCGACGGCGATGTACAGGTCCGGCGCCACCACCTTGCCGGTCTGCCCCACCTGGTAGTCGTTGGGCACGAACCCGGCATCCACCGCGGCGCGGCTGGCGCCGACGGCGGCGTTCAGCTTGTCGGCCACCGCTTCCAGCAGGTGGAAGTTGTCGCCCGACTGCATGCCGCGGCCGCCGGAGATGACGACCCGGGCGCTGGTCAGCTCGGGCCGGTCGGACTTGGTCAGCTCCTGGCCCAGGAAGGTGGACAGGCCGGGGTCGTCGGCCGCCGCCACGTCCTCGATGGCCGCCGCGCCGCCCTCGGCCGCCGCCGCGTCGAAGGCGGTGCCGCGCACGGTGATGACCTTGACCCCGTCACGGCTCTTGACCGTGGCCATGGCGTTGCCGGCGTAGATGGGGCGCACGAAGGTGTCCTCGGACACCACCTCGGAAATCTCCGAGATCATGGCCACGTCCAGCATGGCCGCCACCCGCGGCATGACGTTCTTGCCCGACGTGGTGGCCGGCGCCAGCAGGTGGCCGTAGCCACCGGCCAGGCCGACGATCAGGGGCGCCAGGGCCTCGGCCAGGGCGTGGCCGTACTTGGGGTCGTCGGCGACCAGGACCTTGGCCACGCCGGCCACCTTGGCCGCCGCCTCGGCCACCGCGCGGCAGCCCGAACCGGCCACCAGCACCGTCACCTCGCCCAGTTGCGCCGCCGCGGTGACCGCGTTCAGCGTCGCCGCCTTCAGTTCCGCGTTGTCGTGGTCCGCCAGTACCAGAGCGCCCATGTCAGATCACCTTCGCTTCGTTTCTCAGTTTGTCCACCAGCTGCGCCACGTCCTCGACGATCACGCCGGCGGCGCGCTTGGGCGGCTCCTCGACCTTGACCACCTCCAGGCGCGGCGAGACGTCCACGCCCAGGTCGTCGGGGGTCACCGTGTCGATGGGCTTCTTCTTGGCCTTCATGATGTTGGGCAGCGAGGCGTAGCGCGGCTCGTTCAGGCGCAGGTCGACGCTGACCACCAGGGGGGTCTTCAGCTCCACCGTCTCCAGGCCGCCGTCCACCTCGCGGGTGACCTTGGCGGTGCCGCCGGCCAGCTCCACCTTGGAGGCGAAGGTGCCCTGGGACCAGCCCAGCAGGGCCGCCAGCATCTGGCCGGTCTGGTTGGAATCGTCGTCGATGGCCTGCTTGCCCACCAGCACCAGCTCGGGGCCCTCCTTGGCGACCACGGCGGCCAGCAGCTTGGCCACGGCCAGGGGTTGCAGCTCGGCGTCGGTCTGCACCAGGATGCCGCGGTCGGCGCCCATGGCCAGCGCCGTGCGGATGGTCTCCTGGCACTGCTGCACGCCCATGGACACGGCGATCAGCTCGTCGGCCGTGCCGGCCTCGCGCATGCGGACGCCTTCCTCCACCGCGATCTCGTCAAACGGGTTCATGGACATCTTCACGTTCGCCGTCTCGACGCCCGTCTGGTCCGACTTCACGCGGATCTTGACGTTGTAGTCAATGACCCGCTTTACCGCGACTAGGACTTTCATGGCCTCCTCACAACACCCACGGCGGCCCGCCATCCCCCGGCGTGCCGCGCATCCGAACACTTACTGACTAACGAATTGAAATTGTTGGCAAACCTGCCTACCCCGCTCCATTCGCACCTGCACAATACGCAGATGGCAGTTTGATGTCAATCGCGCCAGTCCCCCCCGCAAGGGCTGTCAATCCGGCCCCGGCGGCGGCGGCAAATTCAGCGGTGCGCCCCCGGCGTCCACAGCACGTCGTCGCGCCCGCCGCCGTTCAGGCGCCGGGCCAGGACGAACAGGTGATCCGACAGGCGGTTCAGGTATTTCACCGCCTCGGGGTTGACCGTTTCGCGCCCGGCCAGGGCGGTGACCAGGCGTTCGGCCCGGCGCGCCACCGTGCGCGCCAGGTGCAGGTAGGCCGACGCCGCCGAGCCGCCGGGCAGGATGAACGAGGTCAGCGGCGCCAGGTCGGCGTTCATGGCGTCGATCTCGGCCTCCAGGCGGTCCACCTGGGCCGGCACCACGCGCAGGGCGCCCTCGGCCTTGCGCCCGTCCTCGGGGGTGCACAGGTCGGCGCCCAGGTCGAACAGGTCGTTCTGGATGCGCGCCAGCATGGCGTCGGCGGCGCCGTCGCCGCCCGCGGCGCCCCCGGGGCCCGTGTGCAGGCGGACCAGGCCGATCACGGCGTTCGTTTCGTCGACGCAGCCATAGGCCTCGACCCGCGGATCGTGCTTGGCCACCCGGGTGCCGTCGCCCAGCGAGGTCTGGCCCTTGTCGCCGCCGCGGGTGTAGATCCTGTTCAAGGTGACCATGCCGTCCCCCCTTCCTTTCGCCCCCGGGGCGGTGCGCCCTAGGACACCGCCAGGATGGTGATCAGGGCGAAGACCAGCACCGCCAACCCCTGCAGGATCACCCGCGCGCGCATCAGCTTGTTTGCGTACCGCGCGTTGAACTGGCCCTGCACGGCGAAGGCCAGGATGCCGACGATCAGCACCACCGCCGTGGCCGCCATGCACAGCATCAGCAGCAGGGGAAGGATATCATGCATGCCCCTGATATAGGCCATGGCACCGGCCGGGTCATGGGAAATCGGCGACTTCGCCCTCGGCCAAAGGGGAAAAAAGGAACCCGCCGGTTTTGCCGCCCCGGGAAAAAAGGAACCCGCCGGTTTTGCCGGCGGGCGGAGCGGCGCTGAGTTTTTTCAGGCCGGCAGTTTTGTTGTGCCGGGGAACCCTAGCAATTCCATGTGACAGGCGTTTTGCGCTCCGGTGACGATTGGGTCACGCTTCCCGCCAGGGGCCTACAGCAGGGAAAGCTGGTCCCCGGGCCGGGGCGGGACCTTGAACCGGCCGCAGTCCAGCCCGTCGCCGTCGGCGTGGCCGAAGGCCAGGCCGTGGCGCCGGCAGGCCAGGGCGAAGCGCTTCTCCAGCAGCTCGGCCCAGGTGCCGGTGCCGCGCATGCGCGTGCCCCACTCGGCCACGTAGAGCTGGCCGCCCCGGCTGCGCCGCAGCATGGACATGACCCGCTTGGCCTTGCCCGGCTGGTGGGCCTCCAGCCATTCCGCCACCAACTCCTTCAGCTCCAGCGGCAGGCGCAGCAGGATGTAGTTGGCGCGCCGGGCCCCGGCGGCGGCCACCGCCTCCAGCACGCCTTCCACCTCGGCGTCGTTGACGAAGGGGATCACCGGCGCCACCAGGGCGGTGACCGGCACCCCGGCCAGGGCCAGGGCGCGGATCGCCCCCAGGCGCTTGGCCGGGCTGGCGGCGCGGGGCTCCATGGTCCGCGCCAGGTCCGGGTCCAGGGTGGTCACCGACACCCCCACCGACACCAGCCCCCGCGCCGCCATGGGGCCCAGGATGTCCAGGTCGCGCAGCACCAGGTCGGACTTGGTGACCACGATCACCGGATGGTCGTGGGCCGCCAGCACCTGCAGCAGGCCGCGGGTGATGCCGCGGCGCCGCTCCAGCGGCTGGTAGGGGTCGGTGTTGGCGCCCAGGGTCACCGGGGCGCAGGCGTAGCCCGGCGCGCGCAGTTCCTCGGCCAGCAGGGCCGGGGCGTCGGGCTTGGCGAACAGGCGGCTCTCGAAGTCGAGCCCCGGGGAGAGGCCCATGTAGGCGTGGGTCGGCCGCGCGAAGCAGTACACGCAGCCGTGCTCGCAGCCCCGGTAGGGGTTGATGGAGCGGTCGAAGGGCACGTCGGGCGAGGTGTTGCGCGACAAAATCCGCTTCGGCCGCTCGTCGGTGACCACCGTGCGCAGGGGCGGCACGTGGTCCTCCTTGACCCCCTCCCATTGGCCCTCCCATTGGCCCCAGCCGTCGTCCACCGCATGGCGGGTGGTCGGCTCGAAGCGGCCGTCGGGGTTGCTGACGGCGCCGCGCCCCTTGCGCGGCCGGGGGGGGACGATGTCGACCATGGGCGGACTCTAGATGGCAACCCGGAACGATTCAAGAACGTTTATCACGATCCCGTCACCGAGGATGCCGGTCCGCGGCGCCTGTGCTATCACGCTCGGTCAACGCAGGAGAGCCCCGCGCCAAGGCCATGCCCGATCCATGCTGAGCATCGTCATCCCGACCCTCGACGCCGCCGCCACCCTGGGCGCCACGGCGGCCGCCCTGGGCGCCGGCCCGCGCGACCTGGAGCTGGCGGACATGGAGGTGATCGTCGCCGACGGCGGCTCCCGGGACGGCACCCTGGACCTGGCCCGGAGCGCGGGCTTCAAGGTGGTCAAGGCGCCGCCGGGCCGGGGCCCGCAGCTCGCCGCCGGGGCCGCCGCCGCGGCCGGGGACTGGCTGCTGTTCCTGCACGCCGACACGGTGCCGGGGCCGGGCTGGGCCCGGGCCGTGGCCGACTTCATGGCGGCGCCGGGCAACGGCACCCGCGCCGCCGTCTTTACCTTCGCCCTGGACGACCCGTCCCGGGCGGCGCGCCGGGTCGAGGCCCTGGTGGCCTGGCGCACCCGGGTCCTGGGCCTGCCCTACGGCGACCAGGGGCTGCTGGTGGCGCGGGACTTCTACCGCGCGCTCGGCGGATACAAACCCCTTCCCCTGATGGAGGACGTGGACCTGGTGTGGCGCATCGGCAAGCACCGCCTGGCGGTGCTGCCGGTGGCGGCGGCGACCTCGGCCGAAAAGTACCGCCGCGACGGCTTCGTCCTGCGCCCGGCGCGCAACCTGCTGTGCCTGGGCCTCTACCTGATGGGCCTGCCCCTGCCGTGGATCGAGAGGCTGTACCGGTGAGGCCCCATATAAAACAGGCCCATACAATACAGGCAGGCAACCACCTGGTCGTGTTCGTCAAGCAGCCGCGCCTGGGCCGGGTCAAGACCCGCCTGGCCGCCGACATCGGCGCCGTCGCCGCCTGGCGCTTCTACCGCCAGATGCTGCGCACCGTGCTGCCGCCCCTGGCCCGGGACCGGCGCTGGCGCACCTGGCTGGCGGTGACCCCCGACGGCGCGCCCGGTCCCTGGCCCGTGGATGTACCCATCATCGACCAGGGCCCCGGCGACCTGGGCGCCCGCATGGCCCGGCCCTTTCACGTCCTGCCCCCGGGCCCCGTGGTCATCGTCGGCACCGACGTGCCCGCCGTCACCCCGGCGCGCATCGCCCGCGCCTTCCGCGCCCTCGGGAACCACGACGCCGTGTTCGGCCCGGCCACCGACGGCGGCTACTGGCTGGTCGGCCTGCGCCGCCGCCCCCGGGTGTCGGACCCGTTCCGCGGCGTTCGCTGGTCCACCGCCCAGGCCCTGGCCGACACCCTGGCCAACCTGGCCGGCCTGCGGGTGGCCTTCGTCGACACCCTTTCCGACGTGGACGACGGCGCCGCTTACCGGGCCTGGCGGCGCGACGGCGGGAACTGACGACGCCGCGCCCGATTGCGGCCGGTCCGGGGCCGTCCCGAGCCGTTCCGAGGCGGTTTCGCGCCGGATGTCGTCGGGGCAAGCCCTTGGAAACGCTCAATACACGCCGATCCGGCGCGAAAATGTCGTCATTTGTCGTCATTTCCGGCCGGAGCCGCCCCCTCACCCTGTCCCTCTCCCTCCAGGGAGAGGGAACGCGGCGGCGCCATCGCGCGAAGCCCCTCTCCCTCGGGGAGAGGGAGGGGCCCGCGCCGCCAGGCGTGGGAGGGTGAGGGCCGTGCCCCGCCCGAGGAAACGCGAGGGGGAAACGCAAGGGGGAAACGCGAAGGGAAAAAGCGAGGGGGAAGCGCATGCCTCGGCCAATCCTCGGATCGCGCCGTGGCTGGAATGCTGATTCACCATGTCAAAGAACTTCAAGGAATATAGTCCGGAATGAGGGATGTTCAAGGCCCCCCGGATCAATTTCCCGGTCCGCGGCGCGCCGGCCGGTCCGTGGTAGCGGCGTTACCCGCGTTTCCATGCCCGGAAGGGAATTCGTCACCGCCGGGCTTGACCCGGTGGTTCCCGCGCCGCCGCCCCCATCGGCGCCGCGGAGGGCGTGGATGGCCGGGACAAGCCCGGCCATGACGAAAAATATTGATATTTCAGCGTGTTACGTCATGCCCGGGCTTGACCCGGGCATCCACGCCGGCGACGTCCACCCGACGACGCGCCTCAACCGGACGGCCGTGAGCCAAGCACGGGCAGGGCGGCATGGGTTCCCGCCTGCGCGCCAAGGGATGCACATTTCTCTGGCCGGCCAAAATGCCGGAAACCAGTCCCGGAAATCAGTCAATGCAGGCGTCATCCCCGCGAAGGCGGGGATCCATTCCGCCTCCGTTTTCGGTCAATCGTCAGGTGCAAACAGGCACCGGGCCTTGCGGCCGATCCGATCCGTTGCCCTTGACCGCCATGGCGACGGAATGGGTTCCCGCTTTCGCGGGAACGGCGGCGTCGTGGCGCGTGCAGGCGGGGCCCTCCGGCTTTCGGAGATACGTGCATCCCCCGGCGCCCGCGCGGGAACGGCGGGTGGGAAGTGGCGGGGCCCTGCCGAAACCCGCCCCGCCCTACTTCTTGAACTTCATCTTCAGGAACGCCAGGACAGGCATCAGCCAGCCGAACTCGGCCGGCATCCCGGCGGCCAGGGCCAAGGCCCAGGTGCCGCCGGCGAAGGCGATGGCGGACAGGGCGTTCCTGGTGATCTCTTCCGACCCGCCTTCGATCCCGCCTAGCACCCCCTTGCGAACCGCCGTACCGGCATCGCGGGCAAAATCGACGAAGCTGCCCAGCAGGCCCGCCAGCACGTTGCCGAGGCTGCGCAGGAGTTCGCGCCGCACGGCCGGGGCGGCGGCGTCCCCCTCCCCTTCCGCCAGGTCGGCGAGCTCGTCCAGGGGGTCGGCCACGTCGGCGTCGATGATCTCCTGCACCTCCGCCGCGGCGCGGGCCAGATGGATGCCGTTTTCCACGTCCGCGTCGGTGGGCTCGGCGGTGGCGTCGCGGATGTAGTCGTTCCAGCGCGGGAACCGGCGCACGAACAGCGCGTGGGCGGCGACCAGGGCGCGCAGTTCGTTGACGGCGTCGTCCATGAGGATGTCGCCGGGGTTGGCGGCGTAGGTCTCCAGCCGCAGGCCGAAGACGCCCAGGGCGATGACGTTCAGGTCGTCGAAGGAATTGCCCAGGGCGCCCCGGTACGCCTCCATGGCCCGGCGCAGGGACGGTTCGTTGCGCCCCGGGTCGAGCGCCTCCAACCCGCCCAGCAACGCCGCCTGGACCGCCCAGGCGGCTGCCAGGTCCTCGGCGTTCCGGCCGTCGATCCCCTCGCCGACCCCGCCGGTGCGCCGGTGGACCTTGCCCCGGGAATCCGACCACACCTCGATCGCCGCCTGCCGCTGCGCCGGCGGCTTAGAGCGGTATTTTGCTTCCAACTCGGCGATCAGGCGGTTGATGCGGGCCGCGCTGTTCCTCCAACCCGGGTCGTCATAAGTTTGCCAATCTTGTTTAAGGGCTTCATTGCGGTCCCGTTCCAGGTCCTCGATCAGTGGCCGACTCGCCGGATGGTCGGCGCCGCGCAGGCGATCCTCGTACCACTCCGTCCATACCCACCAATCTTGATTCAAGAAGAGCAAGTCCTCCTTGAGAGTTCTCCATGCTTCGACAGACAGCGAAGGCTGTCCCAGCAACCACAACGGAGAGCCCGCCAATGAACGAGGGCCAGATCCTCTTTCTATCACTTCCGAATCGGCATAGACGTTCTCTAAAAGCAAAGCATATGCCGCTTCACTTGCCGCAACGTCAGAAGTGTCAGCGGCTCTAATGGCGGCATAACTCGCAACAGCGTTGGCAGCGCTTCCAATCGCCACTCTTGCATCGACCATGGCGGTTATGGTTGCGGCGCGAGTTCTTTCGGAGTTGGCAACTATGGCAGCAGCGGAAACGGCTGCGGCGGCATGTTGGGCCGCGACGGCAACTTTGTCGTCGGCACCGGAAGCGGCATAGATAGCTTGGGGATGGGCATTGTGGGCTACTGTAGCGGCCGTATTAGTCCGTCTCGTTCCCGTTCTTTGGTTTCGACCTGCTCCTACCGACCATGCTGTCGAAACACCAAAGAACATAGGCAAAATCATACTTGTTGCATATTCATCCGGACTGCGGTGCACGCACTCCGCCACCATGGGCAACGCCCGCAGGGCTGCGCGAGCAGTCACAACAATGACCACCTTTCGCGTACTTGTATTCAGCCATTCAACAAGGCGATCAGGGGATGAGATCTCCGCCACACCCACCTCCGGTTTTGTTCCCGGGCGGAAGGCTACCCTATCCGTGCGTGGCGGGGAAGCGGCGGGCTAGCCGAACCGCAGCAGCACCCGCCCCAGTTCGCCGAAGTCGGCCACCGCCTCGGCGCCCGCCGGGGCCTCGACATACGGCGTGCAGGTGCCGGTGGTGATGATCTGGCCGGCGCGGAGCATGTCGCCGCGGTCGTTGACCTCGTTGGCGAGCCAGGCCAGCGCGGTCAGGGGGTGGCCGAGGACGGCGGCGCCCGAGCCTTCGGCGGCCACCTGGCCGTTGATGGTCAGGGTCGCGCGCACCCGGTCCAGGTGCGAGGCCGGGAAGCCGGGGCGCGGGGCGCCGCGCACCAGGACGCCGTGGCCGGCGTTGTCGGCGATGACCGAGGGCAGGCCCACCCGCTGCCAGTCGCGGTAGCGGGATTCGATCACCTCGATGGCCGGCACCACGGCGGAGACGGCAAAGGCGACCGAGCGGCGGGTGTGCGGCTCGCCCGACGGGGGCAGGTCGTGGCCCAGCATCAGGGCGAACTCGCATTCCAGGCCGCGCTGGGTGAAGTCGGCGTCCAGCAGCCGCGCCGGGCTGTCGAACAGGCCGTCGGCCAGGACCCGGCCCGGGAAGGGGTGGTCGATGCCCAGGTATTCCTGGGCCGCCTTGCTGGTGCAGCCGATCTTCCACCCGGCCACGGGGGCGCCGGTCAGGGCCACCACCCGGTCCTGCACGTCCATGGCGGCGGCGTAGTCGGGCGGCCGCGAGGCCACGGGCAGGGCGTCGCCGCGCAGGCGCAGGCGGCGCAGGCTGGCCAGGAACTGGGCCGCGTCTTCGGTGGCGTCGAATCCGCCCATGTCGGTGTCCCCCTTCCCCAAGGTGTTCCCCTGCCCCGGTTGGTCTAGGTAATGTGCTCCTTCAGGCGCGGCATCAGCTCGACGAAGTTGCAGGGCTTGTAGCGGGCGTCGAGCTGGTGCACCAGGATCTCGTCCCAGCCGTCCTTGCAGGCCCCGGGCGAGCCCGGCAGGGCGAACAGGTAGGTGCCGTTGGCCACGCCCGCCAGGGCGCGGGACTGGACGGTGGATGTCTTGATCTTCCGGAAGCTGATCCAGCGGAACAGCTCGCCGAAGCCGGGGATCTCCTTCTCGATCACGCCCTGGAAGGCCTCGGGCGTGATGTCGCGGCCGGTGATGCCGGTGCCGCCGGTGGAGATCACGCAATCGACCTGGGGGTCGGCGATCCAGGCGCGCAGCAGGGCCTGGATGTCGGCCACCTCGTCGCGCACGATCTTGCGGTCGGCGACGCGGTGCCCGGCGGCCTCGATGCGATCCACCAGGGTCTGGCCCGAGCGGTCGTCGTCGAGGGTGCGCGAATCGGACACGGTCAGGACCGCGATGTTGACGGGCAGGAAGGCCCGTTCGCCTTCAATCTTGGACATCTTCCGCCACCTGCAGGGTTGACTTGTCGAGTGCTGTATAGACCGGCCGCCCGCCGGCGGCAATAGCGTCCAGGGACGGCGACGGCTGGCCCAGGCGGTCGCGGTAGATCCAGAAGTTGGCCAGCACCTTTTCGATGAAATCCCGGGTCTCGCGCGACGGGATCGACTCGATGAAGGTCAGGGCGTCGCCGCCGTGCCGGGTGGCGCGCCACCACTTGGCCATGTTGCCGGGGCCGCCGTTCCAGGCGGTGGCGAACAGCAGCAGGTCGCCCTGCACCGCCGGGTCGCGCATCAGGTAGGCGATGTACTTCTGGCCCAGGGCCATGTTGACTTCGGGCTTCAGCAGGTCGCCCTTGCCGCCGCGGCGGTAGCGCCGGTCGCCGGCGATGTAGGCGGCCGTGGCCGGCATGAGCTGCATCAGCCCGCTGGCCCCGGCCCAGCTTCGCGCCCGCGGGTTGAACTTGGATTCCTGGCGGATCACGGCATAGACCAGGGCCCGGTCGATGCGGAAGCCGCCCGCCGGCTTCCAGGCCGGGGCCGGATAGGCGGCGCCGTCCATGCCGCCGCCGTGGGGGAACAGGCGCCGGTCCATGCGCAGGGCCAGGGACGGCAGGCCGGCGCTGCCGGCCAGGGCCAGGACCGCCCGCGCCCGGTCGGGGCCGGCGCCGGCGGCCAGGGCGCGCAGCTCGTCGCCGGCGCGGCCGGTCTCGCCGACCTGGGCCAGGGCCAGGGCCCGGCGCCCGGCCGGCGCGGTGGTGATCTGGGCCAGCTCCCGCTCGGCCGCCGGCGGCAGGTCCCAGCGGAACGGGCTGGGCAGGCCCAGGACCCGCCCGGCGAGCAGGCCGTAGAAGGTGCGCGGGTGCGCCGCGGCGCGGGCCATCAGGGCGTTGAACCGCTCGGGCCGGCGGTCGACCAGGTGGGCGCGGGCGGCCCAGAAGGCGGCGGCGGCCTCGGTCCAGGGGTCGCGGGCGCGGGCGGCGGCGTCCTCGAAATGGGCCGCGGCCTCGGCCGGGCGGCCGAGCTGCCAGGCCGCCAGGCCGGCGATCCAGTGCGCCTGCGGCAGCCAGCGGCCGGAGCGCTTGGCCGCCGCCAGGGCCCAGTCCAGCGCCAGCTCGACCTCGCCGTCGCCCAGGTAGGCGGCGGCCAGCTTGGCGCGCTGGCGGTCGTAGTCCACCGTGGGCATCAGCCTGCGGACCTCGCGCTCCTCCAGGGTGCGCCGCACCGACAGGGTGGCGCCGGCCAGCAGGTAGCGGCGGATGCGCCGCTCGACCCAGGCCACGTCCTTGCGCTGGGCCCGGCTGAGGGACTTGCGCGGCGGCTTGGCGGGCTTCTTGGCCGCCGGCAGGACCAGGGCCGGGCCGCCGCCCTGGGCCGGCACCGGCCGCTTGGGCGCGCGCCAGTCGCGCGGCTTGCGCCGCATGGCCAGCTTGTGGATGGTGGCGGCGTCGGGATGGTCGGCGTATTCGTCCATCCAGGCCTTCAGCTCCTTGTAGCGGGAGCGGTAGGCGGTGGGGTGCAGGTAGCGCTGCGCCAGCACGTGGCCCATGAGCAGGCGGTCGTCCAGCTTGGCGATGCGCCGGTCGGCGGCCTTCCAGTTGCCCTTCTCCTGCAAGGCGAAGACCTGGCGGTACAGGTCGGCGTCGGTATCGGACAGCACCCGCGGCAGGTCGACCCCGCCGGCTTGCCGGGGGCCAAGCGCGGCCCCCCGGGAGGTGTCGTCACGCGCCGCCGCCGGACCGGCGAGCGCCAGCACCGCCAGCCCCACGGCCAGCCAGGCGACCAGGCGCGCCGTGGCCCGATTCCCGCTCATGGTGTCCGCATACCCATTTGTTCCGATGATGGCCCCACGGTGCCGCTCCGATCAAGGGGCCAGTTCGGCCAGCTTGGCCTTGATGGCCAGCAGGTCCAACCAGGCGGTCCGCTTCTGCCCCGGCGAGCGCAGCAGGTAGGCGGGGTGGAAGATGGCGGTGGCCTGCACCGGGCGCGGCATCTTGGCGGTGGAATAGGTGTACCAGCGCCCGCGCAGGCGGCCGATGCCCTCGTTGCGGGCCAGCAGGGTCTTGGCCGCGGCGCCGCCCATGGCGACCAGGATCTCGGGGTCGATCAGCTCCACCATGCGCTCGACGAAGGGCTGGCAGGTGGCCACCTCGCCGGGGGTGGGGGTGCGGTTGCCGGGCGGGCGCCAGAACACGGTGTTGGAGATGAACACCTGGCTGCGGTCGAGGCCGATGGAGGCCAGCATGCGGTCCAGCAGCTGGCCGCTGACCCCGACGAAGGGCAGGCCCTGGCGGTCCTCGTCGGCGCCGGGGGCCTCGCCGATCAGCACGATGCGGGCGCCCGGGTTGCCGTCGCCGAACACCAGGTTCATGGCCGTCTTCTTCAGCGCGCAGCCGTCGAACCCGGCCAGGGCGGTGCGCAGGTCGTCCAGGTCCCTGGCCGCGGCGGCCAGGGCGACCGCCGAGCGCACCGCCTCGTCGGCCCCGGGCGGGGATGGCGGCGGCGGCGGCGAGGACAGCGGCGGCGGCGGCGCGGACGGCGGCGGCGCCTGGGGCCGCTCGGCCAGCACCTCGCGGGGCGCCGCGCCGGGTGCCTCGGGTGGCGTGGCGGCGGGCGTGGCGGGGGCCGCGGTGCGGTCGACCGGGACCTCGCCGATGGTCTCGTCGACCCCGGCCTCCAGGTACCAGCGCAGCAGCGCGCGGGTGTCTTGCGGCGCGTTCACGGTTGTGCCCTCATGGGCCCCAGGATAGCACCCCGGGGCGCCTTGGGCACCCCGTCCGACGCGGCGCCGGCGGAGCCCGCCGGGCCGGCCCGCCACGCGCGGTTGAAGAAGGCGGCGGAATGCCGCAAGATCGGGTCTGCGAAGCCCGAACCGGCCCATCCACGGGCCGGCGCCACCGCTTGGAAACCACGACATGCCCGCACGCCCCCCGATCCGGACCCTCCTCCCCCTGCTGATGCTGGCCGCCGCCCTGCTGCCCGCGGCCTGCGTTACGGCGCCGCCCGGGCCCATGGACAAGGTGGCGCCCGAGGTCCAGGTGGGCCACTCCCTGGCCGGCAACTTCCTGGCCGGCCGCCACGCCCAGGCGGCGCGCGACATGGACGCGGCGGCGGCCTTCATCTCGGCGGCCCTGGAGAAGGACCCGGACCGCGACGACCTGGTGCGCCGGGCCATGGTGCTGTACGCCGCCGGCGGCCACATGGAGACCGCGGTGGCCATGGCGCGGCGGCTGACCGCGCTGAACCCCGACGCCCCCATCGCCAACATCATGGTGGCGGTGGACGACATGCGGGCCGGCCGCAACGCCGAGGTGCGGGCCCGGGTGGCGAAGATGTCGGGGCGTGGCATCAACGCCTTCCTGTCGCCCATGCTGATGGCCTGGGCCCACGCCGGCGACGGCGACGTGGCCGCCGCGCTCAAGGCGCTCGACCCCCTGGGCAGCCGCGACGGCACCCGCGCCCTGTACGCCATCCAGGCGGCGCTGGTGAACGACCTGGGCGGCCGCCCCGCCGAGGCCGAGGCCGCCTACCGCAAGGCCGAGACCGGGCCGGTGGGCCTGTCGTACCGGCTGGTGACCCTGCTGGGCAACCTGCTGGAGCGCGAGGGCAAGCCCGACGCGGCCCGCGCCGTCTATACCAAGTACCTGGCCGAGCACGCCGACTCGACCCTGCTGGCCCAGGCCATGGGCCGCCTCGATTCGGGCCAGAGCCCGGCGCCGATCCTGACCGCCGCCGCCGACGGCATGGCCGAGGGGCTGTTCGACATCGCCGGTTCCCTGCGCCAGCAGCGGGCCCGGGAATCGGCCCTGATCTTCGGCCGCATGGCCCTGCACCTGCGGCCCGACTTCCCGACCATGCAGATGCTGGTGGCCGAGCTGCTGGAATCCGACGACCGCCTGGAGGCCGCCAACCTGGTCATGGAGGGCATCGACCCGCTGTCGCCGTTCTCGTGGACGGCGCGCATGCGGGTGGCCCGCAACCTGGATTCCCTGGACCGCACCGACGAGGCCATCGCCCGCCTGGAGGCCATGGCCGGCGAGCGGCCCGACACCTCCGAGCCGCTGGTGGAGATGGGCGACCTGCTGCGCGGCCACGACCGCTGGAAGGAGGCGGTGACCGCCTATGACCGCGCCTTCGCCCGCATCGGCGAGCCGAGCAAGCGGCACTGGAGCCTGCTGTACGCCCGCGGCATGTCGCTGGAACGGTCCAAGCAGTGGCCGCGCGCCGAGCAGGACTTCCTCAAGGCGCTGGAATTCGAGCCCGAACAGCCGCTGATCCTGAACTACCTGGGCTATTCGTGGATCGAGAAGGGCAAGAACCTGGACCAGGCCCAGGAGATGATCCGCAAGGCGGTCAGCCTGCGCCCCAACGACGGCTACATCGTCGACAGCCTGGGCTGGGTGCTGTACCAGCTGGGCGACTGGGACGGCGCCGTGCGCGAGCTGGAACGCGCCGTCGAGCTGCGCCCCGAGGACCCGGTCATCAACGACCACCTGGGCGACGCCTACTGGCGCGTCGGCCGGCAGAACGAGGCCCGGTTCCAGTGGCGCCGGGTGCTGACCCTGGAGCCCGAGCCCGACCAGGTGGGCAAGGTCAAGGCGAAGCTGGACCAGGGCCTGGCCAAGGACGACGGGGTCCGGCCCGGCGGCGCCGGAAGCTGACCGACGCCATGCCCCCGGCCATGATCCCCGGCGCCACGGACGCCGGCGTCACCGTCATCGCGCCGGCCAAGATCAACCTCTACCTGCACGTGCTGGGCCGCCGCGCCGACGGCTACCACCTGCTGGACAGCCTGGCCGCCTTCGCCGGCATCCAGGACGTGGTGGCGGCGCGCCCGGCCGACGACCTGACCCTGACCATCGCCGGCGAGCACGCCGGCGACGCCCCGGTCGACGACACCAACCTGGTGCTGCGCGCCGCCCGCCTGCTGGCCGAGACCGCCGGGGTCGCCCCCGGCGCCGCCCTCACCCTGACCAAGCGCCTGCCGGTGGCCTCGGGCATGGGCGGCGGCTCGGCCGACGCGGCGGCGACCCTCAAGGCGCTGGATCGCCTGTGGGGCCTCGGCACGGCGCCCGCGGACCTGATGCGCCTGGGCCTGATGCTGGGCGCCGACGTGCCCGTGTGCCTGGGCGGGCGGGCCGCCTTCATGGGCGGCATCGGCGCCGACCTGGCGCCGGCACCGGCCCTGCCGCCGGCCTCGGTGCTGCTGGTCAACCCGGGGGTGGCGGTGCAGACGCCGGCCGTGTTCCGCGCCCGCACCGGGCCGTTCTCGCAGCCCGGGCGGTTCGACTACGCGCCGGCCGACGCCGGCGAGCTGGCGGCCCTGCTGCAGGCGCGGACCAACGACCTGACCGAGGCGGCGATCGCCCTGCAGCCGGTGATCGAGACCGTGCTGACGGCCCTGGAGGCCTGCCCCGGCGTGCTGCTGGCGCGCATGACCGGCAGCGGCGCCACCTGCTTCGGCCTGTTCGCCGACGCCGGCGACGCCGCCGCCGCGGCCCTGGCCCTGGGCCCGGCCAACCCGGGATGGTGGGTCAAGGCGGCGTCGCTGGAATCCGACGCCGCGCGGCTGGACCGCTGAGGCGCGCCGGCCGGCCATGGGCATGCTGGAGCATCTGGTGGCCACCTACGGCTACGCCGCCGTGTTCGCCGGCACCTTCCTGGAGGGCGAGACCATCGTCGTGGTGGCCGGGTTCCTGGCCCACCAGGGGCTGCTGGACCCCGCCGGCGCCGCCCTGGCCGCGTTCCTGGGCTCGTTCCTGGGCGACCAGCTTTGGTTCTTCCTGGGCCGCCGCCACGCCGCCAACCGGCTGGTGCGGCGGGTCGTCGAGCGGCCCCTGTTCGGCCGCGTGCTGGCGGCCATCGCCGAGCATCCGCGCAAGTTCATCCTGTCGTTCCGCTTCCTGTACGGGCTGCGCACCATCAGCCCCGTGGCCCTGGGCCTCAGCCCGGTGCCGGCGCGCCTGTTCGCGGCCCTGAACGCCGTCGCCGCGGCGGTCTGGGCGGTCGCCTTCACCGCCGCCGGGTACCTGTTCGGCAAGGCGGTGGAGACGGTGCTGGGCGACATCCAGGCCATCGAACACAAGCTGCTGTTGGCCCTGGCCGCGGCCCTGGCGGCGTTCCTGGCCTTTCGCCTGGCGCGCGCCGTCTGGCGCCGCCGCGCCGACCCCCACTGAAGGCCCGACCGTCCCCTGGGCGCCCCTTGCCGCCGGGTCGCGAAGGCCGTATACAACGCGGTGCGCTTGGGGCGTGGCCAAGCGGTTAAGGCACCGGTTTTTGGTACCGGCATTCGTAGGTTCGAATCCTACCGCCCCAGCCATTTCCCCCTTCCCCCTCCCCTCCCGTCCGGCGCCGTCTGCGGCCGCCGCGTTGCGGAAACCCCGGTGCCTGGGTCACAATGGGGGCCGCGGGTGTTTGGCAAGGAGCGGTGACGTGGCGATGCGCGGCATGACCGGGCAACTGAGGGCCTACCTGCCGGCGTTCATGGCGGCGGCCCTGGGGGTGGGCCTGACCGTCGTCGCCACCGGCCTGGTGATCGACGGCGAGAACGCGCGCCTGCGCCTGGAGATGGAACGGCGGGTCGAGAACCACACCCGGGCCCTGACCCACGGCATGGCCGAACGGGTCCGCCTGGTCGAGGAGGTCCAGGGCCTGTACGCCACCGCCGGCCGGATCACGGACCGGGACTTCCACGCCTACATCGGCGGCATGGACCTGGGGTGGAGCGGCATCCGCGCCTTTGCCTGGGTTCCGGCCCCGGCGCCGGTGGACGGCGCGGCGCTGCCGCACCCGGTCCGCCTGTGCGAGCCCGAGCCGTCCTGCGCCGGCCTGGTGGGCCTCGACCTGGCCGCCGACGGCGAGCTGCGCGACGCCTTCGCCCGGTCCCTGCGGCTGGGCGCCAGCACCGTCGCCGCCCCGGTCGTCCTGCCGCCGGCGCAGGCCACCATGCTGGCCGTGGTCGCCCCGGTGGGACGCGCCGACGACGACAACGGGACCGAGCCCGGGGACGCCGTCGCCGGCTTCGCCGTGGGGCTGTTTCCCATCGCCGACCTGGTGGAATCCATCCTGAACAAGCAGACCGCGCCGTCGGGCCTGGACGTGTACCTGTTCGGCCAGCCGCACGGCGCCCTGGAGCCGTTCCACTTCCATCCCTCGCGCGCCGGCGGCCAGGCCCCGACCGGCCCCATGGCGCACCGCGGCAAGGCCGACGGCCGGTTCTGGCGCCACCTCAACGTGGCCGACCGGGAATGGTCCGTGGCCTTCGAGCCGGTGCCCGGGGCGATCGACAACCTGCGCTCCAACGAGACCGTCCAGGTGGCCGTGTTCGGCCTGCTGCTGACCACCGTGCTGGTGGTCTACCTGGTGATGAGCGTGCGCCGCACGGTGCGCATCGGCGGCCTGGTGGCGTCGCGCACCGCCGAGCTGCACCGCGCCAACGACGCCCTGCGCGAGCAGACCGCGACGGTGCAGTTCCTGCGCACCATGGCCGTGTGCGCCAACGAGGCGACCAGCATCGAGGCGGCCCTGGAAACGGGCCTGGGCGAGATCTGCGACTTCACCGGCTGGCCGGTGGGCCACGCCTATGCCCTGGCGCCCGAGCGCACGGACCTGCTGCACTCGACGGGGATCTGGTCGATCCGCGCCGGCGCCAACCTGTCGCGGTTCGTGCGCGCCACCGAGATGGCCGAGGTGGGCCGCGGCGCCGGCCTGGCCGGCCAGGTCCTGGAAACCGGGCAGGCGGTGGTGCTGTCGGACCGGTTCGCGGCCTCGGGCGACCCGCGCGGGCCCCTGGCCGACGACCTGGGGCTGGTGTCGGGCGTCGGGGTCCCCATCGCCGTCGGCAACGAGGTGGTGGCCGTCATGGAGTTCTTCGCCTTCGAGCCCCTGGACGGCGCCGACGGCATCGCCAACGCCCTGGCCCTGGCCGGATCGCAGCTGGGCCGGGTGGTCGAGCGCGCCGGCGCCGCCGAGCGCCTGCGCGGCGCCCGCGACGAGGCCGAGCAGGCCAACGTCGCCAAGTCCAAGTTCCTGGCCGCGGCCAGCCACGACCTGCGCCAGCCGCTGCAGGCCATGAACCTGTTCGTCAACGTCCTCGCCGGGCGCCACCGCGAAGGCCCGGACGCCGAGATCGTGCACCACCTGGGCGAATCCGTGGGCGCCCTGGAGGGGCTGCTGAACGCCTTCCTGAACATCTCCAAGCTGGAGGCCGGGCTGGTGGTGCCGCACGTGGCCGACTTCTCCCTGGGCGGCATGCTGAACCGCCTGGCGGCCGAATTCCTGCCCCTGGCCCAGCGCGCCGGACTGGACCTGCGGGTCGTGCCGTCGACCCTGGTGGTGCGCAGCGACCCGGTGCTGGTGGAACGCATCCTCATGAACTTCCTGTCCAACGCGGTGCGCTACACCGACCGCGGCGCGGTGCTGATCGGCTGCCGCCGGCGCGGCGGCGCGGTGCGGGTCGGGGTGTGGGACACCGGGGTCGGCATCCCCGGCAAGCAGAGGCGGAAGGTGTTCCGCGAATTCCACCGGGTCGAGACCCCGGGCCGCCGGTCCGACGAGGGGCTGGGCCTGGGCCTGGCCATCGTCGAGCGCCTGGCCCGCCTGCTGGGCCATCCGGTGCACGTGGAGTCGGTCCCGGGCAGGGGGTCCCTGTTCGCCGTCGACCTGCCCCTGGCCATGGAGGGGGCCAACGGCCGCGCCCTGGAACTGGCCGGGCTGGTGCCGACCCTGCCGCGGCGCACGGCCGAGGGCACGGTGCTGGTCATCGACGACGACCCGCAGATCTGCCTCGCCGTGCGCCTGCAACTGGAATCCTGGGGCTTCCGCGTGCTGACCGCCGCGACCATCGCCGAGGCCATCAAGTGCGCCACCGCCGAGGCCACCCCCAACCTGATCCTGGCCGACTACCGCCTGCGCAAGGGGGAAACGGGGAACAAGGCCATCAACGCCGTGCGCAGCAAGACCGGGGCCAAGATCCCCGGCATCCTGTTCTCGGGCGACACCGCGCCCAAGCGCCTGCGCAAGGCCCAGAAGAGCGGATTCCGCCTGCTGCACAAGCCGGTGCGGCCCGACGTCCTGCAGGACGCCATCGCCCGCGAGATCGAGGGCGATTGACCGCGCCGCCGCCGGCGGTCACGACAGCGGCAGCATCCCCAGCCGCGCCGCCACCAGGATCGCCTGGGTCCGGTTGCTGGCCCCCAGCAGGCGCAGGATGGCCGAGGCATGGGTCTTGACCGTGCCGTCGGCCAGGTCCAGGCGCGCCGCGATCTCCTTGTTGGACAGGCCCTGGGCCATCAGGCCCAGCACCTCGCGCTGGCGCGCCGTCAGCCGCGGCAGGGTGTCGTCCAGCTCGGCCGCGGCGACGGCCGCGTCGCCGGAAACGGGGCGTCCGCTGGCGCGGGCCAGCACCTCGGGCGGCAGGTAGACCCCGCCGGCCAGGACCAGGCGCAGGGCGTTGATCATGACCTCGCCGCTGGACGTCTTGGGGATGTAGCCGGCGACCCCCAGGCTCAGGGTGGCCGAGATCACGGCCGGGTCGTCGGTCGCCGACACCACCACCACGGCCAGCCCCGGGTGGCGTTCGGCCAGGGCCGGCAGGGCCTCTTCCCAGGGCATGCCCGGCATGCCCAGGTCGATCAGCGCCAGGCCCACGTCCGACTCCGCGTCCAGGCGCTCGAACACCTGCGGGAAGTCGGCGGCGTCCAGGACCTGGATGGCGCCGTCGAATTGCATCAATTGCAGGCGGACGCCATCGCGGAACAGGCGATGGTCGTCGCCGATCAGAACCTTCATGGTCGCGTGCTTTCGTGAATACTCTGTCCCGGCCGGCATACTAGCGCCTGGGCACCGGGGGCGCCATCTTCCGTTGGTGCCGGGTGCGGCCCGTTCGGGTGACCGCGCCGGCCGGGTCTGGCCCGAACGGCCTAGGGCATTCGGACCACCCCGCGCCGCCGGGCGCGGAAAGGGACCCGCCTTCGGGCCCGCCGCGGCGGCCGGCAGGGCCCTTTGGGCGAGGCACACCACGGAATTGCATAGGCCCAATTGCGCTCTACTTCCCGTTCCGGGCGGCCACTAGAATGCCGCCATGTTCGAAATCGGCATCATCATTTCGGTTCTGCCGATCGCGCGGACGACGGGCGTCGGCCCGTTTCCGGACCGCAACTCGGACTGGTCACGGCCGGCGCGGCGGGCGCCGGCGCCCGGGGGCGGCGGCGGCCGCGGGTTTCCCTGGCGCCATTTCGCCATGCCGGCGGCGGTGCTGGCCGCGCTGTTCGCGGTTCTCGCCGCCGTGTCCCGGTGGGGGCCGCTGCCGTAGGGGGCACGGCGGCGCCGGGCCATTCAACACTCAGGGGGGATCGAATCCATGCAGATAAAGAGGCTGAACGTCCTCGGCCGCACCTTGCGCCTGGAACGCGAGATGGACGAGTTCCTGGACCGCGTCTCCGAGGCCGGCATCATCTTCAAGAAGGGCGTGGCCAGCTACCTGGCCGGCGGCATCAGCCCCGAGTTCGAGCAGCTGATCGAGAAGATCAGCGGCCTGGAGAAGCGCGGCGACGAGATCCGCCGCGAGGTCGAATACGAGCTGTACGAACGCACCCTGATCCCCGACCTGCGGGCCGACGTGCTGAGCCTGCTGGAAAGCATCGACGTTCTGCTCAACGACTACGAGGAGAACATGTACCGCTTCCTGGAGGAGATCCCCGACATCCCCGACCAGCACGCCGGCGACTTCACCCGCCTGGCCGACGCCACCGTCGCCTGCGTCGAATGCTGCGTCCTGGCCGCGCGCGCCTTCTTCCGCGACCTGAACGCGGTCGGCAACTACACCCACAAGGTGCTGTTCCACGAATCCGAGGCCGACGACCTGTCGTCGGAGGCGATCCAGCGGATCTTCCGCTCCGATCTGCCGCTGAGCCAGAAATGCCACCTGCGCTACTTCCTGGATTCCATCGACGCCGTGGCCGACCGGGCCGAGGACATCGCCGACGACCTGACCATCTACGTCGTCAAGCGGCAGATCTGACGGGCCCGGCCTTCCCATGGATATCGCGATCCTGATCTTCCTCAGCAGCGGCCTGTTCCTGGGCTGGTCCCTGGGCGCCAACGACGCCGCCAACGTGTTCGGCACCGCCGTCGGCACGCGCATGGTCAAGTTCGGCACCGCGGCCGCGGTGTGCAGCCTGTTCGTGGTCCTGGGCGCGGTGATCAGCGGCTCGGGCGCGGCCCACACCCTGGGCAAGCTGGGCGCCGTCAACGCCATCGCCGGGTCGTTCATGGCCGCCTCGGCGGCGGCCATGTCGGTGTACTGGATGACCAAGGCCGGCCTGCCCGTGTCCACCAGCCAGGCCATCGTCGGCGCCATCATCGGCTGGAACCTGTTCAGCGGTTCCAGCACCGACCTGCACTCCCTGGCCACCATCGTCTCGACCTGGGTCCTGTGCCCGGTGCTGTCGGGGCTGATCGCCATGCCCATCTTCCTGCTGACGGGCAAGGTGCTGAAAGTGGTGAAGCTGCACGCGCTGCGCCTGGACGCCTATACCCGCATCGCCCTGATCGTGGCCGGCGCCCTGGGGTCCTACAGCCTGGGGGCCAACAACATCGCCAACGTCATGGGGGTGTTCGTCGACGTCTCGCCGTTCACCGATTTCCGGGTCGCCGACCTGTTCCACTTCACCTCGATCCAGCAGCTGTTCCTGGTCGGCGCCCTGGCCATCGCCGTCGGCGTCTTCACCTATTCCAAGAAGGTGATGTTGACCGTGGGGTCGGGGGTGCTGCCGCTGTCGCCGGTGGGCGCCTGGGTGGTGGTGGTGGCGCAGTCGGTGGTGCTGTTCCTGTTCGCGTCCGAGGGCCTGGAATACTTCCTGGCCTCGCACGGCCTGCCGACCATCCCGCTGGTCCCCGTCTCCTCCTCCCAGGCGGTGATCGGCGGCGTGATCGGCATCGGCCTGGTCAAGGGCGGGCGCAACATCCGCTGGAAGCTGATCGGCCGCATCGGCATCGGCTGGCTGGCGACGCCGATCATCTCGGGCCTGCTGTGCTTCGTGCTGCTGTATTTCGTGCAGAACGTCTTCGACCAGCAGGTCTACCGGCCGACCCCGTACCGCCTGCCGGCGGCGGCGACCGCCCGGCTGCAGGACCTGGGCCTCGACCCGGCCCGCCTGGCGCCCCTGGTCGGCAAGGAATTCGGGCGTGAGACGGCGTTCCGCGCCGCCCTCGGCGCCCTGGCCGACCTGGACGGCGACACCAGGGACCGGGTCAGCGACCTGGCCCGCGTCGATCCCCTGCGGGTCGACGCCGACCGGGCCGTCGAAGGCTCGAACGGGTGGTTCTCGCCCGGCCAGGTCACGGCGCTGCGGCGGCTGGACGGCCGCGCCTTCGACTACCGCTGGCAGCTTGTCGACGCCCTGGCGACCCTCAGCGAGGACTGGCGCATGCTGCCCGCCGCCAAGGTCAACAAGCTGAAGAACAAGAAGCTGCGCCAGCAGTACGACGCCCTCTACCGCGCGTTCTCCGTTCCCCCCCAATAGGACGCACGCGGTCCCCCGGGCCCGACCGGCCAGCCGCCGGCCGGGCCCGGCGCATTTCTCCCCCATTCCCGCCCGTCCTGGCGCCCGTCCTAGGCCATTTGGCCTATGCCTTTTGGCATAGGCGGAAGGGGAAATCGTCTGTACTTGCGACTTTAGTGCAATTGATTCGATTCCGCCGACTATTTAAAGGAATAGTCATCATAATTCTTGATTTCATTCTTCAGGTCCAAGTGACCGATTTCCGGCATTAATGGATTAAACGAAATAAACATCGACGACCGGTCCCGGCGGTACCGTCCGGACCTTGGTCGCAAACAGGGGGGCGGTACTGAATGGGTGTGACTTATTGGCTGGCCGTGGCCACCATCGCCGTGGTGCTGATCTTCGACTACACCAACGGTTTCCACGACGCCGCCAACATCGTGGCGCAGCCGATCGCGTCGCGGGCCATGACGCCGATCCAGGCGGTGCTGGTCGTCGGCACCTTCGAGTTCCTGGGCCCGCTGCTGGGCGGCACCGCGGTGGCCAACACCATCGGCAAGTTCATCGTCATGGACGACATCCAGGCCACCCTGTCGATGACCATCATCCTGTGCGGCTGCCTGGGCGCCATCACCTGGAACCTGGCGACGTGGTGGTACGGAATCCCGTCCAGCTCGTCGCACGCCCTGGTCGGCGGGCTGGTCGGCCCGGTGGTGGTGTCGGTGGGGCCCGAGTACGTGGTCTGGGGCTTCGACCAGATGCTGACCACCGGCAAGATGACCGGCGTCGCCAAGGTGATCGTGGCCCTGATCCTGTCGCCCATCGTCGGCTTCTGGGCCGGGTACATCGTGCACCGCCTGATGGGCTTCGCCCTGCGCGGCGCCAAGCCGGTGGTCAACAAGTACCTGCGCCTGGGGCAGTACGTGTCGTCGGCCGGGCTGGCCTTCAGCCACGGCACCAACGACGCCCAGAAGAGCATGGGCATCATCACCATGGTCCTGGTCATGGGCGGGATGATCCCCGAGTTCAAGGTGCCGCTGTGGGTGATCCTGTCCTGCGCCGCGGCCATCACCCTGGGCATCCTGTCGGGCGGCTGGCGCATCGTGCGCACCATCGGCTTCGGCATCTACAAGATCCGGCCGCTGCACGCCATCAACGGGCAGGTGACCTCGGCCAGCGTGATCCTGACCGCGTCGCTGCTGGGCGGGCCGGTGTCGACCACCCACGTCACCAGCTCGGGCCTGATGGGCATCGGCGCGTCCGAGCGGGCGCGGGCCGTGCACTGGTCCAAGGCGCGCGAGATCCTGACCACCTGGGTGCTGACGATCCCCGGCGCCGCGGTGGCCGGGATCGTGTTCTATCTGGTTTTCAAGCTGGGCGACCTGGTCTTCGGATAGGCCGGCGCCCGGCCACGCAACAACGCAACTTCTGCCGCAGGGAGGAATGCCATGGCGGGTAACTCGCTTCTCAGCATCGTCGTCGACCGGGTCCTGCCCAAGGCGCCCGACTTCTTCACCCTGGTGGACGAGCAGTGCGACCTGGCGGTCGAGACCCTGGCCGAGCTGGTCGACTTCATGGAAACCAAGGGCGACAAGAAAACGGCCAAGCAGGTGCGCAAGCTGGACCAGTCCGGCGACGAGCTGAAGCGGCGCAACCTGGAGATCCTGAACAAGGCCTTCTCCACCCCCATGGACCGCGAGGACATCCACCGCGCCATCGTCGACGTCGACCACGTGATCGACTACGCCCGGACCACGGTCAAGGAAATGAAGATGCTGCACGTGGAGGCCGACCGCTACACCCTGGAGATGGCGGTGTACCTGAAGGACGGCATGGAGGCGGTGCGCCGCGGGTTCCGCAACCTGAAGGTCGACGCCGCCCTGTCGGACGAGGGATCGGAGCTGGCGCGCCAGGCCGAGCGCAACGTCGAGAAGGCGTACCGCAAGGCCCTGAGCGAGCTGTTCGACCCGGCCAACGTGGACACCAAGAACCTGCCCCAGGGCGCCGAGGGCGACCTGGCGGTGATCGCCTACCTGACCGACATCATGAAGCGGCGCGAGATCTACCGCCACCTGTCCAACGCCGCCGACCGCCTGGCCCGGGCCGGGACCACGCTGCACGACATCGTCGTCAAGATCGTCTGACCCGTTCCCCCCTCGGGTTCGGACGAGGCCGCGCGGGGCCGCAAGGGCCCCGCGCGCCCCGTCGAGGGCGCCGGCCGCCCGCAGGGTGGAAAATCCGCCGCCGCGACACCGTTTTTGCACGGTTTCCGCTGCTTTCGCCGCCGGGAGTCCCTATATTCCCAGGTAACGTATACGCAAGCGGACACCGGAGGCGGCAATCAGGTGACCGATCCCAAGAAGACGTTCCTGGTCTGCGACTGCGAGAGGACCATGCCCCTGGACTTCAAGGGGCTGGCCGCCGCCTGCGGCGGGCATGCCGTGGCCGCGGCCACGCACCTGTGCCGCAGCCAGATCGAGGAGTTCGAGCGCCTGGCCGGCAAGGCCGGCACCGCGGGCGGCGCCCTGGTGGTGGCCTGCACCCAGGAGGCGCCCCTGTTCCTGGAGACCCTGGAGGAGATGGAGGAGGCCGGCGGCGCGGCGCCCGAGGTCGCCCCCGAGGTCGCCTTCGTCAACATCCGTGAGCGCGCCGGCTGGTCGGCCGAGGCCGCCCGCGCCACGCCCAAGATCGCCGCCCTGCTGGCCGAGGCGGCGCTGGACGTGCCCGACGCCCGCTCGGTCACTTTGTCGTCCGAGGGCGTGCTGCTGGTCCTGGGCCGCGACGGGCGGGCCCTGGACGCGGCGCGCCAGGTGGCCGAGCGCCTGGACACCACGGTGATCCTGGACCTGCCCGACGGCCGGGACCTGGACGTCCTGCCGCCGCGCCTGACCGAGGCGCCGGTGTTCCGCGGCCGGCCGCGCGCCGCCACCGGGCACCTGGGCGCGTTCCAGGTCACGGTGGCCGATTTCGCCCCGGCCGACGCCTCGGCGCGGGGCCGGCTGACCTTCGGCGCCGCCACCGGCAGCGGCCGGTCCCAATGCGACCTGATCCTGGACCTGCGCGGCGGCACGCCCCTGTTCGCGGCACCGGAAAAGCGCGACGGCTACTTCAACCCCGACCCCGGCGACCCGGTGGCGGTGCAGAAGGCCCTGTTCGCCCTGACCGACCTGGTGGGCGAGTTCGACAAGCCCCGCTATGTGGATTTCCAAGAGAAACTGTGCGCCCATTCCCGCAGCGGGCTGACCGGCTGCACCCGCTGCATCGACCTGTGCCCGACCGGGGCCATCACGCCGGCCCGCCCGGGCGCGGCCGAGCACGTGGCCATCGACCCCTACGTCTGCGCCGGCTGCGGCTCCTGCGCCGGGGCCTGCCCCACCGGCGCCGCGGCCTACGCCCTGCCGCCGGCGGGGTTCGTGCTGACCCGCCTGCGCACGGTGCTGGGCGCCTACCACGGCGCCGGCGGCGAGGGCGCGGTGCTGCTGGTCCACGACACCGCCCACGGCGACGCGCTGATCGACGCCATGGCGCGCACCGGGCGCGGCCTGCCGGCGCGGGTGATCCCCTTCGCCGTCAACGAGGTCACGCAACTGGGCCTGGACGCCCTGCTGGCCGCCGTGGCCCACGGCGCCGAGCGGGTGGTGATCCTGGCCAGCCCGCGCAAGGCCGACGAGACCGCCGGCCTGGCCGCCCAGGCGGACCTGGCCGAGGCCATCCTGACCGGCCTGGGCTATGCCGGCGGGCGGTTCGAGATCAGGGCCGAGGACGACCCCGAGGCCCTGGAGGCACACCTGTACGGCCTGGCGCCCCGGGGCGAGGCGGACCGCGCCACGTTCCTGGCCCGCGGCGGCAAGCGCGACGCCGTCAACCTGATCCTGCGCCACCTGCACCAGCACGCGCCGACGCCGGTGGACCTGCTGCCCCTTCCCGCCGGCGCGCCGTTCGGCAGCCTGACCGTGAACGTGGACGGCTGCACCCTGTGCCTCTCGTGCGTCGGCGCCTGCCCCACCTCGGCCCTGCGCGACAACCCGGACAAGCCGCAGCTCCGCTTCATCGAGGCCGCCTGCGTGCAGTGCGGCCTGTGCCGGGTGACCTGCCCCGAGAAGGTGATCGCGCTCGACCCGCGCCTGAACTTCACCGACGCCGCCCGCAACCCGCGCACCATCAAGGAGGAGGAGCCGTTCGAGTGCATCCGCTGCGGCAAGCCCTTCGGCGCCCGCTCGACCATCGAGAAGATCCAGTCCAAGCTGCAGTCCAACCCCATGTTCGCCAACCCGGGCGCGCTCGACCGCCTGAAGATGTGCGACGACTGCCGGGTCATCGACATGATGGAGGAGCCCAACCAGCCCTTCGCCCACAAGGACCGGCCCCTGCCCCGCACCACCGACGACTACCTGCGCGAGCGCGAGGAGCTGCGCCGCCAGGCCCGCGCCGCCGAGGAGGCGCGGGAGAAGAAGCCGCACTGACGGGGCGCCGGTGACCGCCGCGCCGCGATCAGTCGTCGAGGAACGCCTGCAGGCCGGGAAAGCTGCGGATACAGGCCATGGCCACCGGCGGCGCCACGCCCACGGCGCGGGCGGCGGCGAAGGCCGCGGCGGCGGCGCGCCAATCCCCTTCGCCGGCCAAGGTCTCGTGCTCGCCCAGGTCCATGACCGGCACCGCGCCGCCCTCGCTGTCGTCGACCAGGGCGCCGTCCCGGACGTAGACCCCGCCGGCCACCGGGCCGCGGGCCGAAACCGGCACCACCCGCTGCTCGCCCCCGGCCATCAGGGTGTCGCACAGGGCCCGGGCCGCCGGGTCGTCCACCGAGACCACGGCCGCCCGCGGCGCCGTCTGGCGGTGGAACAGCCACTTGGCCGAATCCCCCAGGCCGGCGTCGTCGCCGATGCCCAGCAGCACGCCGACGTCGAAGGTGATCGAGACCGTGCGCTGAAGCTGCGCGCCGGACATGGCCAGGACGTAGGTCTGGCCCGGCCCCAGGGGATAGAGGCCCAGGGCCGACTGCCCGGGCAGGCCGCCCACCTCCTCCTCGCGCCCGGCCAGGCGCAGGACGTGGCCGACCAGGGCGGCGCCGGTCTCGCGCCCCGTGTCCCCGGCCACGCCGATGAAGGCCGCGTCGCGCTGGCACCGGGCCAGGACCTCGACGTCGCCGATGACCTCGCAGCCGGCGGCCCGGGCCAGTTGCTCGACCGGCCCGCCCGGCGGCACGCCGTCGCCCAGGACCAGGCTGACCGGTTCGCGCCAGTCGCACAGGTGCAGGTTGACCAGCGGGATCTCCCATTCGGCGGCGGCGGCGCGGGCGGCCGCGTCGTCGTCCCAGGCCCAGACCGGAACCTCGCTGCGCGACATGGCCCGGGCCGTGGTCAGGCCGGCGGGGTCGAGGCCGTAGACGGCCACGGTGTAGCCGGCGAAGGGAAAGGTGTCGATCACGGCCGGAGCCTCCCATGGTAAGCCGTTTCGTTTTGGCCCTGTACGCCCTGCTGACGGCCGCGGCGCCGGCGGGCGCCGACCTGCTGGGTCACGGCGGCATGGTGCGGGCCCTGGCCGTGTCGCCCGACGGCGCGCGGGTGCTGACCGGCAGCTTCGACTACACGGCCAAGGTCTGGAACTTCGACGACCAGTCCGAGCGCGCCGAGCTGGCCGACCACAACGGCCCGGTCAACGCCGTCGCCTTCCTGCCCGACGGCCGCCGCGCCGTCACCGCCGGCGGCGACGGGGTCGCCCTGCTGTGGGACCTGGAGCGGGGGCAGGTCTTGCGGAAATTCGAGGGCCACCAGGCCAAGATCGTGGCCGTGGCCCTGACCGGCGACGGCGCCCGCCTGGCCACGGCAAGCTGGGACCGCACGGCGCGGGTGTGGGACGTGGCCACGGGCCGGCAGCTGCTGGTCCTGGACCACCCGGCGCCGGTCAACGCCGTGGCCTTCGGCGCCGGCGGCGCCACCCTGGTCAGCGGCGGCCACGACGGGCTGGTGCGGGTGTGGGACGCGGCCACGGGCCGGGCCAAAGGCCGGGTCAGCGGCCAGGGCATGGGCATCACCCAACTGGCGGTGTCGCCCGACGGCCGGCGCCTGCTGTCGTCGGGCATCGACAACAGCCTGCGCCTGTGGGACCTGGCCGAGCTGCGCCAGGTGCGCGCCTTCCGCCTGCACGATTCCCAGGTGCTGAGCGCCGCCTTCTCGCCCGACGGGCATACCGCCCTGTCGGGCGGCCGCGACGGGGTGCTGGTGCACCTGGACCTGGACACCGGGCAGGTCCTGCGCGCCATCAAGGCGCACAAGGCCATGGTCTGGAACGTGGCCTTCACCCCCGACGGCCGCTTCGCCCTGACCGCCAGCGCCGACGAGAGCGTGCGCGTGTGGCACCTGGCGACCGGGGACCGCATCGGCGACACCGGGGCGCCGGACCCGGGGCCCAAGCCGTGGCTGACCAGCGACGCCCCGGGCCCGCGCCTGTATCGCAAGTGCGCCAAGTGCCATGCCCTGGACCCGGCGGCGCCGCAGCGCTCGGGGCCCCATTTCGCCGGCCTGTTCGGCCGCCGCGCCGGTACCGTGCCCGGGTACCGCTATTCGGCGGCCCTGGCCGGCGCCGACTTCACCTGGAACGCCACGACCCTGGCCGAGCTGTTCACCCGCGGCCCCGACGTGATGCTGCCGGGCACCAAGATGCCGGTGCAGCGCATCCCCGACGCCGCCGGCCTGGCGGCCCTGATCGCCTACCTGCGGGAGCTGACGGCGGACTGAGGGACCCGCGCGGGTCGGCCGCCGGGCCCCTCTTGCGTCCGCGGCCGCCCGTCGCCCGGACGCGAAGGCGGCATGGATTCCCGCCTGCGCGGGAATGACGGTATTGCGCGGTTCCCCGGAAGGGAACGAGGCCCGCGAGCAGGCGGGGACCCATTCCGCCGCCATGGCGGCCAAGGATGGCGGGGCGGATTGGCCGCACGGCCCGGCCTGGGTTTGCCACACCATGGTGCCGGGATACGAAGGCGGAATGGGTCCCCGCCTGCGCGGGGACGACGCGACCACGAAGTTCTGGACCACGACAACGGCAACCCGACCTAGGCCGCCTCGTCGTCCAGGTATTCGGCCAGCAGCTCGGTCAGGCCCAGGATCTCCAGGTCCATGTGGTACTCGTCGACGGCCTCCTCGAGCACGTTGCGGCAGTTGGCGCAGGAGGTGACCATGGCCTCCACCCCGCCCAGCTTGTCGACCTGTTCCTTCTTCTTGGCGAAGGCCTTGAAGCGCAGTTCCTCGGCCCGCTCGTTGGAGCTGACCCCGCCGCCGCCACCGCAGCAGTAGTTGCCGAGGCCGGCGTTGTCCATCTCGACGAAGCCGTCGGCCACCTGGTGCAGCAGGCTGCGCGGCTGCGCCGCCAGGCCGCCGCGGCGCACCAGCTGGCACGGGTCGTGGTAGGTCAGGCGGCGGCCGTCCTTGCCCTTGGTGCGCAGGCGGCCCTCGGCGCGGAGCTGTTCCAGCAGCTCCAGGATGTGGACCACCTCGAACTTGTAGGGCCGGCCCATCAGGTTGGGCCCCTCCCACTTCAGGGCGCTGTAGGCGTGCCCGCACTCGGGGCTGATGACGTACTTGACCTCCAGCGTCTCGGCGGCGTTGACCACCCGGGCCAGCAGCTCGCGGGCGATATCGCGCGAGCCAAGCTGCACGCCGACGTTGGTGCCCTCGAAGCCGGCGCTGGGGATGGTCCAGGAGACGCCCGCCTGCTTGAAGATGCGGCTCAGCGCGCCGATCACCTCGGGGAAGCCCAGCACCTCCATGGCCGACAGGATGACCATGTAGTCGGCGCCCTTCTTGTCGAGCTCCACCGGGATGCCGGTCTCGGCCTCCTGGTCGGCGATCTGCTTCTTGAGGGCCTTGAGGGTGACGCCCAGGGGGCTGCCCTTCTCCAGCGCCCGCTCGCTGGCCTCGACCAGGCCCTGGGGGGCCACCCCGGCCGCCACCATGCCCTCGCGCATCTTGCGGATCGAGGTGGCGATGTCGATGCCCATGGGGCAGACCAGGGTGCAGCGCGCGCACATGGTGCAGGCGTCGTAGACCAGGGGCGACCATTCCTGCAGTTCCTCGAGGGTCACTTCGGACGGCGCGATTCCCAACGCCCGGCGCAGGCCCGAGAACGGCGCCTTGTGGCGCTTGTAGGCGCGCACCATGGGCTTCAGCTTGTGGGTGGGGGTGTATTTCGGGTCGCGGGTGACCTCGTAGAAATGACAGGCCTCGGCGCACTCGCCGCAATGGACGCAGGATTCCAGGTAGCTGGCGACGGCGGCGTCGATCTGCCCCAGAAAGGCGTCGACGGCTTTCTCGGCGGTCATGGCGCGATCCCCCGGCGCCCGTAGGTGGCGCCCATGTAGCCCCGGCTGAGCACGAAGGTGAAGGCATGCATGAGGCGGCTGAACGGGAAGTAGACCATCCACACCTCGACCGTCAGCATGTGGATGCCGCGCAGGACGTCGTTGCCCTCCTGCAGGGCCAGGCAGCCGGTCAGCATGGCCAGGAAGGTGAGCCAGGTGCCGGCGTGGTCGTCGGCGTCGGAGATCTGGCGCATGACCGGGTCGCAGATGCGCCGCACCCACAGCATGATCAGCCCGGCGAAGGCGACCTCGGCGACGACGATGAAGCCCCAGCGCGGCAGCGCCGGCCAGCTGACCCCCAGCAGGCGGTCATGGATGAAGGTGATGTGCGGCGCCGCGAACAGCAGCAGGGCGAACAGGCCCAGGTGGAACATGTAGCCGGCGATGATGTGGTAGGCCGTGCGCTCGGCGAAGCCGTGGCGCGGCAGGGAGTGGCGGATCACGGCGCCGATGGCGCCGCCCGCGGCCGAGGCCCGCGGGACGCTCAGGTCGGGCTTGCGGCCGAACCGCAGGATGCCCAGCAGGCGCCAGGCGGCCCCCACCACGAACACGGTGGCGGCCACGTACCACAGCGGCCCCTCGGTCAGTTCCAGGAATGTCATGCCGTGCCGTTTCCTCCTTGCCGGCGCCCGCTCATTCGGCCGGCGACCCCTGCTGCACGCCCGGCACATAGCCGTCCGAGCGGCGCTTGGTGCGGGACGCCTCGATCTCGGCCAGGACCTCCTCGGCCCACAGGTCGTGGTGCTCGAGGCCCCAGTTGACGTCCACCTCGCCCTTGGTCATGCCCTCCAGCGCGCCCTCGACGCCGAGGGTGCCGATGTAGATGTGGCCGAAGGCCACGGCGATCAGGCCCAGGGCCACCACCACGTGGGCGATGTTGGCCCATTGCAGCAGTTCCAGGGTCGGCCACCAGGGGAACTCCATCATCAGGCCGCTGACCGACAGGGACAGGCCGCCCAGGACCGCCATCCAGAACCAGATCTTCTCGCCGGCGTTGTTCTTCTCGGAACTGGTGTGGCCCGAGTTCAGGACGCCGCCCTTCAGGGCCCACCGCACGTCGACCATGTTGAAGCCGTTGTCGCGCAGGTAGACCAGGAACATGGCGACGATGCCGACGATGAACAGCGGCCCGAACAGGTTGTGGCATTGCAGCGAGGCGTTGGCGATGACGCCGAAGGCCGCCTTGCCGATGATGGGCACCAGCAGGTGCTTGCCGAACAGCAGGAACAGCCCGGTGATGCCCAGCAGGATGAAGGTGCAGGCCACGAACCAGTGGATGATGCGCTCGGTCAGGGAGAAGCGCGGGATGGTGCGGCCCGAGCGCCCGCCCTCGATGCGGATGCGGCCGCGGATCAGGAAGAACAGGGCGATGGCGGCCAGGGACGCCAGCAGCAGGATGCCGCCGTAAAACAGCACCGGCCCGTTGCGGATGGCGCGCCAGTTGTCGCCCTGGGACTGCACCAGGACCCCGGCCTGGGGGTTGGGGATGGACACCTTGCCGGGCATGCCGCGGCGGATCTGGCGCCAGAAGTCGGCGTCGTTGCTGGTGCCGTGCACGTTGCCGGGCACGGTGCCCTGGTTCTGCGCCCAGGCGCCGTGGTCCAGGTCCAGCGCGCCGGTCCAGGCCGCGGCCGCGGCCCAGGCCACCACCAGGACCAGGGCCAGGCCGGCCAGGCCGCGCCACAGGCGGGAAAGGATCATGGTTTGAATCCCCCGTTCTCGGGTCATTGGCCCGGCGGGCGGACGCTGCCCCCGCCCTGAAGTGTGGTGCGCCCGCGCAGGGCCCCGGCGGGGACTCCGCCCACCGCCGGCGTGGCGCCGCCGCCGCGCGAGACGCCGGCGCCGGCCTGCAGGCTGCCGCGGGCGCGCAGGGCATCGCCCGGCACGCGCACGTCGGCCTCGCGCGCGCCGCCGCCGCCGGGGGTGCCGGCGGCGACCGAGACGCCGGCCTGGTAGGCGGCGCGGGCGCGCAGGGCGCGCAGTTGATCCTCGGCCAGCGGCGTGTCGGGCTTGCCCTTGTAGACGCCGGGCTCGTAGCGCAGCACGCGGTCGCCCTCGTCGGGGTTGCAGGCGCCCAGCAGGACCCCCGCCCCGGCCAGGGCGAGCACACAGACGGCAACGGCGGATCGACGGCTCACGGCGCGCGCCTCACGACTCTTTCCGGGTCCCTTCATCCTTAGGCGGGAAACGGGGGACGCCGCAAGTCCGGCGTCCCCCGCGATCGGGTTCCGATCAGGAACCGGACTTCAACTGGTAGGCCGTGCCCCAGCCCCAGGCGCCGGACCCGAAGCCGCGGGAGACCACCCGCTCGCGGTAGATGTTCGACACCATGTCGCCGTCGCCGCCCAGCAGGGCCTTGGTCGAGCACATCTCGGCGCAGATCGGCAGCTTGCCCTCGGCCAGGCGGTTGCGGCCGTACTTCTGGAACTCGACCGTGGAGTTGTCCTCCTCGGGCCCGCCGCCGCAGAAGGTGCACTTGTCCATCTTGCCGCGGCTGCCGAAGTTGCCGGCCTGGGGATACTGCGGGGCGCCGAACGGGCACCCGTAGAAGCAGTAGCCGCAGCCGATGCACAGGTCCTTGGAGTGCAGGACCACGCCCTCCTCGGTCTGGTAGATGCAGTCCACCGGGCAGACGGCGATGCAGGGCGCGTCCGAGCAGTGCATGCAGGCGACCGAGATCGACCGCTCGCCGGGGTTGCCGTCATTGATGGTGACGACGCGCCGGCGGTTGATGCCCCAGGGCACCTCGTGCTCGTTCTTGCAGGCGGTGACGCAGGAGTTGCATTCGATGCAGCGCTCGGCGTCGCACAAAAACTTCATTCGTGCCATGACAGATCCTCCTTACGCCGCTTCGATGCGACACAGGGTGACTTTCGTCTCCTGCATCTGGGTCACCGAGTCGTAGCCATAGGTGCCGCACATGTTGGACGCCTCGCCCAACACGTAGGGGTCGGCCCCGGGCGGGTACTTGCCGCGCAGGCTGGCGCCCTGCCAGTGCCCGCCGAAGTGGAACGGCATGAAGGCCACCCCCGCGGCCACCCGGTTGGTGACCATGGCCTTGACCAGGACCTTGCCCCCTTCGGGGCTGTGGACCCAGACGTCGCCGCCATCCCGCACGCCAAGGTTGTTGGCGTCCCTCGGGTTGATCTCGCAGAACATTTCCTGCTGCAGCTCGGCCAGCCACTTGTTGGACCGGGACTCGTCGCCGCCGCCCTCGTACTCCACCAGGCGCCCCGAGGTGAGGATGGTCGGGAAGTCCTTGGAGAAGTCCTTCTTCTGGATCGAGGCGTACAGCGTCGGCAGGCGGTAGAACTTCTTGTCCTCGTAGGTGGGATAGTCGGCCACCAGGTCGCGCCTTGGCGTGTACAGCGGCTCGCGGTGCAGCGGGATCGGGTCCGGGAAGGTCCAGACCACGGTGCGCGCCTTGGCGTTGCCGAACGGGGCGCAGCCATGCTTGATGGCCACCCGCTGGATACCGCCCGACAGGTCGGTCTTCCAGTTGGTCTTGTCACCGGCGACCTTTTCGATGGCCGCCCGCTCGGCGTCCGTCAGGTCCTTGTCCCAGCCCAGCTTCTTGAGCATGGCCATGGTGAACTCGGGATAGCCGTCCTTGATCTCCGACCCCACCGAGTAGGAGCCCTCGGCCAGCAGGTTCTGGCCGTTGCGCTCGACCCCGTAGCGGGCGCGGAAGGTCAGGCCGCCCTCGGCCACCGGCTTGGACGGATCGTACAGGATCGGCGTCCCCGGGTGCTTCAGGTCGGCGGTGCCCCAGCAGGGCCACGGCAGGCCGTAGTAGTCGCCGTCGGCGGGGCCGCCCAGGGCCTGCAGGGTGGTCTTGTCGAACGTGGCCTGGTTGGCCATGTGCAGCTTCAGGCGCTCCGGCGACTGGCCGGTGTAGCCGATGGTCCACATGCCCTTGTTGAACTCGCGGGTCACGTCCTCGATCAGCGGCTCCTCGCCGTTGACCTTGATCTGCTTGAACATCTCGTCCGCGAAGCCGAGCTTTTTGGCGAACTTGTACATGATCACGTGGTCGGGCAGGGATTCGAAGACCGGATCCACCACCTTGTCGCGCCACTGCAGCGAGCGGTTCGACGCGGTGACCGAGCCGTAGGTCTCGAACTGGGTGCTGGCCGGCAGCACGTAGACGCCGTCCTGGCGGTCCGGGATGACCGCGGCGAAGGTCGGGACCGGGTCGATGACGACCATCAGGTCCAGCTTCTCCATGGCCTTCTTCATTTCCGGCAGGCGGGTCTGCGAGTTCACGGCATGGCCCCACAGGACCATGGCGCGGATGTTGTCGGGCTGGTCGATGTTGTCCTTGTTCTCCAGCACGCCGTCGATCCAGCGGCTGACCGGGATGCCCGCCGACTGCATCAGCTTCTCGGACGCGAAGCGGCCCTTCAGGTAGTCGTAGTCCACGTTCCAGACGCGGGCCCAGTGCTTCCACGACCCCGCCGCCAGGCCGTAGTAGCCGGGCAGGCTGTGGCTGAGGATGCAGAAGTCGGTGGCGCCCTGCACGTTGTCGTGGCCGCGGAAGATGTTGGCGCCGCCGCCGGACACGCCCATGTTGCCGAGCGCGAGCTGCAGGATGCAGTAGGCCCGGGTGTTGTTGTTGCCGTTGGTGTGCTGGGTGCCGCCCATGCACCAGACGAAGGTGCCGGGCCGGTTGTTGGCCATCATGCGCGCCACCCGGCGCAGCTGCGAGCCGGGCACGCCGGTGACCCGCTCGGTCTCCTCGGGGTTCCACTTGCGGATCTCGGCCTTGACCTGGTCCAGGCCCCAGACGCGCTGGCGGATGAACTCCTTGTCCTCCCAGCCGTTCTCGAACACGTGCCACAGGATGCCCCAGATCAGGGCCACGTCGGTGCCCGGGCGGAAGCGCACGAACTCGTCGGCGTGGGCCGCCGTGCGGGTGAACCGCGGGTCGCAGACGATCAGGTCGGCGTTGTTCTGCTCCTTGGCCTTCAGGATGTGCTGCACCGCCACCGGGTGCGCCTCGGCCGGGTTGGAGCCGATCAGGAAGATGGCGCGCGAGTTGTGGATGTCATTGTACGAGTTGGTCATCGCGCCGTAGCCCCAGGTATTGGCCACGCCGGCAACCGTCGTCGAATGGCAGATGCGCGCCTGGTGGTCGCCGTTGTTGGACCCCCAGAAGGCATAGAACTTGCGGAACAGGTAGGACTGCTCGTTGTTGAACTTGGCCGAGCCCAGCCAGTACACGGAATCGGGGCCGGACGCCTTGCGGATGTCCAGCATCTTGTCGCCGATCTCGTTGACCGCGGCCTCCCAGGACAGCTTCTTCCACTTGCCGCCCTCGAGCTTCATGGGGTACTTCAGGCGCCGCTCGTTGTGGGCGTGCTCGCGCACGCTGGCGCCCTTGGCGCAGTGGGCGCCCAGGTTGATGGGGCTGTCGAAGCCCGGCTCCTGGCCGACCCAGACCCCCTTGTCGACCTCGGCGACGACCGTGCAGCCCACCGAACAGTGGGTGCAGACCGACTTCACCTTGGTCATGGCCTTGGCGCCGGCGGCGCCGGACTGCGCCTGGGCCGGCGTCGCCAGGCCCAGGGAGGCCGTCGAGGCCAGGGCCGCGCCGCCGGCGGTCAGGCCGGACCGTTTCAGGAAGGTGCGGCGGTCCATGGCGCCGCCGATCGCGCCCGCGAGGGCCTTCTTCAGGCGGGGACGTCGCGCCGCCGCGTCGTGTCGCTTGGTGAGCATCTGTCTCTCCCTTTCCAGACGCCTAGAACTTGGCCAGCTCGTAGTACCGGCGGACGTGGTCCGTCTCCCGGTATCCGGCGCGGGGCTTGCCCGCCGGTGCCGCCGCGGCGTCCGCCTCGGGCGCCTTGACGGCCAGGGCCGTGGCCGCCACGCCGGCGGCGCCGGCACCCAGGCCGGCCGTCTTCAGGAACTGCCGCCGGGCGATGGGAGCGGCCTTGCGGTCTTCGCTCATGTCTGCCTCCTTCCTACATCCTCGCGACGTCTCGAAATCCCCGTCCCGCCGGTCGCTGCGGCGGGACGCCGGTGTCGGTGGTGGCGGTTCAGGCCGCCATCTTGAAAGCTTCGGCCTCGATGGCCACGAAAACGCGCCCCAGGCGCCCGACGGCCGCGTACAGCGGCGACGCCTGGGTGCTTTCCAGGTCGGTGAAGAAATCGGCCGCCCAGGGCGCCAGGTGGGCGTCGAAGAACGCCTGCTGGGCCGCCAGGGGCGGCGGCGCGCCGAAGCGGCCCTCGATCAGCCCGGCCATGGCGTCGCAGACGAAGGCGATGTGGTCCTCGGGCTCGCCGCCGGTCGACGCCGGGGCGATGCCCAGGTCCGCCAGGTCGCCGCGCAGGGCCGCCAGAGGCTGGTCGTAGAGCAATCCGGTCTGGTAGTGGGAAGCGTAGGGCAGCAGCTCGCCGCCGGCGCCCTGGCCGTAGAACAGGACCGTGTATTCGTCCTCGGCCCGGTCGGCGCCGGTGTCGGCGGCGCACCGGGCCAGCTCGGCCAGGGCCTGGCCGATCTCGGTCCCGTCGCCTTGCAGGCGGGTCAGTGTTTCGAGGACGTCCGATGCGGGCGGCGACGCCAGAAGCCGGGCCAACAGCGCGTACAACCGCGCGCGCCCCACGTCTTCCGCGCCGACCTCCCCTTGCGGATGGTCCCCCGACGAATGCCTCATTATCGCCCTATGCCGCTTTCGGGCTTTTCGGGTCACGCCGACTCGTCCGGTCGCCGGCGCAATCTCCCGGTGGATCCCCCGCGCAGGCCATCCAACAATGGATACGCTAGAAACCACATTAAAACTGTACACCTGGCGAACAGATACCGTCAATCGGACGTAATTGTTACTTTGTTCAATTCATTGAAATTTTTCGCATCGTGGAAGCGGAATGGCACTGCCGGCGCCCAATGGGTGCGTAAAATGGCGGCAAATTCATCCCTGGATATGTTGAATCGCCGCCCCTTGCGGCGCCGAGTCGGGTGGCGTCCTAGGCCCGGTTTCCCGGCCCCGCCGGCGCGCCGTCGGCGGCGGCGGCCACCTCCCCGTCCGGGTGGGCGGGCCCGGTGTCGCCGGCTTCCGCGACCTCCCCGCCGTCGGCCACCCCGTCGGCCGGCCCATCGGCGGCCTCGGGGTCCGGCGGCGCGGTTTCCGAATCGTCCGGCGGCGCCGAGTCGGTGTCGGGTTCCGCTGCCGCGGCAGTCGTTTCCGGGTCCTCCGCCGGCTCGGGGCCGGCGAAGCCGCGGCCGACGCGGTAGTCCGTGTCCAGCAGCGAGATGGCCGTGCCCAGGGTGTTGAAGTCCTGGTCGTAGTCGTTGAGGCCGTCCAGGTTTGCGAACACGGGGTCGCTGCGCCACAGGGTGCGCAGGGCGGCACGGGTCAGCGCCTCGGGCACGCCGTCGGCCAGGAAGGGGGTGTAGTCGGAATCCCGGTCCAGGCTGTCCAGCGGCGGCAGGTCCGGCGGCGCCGCGGCGTCGTCGGCGGTCCCGGCGTCGGCGGCCCCGGCGTCGGCCGCCGCCGGCACCTGGCCGGCCGGCGCCGCGTCCAGGCCGGGTTGCGGCGCGGGGTCGGCGGGCATCGCCGCGGCCGCGATTCCGTCCGCGGGCTCGGCCACCGGGGCGGCACGGCCGCGCCGCGACTCGGCCTTGCGCCGCGACCAGCGTTGCAGCCGGCCTTCCCCGTCGTCCGACACGGCCCGGCCGCCCTAGCGCCGCCCGCGGCCGTCCGACCGCGGGTCCAGGCGCCGGTTCTTGCGCTTCTTGAAGGGAACGTCCACGTGGTGGCGGTCGACGAAGTCCTGGACCCAGGCGACCACCTGGTCGGGCATGGTCACGCCCTCGACGATCTCGTCGCCGCTCTCCAGGTAGCCTTCGGCCTCGTAGGGGCAGGCGGTGACCAGGAACGGCACCACGTCGGGCTCGTCGGCCTCCTCGCCGCGGCGCAGGACCACGAACACCGTGGGCCGCGGCTGCGACAGGTTGTAGCGGTAGCCCTCGGTCTCGCCGCGGAACAGCTCCAGGTCCAGGGTGGCGGCGTGGAAGTGGACCCAGTCGGCGCCCTCGGCCAGGGCCACCCAGTCGGCCACCGGCCCGGCGCCGGGAATCACCGCGACCGGCATCCAGGCATGGTCCTGCCAGGGATTGTCGATGCGCCGCCGCTCGATGACGACGCCCATGGGCATGCTCTGATCGGCGGCCATGACCGTGCCGGCTGTCGCCTCCCTCGCTGGGTTGCGGCGCCCGGCCGTCACGGGTCCGGCGCGCCCTCCTTGAGGGTCCATATAGGACGTTTACGCGGCGATGGCCAGAGGGCGGGCCAGGGGGCGGGCCAGGGGGCGGGCCAGGGGGCGGACCAGGGGGCGGACCAGGGGGCGGGCCGGGGTGGAACGGCGTCCGCCCCGGCGGCCGCCCCCGTCAGAGCCGTTCCAGCATGGGCGCGGTGACGAACACCACGCCCCTTTCGGTGACGTGGAACCGCTTGGCGTCCAGCTTGGGGTCCTCGCCGATGACCATGCCCTCGGGGATCATGCAGTCCTGGCCGATCAGGGCGCGGCGCACCCGGGCGCGGCGGCCGATGTCCACGTTGGGCAGCAGCACCGAATCCTCGACCAGGGTGTAGGAATTGACCCGCACGTTGTTGGACAGCAGCGAGCGCCGCACCGTGCCGCCCGAGACGATGCACCCGGCCGACACCACCGAATCCAGGGCCTCGCCGCGGCGCTCGTCGTCGTCGAACACGAACTTGGCCGACGGGCGCTGCTCCTGCGACGTCCAGATGGGCCAGTCGGGGTCGTACAGGTCGAGCTGGGGGGTAACGCTGGTCAGGTCGATGTTGGCCTCCCAGTACGCGTCCAGGGTCCCCACGTCGCGCCAGTAGGGCTCGTCCATGCCCTCGGTCATGACGCAGCTGTCGCCGAAGCGGTGGGCGAAGATCTTGGCCCGGGCCGCCAGGGACGGCAGCATGTCCTTGCCGAAGTCGCGCGACGATTCGGCCTTGGCCGCCTTGGCGGCGTCGATGGCCAGCTGGTCGAACAGGAACTTGGCGCTGAACACGTAGATGCCCATGGAGGCGAAGGCGAAATCGGGCTTGTCGGGAATGCCCGGCGGGTCGGCGGGCTTTTCCAGGAAGCCGATGATGTGGTCGTTGACGTCCACGTCGACCACCCCGAAGGCGCGCGCCTCCTGGCGCGGAACCTCGACGCAGGCCACCGTCACCTCGGCGCCGCGGCGGATGTGCTGCGCCAGCATGCGGCTGTAGTCCTGCTTGTAGACGTGGTCGCCGGCCAGCACCAGGATGTAGTGGGGGTCGATGGCCTCGATCAGGTCCATGTTCTGGTACACGGCGTCGGCGGTGCCGCGGTACCAGCTCTCCTCCTCCGTCTGCTGCTGGGCCGGCCAGACCTCCACGAACTCCTGCATCTCGGACTTGAGGAAGCCCCAGCCGCGCTGCACGTGCTGGATCAGGGCGTGCGAACGGTACTGGGTCGGCACCGCCACCTTGCGGATGCCGGAGTGGATGCAGTTGGACAGCGGAAAGTCGATGATCCGGAATTTGCCGGCGAAGGGTACCGCCGGCTTGGCGATCTTGTCCGTCAGGCTGAGCAGCCGGCTCCCCCTCCCCCCCGCGAGGACCAGGGCCAGCGTGTTCTTCAGGGCGGTATTGAGATCGTAGCTTTGCTCTTGCATATCCATGTCGTTCCCCTCAACGCTGTGAAAATGCACGGGCGATCTCGCTCGTTTCCCCGACGTTATCACGAACGGTCGATTTGGCACGGGGAATCTGCCCATTTTTGCCCGCTTTTCGTGCCGATTTCCCGCATCGGCGTATGACTCTTTTTTTTCTTATCTGTGTTCCCGCAGCGTGCCATATTGCCGCCGCCAGAAAGCGCCAAGCGGAAGTACCATGAAAATCCTGTTCGTCACCTCCGAAGCCTACCCCCTGGCCAAGACCGGCGGCCTCGCCGACGTGGCAGGGGCCCTGCCCAAAGCATTGGAATCGTTGGGCGAAAACGTCCGCATTCTGCTGCCCGCCTACCCCGAGGCCCTGGACATGCTGGCCGACAAGGGCCGGCCCATCCGCCTGGGCGACCCCCTGGGACTCGGCGAGTCGCGCCTGGTGCCGGGGCGCATGCCCGACAGCGGCGTGCGCGCCTGGGTTTTGGACTGTCCGCCCATGTTCACCCGTGACGGCGGCCCCTACCTGGGACCCGACGGCAACGACTGGCCCGACAACTTCAAGCGTTTCGCCCTTTTGGCCCGGGCGGCGGCCCTGGTCGGCATCGGCGGCTCGATGATGGGCTGGCAGCCGGACGTGATCCACGCCAACGACTGGCAGACCGGGCTGGTGCCGGTGTACCTGGAACAGTGGGGCTCCCCGGTGCCGCCCTGCGTCTACACCATCCACAACATCGAGTACCAGGGCATCTTCGGGCCCGAGGTCATGGGCCACGTGGGCCTGGACCACCAGCATTTCAGCCTGGAGGGGATCGAGTTCCACGGCTGGGTGTCGTACATGAAGGCCGGCCTGGTCTATGCCCGGCGCCTGACCACGGTCAGCCCGACCTATGCCCGCGAGGTCCAGACCCCGGCCTACGGCCGCGGCATGGACGGGGTCATCCGTTCCCGCGCCGGGGACATGCACGGCATCCTGAACGGGGTCGACTACGAGATCTGGAACCCCGAGGTGGACAAGCTGATCCCGGCCCGCTACTCGGCCGACCGCATGGCCGGCAAGGCCGCCAACAAGGCGGCCCTGCAGCGGCGCGTGGGCCTGCACGAGGACCCGGGCGCCCCGGTGATCGGCTTCGTCGGCCGGTTCGCCGAGCAGAAGGGCATCGACCTGCTGCTGGACGCCCTGCCCGAGGTGGTGGACATGGGCTGCGAGGTGGTGGTGGTGGGCACCGGCAGTGCCTACCTGGAGGGCCGCTGCCGCGACGCCGCCGGCGCCTTCCCCGGGCGGGTGGCGGCGGAGGTGACCTACGACGAGGGCCTGGCGCACCTGGTCCAGGCCGGCAGCGACCTGTTCACGGTGCCGTCGCGGTTCGAGCCCTGCGGCCTGACCCAGATGTACGCCCTGCGCTACGGCACCCTGCCGGTGGTGCGCCATACCGGCGGCCTGGCCGACACGGTGACCGACGCCGGCGACCCCGAAAACGGCAACGGGTTCGTGTTCTCCGCCGCCACCGCCGCCGATCTGGTAGGGGCCTTGCGCCGCGCCCGCGAACTGTTCGACAATCCGAAAGGGTGGCGCGCGATGCAGAAACGTGGCATGAGCTTGGACTACAGTTGGCACCGGGCCGCGGAGAGCTATCGCGATCTATACGCAGGAATTACCTGAACAGGGCAAGGGGGGTGGATTGACAATGCTGGACCTGGCGGGAGTCCCCTTCGAAGACCGGTTTGTCGAAAGCTTTAAGAACCCCGAGGAACTGGAACGGGTGCTGGTCGATGCCATGGTCCACGTGGCCGGCGTCGATCCGGCGCGGGCCGGGCCGCGGGACTGGTTCTATGTCCTGGCCCACGTGCTGCGCAGCGCGCTGAGCGTGCGCACCGTGCGCACGGCGCGGCGCAACTACGACAAGGACGTCAAGCGGGTCTACTACCTGTCCATGGAGTACCTGATGGGCCGCTCCCTGGCCAAGGTGCTGATCGACCTGGACGTCATGGACAGCACGGTCAAGGCCCTGGAGCGCCTGGGCCTGTCGTTCGCCGAGATCGAGGAGATGGAGTTCGACGCCGGCCTGGGCAACGGCGGCCTGGGCCGCCTGGCGGCCTGCTTCCTGGATTCCCTGGCCACCCACGACTACCCGTCCATCGGCTACGGCATCCGCTACGAATACGGCATGTTCCGCCAGCAGATCGAGAACGGCCAGCAGGTCGAGCAGCCGGAAAACTGGCTGCGCTTCGGCAACCCGTGGGAGATCGAGCGGCCCACCGTCCAGTACCCGGTGCGGTTCGGCGGCCGCATCCTGTCGTACCGCAACGCCCAGGGCCAGCGCGAGAGCCAGTGGGCCGACGCCCAGGAGGTCATGGCCATGGCCTTCGACATGCCGGTGTCGGGATTCAACAGCGAGTCGGTGGGCAACCTGCGCCTGTGGTCGGCGCGCTCGACCCAGGAGTTCGACCTGGGGTCCTTCAACGAGGGCCACTACGTCGAGGCCGTGGGCCAGAAGACCACGTCCGAGAACCTGTCCAAGGTGCTGTACCCCAACGACAAGAACCAGCAGGGCCAGGAATTGCGCCTGAAGCAGGAGTACTTCTTCGTCAGCGCCTCGGTGCAGGACATCGTCGGGCGGTACATGCGCACCCACGACGACGTCGCCGGCCTGCCCGACAAGGTGGCGATCCAGCTCAACGACACCCACCCGGCCCTGGCGGTGCCCGAGCTGATGCGGGTGCTGATCGACGAGTACGGCCTGACCTTCGACCGTGCCTGGGACATCACCCAGCGCACCTTCTCGTACACCAACCACACCCTGCTGCCCGAGGCCCTGGAGACCTGGCACATCGGCATGCTGGAAAAGGTGCTGCCGCGGCACCTGGAATTGATCTTCAAGATCAACGACGTGTTCCTCAAGCAGGTGAAGCGGATCGTGCCCGGCGACAGCGGCATCCTGGGCCGGGTGTCGCTGATCGACGACGGCGCCCGGGCCGTGCGCATGGCCCACCTGTCGATCGTCGGCAGCCACAAGGTGAACGGGGTCGCCGACCTGCACACCAAGCTTTTGCGCGCCAACATGTTCCCGGATTTCGACCGCCTGTACCCGGGCAAGTTCGTGAACATGACCAACGGCATCACGCCGCGGCGCTGGCTGCGCCAGGCCAACACCGACCTGGCCGCCCTGATCTGCGAGGCGATCGGCGATTCCTGGATCAAGCGCCAGGACGAGCTGGCCAAGCTGGCGCCCATGGCCGACGACGCCGCCTTCCGCGAGCGGTTCCGCGCCATCAAGAAGGCCAACAAGGCGCGCCTGGCCGGCATGATCGAGAATCGCCTGGGCATGGCCGTGGACCTGGAATCGCTGTTCGACACCCAGGTCAAGCGCATCCACGAATACAAGCGCCAGCTGCTGAACCTGTTCCACGTCATCACCCGCTACAACCGCCTGCGCGAGAACCCGGACCAGGACATGCTGGCGCGCACGGCGATCTTCGCCGGCAAAGCGGCGCCGGGGTATGACATGGCCAAGCTGATCGTGCGCCTGATCAACGACGTGGCCGACACGATCAACCACGACCCGACCCTCGAGGGCCGCCTGAAGGTGCTGTTCTATCCCGACTACAACGTGTCGCGGGCCGAGGTGATCATCCCCGGCAGCGACCTGTCCGAGCAGATCTCCACCGCCGGGACCGAGGCCTCGGGCACGGGCAACATGAAGTTCGCCCTGAACGGCGCCCTGACCATCGGCACCCTGGACGGTGCCAACATCGAGATCCGCGACGCCGTGGGCGACGACAACATCTTCATCTTCGGGCTCGACGCCGACGGCGCCCACAGCCTGAAGGCCAGGGGCTACGACCCGACCGAGTATTACGTGGCCGACCGCGAACTGCGCGCGGTGCTGGACATGATCCGCGACGGCTACTTCTCGCCCGAGGACCCGGGCCGCTACCACGGCATCGTCAACGCCCTGCTGCAGGGCGGCGACCACTTCCTGCTGCTGGCGGACTACCGCGCCTACGTGGACTGCCAGGAGCGGGTGGACGCGGCCTATGGCGACGCCGAGGACTGGACCCGCCGGGCGATCCTGAACGTGGCCAACATGGACCGCTTCTTCTCGGACCGCACCATCCACGCCTACGCGCGCGAGATCTGGGGCATCGAGCCGGTCACCGAATAGCGATTGCGGCCCGCGGCGGCGGGGTCAGTCCAGGGTGCCCATGCCGCGCTCGCGCGCCACGGCGCGCAGGATGCGGATCACCAGCGGGTCGGCGGCCAGCTCCTCGATGGTCACCCCCAGGCGCCGGCGCCAGTTGGGGTACTGGTCGACGGTGCCGGGCAGGTTGAGCTGATCCTCCTCCAGCAGCAGGTCGTCCAGGTTCAGCATGGTCAGGGCCGACGGCGTGCGCGCCAGGAACCGGGCCACGGCCAGGGTCAGGTCGCCCAGCAGGGAATCCCCGGCCTCGCCCTCGGCGGCCAGGCCGCGCGGCGCCAGGCCGGCGTCCTCCAGGGCCGCGATCAGCAGCTCGCGGTCGCGCACGCGGATCTCCTCGTCGTCCTCGGCCAGCAGCCCCAGGCGCTTGCGCAGGCCCAGGTCGCGCCCGTTCCAGTGCCCGGCCACGGTCGGCAGGTCGTGGGTGGTGGCGGTGGCCAGGGCCAGGCGCGGATAGGCGTCGGGGCGGTGGTACAGGCCCGAGGTCCAGCGCTCGAAGTACAGCACCCGGTAGGACAGGATGTTCTCCTGCGCCATGCGGTCGCGGAACTGGTCCGGCACCGTGCCCAGGTCCTCGCCCACCACCAGGCACTGGTTGCGGTGGCTTTCCAGGGCCACCACCCCCATCAGGTCGTCCATGGGATAGCGCAGGTAGGCGCCCTCGGTGGGCTTGGCCCCGCGCGGGATCCAGTACAGCCGCATCAGCCCCATGGCGTGGTCGATGCGCAGGGCGCGGGCGTGGCGCATGTTGGCGCGCAGCATGTCGACGAACGGGCGGTAGGCGCGGTCGGTCAGGCGGTGCGGGTGCAGGGGCGGCATGCCCCAGTCCTGGCCGTCGGCGTTGAAGGCGTCGGGCGGGGCGCCGAAGCTGCCGTCGCCGACGATCACGTCGGGGTCCATCCAGGCGTCGGCGCCGGCCGGGTCGACCCCCACCGCCAGGTCCCGGTACAGGCCGACCCCGCCGGCCCCGGCCACGGCGCCGGCCAGTTGCTCTTCGGCCAGCCACTGCTTGAACATGGCGAAGTCGACCTGGTGCCAGTTGCGGGTGGCGAAGCGGGCAGTGTCCGGCGCGTCGGGGCGGCGGAAGCGCAGCGGCCAGTCGCGCCAGGAAATCTCGCCGAAATGGTGGTGCAGGGCCTGGTACACGGCGAACCGCCGCAGGGCGTCGCCGCCGGCGGCGCGGAAGGCCTCGAAGCCCCGGCGCCGCTCGGCCGGCAGCATGCGGAAGTCCTCGAACAGGGCGGCCAGGGCCTCGTGCTTGAGGGACGCCACCTCGGGGTAGTCCACCCACGGAGCGTTGTGGGCCCGGCGCAGCCGGTCGGCGAAGGTGGCGCGCCCCATCAGGGCCTGGGCATTGGCGCAGTGGGCGAAGAAGGGCACCGCCTCGATGTCGATGTACAGCGAGTTGAGGAACAGGCGGCTGGACGGCGAATAGGGGCTGGCCGTTTCCGGCCGGTGGGGAAACAGCACGTGCAGGGGGTTGATGCCGACGAAGGCGCCGCCCATCTCGGACGTGGCCTCCAGGAACCGGCCCAGGCCCGAGAAGTCGCCAATGCCCCAGTCCCGCTCGGAGCGCAGCGAATACAGGTGGCACGACAGGCCCCAGCGGCGCTCGCCGCGGCTCAGCGACGGCGGCAGCCAGGACGTCCAGGGCGCCACGATCAGCACCGACTCGAACCGCTTGCCGCCGGCCTCCACCACCAGGCGGTGGTAGCCGTGGGGCACCGGGTCCCAGACCTCGATCTCGTGGCGGGTGAAGCGTTCGCCGTCCAGGTCGATGGCCCCGGTGACGGCCAGGTCGGCGACCGCGGCCTCGCCCATCAGGGTGCGCCCCTGCTCCAGGGTGATCCACCAGCGCAGGCGGCCCTTGCGGGCGACGGCGGGCAGGGCCGGGTGCAGGCGCAGGCCCTCGTGGCCGCCGGTGCGCAGGACCTGCACCGGTTCCAGCCCGCGGCGCCAGGGCCCGGCCTCGAACCGGGCCAGGGACTGGGCCACCGCCGTCGCCGTCTCGACCTGGAACCCCAGGGCGGCCAGGATGTTGCGTTTGGTGTCGCGGGTGGTCTGGTGCAGGACGCCGTGGACGTCCCAATAGCTGTTCTGGACTCCCGCCAACTCGGCCAGACGGTCGAGTGACGCCGTGGTATCCACCGGTTAGTCCTTTTCCGCCTGGAACGGCAGCTCGGGGTGGGGCAGTTCGCCGCCGCCGCGCTCGTGCCCCTCGTGGATCAGCAGGACCAGGGACCGGTCCTGGAACGGGTAGTTCTCGCCGGCGCGGAAGGTCACGTCGCGCTCGGCCATCTGCGGGTTGGCGGTGTCCAGCAGCACCCGCCAGCGGTTGCCCAGCGACCCGTCCGGCAGGCGGAACGGGATCGGCGCGTGGTGCGCGTTCAACAGCACCAGGAACCGGTCGTCGTTCTCGGGCATGCCGCCGCGGGTCATGTATTCGCCGGTGTCGCCGCCCAGGTGGAAGCCGAAGCAGCGGGCGTAGGACAGGCGCCACTCGTTGCCGGTCAGCTCGCGCCCCTCGGGCGACAGCCAGGTGATGTCCTTGACCGGGTCGCCGGTGCCGTAGTCGCCGTGGAAGAAGCGCGGCCGGCGGAACACCGGATGCTTGACCCGGATGGCGCAGACCTGGCGGAAGAAGGACAGGAATTCCAGGTCCTCCTCGTTCAGGCCCTCCCAGTCCACCCAGCTGGTCGGGTTGTCCTGGCAGTAGGCGTTGTTGTTGCCGTGCTGGGTGCGGCCCAGCTCGTCGCCCATGTTGATCATGGGCACGCCCTGGGACAGCATCAGGGTGGCGACCATGTTGCGCTTCTGGCGCAGGCGCAGCTGGTTCACGGCGGGGTCGTCGGTGGGGCCCTCGGCGCCGCAGTTCCAGCTGTTGTTGTTGTCGCTGCCGTCGCGGTTGTTCTCGCCGTTGGCCTCGTTGTGCTTGCGGTCGTAGCTGACCAGGTCATGCAGGGTGAAGCCGTCGTGGGCGGTGACGAAGTTGATGCTGGCCCGGGGCCGGCGGCCGCTGTGCTCGAAGCGGTTGGACGACCCGGTCAGGCTGAACGCCAGGTCGCCGATGACCCCGCCCTCGCCCTTCCAGAACTGGCGCACGGTGTCGCGGTAGCGGTCGTTCCACTCCGACCAGCCGGGCAGGAAGTTGCCAAGCTGGTAGCCGCCATAGCCCAGGTCCCAGGGCTCGGCGATCATCTTCACCTTGGACAGCACCGGGTCCTGGCGCACCGCGGTCAGGAACGGGCTCTGCGGGTTGAAGTGGCCGGCGGTGTTGCGGGCCAGGGTCGTCGCCAGGTCGAAGCGGAACCCGTCCACCCGCATGTCCACCACCCAGTAGCGCAGCGAGTCCATGACCATCTGCAGGACCCGGGGATGGGGCACGTTCAGGGTGTTGCCGCAACCGGTGACATCCTCGTAGAAGCGCGGCGCGTCGGGCTTCAGGCGGTAGTACGAAGCGTTGTCGATGCCCTTGAAGCTGAGCGTCGGGCCCATGTGGTTGCCCTCGCCGGTGTGGTTGTAGACCACGTCCAGGATGACCTGGATGCCGGCGTCGTGGAACCGGCGCACCATGTAGCGGAACTCGTTGATCTGGTCCGATTCCAGGTACGCCGGGTTGGGCGCGAAATAGGTGTACGGGCTGTATCCCCAGTAGTTCACCAGGCCCTTTTCGGTCAGGTGGCGTTCGTCGGCGACGGGGTGTACCGGCAGCAGCTCGACCACGTTGATGCCCAGGGACTTCATGTGCTCGATCACCGGGCGCTGGGCCAGCCCCGAGAAGGTGCCGCGCCGGTCGTCGGGCACGCGCGGGTGGCGCATGGTCATGCCGCGCACGTGGGTCTCGTAGATCATGGTGTGGTGCCACGGCACGTCCGGGCGGTTGTCCTCGCGCCAGTTGAAGGACGATTCCGTGATCACGCACTTGGGCATGTAGCGGGCGTTGTCCTGGCGGTTGAAGGACAGGTCGCCCTTGCGGCTTTCCAGCTGGTAGGCGTAGTTGGCGCGGTTCCACACCAGGCTGCCGAACAGCTTGCGCGCGTAGGGGTCGATCAGCAGCTTGTGGTGGTTGAAGCGGTGGCCGCGCTCGGGATCGTAGGGGCCGTAGACGCGGTAGCCGTAAAGTTGCCCCGGCACCAGGTCGGGCAGGTAGCCGTGCCAGATCTGGTCCGTGTACTCGGGCAGGCGGACCCGCTCCAGCTCCTTGCGCCCCTTGCCGTCGAACAGGCAGACCTCGACCATCTCGGCGTTGGCCGAGAACAGGGCGAAGTTGGTGCCCCGCCCGTCCCAGGTGGCCCCCAGGGGATAGGGCTTGCCCGGCCAGACGGTCTGGCTCACGGCCGGTCTCCGCTCAAGCCGGGCCCGTCCACTTGAGGACCAGGGTCGCCAGCGGCGGCAGGGTCACGCGCAGCGCGTGCTGAAAGCCGTGCATGGGCTCGTCCGCGGCCCAGATATCCCCCATGTTGCCCACGTCGGAGCCGCCGTAGAAGGTGGAATCCGTGTTCACCACCTCGACGTAGCAGCCGCCCCGTGGCACCCCCAGGCGGTAGTCCAGGCGCACCACCGGGGTGAAGTTGGTGACCACCACGGCCACGTCCCCCTCGTCGTGGCCGAATCGCAGGTAGGACAGCACGCTCTGCTCGTGGTCGTTGCAGTCGATCCACGAGAACCCGCCGGGGTCGTTATCCCGCGTGTGCAGGGCCGGGGTGTCGCGCAGCAGGTGGTTGAGGTCGCGCACCAGCCGCTGCAGGCCGCCGTTCAGGGGATCCTCGGTCTGGTGCCAGTCCAGGCTGGTCTGGTGGTTCCACTCGTGCTCCTGGCCGAACTCGCCGCCCATGAACAGCAGCTTCTTGCCCGGATGGGTCCACATGAAGGTCAGGTAGGCGCGCAGGTTGGCGAACCGCTGCCAGTTGTCGCCGGGCATGCGGCCGATCAGCGACCGCTTGCCGTGCACCACCTCGTCATGGCTCAGCGGCAGCATGAAGTTCTCGTGGTAGGCATACAGCAGGCCGAAGGTGAGCTGGTCGTGGTGGTACTTGCGGTACACCGCCTCCTTCGACATGTAGTTCAGGGTGTCGTGCATCCACCCCATGTTCCACTTGAAGCCGAAGCCCAGGCCGCCCAGGTAGGTGGGCCGCGAGACCATGGGCCAGGCGGTCGATTCCTCGGCCACCGTGAAGGCGCCGGGGTGCTCGGAATAGACCACCTCGTTCAGGCGCTTGAGGAAGGCGATGGCGCCCAGGTTCTCGTTGCCGCCGAAGGCATTGGGAATCCACTGTCCGGCCTCGCGGCTGTAGTCCAGGTACAGCATCGACGCCACCGCGTCCACGCGCAGCCCGTCGATGTGGTATTCCTCCAACCAGAACAAGGCGTTGGAGATCATGAAGTTGACAACCTCGGTGCGGTCGAAGTTGTAGATCAGGGTGCCCCAGTCCATGTGCCGGCCCTGGCGCGGGTCGGCGTGCTCGTACAGGTGGGTGCCGTCGAACCGGGCCAGGCCGTGGGCGTCCTCGGGGAAGTGGCCGGGCACCCAGTCCAGGATCACGCCGATGCCGGCCTGGTGGCAGGCGTCGATGAAGGCGCGGAACTCGTCGGGCGGGCCGAACCGGCTGGTGGGCGCGAACAGGCCGATGGGCTGGTACCCCCAGGACCCGTCGAAGGGGTATTCGTTGACCGGCAGCAGCTCGATGTGGGTGAAGCCCATGTGGGCCACGTAGGGCACCAGCTGCTCGGTCATCTCGCGGTAGGTGAGATAGCGGTTGCCCTCCTCGGGCACCCGGCGCCAGGACCCCAGGTGCACCTCGTAGACGGCGATCGGCGCGTCGACGCCGTGGCGCCGCTCCCGCTCGGCCATCCAGGCGCGGTCGTTCCACTGGTATGCGCCGCGGCCCTCGACGATGCTGGCGGTGCTGGGCGGATGCTCGCAGCGGAAGGCGTAGGGGTCGGACTTCAGCGGCAGCAGGCTGCCGTCGCCGCCGGTGATCTCGTACTTGTACAGGGTCCCGGGTCCCAGCCCGGGGACGAAGATCTCCCACACCCCGCAGCCGGGGTGCACGCGCATGGCATGGCGGCGGCCGTCCCAGGCGTTGAAGTCGCCGACCACGCTGACCCGCCGGGCATTGGGGGCCCAGACGGCGAAGTTGACGCCGTCGACCCCTTCCATCTGCACCAGTTGCGCGCCCAGGCGGTCGAAGCTGCGCCGGTGGGTGCCCTCGGCCAGCAGGTGCAGGTCCATCTCGCCCATGTAGGGCGGGAAACGGTAGGGGTCCTCGCGCAGGTGCTCGGCGCCGCCCTGGTCCACCTTCAGGCGGTAGGCGAAGGGCTTGGCCCGGCGCGGCAGGTCCGCCACGAAACAGCCGGGGCCGTCGTCCTGGGTCATGGCGGCCACGTCGTTGCCGGCGGCGTCCACCACCGTGGCCCCCTGCACGTCGGGCAGGAAGGCGCGCACCACCAGCCCGCCGCCGGGCGCGTCGTGCATGCCCAGGAACGAGAACGGGTCGTTGTGCCGGGCCTCGCGGATCCGGCTGAAACCTTCGGCCTGCTCCGCTGCCGCCCGCTGCTTGACGGTCGCGGCGGACTCCGCCGCCGTCGCCCGGGCGGGCCGGGTCGTCTTGCCGGTCGCGGCCGATTTGCCCGTCGCCGCCGATTTGCCCGTCACCGCCGATTTGCTCGTCGTGTTCGACTTGGCCGGCGCGGTCGCCTTCGCCTTGGTCGTCTTGGTTGCCTTGGCGGAGTCGCCGTCCTGCGCCTTTCCGCGCTTACTGGTCAATGGGGCCCCCTTGGTATTGTCCTGTACGGCCATTTTCGTACTTGGCGGCCCGTCGGCCGCCCTGCGACATTAGCACAGGTGGCCGGCAGGGGAAGGCCCGGAGTTGAAATACCCTGAAACGGCGGATTTCCGGGCCACTTCTCCGGTCCCCGGGCCGCCGCGGCTGGATTTTCGTGCGACTCGGCCGGACGCCGGCCGAACCGCGGGCTCACCTTCCCGTCGGGCTCAGCAACACCGTCTGCAGCACCGAGGCCACCGGGCCGTCCTCGTCCGAGATCTCGGCCCGGGCCAGGCCGACCCCCGTTTCGTGCCAGTGGGAGATCGCCCGCGACACCAGCCAGTCGGATTGCGTGCGCCGGTGCGCGACGATGGTGATGTCGCTGTTCACGAATCCGATCTGGTCTAGCGGGGCGTTGCTGGAAATGCCGTTGCCGCAGTCGGCCAGCGGGCACAGGCGCTGGAACGACGACGGTTCGTCGTCGGGCAGCAGCGGCGGCGTCCGCATCCACATGGTGGCCGGGCCCCGCCCGCGGCCTTCGCCCGCGGCGATGGCGACCTCGACGAAATGGCCGAACATGGGCAGGTCGTGCCCCATCTTGCCGGACCCGATTCGCCCCGGCACCGCGTCGGCCCGGGCCAGCCGCGCCACCGGCGCCGTCGGCACCGGGCCGATGTCCTCCTCGGCGACATGCATGCTGGACGCGCTGGCGCACAGGCGGTCGTCCAGGTCGGTGACCGTGGCGGTGGCGGTAGCGACCCGGCGGCCATCGCGCGCGACCTGTGCCCGCACCCGGATTCCGGCCATGGGCACCGGCCGGTGCAGGTCGACGGTCAGCCGGGTCAGCACCTTGTCGCCGCCCAGGGCCCGCTCGACCGCGCGGGCGACCAGCCCGGTCACCGGACCGGCGTGGCAATAGTCGGGCAGCCACGGGCCGCGGGCCGGATCCTGGCCCACGAACACGCCGTCCCGCTCGACGAAAAAGGACACGGGTCCGCTCACCTGGTCTGCTCCTGCCCGGTTGCCGCCCGGCCGTCGCGGCGGGGGGATGGTACCAGACCGCCGCCACCGGCGCGACCGGATTGCGGCGCGATTGGGCCCACCGACAAGCCGGTTGGCGTGCCGGGCGTTTTCTGCGATTAGTAGGCGTTAGCGCACCCTGGAGATTCCATGTACTTCGACCGCCGTCTGTGGGCCTTCACGGCCGGAATCCGCCACCGCATCGCCGCCGCCGTGGCCGTCGGCCTGGTGGCCACCGGATTCGCCATCGCCCGCCTGGCCCTGCTGGGCTGGCTGCTGGGCCAGGTGATCGCCGGGCGCCCCCTGGCCGAGCTGGCCTGGCCGGCGGTGGCCGTGGCCGCGGTGATGGCGGGCCGCGGCGGGCTCGAATTCCTGCGCACCGTGATCGCCCACGAGACCGGGTTCGCGGTGCAGCGGCGCCTGAGCCTGCGCATCTACGAGCAGGTGGTGGCCCTGGGCCCGGCCCATTTCGGCGGCACCCGCAGCGGCGCCGTGATCACCGCCATGGTCGACGGGGTGCGGCAGTTGGAGACCTATTTCGGCCAGTACCTGCCGCAACTGTTCGTCGCCGCCCTGACCCCGGTCGTGATCTTCGCCTTCGCCGCCTTCCTGGACCCGGCGGTGGCCGGGGTGATGCTGGCGGCGGCCCTGGCCACCCTGGTGGCGCCCATGGTGTTCCACCGCCTGGACCGGGACAACGCGCTGGGCCGGTCCAAGGCGTACAAGGCCTTCGCCGCCGATTTCCTGGATTCCATCCAGGGCCTGGGCACCCTGAAGGCGTTCGGCCAGAGCGGCCCGCGCATCGACCTGCTGGCCGACCGCGCCCACGCCCTGTTCCGCGCCACCATGTGGGTGCTGGCCACCAACGCCCTGGCCCGCGGCATCACCGACCTGGGCATCACCCTGGGCGCCGCCGCGGCCCTGGCCCTGGGCGCGTACCGGGTCACCACCGGGTCCATGGAGCTGGGCACGCTGCTGATCCTGCTGATGCTGGGGACCGAGGTGTTCCGGCCCCTGCGCGACCTGCGCGCCCTGCTGCACGACGGCATGATCGGCCAGTCGGCGGCCATGGGCATCTTCGAGATCCTGGACGCCGAGCCCCTGGTCAACGCCAAGGCGCAGCCCTGGGACGGCCCGGCGCCGGCCTCGTCGCGCATCGAGTTCGACCGGGTGGCCTTCCGCTACCCGGGCGGCGAGGCCCGCGCCCACGACGGCCTGACCTTCACCGTGGCCGAGGGCGAGCGGGTGGGCATCGTCGGCGCCAGCGGCGCCGGCAAGTCGACCATCATGAAGCTGCTGCTGCGCCTCTATGACGTCACCGACGGCGCCATCCGCGTCGGCGGGGTGGACATCCGCCGCCTGGACCCCGAAGTGCTGCGCGACCGCATGGCGGTGGTCGGGCAGGACACCTACCTGTTCCACGGCACGGTCGAGGACAACCTGCGCCTGGGCCGGCCCGACGCCACCTGGGACGAGATCGCGGCCGCCGCCCGCGCCGCCAACGCCACCGAGTTCATCGACCGCCTGCCCCAGGGCTACCGCACCGTGGTCGGCGAGCGCGGCATCCGCCTGTCGGGCGGGCAGCGGCAGCGCATCGCCATCGCCCGCGCCCTGCTGCGCGACGCCGAGATCCTGGTGTTGGACGAGGCGCTGTCGGCCGTCGACGCCGAGAACGAGGCGGTGATCCAGGAGGCCCTGGACCGCCTGATGGCGGGGCGCACCACCATCATCTTCGCCCACCGCCTGTCCAGCGTCATCGACGCCGACCGCATCCTGGTGCTGGACAGGGGCCGCCTGGTCGAGGAGGGCCGCCACGGCGACCTGATGGCCGCCGGCGGCGCCTACCACGCCCTGATGGCCGACCAGGCGCGCGAGGCCGCCGGCGCCGGCGCCGCGGCCCGGCTGCTGCCCCTGGCGGCGCCCGGGGCCGAAACGGGCCCGGCGGCCGGGGACGTCGACGACGGCGAACCGGCCGACGCCATCCTGCGCGCCGAGGGCCTGACCTGGACCCAGGCCTTCGCCGCCCTGCTGGCCGAGGTCCGGCCCTGGTGGGGCCGGTTCCTGATGACGCTGGGGTTCGGCATCGGCCGGGTGGTGGCCTACATCGGCGTCGGCGCCATGGGCGCCCTCGCGGTGGCGGCGGTGAAGACGGGCACGCCCCACGCGCCGTACCTGTGGTGGCTGGCGGTGCTGGCGCCGCTGGCCGGGATGCTGCACTGGAGCGAATCCTGGGTCGCCCACGACATGGCCTTCCGCATGCTGGCCGAGATGCGCATCGCGCTGTTTCGCAAGCTGGACGCCCTGGCGCCGGCCTACCTGGTACGCCGGCGCAGCGGCGACCTGGTGGCGGCGGCGACCCAGGACGTGGAGGTGGTGGAATACTTCTTCGCCCACACCGTGGCGCCGGCCTTCGTCGCCGTGCTGGTGCCGTCCGCGGTGCTGGCCATCCTGGCCGCCCACGGCTGGGCCATCGCCCTCGCCCTGCTGCCGTTCCTGGCCTTCGTGGCGCTCAGCCCCTTCCTCATGCGCGGCCGGGTCGACCGCCTGGGCTCCCTCGCCGGCGAGGCCCTGGGCGAGCTGAACGCCCACGCCGTGGACACGGTGCAGGGCCTGGGCGAGGTGGTCGCCTTCGGCCACGGCACGTCCCGGGGCCGCGCCTTCGACCGCCTGCTGGAACGCTACCACGACGCCCGGCGCGGCTTTTTCCGCGACCTGGCGGCGCAGACGGCGGCGCTGGACACCATGATCGGCCTGGGCGGCCTGGCCGTGGTGGTGGCCGGCGTGACCCTGGTCCAGTCTGGGCGGCTGGACAGCGCCTTCCTGCCGCTGCTGACCCTGCTGGCCATGGCCGCCTTCCTGCCGGTGTCCGAGATCGCCCACGTGGGGCGGCAGCTGGCCGACACCCTGGGCGCCACCCGGCGCCTGCACGCCGTGCACGCCGAACCGGTGCCGGTCCAGGACGGCCCCGGGGTGGGTGCGGCGGAAACCGGCAAGGGCGTGGTGCTGGACGGCGTCTGCTTCGCCTACCGGGGCCGCCGCGACCGGGCCCTGGACGATGTCGACCTGGACATCCCCGACGGCCGCACCCTGGCCCTGGTCGGGCCCTCGGGGGCGGGCAAGACGACGCTGGCCCACCTGTTGATGCGGTTCTGGGACCCCGACGCCGGCACCGTCACCCTGGGCGGCGCGCCGCTGACCGACTACCGGCTGGACGAGCTGCGCGGCCGCATCGCCCTGGTGGCCCAGGACACCTACCTGTTCAACGACACCCTGCGCGCCAACATCGCCCTCGCCCGCCCGGGCGCCACCGAGGCCGAGATCCGGGCGGCGGTCGAGCGTGCCGCCCTGGGCGACTTCGTGGCCTCCCTGCCGCAAGGCCTGGACACCCCCGTGGGCGAACGCGGCATGCGCCTGTCGGGCGGGCAGCGGCAGCGCATCGCCATCGCCCGCGCCTTCCTCAAGGACGCCCCGGTGCTGATCCTGGACGAGGCCACCTCGCACCTGGACGCCATCAGCGAGCGCGCCGTGCACCGGTCCCTGCGCGACCTGATGCACGACCGCACCACCATCGTCATCGCCCACCGCCTGTCCACGGTGCGCGAGGCCGACGTGATCGCCGTCATGGACCGGGGCCGGGTGGTCGAAACCGGCCGCCACGAGGCCCTGCTGGCCCGGGGCGGCCTGTACGCCCACCTGGTCGGCCGGCAGTTGGCCGGCGCGGCGGCGGAATGAGACAGGGAGGACCCCGGTGACCGACAGGCTGATCGACTTCTACAGCGACACCACCACCCGCCCCGGCCGGGCCATGCGCGAGGCCGTCCTGACGGCCGAGGTGGGCGACGAGCAGCGCGGCCTGGATCCCAGCACCAACGCCTTGCAGGCCCGGGTGGCCGAGCTGCTGGGCCACGAGGCGGCCCTGTTCCTGCCGTCGGGCACCATGTGCAACGAGATCGCCCTGCGCGTCCACTGCACGCCCGGGGACGAGGTGATCTGCGAGCAGACCAGCCACATCGTCAACTTCGAATCGGGCGGGCCGGCGGCCCTGTCGGGGGTCATGATCCGCACCGTCGAGGGCGACCGCGGCCGCTTCGACGCCGCCGCCGTGGCCGCCGCCATCCGCCCGCCGTCGCGCTACTTCCCGGCCAGCCGCCTGTTGTGCCTGGAGCAGACCGCCAACCTGGGCGGCGGCGCCGTGTGGCCACTGGAACAGATGCAGGCGGTGGTGGCCGCGGCACGGAACGCCGGCCTGGCAGCGCACATGGACGGCGCCCGCCTGCTGAACGCCTGCGCCGCCACCGGGATCGCCGCCGCCACCTATGGCGGCCTGTTCGATTCCTGCTGGATCGACTTCTCCAAGGGCCTGGGCGCCCCGGTGGGCGCGGTCCTGGCCGGCCCGGCCACGTTCATCGAGGCCGCCTGGCGGTTCAAGCAGCAGTGGGGCGGCGCCCTGCGGCAATCGGGCGTGCTGGCCGCCATGTGCCTTTATGCGCTGGACCACAACGTCGACCGCCTGGCCGAGGACAACGCCCTGGCGGCGCACATCGGCCAGGGCATCGGCGAGCTGCCCCTGGTGGCCGGGGTGCTGCCGGTGGACAGCAACATCGTCATCTTCGACATCGCCCCCGAGGGCCCGACGGCCGCCGCCCTGGCCGAGGCCCTGGCCGCCGAGGGCATCCTGATCTGCGAGTTCGGCGAGCGCCGGGTGCGCGTGGTCACCCACCTGGACGTGGACGGCGCCGACGGCGACCGCCTGGTGGACGCCCTGTCGGCCCACCTGGGCACGCCCTGGCCTTAATGTGCGGTTGCCCCGGTTCGGGGTTCGCCCTAACCTCCGGTTAGTCGATTCCCCAGAAGGAGATGTGGAAGATGGTGAAGAAGATGGTGACCGGTCTGGCCCTGGTGTCGGCCCTGGGCCTGGCGGCGTCGCTGGGCGCCTGCTCGCCCGAGGTGGGCAGCGAGGCATGGTGCAAGGACATCAAGGAAAAGGGCGTGACCAACGTGACCGCCCAGGAGGCCGCGGACTACGCCAAGCACTGCGTGGTCAAGTAGGCCGCAATAGGCGCATAGAAGACAGGAACGGCGGCCCCGGGGGCCGCCGTTTTCCGTTGTCCTACCCGGCCAGCTTGTCGAGCTCGGAGATCAGCGCCTCGCCCATGACCGTGGTCGAAACCTTGGCCTTGCCGGGCTGCATGATGTCGGCGGTGCGCAGGCCGCCGGCCAGCACGTTCTGCACCGCCTTCTCGACCATGTCCGCGTCGTCGCCCATGTCGAAGGAGTAGCGCAGGCACATGGCGTAGCTGAGCACGGTCGCCAGCGGGTTGGCGGCGCCGGTGCCGGCGATGTCGGGGGCCGAGCCGTGCACCGGCTCGTAGAGCGCGCGGCGGCGGCCGCCGGCGTCGACGGCACCCAGGGTGGCCGACGGCAGCATGCCCAGCGACCCGGTCAGCATGGCCGCCTCGTCGGACAGGATGTCGCCGAACAGGTTGTCGGTGACGATCACGTCGAACTGCTTGGGGTCGCGCAGCAGCTGCATGGCGCAGTTGTCGGCGTACATGTGGTGCAGCTCCACGTCGGCGAACTCGGCCTTGTGCAGCTCGGTCACCACGCGGCGCCAGAAGATGCCCGTCTCCATGACGTTGGCCTTCTCCACCGAATGCACCTTGTTGCCGCGCTTGCGCGCCAGCTCGAAGGCGAGCGACGCCACCCGGCGCACCTCGGCCTCGGTGTAGGACTGGGTGTCGATGGCCCGCCGCGTGCCGTCGGGCAGGGTCTCCTCGCCGCGCGGGGTGCCGAAATAGACCCCCGCCGTGGCCTCGCGCACGATCAGGATGTCCAGCCCCTTGACGATCTCCAGCTTCAGGGACGAGGCCTCGGCCAGGGCGTCGAACACCAGGGCCGGGCGCAGGTTGGCGAACAGGTCCAGGTCCTTGCGCAGGCGCAGCAGGCCGGCCTCGGGCCGGTGCTGGCGGGGCACGCTGTCCCACTTGGGGCCGCCCACGGCGCCCAGCAGCACGGCGTCGGCATTCATGGCGTCGGCCACCGTCTCGTCGCGCACGGCGCAGCCGTGGGCGTCGAAGCAGGCGCCGCCCACCAGGTCCTCGGTGATGTCGAAGCTGACGGTGCGCTTGCGCGCCATCCAGTCCACGACCCGGCGCACCTCGGCCATCACCTCGGGGCCGATGCCGTCACCGGGCAGCACCAGCAGTTTCTTGTTCGCGGCCATGGTTTGTCCCCTCCTGCCGAACGTGTTTTCTTGGAATGCCTACAGCCAGGGCTGGCTGAGACGCCGTTTGTCCTCGAAGGCCCCTATCTTGTCGTCCTTCTGCAGGGTCAGGCCGATGTCGTCCAGGCCGTTCAGCAGGCAGTGCTTGCGGAAGGGGTCGATGTCGAACGTGATCTCGCCGCCGTCGGGGCCCTGGATGGTCTGGCTTTCCAGGTCCACGGTGATGGTGGCGTTGGCGCCGCGCTGGGCGTCGTCCATCAGCTTGTCCACCTCTTCCTGGGGCAGCTTGATGGGCAGGATGCCGTTCTTGAAGCAGTTGTTGTAGAAGATGTCGGCGAAGTTGGGCGCGATGATGCAGCGGATGCCGAAGTCCAGCAGCGCCCAGGGCGCATGCTCGCGCGACGAGCCGCAGCCGAAGTTGTCGCCGGCCACCAGGATGGTGGCCTGGCGGTAGGCCGGCCGGTTGAGCACGAAGTCGGCGATCTCGTTGCCCTGCTCGTCATAGCGCATCTCGTCGAACAGGTTCTTGCCCAGGCCCGAGCGCTTGATGGTCTTCAGGAACTGCTTGGGGATGATCATGTCGGTGTCGACGTTGATCATGGGCAGGGGCGCCGCGACCCCGGTCAGCTTGGTGAACTTGTCCATGACGTGTCCGCTGGTTTGCGTGAGGGAGCCGCATTCCTAGCCGATTTCGTCACGGTCCGCAACGCGCAGGTGCCCCGTATGAAATTGACATCAATGATATCACTGCCTACATTGACAGCATTGGTGGAGACCGGCCCTTGGCGACCCTGAACATCCGCAACCTGCCCGAGGAAACCCTGCGCGCGCTGCGGGTGGCGGCGGCCCGCCACGGCCGCAGCATGGAGGCCGAGGTGCGCGCCCTGATCGCCCGCGAATACGCCCCCGCGCCCGCCGCCACGCCGGCCCAGGTCCAGGCCCGCGTGCGGGCCCTGTACGGCGGCGCGCCGCCGGCGGGGGCGGTGGACGACTTCCTGCGCCACCGGGGCGAGGACTTCGACGATTGAGCGTCGTGCTCGACGCCTCGGCGGTGCTGGCCGTGCTGTTCGCCGAGCCGGGCCACGAGCGGGTCCTGCCCCACCTGACGGGGGCTGGCACGGACGCGGGAGCGCGGCTGTCGGCCGTCAACCTGGGCGAGGTGCTGACCTATTTCGTGCGCACCGGGCAGGCGGCGGAGGCCGCCCGCCAGGCGGTCCGCGACCTGGGCATCCGTTGTGACCCGTTCGACGACGAGCAGGCGCGCCTGACGGCGGCCCTGTATCCCATGGGGCGGCCCCACGGCCTGTCCTTCGGCGACCGCGCCTGCCTGGCCCTGGGCGCGACCCTGGGCCTGCCGGTGCTGACCTCCGACCGGGCCTGGGCCCGGGTCGACGCGGGGGTCGAGGTCGAGGTGATCCGCTAGCGCGGTGGGGTCAGTCCGACAGCTCGCGGGCGTCGGCCAGGTGCCCCGTCACCGCCGCCGCGGCGGCCATGGCCGGGCTGACCAGGTGGGTGCGCCCGCCGCGGCCCTGGCGGCCCTCGAAGTTGCGGTTCGAGGTCGAGGCGCAACGCTCGCCCGGCGCCAGCTTGTCGGCGTTCATGGCCAGGCACATGGAGCACCCGGGCTCGCGCCACTCGAAGCCGGCATCCAGGAACACCTGGTCCAGGCCCTCCTGCTCGGCCTGCTCCTTCACCAGGCCCGAGCCGGGCACCACCATGGCCGACACGCCGGCGGCCACGTGGCGGCCCTTGGCGACGGCGGCGGCGGCGCGCAGGTCCTCGATGCGGCCGTTGGTGCAGGAGCCGATGAACACCCGGTCGATGGCGATTGCGCTGAGCGGCGTGCCGGCGGTGAGGCCCATGTAGTCCAGCGCCCGCTGCATGGCCTGGCCCTTGGCGGCGTCGCGGGCCGAGGCCGGGTCGGGCACCACGGCGGTGATGGGCAGCACGTCCTCGGGGCTGGTGCCCCAGGTCACCTGCGGCACCAGGGCGGCGGCGTCGATGACCACCGTGGCGTCGTAGGCGGCGCCATCGTCGCTGGACAGGGTCCGCCAATATGTCACGGCCTGTTCCCAGGCGCCGGCCTTGGGCGCCATGGGGCGGCCCATCAGGTAGTCGAAGGTGGTCTGGTCGGGCGCCACCAGGCCGGCCCGGGCGCCGGCCTCGATGGACATGTTGCAGACCGTCATGCGCTCTTCCATGGACATGGCGCGGATGGCCTCGCCGGCGTACTCGATGACGTAGCCGGTGCCGCCGGCGGTGCCCAGCTTGCCGATGATGGCCAGGATCAGGTCCTTGGCCGTGACCCCGGCCGGCAGGGCGCCGTCCACCCGCACCAGCATGTTCCTGGCCGGCTTCTGCAGCAGGGTCTGGGTCGCCAGCACGTGCTCCACCTCCGACGTGCCGATGCCGAAGGCGAGCGCCCCGAAGGCGCCGTGGGTGGCGGTGTGGGAATCGCCGCAGACGATGGTCATGCCGGGCTGGGTGAAGCCTTGCTCGGGGCCGATGATGTGCACCACGCCCTGGCGGATGTCGTCCATGCCGAAGTAGGGCACGCCGAAATCGGCGGCGTTGGTTTCCAGGGTCTCGACCTGGATGCGCGACTCGTCGTCGGCGATGCCGGCACTGCGGTCGGTGGTGGGAACGTTGTGGTCGGCCACGGCCAGGGTGGCCTCGGGCCGGCGCACCGGGCGGCCGCTGGTGCGCAGGCCCTCGAAGGCCTGCGGGCTGGTCACCTCGTGCACCAGGTGGCGGTCGATGTACAGCAGGCAGGTGCCGTCGTCCTGCACGTCCACCAGGTGGTTGTCCCAGATCTTGTCGAACAGCGTGCGCGGTGTCGCCATGTCAGTCACGTTCCCGATGGTCCCCGTTCCGGTCGCCAGGGCCGGCGGTCAGCCGGCCTTGGACTTCTTGCCCTTCTTGGACTTGCGGCCGCCGCCCGAGGCGGCCTTGGCCTCGGCCGCGGCGGCCTTCTCCTGGGCCGCCAGCTTGGCCGAGTAGCCGTCGGTCTTCTCGGCGATGCGGGCCGCCTTGCCGGTGCGGCCGCGCAGGTAGTAGAGCTTGGCCCGGCGCACGTCGCCGCGGCGCACCACCTCGATCTCGGCGATGCCGGGCGAGTACAGGGGGAACACCCGCTCCACGCCCTCGCCGTAGGAGATCTTGCGCACGGTGAACGACGAGTTCAGGCCCGCGTTCTTGCGCGCGATGCACACGCCCTCGAACGCCTGGGTCCGCTCGCGCGTGCCCTCGACCACCTTGACGCCCACGCGCAGGGTGTCGCCGGGGGCGAACTCGGGGATCGCCTTGTCGGCGGTCAGTTTGGCGAGCTGCTCCTGCTCGATCTTCTCGATGACGTTCATGGTTCTGTTCCTTCAATCCCGCCGGTCCCGCCTGGGCCCGGCTTCCGTTCGTTACTCCTGTGCGGCGCCCCGGTACCGGGCCCATAGGTCCGGCCGGCGCGCCCGCGTCACCTGCTCGGCCTGGGCTCGGCGCCAGGCGCGAATCTTCTCGTGGTGCCCCGACAGCAGAACCTCGGGCACCGCGCGGCCCTGCCACTCCTGGGGCCGCGTATAGTGGGGATACTCCAGCAATCCCCGCTCGAAACTCTCCTCGTCCTGCGACTGGGCGCTGCCCATGACCCCGGGCAGCAGCCGGGCGCAGGCGTCGATCAGGACCAGGGCCGCCGGCTCGCCGCCGGACAGGACGTAGTCGCCCAGGCTGACCTCTTCCACCGCGCGTGCCTCCAGCACCCTCTCGTCGATGCCTTCGTAGCGCCCGCACAGCAGGATCACGCCCGGCCCCGCCGCCAGCTCGCGCACCCGCTGCTGGCCCAGGGGGCGGCCCCGCGGCGAGGCGAAGATCAGCGGCCTCGCCGGGCCGCCGCCCGCCCCGTCGCCGCCCTCTCCCCGCAGGGTCGCGGCAATGGCGTCGTCGACCACGTCGGGCCGCATCACCATGCCGGCGCCGCCGCCGAAGGGGGCGTCGTCCACGGTGCGGTGTTTATCGCGCGCGAAGTCGCGGATGTCCACCGTTTCCAGTGCCCAGACCCCCCGCTCCAGGGCCTGCCCGGCCAGGGAGATTCCCAGGGGTCCCGGGAACATCTCGGGGAACAGGGTCAGCACCGTGGCCCGCCAGGGGGCGGTCTGCGCGTCGGCCTGCTTGTCCTCTGCCTCCATCATTCCGTGCCGCCCTCCCGGGCGGAAAGTTCGTCCTCCGGCGCCGCCGGCTCCAACAGGCCCGGCGGCGGGTCCACCACCACCCGGCCGCCGGCGATGTCCACCACCGGCACCACGGCGCGGGTGAACGGCACCATCACCGTGCCCCGGATCACCGAGCCTGGGCCGCCGCCGGCCACCTCGAGCACCGCGCCGGCGCCGAAATCGTCAACGGCGCGCACCGTGCCCAGGGTGCCCCCGCCGGCCAGGTCGGCGCGCAGGCCCACCAGGTCGACGTGGTAGAACTCGTCCTCCTCCGGCGCCGGCAGGGCCTGGCGCGCCAGGTACAGGCGGGTTCCCTTCAGGGCCTCGGCGGCGTCGCGGTCGCCGATCCCGTCAATGCGCGCCACCACCACGCCCTTGGCCTCGCCCACCACCTTCACCCGGAAGGCGCGCCCGCCCGCGGCGTCGCGCAGGGGGCCGTAGGCGCCGATGTCGGCGGGCGCGGCGGTGAAGCTCTTGATCCGCACCTCGCCGCGCAGGCCGCGCGCCCCGGTCACCACGCCCAGGCAGACCAGACCCGCCGGGTCGGCCCGGGAATCCGGTTGCGACGGGGGCCGGCGCGCCGCCATGGCCGTGCACCGCGGCGGCGGGGATCAGCCCGCCGCCTTCTCCTCGTCGCCACCCTCGGCGGCCGCTTCTTCGGCCGGGGCTTCTTCGGCGGGCGCCTCCTCGGCGGCGGCCTCTTCGGCCGGCGCTTCCTCGGCCGGGGCCGCGGCGGCGGCGGCGGCGGCCTCGGCCGCCTCCTTGGCCGCGGCGGCGGCCTCGGCGGCCTTCTCCTCGGCCTCGCGCTGGCGCTCCTGGGCCTTGGCCTTGGGCAGGTTCTTCTTGGTCTGCTCGCTGCGCGCGCGGGCCTCCGTCAGGCCCAGGTCGGCCATGAACTTGGCCACCCGGTCGCTGGGCTGGGCGCCGACGCCGAGCCAGTGGCGGGCGCGCTCCTCCTTGATGATCAGCCGCTCGGGATGGTCCTTGGCCACCATGGGGTTGTAGGTGCCGATGCGCTCGATGAAGCGGCCGTCCCGCGGGCTGCGGGAGTCGGCGATCACGATGCGGTAATAGGGGCGCTTCTTGGCGCCGCCGCGCGACAGGCGAATTCTCAGGGACATGTCGGTTCGGTTTCCTTCTCAAGGGGGGTCCGCCCGCGGGCGGACCGGTTGCATGCGGGGGCCGGAGCCCGGCCCCTGACCTCTATCTTCCGCCGGGCGGCCCGAAAGAGCCCTGGGGCGGCATCATGCCGGGCGGCAGCCCGCGCAGGAGGCCCTTCTTCCCCACCTTGCCCATCTTCTTCATCATCTTGCTCATCTGCTGGAACTGCTTCAGCAGGCGGTTCACTTCCTGCACCGTGGTGCCCGAGCCGGCGGCGATGCGGCGCCGGCGGGACCCGTTCAGCAGCTTGGGATTGCGCCGCTCCTTGGGCGTCATGGACTGGATGATGGCCTGCTGGCGGCCGACCATCCGGTTGTCCAGGTTGGCCTCGGCCATCTGGCTCTTGATCTTGCCGACGCCCGGCAGCATGCCCAGCAGGCCGTCCAGGTCGCCCATCTTGCGGATCTGGCCCAGCTGGTCGTTCATGTCTTCGAGCGTGAACTCGCCCTTCATCATCTTCTTGGCCAGGCGCTCGGCGTCTTCCTGCTCGACCAGCTCGGCGGCCTTCTCGACCAGGCCGACCACGTCGCCCATGCCCAGGATGCGGCCGGCCACCCGGTCGGGCTGGAACGCCTCCAGCGCGTCCAGCTTCTCGCCCACGCCCATCAGCTTGATGGGGCGCCCGGTGACCGCCTTCATGGACAGGGCGGCGCCGCCGCGGGCGTCGCCGTCGACCCGGGTCAGGACGATGCCGGTGATGCCGACCTTGTCCTGGAACTCCCTGGCCACGTTGACCGAGTCCTGGCCGGTCATGGCGTCGGTCACCAGCAGGGTCTCGGTGGGGTTGGCCAGGTCGCGCACCTGGGCCACCTCGGCCATCAGTTCGGTGTCGATGTGCAGGCGCCCGGCGGTGTCCAGGATCAGGACGTCGAAGCCCTCCAGCCGGCCCTTGGCCAGGGCCCGCTTGGTGATGGCCAGGGGCTGCTCGCCCAGGACCGAGGGCAGCACCGGGACCTCGGCCTGCTCGCCCAGGATCGCCAACTGCTGCTGCGCCGCCGGGCGGTACACGTCCAGCGACGCCATCAGCACCTTCTTCTTCTCGCGCCGGGCCAGGCGCATGGCAAGCTTGGCCGAGGTGGTGGTCTTGCCCGACCCCTGCAGGCCGACCATCAGCAGCACCACCGGCGGCGTGCCGTTCAGGTTGATGGCGGACTCGTCGCCGGGGCCCTCGTCGCCGCCGCGCAGCATCTCGACCAGGTGGTCGTGGACGATCTTGACCACCATCTGGCCCGGGGTGACGCTGCGCAGCACCTCCTGGCCCACGGCCTTCTCGCGCACGCCGTCGATGAAGTCCTTGACCACCGGCAGGGCCACGTCGGCCTCCAGCAGGGCGACGCGGATCTCGCGCATGGCGGCGCCCACGTCGGCCTCGCTCAGGGCGCCACGCTTCCTGAGCTTGTCGAAGATGTCGCCGAGGCGGCTGCTGAGGCTCTCGAACATGCCTGGTCCGTTATCCCTGTCGTGGCGCGGACCCCGGCCCGCGCCTGCGCACAACGCAAATCACGCCAGTGCGCGAAACTCGCGGACTGGCGGTGCCCCGTAAGGCGATGGTGGCCATCCCTCCGGATTTGAGGCGCGCAATCTAGGCGCCGGAAACGGGCAAGTCAAGCACGGCACCGGCCGCCGGCCCGGGCGGAAAAAGGGCGCCGTTGCGAAATTTCACCAATAACGGGTATTGTGGAGAATTTTCCCCAATATATTGTCATTTTTTCTTGGCGGCCCGAAGCGCCCGCGTGTATACCGTTGGGTGCTAATTCTGTTTGGCAGGCGAGCATAACTGGCATCGAGACAATTTCAAATCAAGTGCGGCAGGAGCAGAATAGGGATACCTGAGATTCGTCAAGGGGGCAGAAAACGGTGAAATACAAAGCCTCGCACGTTCGGTCGGACCAGGCGGCAAATTCGGCGGAGGAAATTGACCAGATCAACCAGCACGTGGGCCAGCGCATTCGCCAGCGGCGCCGGGACTTGAACCTGGCGCGGCGCGACCTGGCGCGCCGGATCGGCGTGACGACCCGGGCCCTGGACGGGCTGGAATCCGGGGTCCGGCGCATCGGGCCGGTGCATCTGGTGTCCCTGTCCCTGGCCCTGGGCGTGGACATCGACTACTTCTTCGCCGACCTGCCGCGGGCCGACAGCGTGGACTCCATTTCCGAAATCCACCTCGACAACGCCGAGTACCGGGCCTTCGTCGAGGCCTATTTCGCCATCGCCAACCCCGACACCCGGCGCGACTTCTTCCGCCTGGTCCGCGCCGTCGCCGCCCGCTACTGACCCGCCGGCCCGGAAATCAGTGGACTCGCGGGCGGCGGGCGCCATATTAAGCCCGTCATGGGTACCGTCACGTTCCGCAAGATGCATGGGCTGGGCAACGATTTCGTGGTGCTGGACGCGCGCGCCGCACCGCTGCCCCTGTCGGCGGCCCAGGCGGCGGCCATCGCCGACCGGCGCACCGGGGTGGGCTGCGACCAGCTCATCGTGCTGGAGCCGCCGCGCGACAGCCTGGCCGACGTGTTCATGCGCATCCGCAACACCGACGGCTCCGAGGCCGAGGCCTGCGGCAACGCCACCCGCTGCGTCGCCTCGCTGCTGATGGCCGAGACCGGCCACGGCCACGCCGTGGTGCAGACCGTGGCCGGCCTGCTGGACGCCGAAGCCCACGGCGAGCAGGTGACCGTGGACATGGGCCCGGCGCGGCTGGACTGGCGCGACATCCCGGTGTCGGACGCCATCGACACCCTGCACCTGGGCATCGAGGCCGGGCCCCTGAAGGACCCGGTGGGGGTCAACATGGGCAACCCCCACGCCGTGTTCATGGTCGACGACGCCGCGGCCGTGGCGCTGGAGGTTTACGGCCCCCAGGTGGAGCGGCACCCCCTGTTCCCCGAGTTCACCAACGTCGAGGCGGTGCAGGTCCTGGCCCCGGACCGCATCCGCATGCGGGTGTGGGAGCGCGGGGTGGGCGTCACCCGCGCCTGCGGCTCGGGCGCCTGCGCCGCCCTGGTGGCCACGGCGCGGCGCGGGCTGACCGGCCGCAGGGCCACCGTGGTGCTGGACGGCGGGCCGCTGGTGATCGAGTGGCTGCCGGACGGCCACGTGACCATGACCGGGCCGGTGTCCACCAGCTTCACCGGCACCCTCGACGACGCCCTGCTGGCCCAGGCCTAGCGCCATGCCCGAGTCCCAAATCATCACCCTGGGCTGCCGCCTGAACGCCTTCGAGTCCGAGGTCATGCGCGAACAGGCCCGGGCCGCCGGCCTGTCGGGCGCGGTGATCGTCAACACATGCGCCGTCACGGCCGAGGCCGAGCGCCAGGCGCGCCAGACCATCCGCCGCCTGCGCCGCGAGAACCCGGACGCGCCGATCATCGTCACCGGCTGCGCCGCCCAGCTCGACCCGGCGCGCTTCGCCGCCATGCCCGAGGTGGACCGGGTGCTGGGCAACGCCGAGAAGCTGGACGGCGCCCGCCTGGCCGACGCCGGCGGCCCCGCCGTGCAGGTGGCCGACATCATGGCCCTGCGCGAGACGGCTGGCCATCTGATCGGCGGTTTCGAAAATCGCGCCCGCGTCTTCGTCCAGGTGCAGCAGGGCTGCGACCACCGCTGCACCTTCTGCATCATTCCCTTCGCCCGCGGGCCCAACCGCTCGCTGCCGGCCGACGCCATCGTCGACCAGGTGCGGCGCCTGGTGGCCGAGGGATATGGCGAGGTGGTGCTGACCGGGGTCGACATCTCGTCCTACGGCATGGACAGCCACGGGCAGTCACGCCTGGGCGCCCTGGCCGCGGCGATCCTGGCCCGGGTACCCGACCTGGCGCGCCTGCGCCTCTCCTCCCTCGACCCGGCGGCGGTGGACGGCGAGGTCCTGCGCCTGCTGGCCGAGGAGCCGCGATTCATGCCGCACCTGCACCTGAGCCTGCAGGCCATGGACGACCTGGTGCTGAAGCGCATGAAGCGGCGCCACGACCGGGCCCAGGCCCTGGACCTGGCGGCGCGGGCGCGCCGCGCCCGGCCCGACGTGGCCCTGGGCGCCGACCTGATCGCCGGCTTCCCCACCGAGGACGAGGACATGTTCCGCCGCACCCTGGACGCGGTCGAGGAGATGGGCCTGACCTTCCTGCACGTGTTCCCCTACTCCGCACGCCCGGGCACCCCGGCGGCGCGCATGCCGACCCTGCCCGGCCCGGTGCGGCGCGAACGGGCGGCGCGCCTGCGCACCGCCGGCGACGCCGCCCTGGCCCGGTTCCTGGACGGGCACCTGGGGCGCCGGGTCGAGGTGCTGGTGGAACAGGACAACGGCGGGCACAGCGCCCACTTCGCGCCGGTGGAGCTGGACTTCGACGCCGACCCCGGCGCCCTGGTGGCGGCCCGGGTCAGCGCCGTCGCCGACGGCCGCCTGGTGGGGAGCCTGCCGGCATGAGCGAACCGGAGGGCGACGGCAAGCTGGGCTGGCTGGGGCGCCTGCGGCGCGGGCTCAGCCGCACGTCCAGCAAGCTGACCACCGGCATCACCGACCTCTTCACCAAGCGCAAGCTGGACGACGCGGCGCTGGAGGAGCTGGAGGACCTGCTGATCTTGGCCGACCTGGGGGTCGCCACGGCGGCCCGGCTGACCCAGGCCCTGGCCAAGACCCGGTTCAACAAGGAGGTCTCGCCCGAGGAGGTGCGCACGGCCCTGGCCGACGAGGCGGCGCGCATCCTGGAGCCGGTGGCCCGGCCCCTGGCCGTGGACCCGGCGCGGCGGCCGCACGTGATCCTGGTCTGCGGCGTCAACGGCAGCGGCAAGACCACCACCATCGGCAAGCTGGCCAAGCAGCTCCGCGACCAGGGGCGCTCGGTGATCCTGGCCGCCGGCGACACCTTCCGCGCCGCGGCGGTGGAGCAGCTCCAGGTCTGGGGCCAGCGCGCCGGCTGTCCGGTGGTGGCCAAGGACATCGGCGCCGACGCCGCCGGCCTGGCCTTCGACGCCCTGCAGCGGGCCCGGGCCGAGGGCGCCGACGTGCTGATCATCGACACCGCCGGGCGGCTGCAGAACAAGAAGAACCTGATGGCCGAGCTGGAGAAGGTGGTGCGGGTGATCAAAAAGCTGGACGACGGCGCCCCCCACGACTGCCTGCTGGTGCTGGACGCCACCGTGGGCCAGAACGCCCACAGCCAGGTGGAGATCTTCCGCGACATGGTCAGCGTCACCGGCCTGGTCATGACCAAGCTGGACGGCTCGGCCAAGGGCGGCGTGGTGGTGGCCCTGGCCGAGAGGTTCGGCCTGCCGGTCCACGCCGTCGGGGTCGGCGAGACCATCGACGACATGCGCCCCTTCGATCCCCGCGACTTCGCCCGCTCGCTCATGGGGCTGGACGCCTAGGGCGAATTCCCGTCGTCGCTCCCGCGCCCCTCACCGGCCCCTCACCGGCCCCTCACCGGCCCGTCACCGTCCTGTGACGTGCCGTGACGGCGCCGCCGTGGCCCAGGGCGCGCGCGCGGCGTATAGTTGGCCACCGATCACCCCAGCGCGGAGGCCCCGCCGTTGAGCACCCTGTCCCGCTTCGTCTTCGGCCGCAACCTGCCCTGGCGGCCGCCCGAGCGCGTGCGCGCCGCCATCTCGGAACAGCAGGCCCAGAGCGAGATCCTCATCGGCTGGGTCCAGTTCGGCCTGGTCTGCTTCTTCCTGGCGCTGTACACCATCGCCCCCAAGACCTCGGCCGGCACCAGCTTCGCCCCGGTGCCCTGGGTCCTGGGCACCTACATCCTGTTTTCCCTGCTGCGCCTGGGGCTCAGCTACCGCCGCTTCCTGCCGCCCTGGTTCCTGGTGATCTCGGTCATCAGCGACATGGCCCTGCTGCTGGGCCTGATCTGGACCTTCCACCTGCAGTACGAGCAGCCGCCGTCCTTCTACCTGAAGGCGCCGACCATCCTGTACATCTTCATCTTCATCTCGCTGCGCGCCCTGCGCTTCGAGCCGGGCTACGTGCTGGTCACCGGCATCGTCGCCGCCGGCGGCTGGGTCGGGCTGACGCTGTACGTCATCTTTTCCGACCCCTCGAACCCCATGATCACCCGCAACTACGTCGAATACCTGACGTCCAACAGCGTCCTGATCGGCGCCGAGGTGGACAAGGTGATCTCCATCCTGGTGGTCACCGGGGTGCTGGCCGTGGCCCTGGTGCGGGCGCGGCGCATGCTGACCGTGGCGGTGGCCGAGAGCACCGTGGCCCAGGACCTGTCGCGCTTCGTCTCGCCCGAGATCGCCGACCGGGTGGCCACCTCGGAGACGCCGATCCGCCCCGGCGACGGCGAGGTCAAGGAGGCCAGCGTCCTGTTCACGGACATCGAGGGCTTCTCGACCCTGTCCGAGGGCATGACCCCCGACGTCCTGGCGCAGACCCTGAACGACTATTTCGCCGCCGTCTCCGAGGTCCTGGCCCGCCACGGCGGGGCCATCAACCAGTTCCAGGGCGACGCCATGCTGATCACCTTCAACACCGTCAAGCCGGACCCCGACCACGCCCGCCACGCGGTGCAGACGGCGCTGGAGATTCAGGCCCTGACCCGGGCCCGCCGCTTCGGGCCGGCGGGCGCCCTGCTGCGCACCCGCTGCGGGGTCAACACGGGCACGGTGGTGTCCGGCGCCGTCGGCACCGAGACCATGATGCTGCACACGGTGCACGGCGACGAGGTCAACATCGCCGCCCGGCTGGAACCCCTGAACAAGGAGTTCGGCACCTACGTCCTGGTGTCGCAGCAGACCGCCGAGGCCTGCGGCACCGGCTTCCGCTTCGAGCCCCGCGGCGAGATCACCGTGCGCGGCCGCAGCCGGCCCACGGCGGTGTTCACGGTGCTGGACGGGCCGGAGGACGCGGAGGACGGGGCAGAAGCGCGGGAATGACGGCAAAGCGGACCGGCTTCGCCGATGCCGTCGTCCCCGCGCAGGCGGGGACCCATTCCGCCTTGCCGTCCGGGTGACGGATGTTGGCAAAACGGGGTCAGGCCCCGAGGCCGATCCGCACCACTTCCCCTGGCCGCAGAAACGACGGAATGGATTCCCGCCTGCGCGGGAATGGCGGAACCCTTGTCTGGGGAATGAGGACGGACAGGCCGGCCTAGACCTGGATGTTCAGGTAGTAGCCGCGCGGCACGTTGTCGTCCAGCGGCCGGCCCGAGGCCAGGAGCTGGCCCAGGCGCTGCAGGGCGGCGCGGTTGCGCGGGTTGTCGTCGCCCTGGGTCACGGCGGCGCGGCGCTCCACCTCCCGCGCCGCCTGGTAGGCGCGCGGCCGCGCGCCGGTGGCGGCGGCGATGTCCGTGCCCAGGGCGGCGGGGTTGATGTCGCTCATGGCCGCCACGCTAGCGGAAATTGGTTAACGGAATCGGAATCCCCATAAAAGGTGCCAGGCACCTTTTATTGTTTCGCAAGAAAAGAGAAAATTGGAATAATAAAAGGTGCCTGGCACCTTTTTTGGGGCGTGGTCACTTGGGGGGCAGGACCTTGTGGTGCCAGGGGCCGCCGTCCAGGGGGTACTTGCGCAGGCCCCAGACGATGGACGGGAAGGCCAAGTCGTCCCAGGGGATGTCGTCCCAGTGGAACAGGCGGGATTCCAGGGTCTCGTCGCCGGCGCCGAACACCGGTTCGGTCAGCTCGGCGCGGAAGATCATGTACACCTGGCTGATGCGCGGGATCTCGTAGATGCCGAACAGCTCGCCCATCTGCACCGTGGCCAGGGATTCCTCCAGCACCTCACGTGCCGCCCCCTCGGCGATGGTCTCGCGCGATTCCATGAACCCGGCGGGGAAGGTCCAGTAGCCCTTGCGCGGCTCGATGGCCCGCTTGCACAGCAGGAACTGCCCCTGCCAGGTGCACACGGCGCCGACCACGATCTTGGGGTTCTCGTACTCGATGTAGCCGCAATCGGGGCAGACCAGGCGCTCGCGGTTGTCCCCCTCGGGGACCGCCTTGACCGAGGGCCCGGGCAGGGTCGGCGCCATGGTGGTCGGATCGCTCATGGTCCGGCCAGTCTGACCAAGGCGGCGCGGCCAGGCAAGCGGCAAAATCCCCGCCCGCGCCGGCGCCGCCGCCGCAACGGAAAACGCCCCGCGGGACCGCGGGGCGTCGAAACCTGTCGCTGCTTGTTCCCCTCCCCGGGGATTGTCGCGGTCAGGCGACCACGTCCACCTCGCGGCCGCGGAAAGGTTCCTCGGCCGGCGCCGGCTGTGGCGGCTCCGACGCCTCGGCCCGGGTTTCCGCGCGGCTTTCCGTCCGGCTTTCCGTCTCGGCTCGCGTTTCGGTGGCGGTGCCGCCCCGCTCCTCGGCCGGGCGCACGGACGGGGTGCGGTCCTGGTCGTCCAGGCCCTCGACGGTGCCCTGGGCCACCGCCGTGGTCACCTCGTCCTCCTGCCGCGCCGGCGGGCGCAGCGAGTCCGTCGCGAACGCGTGCTGCGTCGCGGCGGCCGTCGTGACAACGTCCATTCGATGTCTCCTATCCGGGGACCATCTGGCGCGGGGTCACCATGGTATTCTGCCATGCCGGTCCGTTGTTCACGGGCGCGTGGTCGTCACATGCCCGTGGAAAACGGGCGGATTATAGCCCATTTCCGGCCGGATGGCGAATCGGGGGCCCGAAGGCCCCCGACCGCATCACGGGGAAGACGGCGCCGCTCAGGCGCGCAGGACGGCGACCCCGGGCAGGGTCTTGCCCTCCAGCCATTCCAGGAAGGCGCCGCCGGCGGTGGAGACGTAGGAGAACTTGTCCCCCACCCCGGCATGGGCCAGGGCCGCCACGGTGTCGCCGCCGCCGGCCACGGACAGCAGGCTGCCGGCCTCGGTCAGGCGCGCGGCCTCCTGGGCCACGGCGTTGGTGGCGGTGTCGAAGGGGGCGATCTCGAAGGCCCCCAGGGGGCCGTTCCAGACCAGGGTCTTGCACCTGGCCAGGCGGTCCTTCAGGTCGTCCACCGAGGCCGGGCCGGCGTCCAGGATCATGCCGTCGTCGGGCACCATGTCCAGCGACGTGATCTGGTTGTCGGCGTTCTCCTTGAACTCCTTGGCCACCACCACGTCCACGGGCAGGACGATCTCGCAGCCGCCGGCGGCGGCCTCGTCCATGATGGCGCGGGCGCTGTCGGCCATCTCGTGCTCGCACAGGGACTTGCCCACGTTGACGCCCTTGGCGTTGAGGAAGGTGTTGGCCATGCCGCCGCCGATGATCAGCATGTCGACACGTTTGGACAGGTTGCCCAGCACGTCCAGCTTGGTCGAGATCTTGGCCCCGCCGACCACCGCCGCGACCGGCTTCTGGGGGTTCTCCAGGGCACCCGACAGGGCCTCCAGCTCGGCCTGCATCAGGCGCCCGGCGGCCGCCGGCAGCAGCTTGGCCACGGCCTCGGTCGAGGCGTGGGCGCGGTGGGCGCAGGAGAAGGCGTCCGAGACATAGGCGTCGGCCAGCTCGGCCAACTGGGCGGCGAAGGCCGGGTCGTTGTCGGTCTCGGCGGCGTGGAAGCGCAGGTTCTCCAGCATCGCCACGTCGCCCTCGTTCATGGCGTCGACGACCGCCTTGGCCTCGTCACCGATGCAGTCCTTGGCGAAGGCCACCGGCTTGCCCAGGGCCGCGCCCATGGCCTCGGCCACCGGGGCCAGGGAGAACTCGGCCTTGACCTGCCCCTTGGGTCGGCCCAGGTGGGTGATCACGATCACCTTGGCACCCTTCCCGGCCAGTTCCTGCAGGGTCGGCACGGTGCGGTCGATGCGGGTGGTGTCGGTGACCCGCCCGTCCTTCATGGGCACGTTCAGGTCGGCGCGGACCAGGACCCGCTTGCCGGCGACGTCCAGGCTGTCGATGGTTTTGATCTGTGACATGGGTTCCATTCCGGGATCGAGGGTTGCGATACAGTCCGGGGGGGTGGGCCATGTTATCCTCCCTTCGTGACGGAAATTCAACGCCCGATCGGGTGGGGCGCTATTCCGCCCGTTCGGGCGACGCCGCCGGCAGGCGCAGGCGGGCGCGCAGACCGCCCAGATCCGACTCCCCCAGGTCCAGGGTGCCGCCATAGACCTCGGCCAGGTCGCCGACGATGGCCAGGCCCAGGCCGCTGCCGGGCGTGCTCTCGTCCAGGCGCCGGCCGCGGGCCAGCACCTCGGCGCGGGCGGCGGCCGGAATGCCCGGGCCGTCGTCGTCCACGGCCAGCTCCAGCCAGCCGCCCTCCGCCGCCCGGCCGCCGACCCGCACCCGCCCGGCGGCCCAGCGGCAGGCGTTCTCCATCAGGTTGCCCAGCATCTGCGCCAGGTCCTCGCCGTCGCCGGCGAAAGCAAGGCCGTCCAGCCCCTCGAGGGCGATGTCCAGGTCCTCGCCGGCGCGGGAGCGGACCAGCACCCGGCGCAGGGACGCGGCCACCGCCGCCACGTCGGCCTGGCGGCCCAGGACCGGGCCGGTGACGCGGGCGCGCGACAGCTCGCGGTCGACGGCGGCGCGGATCATGTCGGCGTGGCGGACGATGTCGGCGCCGCGCGGGTCGTCCAGGGCCTCGGCGTCGTTGACCAGGGCCGCCAGCGGCGTCTTCAGGGCGTGGGCCAGGTCGGCGGCCCGGGCCCGGGCCCGGTCCAGCAGACGGTCGTTGTGGTCCAGCAGGCCGTTCAGCTCGTCCACCAGGCCGGTGATCTCGGCCGGGAAGGCGCCGCTCAGGCGCTGCTCGTGGCCGCCGCGCACCCGGGCCAGGGCGGCGCGCACCTGGCGCAGGGGCCGCAGGCCGTAGCGCACCTGGGCCACCACCGCCGCCACCAGCCCGGCGCCCAGCACCGCCAGGGCGGCCACCAGCACCCGGGCGAAGCCGGCCACCGGGTCGCCCACGGCGGCGGCGGGGCCGGCCAGGGTCACGGTCACCGGGCCGGCCAGGTCGGCCACGGTGAACCGCTGGGACAGGGCGCGCAGGGCCTGGCCGCGCGGCCCGGCGGCGGCGTAGGCGCCCGCGGCCCCCGGCGGCGGCGGCGGCAGCTCCTCGTCCCACAGGGAGCGCGACCCGGCGACCCGCCGGCCGCCGGCGTGCACCTCCCAGTACCAGCCCGAGAACGGCTTGTTGAAGCGCGAGTCGGCGGGCTGGTGGGCGAGGCGCGGCGTCCCGCCGTCGCCGGGTACGATCAGGGTCAGGATCTCCTCCTGGTGGACCCGCAGGTCGGCGTCGAAGCCGCGCGCCAGGTGGGCCCGGAACAGGGCGGTCAGCACGCCCCCGGTGGCCACCAGGGCAAGGACGATCCACACCGTGGCCGCCAGGATCAGCCGCCGGTTGACCGAGACCGTCACCCGGCGGCCCCGCAGTCCAGCTGGTAGCCGCGGCCGCGGTGGGTGCGGATGCGCCCCGGCCCTAGCTTGCGGCGCAGGCGCGCCACGAACACCTCGATGGTGTTGGAATCGCGGTCGAAGTCCTGGTGGTAGATGTGCTCGGTCAGTTCGGTGCGGGTGACCACGCCGCCGGCGTGGTGCATCAGGTAGGTCAGCACCTTCAGCTCGTGGGCGGTCAGCTCCACCGGCCGGCCGCCGCGCAGGACCCGGCCGCTGCGCGTGTCGAGCGTCAGGTCGGCGCAGGTCAGCAGCGGCGAGGCGTGGCCGCTGGCGCGGCGGATCAGGGCCCGCACCCGGGCCAGCAGCTCCTCCATGTGGAACGGCTTGGTCAGGTAGTCGTCGGCGCCGGAATCGATGCCCTCGACCTTCTCGGACCAGGTGTCCCGCGCGGTCAGGATCAGCACCGGCATGGCCCGCCCGGCGGCGCGCCAGCGGCGCAGCACGGTCAGCCCGTCCAGGCGCGGCAGGCCCAGGTCCAGCACCACGGCGTCGTAGTCCCCGGTGTCGCCCAGGAAGTGGCCTTCCTCGCCGTCGCCGGCGGCCTCGACGGTGTAGCCGGCGCCGCCCAGGGCGGTTTCCAGCTGCCGCGACAGGTCGGGGTCGTCCTCGATCACCAGGATGCGCATCAGTCGTCGTCGTCTTTCCGGCCGCGCACTTCCAGGACCTCCAGGGTGGCGGCATCCAGCTCCAGCTTCAGGACCCGGCCGTCGCGGGTCAAGAGCCGGATCTCGTAGACGTAGGGGTGGCGTTCCCCCGCGTCCTCCACTTCCAGTTCCACCTCCAGCACGTCGCCGGGGTAGTCGGCGGCGATGCGGTCCAGGACCCGGGCCAGGGGCTGGATCTTGCCCTCGCGCAGGGCCACGCGGGCGCGGTCGTGGTCGTGGTCGTCGTCGGCGCGGGGCGCGGCGGCGGGCAGGGCCGCCAGCAGGGCGGCGGCGAGGGCGGGAATGGCGGCACGCAGGCGGCGCATGGGGGCTCCTTTCGGCCGGGAATCCTAGCCCGGCGAACCTGAACGGGGGATGAACGGCCGGTTCAGGGCCGGTTCAGTGGCGCCCGCCCATACTGCGCCCACGTTCACGCAACGGGAGGGCGCGCCCCTCCCAGACCCAGGAGACAGACCATGCACAAGACCACCAAGTTCGCCATCGCCGCCGCCCTGCTGGTGCCCGCCGGGCTGGCCGCCGTGCTGGTCGCCGCCCCGGTGCGGGCCGACCGCGACGGCGACGACCGGGGCCGGCCGCTCGAACTGCGGCGCCACGACGACGGCCGCGCCGCCACCCCGGCGCGCCTGCCGGTGGCCGAGATCGCCAAGCGGGTCGAGGCGGCCGGCTACACCGACATCCGCAAGATCGAGTCCGACGGGCGCGACACCGAGGTCAAGGCCCGGGACGCCCAGGGCCGGTACGTGGAGATCAAGGTGGACTCGGCCACCGGCGAGATCCTCGGCGTCGAGCACGACTGAACCAGCCCCAGCCAAGGGAGAACCCGCCCATGAACGAGAACCGTGACACCGTCCGGGTCTGGGACCTGCCCACCCGCCTGTTCCACTGGAGCCTGGTGGCGGCGGTGGCCGCCGCCTGGATCACCGCCGAGGTGCTGGACGACCGGTGGTTGGCGCCGCACTACTGGATCGGCTACGCCGTCGCCGGCCTGCTGCTGTTCCGCCTGGTGTGGGGCCTGATCGGGTCCGAGCACAGCCGCTTCGCCAGCTTCGCCTACGGGCCGCGCCGGGTACTGGCGCACCTGCGCGACCTGCTGGGGCGGCGGGCCGGGCACTACCTGGGCCACAACCCGGCGGGGGCGGCCATGATCTTCGCCCTGCTGACCCTGCTGGCGCTGCTGGTGGTCACCGGCCTGGTGGCCCAGGGCGGGGCCGAGCACGCCGGTCCCCTGGCCGGATGGGTCGGGACCCGGGTCGGCCACGCCGCCGAGGAGCTGCACGAGGGCCTGTTCGTCGCCCTGCTGGTGCTGGTCGCCGGGCACCTGGGGGGCGTCGCCCTGGAAAGCCTGCTGTCGCGGCAGAACCTGGTGCGTGCCATGGTCACCGGGCGCAAGGCCCGGCCCGCCGGCCCGCAGCCTGACGGGACCTAGGCCGCCGAGGACGATTCGGCCCGCGCCGCCGATTCGGCGGCGGCGCGGCGGCCGGCCTCGAACGCCTTCTCGTTCAGGTCCACCATCTCCGGCCGCCGGGCGCGGAAGCGGTCCAGGGTCTGCTGGCGCAGCAGGTCGGCCTCGAACGGCAGGTGGTCGGCGATGGCGCCCAGCATGATGGAGTTGACCAGCCGCATGTCGCCAAGCCCGCGGGCGATGTCGCCGGCATCGAAGTCATACACCGTCAGCCCGACCTTGCGGATCTCGGCGATGGGGTCGGCCGGGTAGTCGAACAGGCCCATCGAGACGATGGGCGGCGGCAGGCGCAGGGTGTTGACCATGGCCGGGCCGCCCGGCCGCACGTGGGTGGCCCAGCGCATGGCCTCGGCCGGCTCGAAGCCCAGCAGCAGGTCGGCCTCGCCCGGCGGGATCGAGGGCGACAGCACCCGGCGCCCGAATCGCACGTGCGAGGTCACCACGCCGCCGCGCTGGGCCATGCCCGAGACCTCGGTCTTCTTGGTGTCGTAGCCCAGCGAGATGGCGGTCTGGGCCAGGATCTCGGCGGCGGTCATCACCCCCTGGCCGCCGATGCCGCAGACCAGGATGTTGGTGACGGTGTCGCGGTTGTCGGTCATCTGTGCCTCCCGGGTCCGGATCACGCGGCGGGGGTGGCCGTCTCGGTGGCCGGGTTGACGTTGGCGTAGGCCGGCACGATGGCGTTGGGGCCGCAGGTCTGCAGGCAGACGTTGCAGCCGGTGCAGGCCACCGTGTCGATGCGCGTCCAGGCCTTCTTCAGCACCTTGCCGTTGGGCTTCATGATCTCCTCGCGCCGGGTCACCTGGATCGCCGGGCAGCCCACGTTCAGGCAGTTGGTGCAGCCGGTGCAGTCCTCGTCCACCACCTTGAGCGGCGGCTGCTTGGCGAACCGGTCGATCAGCACGCAGGGCCGGTTGGTGATGATCACCGACGGCTCGTCGTGCTTGATCTCCTCCTTGATGGTGCGGAACAGGGTCGGCAGCTCGTAGGGGTCGACCCGCTTGATGCGCGCCGGGTTCACGCCCAGGGCCTCGGACAGCTTGGCGAAATCGACCTTCGGCGCCGGGGCCCCGTGGATGTCCATTCCGCTGGCCGGGTTTTCCTGGCCGCCGGTCATCGCCGTGGTGCTGTTGTCCAGCAGCATGACGGTGATGTTGCCCTTGTTGTAGGTCATTTCCAGCAGGCCCTGCATGCCCATGTGCAGGAAGGTGGAGTCGCCGATCACGCCGACCACGGCCTTGCCGGCGTCGACCTCGGCCTTGCCCAGCGACATGCCCAGCGACATGCCCATGGACGAGCCCATGCAGGTGGTGGTGTCCAGTGCCTGCCACGGGTGCCCGGCGCCCAGGGTGTAGCAGCCGATGTCGCCGGCGATGTAGGTGTTGCGGGTCAGCCGCGACAGGCAGTAGTAGGCCGGCAGGTGCGGGCAGCCCACGCACATGGTCGGCGGGCGCGGGAACAGGTCGAGCGTCGGCGCCGCCTGGGGCTCGGGCACCTCCTCGCCGCGCAGCCGGGCGACACCACGCCGGATCACGTCGGGCATCATCTCGCCGAACCGGGGCAGCACGTCGCAGCCGTGCACGTCCAGCATGCCCGCCGCCTTCAGCTCGTTCTCCACCAGCGGCTCGGTCTCCTCGACCACCAGCAGGGTGTCGACGGTGGCGGCGAAGGCGCGGATCTTCTCCACCGGCAGGGGGCAGCTGAACCCCAGCTTGAACACCGGGGCGTCGGGGTAGGCCTCGCGCACGTTCATGAACGCCGGGCCCGAGGCGACGAAGCCCAGGGACCGGTCGGCGCCGTCGTCGACGAAGTTCAGGTCCGACCCCTCGACCTCGGCGACCAGGTCGGCGTCGCGCTGGAACTGCACCTGCTGGCGCGCCTTGGCGTTGGCCGGCACCATGACCCAGCGCCGCGGGTCGCGGGTGAAGCCCTTGTTCTCGGGCACCTCGCGCTCGCCCAGTTGCACCAGCGCCTTGACGTGGCAGATGCGCGTGGTCATGCGCAGGATCACCGGGCAGCCGAACTTCTCGGAGATCTCGTAGGCCTCCTTGACCATGGCGTAGGCCTCGGCCGAGTCCGAGGGCTCCAGGATCGGCAGGTGGGCGAAGCGGCCCCAATAGCGGGTGTCCTGCTCGTTCTGCGACGACGAGAAGCCGACGTCGTCGGCGACCGCGATCACCAGCCCGCCGCCGACCCCGGCCAGGGTCTGGGACATGAGGGCGTCCGAGGCCACGTTCATGCCCACGTGCTTCATGGCGCAGAAGGCCCGCGCCCCGGCCACCGAGGCACCGATGGTCACCTCCAGCGAGGTCTTCTCGTTGACCGACCAGTGGGTGTGGATCTCGGCGTAGCGCGACAGGTTCTCCAGGATCTCCGTCGACGGGGTGCCCGGATAGGCGGCGCCCACCGTGACGCCGGCCTCCCACACGCCGCGGGCAACGGCCTCGTTGCCGGACATGAGCTGGGTCGAGCCGGCTTCCATCTTGGTGACAACGTTCACGGGTCCCTCCTCCCAAATGGCGGCCATTGCGCGGCGGCAAAGGCGGGTCCGGCAGGGTAGCCGCCGACAGGGCGGCGTGTGTTGATCCTGATCAAGTTTTGCCGGGCCGTGCCCCGACCTCCGCGTCCCGGATCGGGGGTGCCTCCCTAAGCCCGCAGCGATTGTAAGGGTTTTCGCGGCCCAGGGAACAAAAAAACTGTTCGGGTGCCAAACAAACGGGCGGAAACTGGCGGTCTATCGCAGGGCGTCGGCCCGGGCCTGGGCCTCTTTGGCCTTCTCGGTCTCGCCCAGGACGCGGTAGGCATTGGCCAGGCGCAGCCAGCCCTCGCGGTCGTCGGGGTTGGCCTCCAGGCGGTCGGCCAGGCGCTGCACCATGCTGCGGATCATGGCCGTGCGGTCCTCGGCCGACATCTCCGACGCCGCGTCCACGTCGGCCTGGCTGGGCCCCGGCGCGGCGGCGGCCGGGGCGGACCCCTCGCCCTGGGGCCGGGGCGGCGGCGCCGGCCGGCTGGCGGCCAGGTCCTTGGCCAGGGCCAGGGCCTCGGCGGTGGGGCGCAGGGCGGTGGGGTCGACCTTGGCCGCCGCCGCCAGGCGCATCAGCTCCTGCCCCACGGTGGGCAGCCAGGGCGCGTTGCGCGGCGAGATGGCGATCAGGTCCACCAGGTCCTGCAGGGCGCCCGTGTCGTCGCCCTCGCGGGCCCTGGCCATGGCCAGGTAGAAGCGGGCCCGCACGTTGGCGCGGTCGGCGGCCAGGACGGCGCGGAAATCCTCGCGCGCCTGGGCCGGGATCCGGCCGTCGGCACCCATGACCAGGGCTTCGGCCCGGTCGGCGCGGACCTCGACCTCGCCGGGGCGCAGGTCCAGCACCCGGCCATAGGCGGCGGCCGCGTCGTCGAACCGGCCCAGGGTGGTATAGGAGCGGCCCAGCAGCAGCCAGCCCTCGACGCTGTCGGGGTTCTGCTCCATGCGCGCCGCCAGCTTGGCCACCAGGTCGGCCATCTCGGTCTTGCGGCCCTCGGCGTGGACCGGCGCCGGCCGCGCGGCGAAGGGCTGGTCCGGCTGCTGCGGCGCCCCCAGGTAGCCGTACAGGCCCAGGGCCGCCGCCGGCACGGCGACGCACAGCACCGCGGCGGTGGCCCAGCGGCGCCCGCCGGCGGGGACCGCGGCCGGGGGCGCGCCGTCCTCGGGGGCGGCGGCCAGCATGCGCCGCTGCACCTCGATGCGCGCGGCCTCGGCCTGTTCGGCGCTCAGCAGGCCGCGTTCCAGGTCGCGGTCGATCTCGGCCAGCTGGTCCTTGTAGACGGTCAGGTCGTAGTCGGCGCGGGACGCCGCCTCGCCGCCGCGGGCGCGCAGCAGGGGCAGGCCCAGCAGGGCCGCGGTGACCAGCACCAGGACGGCGGCGGCGATCCACAGCACGGTCACCGGTCGCCCCCCTTCATCAGCTCGTCCAGGCGCCGGCGCTCGTCGTCGCTGAGCGGCGCCGGCGCCGCCGCGGTGGCGGCGGCGCGGCGGCGGACGAACACCACCGCCACGGCCACGGCGATCAGGAACAGCGCCAGGGGCCCGAACCACAGGGCATAGGTCTTGGCCTTGACCGGCGGCTTCAGCAGCACGAAGTCGCCATAGCGCGACACCATGTAGTCGATGACCTGCTGGTTGCTCTCGCCCTTGACCAGGCGTTCGCGCACCAGCAGGCGCATGTCGTGGGCCAGCTCGGCGTTGGAATCGTCGATGGACTGGTTCTGGCACACCACGCAGCGCAGCACCTGGCTGATCTCGCGCGCCCGCGATTCCAGGGCCGGGTCGGCCAGCTTCTCGGCGGGCTCCACGGCCCCGGCGGCGGGCGCCCACAGGGCCAGGGCCAGCAGCAGCAGGACGGCGATCCGCCTCATTTGCGCAACTCCTGGATCAGGGGCCACAGCGTGCCCTCCCACACCTCGGGCGTGATGGGACCGACCTGCTTGTAGCGCACCACGCCCTGCTTATCGACCAGGAAGGTCTCGGGCGCGCCGGTGACTCCGAAGGCGATGGCGGCGTGGCTCTTGGGGTCGTCGCCGACCACCGTGTAGGGGTCGCCCCACTTGCGCAGCCACAGGGGCCCGGCGTCGGGGTCGCGCTCGCGCCAGTCGATGCCGTAGATGGGCACCCAGCCCGCCTCCTTGATGCGCATCAGGAACGGGTGCTCGGCCTGGCAGGCGATGCACCAGGACCCGAACACGTTGACCAGGGTCACCTGGCCCAGCAGGTCGGTGTTGGCGAAGCCCCGCTCGCGGCCCTTGATGGGGGCCAGGTCGAAGGCCGGCACCGGCTTGCCCTCCAGCATGTTGGGCAGGGTGCGCGGGTCCATGCCCAGGCCGACGTAGAAGTACCCCGCCAGCACGGCGAACACCAACAGGGGCAGGAAATAGAGCGCGCGTTTCATGGGATGGCCGGTCCGCGCCTCAGGCCCGCGCCGCGGCGCCGGCCGGGACCCGCCGCCGGGTCGGCGCGCCGACCCGGTAGCGCCGGTCGCTCAGGCTGAGCACCCCGCCCAGCACCATGATCAGGCCGCCGGCCCACATCCAGCCCACCAGGGGGTTGAAGTAGAGGCGGGTGACGAAGCTGCCGCCGGGCTGGGCGTCGCCGACCACGGCGTACAGGTCGCCCCAGAAGGTGGGGTGGATGGCGGCCTCGGTGGTGGGCATGGCGCGCACGGTGTAGACGCGCTTCTCGGGCCACAGATCGACCACCGGCTCGCCGCCGCGGCTGACCGTGAACTTGCCGCGCAGGGCCGAATAGTTGGGGCCCTGGTGCTCCTGGGCGCCGTGGAAGGTGTAGGTGTAGCCGGCCACGTCGACGCTGTCGCCGGGCTTCATGGCCTGGATGCTCTCCACCTTCCACACCCCGGCACCGGTGATGCCGGCGACCACCACCGCCAGCCCGAAGTGGGCCAGGGTCATGCCCCAGGCGGCGCGGGGCAGGCGCGCCAGGCGGCGCAGGCTCTCGCCCGCCGGCGCGCGGAACAGGCGCACCCGCTCGGCCAGCTCGACCAGGGTGCCGACCGCCAGCCAGGCGGCGAACAGGACCCCGATCAGGCCCAGGACCGAGCCCCCGGTCTGCACCAGCCAGGTCACGGCCACCGCCACGGCGGCGGCGGCGCAGGCCAGCCACAGGCGTGTCAGGGCGGCGCCCAGGTCGCCGCGCTTCCACGACAGCATGGGCCCCACCGCCATGGCCGCGATCATGGGGATCATCAGCGGCACGAACACGGCGTTGTAGAACGGCGCGCCGACCGAGACCTTGCTCTGGCCGCCGGTCATGGCGTCGGTGAACAGGGGATAGAGGGTGCCCAGCAGCACCACCGCCGTGCCCACGGTCATCATCAGGTTGTTCAGCAGCAGGGCGCCCTCGCGCGACACCGGCTGGAACAGGCCCGTGCTTTTAAGTTGCGGCCCGCGCCAGGCGAACAGGGCCAGCGAGCCGCCGATGACGATGATCAGCAGGATCAGGATGAACACGCCGCGCTTGGGGTCGGTGGCGAAGGCGTGCACGCTGGTCAGCACGCCTGAGCGCACCAGGAAGGTGCCCAGCAGGCTGAGCGAGAAGGCGACGATGGCCAGGAACACGGTCCAGGCCTTCATGGTGTCGCGCTTCTCGACCACGATGGAGGAGTGCAGCAGCGCCGTGCCCGCCAGCCAGGGCATGAACGAGGCGTTCTCGACCGGGTCCCAGAACCAGAACCCGCCCCAGCCCAGTTCGTAGTAGGCCCACCAGGAGCCGAGGCCGATGCCCACCGTGAGGAACGACCAGGCGGCCAGGGTCCACGGCCGCACCCAGCGCGCCCAGGCGGCGTCCACCCGGCCCTCGATCAGGGCGGCGATGGCGAACGAGAAGGCCATCGAGAAGCCGACGTAGCCCAGGTACAGGAACGGCGGGTGGAAGGCGAGGCCCGGGTCCTGCAGCAGGGGGTTCAGGCCCTGCCCGTCGCGCGCCGCCGGAAGAAGCCGCGCGAAGGGGTTGGACGTGAACAGGATGAACAGCAGGAAGCCGACCGAGATCAGCCCCTGGATCGCCAGCGCGCGGGAGCGCAGCCCCGGCGGCAGGTTGCGGCCAAAGAGGGCCACGGCGCAGCCGAACACGGCCAGGATCAGGACCCACAGCAGCATCGAGCCCTCGTGGTTCCCCCACACGCCCGACACCTTGTACAGCATGGGCTTGGTGGAGTGGGAGTTCTGCGCCACGTTCAGCACCGAGAAGTCCGAGGTGACGAAGGCGTGGGTCAGGCAGCCGAAGGCCACCGCGACCAGCAGGAACTGGGCCAGGGCCGCCGGCCGCGCCACGGCCATCCAGGCGGCGTCCCCGCGCTGCGCGCCCGCCATGGGCACCGCGGCCTGGACCACGGCCACGAACAGGGCCAGCACCAGGGCGAAATGGCCGATCTCGATGATCATTTGGCACCGTCCTTGGTCACGTGGCCCTGGCGTTTCATGGTTTCGGACATCTCGTCCCACTTGCCCGACTGCTTGAGCGCGTCGGCGACCTCGGGCGGCATGTAGTTCTCGTCGTGCTTGGCCAGCACCCCGTCGGCCTGGAACACGCCGTCCCGCAGGCGCCCCTCGGCGACCACGCCCTGGCCCTCGCGGAACAGGTCCGGCAGGATGCCCTGGTAGACCACGGGCACCGAGTTGGCCAGGTCGGTGATGCGGAAGCGGACCATGGCGCTGCCGGCCTCCTTTTCGACGCTGCCCTCCTCCACCAGGCCGCCCAGGCGCAGGCGCCGGTCCGGCCCCGGGTGCTTGGTGACCACGTCGGTGGGGCTGTGGAAGAAGACGATGTTCTCCTCGAACGCGGTCAGCACCAGGGCCGCCGCCCCGGCCAGCAGCAGCAGGGCGATGACGACGAAGGTCAGGCGCTTGTGCTTACGCTTCACGGGCCACCTCGGCGCCGGTGTCGGGGGTGCTGTCCGGCGCCGCCTGCGGGGTCCGGCGGCGCCGCGGGCGCGCCTCCTCGGCCTGCTGCAGGGCGCGCAGGGTGGCCTCGCGCGATTTCAGGGCGGCAAGGCTCTGCACTAGCAGGGCGACCATGACCACGGCGGTGATGGCGAAGCAGGGCCAGACGAAGGCGGCGTAGCCGCCCATGGCCAGGAAGTCGGTGACGGCGTCCATCGGTGCGTCCCTCCCCGCCGCCTAGGCGCTGGCCTGGCGCATGCGCAGGGCGCGGATCTTGCTGGCCGCGATCTCGGCGTGGACCCGCAGCAGCAGCACCCAGACGTAATAGGTGGTGAAGGCCAGCGACATGACCAGCAGCGGCCACAGCATGCTGGGATGGATCGACGGGCCGCCCGCCTTGATGACGCTGGCCGGCTGGTGCAGCGTGTTCCACCAGTCCACCGAGAACTTGATGATCGGCACGTTGATGACCCCCACCAGGACCAGGATGGCCGACGCCTTGAACCCCCGCTCGGGGTCGTCGAAGGCGTTCTGCAGGGCCATATAGCCCAGGTACAGGAACAGCAGCACCAGCATCGACGTCAGGCGCGCGTCCCACACCCAGTAGGTGCCCCACATGGGCTTGCCCCACAGGGACCCGGTGACCAGGGACAGAAAGGTGAAGGCGGCGCCGATGGGGGCCGTGGCCTTGGCCACCAGGTCGGCCAGCGAATGACGCCAGATCAGCCCCACCGCCGCCGCCACCGCCATGCCCACATAGCAGAACAGCCCCATCCAGGCCGACGGCACGTGCACGTACATGATGCGCACCGACTGGCCCTGCTGATAGTCGGCCGGGGCGGTGAAGAAGGTCATGTACAGGCCCGCCGCCATCAGCAGCACCGTGGCCCAGGCCATGACCGGCACCAGCGGCCGGCTGAGGCGCAGGAATCGGTTCGGGTTGGCGAAGCGGTTGAACATGGGCCTTCCTTCTAGCGGAGAGGGGCGTTTTACTCCTTGACCACCATCAAATCCAGGGGCGTTTATGCAAACGTCCGCCCGCCTCCCGCCTTCGTGAACGGCCGGGCGGGCCGGATTATTCCCCGTTTCCCTATTCCGTGGCCTGGCGCAGGGCCGCCGCCCCGGCCCAGGGGCACAGCGGCAGGGCGGCCAGCAGGATGCCGCCCAGGACCAGGAACTGGGCCTTGGCCTCGAACCCGCCGATGGCCGCGTCCACGGCGCTGACGCCGAAGATCAGCACCGGGATGTAGAGCGGCAGCACCAGCAGCGACAGCAGCACCCCGCCGCGGCGCGAGCCCAGGATCAGGGCCGCCCCCACACCGCCGATCAGGCTCAGGCTGGGGGTGCCCAGGGCCAGGGCCAGGACCATGTAGGGGTACCCCGCCGCGTCCAGGTTCATGAGCACGGCCAGCAGCGGCGAGGCGACGATCAGCGGCAGCCCCGTGGTCAGCCAGTGGGCCACGATCTTGGCCAGCACCACCACCTCCAGCGCCAGGGGCGACAGGGTCAGCAGCTCCAGCGACCCGTCCTCGTAGTCGGTCTGGAACAGGCGCTCCAGCGACAGCATGGCCGCCAGCAGGGCGGCGACCCAGATCACCCCGGCGGCGATGCGCGCCAGCACGTTGGGCTCGGGTCCGACGCCGAACGGGAACAGCACGCAGGCGAGGACGAAGAACATGACCACCATGACGCTGTCCATGCCCTGGCGCACCGCCAGCGACAGGTCGCGCCGCACGATGGCCAGAAAGCCCCTCATGGCTCGGCCTCCGCACCCGTGCCGGCGATGCCGGCGAAGACCTGCTCGGGGCGCAGGGTGAAGTCGGCCAGGTCCAGCGCCGCGGCGCCGTCCAGGGCGATGTCGGCGTGGGTCGAGACCACCACCCGCCCACCGCCGGCCCGGTGGGCGGCGATGGCGCCCTCCAGGACCGCGATCGAGGCCCGGTCCAGGGCCGTGGTCGGCTCGTCCAGCAGCCACAGGTCGGCCGGCGCCGCCAGGATGCGGGCCAGGTTCACCCGCCGCTTCTGCCCGGCCGACAGGAACCGCCCCGGCAGGTCCGCCAGGTGGCCGATGCCCAGGGTCGCCAGGGCCGCCGCCACCCGGTCCGGCGCCGCCGCGCCCTGGCCGCGCAGGCGGGCCCAGAACAGCAGGTTCTCGGTGACGCTCAGCACCGGCTTGACCGCGTCCAGGTGGCCGACGTAGTGCAGGCGGCCGTTGTGGCCCTCGGGGTCCTCGGCCACCGCCGCGCCGCCCCAGGTCAAGGCTCCGGCGGCGGGGCGCAGCAGCCCGGCCATCAGGCGCAGCAGGCTCGACTTGCCGCTGCCGTTGGGGCCCACCAGGACCAGGGCGCCGCCCGGGCCCAGGGCGAAGTCCAGCCCGGCGAACACGGTGCGTTCGCCGCGGATGCACACCAGTCCCTCGCCCGCGAAAATGGTCATGTGGTTTCCCGGAAAAGCTCCCGTGACACGCCCCCAACGGGCGCGCCGCCCCGGGTCGGATCCCCGGCGGCGGGCCGCAAGGTATAGCAAAGGCCCGGCCAAACCGGAAGGGCGCCGGTTGCCCCGAATAGATGCATCTGGTATCCTCATTTCGCGCCGATGGAATTTTTTGCCTGACATTTTTCACATTTTGTGGTATAAATTCCCCTCACGATGCGATTCCCCGCAATCGGACTTCCCCAAACCACAGGCCAAAACCACAGGAGACGATCATGGGAGGCATTTCCAGCAAGGCGACCGACGACGTGTTGAAGAACATTTCACGAACATCAATCCCGGGACGGAGTCCCGCCGGCGCCCCCGGCGGGCAGAGCGGCGGGCGCGGCGCGGCCGGGGCCGTGAACCTGCTGCAGGCCGGCGCCTCCCGGGCCACGGGCCCGGCGCCGGGCGGACTCCCGGGCGCGGCCGGGCCGGCCCCCGCCGCCGCCCGCACCCTGGAGGCCGACGGCCCCGCCCGGCCCGACGATCATACCCGGCCCGACGACTACGCCTGGACCGGCCGCGAGCCGGCGCCCCGGCACGAGACCGACGGCATCCTGGGCAAACCCGTCCACGACTGGTCGGCCACGGACGCGCTCAAGGTCATGACGTCGCGCGACTACGCCACCCCGGCGGCGGCCGGCGGCGGCGCGGCCCAACGCAAGGTCGCCCAGTTCTTCGACCGCGCCTACCCGGGCGCCCACAAACCGGACGACAAACCCGCCCCCACCCTGTTCGACCCGGACGAGCGCAGGCGCGTAGACGCCGAGCTGGCCGCCCGCCGCGCCACCGAGCGCCGCCCCGCCGCCCCGGCGCAGCCGTTCCGCGCCCTGCGCCTGGCCATGGCCGAAACACCCGCCACGGGGACCGAAGCCACCGACGCGCCACGGCCGCTGCCCGACCGCACCCAGCAGAAGGACGAACCGGACCGCACGAAAACCAAGGATCCCGGGACCACGAAACCGACACAACAACACCCGACCGCCAGCAAATTGCCGGACTACGATGCGGGTAAGACGACCGGCGACGTATGGTCCGAGGGCGGCCCCATCCCCGGCCTGCCCGACGGGGAATACAGAATCAAGGACCTCGGGCTCGAGATCGTGGGCGATGACCACAAAGGCCCCCTCACGGGCGGCCAGGTCACCCGCAAGGAGTATGACCAGATGGCCAAGGAGGCGGCCAAGGAACACACGTGGGATTTGCTCGATGGTTTGAAGTATTGGATTGACCGAGACGTTCGTCCCATTGCCCCAAAGGATCGGGACCTTAAAGCCTTCAAGGATGGCTGGGTTCGCGACCACACCACAACAATTAAGGTCCTGGCCCGGAAACACGGTATTCCGCGCGAAGTTCTCGCCGGAATTGCCTGGTCAGAGGTTGGCGGTGATCCCGACATTTTTGATCCTCTAGCGCGTTGGGGTCGGTCGGGCGCTCCAGATTGGGTCAAAGAAAAGTTCCCCACACTGAAGATATCACCGGAAAAAACGTCTGCCGGAGACGTCTCCATCCAACTGCGTCATGTCGCGGAGCAGTACGGCATCACCCCCTCGGATTTCACGCCGGAGCAGCAAAGAAAAGCCTTAAACCTGCTGCAAAACGAGTCGGTGAACCTCGACATCGTTGCCCGCCACGTGAGCGATCTGTTCAAAAGAGCTTATCCCGACGCCCAGACCTCATCCTGGACGCAGGAGCAGATCGAGCGGGTTGGGGACATGTACAACGCCGGCTACATGTCCGATGCGAATTGGCGAAAGATGCGCCGGGAATCAGCCGCCGGAAAGCACGTCACCGATTACGGCAAGCATCTGATCAAGAAATGGGATCGCATGAAGGGACTCGTCAAATGAACAAACCTCGATCGTCGGCTATCGGCTGCCTGCTGGTCGGTTATTGGGGATTGCTTGCGTTTCACTGGATCATTCTGTTTCCCTTCGGCCTCGGCGGAACGTACTTCGGTACGATTTCGCCCGGGGAGGATGACGTGGCCTTCCGCACCGACCCGTCCGTGTTCTTCATCTATTCGTTCCCCCTATTCGCCAGCGTGCTCGTCCTGCTGCCCCTGGCCGCACTGCTGCCACTGCGGTGGAAGCCATTGTGGCTCGCACTCTGCATTCCCCCCTCGGTCATCGTCGTGCTGGTGCGTTGGTACTACGTCACCCACTACCCGATGTGGGATTGAGAACGCACGGCACGGATTTGAGAAATCACCCAGGGAACCGCATGAAGGGCCTCTTGAATTGAACAAACCGAGATCGACAGCTGTCGGCTGCCTGCTGGTCTTCTTTTGGGAAGTGCTAGCGTTCCACTGGATCATTCTGTTTCCCGTCGGTTTCGCGGCAACGTACGCCGGAACTGTTTCGCCCGGCGAGGAAGACGTGGCCTTCCGAACCGACTCGATCGGCTTCCCCATCATGTCCTTTCCCCTGTTCGCCAGCGCGGTCGTCCTGGTGCCCCTCGCCGCGTTGCTGCCGCTGCGGCGGAAGTTACTTTGGCTGGCGCTCTGCATTCCTCCCTCGGCCATCGTCGCGCTGGTCCGCTGGTACAACGTCACCCACTACCCGATGTGGGACTAGGCCGGCCGTGAAATGGAGCACAAAGCAGGCCCTAAAGGGCCGGTCACAGTGGCACCCCATTGGGAATCGAAATCGGCAGGCGATACGGGTCGGGGTCCCACCGGCGCCCCGGCCGCCGCCACTCCGGCCAGGGCCACGGGCCCGGCGCCGGGCGGACTCCCGGGCGCGGCCGGGCCGGCCCCCGCCGCCGCCCGCACCGTGGAGGCCGACGGCCCCGCCCGGCCCGACGATCATACCCGGCCCGACGACTACACCTGGACCGGCCGCGAGCCGGCGCCCCGGCACGAGACCGACGGCATCCTGGGCAAACCCGTGCACGACTGGTCGGCCACGGACGCGCTCAAGGTCATGACCTCGCGCGACTACGCCACCCCGGCGGCGGCCGGCGGCGGCGCGGCCCAACGCAAGGTCGCCCAGTTCTTCGACCGCGCCTACCCGGGCGCCCACAAACCGGACGACAAACCCGCCCCCACCCTGTTCGACCCGGACGAGCGAAGGCGCGTGGACGCCGAGCTGGCCGCCCGCCGCGCCACCGAGCGCCGCCCCGCCGCCCCGGCGCAGCCGTTCCACGCCCTGCGCCTGGCCATGGCCGAAACGCCCGCCACGGGGACCGAAGCCACCGACGCGTCGCGGCCGCTGCCCGACCGCCAGGCGTCGTCCGACGCCCCCCAGCGCGACCCACGCGACGGCACGGTCTGGTCGGAAGGCGGCGACATCCCGGCCCCACCCCGCGATCAGACGGCGAACAAGCCTTTCGAACAAAACGAGATTCCCGCTGGCATTCAGGGTCTGATCGCCGGCGTCGCACGCGAGGGCGTAAAGACAGACAAAATTCGAGCTTGGTACGGGGACGAACTCAAACGGTCGGTCAGTGAGATCAGGAAATCGCAGGAAATCGGAATCCTTCCGAAAGAAGAAGCCGTCGAACGGGCCGTACACATGCGAAACGAGATCATGAATCAGGCCCGCGAGCACGGAACGAAGACTGGTAAAGCACTAGCGAAAAAACTAAAAAAAGAAGGATTAACCCTACAACAGTTACAAGACAAAAAAGCAAAGAGACTTATCGACAGAATGAAAATAAAAGGTTCCGGCTTCGAAGATTTGCCGAACGACCTCAAAGGTCAGGTAATGGACGAAATCTTCGAAAGTGCCGACAGACCGAACGCCAAGGTCACCCGTCGCGCGAAGATTGCTGGTTCCGCCGGCCGTGGACTTTGGATCTTGACCGCTGCCCTGGCGGCGCACAACGTGATTCAAGCGGAAGACAAACTTGAAGCCGGACTACGCGAAGGGTCGAAAGTTGCGGGTGGCCTTGCGGGCGCGGAGTTGGGGGGTGCCGCCGGACTATTATGTGGGCCAGGGGCAATCCTCTGCTCTCCGATAGGCATGTTGATTGGAGGATTTGCCGGCAGTGAAGCCGCGGATTGGGCCTTCGACAAAATCAAGAATCTGCTGCCTGCAGAGGATACCGAGAATAGGGTTAGATGAATGCGCATGCGTCCCATCAAAGACTTTCAGTTCGGCGAAGGCGTTCTGCACATTGACGACGCCAGTGGCGTGCGATCCCCAAGAATTGTTGGCGATGTGAGGTATCAACCTGTCGCCAGCCTGTCTGCCATCGAGCACGAACCGGATATGGCGGCATGGAGATTTCTCTTTCGGGGGAAGGACCTCTGTGCCGGCGCCGATGACTTCGGCTGTTTCCTGGATGCGCAGTTCAAGACCGAGCGGGGATTTCTGTTGTTAACGTCAGGAAATGGAGATTTTTTTGATCTCACATTTTCGTCGTATATGTACCTCGTTGTCAGTTATCTGTCCAATGACTTCCGCTTGCTCGACCGCGCGCTGATGATCTGTTTTTGGGGGCCGGACAAGTATCCAAATGCGGAAGACTTCGACATGGAAACGTCTGTGTTGCACCCTGAATGCAGCGTCATTGACCATTGCGAATGCAGGCCTGACGGCCGGCTGCGTATCCGGTTGAAGACGGAGATGGTCTACGAAATCACTGTCCACGACCCGCCACGCCGACTCAGGGCCTCGTGGCTTTTCGTCGACCGCTTCAGGACGGGTCTTTGGAACCGCAGATACCTGACCGTCCGCTGGGCCAACCCCTGGCTGCCGTTCCAGCTGGCGGGGCGGGAAATGGTCGCTGACTGGAAGGCCCGGGTGCGGAACTGGAGGGCGAAAAGGGGCGATTGAGCGGTTGCGACCTTGGACGCCGGGCCGCGAGACTCGCTGCGGCCGGCGGCGGCGCGGCGCGGCGCAAGGCAGCCCAGTTCAAGCCGGAGCAGCAAAGAAAAGCCTTAAACCTGCTGCAAAATGAGTCGGTGAACCTCGACATCGTTGCCCGCCACGCAAGCGAACTGTTCAAGAAAGCTTATCCCGGCGCCAACGCTTCGGCCTGGACGCAGGATCAGATCGAGCGGGTCGGGGATATGTACAACGCCGGCTATATGTCCGACGCGAAATGGCAGAAGGTGCGCGGCAAAACCGACCCCGAAAAAATGGGTCACGGACTACGGCAAGGACCTGATCAAGAAATGGGATCGCATGAAGGGCCTCTTGAATTGAACAAACCGAGATCGCCGGCTGTCGGCTGCCTGCTGGTCTTCTTTTGGGAAGTGCTAGCGTTCCACTGGATCATTCTGTTTCCCGTCGGTTTCGCGGCAACGTACGCCGGAACTGTTTCGCCCGGCGAGGAAGACGTGGCCTTCCGCACCGACTCGATCGGCTTCCTCATCATGTCCTTTCCCCTGTTCGCCAGCGCGGTCGTCCTGTTGCCCCTCGCCGCGTTGCTGCCGCTGCGGCGGAAGTTGCTTTGGCTGGCGCTCTGCATTCCTCCCTCGGCCATCGTCGCGCCGGTCCGCTGGTACAACGTCACACACTACCCCATGTGGGACTGAGCGGCCGACATGGCGGGCCGTGGCAACCGGGGCGTGTCCGGGGTATGATGGCGGCACAATCAACGGCCCGGTCCCGGCGCGGGACGGGCCCGACAGGGAGGATCACCATGTTCGCCAAGCTTTCCGCCTTTTCCGCCGCCGTGTTCGTGGCCTGGGCCGTGCTGGGCCCCGGCGCCGCCGGGCCGGCCCGGGCCGACGGCTTCACCGTCTCCAGCCCCGACTTCCAGGACGGCGACTACCTGAAGAACGCCCACGTCTTCGCCGGCTTCGGCTGCACCGGCGGCAACGAGTCCCCGGCCCTGGCCTGGTCCGGCGCCCCGGCCGGCACCAAGAGCTTCGCCGTCACCGCCTACGACCCCGACGCCCCCACGGGCAGCGGCTGGTGGCACTGGGTGGTGGTCAACCTGCCGGCGACCGCCACGGGGCTGGGCCGCGGCGTCGGCAAGGACGGCATGGCCGCCCTGCCCGCCGGCGCCCTGCAGGTGCGCACGGACTTCGGCGCGCCCGGCTACGGCGGCCCCTGCCCGCCCCAGGGCGACCACCCGCACCGCTACCTGTTCAAGGTCCACGCCCTGAAGGTGGAGAAACTGGACGTGGCGGCGGAGTCGTCGCCGGCCCTGGTCGGCTTCTTCCTGCACTTCAACACCCTGGCCACGGCCGAGCTGATGGGCCTCTACAAGCGCTAGGCCAGGCGGGCCCACGACCCGCACGAAAAAAAGGGCCGGGAGGGTATCCCGGCCCTGGAGTGCGGCGCAGGGCGCGCCCTGTATGGGGAGCCAGAGAGGGGATCTCCGGGTGGCAGAGAGGGAGCTCTACCGGGACCCATTGGACACCCGGAATGTGGCCGGATCGTGGAGCGATTGGGGTCATTTCGGGACGCCGCCGCCGCCGCGCGCCGGCCGGGCACGAAAAAAGGGCCGGGAGGGGTACGTCCCGGCCCTGAAGTGGGGCACAAATTGCGCCCTGTATGGGGAGCCAGAGAGGGGGTCTCTGGGTCGTAGAGGGGGAACTCTACTGTCGGGTATTAGACACCCCGATTGTGGCCAGATTATGGATGCATTGGGGTAATTTCGGGTCCGCGCCCGGCGCCGCGCGGAAGGGTGGCCAGGCATCCGGCAACGGGATAACATCGCCCATCGCCGCCAGCCGAGGGGACCCGCCATGGACGCTGCCGCCTTTTCGACCTTCGCCATCGCCGTCGTCGTGTTCGCCGTCGTGCTCGTGTTCCTGGGGGTCAAGGTGGTGCCCCAGGGCAGCGAGTTCACGGTCGAGCGGTTCGGCCGCTATACCCGCACCCTGACGCCGGGCCTGAACCTGATCATCCCCGTGGTCGACCGCATCGGCGCCAAGATGAACATGATGGAACGGGTCATGGACGTCATGTCCCAGGAGGTGATCACCCGCGACAACGCCATGGTCACGGTGGACGGGGTGGTGTTCTTCCAGGTGCTGGACGCGGCCAAGGCGTCCTACGAGGTCAGCCAGCTGGAACTGGCCATCCTCAACCTGACCATGACCAACATCCGCACCGTGATGGGCTCCATGGACCTGGACGAGCTGCTGAGCCAGCGCGACGTCATCAACGCCCGGCTGCTGGCGGTGGTCGACGAGGCCACCACGCCCTGGGGGGTCAAGGTGACCCGCATCGAGATCAAGGACATCTCGCCGCCCCGCGACCTGGTCGATTCCATGGCCCGGCAGATGAAGGCCGAGCGCGACAAGCGCGCCGTGGTGCTGGTGGCCGAGGGCGAGCGCCAGGCCGAGATCCTGAAGGCCGAGGGCGAGAAGCAGGCCGCCATCCTGGAGGCCGAGGGCCGCCGCGAGGCCGCCTTCCGCGACGCCGAGGCGCGCGAGCGCGAGGCCGAGGCCGAGGCCAAGGCAACGTCCATGGTGTCCGAGGCCATCGCGCGGGGCGACGTGCAGGCGGTGAACTACTTCGTCGCCCAGTCCTATGTCGAGGCCCTGAAGCACATCGCCTCGGCGCGCAACGAGAAGGTGATCCTGCTGCCCATGGAATCGTCGGGCATCCTGGGCGCCCTGGCCGGGGTGGCCGAGCTGTCGCGCGAGGCGTTCCAGGGCCGCGGCGGCGGCGCGACCCCACCCTCGCCCCCGGGCGGCCCCTGGGAGCGGCAGCGGCCCCGGCGCGGCGAGCGGACGTCGCCCGCGGCCGAGGCCGGCGACGCGGGCTTCGACGGCGACGGGGCCTAGGCCGTCATGGAGGGTTCCCTGTTCGACCAGATCGTGTTCTGGCACTGGCTGATCCTGGCCCTGGCCCTGGGGGTGCTGGAGATGTTCGCCCCCGGGGTGCTGTTCCTGTGGCTGGGCATCGCCGCCGCCATCACCGGGCTGGCCCTGCTGGCGATTCCGTCCATGTCCTGGGAGGCCCAGTTCCTGGTCTTCGCCGGGCTCTCCTTCGCCGCCGTGGTGGCCGGGCGCATGTGGCTGCGGCGCCGGCCCATCGCCACCGACCACCCCAAGCTGAACCGCCGCGGCGAGCAGTACGTGGGCCGCCGCTTCACCCTGGACGAGCCCATCGTCAACGGGGTCGGCAAGCTGCGCGTGGACGACACCACCTGGAAGATCACCGGCGACGACCTGCCGGCCGGCAGCCGAGTGACCGTCACCGGGGTCGACGGCACGGTGCTGGTGGTCAGCGGCGAGCCGGCAGGTACTTGACCGCCTCGCGCACCGCCACCGGCTTCAGCGCCGCGCCGTGGGCGGCCAGGAACGCCTCGACCCGCGCCGGGTCGTGCCTGCCCAGCCCGCGCAGCCACCAGCCGATGGCCTTCTGCACGAACCATTCGCGGTCGCTGGCCAGGCGCGCCGCCCAGGCCAGCATGCGGTCCGGGTCCTCGCCCGGCCGGCTCCACGGCAGGGTGTAGACGAAGGCGGCGCGGCGCACCCAGAAACTGTCGTGGCCGAGCCAGGTCTCGACCGTGTCCAGCCGCCGCGGGTCGGCGCGCAGGCATTTCCAGGCCGCCTTCATCAGGTTGTCCTCGACCGCCCAGCCGTCCATCTCGGGCAGGCGGGCCACGATCCAGCGCCACAGGTCGTCGCCGGCCGGGACCCGGGGCGCCGACAGGATGCGCCCGGCGACGATCCGGCAGTCCCAGACCGGCTCGGCCCACAGCCGGGTGGCCAGGGCCAGCAGGTCGGCGGGCGCGGCGCCGGCGGTGGCGGCCTTGATCGCCGCGTCCATGTTTGGCGCGGTGACGCCCCAGTGCCGCCAGGTCGATTTCATGTATACCGCGTCGTGGGCCGCGCGCGCCGGATCGCCGCGGCGACGCATCTCGGCGGTCAGGGCGTCGAACACGGCCGGCTCAGGACACCGGATGGCGGTCCTTGAGCGCGGTGCTCAGCGTGCCGTCGTCCAGGTAGTCCAGCTCGCCGCCCACGGGTACCCCGTGGGCCAGGCCCGACACCACCACCCCGCAGTCGGCCAGGCGGTCGGCGATGTAGTGGGCGGTGGTCTGGCCGTCCACGGTGGCGTTGGTGGCCAGGATCACCTCGCGCACCCCGTCCTCGCGCGCCCGCGCCACCAGGGCCGGGATGTTCAGGTCCTCGGGCCCGACCCCGTCCAGCGCCGACAGCACCCCGCCCAGCACGTGGTAATGGCCGCGGAAGGCGCCGGCCCGCTCCAGCGCCCACAGGTCGGCCACGTCCTCGACCACGCAGATGACGCCGCCGTCGCGGCGCGCATCACGGCACACGGCGCAGGGGTCGGTGGTGTCCAGGTTGCCGCAGGTGGCGCAGGTGCGCACGCTGGCCGCCGCGTCGCCCAGGGCCGCGGCCAGGGGTTCGAGCAGGGATTCGCGGCGCTTGATCAGGTGCAGGGCGGCGCGCCGGGCCGAGCGCGGGCCCAGGCCCGGCAGCTTGGCCAGCAGGTGCACCAGGCGCTCGATGTCCCCCACGGCGGCCTCAGTCGCGGCGCCGGCCGCGCCGCCCGCCGGCCCGCCCGCCGCGGCCCACCGGGCCGCCGTCGCGGCGGTCGCGGGTCATGAACAGGTCGGCGGTGTTGCCGGTCAGCGGGCCCAGGCGGGCGATCACCTGGTCCAGCGTCGGCGCCTCGCCCCGCTGGTGGGTGGCCAGGGCCTCGGCCATGGCGCGGATGTGTTCGGGCGTGGTGCCGCAGCAGCCACCGATGATGCGGGCGCCGGCGTCGCGGGCCATGACCGCGTAGTCGGCCATCATCTGCAGCGTGCCGCCATAGCGGATCTCGCCATCCACGAACTCGGGCACGCCGCAGTTGGCCTTGGCCACGATCACGTCGTCGGGGTGGAACACGCCGCGGGCGCTGAGCAGGCCGGCCATCAGGTCCGGCGCCCCGGTACCGCAGTTGCCGCCGAAGGCCACCGGGTCGAAGCCGGATTCGCGCACCAGGGTCACCAGGTCCGACGGCGACACGCCCATCATGGTGCGGCCGTTGGTATCGAACGACATGGTGCAGACCACCGGCAGGCCGACCTCGGTGGCGGCCGCCAGGGCGGCGCGCAGCTCGTCGGCGGACGACATGGTCTCGATCCAGGCCACGTCGGCGCCGCCGTCGCGCAGGCCCTCCATCTGGGCGCGGAAGGCGGCCACGCCCTCGTCGTGGGTCAGCGGGCCCAGGGGCTGGAACAGGTCGCCCGTGGGGCCGACCGAGCCGGCGCAGACCACGGTGCGGCCCGAGACCGCGATCTCGGTCGCCAGCAGCTGCGCCGCGATCCAGTTGATCTCGTGCACCCGGTCGTGTAGGCCGTGCAGCCTGAGCCGGTTGGCGGTGCCGCCGAAGGTGTTGGTCAGCACGATGTCGCTGCCGGCCTGGATGAACGAGCGGTAGTGCGCGCGCACCTTGTCGGCGTGGTTCAGGTTCCACTGCTCGGGCGCGTCGCCGTGGGCCAGGCCGTGGGCGAACAGGTTGGTGCCGGTGGCCCCGTCGGCCAGCAGCCAGCCGCGCTTGGCCAGCAGCCGGCGCAGGAGGTTGGACTTGGGCGCCATGGCTCGCCGGCGGCCCCTAGAACGGAAGCTGCATGCCCGGCGGCAGGGACAGGCCGCCGGTGATCTCGGACATCTTCTCCATGGTGACCTGCTGCACCTTGGCCTTGGCGTCGTTGATGGCGGCCAGCACCAGGTCCTCCAGCATCTCGGCGTCGCCGGACTGGAACAGGGACGGGTCGATGCGCACCTTGCGGGCCTCGGACTTGCCGTTCAGGGTCACCTGCACCATGCCGCCGCCGGACGCGCCGGTGACCTCCAGGGACTCGAGCTGCTCCTGCATCTCGACCACCTTCTGCTGCATCTGCTGGGCCTGCTTCATCATCTGCCCAAGGTTCTTCATGGTCACTGTGCCTCCGGTTGCGGGGTCGGGCGGGCGCCGGCCGTCAGGACGGCTGCACCGCGCGCAGGTCGTTCAGCTCGCGCCGGCGCTTCTGCCAGGACTCCAGTTCCTCGGGGTCGGCGTCCAGGTCGTCCTCGTCGATCAGCCCCTGGTGCATGGCGATCAGCCGGTCCACGAACCCGATCACGTCGGCCAGCTGCTCGTCGCTGATGGCGTTGATGGTCACCTTGCCGTCGAACAGCAGGTCCGCGTACTCCATGGGCGGCAGGTCGCGGGTCTTGGATTCCAGGGACTTCCACTGGTCGAGCCAGGCCTCGAACACGGCCCGGCCCTCGGCGCCGCCCGCCTTCAGCTCCTCGTCCAGCCCGCCCATGATGGTCATGAACTCGTGCACCGAGAGTACGATCTTGCGCATGGGATCTTCGCCTTTCGCCCGGACGGCCCGGGTCAGTCCTTCTTGTCGTCCGCCGGCGCCGGACGCAGGTCCAGGGAAGCGGAATTCATGCAGTAGCGCAACCCGGTGGGCCGCGGTCCGTCGGGGAATACATGGCCCAGGTGGGAATCGCAACGGGAACACAGCACCTCGGTGCGGCGCATGAAGAAGCTGCGGTCCTCTTCCTCGGCCACGGCGCCCGGTTCGATGGGCTGCCAGAAGCTGGGCCAGCCGGTGCCCGAATCGAACTTGGTGTCGGCGTCGAACAGGGGCTGCCCGCAGCAGGTGCAGACGTAGACCCCCGGCGCCTTGCTGTCGTGGTACTTGCCGGTGAAGGCGCGCTCGGTCCCCTTCTGGCGGCAGACCTTGTACTGCTCGGGGGTCAACTGGGCGCGCCACTCGGCGTCGGACTTAACGATCTTGTCGGTCATGGCGGTGTTCCGGACGGCGGATCGATTGCGGGGAGAACGTGCCGAGAGTGCCCGCCGACGCCGCCGCGATCAAGGTGCAATTGGCGGGACTGGTCAGATGGCCAGGAACGGGATCGCGCCCTCGACCACCTCGACGATCATGGCCGCGGCGCAGGCCACCTGGCTGTAGCCCTTGGCCAGCTTGTCGCGGTACCCGCGCAGGCAGCGGTCGGCCACCTGCCCGCATTCGGGCGACAGGGTGCCGATGGCCCGGGTCAGCTCCTCGGCCTCGCTGGCCACCAGGTCGGCGGTCACCGCGCCGCGCCGCTCGGCCACTTCGGGCTTCAGCACCCCGGCCGGCCGCAGCAGGGCCTCCAGGTCCACCACCGCCCGCTCGGCCAGGCCCGTCACGTCCGCCGGCGCGCCGCAGGAGGCGACGCGCAGCAGGGACCGGCGGGTCTGCCAGTAGTCGGCGTTGATGGGCACGGTCGGCGGTTCCCCCGAAAGCGGTGTGAAATCCGATGAACGTTGACAATGAGTTGTAGTATCACGAATTTCCGTGTTTTGTCAAAGCCATGGCCGCGCCGGGGCGGTCACCGCGCATAACCGTCGCGGGTCTGCGGCAGCTTGCGGTCCAGGATCCGCGAGGCCACCACCGTGCGCAGGATCTGCGCCGTGCCGCCGCCGATGGTGAACATGCGGGCGTCGCGGTACATGCGCTCCAGCGGCAGGTTGCGCGAATAGCCGGCGGCGCCGAACACCTGCAGGGCGTCGCTGGTCACCTTGATGGCCATGTCGGCGGTGAAGATCTTGGCCCGCGCGGCCTCGGCCACGTCGGGGAAGCCGTTGTTGGCCGCGGCCCCGGCGGCGGCCTTGTGCACCAGCAGGCGGGCGGCGTGCAGGGATGTGTCCATGTCCACCAGCATCCATTGCAGGCCCTGGAACTCGCAGATGGGGCGGTCGAACTGCTCGCGCGTCTGGGCGTAGTCCAGCGCCAGGTCGTAGGCTCCCTGGGCGATGCCCAGCGCCACGGTGGCCGCCCCCACCCGCTGCCCGTTGTAGGCGGTCATCAGCCCGGCGAAGCCGCGGCGCACGCCCTCGGGCGGCAGCACCATCATGTCGGCCGGGACCTCCATGTCCTCGAAGATGATCTCGCATTCGGGAATGCCGCGCAGGCCCATGGCCGGCTCGCGGCGGCCGATGCGCAGGCCCGGGGTCTCGTCGCGCACGGCGATGAAGCCGCCGATGCCCTGCTCGACCCCGTCCTCGAACACGCGGGCGAAGATCAGGTGCAGGCGCGACACCCCGCCGCCGGTGATCCAGTGCTTGGTGCCGTTCAGCACGTAGGTGTCGCCCCGCCTGTCGGCGCGGGTGCTCATCTGGCTCGCCGCGCTGCCGGCGCCGGGCTCGGTGATGCAGATGGCCGGCTTGTCGCCGGCCAGCACCAGGTCGGCGGCCAGCTTCTTCTGCGCCTGGGAGCCGTACTTCATGATGGCGCCCACGGCGCCCATGTTGGCCTCGACCACGATGCGCCCGGTGACGCCGCAAACCTTGGCCATCTCCTCGATCACCAGCGCCGCGTCCAGGTAGCTGGCGCCGGCGCCGCCATAGGCCTCGGGGATGGTCATGCCCATGAACCCGGCGTCCTTCAGCGCCTCCACGTTGTCCCAGGGGTATTGCTCGCTGCGGTCCACCTCGGCGGCCCGGGGGGCGACGATGCCGCCGGCGATCTCGTGCGCCGCGTCGCGGATCTGGCGCTGCTCCAGGGTCAGTTCAAACATGTCGGATTTTCCTCCCGTGGTGTCCCCGGCGCCATCCTAGCGGCGGCCGGTCCCTGGAAGGAACCGATTTCAGGGCCGAACGGCCGGAATATGCGGATCAGCCGCCCAGCACGATGTCGAAGCGGCCGCGCAGGGCGCCGGCCTCCAGGTCCCCGGCGGGGTCCAGCGCCACGGTCACGGCGGCCCGCTGGCGCGGGTCGCGGATGGCGCGGTACAGGAAGTCGCGCCCGTTGCCCGGCTCGCCGGCCACGTACATCTGGGTGGTCAACTGGAAGCCGTCGGCCTGGACCTTGAAATGGATGTGCGGGGTGCGGCCCGGATAGGGCACCGGGCGGATGGTGCGGAAGTGGTAGTCGGCGCCGCCGCGCGCCCGGGCGCGGCCATAGCCCTGGAACCCGGCGTCGCGGCCGCCGCCGCCGCGGCTGTGGTGGTACACCCCGCCGGCGTCGCACTGCCAGATCTCGACCAGGGCGTCGGGTACCGGGCGGCCGTCGGGGTCCCGCACCCGGCCGAACAGGTGGGTGACCGTGCCGCGCGCCGGGCCGCCACCCGCACCACCACGGACGGTGACCAGGTCGGCGTCGGTGTCGGCGGGCAGCACGTCGGGGTAGAAGGGCCCCTCGGTCTGGGCCGGGGTCGGCACCCGCTCCGCCGCCCGCGCCGGCAGGATCAGGTGCGGGAACACCAGGGCGCCGGCCAGGCCGCCAACGACGGCGCGGCGGCCGATCAGGCGCCGCGCGCCCTGGCGATCAGGTGGTCGAGGGACCATGGTCCGGCTCCCCTGGCGATCAGGAACACCAGCGCCGCGGCCCAGGTCGCGTGGGTGTCCCACAGGTTGGGATAGACGAACACCTGGATTACCACGGTCATGCCCAGCAAAGCCAGGGCGCTCAGCCGCGTCGCCAGGCCCAGGATCAGCAGCGGCGGCAGCAGCAGCTCGGCCGAGGCGGCCAGCACCGCGGCCACGTCCCAGGGCAGCAGCGGCAGGGCGTATTCCTCCTCGAACAGGTACTGGACGCTGTCCGAGAAGGCGGGGCCACCGTCCCACATGACCTTGGTCAAGCCGGACTTGAAGAAGATGCCGGCGATGCCGATCCGCGCCAGCAGGGCGATCAGCCCGTCGGGAATGCCGTTCAGCTTGGCCAGCAGGGCGCCAAGGGCGCCGTCGCGCGCGCCGTCGTTGGCCATGGCCGGAGAGGCCGTGTCGCTCATGGCAGGTGCTCCTGGTTGGTGGGGTGAAAGGGGGCGAAGGCCCCGGCGGCCAACAGGCCGGCCAGGGCGGCCGCCAGGTCAAGACCCGTCCCCGCCGTTGCGGCGGCCTCGGCCAGGGGACGCCCGGCGGCGCAGGCGGCCAGCAGGGCAGCGGCGGCCGGATCGAGGCGCCGCACCTCGACCTCCAGGGCCGGGCGGACGACCAGCAGGTCGACCCCGCCGGCGTCCAGGTCCACGGTGCCGTCGAAGGCGTCGCCGGCCAGCCCCGCCGCCCAAACGGCGTCGACCGGCCAGGGCGAGGACAGCAGCCGCGCCGAGGGGTGCGGGCGCAGCACCAGCGCCGGCAGGTCACCGGGGTCGATAGCGCCCAGGTCGGCCGGCGCCAGGGGCGCGGCGTCGGCGGCGTGGAACGCCTGGTGCCAGGCCCATTCCAGGCGCGCCAGGTCGGACAGGCAGGGCACCGGCGCCGCCATGCCGGACCGGTCCAGGAACGGGGCGAACCGGTCGCCATATCGGATCAGGGTGCCCGACCGGGGCGGGTGGGCGGCGATGAAGGCGGCGGCGCAGGCGGCGAAAAAGTCGGCGCCCACCAGGCCCCTGACCGCCGGGAACACGCCGGCCAGGGAGTCGGTCAGGGTCAGCACCATGTTGTTGCGGTGGATGGCCAGGCGTTCCGCCGCCGGGATGCCGTCGCCGGCGATGGCGGCCAGCACCGCGTCCTCGGCGCCGCCGCGCAGGGCGGCCATGAAAGAGTGTTGCAGGTCAGGCAGCGCAGGCACGGCGCGCCTCCGCCAGGATGGTCTCGGCCTTGGCCGCCTCGTCCAGCAGCACGGCCAGGGGCGGCACGTCGGTGTCCCATTCCACCAGGGCCGGCACCGGGCCGGTGCGCGCCAGCGCGCGGCGGAACAGGTTCCAGACCGGCGCGCCGACCGCCGAACCGTGGTCGTCGATCAGGATCTGCCGGCCCCGGAATTCGTTCACGTGGTGCCCGGCCAGGTGGATCTCGCCCACGGCGGCGGCGGGAAAGGCGTCGATGTAGGCTACCGGGTCGAAGCCCAGGTTGGCGGCGCTGACGTGGACGTTGTTCACGTCCAGCAGCAGCCCGCAGCCGGTGCGCGCCGCCAGGGCGGCCAGGAATTCGGGCTCGGCCAGGGTGGAATGGGTGAAGCGCAGGTAGCTGGACGGGTTCTCCACCAGGATGGCCCGCCCCAGGGCCTCCTGCACCCTGTCGACGTGGGCGCAGACAAGGTCCAGCGCCTCTTCCGTCAGGGGCAGGGGCAGCAGGTCGTTGGCATAGACGCCGCCGGCCCCGGACCAGGCCAGGTGCTCGGACACCAGGGCGGGCTGGTAGCGGTCCACCAGGCGCCGGGTGGCGCGCAGGTGCTCGCCGTCCAGGGGGTCGGCGCCGCCCAGGGACAGGGCGACCCCGTGCAGGCTCAGCGCATAATCCCGGCGCACCGCCTCCAGTGAGTGGTGGGCCGGGCCGCCGTCGCCCATGTAGTTCTCGGTGTGGACCTCGAAGAAGCCCAGGTCCGGCCGCGCCGCCACCACCTCACGCACATGCGCTGCCTTCAGGCCGATGCCGGCCCGGGGCGCCAGGGGCGGGTCGGAGGGGGCGCGGGGGCCGGCCATGGCGGGGCGCCCGCTCAGCCCTTCTTCATGGGCTTCAGGCTGCCGCCCACCAGCTTCTCGCACACGCCCTTGGGCAGGGCGATGAAGGCGTCCTTCTGGCCGTCCGCCTTGGAGGTGCCGGCGCAGGAGGAGTTGGCCGTGGCGCAGTCGTTCTTGCCGGCCTTGACGACGCCGTAGCATTTCTCCTTGTCCGCCGCCTTGGCCGGGGTGCCGGCGGCGGCCACGGCCATGGCCACGGCGGAGGCGACCATCACGGCCGGCAGAGTGGACTTCAGGGTGTTGGCTTTCATGTCGTGTTTCTCCGTTGTCTGCCTGGCGCCGCAATCCCGGGAACGCCCCGGCGGCCTGGCGGTTTCCGTTGCCCGGTCTGGCTACCGGAATCGCCGATCAACAACAACTCACATTCCCTTGAGACGGCCGTGTGGTCTTGTATTTCAAGGACTTGCCCGCGGTGGTCCGGGGCCGGGCTTTTTCTTTTGATTCGATCTGGCGGCGCGGGTACTTTCCCGCACCCGCCGCCACCGGGCGGGCAGAATCTCGGGAGCCGGCCATGCGCCAGACCATCCTGTCGGTGATGTCCCTGCTGCTGGGCACGGCGCTCGTCTACCTGGGCAACGGGGTGCTGGGCACCCTGCTGGGCGTGCGCATGGCGCAGATCGACTTCGGCGCCATCGTCGCCGGCATCGTCATGGCCGCCTATTTCGCCGGCGTGGTGGCGGGCACCTTCTATGGCCGCAGCCTGATCGCCGGGGTCGGCCACATCCGCGCCTTTTCGGCCTTCGCCTCGTGCTTCTCGGCCGCCGTGCTGGCGCACCCGTTCCTGGTCGACCCCACGGCCTGGGGCGTGCTGCGCTTCGTCGAGGGGGTGTGCCTCAGCGGGCTCTCGATGTGCACGGAAAGCTGGCTCAACGCCCGCGCCGGCAACGAGTACCGCGGCCGGGTGCTGTCCATCTACATGATCGTGCTGTACGGCGCCCAGGGCGGCGGCCAGTTCCTGCTGTTCCTGCCCGATCCCAGCGGCTTCGGCCTGTTCGTGGCGGCCTCGATCCTGACCTCCATCGCCCTGGTGCCGGTGGCCATCAGCAAGGTCGACGCCCCGCCCCTGCCCGACGCCAGCCGGGTCGGCATGCGCGAAATGTACCGGGCCTCGCCGACCAGCGTGGTGGCCGCCTTCGTGTCGGGCCTGACCCTGGGCGCCGTCTATGGCCTGCTGCCCTTCGTCACCCTGCGCCTGGGCATGGACGAGACGGGCACCGCCCAGGTCATGGGCGCGCTGATCGTCGGCGGGGTGCTGCTGCAATGGCCGCTGGGGCGGCTGTCGGACCACATGGACCGGCGCAAGGTGTTGCTGGCCGTGACCGCGGTGATCGGCATCACCAGCGCCGCCCTGGCCCTGGCCGCCGGGGCCGGCGGGCCGTGGATGCTGATCCTGGTGCCGTTCTTCGGCGGCGTGCTGTTCACCCTCTATCCCCTGGCGCTGGCCTACGCCGGCGACCACGTCGCGCCCGAGAAACTGGTCCAGGCCAACGGCACCATGATCCTGACCTACGGGGTCGGCGCCGCCATCGGCCCGGTGGCGGCCTCGGGCCTGATGCAGGCGGTGGGGCCGCGCGGCCTTTTCATGTTCGACGCCGCCGTGGCCGCCGCCGCCGTGGTCTTCACCCTGTGGCGCATCGGGCAGCGGCCGTCGATGCCGACCGAGGAGCAGTCGCCGTTCCAGCCGGTGCCGCGCACCTCGCCCGTGGCCGCCGAGATGGACCCGCGGGCGGAAACGGACGAGCCCGAGCTGGACCTGGCGAGGCCCCGGACCGGCGGGTGACGAAAATGCGGGGAGTTGGAGCGGGTGAAGGGAATCGAACCCTCGACTCTCAGCTTGGGAAGCTGAAGCTCTACCACTGAGCTACACCCGCCTCTCAGCGATGAAAATACCCACGCCCGGGCCCCCTCGGCAAGCCGGAACTTGCGCGCCCGACCGCCTCGACAGGGGCAGGCACGCATGTTAGCAAGGAACCCGGTACGCCCCACTGCGAGGCGCGAGGCAAAACAGGGAGACTTTTCCAATGGACGTACGCGCGGCGGTCGCTTTCGCGGCCGGTGAACCCCTTTCCATCGAGACGGTGCAGCTCGACGGCCCCCGCGCCGGCGAGGTCCTGGTCGAGGTCAAGGCCACCGGGGTGTGCCATACCGACGCCTTCACCCTGTCGGGCGACGACCCCGAGGGCCTGTTCCCCGCCATCCTGGGCCACGAGGGCGCCGGCGTGGTGGTGGAAACGGGGCCGGGGGTCACCTCGGTCAAGCCGGGGGATCACGTGATCCCGCTCTACACCCCCGAATGCCGCCAGTGCGAGTACTGCCTGAACCCCAAGACCAACCTGTGCCAGGCGATCCGCGTCACCCAGGGCCAGGGCCTGATGCCCGACGGCACCAGCCGCTTCTCGTTCAACGGCGAGAAGGTTTTGCATTACATGGGCTGCTCGACCTTCGCCAACTATACCGTTCTTCCCGAGATCGCCCTGGCCAAGATCCGCCCCGACGCGCCGTTCGACAAGGTCTGCTACATCGGCTGCGGCGTCACCACCGGGGTCGGCGCGGTGATCAACACCGCCAAGGTGGAGCCGGGATCGAACGTGGTCGTGTTCGGCCTGGGCGGCATCGGCCTGAACGTGATCCAGGGCGCGCGCCTGGTGGGCGCCAACATGATCATCGGCGTCGACCTCAACCCGGCGCGCAAGGAGCTGGCCGAGAAGTTCGGCATGACCCACTTCGTCAACCCCAAGGAGGTCGAGGGCGACCTGGCCCCCTACATCGTCGACCTGACCGGCGGCGGCGCCGACTACAGCTTCGAGTGCATCGGCAACGTGAACACCATGCGCCAGGCCCTGGAATGCTGCCACAAGGGCTGGGGCGAGAGCGTGATCATCGGCGTCGCCGGCGCCGGGCAGGAGATCAGCACCCGGCCGTTCCAGCTGGTCACCGGCCGGGTCTGGCGCGGCACCGCCTTCGGCGGCGCCCGGGGCCGCACCGACGTGCCGCGGATCGTGGACTGGTACATGGACGGCAAGATCAACATCGACGACCTGATCACCCACGTCATGCCGCTGGATCAGATCAACGACGCCTTCCACCTGATGCACGCCGGCGAATCCATCCGCTCGGTGGTCACCTTCGACTAGGGACATCCGCCGATCACACGGATTTGTTATTTGGCAGGCCCGGCGGCGCCCCCTAATTAGGGGGGGCCGCCCTTTCCGCGCGCCCGACGACCGCAACAACACACCAGCGCCAGCCATGAGCACCAAGCCCCTGACTCCCGCGCCCCTCCCGGCCCCCCGCCTGGACCCCGCCAAGTTCCGCGACCCCGACGTCACCGCCAAGGGCGAGCGGCGGGCGGTGGTGGCCCTGACCCGCCTGCGTACCCTGTGGTTCAATACCGGCAGCCTGTGCAACATCACCTGCCACAACTGCTACATGGACTCGAGCCCGCGCAACGACCGCCTGGCCTACATGACCGCGGCCGAGGTGCGCGGCTTTCTGGACCAGGCGGCCGCCGGCGCCATGGCGGTGGAGGAGATCGGCTTCACCGGCGGCGAGCCGTTCATGAACCCCGACCTGCCCGAGATGCTGGGCGACTGCCTGGGCCGTGGCTACCGGGTGCTGGTGCTGACCAACGCCATGAAGCCCCTGCACCAAAAGCGGTCCCGGCTGCTGGACCTGCGCCGGGCCTATGGCCCGGCCCTGGCCCTGCGCGTGTCCATGGACCACTACACCGAGGCCCGCCACGAGGAGGTCCGCGGCGACGGCACCTGGCGGCCCATGATGGACGGCCTCAAATGGCTGGTGGAAAACGGGTTCAACACCTCCATCGCCGGCCGCACCCTTTGGCACGAGGCCGACGGCGACGCCCGCGCCGGCTACGCCGCCGCCTTCGCCCGCCACGGCATTCCGGTGGACGCCGCCGACCCGGCGGCCCTGGTCCTGTTCCCCGAGATGGACGCCGAGGTGGACGTACCCGAGATCACCATCCACTGCTGGGACATCCTGGGCGTGGCGCCCGAGACCATCATGTGCGCCAGCTCGCGCATGGTGGTGAAGCGCAAGGGCGCCGACAGCCCGGTGGTGGTGCCCTGCACCCTGCTGCCCTACCAGCCCGAGTTCGAGATGGGGCCGGACCTGGCGGCGGCGTCCCGCGCCGTGAAGCTGAACCACCCCCACTGCGCCAAGTTCTGCGTCCTCGGCGGCGCGTCGTGCAGCGCCGGCTGACGAGGTGAACGCCTTCCACGACCTGGGCCCCTTGAAGGGTCCCGTGGTGCTGTTCGGCGGGCCGTACAGCAACCTGGCGGCGACCCGGGCGGTGCTGGACGCGGCGGCGACGCACGGCATCCCGCCGGGGCGGATGATCTGCACCGGCGACGTGGTCGCCTACTGCGCCGAGGCGGCCGAGACCGTGGCCCTGGTGCGGGCCGCCGGCATCCACGTGGTCATGGGCAACTGCGAGGAGTCCCTGGGCGCCGGGGCCGCCGACTGCGGCTGCGGATTCGACGCCGACAGCGCCTGCAACCGCCTGTCGGCGCAATGGTACGCCCACGCCGACCGGGCGCTGGACGATGGCGCCCGGGCCTGGATGCGCGGCCTGCCGCGGCGCCTGCGTTTCACCCTGGCCGGCGCCGTGGTCGACGTGATCCACGGCGGCGCCGGGGCCATCAACCGGTTCGTCTTCGTCTCGACCCCGGCGGCCGAGAAGGCGGCGGACCTGGACCGCCTGGGCGGCGACGCCGTGGTCGGCGGCCACTGCGGCCTGCCCTTCGCCGACCCCCTGGCCGACGGCCGCCTGTGGCTGAACGCCGGGGTGGTGGGCATGCCCGCCAACGACGGCACGCCGCGGGGCTGGTACATGGTGCTGGCGGCGCGGCGGGACGGGGCGCTGGACGTCACCTTCCACCCGCTGGACTACGACCACGCCGGCGCCGTGCGGGCCATGGCCGCGCGCGGCCTGCCCGCGGAATACGCCCGCGCCCTGGCCACCGGCCTGTGGCCCAACATGGACGTCCTGCCGGCGGCGGAGCGGGCGCAACGGGGCCGCCCCCTGTCTCCCGCCGGACTGACGTGGCGGCCGCCGCGGCCCGCGAAAATCCCCCAAATCGCCTGATTTCCGCCGCCTTCGGCCACCGGAATCGCCACAACCGGGGTCCATCCTGGGGCCAAGATCAACCTTGCGGAGGAGTTCCGCCATGCCCCGTCTTGCCCCCACCGCGCGGCGCCTCGCGCCCGCCGCCCTGCTGCTGCTGTCCGGCTGCGGCGCCGGCATCGACTATGACCGCCTGGGCGCCCTGTCACCCCAGGGTGACGACTTCAACGCCGCCGTGGCCCGCGAATACCGCGACGCGGCCCTGTTCGAGGCCCGTCAGATGTACGACTGGCCCGACGCCGCCCGGTTCGGCGCCAAGGCCCTGGGCGCCGCCGCCGGCACCACGCCCGAGCCCGAGCGGGTTGCCGACTGGCGCCTGCCCGGCGAGCGGGTGGGCGAGATCGTCGCCGCCCGCGCCCGCCTGACCGACACCTTCGGCCGCGACGCCCGGGCCCAGGCGCCGGAACCGGCGGCCCGGGCCCAGGCCCGGTTCGACTGCTGGGTCGAGCAGCAGGAGGAGAACTGGCAGACGGCCGACATCGCCCGCTGCCGCGACGGCTTCTACGCCGCCCTGGCCGAGGTCGAGGGCACCCTGGGCGCGCCACGGGCCCTGAAGGCGACCCCCGGCGTGGTCCCGGCCACCGCCGACAAGGACGCGTCCCCGGCGGCGGCCCGCCCCGAACCCAAGGCCTATGCCCTGTTCTTCGAGTTCGACAGCGCCGAGCTGTCGACCACCGACGAGGGCGCCCTGCGTGCCATCGTCGAGGCCGCGGCCGGCCCCCGCCCGGTGCACGTGATCGTCAACGGCCACGCCGACCGCGCCGGACCCGACCCCTACAACCGGTCCCTGTCCCTGCGCCGGGCCGAGATCGTCGGCCAGGAGCTGATCGAGCTGGGCATCGACCCGGGCCGCATCACCATCACGGCGTATGGCGAATCGCGGCCCCGGGTGACCACCCCCGACGGCATGCGCGAGCCGCGCAACCGGCGGGTGGAGATCCTGATCGGGCCGGCGGCACCCCTGTAGGAGACGGTCCCCGCCGCCCGCATTGGGCCTTGCGTCTTGCGCCGATCGGGTCAATATGATGGGGGTACCGAGGATCGCGCCCCCGTGGCGGCGCGGTCCCCGTTTGGCAGGCAACGCGCGCCGCCGGCGCGCCCCTACGGATGGGACCGGAGCCATGAACCTAGGCGCGAAATCGGGCTGCTACACAAAAACCACCCGGGCCATCACCATCGAAGTCCAGCCGTTCTTCCTGGAGGACCAGTCGGCCCCCGAAGAGGGCCACTACGTCTGGGCCTACCACGTGAGGATCGAGAACAACGGCCCGGAAACCGTGCAGTTGAAGACCCGCCACTGGCAGATCACTGATTCCCTGGGCAACATCCAGGAGGTGCGCGGCGACGGCGTGGTCGGCGAGCAGCCGGTGCTGAGCCCCGGCGAGAGCTACGAGTACACCAGCGGCACGCCGCTGCCGACTCCGTCGGGAATCATGGTCGGCGAGTACCAGATGGAGTCCGAGCGCGGCGAGCAGTTCGACGTGTTCATCCCGGCCTTCTCCCTGGACAGCCCGCACCAGGCCCGGCAAATAAATTAGCATTGTCTTGATTACCCGGCCGCCCGGCCCCAAATCTTCTGCGGAAAGGACGCCGCGGCAATGGCGGCACGGGTGTGGAAGGAAACGGGCGTGACGGCGAACAAGAAACCTTTGAGCGTGGTCGATCCGGCGGCCAGGAAACCCAGCCGCGAGCAGGCCGAGGAGGCCGTGCGCGTGCTGCTGCGCTGGGCCGGCGACGACCCGGGCCGCGAGGGCCTGCAGGACACCCCGGGCCGGGTCGTGCGCGCCTACGAGGAGTTCTTCGCCGGCTACGACGCCGACCCCGAGGACATCCTGACCCGCACCTTCGAGGAGACCGACGGCTACGACGAGATGGTGCTGCTGCGCGACATCCGCTTCGAGTCCCATTGCGAGCACCACATGGCGCCGATCATCGGCAAGGCCCACGTGGCCTACCTGCCGCACCACCGGGTGGTGGGCATCAGCAAGCTGGCCCGCGTGGTCGAGGCCTACGCCAAGCGGTTCCAGATCCAGGAGAAGATGACGGCGCAGATCGCCAACACCATCAATGACGTGCTGCAGCCCCAGGGCGTGGCGGTGGTGATCGAGGCGGCGCACCAGTGCATGACCACCCGCGGCGTGCACAAGCCCGGCGTGACCATGACCACCAGCCGCATGCTGGGCGCGTTCCGCGAGAACGAGGCCACCCGGCGCGAGTTCCTGGCCATGATCGCCAACCCGGCCGGCGGCGACCGCCTGTTCGTCTAGGTCCGCCCCTTTCCCTCTTGACCCTCCGACGCGGTCCGGGCTTGACTCGGAACCCTTGAACCGCGTGTCTCGGGGGAGGCGCTTCCGTTGACCAACCATCGGTCCCGGCGGGGATCCGGATCGTGAGGGAAACCCGCCCGTGATGGACTTCCGTCCCGTCATGCTGGTGGTCGGCATCCTGCTGTCGGTGCTGGCGCTGGGCATGGTCATTCCGGCCGCCGTCGACGCCTTCGCCGGCAACCGGGACTGGCAGGTGTTCGGCATCTCGGCCGGCGTGACCCTGTTCGTGGGCGTGGCCATGGCGCTGACCTTCCGCACCGCCGGCGCGCGCATGTCGGTGCGCCAGGCCTTTGTCATGACCACCATCAGCTGGGTCGCCCTGGTCTTCTTCGCCGCCCTGCCCTTCACCTTCGGCGAGCTGGAGCTGAGCTTCACCGACGCCGTGTTCGAATCCATGTCGGGCCTGACCACCACCGGGTCGACGGTGATCACCGGGCTCGACTACGCGCCGCCGGGGCTGCTGCTGTGGCGCGCCCTGCTGCAATGGCTGGGCGGCATCGGCATCATCGTCATGGCCATCGCCGTGCTGCCCATGCTGCGGGTCGGCGGCATGCAGCTGTTCCGCATGGAATCCTCGGACCAGTCCGAGAAGGCCCTGCCCCGCGCGGCGCAGATCGCCGGCGCCATCGGCACCATCTACCTGGGCCTGACCATAATCTGGGCCGGCGGCTACTGGCTGGCCGGCATGAGCGGCCTGGAGGCCGTGGTCCACGCTATGACCACCATCGCCACCGGCGGGTTCTCCACCTCGGACAGCTCCATGGGCCACTTCGACAGCGCCCTGATCGACTACATCGCCACCGTGGGCATGGTGGTGGGCGGCCTGCCGTTCCTGCTGTACCTGAAGGCCATCCAGGGCGACCCCAGGGCCCTGCTGCGGGATTCCCAGGTGCAATGGTTCCTGGGCATCGTCGCCGCGGCGGTGCTGACCGCGGCCGGCTTCCTGTGGGCCGAGAACGGCTATGACCCGTTCCAGGCCCTGCGCTACGGCGCCTTCAACATCGTCTCGGTCATCACCGGCACCGGCTACGCCACCTCGGACTACGGTCTGTGGGGCAGCTTCGCGGTACCCATGTTCTTCTACCTGATGTTCATCGGCGGCTGCGCCGGGTCCACCACCTGCGGCATCAAGATCTTCCGCTTCCAGGTGCTGTACGCCGCGGCGCGCACCCAGGTGCGCCACCTGTTGCAGCCGCACGGGGTGTTCATCCCCTACTACAACCGCCGCCCCATCCCCGAGGACGTCATGATCTCGGTGCTCAGCTTCTTCTTCGTGTTCGGGGTCTGCTTCGCGCTGCTGGCCCTGGGCCTGGGCATGCTGGGCCTGGACTACCTGACCGCCACCTCCAGCGCCGCCACCGCGCTGTCGAACGTGGGCCCGGCCCTGGGCCCCATCGTCGGCCCCGCCGGCACCTTCCAGCCCCTGCCGGACACGGCCAAGTGGCTGCTGTGCGCCGGCATGCTGCTGGGCCGGCTGGAGCTGTTCACGGTGATCGTGCTGTTCACCCGCGCCTTCTGGCGCGGCTAGGACGGACGGGGCGCCGTCAGCGCATCCAGTTCACCAGGTGGGCGCGGATGTTCTTCTCCATCTCGACGTCGAACTGGACCATCAGCTTCTCCACCAGCTCGAACTGCACCCGCTCGCGGTCGTACAGGGATGCGTCCTCGCGCACGGTGGTGGAATGGGTGACCCGGGCGGTGGCGTTGCCGCGTTGGGCGCCGCCGTCCGACTCCAGCTCCAGGATCGCCTCGATGGTGGCGGTGTAGCGCTCGGACTGTTCCTTCTTGAACGCACCCTTCAGGCCCTTGTCCACCTTCAGGGGGTCCTCGACTAGGCTGGCCTCGACGATCGTCAGCTTGCCCGTTCCCCGGGCGCCCACGGCGCGCAGCCGATCCGCGGCCCAGCGCGTGACCGCCGTGGCAGGCGCCACCGGCACCTGGTGCTCGACGTGGGGCTTGCCGGCCGGCGGAGCATAGGCGTTGACCGTGTCGATGCGGGTCACGGCCAGGTTGATCGGCGTCAGGTGGGTGAAGGTCAGCTCGGGCAGCTTCTGCTCGGGCTGGCTGGCGCAGGCGGCCAGGCCGAACACGAACAGCACGGTCAGCAGCAGGGATCTGGCGGGCATGGCGGGGTCCATTACCAAGGGGCGAATCCGGTGGCCCAGTCTGACACGCGCGGCGCGGCGGTTTCAACCGCGCGCCGGGCCGCGGCGCGGCACCTTTGCCCTATTTACTACACTTTTCCAGGTGTATAATTGTCCGGCGACCGAAACGGGAGAATCGACCGTGCAACGACACCTTCACCTGCTGGTGGCCGTCCTGGTCGCCCTGTCCCTGGCGGCCGGTTGGGCGCCGGCCCGGGCGGCGGCGGACGACCCCGCGACCACGCCCGCGAAAGCAACCGTGGACAGCCTGCTGCTGGCCATCCTGGACGCCGACGACAACACCCGCCTGGACGCCATCGCCGCCCTGGGCCGCAGCGGCGACCCCCGCGCCCTGGCCCCGCTGACCGCCATCATGGACAGCCGCGGCCGGCCGGGACAGGACCGCATGACCGCCGCCGCGGCCCTGGGCGACCTGGGCGACCGCCGCGCCGTGGAGCCCCTGATCGCCGCCCTGCGCGACGACATGACCCGGCGCACGGGGATCATGATGGCCATCATCCCGTCCCTGGGTGTCCTGGGCGACAGGCGGGCGGTGCCGATCCTGCTCGACGCCCTGACCCGGCGCCAGGACGACTGGCTGGCGCGCGAGGCGGCGGCCCGGGCCCTGGGCATGATCGGCGACCGGCGCGCCGTGCCGCACCTGCTGAACGCCGCCTGGATGGCCGACACCCGCGGCGACGCCGTGATCGCCCTGGCCCGCATGGCGGACCCGCGGGCCCTGGAGGTGTTCCTGTCGGCCCTGCAGTTCGACGAGGAGCCCGACGTGCGCGACGCCGCCGCCCGGGGCCTGGTGGACCTGGGCCCGGTTGCCGTTCCGCCCCTGGTCGACATCGCGGCGCGGTCGGGCGGCGAGGGCTACGATCGCGGCCTGCGCCTGCGCGCCATCGAGGTCCTGGGCACCATCGGCGGTGCCGACGCCCGCCGCACCCTGGAACAGGCCGCCCGGGACCCGGACCCGACGGTCGCCCTGGCCGCCCGCACCGCCTTGCGGCGCGCGGCCGGCGACTGATCGGCGGGCCGGGACGCCTGGCCCGTTGATTTTACGAGACGAGCGGTCTAATAAAGCGCCATGGAGCCTCCCGTCACCGCCCTGTCCCCCCGCCCCCGCGGGCGGCCGCCCCGGCCGGCCGCGGCCCGCGACGGCACCCGCGCGCGGCTGGTGCGCCGCGGCATCGAGGTCCTGACCGAGAAGGGATTCGCCAGCACCGGCATCGACGAGATCCTGCGCCGCGAGGGCGTGCCCAAGGGCTCGTTCTACCACTACTTCGCCAGCAAGGACGATTTCGGCGCCGCGGTCATCGACGGCTACGCCGACTATTTCGCCGCCAAGCTGGACCGCTGGCTGCTGGAAGCCGACCGGGCGCCGCTGGACCGCCTGCGTGACTTCGTGGCCGACGCCCGCGCCGGCATGGCCCGCCACGGGTTCCGCCGCGGCTGCCTGATCGGCAACCTGGGCCAGGAGATGGGGGCCACCCACGACGATTTCCGGCGCCGCCTGGCGGCCGTGTTCGCCGACTGGCAGGCCCGGGTCGCCGCCTGCCTGGAGGCCGCCAAGGCGGCCGGCGAGCTGGCCCCCGAGGCCGACTGCGACCGCCTGGCGGCGTTCTTCTGGATCGGCTGGGAGGGCGCCATCCTGCGCGCCAAGCTGGTGCGTTCGGCCCGGCCCGTGGACCTGTTCGCCGACACCTTCTTCGCCGGGCTGCCCCGGCAATCAACCTAGACACAGGGGAGCGAAACCATGAAAGCCATCCTGATCGACAAGGACGACGACGCCTACCGCGCCGAGGTCAGCGACGTGGACGAGGGCGACCTGCCCGAGGGCGACGTCACCGTGCGGGTCGCCTACTCGACCCTCAACTACAAGGACAGCCTGGCCATCACCGGCGCCTCGCCGGTGGTGCGCAAGTTCCCCATGGTGCCGGGCATCGACCTGGCCGGCACCGTGGAGTCCAGCGACCACCCGGGCTGCAAGCCCGGCGACACCGTGGTCCTGAACGGCTGGGGCGTGGGCGAGGTGCACTGGGGCGGCCTGGCGCAGAAGGCGCGGTTGAAGGGCGACTGGCTGATCCCCCTGCCCGCCGCCTTCACCCCCAGGCAGGCCATGGCCATCGGCACCGCCGGCTACACCGCCATGCTGTGCGTGCTGGCGCTGGAGGACCACGGCGTGACCCCGGACCAGGGCGAGGTGCTGGTCACCGGCGCCGCCGGCGGGGTCGGCAGCGTCGCCGTCGCGGTGCTGGCCAAGCTGGGCTATACGGTCATCGCCTCCACCGGCCGCGCCGCCGAGGAGGACTACCTCAAGGGCCTGGGCGCCGCCGGCATCATCGACCGCGCCGAGCTGTCCGAGAAGGGGCGGCCCCTGGGCAAGGAGCGCTGGGCCGGCGCCGTGGACGCCGTGGGCAGCCACACCCTGGCCAACGCCTGCGCCACCACCAAGTACGGCGGCACGGTGGCCGCCTGCGGCCTGGCCCAGGGATTCGACCTGCCGGCCACGGTCATGCCCTTCATCCTGCGCGGGGTCACCCTGGCCGGGGTGGACAGCGTCTATTGCCCGCGGCCGCGGCGCCTGCGCGCGTGGGAGCGCCTGGCGGCGGACCTGGACCCGGCCGTGATCGAGCGCATGATGCACGAGATCACGCTCGCCGAGGCCATCCCCGCCGCCGCCGACCAGCTCGCCGGCAAGGTCCGGGGCCGGGTCGTGGTCGACGTCAACCGATAACACCGAGGGAAGGAAAGACCATGAGCGCCGAGACCGAAAAGCCCATCAGCCGCTACCCCGTGCCGGACATCAACGACCTGCCGGACGACATCAGGACCCTGATCCTGAAGGTGCAGGAGAAGTCCGGCTTCGTGCCCAACGTGTTCCTGGCCCTGGCCCACCGGCCGGACGAGTTCCGCGCCTTCTTCGCCTACCACGACGCCCTGATGGAGCGGGACAGCGGCCTGACCAAGGCCGAGCGCGAGATGATCGTGGTCGCCACGTCGAACGACAACAACTGCCAGTACTGCGTGGTCGCCCACGGCGCCATCCTGCGCATCCGCGCCAGGAACCCCCTGGTCGCCGACCAGGTGGCCGTGAACTACCGCAAGGCCGACATCACGCCGCGCCAGACCGCCATGCTGGACTTCGCCATGAAGGTGTCCAACGACGCCAAGTCGATCGTCGAGGCGGACTTCGAGACCCTGCGCGGCCACGGCTTCAGCGACGAGGACATCTGGGACATCGCCGGCATCACCGCCTTCTTCGGCCTTTCGAACCGCATGGCCAACTTCACCTCCATGCGGCCCAACGACGAGTTCTACACCCTGGGCCGGGGCATGGGCTGAGGCGCAAGAAAATCCCCCCGCCCTCGGGCGGGGGGATGGCTTGGCGGAAACCCGGGTCAGAACAGGGCGACGACCAGGACCAGGGCGGCCAGCAGGGCCAGCATCAGCCCGTCGTGGGCCAGGGCCGTGCGCACCGGCTCGGGCAGGTGCGGCCGCCGGCCACCGTCCCGGGCGCGCGGCGCGGCCATCATCTCAACGTCCCCGTTCCAGGTCGTCGAACTCGCGCCGCAGGCGGAACTCGCGCGAGGTGACGTAGCTTTCCAGGCCGCGCAGCCGCTGCTCCAGCTCCTTGAACTTGTGGCGCAGGGCCGAGAAGGTCTGGGTCGGGTCGGTGCGCACGCCGCGCCAAAAGTCGTCCTCCTCCTCGTCCTCGTAGTACAGCTCCTCGGGCTTGGGCTGCAGCACGAAGCCGGCGATGAAGTAGCCGATCACCGTGGGCACGAAGAAGAACACCAGGGCGAACACGGCGACCACGCGCACCAGCCAGACCTCGATGCCGAAGTAGTCGGCGATGCCGGCGCAGACTCCCAGGACCTTGCCCTTGACCGGGTCGCGGTACAGCTTGTTGGGGCTTGGGCCGAAGTCCTCGGCGCGCTCGTACCATTTGCGGCGCCGGTGGCGGGAGCCATGGGGGCCATGGCGGCCCTGGCGGCCCTGGCGGTCAGTGTCGAAGCGGGCGTCGCGTTTCATATCTTCTTCCTCCAGTCCGGCACTTCGGCGTCCAGGATGGCTTCCAGCGCGTTGATGCGGCTTTCCATCTTGGGCGCCTGCTCCCACAGTTCGGACAGCATCTTCTCGTCATCCACGGTCAGCACCTTGGCGGTGCGCCAGCGGGTCACGTAATGGGCGATGACCCAGATCGGCGCCACAACGGCCAGGAAGATGACCAGGGGCGTGTGCAGCATTTCCAACATCGTTCTCGCCTTCTATCTTTCGTGAGGGGCGGTGGACGGCAGCGGCCGCAGGCCCCTACTGGCCTTCGCCGCCGGCGCTTTCGCCGGTCCCGCCCTTGCCCATCTTGGCCCGGATGGCGGCCAGTTCCTCCTCGATGGCGGCCTCGGCCTCCAGGTCGGCCAGCTCCTCGTGCAGGGTGCGGGGCTTGCCCAGGTCGTAGGACTCCACCTGGCCCTCGATGTCGTCCAGGCGCTTTTCCACCTGGTCGAAGCGGGCGAAGGCCTCCTCGATGCGGCCGTCGAAGAACTGGCGGCGCACCTTCAGGCGCGACGACGCGGTGTCGTGGCGGGCCTTGATGGTCTTCTGCTTGGCCTTGGCCTCGGTCAGCTTCTCCTGCAGCTTGACGATGTCGGTCTCGCCCTGCTGCATGGCGTGCTCCAGGGCCTCCAGCTCGTCCTCCAGGCCCTTGGCGGTCTCGGCCAGCTTGGACTTCTCGATCAGCGCCGCCCGGGTCAGGTCCTCGCGGTTCTTGGCATAGGCCATCTCGGCCTTGCGCTGCCACTCGTTCATGGCCTCGGCGACGCGGCTCAGCTTGCGCTCGACGGTCTTCTTGTCGGCGATGGTCTTGGCCGCGGTGGTGCGCACCTCGACCAGGGTGTCCTCCATCTCCTGGATGATCAGGCGGATCATCTTCTCGGGGTCTTCGGCCTTGTCCAGCATGGCGTTGACGTTGGAGCTGATGATGTCCGCGAATCTCGTAAACACGCCCATGGTTGTCTCGCTTTCCGGTTTGTGGTTTCCCGGCGCCGGCGGTTCGTTCCGGCGCGTCCTGCCCTATCCATCGCAAGCGGCGTGCCAACCGGGAAAATGGACTTTAACCACTTGAAAATTAACGAATATCCTCTGGATTTTCGGTTCTGAAAACCTGGTGGATTTCTTTATAATTTGGTTTTTTTCACTATTTCACGTATATTTTCATCATGTCCACCACGGAACTGCCGCCCCTGATCGGCCAGTCGCCGGCCTTCCTGGCCCTGCTGGAGGAGGTGTCGCGCCTGGCGCCCCTGGCGCGGCCGGTGCTGCTGGCCGGCGAGCGCGGCACGGGCAAGGAGCTGATCGCCCAGCGCCTGCACTTCCTGTCGGCCCGCTGGGACCGGGCCTTCGTCCAGGTCAACTGCGCGGCCCTGGCCGAAACCCTGCTGGAGAGCGAGCTGTTCGGCCACGAGGCCGGCGCCTTCACCGGCGCCGTGCGGCGCCGCGCCGGCCGTTTCGAGCGGGCCCACGGCGGCAGCCTGTTCCTGGACGAGATCGCCAGCGCCAGCCTGTCGGCCCAGGAGAAGGTCCTGCGCATCATCGAGTACGGCGAGATGGAGCGCCTGGGCGGCGACGCCGTGCTGCGCGTGGACGTGCGGGTGATCGCCGCCGCCAACGTGGACCTGCCCGCCGCCGCCGATGCCGGGGCCTTCCGCCACGACCTGCTGGACCGCCTGGCCTTCGACGTGCTGACCCTGCCGCCCCTGCGCCACCGGGCCGGGGACATCCCCCTGCTGGCCGAGACCTTCGGCCGCGCCATGGCCGTGGAGTTGGAATGGGACGCCTGGCCCGGGTTCTCCCGCCGGGCCCTGGCCACCCTGCAGGACCATGCCTGGCCCGGCAACGTGCGCGAGCTGAAGAACGCGGTCGAGCGCGCCGTGTACCGCTGGGGCGATCCCCAGGCGCCGGTGGACGAGGTGCGCGTCGACCCCTTCGCCTCGCCGCACCGGCCGCCGGCGCCGCGGCCCCGCGCCCCGGCGGCCGGCGCGCCGCCCCCCGCCGGCGCCACCGAAATTCCCGACGCCGGCCGGCCCCTGGACCTGGACGGCGCCCTGGCCGACCTGGAAAGGCGCCTGCTGCACCAGGCCCTCGCCGCCAACCGGTTCCACCAGCGAGCCACGGCGGATCACCTGGGCCTCACCTACCACCAATTGCGCAACCGCCTGCGCAAATACAATCTTTTGCACCAGGACGGGTGATGGAACCCTCGCGCCCCTATCCCCTTTGCGGTATCATGGGGCAAACGGCTTGCACCATGGCCGAACACCGGTGGCTCGACAGGAAGGGAAGTCCGTTTTGACCGCGACGCCGTCACGACCGACGCCGCGCGCCCTGCGGCATATCGCCGTCGTTTCGGCGGTCGTGCTGATTGCCACCATGGTCGCCGTCTGCACCGTCGTCATCCAGGCGGTCCGGGTGCTGGAGGACAGCCGCGCCAACTGGCTGGCCGTGGACGCGGAAGCCCACGACCGGTTCCTGCTGCTGGCCGGCCTGCAGGGCAGCCTGGGCTATGGCGGGATGATCCACAACTTCAAGAACTTCGTCCTGCGCGGCGAGGCCGCGAACCGGCAGAGCCTGCGCCGGGACCTGCGCCGGGCCGAGGACCTGGTGGCCCGCTACCGGACCCTGGAGCTTAGCCCCGACGAGGCCTTCGCCCTGAAGCGGATCAGCACCGTGATCGCCGAGTACCGCGAGAAGTTCGCCGTCGCCGAGGGCATGGTGGACCACGGCGCCCGGGCCGAGGACATCGACCAGGTGGTCCGCATCGACGACGAACCGGCCCTGGACGGCCTGCGCATCCTGTATGACGGCTGGCACGCCCGCGCCGACCCGGCACACGACCTGATGGACCGCTCCATGCAGCGCGGCGTGGACCTGGTCCGCTACGGGTTCGCGGTCATTCCGGTGATCCTGCTGGCCGCCGTCCTGGTCCTGTGGCTGGTCAACAGGCTCACGCGCGAGATCGCGCTGAGCGACCGCGAGGAGCAGCGGGCGCGGTTCAACGAGGCCAAGTTCCGCGGCCTGATCGAGGGCTCGCTGCAGGGCGTCATGATCCTCAAGGACGATCGCATCGTGTTCGCCAACGACGCCCTGGCCCGCATGTTCGGCTACGACACCGTGGCCGAGGTGCTGCGCGCCGACATCTACCGCGACTTCATGCCCGACGACGAGGTCGGAAACGCCATGGCCGTGCGCGACAACCTGATGGCCGGCAACAGCCATAGCCACGACTACCGCGCCGTGCGCAAGCGCCGGGACGGCAGCCGCATCTGGGTCGACGTGACCGTCCACGCCGTCGACTGGGAGGACGAGCGCGCCTACCAGGTCCTGTACATCGACATTTCGGACCAGGTCCGGTTCGAGCACGAGCTGATGGCCGAGAAGGAGCGCGTGGAACAACACGCGGCGGCCATGGCCGAGCTGAACGAGAACCTGCACTACGCCCGCATGGAGGCCGAGGAGAAGCAGCGCGAGCTGCACGCCCTGTCCATCACCGACCCCCTGACCGGCGCCTACAACCGGCGCCACTTCCTGGACTGCGGCGGCACCGAGATCCGGCGCCGGCGCCGGTTCGGCGAGGACATTGCGGTGCTGATGCTGGACGTGGACCACTTCAAGAAGATCAACGACGTGCACGGCCACGCCGTCGGCGACCTGGCCCTGCTGCGCCTGACCGAGGAGGCCCACAAGCTGCTGCGCGAGGTCGACGTGTGCGGCCGCCTGGGCGGCGAGGAGTTCGCCGTGCTGCTGCCCCAGACCGACGAGGCGGCGGCCCAGGTGGTGGCCGAGCGCCTGCGCCGCACCCTGGCCAAGACGGAGGTCAAGCTCGAGGACCGGGCCCTGACCTTCACCGTCAGCATCGGCGTCGCCATGCTGGAACCCGACGACACGACCGTGGAGCCGGCCCTGAACCGCGCCGACAAGGCGCTCTACGCCGCCAAGGCCGGCGGCCGCAACCGGGTGGTGGTGTACCGCGACGCCCTGCTGGCCGCCTCCGGGGCGTGACCGGGCCGCCTAGCGCCCCTTGTAGTCGGGCCGGCGCTTCTCGAAGAAGGCGCGCACCCCTTCCTCGTAGTCCTCGGAATCCTGGGCCAGGGCGAACTGGTCGCCGTCCATGAAGCTGACCGCGTGGTTCAGGGCGTTGGCGGCGGCGTTGATGCCCTGCTTGATCATGCGCGCCTGCACCGGCGGCAGCTGCGCCACCTGGCGCGCCAGCTCCAGCGCCCGCACCACGGCGCCGCCGTCGGCCACCACCTCGTCCACCAGGCCCCAGTCGCGCGCCGTTTCGGCGTCCAGCCGCTCGGCCAGGACCAGCAGGCGCTTGGCCTTGGCCGGGCCGACCAGGTTGACGATGCGCGGCACCGAGCCCCAGGACATGTTCAGCCCGCGCAGGATCTCGGGCGCCATCAGGGTCGCCCCGGCGCCGGCCACCCGCAGGTCGCCGGCCACGGCCAGCGCCACCCCGCCGCCGATGCAGTAGCCCTCGATGGCGACGATCACCATCTGCTCCAGCTCCTCCCAGGCGCGGGCCAGCCTGGGCCCCAGTTGCAGGGCCTTGCGCCGGGCCCCCAGGCCCCGGGCGCGGGCGCTGTCGTTGGCCGGGTCGGCCAGGTCGCGGCCGTAGGTGAAGACCTGCTCGGCGCCGGTCAGCACGATGGCCGAGGTGTCGATGTCGTTCTCGAAGCTGCGCGCCGCCGCCAGCAGCTCGCCCATGACCTGGGCCGACAGCGCGTTGGCCGTGTCGCCGCGGTCGAAGCGGACGATGGCCACCCGGTCCTCGCGGCGGATGGAGACGAACTCGGCCTGGGCCGGCGCCTTGCCCGCGCCGCGGCCGCCCGGCTTACGCGGCGACTTCACGGCGCCGCACCATCCACCACACGCAGAAGGCCCCGACCAGCTTGCTGACCGTCATGGCCGCCACCGCCACCGGGCCCAGCAGGCCGATGCCGGCCAGGAACACGGCGCTGTCCACCGGCGCGCCCAGCAGGCTGGAGAACAGGATCCGCTGCGACAGGGGCCGGCGGGTGTAGGTGTAGACGGCCCAGTCCACCAGCTCGCTGACCAGGAAGGCCGCGGCGCTGGCCGCCGCCACGTGGGGGTTGGCCATGAAGTAGCTGATCGCCACCCCGGCCAGCATGGCCAGCAGCACCCGGTGCCCGATCTCGCGCTGGGCGAAGTCCCGCACCACGAAGATGAAGCCCACGGCCAGCGACATGGGCGGCCAAAGGGTGCCGTCGGGCAGGGCCACCAGGGGCACCACCGTGAAGCCGTAGTTCACCGCCACGATGAGGACGATGTAGAGGGCGGTGAAACGGAACCGCATTTGCCGTACCCTTCCGGACCTGGACTGTTGACGAGGGTTGTTTTAAGGCGGCGCGCCGCCGATCGCAAGCCGCGCGCCGGGACGGAGACAGCGTGCCCGACCTGAAGACCGCCATCCGCCGGGCCGCCGGCGACCTGGGCTTCGCCGCCTGCGGCTTCGCCGCCGCCGCCGGCGACCCGGCCGACGCCCGCGCCCTGGCCGCGTTCCTGCATGGCGGCCGCCACGGCACCATGGACTGGATGGCCGCCACCGCCGACCGGCGCGGCGCGCCCACGGCCCTGTGGCCCGAGGCCCGCACGGTCATCGCGCTGGGCCTCAACTACGGCCCCGGCGAGGACCCCCTGGCCGCCCTGGCCCGCCGCGACCGGAGCGCCATCAGCGTCTACGCCCGCGGCGCCGACTACCACGACCTGGTCAAGCGCCGCCTCAAGGCCCTGGCCCGCTGGCTGGTCGCGCACCACGGCGGCGACGTCAAGGTCTTCGTCGACACCGCCCCGGTCATGGAGAAGCCCGCCGCCGCCCGCGCCGGCATCGGCTGGCAGGGCAAGCACACCAACCTGGTCTCGCGGGACTGGGGCTCCTGGCTGTTCCTGGGCGAGGTCTTCACCACCCTCGAGATCCCGCCCGACCGGCCCGGTGCCGACCACTGCGGCGCCTGCCGCGCCTGCCTGGACGCCTGCCCCACCGCCGCCCTGGACGCCCCCTACCGCATCGACGGCCGGCGCTGCGTCTCCTACCTGACCATCGAGCACAAGGGCGACATCGAGCCCGAGCTCATGGAAGCGATGGGCAACCGGGTCTACGGCTGCGACGACTGCCTGGCCGTCTGCCCGTGGAACAAGTTCACCGCCCCCACCCGCGAGCCGGCGCTCTATCCCCGGGCCGAGCTCATGGCGCCGCGTCTGGCCGACCTGGCGCGCCTGGACGACGCCGCCTTCCGCCGCGTCTTCGCCGGCTCGCCCATCAAGCGCACGGGGCGGGCGCGGTTCGTGCGCAACGTGCTGATCGCCATCGGCAACAGCGGCGACGCCGCGCTGCGCCCCGTGGCCGAGGACCTGCGCGCCGACCCGGCGCCCCAGGTCCGCGCCGCCGCCGCCTGGGCCGCCGAGCGCCTGGCCGGGCTGCCATCGCCGGGCCCATCGGGCATAATGGGCGCATGACCCGTTTCGCCATCTTCCTGCTCGCCCTCGCCCTGTTGCCGGCCGGGGCTCGCGCCGGCACCCCCATCCAGGAGGCCGTGGCCCTGTTCGAGACCATGGTCCGCCTGGAGAAGGCCTACGACCCGGCCCTCGCCGACCTCTACGCTGACGACGCCCGCATCGAATACGTCAGCGTCTATCCCGACGGCACCCGCCGCGAGATCAAAATGACCGGCGCCGAACTGAAGGCCATCCTGCGCAAGATGGGCCCCATGGCCAAGGCGCTGAAGTCCACCGCGCGGTATGCCGACGTGCGCTACGGCATCGAGGGCCGCAACCTCATGGGCATCCGGGGCCTGCGCGTCTCCCCGGCCAAGGGCACCTCGGACCCCTTCCGCATGACCGTCGGGCTGACCGGCGACGGCACCTGGAAGATCCTGTCCGAATACGGCGAGGCTCGGCCTTAGGGGCGAGCGGTCAGGGTTAACCGCGGAGGGCGCCGAGGGGCGCGGAGGACGCGCCGCGGCCGAGAATGACGACGCAGGGTGCGACAACGGACCGCTTCGATGCCGTTTTGCGCCGTTCCGACGCGGTTATGACCCCGATGTCGTCATGACAAGTCTCTGATTTCATTGAAAACAGGCCCATTCGGCGCGGAAAATGTCGTCATTTGAGCCTCTTGCAGAATTCGAGCTTGATGCGGGGTGTTTTTTTGATTGGCTTGCGGGTGCGGCAACGAAGGCCTCTCGGATTTGCGCAATCGGGTTGGATTTTGCCACGCGGTGCGGGTTTGCGGCGCGTTCAGGCCAAGTCGGTCCGGCTGCGTCCCCTCGGAAGAGGTCGCGTGATGTTGGCGCCCGGGAGGCTCCGGGTTACGGAACCAGACGCATCAATTGATCGACAGTCAACGCCAGGATGCCGAACATCAGGTGGCACATCACCTTGTCGTGGCCGCGGACGCGAACCGTGCGGCCGCCGAAGTCGTCCTTGAGCCGGGCGTTGACCCGCTCGGCGGCCGTGCGCTCGCCATAGCGGATCTTCTCCGCGGTCTGGTATCCGGCGTGCCGGCGCCGTTCCGCCTCGAGGGCCAGTTCCCGCTTGCGCTCGGCCTTGCCCCAGGGGTTGGCCTCGATGATCGGGACGTGGCCGAGAGATCGGCTATGGTCCTTGATCTCGCCGACGTCGTAGGCACTGTCCATCAGGTCATACAGGCTCCTCACCCGCGCCGCCGTGAGGGTCGCCAGCGGGATCGCCGCTTGGCTGTCGTGCAGCGACGCCGCGCTCAGCAGGGCGCTCAGCGGCACCATGCCGTCGGCCACATCCAGGTGCAGCTTATAGCCGGTCCAACTGCTCCTGTAGCCCTTGGCGCTGCGCTTGGTGCCGACGGCGCAGTGCCGCGGCAGGTCGGCCAGCATCTCCTCGAGGGTCATGTCCAGTTGGCGCTCCAGGCGCCGCCGCCGCCGCGGCGCCTCCTCGCCCTTGCGCGGCCGACCGCGCCCGCGCTTCGGCTTGCCAGGCAACGCCGCCGGCTTCTCGCGCGCCTCGATCGCCGTGCTGTCCCGCGAGACGTGGCCGACCAGCCGCTCCGCGTGGGTGCTTTCGATCAACGCCTGGTGCAGGCGGCTCGGCAGGGCACTCCGCGCGAACTCGGCAAAAGCCCGCGAGAAGGTCGACTCGCTGGGCACCGACCCCAGGCGCTCCCAGCCGCAAAGCCGGCGCAAGGTCTTGTCAACCGAGAGCCGCTCGATCAGCAGGCCGGTCGTCGGCAGGTTGAACACCGCCTTGGCGACGAAGGCACGGGCCAGAGCCGCACGGTCCGAAGGCGGACAGCCGGCGCCGCCACGCCGGTAGGGCAGAAACGCCTCCACCCCGACCACATCAAGCACCGTGACCAACCGTCGGTGGCGATCCCCAAGTGGGCCCAGTTCCTCTTCCAGCCACGGGAACAGTTGGCCTTGCAGCCGTTGCCAGCAAGCTGTTAACGTCTTTCTCAGAGGCATCCTCCGCAGTCCCTTCCAGTGGTTGTTCCGCAAAACAAGCCTACTGGAACAAGACTGCGGAGGCCCTCGGAAACCGCCCCAATCCCCAAAATTCCACGCGCCTCGGCAATTCTGCAAGAGGCTCATTTGTCGTCAATCCCCCACCCGCGCGACCACCAATTTTCCCTCTCCCCGCGGGAGAGGGCGGGGCCCGCGCCGGACGGCGCGGGAGGGTGAGGGGGCGGTACCAGCAGCGGCACACCCCGCGCAAAGGCCACCGGCCAACCCCGGGGGATCGGTCCGGCATTCACCTACATATTCACCATGGCAAAGAACGTGACAGGAATATAATCTGATCTGACGACAATTCAAGGGAGGCGACGGCCTTTTCGCCATCCGCCGCGGGGAAGCTCACCACAGAGAACACGGAGGCCCACAGAGAAGCCACAGAGGCTCCGCTACGCGGAGCGGGCAACTGTCGCGCCCTGCGCACTCACTTCCCTCTGTGGGACTCTGTGTATCTCGGTGTTCTCGGTGGTTAACCGTTGTTGGGAGGGTTTGTCGGGGGCCGGCGGGCTAGTGGCGAGCTATGTATTGTGTCCCCTTAACAACCAAGTCGAGACGAATCATGTATTATGTCGACTTTTCTGTATGATTCTACGGCGTTTTTGAAACAATCGAGATGGAGTACGTCGCATGAGTGACGATAAGAACCAGACACTTGGCAAAATGGACCCGACGGTGCAACAGCGGTTGTTCCGGGAACAAACCGCCGAGGTGTACGCGGCCATAGGTCGATTCGTTGTTGAGTTCGAGAATGCGTGCTCCGCACTCCGCTTTGGGATGATGCAGGTACTTTGGGCTGACGGCCTGCAATCTCAACCTTTGGGGCAAATACTGCTGGACAACAAATTCATGACGGCGGCTCCACTTATCGAAATGCATGACGCGATTATGCAGGAAATTGGTGCCCGAAGTGATCCGATTCAGGCCGAAGTGCTGAATCAGGTATCCTTGGAGTTTCGCAGTTTGATGGAAGAAAGAAATCGGCTTGTTCACGGGCATTGGTTCATCGGTTATGCGGGTATCGATGATGCAGATTATTCTAAAATTGGTGGGTTGAAAGGTAAGCCATCTAAGAAAAGGGGTATGACATTTGAATCCTTGCCCGAATCTAAGGAAGAAATCGAGGAATTAGCGGACCGAGCAAAGGAGCTTAGTCTTTTTCTAACGGAGATAAGCTCGGCACTGCATTTGCAGTGGACGACGGAAGGGAGTAAGGGCAAATTCGAAAACAACTTCACTAAGGTTGGGGCAAACTGGAATCGAGAGAGGCCGGCAAAGAATCGATAATCGGCACCACGCGAGCCAAGCATTTCTTCAAAAATAAATTACAAATTACACGTCATTAAAAAATCGCATACATAAGATACCTAAAACGAAAGATTATGTATTGCAGTAAATATGGCATTTTATTGAAATCTAGATACATCATTTATTCTTGTTCATATTTTTTAAGTATTGATCCAGACTATCACATTTTTCATCTAAATAATTACGAAATTCTTGTATTTTTAATCTATCCATTGATGTCAGAATCCCAGAATAAAAAAGATAGTCGACTTTATAAATTATCTCTTTAATAATTTCTGGCATATTTGAATTTTCCTTTAAGTATTCTTTGTCAATAGATTTGATAATTTCATCTAAGCGCCTCATGTTTTCAGAATTTTTTGAAATTTCCTGTGCAATGGCAAACTTGTACATTGAATCCAAAATCTTTCGGGCCGTGACCTCTCCGATTTGTTGGCCTTTTTCTGCCTTATTGATCGAGGACCGACTAACGTCGCTAATCTTTGCCAACTCGGTCGCAGTAAGCCTAAGCCAAGTCCTGATCCGACGCAGGTCTGGAACTACGACATCCGCTGTATTGTTAGACATCAAAAAGCTCCTATTTTGTAGTTTTTTGTAATTTTTTGATGGTTTTTACGGTCAATTTTTTACATTAAAACACAAAAATAAACAAAATTCAATTTTATTAATCAAATATAGCTGGATTTTTCTTGACGCCGCGCGGAAGCCATGTTTCCATTTTCCACAAGAAGAATGAACCAGAATGACGAGGCCTTTCATGTTAACCGATACCAACATGCTTGTTTTGGCCCTAATGTTTCTACAGGCTTTAAGCTCATTGGGTTTGTTAATAATCTGGATTATAGCATTGTAATCGATTCAATATGACAAAACAAACCTGGATAATTTAAAAATTTCTAAGAAATAACTCTTCCAGATATGAGATATTGAGGGTTGTGTAGAAAGATATATGTGGGATAAGTATTTTTGATTTTACTGTTTGTCATCTCAATTTTTCGACAATTGAGCCGCTTCCTCAATTCCCTGCCCCTAAAGAAAAATGGCTTTTTTCAGGGAAAACAATACTAATTGCTTCTCCTCTCCCTGGCGTCCTCCGCTCTCCTCGGCGTCCTTGGCGGTCAAAATCCCGGTTTTCCGGTGGTCCCAGACCCGGGCCGTGCCGCCCCCCCCATTTCCCCTTGCCTCCCACCGAAAACCCCCGCACCGTCTCCCCGGTGTGGGAAAACGGGCCGGGGGGATCGCGGCATGGTGTGGCAGAGTGTCCTGGGCATCGTCGTGTTTTCGGCGGTGGCCTGGGGCTTCGGGCGGGATACGCGGGCGGTGGCGTGGAAGACCGTGGCGGTGGGGCTGGCCATGCAATTTGCGCTCGCCCTGGTGCTGCTGAAGGGGCCCGGGGTGCGGTCCCTGTTCGTGGCGCTCAACGACGCGGTGCTGGCCCTGCAGGCGGCCACCGAGGCCGGCACCAGTTTCGTGTTCGGCTACCTGGGCGGCGGCGACCTGCCGTTCCAGGAGAGCTATCCCGGCGCCGCCTTCGTGCTCGCCTTCAAGGCCCTGCCGCTGATGCTGGTCATGAGCGCGCTGAGCGCCCTGCTGTTCCATTGGCGCGTCCTGCCCCTGGTGGTCGGCGCCTTCTCCTGGGCCCTGCGGCGGACGCTGGGCGTGGGCGGCGCCGTGGGGGTGGGCGCCGCCGCCAACGTGTTCGTCGGCATGATCGAGGCGCCGCTGCTGATCCGCCCCTACCTGCGCGCGCTGAGCCGGGCCGAGCTGTTCATGGTCATGACCTGCGGCATGGCCACGGTGGCCGGCACGGTGATGGTGCTGTACGCCACCTTCATCTCGGGCGTGGTGCCCGACGCCATGGGGCACATCCTGACCGCGTCCATCATCAGCGCCCCGGCGGCGATCATGGTGGCGCGGCTGATGGTGCCCGACCGCGGCGAGCGGACCGGGGCCGACGACCTGCGCTTCTCCGACGCCGGCAGCACCATGGAGGCGATCACCCGCGGCACGCTGGACGGCGTCACCCTGCTGATCAACGTCATCGCCATGCTGCTGGTGCTGGTGGCCCTGGTCAGCCTGGCGAACCAGATCCTGGGCCTGCTGCCCGACGCCGCCGGGGCGCCGCTGACATTGCAGCGGGTCCTGGGCTGGGCCCTGGCGCCGGTGGCCTGGCTGCTGGGCCTGCCGTGGTCTGAGGCCGTGGACGGCGGCGCCCTGCTGGGGGTCAAGGTGGTGCTGAACGAGCTGCTGGCCTACCTGGACCTGGCCCGCGCCGCCGAGGGCACCTTCTCGCCGCGCTCGCGCCTGATCCTCACCTATGCCTTGTGCGGCTTCGCCAACCTGGGCAGCCTGGGCATCATGATCGGCGGCCTGGGCGCCATGGCGCCCGAACGGCGCGGCGAGATCGTCGAGCTGGGCATGCGCTCGGTGGCATCGGGCATGCTGGCCACCTGCCTGACCGGCGCCGTGGTCGGCGTGCTGACGCCGTAAGACGAGGAGCCACTCCATGACCACCGCCCCCGACCCCGACCCCTTCGCCCGCCACCCCGAGCTGCGCGAACACATCGGCGACCCGCTGCAATCGTTCATGCGCGGGTTCAACACCCGGGTCCTGGCCGCCAAGGCGGCCGAGATGGGGGCGCCCACGGGCTGGTGGTACGCCGACGACGAACGCGAGGCCCTGCGGGCGCGGGCCCTGGCGGGGCGGGGCGACGGCGACCTGTGGGTGTTCGGCTACGGCTCGCTGATGTGGGACCCGGCGTTCCTGTTCGCCGAGGTGCGCCGGGCCCGGGTGCCGGGCCACGCGCGGCGGTTCATCCTCAAGGACATCTACGGCGGCCGCGGCACGGCGGAGCGGCCCGGCCTGATGGCCGCCCTGGACGTGGACCCCCGGGCGGCGCAGGGCTGCGAGGGCCTGGCGTTCCGCATCGAGAAGGACCGCGTGGAGGCGGAGACCGAGATCCTGTGGCGGCGCGAGCAGGTGGGCCCGGCCTACACCGCCGTCTTCGTCGACGCCCACACGGCCGCCGGCCCCGTCACCGCCCTGACCTTCGTCGCCGACCACGACGCGACCCTGATCAACGCCGGCCTGACCCGTGACGAGCAGGTGCGGTTCCTGGTCACCGGCACCGGGTTCATGGGGACAAGTCTTGACTACCTGCGCAACATCGCCCGCCACTTCGACGCCCTGGGCATCCGCGACGACGAGGTGGCGGACCTGCTGCGGGCGGCGGAGGATTTCCGGGAGTAGCGCCAGCGCGCCCTGACCCTGTCGCGCCTGACGGCGCGGGTCCCTCCCTCTCCCGCGGGGAGAGGGGGATTCGGCGGACGGGCGCGGTCGGACCCCCTCTCCCTCGAGGGAGAGGGTTGGGGTGAGGGTGCTGGGCGGGGCCGCCGGCACATCGCTTCGGGCACCGCCCCCTCACCCTCCCACGCCTGACGGCGCGGGCCCCTCCCTCTCCCGCGGGGAGAGGGGGACTTGGCGGACGGGCGCGGGCGGGCCCCCTCTCCCTCGAGGGAGAGGGTTGGGGTGAGGGTGCTGGGCGGGGCTGCCGGTATGCGCCATCGGACACCGCCCCCTCACCCTCCCACGCCTGACGGCGCGGGCCCCTCCCTCTCCCGCGGGGAGAGGGGGATTTGGCGCACGGGCCCGGTCGGGCCCCCTCTCCCTCGAGGGAGAAGGTTGGGGTGAGGGGAACGGGCGGGGCCGCCGGCACATCGCTTCGGGCACCGCCCCCTCACCCTCCCGCTGCGCGGGCCCCTCCCTCTCCCGCGGGGAGAGGGGGATTCGGCGGACGGGCAAGGTCGGGCCCCCTCTCCCTCGAGGGAGAGGGTTGGGGTGAGGGGGACGGGCGGGGCCGCCGGCACATCGCTTCGGACACCGCCCCCTCACCCTCCCATGCCTGACGGCGCGGGCCCCTCACCCTCCCTCGGGGAGAGGGGGAACTGGTTGGGCGCCCTACAATCGGGCCTCCAGCACCAGGCAGCGGTCCGAGTCCACCACCCGGTCGACGCTGCGGAAGCCGGCCTCCAGGATCAGGCGGCGCAGGGCGGCCTCGCCGGCCTGGGCGCTGACGGCGGCGCCCACCTCCTGGCTCAGCGAGGTGGGCACGCAGATCATGGTCGACAGCGCGTACATGGCGCGGCCGTGGGCGGTGAAGTTGTCCTCCAGGTCGTCGCCGGCGAAGGGCTCGACCACCAGCCAGGTGCCGTCGGGGCGCAGGCTGCGGCGCACGTGGCGGGCCACGGCCACCGGGTCGCCCATGACGTGCAGGGAATCGAGGGTGGTCACCAGGTCGTATCCCAGGCCCGGGAAGTCCTGGGCCGGGGCGACGCGGAACAGGGCGTTCTCGGCCAGGCCGCGGTCGCGGGCCCGGCGGCAGGCCTCCTCGACCGACGGCGGGTGGCTGTCGAAGGCGTGGAAGGTGGAGCGCGGAAAGGCCCGGGCCATGATCAGGGTCGAGGCGCCGTGGCCGCAGGCGATGTCGGCCACCTGGGCGCCGCGGCGCAGCTTGTCGAGGACGCCGTCCAGGGCCGGCAGCCAGGTCTCCACCAGCTCGGCCTCGTAGCCGGGGCGGAACAGGCGCTCGGCGCCGCCGAACACGATCGGGTGGCGCTCGGCCCAGGGGATGCCGGCGCCGGACAGGAAGGCCCGCTCCAGCTTGGGCTCGTCGCGGCTGCAGCCCACCAGCACGTCCACCAGGCCCTGGATCGAGGCCGGGTGGCCGTCGTCGGCGAACACCGCCGCCTGCTCGGGGCTCAGCGCGAAGGCCTCCAGGTCCGGGTCGTAGTCCACATAGCCGGCGGCGGCCATGGCGCACAGCCATTCGCGCACGTAGCGCTCGTGGGTGCCGGTCAGGGCGGCCAGCTGCGGCGGCCGGGTGGGGCCGTAGTCGGCCAGGGCGCGGAACAGGCCCAGGCGGTCGCCCAGGTAGACCAGGATGGTGGTGGCCGACGCCGCCATGTCGGCGAACGCGGCGGCGGCCAGGGTTCGCAGCTTGCGCGGGTCGGCGCCCGGCATGCCGGCGGTGGTCCGGTCGCGGGTCGCGGGGGCCATGTCCATGTGAATCCTCCTCCAGCACCTCGGTTCTCGGTTGCGCCGCCCCCGGCCCGCCGTTCCCGCGGATCGAATCGGGGGCAACATGCCGATCCTGCCGCAGTCTGGCGGTGACGAATGTGAACTGGTTCAAACAGGCGAAAAAAGGCCGGGGAGCAGGACCGGGCCGGTTTTCCTGGTCCGCCGCCGGCCACCGTGGCAGATTCGGGGGCTTCCGGCGCGGCGGGCGGACCCGTGCGCCCCGGTGCGCCCCGTCGGAAAGGTGGACATGCCCCGCAGGAACCTTGCCCGCAAGATGCGTCTCAGCGACCGCGGCGCGCCCGCCCACTACGGGTACCTGCCCCGCGAGTTGGAGGTGGACCCCGACCGGCTGCCGGTCCTGGTCTCCATGTGGCCGGAACTGCCCGGATGGCTGGGGGTGATCGTCGGCGCGCCGCTGCTGGCCTTCGCCGCCGTGGTGATGGGCCTGGCGACCTTCACGGCGGTGCGCGGCGCCCTGGCCGGCGGGTCGGGCTCGTGGGTGGTGGCGGCGGTGATGCTGGTCGGGCTGAACCTGGCCATCGGGTGGCTGGTGGCCCTGGTGCGGCCCCTGACCCGCGGCCGCTCGGCCCTGCTGAGCGCCGAGGGGGTCGAGGTGCGGCTGCCCTTCCGGGCCCCGTTCGGGGTCCGCTACGGCACCTTCATCGGCGTCCGCCACGTGGAGAAGTTCCGCTATTCCCTGCGCGGGGCGCGGCCGGTGCAGATCATCGAGCTGCTGCACGCGGACCGGCGCCTGTGCGTGCCCCTGTTCGTGGCCACCGGGGCCAGGCCGCCGCGCCAGCGCCTGGAGGCCTATGCCCGCGGCCTGTCCCTGCCGGCCATCGAGGCCCACGGCGCCGGCTGGTTCCAGCGCACCCCCGACGAGTTGGACGCCAGCGTCGCCGCCCTGGCCGGCGCCGCCCCGCCGGGGCTCGGCGACCTGCCGCCGCCGCCGCCGGAGATCCGGGTGCGCCGGGAAGGGGACGGCGAGCCCGAGCTGGTGGTGGGCCTGCGGCCGTCGCCCCGGTTCCGGCGCCGCTGCGTGGCCATGATGGGGGTGGGCGCGGCGGTGCTGCTGCTGGGCCTGCTGCTGATGCTGGGCGGCCTGGGCAAGGCGGGCGGAGTGATGGCGGTCGTGGGCGGCGGGCTGGCCTTCTTCGGCTACCGCGACCTGAAGGGCAACGACACCGCCGGCTGCGAGGTCCGCCTGGGCCCGGGCCACCTGTGGATCCGCAACGGCGCCGGCGGCGGCACCGGCAGCGACGGAAAAATGCCGGCGGCCGGGCGGTTCGCCCTGGACGAGCTGGAATCGGTGCGCCTGTCGGACCCCCTGCCCATGGACCCCCTGGCCATCTTCCTCAGCCGCCGCCTGGTGGCGGCCAGCGACACCGTCCAGGTGGCCTTCGGCTCGGCCCTGGCGGAACCGGCGCAACTGTGGCTGGCCCAGTTCCTGATCGCCGGCATCGCCGCCGGCCAGGACGCACCCGTTCCTGCTCCCGACGTGGCGCCGGAACCCGAGCCCGAGCCCGAGCCCGAACCCGAGCCCGAACCCGAGCCCGAACCCGGGGCGCCGTCGCCGGACGCCGCTGCCCCGCGCCGGGCGGCGGACCCCGACGACGACCGGCGCCTGATGCGGGCCATGCGCCGGGCCATGCGGGGCGGCGGCCTGACCATCGGGTTCGTCAACGACACCTCGGGGGTGGACGAGTCGCGCATCTACGCCCTGTTCGACCACGCCGACCAGGAGGGCTTCCACGTCACCGTGGCCCTGGCGCTCATGCTGGCCCTGGCGCCCGTGGCCGTGGTCCTGTGGGGGGTCGCCACGGGCTGGGACTTCTCGTGGGCCACCTGGCTCCCCGACCTGGGCCGGGGCAACCTCCTGTACATCGTCGCGCCGGTGGCCGTGGTGGGGACCGTGCTGGGGATGGCGTCGCGCCGCCGCCGCCTGCGCGCCGCCCTGGCCGACGCCGCGGTGTGGAACGCGGCCTGGGACCTGGGCCTGCTGACCCTGAAGGCCGGCGAGCAGGCCTGCAACAGCCCCGACGGCGACTGGCGCGCCTTCGTGCGCGACCGCCTGGGCGAGCATGCCTAGGCGGCCCCCCGCCCCCCTTGCGATGGCCATAAACACTTGACCATTTCCCTTTCCCTGCCCAGGCGGGTGCAGTAGGTTTCCAGGGCGCGTGGCGGACCGCGCGGACAAGGCCCGGGGCGAGGAGCCGCCCACGGGGACAAGGGGAAGGAACGGACCGAATCCGATGGCGCAAGCGAGTGCGATGCCCCTCAACGTGTCTGTGGCGTTGACGGGGGCGGGCGGTGCCGGCGTGGTCACCGCCGGGCAGATCCTGCTGGAGGCCGCGGCGGTGGCGCGGCTGTACGGAATCATGGCGCGGTCGTCGGGGCCGCAGATCCGCGGCGGCGAGTCCGCCGCCTTCGTGCGCCTGGGGCGGCACCCGGTCAACAACCTGGGCAACGCCTTCGACATCCACATCGCCTTCGACTGGCTGAACGTGGAGCGCTTTGCCGCCGAGATCCCGCTGGATACCCACAGCGTCGTGGTCTACGACCCCTCGGCCGGCAACGTGCCCGAGGTGATCCACCATTCCGGCGCGCGCCTGATCGAGGTGCCGCTGAAGGACATCACCAAGGAGGTGCCCGGCGGCCGCGTCAACATGGTCGGCCTGGGCGCCCTGGCCACCCTGCTGGACCTGCCCGAGGGCACCATGGCGGCGACCCTGGAGAAGGTCCTGGGCCGCAAGGGCGCCGAGGCCCTGGCCGCCAGCAAGGCCGCCGTGGCCGCCGGCCGCGCCGCGGCCAAGGAGATCGGCGCCGTGCGCCACTTCCCCACCGCCGGCAGCGACGACGGCGGCGACCGGTGGTCCATCACCGGCAACGCCGCCGCCGGCATGGGCGCCGTGCGCGGCGGCGTGCGCTTCGTCGCCGCCTACCCCATCACCCCGGCCACCGAGGTGCTGGAATGGCTGGCCCCGAACCTGGAGAAGCTGGGCGGCACCCTGGCCCAGGCCGAGGACGAGTTGGCGTCCATCAACATGGCCATCGGCGGCTCGTTCGGCGGCGTGCCGTCGCTGACCGCCACCTCGGGCCCGGGGCTGGCGCTGATGATGGAGAGCATCGGCCTGGCCGTGGCCTCGGAGGTGCCGGTGGTGATCGTCGACGTGCAGCGCGGCGGCCCGTCCACCGGCATCCCCACCAAGTCCGAGCAGAGCGACCTGAACATCGCCGTCTACGGCCTGCACGGCGACGCGCCGCACATCGTCACCGCCGCCAACTCGGTGTCCGACTGCCTGTTCACCACCCAGTGGACCGTGCACCTGGCCGAGAAGCTGCAGACCGCGGCCATCGTGCTGAGCGACCAGTCCCTGGGCCAGACCCGGGCCATCGTCGACCGCCCGGCGGACGCCGGGTTCACCGCCGCGCGCAAGCTGTACGACGGCACCGAGGCGTACCGCCGCTACGCCCTGACCGAGTCCGGCGTGTCGCCCATGGCCGTGCCCGGCCAGGCCGGCGGCGAGTACGTGGCCGACGGCCTGGAGCACAAGCCCCTGGGCACCCCGTCGAGCCAGACCGAGGACCACCAGGCGCAGCTGGACAAGCGGGCGCGCAAGCTGGTGCTGCACGAGTTCGGCGACCACTGGGCCGAGATCGAGGGCGAGGGCGAGGTCGCCGTGGTCACCTGGGGTTCCAGCACCGGGCCGTCGCGCGAGGCCATCGCCATGGCCGCCGCCGACGGCATGAAGGTCAGGCTGGTCTCGCTGCGCCTGCTGGCGCCGGTGCAGACCCGCCCCTTCGCCGAGGCCCTGGACGGGGTGAGCAAGGTGCTGGTGGTCGAGCAGAGCCACTCGCGCCAGTTCTACCACTACCTGCGCGCCCACTTCGACCTGCCCGACACCGTGCGCGTGTTCAACCAGCCGGGGCCGCTGCCGATCCGCCCCAACCAGGTCTACTTCAACCTCAGGGAATGGAGGTAACGCCATGGACGGCGCAGAAGCCCCGATCCTGAACGCCAAGGACTTCAAGTCCGACTACAAGCCGGTGTGGTGCCCCGGGTGCGGCGACTACTCGGTGCTGTCCTCGATCACCAAGGCCCTGGCCGAGCTGGGCGTGCGGCGCGAGGACACGGCCATCATCTCGGGCATCGGCTGCTCGTCGCGCATCCCGGCCTACACCAGCGTCTACGGCTTCCACGGCGTGCACGGGCGCAGCCTGGCCCTGGCCACGGGGCTGAAGCTGGCGCGGCCCGAGCTGACCGTGCTGGCCACCGGCGGCGACGGCGACGGCTTCTCCATCGGCGGCAACCACTTCATGCACGCCTGCCGGCGCAACGTGGACATCACCTACATCGTCATGGACAACCAGGTCTACGGCATGACCAAGGGCCAGGCGTCGCCCACCACCCACCCGGACTGGGAGGGCAGCAAGCTGACCCCCCACGGCACCGGCATCAACCCGTTCCAGCCCCTGGCGGTGGCCCTCGCCGCCGGCGCCAACTTCATCGCGCGGGGCTTCTCGGGCGACCCCAACGGCGTCGCCAAGCTGATCGTCGAGGCGGTTCAGCACCCGGGCTTCTCCTTCGTCCAGATCCTCAGCCCCTGCGTCACCTTCCGCCCCGAGCAGCGGGATTGGAAGTCCATGCACCGCCAGGCGGCGGTGGAGGCGACCTCGGACCCGTCGCGCGCCGGCAAGCGGCTGATGAGCGACGACGGCATGAACATGGGCGTGCTGTACGTGGGCCAGCGCCCGGTGCCGGCCTCGCCGGAACGCCCCCGCGCCACCCTGCAGGACATCGAACGGAGCTTTGTCATCTAGCCCCGCACCTAAGCCGCCGTTCCCGCGCAGGCGGGAACCCATTCCGCCTTCGGGCTCGGGTGACGGGCGCGGGCAAACCAGGGCGGGGATCGGCAGGCAGTCCGCACCATGCCCCCCGGCCGCAAGGGCGACGGAACGGATTCCCGCCTGCGCGGGAATGACGGCGGTGGGTGCGGTGGTGCTGGCCGCCCTGCTGGCCCTGGCCGGCGCGGCGCGGGCCGCCGAGGTGCCGGCGCCGGGCACGGTGTTCCGCGACTGCCCGACCTGCCCCGAGATGGTGGTGGTGCCCGCCGGCGGCGACCTGCTGGGCGCCGACGGCGGGCGCGCCGACCAGGCCCCGGCCCACGCCGTCACCTTCGCCCGCCCGTTCGCCCTTTCAAAGTACGAGGTCACCTTCGACGACTGGCAGGCCTGCCTGGACGCCCGCGGCTGCGCCCGCCTGCCCGACGACCACAAGTGGGGCCGCGGGCGGCGCCCGGTCATCAACCTGACCTACGCCGAGATGGAAGGCTACGTGCGCTGGCTGGCCGCGGCCACGGGCAAGCCCTACCGCCTGCCCAGCGAGGCCGAGTGGGAGTACGCCGCCCGCGCCGGCGGCGACGGCGCCTATTGGTGGGGCGACGACGTGGGCCACAACCGGGCCAACTGCCGTGCCTGCGGCAGCGCCATGGCCGGCAAGGGCAGCCAGCCGGCGGGCTCGTTCGCCGCCAACCCCTTCGGCCTCCATGACATGCACGGCAACGTGTGGGAATGGGTCGCCGACTGCTGGCATCCGGACCACCGGGGCGCCCCCGCCGACGGCACGGCGCGCACCGGCGGCGACTGCAAGCTGCGGGTCATGCGCGGCGGGTCCTGGTACTACTTCCCCAAGGTCTCGGGCTCGGCCTACCGGGCCAAGAACCCGGTCGGGGTCAAGAGCTACAACATCGGCTTCCGGGTCGCCCGCGACCTGCCCTGACAAGCGGACCCCGGCCTCAGTGGAACCGCTTCACCACCCGCCGGTCGGCCACGGTGGAGGCGCCGTGGCGCCACAGGAGCTGGCGGCAGTCGTCGCGCAGCGGCCGCTCGGCGGCCAGCCCCAGGGGGGTCTTGCCGGCCCGGTTCTGTACGTTCAGGCGCGCCCCGTGGTGGATCAGGTAGGCGACGCAGGTCTCGCAGCCGCCCAGGGCGGCGTAGTGCAGCGGGGTCATGCCCATGGCGTCGGCCCGGTTGCAGTCGGCGTCGCGGGCGACCAGGAACTCCATCAGCCCGTGGTGCGGCTTCAGCACGGCGTAGCACAGGGCCGTGGGCTTGCCGCCGTAGGTGGTGTCCGGGTGCAGGCCGGCGCGCTCGACGAAATGGCGCACGCGGTCGAACTCGTGCAGGGCGGCGGCCACCAGGAACCGTTCGGCCAGGTCGCGGGGGACCGGTCTGTCCATGGCGCTAGCCCTCGAAGGCGGCCCGGGCCGGCTTCAGGTCGGGCACCCGGGCGCCCGTCAGGTAGGCCAGCACGGTGTCGGCGTCGGACACCTCGAACGGGTCGGTGGGGCAGTTGTCGCCATAGTCCGGCTCGATGAACATCTTCTCGATGCGGCGGTCGTCGACCACCATGGCGTAGCGCCACGAGCGCATGCCGAAGCCCAGGTTGGACTTGTCCACCAGCATGCCCATCTTGCGCGTGAACTCGCCGTTGCCGTCGGGCAGCAGGCGCACGTTCCTGGCGCCCTGGGACCTGCCCCACTGGAACATGACGAAGGCGTCGTTGACCGACAGGCAGACGACCTCGTCCACACCCAGGGCCCTGAACTCCGCGTACAGCGCCTCGTAGCGCGGCAGGTGGGTCGACGAGCAGGTGGGGGTGAAGGCCCCCGGCAGGGCGAACAGCACCACCTTCCGGCCGGCGAAGACGTCGGCGGTGGTGGCGTCCTGCCAGCGGAAGGGGTTGTCGCCGGGCACGGTGTCGTCGCGGACCCGTGTCTTGAAGACCACGTCGGGCACGGTTTGCTGCGGCATCATGGGAAGCGTCTCTCTTGTCTGTTGGCGGCTCTGTTGGCGGCCGGTTGCCGGCCCGGTTGCCGGGGCACCGGCCCCCGCGGAAAGGGTTGCCACGCCCGCCCCGCCGGGTGGAGATCGAGGCCCTTGGAAAGCCCGCCCGGCGGCGGCGCGGCGGTGGCGATATATTGATAATGATAATCGTTATCATTTGCAACAACAAAGGTGCAGGGTGCGTTCCGATCACCCGGACGGCCCCGGCGGGGGGCGGTCCGGCGGGGTGCGGGTGGGGCGGCGGGGTGCCGCGGGTGGGCGCGGCGGGGTGTCGCGGGTGGGCGCGGCGGGGTGCCGCGGGCGGGCCCCGCCGGGGGGGGGGGGGGCGGGATGGGCGGAAACGTGGTTGCCCTGCCTATGCCGGCCCGCAGGCGTGGATGGCCGGGTCAAGCCCGGCCATGACAAAAATTATATATTTCAGATAGTTAAGTCATACCCGGGCTTGGCCCGGGCATCCACGCAGGCGACGCCGGGCCGCAACCCGGCCGCCGCGGGCATGACCCGGGCATTCACGCCTGCGGCAGGCCAGAGAGGGCCGGCCTAGGGCTCCACGGCCAGCGCGCGGGCCAGGTGGCTGAGGGCCTCCTGGTGCCGTTCGTTGGAGATCTGCGTGAAGTTGCGGGCCAGTTCCAGGCACATGCGCTGGCGCGCCGGCAGGGTCCCGTCGTCGGTGTCTTCGAGCCCCTCGAAGAAATAGCTGACGGGTACGCGCAGGACCTGGGCGATCTCGTACAGGCGGCCGGCGGAGATGCGGTTGATGCCCCGTTCGTACTTGTGGGTCTGCTGATAGGTAACGCCAATCATGTCGGCCATTTGTTGTTGGCTGAGGCCGAGCATCACGCGGCGTTCGCGAATGCGCGCGCCCACGTAACGGTCGGTTTCCGTTGCCCGGTTGGCCGAATTCTGTTCCCGGGACAACGAATCGCGAACTGATTCCAGTTGAGCCACTTTAACCCTCCAAGAGCAATTGTTCTTAACGTTTGTTATGCGACCTGCCGTGCACCGCCACGGGTGGTCGGCGGCTGAAAACCGGAATCACGACCGAATGCAGGCGACATGCATTCGAGCTTGACCATGATCGCGGCTGTGCCGGTTATCCCTTCCCACCTCGATGACGGACACGTGGCAAGTCTTCCGCCCTCTGCGTCGCGGAGCCATTTTTTTCGGCCCTTCCGACACGGGACTAACATACCGGTTCGACCACGCCGGGAAAAGATCAAATCTCAAGGCCCGGCGCGCGCGCACGCACTTCGCGCCCGGCCGATCCTGGTGGGTGGGATTTTTGGCGTCGCGGCGGAAGGGCCGGATCAGTTCGCCAAGTCGTTGAGCTGCTTCTGAACCTGCTCCAACTTGGCGCGCAGGTCCTCCAGCTTCTGGTCCTTGGCGCGGTTGACCTTGGACGCCGCCTCGCCGCCGGTGCCGTCGACGGCGCCGTCGGTGCCGTAGAAGGGCGCGAACATCTTCATGGCCTGCTCGAACAGGGCCATGTTCTGCTTGCCCATCTCCTCGAACTGGCCGAACGGCATCAGGCCGCCCATGGTGTCGCGCAGGTAGTGGCGCATCTGTTCCTGGTTGCGGGCGAAGGAATGCATGGAATATTCCAGGTAGCGGGGCACCAGGCCCTGCAGGCTGTCGCCGTAGAAGCTGATCAGGTGGCGCAGGAAGCTGATGGGCAGAAGGTTCTGGCCCTTGGCCTCTTCCTCGACGATGATGTGGGTCAGCACCTGGCGCGTGATATCCTCGCCGGTCTTGGCGTCGTAGACCACGAAGTCGGTCCCGTCCTTGACCATTTGCGACAGGTGGTCCAGGGTCACGTAACTGCTGGTCGCCGTGTTGTACAGGCGCCGGTTCGCATACTTCTTGATGGTGATGGGTTCTTTTTCGCTGCTGGTCGATTCGGACATCGCTGGTACGTCTCCTCCCTCCCGTCCGGTGTCACGGACAGGAACGGGACAGGCCCGGATAACCTCGCCGGTCTCCGGACGGGTCGCTTCTTCTCGCACATTACAGATTACGCGGGAAAAATGCTGCAATGCAATGAAATGTTACGCAGGCGCGGTATCCCCCCGCCGCCGGCGGCGCGGACCGGGGGCCGGGCCATGACGGCGTCGCGCGGCCCGTCCGACAAGCAAGGGGAATCGCCCACCGCCGGCGCGGGCGGCGAACCGGCCGGCGCCGCCGGTGTCGGCGACCTGGGCGGCCTGGCGCGGGACTTCCTGGACCTGTGGCAGGAACAGCTTGCCGCCATCGCCGGCGACCGCCAGCTGGCCGAGCTGATGGCGCGCACGGTGGAGCTGATGAATTCCGGCGCCGCGGCCTATGCGACGGCGGCGCAATCGGCCATGATGGGACGAACCACGTCGGAGGCCCGCGGTGACCACGCCGGACAACAGCCCGCCCCCGCGCCAGGGGCCGCGCCCCCTGGCCCTGCACCTGGGTCTGCAGAACATGCTCTGGCTCAGCTCGAGGGCCGCCTTGCCGCTCTGGAGGAGCGGATCGCTGCCCTGGAATCCGGACCTGGCGGCGGCGGCGGACCGGCTGCGCGCGGCGGCCGGCGGCGCAAGCCTTGAGGACCTGACCGCGGCCCTGGACGCCGAGTGCCGGTCGCGCCTGACCGCCTTCGCCGCCGGGGTGCGGGCCTACCGCGCCCACCCGGGCCGGCGCGACCTGGCCGACCCGCCGGTGGTCTGGCGCGAGGGCACCACCCGGGTGCTGCGCTACGGCCCCGACGAAGCCGTCGCCGACGCGCCCACGGTGCTGGTCGTCCCGTCCCTGATCAACCGCGCCCGCATTCTCGACCTGACGGCCCAGCTGAGCCTGATGCGCCACCTGGCCGGCCAGGGCATCCGCGCCTACCTGGTGGACTGGGACGCCCCCGGCGAGGCCGAGCGCGCCTTCACCATGGCCGACTACATCGCCGGGCGCCTGGAGCGGGTTTTGACCGCGGTCACCGGGCTGGCCGGCGGGCCGGTGCAGATCCTGGGCTACTGCATGGGCGGGCTGCTGGCCCTGGCCCTGGCCGACCGGCGGCCGGCCGACACGGCGGGCTTGGTGCTGATGGCCACGCCGTGGGACTTCGGCGCCACGGACAGCGCCAAGATCCGCATGATCCAGGCCGCGGCGCCGCAGATCTCGTCCCTGGTCGACATGCTGGGCGAGCTGCCGGTGGACGTGCTGCAGGCCATGTTCGCCAGCCTGGATCCGTTCCTGACCCTGCGCAAGTTCCGCCGCTTCGCCGCCATGGACCCCGAATCCGGGCCGGCCGCCCACTTCGTGGCCCTGGAGGACTGGCTGAACGACGGCGTGCCCCTGGCCGGGCCGGTGGCGCGGGAATGCCTGCTGGACTGGTACGGCGCCAACGCCCCCGGGCGCGGCGCCTGGCACGTGGCCGGGCGGGCGGTGGACCCGCGCCGGGTCGCGGCCCGCGCCCTGGTGCTGGTGCCGGGCCAGGACTACATCGTGCCGCCGGCCTCGGCGGCACCCCTGGGCGGCCTGTTGCCGGCGGCCGAAACCGTGACCCTGCCGCTGGGCCACATCGGCATGGTCGCCAGCGGCCGGTCGCGGCGCATGCTGTACGAGCCCCTGGCCGGATGGCTGCGCGGCGGCCCCTGGGCCCCTTGATGTGGCCTTCAAGGCGTCAATGATTACAACATGTTCCTGGGCCCGGAATTGCCGTTGATCGCGCCGGCAGTCGGAATTATAACGGAGTCCAACAGGGACGGTGCGCCGAAGGGGGGTACCGTGCTTGCGCGCCGGGTCCAAAAAACTTCACCTAAAAAAACGCACTTCCCAGATGGCCCGGCTTAACACCAGCATGGAGGACCATCTACATGACCGATGTTGTCATTGCTAGCGCCGTTCGCACGCCGATCGGGACCTTCAACGGTTCCCTCAGTTCGGTGCACGCCCACTACCTGGGAGAAATTGCCATCCGTGAGGCCCTGAACCGGGCCAGCGTCGCACCCGAAGAGGTCGACGAAGTCCTGATGGGCCAGATCCTGACCGCCGGCGCCGGTCAGAACCCCGCCCGCCAGGCCGCCGTTGCCGCCGGCATCCCCGAGTCCGCCACCGCCGTCGGCATCAACCAGCTGTGCGGGTCCGGCCTGCGCACGCTGGCGCTGGGCTCCCAGTTCATCAAGCTGGGCGACGCCAAGATCATGGTCTGCGGCGGGCAGGAGAGCATGAGCCAGGCCCCGCACACGGCGCACCTGCGGGGCGGCACCAAGATGGGGCCGGTCAAGTTCAACGACAGCATGCTCGCCGACGGCCTGACCTGTGCCATCAACGGCTACCACATGGGCAACACCGCCGAGAACGTCGCCCAGCGCTGGCAGCTCACCCGCGAGGAGCAGGACGCGTTCGCCATGGCGTCGCAGAACAAGGCCGAGGCGGCGCAGAAGGCCAACCGGTTCGCCGAAGAGATCGTGCCGGTGACCATCAAGGGCCGCAAGGGCGACACCATCGTCGACACCGACGAGCACCCGACCCACGGCACCACCATGGAGTCCCTGGCCCGGCTGCGTCCGGCCTTCGCCAAGGAAGGCACCGTCACCGCCGGCAACGCGTCGGGCATCAACGACGGCGCCGCCGCCACCGTGCTGATGAGCGCCGCCGAGGCCGAGAAGCGGGGCATCACCCCCCTGGCCCGCATCGTCTCCTGGGCCACGGTGGGCGTCGAGTCGGCGATCATGGGCACCGGCCCGATCCCGGCCAGCCGCGCCGCCCTGGAAAAGGCCGGCTGGACCGTCGACGACCTGGACCTGATCGAGGCCAACGAGGCCTTCGCCGCCCAGGCCTGCGCCGTCAACAAGGACCTGGGCTGGGATACCAGCAAGGTCAACGTCAACGGCGGCGCCATCGCGCTGGGCCATCCCGTGGGCGCCTCGGGCACCCGCGTGCTGGTCACCCTGCTGTACGAGATGCAGAAGCGGGACGCCAAGAAGGGCCTGGCGACCCTGTGCATCGGCGGCGGCATGGGTATCGCCATGTGCGTGCAAAGGGATTAAGCTCCCGCTGGGAGGACCGCCCGCGGTGTCCCGCACCGCGGGCGTTTCCACGCCTGCACAACAAACATCGTTCTGAATAGGGGAATTCACAATGGGACACGTTACGTTGGTGACCGGGGGAACGCGGGGTATCGGCCGTGCCATCTCCATCGCGCTGAAGGAACACGGCGGGTACGACGTCATCGCCAGCTACGCCGGTAACGACGAGGCCGCGGCCAAGTTCAAGGAAGAGACCGGCATCGAGACCATCAAGTTCGACATCGCCAACTTCGACGCCTGCGCCGCCGCCTGCAAGCAGATCGCCGAGACCCACGGCTCCATCGAGATTCTGGTCAACAACGCCGGCATCACCCGGGACGGGCCCCTGCACAAGATGACGCCGGACCAGTGGAACGTGGTGATCAGCACCAACCTGACCGGCGCCTTCAACATGTGCCGCAACGTCATCGAGGACATGCGCGCCAAGGGCTTCGGCCGGATCATCAACATCAGCTCGCTGAACGGGCAGAAGGGCCAGTTCGGCCAGTGCAACTACGCCGCCGCCAAGGCCGGCGAGTTCGGCCTGACCCGCTCGCTGGCGCTGGAGAACGCCTCCAAGGGCATCACCGTCAACGCGGTGGCGCCGGGCTACGTGGCCACCGAGATGGTGCTGGCGGTGCCCGAGGAGATCATGAAGAAGGCGATCCTGCCGCAGATTCCCGTCGGCCGCGTCGCCGAGCCCGAGGAAATCGCCCGCTGCGTCGTGTTCCTGGCATCGGACCACGCCGGCTTCTTCAACGGCTCGACCCTGTCGCCCAACGGCGGCATGTACATGGCCTGACGCCGCCATCCCATGTTCCAGGGGACCGCGCGCGCCATCCTGACGGCGGCGGTCCTCTGCCTGACAACGGGCCCGGACGCCATCGCGTCCGGGCTCGATCTGCGTTGGGCCACCTTGCGCACCAACATGACGGCGCCGCGGGTCCTGCCCGACGGCCGGGTGGTCGACCCCCGCGGCCCGGTGTTCCGCCCGGTGCTGGACGGCGACCGCCTGTCGCTGGAGGCCGACGACGAGCTGCAGCAGGACCCCTTCCCGCGCCCCGGCAGGCTGCCCGACGGCGGCGTCGCCATGGGCCGGCGCAACATCCACGCCGCCTGGCTGACCGGGCCCACGGACCGCTACCGCCACGGCGCCCTGGGCGACACCATCGAGGCCGGCGGCCTCGCCGTGGAGCTGAAGAACAGCGTCGTGCTGCGCTATGACCTGCCGCCCGATTCGGTGTTCGAGGACCTGACCCCGCGCCTGGCCGACGTGGACGGCGACGGCAGCCAGGAGGTGGTGGTGGTGCGCTCGTACCTGGCGGCCGGGGCCGCGGTGATGGTGCTGAAGGCCGGGCCCGACGGGCTGGTGCCGCTGGCCGAGTCGGCGCCCATCGGCACGGCGAACCGCTGGCTCAACCCGGCCGGCGTGGCCGACTTCGACGGCGACGGCCGGCCCGAGATCGCGGTCGTCGAGACCCCGCACATCGGCGGCGTGCTGCGCCTGCACCGCCTGGCCGGGAACGCCCTGCCGGTGGTGGCGCGCAAGCCGGGCTTCTCCAACCACGTCCTGGGGTCGCGCGACCTGGGCCTGTCGGCGGTCACCGACGCCGACGGCGACGGCCGCCCCGACCTGGTGGTGCCGGACGCGGCGCGCAAGGCCCTGCGGGTGGTCGCGGCCAGGGACGGGGCCCTGGTCCAGATCGCCCTCGCCCCCCTGCCGCGGCCCATCGCCTCGAACATGGCGGCCGTGGACCTGGACGGCAAGGGCGGGCTGGACGTGCTGTTCGCCCTCGAGGGCGGCACCCTCGCGGCGCTGCTGTTCTGAGCCGCCGGCGGTCACGGCGCCGGCGGCGCGACCCCCTTCTCGGCGAACACCTCCAGGGCCGCGTTCAGGCCGTTGATGGCCGCCGGCATGCCGCCGTAGACGGCCATCTGCCAGATCGCCTCCAGGATCTCGCGCGCGGTCGCGCCGGCGGCCAGGGCGTGGTCCACGTTGATCTTCAGTTGCGGGCCCGTCTGCCCGCCCAGGACGGTCAGCGCGGCGACGGTGCACAGCTGCCGGGTGCGCAGGTCGAGCCCGGGGCGGGCGTAGTGGTGGCCGTAGGCCCAGTCGATCAGGCTGTCGGACATTCCCGGCACGGCCCCGTCGTAGCGGGCGCGCAGGATGTCCTGCAGGTCGGGGTTCAGGCGCGCGGCGACCCGGCGACCCTTGTCCAGCGTCGATTCCATGGCGGCTCCTTTCCGGTCCCCGGCGGTCAGTCCCGGCCGCAGGGCCGGCGGTCGAGCTGCGCGTAGCCGGCGATCTTGTCGTCCAGCAGCACCAGGGTCTCGTTCAACTCCTCGATCCGGGCGGCGACGGCGGCGCGGTGGGCGGCCAGCAGGTCGCGCCGCGCGCCGGCCGTGGCGTCGCCCTGCTCGCGCAGGGCGGCGTAGCGCAGCCGGTCGCGGATGCCCATGCCGGTGGCGTTCAGGCGTTCGAGGAAGCGCAGCCAGCGCAGGTCGGCGGCGCCGAAGTCGCGCCGCCCGCCGGGGTCCCGCGCCGGCTTGGGAATCAGGCCGATCTTCTCGTAGTAGCGCAGGGTGTCGACCGAAAAACCGCTGCGCCGGGCAAGCTCGCCGATCCGCATGGCAACTCCTTTCCCGTCACGTCCGGCCGCCACCGGGACCGGACATGGGCGCGAGGATAGGAGGTGGAGCGCGCTCCAGGTCAAGGGCTTTTCTCGCCCCGCGGCGCCACCCGTCCGCGAACCGGCCGCTCGCACGCGCAACATTCATTTTTGCGAGTGCGAAGAAAGGTGCTATCCTGGAGAACTGCCATCGGCGGCTTCTCGCCAAGCATTCACGCGCACACCAAGCATTCACGCAAACTACGACAGGGGGACCATCGCAATGTCCATCAACACGGTCGGGATCATCGGCAGCGGCACCATGGGGCTGGGAATCGCCCAGGTCTGCGCCCAGGCGGGGAAGAAGGTCGTTTTGGTCAAGGCGACCCCGGGCGACATTGAACGGCCGCGCGGCAAGTTCGTCGGCAGCCTGGACAAGGCGGTCGAGCGCGGCAAGATGGAGGCCGCGCTGCGCGACACCATCATCGCCAACATCACCTTCACCGACCAGGAGGAAGCGGTCGCCGACTGCGACCTGGTGGTCGAGTCCGTGATCGAGGACATCGAGATCAAGAAGGCCCTGTTCAACCGGCTGGAGGGCATCTGCCGCGCCGACGCCATCCTGGGCACCAACACCTCGACCCTGTCGGTGACCGCCATGATGGCCGTGTGCCAGCACCGCGACCGCGTCGCCGGCCTGCACTTCTTCAACCCGGCCCCGGTCATGAGCCTGGTCGAGATCGTGCACGGGTTCGAGACCTCGGACGCCACGCTCAAGGCCCTGAACGCCTTCTGCAAGGAGATCGGCAAGGCGCCGGTGCTGGTGCAGGACACCACCGGCTTCATCGTCAACCGCCTGCTGACGCCCTACATGCTGAACGCCATCCGCATGCTGGAGCGCGGCACCGGCACCATCGAGACCATCGACCAGGCCATGATGACCGGCGCCGGCCTGCCCATGGGGCCCTTCGCCCTGGCCGACTACATCGGGCTGGACGTGGTCATCGCCATGTCCCAGAACATCTACGAGGACGTGCGCGAGGGCCATCACGCGCCGCCGCACACCCTGGTGCGCCTGGTGCAGCTCGGCTACCTGGGACGCAAGACCGGCAAAGGCTTCTACGACTATTCGGCCAAGCCGCCGGTGGGCAACCCGGCCCTGGTGCACCCGGTAATCTGACGCTTCGCGTCCGCGCGGCGGCCCGGGAGTCCCCCCCACGGGCCGCGGCGCGGACGTCGCGACCCGGGCCACCGCGGCCCCGCCATCTACCATCCGTCGGTAGATGCATTTGATATTTATTCCCGCTCAAGGTATAAGGAAATCCGCACGAGCTTTTTCGTCAATGATCCCGCATGACGGGAAATCGGGCGCTCCGGCACGGATTCGGTTCCGGCCCGCCGGCGGCGAACCCGGACAAGGGAGGCGAAAATGGGGCGGATACGACGCGTGGCCGCGGTGGGAATCCTGCTCGCCCTGGTGGCGGGATGCAGCAGTTTCGGCGCCCCCGGCGCGCCCGACAGATCCTTCGACGAAGCCCAGGACATCGCCCAGCTGGAACAGGAGTTCCAGACCGCGGCGTCCATCAAGGGTTTCTACGCCAGCGGCCAGACCGTGGACGACCGCAACCGCTTCATCATCGGCCGCCTGGTCCTGACCGACGTCCACTACATCCGATTCATCCGCCAGTTTGCCGTCAACAAGGCGCTGATCGATTCCGCCGTCGACATCGCCACCATCGGCGTCGACCTGGCCGTCACCCTGGTGGGCGCCGCGCCGACCAAGGCGATCCTGGGCGCCGTGTCCGGCGGCCTGACCTCGTCCAAGGTGTCCATCGACAAGAACTTCTTCCAGGAGAAGACGGTGCCCGTGCTGGTGGGCGAGATGAACGCCCAGCGCAAGCACGCCCGCATCCCCCTGGTGGCCGGCATGCACGAGACCATGGACAAGTACCCCTTCGAGCAGGCGGTGATCGACCTGCAGGCCTATTACGAGGCCGGCACCTTCATCGGCGCGCTGCACGCCATCCAGAAGGAGTCCGGAGTCAGGGAGCAGGAGGCCGACGGCGTGCTGGACGTGATCCTGGCCCGGCCCGTGCCCACGGCGCTGCAGGTCCGGCGCAAGGCGGCCGCGGCCTATGTGCGCACACTGGACCAGGCCCAGCTCGACCAGTTGGCGAGTGCCCTGGGCCTGCCCACGGGCGGTTCCGCCAAGTCGAACATCCTGCGGACCATCCTCAAGGCCCAGAGCACCCCCAGCTTCGATGTCATCGCCGACAAGCTGAACACGCTCTTCGGAAAGAAGGTCTGAACCATGGAAAAGGAAACCGTCGAGTCCCCCGGCAGCCTGTCCCTGGCCGATTTCGAACTCACGATCCAGCAGAGCGAGGAAATCATCGGCCCCTTGACGGCCCTGGGCCGGAACGGGGCCAACAACACCTTCACCCTGCTGTATGACGACGTGCCCCAGAACCTGGCCGTGCTGGCCACCTACGACGGCGACGCGCCGCCGGCGCGGGACGGGCATACCATCATCTGCACCGGCGACTGCCTGGTGGAGTCGGCGCCGGCCAAGGTCGTCGCCTACCGGCACACCTAGTCATCGCGGCGGCGCCGCGGGAACGGGAGCACGGCCATGCTTGACGAATCCCAGCTTCGCGCCATCTACCCCAAGGCGCCCGACGCCCACGTGGCCGCCTTCCTGGACCGCGGCGGCGACCTGTTCGCGGACTATGGCATCGATGCGACGCCGGTGCGCCTGCACTTCTTCCTGGCCCAGGTCGGCCACGAGTCGGGGGGCCTGACCATCACCGCCGAGAACCTGAACTACAGTGCCGAGCGCCTGTGCAAGGTCTGGCCCAACCGGTTCCCCGACGCGGACGCCGCCGCCCCCTTCGCCCGCAATCCGCGGGCCCTGGCCAACAACGTCTACGCCAGCCGCATGGGCAACGGCGGGCCGGAAACGGACGACGGCTGGACCTTCCGCGGCCGCGGCTACATCCAGGTCACCGGGCGCGAGGGCTACCGGCGCGTCGGCGCCATCGCCGCCCTGCCGCTGGAGGAGCAGCCCGACCTGGCCGTCGAGCCCGCGCACGCCCTGCCGGTGGCCTGCGCGTTCTGGCGCTGGAAGGGGCTGAACGCCATCTGCGACGCCGGCAACTTCGTCAGCGTCACCCGGCGCATCAACGGCGGCACCAACGGCCTGGCCGACCGCCGCGCCTGGCTGGACAAGGTGCGCCGGGTCCTGGGCACCGAGGGGGACACGGGCGTGGCGCTGGACACCGCCGACGTCATCGAGCTGCAACGCGCCCTGCAGGCCGCGGGCTACCCCGAGGTGGGCGCGGCCGACGGCATCGTCGGGTCGCGCACCCTGGCCGGGATCACCCGCTTCCGACACGAGCACGGCCTGCCCGACGGCGCCATCGACGGCGCCCTGCTGGCCGCCCTGGGCCTGGCCGGCTAGCGCCGGCCGGGCGCCGGCCCCCCTCGCCGGCGGGCCGGTACAAAGTATCCCTTTGAATCTTAAACCCCAGATTGATATGTTATGCAGAACCCAGGCCGCGCCCGGCCGGGAAACAACGACGACGGGGAGTCGGGGAAACCAATGCCGACCAACAAGAGCGCCGCCCTGGCGGCCGCCATCGTCCTGGGCCTGGCCGCGCCGGCCCTTGCGGTGCCCAAGGGCTACACCGACCCGATCCTGTGGGAAACGGCGGTGGACGACCTGAAATACCTGCCCGACGGCTACGTGATCCTGACCGAGGATTTCGAAAGTTCGCCCGTGGGGCAGCTGCCGGCGGGGACCACGGACATCGGCCTGTTCGACATGGTGCTGGCCAACACCACCATCTTCAACTCCATCGCCTTCACGGCGTCGACCACCGAGGTCAACGTCGACCTGAACGACAACGGCGGCACCACGGGCGCCGCCCGCATCGACTGGGTCAACTTCGACGTGCCGCTGTGGATCCACGGAATCGGTTTCGACGTTTCCAGCCTGGACGCCGACCTGACCATCACGGTCAACGGGGTCGACGTCGTGTTCGCCGGCAACAATCCCTCGTTCGTCGGCATCGTCGAGCGGGAACCGATCTTTTCCCTGACCTTCACCGCCGACAACGTCAACTTCATCCTGGACAACGTCCTGGTCGCCATCCGCGAGGTGCCCGAGCCGGCGGGCCTGGCCCTGTTCGGCCTGGGGCTGCTGGGCCTGGGCGCCACCCGCCGCCGCCTGCCGCACCGGTAGGTCGGCGGGCGGTCCGGCGCGCGGTTCCGGCGGCGCGCCCCGCTGCAGCCGCTGATCCGTCAGGCCGCGGCCAGGGCGTCGCCGATCAGGCGGTCCACCAGGTCCGGCTTCTCGTACGCGATCCAGTGCCCGGCGTCCTCGACCCGGTGCAGGGTCAGGTCGGGGACCAGGTCGCCGAGCCCGTCCAGCAGGCCGGACATCAGGGCGAAGTCGCGCAGGCCCCAGATCACCGTGGTCGGCACCCGCACGGTGAAGCGGGCCGGATCGACCGCCGGCAGACGGCCCGGCTCGGCGCCCTCTTCGGGCACCGGCGCCGGCGAGGCCCGGTACCAGTTCAGGCCGCCGGTCAGGGCCCCGGGTTGGGCCCAGGCCGCCAGGTAGGCGTCGCGGTCGGCGTCGGTCAGGACGCCCCTGGCGTGCAGGCCGGCGAGCGAGAACCGCCACAGCCAGGCGAAGTTGTCGGCGGCCAGGGTGGCCTCGGCCGCGGGGTCGCGGAACAGGCGGAAGTACTGGCTGGCCTTGATCTGTGCCGGGTTGGTGTGCAGCTCGCGCAGGAAGGTCAGGGGGTGCGGCGAGTTGAGGATCACCAGCCTGGCGAGCATCTCGGGGTGCGCCAGGGCGAAGGCCCAGGCCGCCGCGCCGCCCCAGTCGTGGGCCACCAGGACGAACTTGCCGTCGGTGAACCGGGCGGCGAGCTGGCGGATGTCCTCGACCACCACCGGGGCGCGGTAGGCGCGCGGGTCGGCCGGCTTGTCCGACAGGTTGAACCCGCGCAGGTCCGGCGCCACGGCCAGCCGGTCGGCCCCGAACAGGCCGAGCTGGCGGCGCCAGGCGTACCAGAACTCGGGGAAGCCGTGCAGGAACAGGACCAGCGGCGCGCCGTCCTGCCCGGCGCGGGCCACGTGCAGGTTGATGCCGTTGACCGCGACATGGCCATGTTCGATGGCCGCGTCGGCCATGGTGTCCTCCCGGTGCCAACTCCGTTCCGCCTGGGCTAGGATAGGGCATGTCCAACTACCTGGAAATGACCGACCACGGGGTCCCCGTGTGGGCCTGGGTGCGCGGCGTGCCGGTGGACCCGGCGGCCGAGGCGCAGCTGCGCAACGTCGCCGCCCTGCCCTTCGTGCACCATCACGTGGCCGCCATGCCCGACGTGCACGTGGGCATCGGCGCCACCATCGGCGCCGTCATCGCCACCCGCGGCGCCATCATCCCGGCGGCGGTGGGGGTGGACATCGGCTGCGGCATGATGGCCCTGCGCACGGACATCCCCGCCGCCCGCCTGCCCGACGACCTGGCCCCCCTGCGCAGCGACATCGAGCGCGCGGTGCCCCACGGCGGCTTCAAGCGCGGCGGCTGGAGCGACCGCGTGCCGGACCGGGTGGCAACCCTGTGGCGCGACAGCGGACTGGCCGACGGCCTGGCGGCGCTGGAGGCGCGGCACCCCAAGCTGGCCGGGGCCAACTCGCTCACCCACCTGGGCACGCTGGGCGGCGGCAACCATTTCATCGAGGTCTGCCTGGACGAGGACGACCGGGTGTGGGTCATGCTGCACTCGGGCTCGCGCGGGATCGGCAACCGCATCGGCACCCATTTCATCGCCCTGGCGGTCAGGGGGATCGAGCACCGCGACCTAGGCTTCCACCTGCCCGACAAGGACCTGGCCTTTTTGGTGGAGGGCGCCGACCCCCTGTTCGACGACTACCTGGAAGCCGTGCACTGGGCGCAATCATTTGCCCAGGCCAACCGCCGGGTGATGATGGAGCGCATCCTGGACGTGCTGCGCCGCCGCCTGCCGCCGTTCCGCACCGACAAAATGGCCGTGGACTGCCACCACAACTACGTCGCCCGCGAGCGCCACTTCGGCGCCCAGGTCTGGGTCACCCGCAAGGGCGCCGTGCACGCCGGCAAGGGCGAGCTGGGCATCATCCCGGGCTCCATGGGGGCGCGGTCCTACATCGTCCGTGGAAAGGGCAACCCGGACAGCTTCCGGTCCTGTTCCCACGGCGCCGGGCGGGTCATGTCCCGCCACGAGGCCAGGCGCCGCTTCACGGTCGAGGACCACCGCCGCGCCACCGCGGGGGTCGAATGCCGCAAGGACCGCCAGGTGGTGGACGAAACCCCCATGGCCTACAAGGACATCGACGCCGTGATGGCGGCCCAGGCCGACCTGGTGGAGGTGGTGCACACCCTGCGCCAAGTGGTGTGCGTGAAGGGGTGAGGGCGGTGCTGGTGGCCGGCGCATGCTTCGAGACGGCGCTGCGCGCCTCCTCAGCATGAGGAGTTCGGATTGGCATCCACCTCGTCCTGAGGTGGGCCGCAGGCCCGTCTCGAAGGACCGATGACGGGCGCGATCACCCCAGCGCCCCGGCCGCGCGCAGGGCCGCCACCTCGTCGGCGCCGTAGCCCAGGTCGGCCAGCACGGCGTCGCTGTCGGCGCCCACCGTGGCCGGCGGCGCGGCGTCCCGGGTCGGCGGGTCCTGATCGGCGTTGAAGGGCACGCCCAGCAGCTCGAGCGGCGCGTCGAAGCCGGCCACGTCCGTGGCCCGCACGCGGATGCCGCGGTGCTGCAGCTGCGGGTCGGCGATGGTCTCGGGCAGGGTCAGCACCGGCTGCGCCGGCACCCCGGCGGCGTTCAGCTCGGCCACCCATTCGCGGTTGGTCTTGGCCATGAAGGCTTCGGCCAGCACGGCGCGGGCCTCCAGGCGGTGGGCCTTGCGCGCCTCGGTGTCGGCGAAGCGGGGGTCGTCCAGCAGGTGGGCGAGGCCCACCACCTGGAACACGGCGCGCTGCTGCGCCTCGGTCAGGGCGGCCACCAGGACGTGGCCGTGGGCCGTCTCGTAGCTGTTGGAGGTGGGCAGCCGCGCCGGCGAGGAGTTGCCGAACAGTTCGGGCACGTCGCCGCGCACGGTGTAGTTGGCATAGGCCACGGACTGCAGCACCAGGGCCGCGTCCAGCATGGCCACGTCCAGGTACTGGCCGACGCCGAACCGCTCGCGCCGCACAAGGGCCGAGGACACGGCCAGGGCGGCGATCAGGCCGGTGGAGGTGTCCACGGCCAGGAAGCTGGTGCGGGTGGGGCCGGTCTCGGGGTGGCCGTTGTGGCTCATCATGCCCGACACGGCCTGGATGGCGGAATCGTAGGCCGGCTCCTCGGCGCGCGGGCCTTCCTGCCCGTAGCCGCTGATGGAGCAGTAGATGACCCGGGGGTTGCGGGCGCGCACGGCGTCGTAGCCGAACCCCATGCGGCGCATGACCCCGACCCGGTAGTTCTCGATCACCACGTCGGCCCGCTCGACCAGCTTCCAGGCCACGGCCCGGCCGGCCTCGGACTTCAGGTCCAGCGCGATGCTGCGCTTGCCCAGGTTCGACGTCAGGAACCCCGGCGCCTGGAGGCGGTCGGCCAGTTCGGCGTCGGTGAAGGTGCGGCGCATCATGTCGCCGTCGCCGGGGTTTTCCACCTTCACCACCTCGGCCCCCAGCAGGGCCAGGACCTGGGCCGACACCGGCGCCGAGATCACGTGCCCGAACTCCACCACGCGGAGCCCCGCGAAGGCTTGCGGCATGTCGTCTTCCTCCCTGGTCTTCTCGTTGCCGCCAGTCTGGTCCGCCGCGGCGCGGGGATCAAGCCCCGCCCTTGGCCCCGGGGATCAAGTCGCGCCCTTGGCGCGCCGCCGGGTCCGTGCCAGGATCGGCGAAACCCGCAACGGAGGCACCCATGACCCGGATCCCCGACACCAACCGCCAGGTGGTCCTGGTGGCCCGCCCCGACGGCATCCCCGGACCCGAGCATTTCGAGGTCCGCGAAGGACCGGTGCCGGAACCGGGCGCCGGCGAGATGCTGGTGCGCAACCTGTTCCTGTCGGTGGACCCGGCGCAGCGCGGCTATGCCAGCGCCGTGGCCAACTACGCCGACCCGGTGCCCCTGGGCGGGGTCATGCGCGGCTTCGCCCTGGGCGAGGTGGCGCAGTCGCGGCACCCCGACTTCCCGGTGGGCGCGCGGGTGGTGGGCATGTTCGGCTGGCAGGACGTGGCGGTGTCGGACGGGTCCCAGGTGCTGTTCACGGTGCCGGCCGACAGCACCGCGCCGGCCGGCGCCTTCATGGGCATCCTGGGGCTGTCGGGCATCACCGCCTACTTCGGCCTGTTGGAGGTGGGCCAGCCGAAGGCCGGCGAGACCGTGGTGGTGTCCACCGCCGCCGGGTCGGTGGGCAGCGCCGTGGGGCAGATCGCCCGCATCCGGGGCTGCCGCGCCGTGGGCATCACCGGCGGGCCCGACAAGGTGGCCCTGTGCACCGGGGTGTTCGGCTACGACGCCGCCGTTGACTACAAGGCCGGCGGCCTGGACGCGGCCCTGGCCGCCGCCTGCCCCGACGGCATCGACGTCTACTTCGACAACACCGGCGGCGCCATCAGCGACACGGTGATGGGGCGCATGAACCAGGGCGGCCGCATCGTCGTCTGCGGCACCGCGGCCACGGCGTCGTGGGACCCGCCGCCCCAGGGGCCGCGGGTGGAGCGCGCCGTCCTGGTCAAGCGCCTGCGCATGCAGGGGCTGATCATCTTCGATTACCGGGACCGCTATGGCGAGGCCCAGGCGCAACTGGGCCAATGGCTGGCGGCCGGCGACCTGGCCTACCGCGAAGAAGTCCTGGACGGCATCGCGCAGGCCCCCGGCGCCATCCTGCGCCTGTACCAGGGGCGCAACATGGGCAAGCTGATGATCCGCCTGTGAGGCGCGCTACGGCGCGCGGGTCAGGGCCGCCAGCAGGCGCGGGGCCTCGATGCCCTGGCCGGCGGAAATGGCGGCCAGGGTGGTCAGCGGCGCCTCGGACTCGTCCAGGGTGACCCCGGCGGCCGCCAGGCGCGCCGTCAGGTCGGGCATGGACAGGTCCAGCACCGCCGCCACCGCCGGCAGGGGAGCACGCTGCACCGCGGCCAGGGTGGCGCGCATGGGGTTGCCGCCGCCGCCGGGCGGCGCCGACAGGACCACGAACAGGCCCAGGGCCAGCACCGCGGCGCCGGCCAGGACCTGGGTGCGGGCCTTCCTGGCCAGGGTCACGAAGGCGCGCCCGTTGCGCACCAGGTGCAGGACCGCGGCCAGGACGAAGGCCAGGCCCAGCCATTCGTGGGCCTCCTTCAGCTCGCCGTGCAGCAGGCCGAAGAACATGACCGCGCCGCTGCCGCCGACCACGGCGAACAGGGCCGCGGTCAGGGCGGTGGCGTATTTCTGGACAAGGGGCTTGGCCCGCACGGGGGTGACGGTGGGGGCGGAAAGGGAGGGGGCGCTCATGGCGATATCCTCTTGGATGGCCTGGCTGGGCTTGCGTGCCAGGGACCATCATGGGCGCCGAATGTTGCCCGTGTTTTGCCGTGCCGGGTTCTTTTTGTAACCGTTTGTAAGCGCCGCCCGCTCAGAGCGCGCGGCGCGCCATGGCGTGGTGGGTGACGGGGCCCGAGAACGCCGGCAGGGCGATGTAGTCGGCGCGCAGCTCGTCGCGCACCGGGGAGTTCAGGGCCGCGTCCAGGTCGGCGAGGCTGTCGAACACCACCTCGTTGCCCAGCATGACGTCCGACGACACGGCGCCGGCCGGCGGGAACCAGTCCAGCGACAGGTAGCACAGCACGTTGCGCACCCCCGGCAGGCGGCCCAGGATCGGCGGGTGGTGGTCCAGGTAGTGGCGCAGGAAGGCGGCCTCGTCCTCGGCCGGGCGGTGGTAGCGCACCAGGTACGAGACCGGGGCCGAGCGCGCCCGGGCCGCGGTCTCGCCGGCCACGGGGGTGGCCACGACCTCGAACGCGTCGGCCCGCACGGTGCTGTCGAAGGGCCGCTGCCACAGGGCCGCGTCCAGGTTGCTGGCCTCCAGGGCCGCCAGGTGGGCGAAGTCCGCCTGCAGGATGGCCAGCGGCCCGGCGCCGTCGCGGGTGTAGGGGTCGGCCGCCGGCGCCGCCGGGGTGAACAGGTCCAGGGTCAGGGCGTCGTGGCGCAGGGCCTCGGCCAGGGCGCCCTTGGCCCAGGCCCGCGCCGCCGGCCCGGTCTCGTCGGCGCCGTCGACGGTGACGAACAGGCAGACGGTCATGGCGCCCTCATCGCCCGGCGCCCGTCACAGGCGGGCGGCGACGATGGCGGCGACCTCGTCGTCCTCCAGGGCCACCGGGTTGGTCTGCATGGACGAGCCACGGCTGCGCGCCACGATGCGGCCGGAATCGGCGGCCGTGACCTGGAAGGCGCCCAGGCGCGGCAGGTCCAGGCGGGCGGTCCAGTCGCGCAGCACGCCCACCAGGTCGCCACCCAGCAGCTCGCCGACCCGGGCGTACTTGGGCAGGGCCGGCGAATCGGGCGCCCGCGCCGCCAGGGCGGCCAGGTTGACGGCCGTGGCCTCGGCCACCAGGGTGCCGCAGACCACCCCGTGGGGAATGGGGAACAGCGAGCCCAGGGGCTGCGCCAGGCCGTGCACCGAACCCAGCCCCACCTGGGCCAGGCAGATGCCCGACATCAGCGAGGCATAGGCCAGGTCGGACCGGGCCGTTCGCAGGGGCTCGCCGGCCTGCTCGACCCCCGCCCCTTCCCAGGCCGGGAAGAAGCCGCGGGCGAAGGCCTGCAGCCCCGACCAGGCCAGGGCGTCGGTCATGGGGTTGGCCTTGCGCGAGGTGAAGCTTTCCAGCAGCTGGGTGAAGGCGTCCATGCCGTTGGCCGCCACCACCCCGGCCGGGCAGGAGGCCAGCAGGTCCGGGTCGACCACGGCGACCCGGGCCACGAGCTGCTCGTCGCGGAAGGACTTCTTGAATCCGTCGGGGCCGTGGCGGCTGAGCACCGCGTTCTTGGTCGCCTCGCTGCCGGTGCCCGCCGTGGTCGGCGCCGCCACCAGGGGCAGGGACGGGCCGGCGTAGGGCAGCTCGGGCCCCACGCCTTCCAGGTGGTCCATGACCGAGTTGCCGTGGGGCAGCAGCCCGGCGACGGCCTTGGCGGCGTCCAGCGCGCTGCCGCCGCCGATGCCCAGCACCACCTCGATGCCGGCGCCGGCGAACTGGCGCACCGCGCCGTCCACCAGCTCGGGCGACGGCTCGCCGGGTACGGCCAGGGCGTGCCAGGCCACCCCGGCGGCCTCCAGCCCCGCCGTCAGGGCCGGCCAGCGCGGCCCGTCGCGGAACGACCGCGCGCCGGTGACCACCAACACCCGCCGCCCCAGGGCCGCCACCTCGGCCGGCAGCGAATCGGCGGCGCCGGCGCCGAACACCAGGCGCGGCAGGCGGGCGATGGCGAAGGGCTGCACGGGACCTCCCCTCGCCTCAGCCCTTGGGGTAGAGGCAGGTGAAGGGCACGCCCTGGCGCGGCTGGGCCATCATCTCGGCCACGGTCTCGCGCCAGGCCAGGTAATGGGCCGTCTCCTTGTGCGCGGCCGCGTCGGCAGCGGAGGCAAAGGCCTCGTACAGCAGGAACGCGGTCGGGTCGTCGGGGTCCTGCAGGATGTCGAAGCGGCGGTTGCCCGGCTCCTTGACCGACCCGTGGTGGTTGGCGGCGGTGGCCTCGACGAAGGCGTCGACGCATTCCGGCTTGACCCGGACCTGGACCAGGGTGACCTGCATGGCGATGTCTCCGCTGTTTTCTCCCGTCCCCGCAGGGTGCGGGCCCGGCCGCCGCCCGTCAAGCACCCTGGTCGCGGCGGGATGGCGCGTCCTGGGCCGGCGGCGGGCCCATGAAATCACTTCATTTCAATTCGTTGAGGTTATTTAAACCTTATTAATTTGTATATATAAATTTTATTTTACGAAAGAATTTTGTTGTGATTCAAAATTTACATTGATATTGGTATATATGATAGTAAATAACATTAAATATGGTGTTTAAATGCCCGACGCCGACAAGACCGCACCCGCCGCCCCGGTCCCGGGATGGACCCCGCAGTGGTCCCGCGAGTGGACCGTGGCCCGCCCCGGCGACCTGATCGAGTTCCGCGACGGCTTCCGCGCCTACCGCGCCGGGCGCTGGGACCCGGACCGCTGGACCACCTTCCGCCTGCGCTTCGGCGTCTATGCCCAGCGCCAGGTGGGCCGCCACATGGTCCGCGCCCGCGTCCCCGGCGGCCGCCTGGGGTTCGCGCAACTGCGCACAATGGCCGCCGCCAGCCGCGCCTTCTGCGACGGCGACCCGCACATCACCACCCGCCAGGACGTGCAGTTCTACGGCCTGCGCGAAGACGACCTGGTGGACTTCCTGGCCGTGCTGGCGGCGGGCGGGGTCAGCACGCGGGAGGCGTCCGGCAACACCTTCCGCAACGTCACCGCCTGCCCCCTGGCCGGCATCTGCCCGCAGGAGCACGTGGACGCCGGCGAGGTGGCGCAGCGCCTGTCCGAGACCTGGATCCGCCACCCCCTGGTGCAGCACATGCCGCGCAAGTTCAAGACCACGGTGTCGGGCTGCGGTCACGACTGCGGCCTGGCGCGCATCGACGACCTGGGCCTGGTGGCCACCGAGCGGGACGGCCGCAAGGGATTCCGCGTCTACGCCGGCGGCGGCCTGGGCATCAAGCCGCGCCCGGCGGTGGAGATCGCCGACTTCGTGACCGAGGCCGACCTGCCGGCGGTGCAGGAGGCCCTGGCCCGCCTGCACCAGCGGTTCTCCAACCGCAAGCGCAAGATGGCCTCGCGGCTGAAGTTCCTGGTCGACCGCTTCGGGGCCGAGGAGTTCACGGCCCTGTTCCGCGCCGAGTTCGACCGCGCCCGGGCCCTGCCCGGCCGCCCCTGGCGGCCCCTGGACTGGCGCGCACACCGCGACGAGGGCGCCGCCCCGCCCCTGCCCGCCGGCCGGGTGCCCGAGCCCGACGGCGCCGTCTCGGTGGTGGTGCGCCCGCCGCTGGGCCTGGTCGACCCCGACCGCCTGGAGGCCATCGCCGACCTGGCCGAGCAGAAGGGCGCGCGCGAGGTGCGCCTGACCCGGGACCAGAACCTGATCGTCGCCGGGGTGGCGCCGGACCGGGCCGCGGCCCTGGCCGCCGCCCTGCGGGCGCTGGGCTTCGAGGTGGACGGCGATGCGCACGGCCTGGGAAACCTGGTCGCCTGCCCGGGCACCAGCACCTGCCCCATCGGGGTCACCAACTCCTACGCCCTGGCGCGGGAGCTGCTGGCGCGGGGTGACGCCTTCGCCGACCTGCCGGAATTGAAGGTGCGCCTGTCGGGCTGCCACAATTCCTGCGGCCAGCACCACATCGGCGACATCGGCCTGCACGGGGTGGCGCAGAAGGTGGACGGCCGCCCGGCCCCCTTCTACGAGCTGCACCTGGGCGGCGAGCCGGCGCCGGACGGCCGGGTCGGCCTGCCCGGTCCGGCCATTCCGGCGCGCCGGGCGCCGGCGGCCGTGGCCGCCATCGCCCGCGCCTACGGCGACGGCCGCGGCGACGGCGAATCCCTGCGCCGGTGGGCCGCCCGCCTGGGCGCAGACGGCATCGCCGCCCTGCTGGCCCCCATCCTCGACGACGACGGCGGCGACCCGCACCGGGACTGGGGCCAGGACGGGCCCTTCACCACCGGCGCCACCGGGGCCGGCGAGTGCGCCTCGCCGGTGGTGGTGGGCGAGTACCTGGAGGACCTGTCCCTGGCCCGCCTGGAGGACGTGGACCGCCACGCATCGGTGGGCGACCTGGCCGGCGCCCGCGCCGCCGCCCTGGACGCGGCGGCCTGGGCCGGCAAGCGCCTGCTGCTGGTGGCCGGGGCGGCGGTCCGCGACGATGGCGACGCCGACCGCCTGGGCGCCGCCCTGGCCGACCACGACGGCGACCTGGGGCGCGCCTGGGACGCCGCCCGGGCCGCCCTGGCGACGGGCGACGGGCCGGCGGACTGGCACCCGGCCCTGGCCGCCTGGCGCGCCACGGCCACGGCCGCCGTCGACCGCGCGCTGGCGGCGCCGCTGGTGCCCCAGGCGGTGGCGTGACCGGCCGGGGCCGGGACAGGAGCCGGCCGCCGGGCATCTTCCCTTGACCGGCCCCGCCGGCCGGCGTATCGAGGCTGCGTCGCGCCACTCGGAAGGGATACCCATGACCGACTCCACCGCCACGCCCGGCCGTGCCGCCCCCAAATCCGGCAACCTGACCGCCGTCGAGCACCGAGTTGACACGGCCCTCCGCTGGGACCGCAACGGCCACCGCAGCGGTGTGCTGTGGCTGACCGGCCTGTCGGGCGCCGGCAAGTCGACCCTGGCGCTGGAGCTGGAGCACCGCCTGCACCGGGACGGCTACCAGGTCTATACCCTGGACGGCGACAACGTGCGCCACGGCCTGTGCTCGGACCTGGGCTTCTCGCCCGAGGACCGGTCCGAGAACATCCGCCGCATCGGCGAGGTGGCCAACCTGTTCGCCGAGGCCGGCGTGATCGTGGTCACCGCCTTCATCTCGCCCTACCGCGCCGACCGCGACCTGGCCCGCGCCGTCAGCCAGGGCCGGTTCCACGAGGTCCACGTCAAGGCCGACCTGGCGACCTGCGAGGCGCGCGACCCCAAGGGCCTGTACGCCAAGGCCCGCGCCGGCAAGATCCCCGAGTTCACGGGCATCTCGGCCCCCTACGAGGAGCCCGAGGCGCCGGAACTGGTGGTCGACACCGGCGACCTCAACCTGGCCGACAGCCTGACGGTGCTGACCGATTACGTGGCCGCGACCTTCGGCGTGCCCCGGTCCGCCAACGGCGGCTGAACCCGGCCCCTTTCCGGGACCGGCGTATTCCTTTAGTTTGCCGGCGCCATGCGGACCGACGACTTCGATTTCCACCTGCCGGCGGACCTGATCGCCCAGCGCCCGGCGCGGCCCCGCGATTCGGCGCGGCTTTTGGCCGTGGGCGACGTGCCGCGCGACCTGGGGATGCGCGACCTGGCCGACTGCCTGCGCCCCGGCGACCTGCTGGTATTCAACGACACCCGGGTGATCCCGGCGCGCCTGAAGGGCCGGCGCGGCGCGGCCGGGGTCGAGGTGACCCTGCACCTGCGCGTGGACGACGCCACCTGGCGCGCCTTCGCCCGGCCGGCGCGCAAGCTGAAGCAGGGCGACGTCATCGACTTCGCCGACGGGTTCGCCGCCACCGTGGCGGCCAAGGGCGACGAGGGCGAGGTGACGCTGGCCTTCGACCGCGGCGGGGGCGACCTGATGGCGGCGCTGGAGGCCCACGGCGCCATGCCCCTGCCGCCCTACATCAAGCGCGACGGCCTGGCCGACGCCCGGGACCGCGAGGACTATCAGACCCTGTTCGCCGCCCGCGACGGCGCCGTGGCGGCGCCCACGGCGGGCCTGCACTTCACCCCCGACATGCTGTCGGACCTGGATTTCCGGGGCGTGCGGCGCACCGCCGTGACCCTGCACGTGGGCGCCGGCACCTTCCTGCCGGTCAAGGCCGAGCAGGTGGCCGACCACCGCATGCACGCCGAGTGGGGCCAGGTCTCGCCGGACACGGCCCTTGCCGTCAACGCCACCCGGGCCATGGGCGGGCGCATCGTCGCCGTGGGCACCACGTCGCTGCGCCTGCTGGAAAGCGCCGCCGACGAGGACGGGGTGATGGCGCCGTTTTCCGGCGAGACCGACATCTTCATCACCCCGGGCTACGACTTCCGGGTGGTGGACCTGCTGCTGACCAACTTCCACCTGCCGCGCTCGACGCTGTTCATGCTGGTCTGCGCCTTCGCCGGCACGGCCACCATGAAGGCGGCCTACGCCCACGCCATCGCCGAACGGTACCGCTTCTACTCCTACGGCGACGGCTGCCTGCTGGAACGCAACCCGTGAGCGGCCTCGGCTTCGCGCTGCTGGCCACCGACGGCGCCGCCCGCCGCGGCCGCCTGGCCACGGCCCACGGCACGGTCGACACCCCCGCCTTCATGCCCGTGGGCACGGCGGCCACGGTCAAGGCCATGACCCCCGAGGCCGTGGCCCAAACCGGCGCCCAGATCATCCTGGGCAACACCTACCACCTGATGCTGCGCCCGGGGGCCGAGCGGATGGCGCGCCTGGGCGGCCTGCACGCCTTCATGAACTGGCCGGGGCCGATCCTCACCGACTCGGGCGGGTTCCAGGTCATGTCGCTGGCCGACCTGCGCAAGATCACCGAGGCGGGGGTGCGGTTCCGCAGCCACGTGGACGGCTCCTACCATGACCTGACCCCGGAAAGCTCCATGGAGATCCAGCGCCTGCTGGGCGCCGACATCACCATGGCCTTCGACGAGTGCACGCCCTTCCCGGCCACCGAGGACCAGGCGGCCCAGTCCATGCGCCTGTCCATGCGCTGGGCGGCGCGGTGCCGCGACGCCTTCGTGCAACGGGAGGGGCATGGATTGTTCGGCATCGTCCAAGGGGGCGTGTTCGACGACCTGCGCCGGGAATCCGCGGCGGCCCTGCTGGACCTGGGCTTCGACGGCTACGCCGTGGGCGGCCTGGCCGTGGGCGAGGGCCAGGACGAGATGTTCCGCGTGCTCGACGTGACCGCGCCCCTGCTGCCCGCCGACCGGCCCCGCTACCTCATGGGGGTGGGCAAGCCGGCGGACCTGGTCGGCGCCGTGCGGCGCGGCATCGACATGTTCGACTGCGTGCTGCCGACCCGCTCGGGCCGCACCGGGCAGGCCTTCACCCGGCGCGGCACGGTCAACCTGCGCAACGCCCGGCACCGCGACGACCCCAGGCCGCTGGACCCGGACTGCACCTGCCCGGCCTGCACCGGCTACCCGCGCGCCTACCTGCACCACCTGGTGCAGGCCAAGGAGATCCTGGGCCTGACTTTGCTGACCTGGCACAACCTGCATTACTATCAGGAGCTGATGGCCGGCCTGCGCGGCGCCGTCGCGGCCGGCACCCTGGACGCCTTCGCCGCCGACTTCGCGGCGCAGCAGGCGGCGGGCGATATGGAGGAGGTGTGACGTGAGCGAGGAGCAGACCCTGACCCAGCTCGGCCGCGCGGCCGGCATCGCCGCCTCGCCCGACCAGGCGACCCTCGAATGCGTGCCCAACGCCCAGGCCGGCACCGACTACCTGGTGCGCTTCACCTGCCCCGAGTTCACCTCGCTGTGCCCGGTCACGGGCCAGCCCGACTTCGCCCACCTGGTCATCGACTACCTGCCCGACGCGCGGCTGGTGGAAAGCAAGTCCCTGAAACTGTTCCTGGCCAGCTTCCGCAACCACGGCGCCTTCCACGAGGACTGCACGGTGATGGTGGCCAAGCGCATCGAGGCGGCGGCGGCGCCCAGGTGGCTGCGCATCGCCGGCTATTGGTACCCCCGCGGCGGCATCCCCATCGACGTCTTCTACCAGACCGGCGAGCCCCCGGCCGGCCTGTGGGTCCCCGACCCCGGCGTGGCGCCCTACCGCGGGCGGGGGTAGGCGCTCCCGGATCGGCCGAGTGGTTGGCCGGGCCAAGCCCGGCCATGACAAAAACGCTCTATATCTCAACCAATTACGTCATGCCCGGGCTTGACCCGGGCATCCACGTCGTCGTTGCAATTCGATGCCTCGAGTGATCAGAATACGGCATGTCCGGCGGCTGGGTATACATCCTGACGAACCGTCCCAATGGCACGCTCTACGTGGGCGTTACCCACGACCTGGTACGCCGGGTCTGGGAACACCGGGAAAGTGTCGCCGACGGGTTCACGAAGCGCTACGGCCTGAAACGCCTGGTCTATTTCGAACACCACGACGACATGCGCGGCGCGATCCAGCGGGAGAAGAACGTCAAACACTGGAGCCGAGCCTGGAAGGTCAAGCTGATCCTGCGCGACAACCCGGATTGGGAGGACCTTTACCATCGCATCATCTGAAGGCGTGGATGGCCGGGTCAAGCCCGGCCATGACGAAAAAATATATTTTTCAAATAGTTATGTCATGCCCGGGCCTGACCCGGGCATCCACGGAAGCGCCGTCGATCACAACGGCATTAGCCAAGTCATTTCGCCGCCGCCACATGTCCACCGACCATGGCCCTACTCCTCGCCCTCCAGTTCCATGCGGATGGCCAGCAGCTTGAGCATGTCCTTCAGCGCCAAAATGCCCACGGCGCGGCCGCGGTCGACCACCACCAGGCGGGTGTTGCCGGTGCGGTTCATGAGGGCGAGGGCGTCCATGGCGTCGGTGCGCGGGCCGACAGTGGAGTCCGCGCCCAGCGGCGCCATGACCTGGCCGACCAGGGTCTCCTCCCAGCGCTCGCGCGGCACCGCCTTGACCAGGCGGGTGGAGACGGCGCCGATGGCCTGGCCGTCGTCGACCACCGGGAAGAACTCGTGGTGGGTGCCGTAGACGAACTCCTCGATGAACTGGCGCAGGGAGACGCGCGGCGGCACGCAGACCGGGTCGCGGGTCATGAAGGCGGACACCGGCTCGCCGGTCAGCAGGCGCTTGGTGATCACCTGCTGGTACGACGACGCGGCGGCGTTGCGCACGAACATCCCGATCAGGCACCACCACAGGCCGCCCACGAAGTCGCCGCGCACGATGGACAGCGCTCCGAAGACGATCAGCGCCAGGCCGAACAGGGAGCCGGCGTTGGACGCCATGCGGGTGGCGCCGATCAGGTCGCCGCGCCAGTACCACAGGGCCGCGCGCAGGGCCCGGCCGCCGTCCAGCGGGAAGGCGGGCACCAGGTTGAACAGGGCCAGGATGCCGTTGATCAGGGCCAGGTAGCGCAAAGTGCCCACCAGGGGCACCGGCGTGCCGGCCACCGCGCCCGCCCAGGACAGCAGGAACAGCACCACCGCCAGGGCGGCGCTGGCCGCCGGGCCGGCCATGGCCATCAGGAACTCGGCCTTGGGGCTGGGCGGCTCGCTCTCCATCTCGGCGACGCCGCCGAAGATGAACAGCGTGATGTTGCGGATCGGGATGCCGAAGGCCCGCGCCACCACCGAGTGGGACAGCTCGTGCAGGACGATGGAGGCGAACAGGCCCAGCGCCCCCAGCACCCCCATCCACCAGTAGGTGGCCGGGGCCAGCCCCGGGTAGTAGGTCGGGAACACGCCCTCGCCCAGGGACCAGGTGACCAGCAGGGCCAGGAACAGCCACGAGATGTCGGCCCGGACCCGGAACCCCAACAGGGTGAAGAGGGTGACGCTGGCGCCGAACATGGGTTCCGCTACTCCCCCTTGGCCCCGGTCCGCCGGTCGGCCAGGTCGGCCACCGGCGAGGTCTCGGCGCCCAGGTCGGGCTCGCCGCAATGGGCCAGGATCCAGGCCCGGCTGGCGTCGCGCAGGGCCACGGCGCGGTCCCAGTCGCTGCCGTCCGCCGGCGCCGCGATGGCCGGGCCGACGGTCAGGCTGACCGCATTGCGGCGCGGGAACCACGAGCCGTCGCGCAGCACCGTGCGGCTGCCGCGCAGGACGCAGGGGATGACCGGCACCCGGGCCTCGGCGGCGGCGGCGAAGGCGCCCATGCGGAACGGCAGCAGCCCGGCCATGCGCGAGAACGTGCCCTCGGCGAAGAACAGCGGCAGGCGCCCGGCCCGGGCGGCGCCGGTGATGCGCCGCGAATCCTCGACCCCGGCGTGGCGGTCGAACCGCTGCACGAACTCGAAGCCCAGGCGGGCCATGGGGATGCGCGTGGCCCAATGGCCCACCAGTTCGCCCTTGACCACGAAGGCGACCCGGCGCGGCAGGGCGGCGGCGACGAAGAAGCCGTCCAGGTAGCTGGCGTGGTTGCACACCACCACCGCCGGGGTGCCGGGCGGCGGCAGGTTGTCGGCCCCGCGCAGGGCGACGCGCAGGCCGGTCAGCGTCAGCATGGCGCGCAGCCCCAGGCGCAGGGCGGCCCAGCGGCCGCCCGCGGTGGGCAGCACCACCACCGGCAGCCAGGTCAGGGGCGCGCCGATGGCGAACACGGCCCAGACCCAGCCGGCGTACAGGGCCTCGGCCCCCCGGCGCAGGGCCCGGGCCAGGCGCGGCCCGGCGCCGGCCAGGGCGATGCGCGCGATCTGCACCCAGGCGGCGCGGCGCGGCGCGCCCACGGCGCCCGTTTCGTAGATCTCGCGGCTGGCGGCGCGGCGGATCTTGCCGCTGGACGTCTTGGGCACCGTGCGCGGCGGCGCCAGCACGACGTCGTCGGGCGGGCCGCCGGTCAAGTCGGTGACCAGGGCGTTGATCTGCTGGGCCAGCGCGGCGCGGGCGGCCTCGTCGCGCTTGCGGCATTCGGCCAGGACCACCAGCCGCTCGGTCCCCGAATCGGGGTCGGGGCTGCCGAACACGGCCACGCAGCCGCGGTGGATGCCGTCCAGGTCGCCCACGGCCTCCTCGATCTCGGGCGGGTAGATGTTGCGCCCGGCGCGGATGATGATGTCCTTGCTGCGGCCGGTGACGTAGATCTCGCCGTCCACGGTGTAGGCCTTGTCGCCGGTCTGCAGCCAGTCGCCGTCGAACAGGTCGGCGTTCTTGTCGGGCGCCCGGTAGTAGCCGCTGGTCGAGGACGGACCCTTGAACTGCAGGCGTCCCTCCTGGCGGTCGGGCACCTCGCGCCCGGCCTCGTCCACCACCCGGATCTGGTGGCGCACGATGGGCCGGCCGCAGGCGACGAAGCGCAGGGCGGTCGGATCGTCGGCGCCCGCCGGCACGGCGGTGCCGTCGCGCATGAACGCCTCGCGGCCGATGCGGTCGACGACCGGGCCGCGGCCCAGCGGCGGGAAGGCGAGCCCCACCGAATTCTCGGCCAGGCCATAGACCGGCATCATGGCCTGGCGCCGGAAGCCCCAGGCGGCGAAGCGGTCGGCGAACTGTTCCACGGTGTCGGGGCTGACGGCCTCGGCGCCGTTGCAGGCGGCGCGCCAGCACGACAGGTCCAGCCCCGCCAGGTCCTTGTCGTCCAGGCGCCGCAGGCACAGCTCGTAGGCGAAGTTGGGCGCCGCCGAGATGGTGCCGCGGAAGCGGTGGATGGCCCACAGCCAGCGTTTCGGCCGGGCCAGGAAGTGCAGCGGCGACATGATCACCAGCGGCACGGCGTAGTGCAGGGTGCCAAGCCAGGCGCCGATCAGGCCCATGTCGTGGTACAGCGGCAGCCAGCTGACGAACACGTCCGCGGGCCCCACCTCCAGCATCTCGCCCATGGCGCGCACGTTGGCCAGCAGGTTGCCGTGGGTCAGCACCACCCCCTTGGGCGCCCCGGTGCTGCCCGAGGTGTATTGCAGGAAGGCGGTGTCGCCGGGGCCCAGCACCGGGCGGCGCAGGGTGCCGGCGGCGGCGCGCACCTCGTCGGGGGTGGCGACGGCGTTCAGGTCGCCGAGCCGGCCGCGCAGCACCTTGCCGAGCGGCTTGGCCTCCTCTACCGTCACCAGAACCCGGGCCTGGCAGTTGCCCAGGATGCCGATGTGGCGGCGCAGGTGCTCCTCGATCTGGGCCAGGCGCGCCGGCGGATAGACGGGCACGGCGATACCGCCGGCCATGAGGATGCCGAAGAAGGCGAAGAAGTAGTCGGGCCCGGTGGGCAGCATGATGGCCGCCGCCTGGCCCGGCTGCAGGTCGAGCGCCTGCAGCCCGGCGGCCATGCGCGTGGCCTCGTCGTACAGCTCGCGGTAGGTGATCACCCGGCCCTCGCCGCCGGCCTCGCAGTCGTCGTCGTAGAGGCGGATGTGGGGGTGGTCCGGGTTGTGGGTGGCGTGCCAGGCCAGGGCCTCGACCAGGGTCTGCGCCGCCAGGGGGAGGGCGCCGGCGCCGGCCGCCGGTTCCACGGCCTCCCGCCGGTCGGTGGACATGGGCGCGGCGCGGCCGCCGACGGCGGCGCCCTGCACGGCGCGCAGCAGGTCGCGCGGGGTTTCGGCCTCGGCGAAGGCGGTGTCGGACAGGACCACGGCGAAGTCCCGCTCCAGCCGCGCCATCAGCTCGACCCGGCCCAGGCTGTCGATGCCCAGGTCGCGGTCGATGGCGGAATCCAGCGTCACCCCCGCCGGCGCCCTGCCGCCGCGCAGCTCGGCGGCCACGGCGGTGACCGTGGCCAGCAGGCGCCCCGCGGTATCGGCGGCGGTTGTGTCGGCGGCGGCGGCCGGTCCCCGCGCGGTGTCCGGTGTCGAATCCATGACCGAGGACAGTAGGACGAAACCGCCCCGGCAATCCAGCGCCGTCGGCGGCGGCGCGATCCGGCGTGCTTGCGGGGCCCGGCGGCGGGTCCTATAAAACGGCCAGGGCCCCGCGGCGGGGGCCCGGCTGGGGAGAACGACATGTACCTGATCACCGGCGGCGCCGGCTTCATCGGCTCCAACATCGCCGCCGCCCTGGAGGCCCAGGGGCGCGGCCCGATCGTCATCTGCGACCGCCTGCACGAAGGCATCAAGTGGCGCAACATCGCCAAGCGCGAGCTGGTGGACATCGTCCACCCCGACGAGCTGTGGGGCTTCCTGGAGGACGACGGCGAGGAGCTGGAGGCGGTGATCCACATGGGCGCCATCAGCGCCACCACCGAGACCAACGCCGACCTGATCTTCAAGACCAACTTCCGCCTGACCATGGCCCTGTGGCACTGGTGCGCGGGCATGGAGGTGCCGTTCATCTACGCCTCGTCGGCGGCCACCTACGGCGACGGCGCGCGGGGCTTCGACGACGACCCGGACCTGGACGCCCTGGCGGCGCTGCGGCCCCTGAACGCCTATGGCTGGTCCAAGCACCTGACCGACCGGCGCATCATGCGCCTGCTGGCCGAGGGCGGCGAGGCGCCGCCGCAGTGGGCCGGGCTGAAGTTCTTCAACGTCTACGGCCCCAACGAGGGCCACAAGGGCGGGCAGAAATCGGTGGTCGCCCACATCCATCCGGTGGCCGCCGCCGGCGGCCGGGCCCAGCTGTTCCAGTCGCACCGCCCGGACTACGCCGACGGCGGGCAGCTGCGCGACTTCGTGTGGGTCGGCGACTGCGTCGACGTGGTGCTGTGGCTGCTGGACAACCCCGAGGTCAGCGGCCTGTTCAACTGCGGCACCGGCAAGGCGCGCTCGTTCGCCGACCTGGCCGCGGCGGTCTATGCGGCGCTGGGCCGCGAGGCCGAGGTCGACTACGTGCCGACCCCCGAACAGATCCGCGACAAGTACCAGTACTACACCCAGGCCAACATGGACCGCCTGCGTGCCGCCGGCTACGGCAAGCCGTTCACGTCCCTGGAGGACGGGGTGGCGCGGTACGTGCGCGACTACCTGGAGCGGGACGACCCCTGCGCCTGAGGCGCGGCAATGACACCTGCGCCTGAGGCGCGCCGTCTGGAGACCCCATGCCCTTCCTGACCATCCCCTTCCCGGCCATCGACCCCATCATCGTGCAGATCGGCCCCCTGGCCATCCGCTGGTACGCGCTGGCCTACGTGGCCGGGCTGGTGCTGGCCTGGTGGCTGATGCGGCGCATGGCGGCAAGGGCCCCGGTGGGGCCGGCAGGCACGGTCTCGGCCGAGGCGGTGGACGACTTCCTGGTCTGGGCCACCATCGGCGTGGTCCTGGGCGGGCGGCTGGGCTACGTGCTGTTCTACCAGTTCCAGTTCTACGCCCATAACCCGCTGTCCATCTTCCAGGTCTGGCGCGGCGGCATGTCGTTCCACGGCGGCCTGCTGGGGGTGGTCGTCGCCACCATCCTGTTCTGCTGGAAGCGGGGCATCCCGCTGATGGTGTTCTCGGACATGATCGCCACGGTGGCGCCCATCGGCCTGTTCCTGGGCCGGCTGGCCAACTTCGTCAACGGCGAGCTGTTCGGCCGCCCCACCGACGTGCCCTGGGCCATGGTGTTCCCCCACGGCGGCCCGTTCCCGCGCCATCCCAGCCAGCTCTACGAGGCGGCGCTGGAAGGGCTCTTGCTTTTCGCGCTGCTGCAACTCATCTGGAGGGTGGAGCCGCTGCGGCGGCGGCGGGGGCTGACGGCGGGCCTGTTCTTCCTGGGCTACGCCGCCGCCCGCGCCTTCGCCGAGCTGTTCCGCCAGCCGGACGTCCAGATCGGCTTCCTGGCCGGCGGCTCGACCATGGGACAGTGGCTGTCCCTGCCCATGGTGCTGTTCGGCGTCTTCCTGGTGGGGCGGGCGGTGCTGGCGAAGCAACAACAGAACGGATAACGATCCGGGGGGAAAACCCATGCCCGACGACACCCTGCTCGACCTGCTGCGCCGCCGCATCACGGCGGACGGCCCCATCACCGTCGCCCAGTACATGGAGGCGGCCCTGACCCACCCCCGGTTCGGCTACTACATGGGCCGCGACCCCCTGGGCCAGGACGGCGATTTCACCACCGCCCCCGAGGTGAGCCAGATGTTCGGCGAGCTGCTGGGCCTGTGGTGCGCCGTCACCTGGCAGCAGATGGGCTCGCCGGCCGCCCTGAACCTGGTCGAGCTGGGACCGGGCCGCGGCACCCTGATGGCCGACGCCTTGCGCGCCGCCCGGCTCATGCCCGGCTTCGCCGACGCCCTGCGGGTGCAGCTGGTGGAGGCCAGCCCGACCCTGCGCGACCGGCAGCGGTTCGCCCTCGAAACCACCGTGCCGGGCACCGAGGTGGCCTGGCACGACAACCTGGACACCCTGCCCCAGGGGCCCATGGTGCTGCTGGCCAACGAGTTCTTCGACGCCCTGCCGGTGCGCCAGTACCAGCGCACCGCCGAGGGCTGGTGCGAGCGGCTGGTGGGGCTGGACGGCGACGACCTGGTGTTCCTGCTGTCCATGCCCATGGCCCGGGTGCCGGCCATCCCCGAGGCGCTGGAGGAGTCCCCGGCCGGCAGCCTGTTCGAGGTGCGCCCGGGGGCCGAGGCCGCGGCCTATGCCATCGGCCAGCACGTCGCGCGCTTCGGCGGCGCCGCCCTGGTCATCGACTACGGCCACGGCCGCAGCGCCTGCGGCGAGACCCTGCAGGCGGTCAAGGCCCACAAGTACCACGATGTCCTGGCCGACCCGGGCCTGGCCGACCTGACCGCCCACGTGGACTTCCAGGCCCTGGGCGAGGCGGCGCGGGAGGCCGGGGCGCGGACCTTCGAGCTGACCACCCAGGGCGAGTTCCTGGACCGCCTGGGCCTGGCCGAGCGGGCACGGACCCTGCTGCAGAACGCCACCCCCGACCAGGCCAAGGAGATCGAGGCCGCGTATCGGCGCCTGATCGACCCCGAGGAGATGGGAACCCTGTTCAAGGTCCTGTGCCTGGCCCACCCGGACATGCCGCCGCCGCCGGGGTTCGTGTAGGGCGCGGACGCGTCGACCACCGCCGTCGTCCCCGCGCAGGCGGGGACCCAATCCGCCTCGGTTTCCTGGCGACGGGCCCCTGCAAACACGGTCCAGGCAGCCAATCCGCACCGGCGCCCCTGGCCGCCACGGTGACGGAATGGGTTCCCGCCTGCGCGGGAACGACGGTGGAGAGGTGGCGTGGTTTCCCGGCAGGCGTGGATGGCCGGGTCAAGCCCGGCCATGACGAAAAATTCAATAATTTCATTATATTACGTCATGCCCGGACTTGATCCGGGCATCCACGCAGGTCCGCGGGCCTAGCGGCTGTCGTGGGGGTACCGCGGCAGGTCGTCGGCCAGGTCGATCCAGGGCAGCTTTTCGGCGACGTGGACGTGGAACTCGGGTTCGAAGTCCTCGGGGTTCTCCAGGCTGGCGGCGTAGAGGTGGATCTCGTCGGCCACCCGGTCGGCCTCGTAGGCCATGGGGGTGCCGCAGCGGGCGCAGAACAGGCGCCGCACCCCGGGCGAGGATTCGTAGACCGCCGGCGCCGCGCCGGTGAAGCGGAAGTTTTCCCGCGGCACGCCGAAGAAGGTGGTCACCGGCGACGAGGTGTTGCGCCGGCAGCTCTCGCAGTGGCAGTGGGCGCGCCAGTTGTCGGGCCCGGTGCATTCGTAGGTCACGGCGCCGCACAGGCAGCGGCCGCGCCTGGCATCATCGGTCATGGTGGCTCTCCCCGGTCCGGAAACGGAAACGGGGCCCCGCAGGGCCCCGCCGTGAAAACCCTGTCGCGGGCGGGCCCTACAGGTCTTCCAGCATCTTCTCGGCGCTGGAGACCTTGAACTCGCCCGGCGCGTCCACGTACAGCGCCGTCACCGTGCCGTCCTTGACCACCATGGAGAACCGCTGGCTGCGCAGGCCCAGGCCCTTGCCGGTCAGGTCCATCTCCAGGCCCGTGGCCTTGGTGAAGGCGGCGTCGCCGTCGGCCACCATGCGCATGGCGCCGCCGGCGGACTGGGCCTTGCCCCAGGCGTCCATGACGAACACGTCGTTCACCGCCATGCACACGATCTCGTCCACGCCCTTGGCCTTCAGGTCGGCGGCGTGGTCCTTGAAGCCCGGCAGGTGCTTGGCCGAGCAGGTGGGGGTGAAGGCGCCGGGCACGCCGAACACGGCCACGGTCTTGCCGCCGAACAGTGCGTCGGTGGTGACGGGGCCGGGGCCGTCGGCGCCCATCTCCAGCAGGGTTACGGACGGAATCTTGTCGCCAACGCTGATGGTCATGGTCATCTCCCTTTCATGACTGAAAAAATTCTTGCCTCCCCGCGGGGTGCCCGTCCGGGGGTTCCTGTCACGGACACAGATAAGGAATCCCGGCGCGGAATCCAATGGCCAATGTCAGCGCGCGGCGGTCTTGCTGGCGCCGGCCCGGTCCAGGGCGTCCAGGACGGCGCCGGGGGTCAGCAGCTCGGGCAGGGGCAGGCCGCGCGGCGCCCCGGGGCCGTAGACCGCGTTGAAGGGGATGCCGTAGCGGCCGAAGCTGGCCAGGTAGGCGGCGATGGCCGGGTCGGGCCGGGTCCAGTCGGCCTGCATGGGGGTGACGGTGCCGCCGCCCAGGCGGTCGCGCACCTCGCCCCGGCCCAGGACCACCGCCTTGTTGACCTGGCAGGTGATGCACCAGTCGGCGGTGACGTCCACGAACACCACCTTGCCCGCCGCCACCAGGCCGTCGATGGCGGCCTCGTCGAAGGGCACCCAGAAGTCGGCCTTGGCCGCCCGCGCCGCCGCCGCGCCCGGCTGGGGCGCCGGCGGCGCCATCACCGAGGGCACGGCGAAGGCCGCCGCCGCCAGCACCGCCAGGGCGCCCAGCGCCACCGGGCCGGCCACCGGGCGCCGGTGGCGCAGGTACAGCACCGCGCCGATGGCGATGGCCAGGGCGCCGATGGCGCCGGCGGCGGGCTTGCCGGCCTGGGTCGCCAGCACGGTGATCAGCCACAGGGCCGTGGCCGCCAGGGCGAAGCCCAGCACCTGGCGCAGGCGCACCATCCACATCCCCGGCCGCGGCAGCCGGGTGGCCAGGCCCGGCACCGCCGCCACCACCAGGTAGGGCACCGCCAGGCCCAGGCCCAGGGCGGCGAACACCGCCAGGATCTCGGCCGTGCCGCGGGAAAAGGCGAAGCCGATGGCGGTGCCCAGGAACGGCGCCGAGCAGGGGGTGGCCAGCAGGGTGGCGAAGGCCCCGGTCAGGAAGTGCCCGCCCAGGCCGTGGACGTGCCCGGCGCTTTCCCCGGCGTCGGCGATCCAGCCCGGCAGGCGCACCTCGAAGAAGCCCCACAGGTTGCAGGCGAACAGCGCCACCACCAGGGTCATGGCGGTCAGGAACCAGGGGTGCTGGAACTGGATGCCCCAGCCCACGGCGGCGCCCCCGGCCTTCAGCGCCACCAGCACCCCGGCCAGGGCCAGGAACGAGAACAGGATGCCGGCGGCCGAGGTGAGGAAGCTGAGCCGCACCGTGCGCGCCCGCCCGCCGCCGTGGCCGATGACCCCCAGCAGCTTGATGGACAGCACCGGCAGCACGCAGGGCATGAGGTTGAGGATCAGGCCGCCCAGCACCGCCAGGGCCAGCACCGCGGCCAGGGACAGGCCGTTCGCCGCCGCCGGGCGGCCGGCGGTCACGGTCACCGCCTGCTCGATGGCGCGGCCGCCGTCGGCCAGGGTCACGGTCAGCTCCTGCCCCTCCAGGCGGCCGCCGGGGATGTCCTCCAGCCCCAGCACCGACAGGTCCAGGTGGGCCGTGGTGCCGCCGGCGCCGACCCGACGGTCCAGGTTGGCGAAGGCCAGCTCGGGGGCGCCCTCGACGAACACGTCGGGGCCGGCCAGGGGCGTGTCCGAGCGCACCGCCACGCGCAGCAGGACGCCGCCGTCGGCGGCGGTGCCCACGGTCTCGGCCCCGGTCACGGCCAGGCCCAGGCCGGCGCCCCGGCGCGGCACCTGCGAGGCGTAGCGGCCGATCAGGTGCGCCTCCTCGGGCGGCGGCGCCGACCCGGCCGCCAGGTCGAGCGCCAGGTCGGCCTGGTAGGGCACGCAGATGTCGGCGCAGGTCAGGTAGTCCACGTTCACGCGCAGGCGCACGGCCGCGCCGCCCTTCTCCAGGCGCGCGGTCACCGGCAGCACGACCTCGTGCTTGTAGCCCATGGAGTGGAAGCCCAGGATCTCGAACCGCTCGGGCAGGGGCCAGGCGATCTCGGCCGACGCCACGTTCGAGGACCCGGCCAGGTCCAGGCGCGGCGGATAGCCGGCGTCGCCCGGCGAGCGCCAGTAGATCTTCCACCCGTCCTTGAGGCGGAAATGCAGGCCCAGCGGCAGGGTGTCGCCCTCGCCCACCCGGTCCACCGCCGAGACCAGGCGCAACCGGGTGTGGTCGGTGACCACCCAGTCCGACGACGCCGCCCGCGCCGGGCCGGCCGCAGCCGCGGCCGCCAGCAGGGCGGCGAGCAGGCACAGGAACGGCACGTATCTGGACAAGCGGTGCGTCAAGGTCGGTCAGGTACCCGGCCAGGTTTTCCAAGGGCGCGCGGCCGGCGCCGGTGGCCGGCCGAAGCGCGCGGATCATAGACCCTTTGGCCGGGGCACCGTAAGCCTAACCTGCGCGCCCTCACGACATGTTGACCTTGGTCATGCCGGCGGCCTGTGTCAGAATGGGCGCGGAACCCAGGACGAGATTCACAGGGAACCCTGCGCGCGGCGCCATGACCACGAACAACAAGCCTGCGGCCAACGAAGACGGGTATCTGACGGGGCAGCTGCTGGTCGCCATGCCGGGCATGCCCGACCCGCGTTTCGACAGAACGGTGATCTACATGTGCGCCCACAACGAAGAGGGCGCGATGGGGCTGGTCGTCAACAAATCCTTGGATTCGCTGACTTTCTCGGAGCTGCTGGACCAGATCGGCATCGATTCGGGCGGCTGCGACAAGGCCCGCAGCGTGCATTTCGGCGGCCCGGTGGAGGCGGCGCGCGGGTTCGTGCTGCACTCGGCCGACTACGTGCGCGACGCCACCATGGTGGTGGACGACGCGGTGGCCCTGACCGCCACCATGGACATCCTGCGCGCCATCGCCGAGGGCGAGGGCCCGAACAAGGCGATCCTGGCCCTGGGCTACGCCGGCTGGGGGCCGGGGCAGCTCGATTCCGAGATCAAGGCCAACGGCTGGCTGCACGTGGACGCCGACGACGAGCTGCTGTTCGGGCCCGAGCTGGAAACCAAGTGGGAGCGGGCCATGGTCAAGCTGGGCATCGACCCGCGCATGCTGTCGGACAACGCCGGGCACGCCTGACCCCCGCCGGTCCATCCTTCCCCCTTTGCGCCCCGGCGGCGGGCGGGTATCTTGGCGCGCCACCACCCCGGAGGACTCCATGGCGCGCATCGCGGTGTTCACCGCCCTGTGGAAACGGCCGAGCCTGAGCGCCTACGTGCTGGAGCGCTGGGCGGTGACCGCCGGCGACCGGGTGTCCCTGTTCGCCGTCGGCAGCGAGGGCGCGGCGTCGCGCGCCCTGGCCGAGGAGCACGGGTTCACCTATTTCGAGGCCCCCAACCGCCCCCTGTCCCTGAAGTGGCAGCACCTGCTGCGCCGGGTACGCGAGGCCGGGCCCTGGGATTATGTGATCCGCGCCGACTCGGACGACCTGTTCAGCGCCGACTTCGCCGAGGCCATCGTCGAGGCCTGCCCGGCGGACGGCGCCTGCGGCCTGGCCGACATCTGGGTCTACGACCTGGCGCGCAACGCCCTGGGCTACTTCCCCGGCGCCTTCCACGACGGCCAGGGCGGGCACGACCCGCGCTATTACCGCAAGGCCATGGGCACCGGGCGCTGCTTCTCGGCCGGGCTGCTGGACCTGGTGGACTGGACCCTGTGGGACGAGGAGATCGAGCAGGGCCTGGACGGCTCGCTGGACCAGCGCCTGGACGGCTTCAACCGGCGCCTGGCCCTGGTGTCCATGCGCGAGCTGGGGGTGTTCGCCGTCGACGTCAAGACGCCGGCCAACATCTGGAGCTTCGACGACATGCGCATCACCAGCCGCCTGGACGGCACGGCGGCGGACTCGGTGCTGTCGGCCTGGGGCCTGGGCGACCTGCGCCGGCGGGTGGTGCCGTGACCGAGCCGTTCTCGCCCGAGGCGGTGGCCGCCTACCGCGCCCGCATGCGGCCGCAGACGGTGTTGCTGATGGCCGGCGGGCCGCAGCGACGCTGGCATGGCGCCGAGCCCCGGCACCTGGCGCCCCTGGGCACCGGCACGGTGATCGGCCGCACCCTGCGCCAGTTGGCGCAGAACGGGGTCGACGACCCGGTGGTGGTCTCGGCGGCGCCGCTGCCGGGCCTGGAGGGGACTGCGGCCCAGCCCTGTTCCGGCCCCTACCCCGCGGCCCTGGCCGGCACCCGGCCCCTGTGGCGGGGCGCGGTCCTGGTCCTGTCCGCCGACACCGTGTTCAGCGACGGGGCCCTGCGCGCGATCCTGTCCACGCCGCCGGCGCCCAACCATGCCTGGGGCTTCTTCGGCAAGCGCGGCGCCAATTCGTTCACCGGCAAGGAGTGGAGCGAGATCTACGCCCTGCGCTTCCACGCCGACGACGGCGGGCGCCTGGCCGCGGCCCTGGCCGACCTGGCCGCCGCGGCCGTGAAGCGGCGCAAGCTGCACGAGCTGTATCGCGCCCTGGCCGGGCTGTCGCCGGCGGACCGGCCGTACCTGCCGCCGGGGCCCCTGTTCCACGACGTTCCGGACTGGACCGACGACGCCGACAGCCGTCGCGACCTGGACAACATCGCCGCCTGCATGCGGCAGTTGCCCGGCGCGGACGGGTTGGCGGGCGAAGGGCCCTAGGCGGCCCCGTCAGCTTCCCGAGATGGTCTGCGGCAGGCCGGCGCTGGTGGCGTTGGAGATCAGCTCCTGCACGTCCACCGGCAGGTTCTGCAGCGGCGGCTGTTCGACCCCGGTGGGCAAGAGCAGGGGCCCCGCGCCCAGGGCACCGCCGAAACGGCCCAACAGCGACGGCGGCGCCGGGGCCGGGGTGCTGGGCGGCGTGTTCTGGCCGCCGACGATGGTGTAGGTCCCGACCTGGTCAAGGATCTGGGTCACGCCGAGCAGGTTGTTGACGATGGCCAGGCCCTCCAGCAGCACGATCAGGGTCTGGGTGGCGCCGACGAAGATGCCGATGCCGCTGCCGCGGATGCCGATGTTCGAGGTCGGGGTCTTGATCAGGTACGCCTTGGGGTCCTGCACCCCGGTGACGAACTTGGCCGCGCCGCGCACCACCGACAGGGCCACCGATCCGACCCCCGACTGCGGGTCGTAGACCATCTCGTCCAGGGTGACCTGCGAGTTGGGGCCCAGGGTCAGGGTGGTCTCGTCCAGGAACAGGAGCTGGGTGCTGGCGCCGTCGTGGGTCTGGATGACCTCGTTGCGGAAGATGTCCTGGCTGACCTTCAGATCGCGCACGCGCTGGTCGAGGGTGCCGGTGATGCGGTTTTCCGCCGTCGCCACCACGCCGATGGTCTCGGCGGCCAGCGCGCCCTGGACCGCCGGGATCAGCCCGGCCAGGGCCAGGGCCGAGCGCCGCATGGCCCGGTTGAACCTTAGAACGACCATATCAGGCTGCCCCCGAACACGTGGTTGCTGTAGTCGAACGTGTCATCGTTGGAGATGTTGCGCTGGAACTGGTAGTAGGCGGTGGCACTGAGCTTGGGGTGGAACAGGTTGGACTTGATGAGCTGCATCCGGGGCGTGATGGCCCAGTCCTCGCGGTCCTCGCTGGCGCCGGGATAGGCGCCGCCGTAGTCGCGGTAGGCCAGGGTCAGGCCGCCCACCAGGCGCAGGTCGTCGGTCAGGGGATAGCGGTAGTCCACCGCGCCGTCGACCCGGTGGTAGCGGAACCGCGCCTGGCCGGCGCCGTTGAACAGGTATCCCGGGCGCAGGGACAGGGAATCGCCGGCCGTGGCCAGGTCCTGCCACTCGACCCGGGCGCCGGCGTCCAGCACCCAGGCGTCGCGCCCGTCGAAGCGGCTGGCGAACTCGTTGTGCCGGCCGCGCAGGGAAACCTCCTTGAGGATGCCGGCCAGCGGCAGCCACTCGGCGCCCAGGGTCAGCTGGCGCAGGTACCCCTCGCCGTCCAGGGCCACCAGGGCGACCCCGGCCACGGGCCGCAGGTTGGCGGCGCCGAGCAGGATCTCGGGCCCCGTTTCGCCGTTGAACGACAGCACGTCGCCCTCGTCGAAGCGGCCATAGAGGTTGCCGAAAAGCTGCAGGTTGGAGCGCCAGTTGAGGTCCCACAGGCGGCGCTGGTCGTCGACCACCAGGCGCAGGCTGCCCATGACGTCGTCGAAGCCGGCGCGGTCGTCGCCCAGGCGCTTGCCGTTGGTCTCGTACTGGCCGCCCAGGATGGCGTAGACGCGGGTGACGTCGGGCTTCAGGCGCTGGGTCAGGCGGGCGACGGCGGCCTGGGCCTCGGCGTTGCCGGGATCGATGGCCAGCACCCGCTCGTAGGTGGCGATGGCGCGCGCGTGCTTGCCCTGCTGCTCCGCCTGGCGGGCGTATTCCAGGTTCAGTTCGACGTTCTGGGGGTCCTTCAGCAGGCGCAGGAACAGGGGGTTGGCCGCCGCCCCGGCGGGCGGTGCCAGGACCGCCAGCGAGAAGAGAAGAGCCAGGGCGGCGGATGCCCGGGCTGCCGCCCGGCGGACCGTCCGCCGGCCCGGGCCGGCGCCGCGAAGGTGAGACGTGAACATCCCCAGCCTCGTCCCCTGGTGCCCCGTCCGTGGCGCGCCGCCCGGATTCGGGGGAATGAGAAAGCCCGCCGGCACGTTTGGCCCACGGGTCCGCTTGCATGCGGAATACCCTGTTTTCGCACAAAAATCCATGAAAACCGTTAACGTCGCGCCGAACGCAACGAATGTTTAAGGCGGTGCTGGCACAAAGGACTCGCTCGCGCAACCGGACCTGGGAAAGGGCCCGTCCATGCCGCCCACCGGCACCACCCCGCCATCCGCCCGCCGCGCCGCGCCGCCGCCGCCGCCGCCGGCGGCCTGGGCGGCGGCCGCCGCGGTCCTGGCCGCCGCGGCCGTGGCCGGCGGCGCGCGCCTGTGGGGCATCGGCGACCGGCCCCTGTGGCTGGACGAGGCCATGACCCTGTGGTTCGCGCGCCAGCCGTTCGCCGACCTGTGGGGTTACATCCTGACGCTGGAGCCGCACCCGCCCCTGTACTATTCCCTGCAACGCCTGTGGCTGGCGTTCGGCGACGGCGCCGCGGCCCTGCGTGCCCTGTCCACGGTGTTCGCCGTGGCTACGGTGCCCCTGGTCTACCTGCTGGGGCGCGCCGCCGGCGGCCATGGCGGACCGGGCCGGGGGCTGGCGGCCGGCTTCGTGGCGGCGCTGCTGTTCGCCCTCGCCCCCCTGCAGGTGCAGTACGGCCAGGAGGCGCGGGGCTACGCCGCCCTGGCCTTCGCCCAGACCCTGATCCTGTGCGGCGGCGCCTGGCTGGTCCGCCACCCCAGCGCCCTGGCCCTGCCGCCCTGGTCGGCGGCGGCGCCGGCGGCTGCCTGGGCGGCGGTGGCGGGGGGCGCCGGGCTCAGCCTGTGGCTGCACAACACGGCGGTTCTGTACCTGGGGGTGCTGTTCCTGTTCCTGCTGGCCTGGCTGACCGCGGCCGGCCTGTGGCGGCGCCAGGTGGCGGTCAACCTGGCCCTGGCGGTGGCGTTGGTGGTGCTGGTCTGGGCGCCCTACTGGCCCTGGCTGTGGCACCACGCCCGCGACGTGGAACGGGACTTCTGGATCCCGGCCCCGGACCTGGCCTCGGTGCTGAAGATTCTGAACGACCTGTTCGGCGCCCCCTACCTGTGGCGCCTGGGCGCGCCCATGATCGCGGCCATGGCGGCCCTGGCCGCCTGGGGCGCCTGGAGCCTGTGGCGGGCGCGGGGATGGCCCCTGCCGGTGCTGCTGCTGACGGCCCTGGCCGGTCCCCTGGCCGCCCACCTGGCGGTCAGTCTGGCGGTCCGGCCGATCCTCCTGACCCGGCCGCTGATCGCCGCCGGGGTGCCGTTCCTGGTGCTGGTGGCCGCCGGCGCCACGGCCCTGCCGGGCCGGGGCAAGGCCGCGGTGGCGGCACGGGTGGCGGTGATGGTGTTCCTGGTGGCGGCCCAGGGGCGGGCCTTCGGCAACTTCGCCCAGTCCTTCGCCAAGGAGCCCTGGGACCGGGTCGCCGCCGCGCTGCGCGCCGAGGTGCGGCCCGGCGAGCCGGTCTACGTCTACCCCCATTACGCCACCCTGCCCCTGGAGGTGGCGCTGGCGCGGGACGGCGGCGGCGCCCTGGACCTGCACCCCCTGCCGGCGCCGTTCCCCGGCGCCGGCATCCGCTCCCTGCCCCTGACGCCCCAGGCGCGGGCCGAGCTGGCGCAGGCGCGGCACGACCACCCGCGCGTCTGGTTGGTGGTGCGCACGCAGTACGACCTGGACAAGCAGGATGACGCGGTGCGGACGGTGCGTCAGGACCGGCGCACCGCCGACGAACGCCAAATCCGGCAGCTCCGCGTCTGGCGCTTCGAGTAGCCGGCCGGGCCGCCGCGGGGCGGACCGGCCGGGGCCGGATCAGGCCGCCTTGCGGCGCTGGGTCAGGGCGCCCATGATCTCGCGCGCCGCCGACGGGATGTGGGTGCCGGGCCCGAACACGGCGGCGACCCCGGCGTTGTACAGGAAGTCGTAGTCCTGGTGCGGGATCACGCCGCCGCAGACGACCATGATGTCCTCGGCGCCCTGCTTGCGCAGCTCCTCGATCAGGGCCGGCACCAGGGTCTTGTGGCCGGCCGCCTGGGACGACACGCCGATGACGTGGACGTCGTTCTCGATGGCGTCGCGGGCCGCCTCCTCGGGGGTCTGGAACAGCGGTCCCACGTCGACGTCGAAGCCGATGTCGGCGAACGCCGTGGCGATCACCTTGGACCCGCGGTCATGGCCGTCCTGGCCCATCTTGACCACCAGCATGCGCGGCCGGCGGCCCTCGGCCTCGGCGAAGGTCTCGACTTCGCGGCGGATGGCGTCGAAGTCGTCGTCATCCTTGTAGGCGGCGCCGTAGACGCCCGAGATGGACCGGGTCTCGGCCCGGTGCCGGCCCCAGGCCTTCTCCATGGCGTCGGAGATCTCGCCGACCGAGGCGCGCACCCGGGCCGCCTGCACGCACAGGTCCAGCAGGTTGCCCTCGCCGTTGTCGGCGGCCTTGGTCAGGGCCGCCAGGGCCGCCTGGCAGGCGGCCTCGTCGCGGGTCTGGCGCATGGTGTTCAGGCGCGCGATCTGGGCCTCGCGGACGGCCGAGTTGTCGACCTCCAGGATGTCGATGGGGTCCTCGTGGTCCAGCTTGTACTTGTTGACCCCGACCACCGTCTCCAGGCGGCGGTCGATGCGCGCCTGCTTGCGCGCCGCCGCCTCCTCGATGCGCAGCTTGGGCATGCCCGACTCGACCGCCTTGGTCATGCCGCCCAGCGCCTCGACCTCCTCGATCAGGGTCCAGGCTTCCCGGGCCAGGCTGTGGGTCAGGCTCTCCATGAAGTAGCTGCCGCCCCAGGGGTCGATGACGTGCGGGATGCCGCTTTCCTCGGCCAGGATGATCTGGGTGTTGCGCGCGATGCGCGCCGAGGTCGGCGTCGGCAGGGCGATGGCCTCGTCGAAGGAGTTGGTGTGCAGGGACTGGGTGCCGCCCAGCACCGCGGCCATGGCCTCGATGGTGGTGCGCACCACGTTGTTGTAAGGGTCCTGCTCGGTCAGCGACACGCCGGAAGTCTGGCAGTGGGTGCGCAGGGCCAGGCTGCGCGCGTCCTGGGGATCGAACTGGGCCATGATCCGCGACCACAGCAGCCGCGCCGCGCGCAGCTTGGCGATCTCCATATAGAAGTTCATGCCGATGGCGAAGAAGAAGCTGAGCCGCGGCGCGAACTTGTCGATCTTCAGGTCCTTCGACAGGGCGGCGCGGGTGTATTCCCAGCCGTCGGCCAGGGTGAAGGCCAGCTCCTGCACCGCCGTCGCCCCCGCCTCCTGCATGTGGTAGCCGGAGATGGAGATGGAGTTGAAGCGCGGCATATAGTTGGCCGTGTATTCGATGATGTCGGCCACGATGCGCATGCTGGGCGCCGGCGGATAGATGTAGGTGTTGCGGACCATGAACTCCTTGAGGATGTCGTTCTGGATGGTCCCGGCCAGTTGCTCGGGCTTCACGCCCTGCTCCTCGGCGGCGACGATGTAGCCGGCCATGACCGGCAGCACGGCGCCGTTCATGGTCATGGACACGGACATCTGATCGAGCGGGATGCCGTCGAACAGGATCTTCATGTCCTCGACGCTGTCGATGGCCACGCCGGCCTTGCCGACGTCGCCGACCACCCGCGGGTGGTCCGAGTCGTAGCCGCGGTGGGTCGCCAGGTCGAAGGCCACCGACAGGCCCTTCTGCCCGGCGGCCAGGTTGGCGCGGTAAAACTTGTTGGATTCCTCGGCGGTCGAGAAACCGGCGTACTGGCGGATGGTCCAGGGCCGGTTGGCGTACATGGTCGCCCGCGGCCCGCGCACATAGGGCGGGAACCCGGGCAGGGTGTCGATGTCCTCCAACCCTTCCAGGTCGGCGGCGGTGTACAGCGGCTTGATTTCGATGCCCTCGGGCGTGGCCCAGTTGAGGCCCGAGACGGGCTTGCCGCGCATGTCCTTCTCGGCCAGCGCGGACCAATCGTCCAGGGTCTTTTTCGGAAACGTCATGGCGAACCTCCCCTTATGAATACGCCGTGGTCGTACCTGGTGGGGCAGTATACGCGCGAACCCGGGAAATTTAAGCCCCCTATCTAGTGCGACTGCGAAACATTCGACGATTTCCGAGTTATCAACAAGATCACCGAAAAATCCACAAGTTATCCACAAGATATTGTGGTTCGCGCTGGACGGTCCGCCGAACATATTGTATGAGGGATGGCGGTTCCGCGCTGGGACCACGAGCCGCCAAGCCCATGGGAGGCAGCCCGGGGGCGACAACAGGGGAGATCGACACCGAGATGGCCATCGACTGGACGGCGGAACGCACCAACGCCCTGATCGCCCTGTGGAACGAGGGCCTGTCCACGGCCGAAATCGGCCGCCGGCTGGGGGTCACCAAGAACGCGGTGGTCGGCAAGGTGCACCGCCTGGGCCTGCCCAAGCGGCAGTCGCCCATCTCGGTCAAGCCGGCGCCCAAGCCCAAGCGCGACGTCAAGAAAAGCTCGGTGCGCATGGAGGCCCTGCGCCCCGGCATGTGCTGCTGGCCCGAGGGCGAGCCCGGCACCGACGAATTCCATTTCTGCGGCCAGCAGTCCGTTCCCGGCAAGCCCTATTGCGAGGAGCACTGCGCCCGCGCCTACGTCAAGAGCTCGCGCGATTCGCGCAGCTCGAAGGCAGCCTGAACGGTCCTCTCTGTCCTGTTTGTGGCGCCGCCCCCGGAGGGTCTCCCTCCGGGGGTTTTTCATGGACCGGCAAAAGCTGCTATGGATGGGCCATGATCGGGTCCCTCGCAGAACGCCTGCTGCTGTGCGCCGCCCTGCTGGGCGCGGCGGCGGCGGCGGCCGGCGCCGATCCGGCGCCCCGCTTCGCCCTGCCCATCGACTGCACGCCCTACGCCGACTGCTGGCCCGTTAACTACGTGGACCGGGACCCGACCCCGGGGTGGAAGGATTACCGCTGCGGCTGGCACGCCCGCAACGACCACCGGGGCACCGACCTGGCCATCGCCGACAGCCAGGCCATGCGCGCCGGCGTCGCCGTGCTGGCCGCCGCCGCCGGCACGGTGGCGCAGACCCGCGACGGCATGGAGGACACGGGCATCTTCGGCCGCGGCGGCGCCCGCGCGGTGGAGCGCGCGCCCTGCGGCAACGGCGTGCTGCTTGACCACGGCGGCGGCTGGACCACCAAGTACTGCCACCTGCGCAAGGGCAGCGTGCGGGTGAAGAACGGCCAGGCGGTGGCCCAGGGCCAGCCCCTGGGCCTGGTCGGCATGTCGGGCATGACCGAACTGCCCCACATCCACTTCCAGGTCGAGCACGACAAGGCCGTGGTCGATCCCTTCGTCGGCGTCGCCGGCGGCGCCGACTGCGCCCCGGGCAAGGCCCCCCTGTGGCGGCCCGAGGTGCTGGCCCGGCTGCCCTACCGGCCGGTGTTCGCCTACAAGGCCGGGTTCGCGGCGGCGCGGCCCAACACCGACGCCGTGCGCGCCGGCCTGTACAGCGAGAAGGCCCTGCCGCGGCGCGCGCCCATGCTGGTGTTCTGGGCCGACTTCTTCTGGACCGCCAAGGGCGACCGCCTGGAGTTCCGCATCCAGGACCCCGACGGCCGGGAGATCCTGCGCTATGACAACGTGCTGACCCACAACACCCTGCGCTGGCTGTACTTCGCCGGGGTCCGGCGCAAGGGCCTGTTCTGGCCCGCCGGCACCTATCGCGGCACGGCGCGGGTGATCCGCGGCGACGGCCCCGGCGGCGCGGTGGACGCCGAGATCAGCGGCGAGATCCTGATCCGCTAGACCGCCCTACTTGCCGGCCTTGCGCGCCCTTGGCGCCGTCGGCGGCGGCACCAGGCGCGGCGCCGTGCGCAGGGCGCGCCGGCCCTTGGCCGCGCCCTTGCGCTTGGCCGCGGGCGGCGGTGCCTCGGCCGCGGCCTCGTCGGCCGCCGCTGCCGCGCGGGCGTCGGCCGGGTCGAACAGGGCGGCGCGGCGGCCGCGCTCGCGGTGCTGGCGCTCGACCACCTCCAGGGTGCGGGTCACGGTGGGGTGGCGGTCCGGCGCCCGCAGGCCGCGCAACAGGTGGGCGCGGGCGATGGCCTGCAGGGCGGCGTCGTGGGGGTCCTTGCGCCGCCGGGTGGCGCGCCAGCGCAGGAAGGCGGCCACGGTCCAGGGGTGCGCCGGCAGGGGCCGCAGGCGCCGCGCCACGCACCAGGCGGCAAAATCCCGCCACAGCCGTGCGTCCGTGCCGCTGGTCATGGTTCCATGCTCGCGGTCCCTGGAAGGGGCGTCGCCAAAGCCCGCTAGCATAGCGCAAACGGCGCCCGGCGGGGAAACGGCTCAGCAGGCGACGGCGAACACCGCGACCGCCTCGCGCTTGCCCTTGACCGTGACCTGGCCCAGGTCGCGCAGCGTGAAGCCCTGGACCCGGGCCGCCGTGGCGCCCGAGATCAGCACCCGGGTGCCGTGGTCCTTGTTCAGGGTCTCCAGCCGCGCCGCCAGGTTCACGGCGTCGCCGTTGACCGTGTAGTGCAGGCGCCCCTCGGCGCCCACGTTGCCGGCCACCACGGCCCCGGTGTTGACCCCGACCCGGCAGGCCAGGCGGTGCCCGGCGATGTCCTCGGCCTCCACCGCGCGCTTGATCTCCACCGCCGCCTGGACCGCCGCCTGGGCGTGGTCGGCGCGCGGGATGGGGACGTTGAAGCAGGCCAGGATGGCGTCGCCCTGGAACTGGGTGACCACGCCGTCGTGGCGCTCGACGATCTCCACCAGGATCGAGAAGTAGCGGTTCAGGATCTCCACCACCCTGGTCGGGTCCAGGGATTCGGACAGGGGGGTGAACCCTTCCAGGTCGGCGAACAGCACCGTCGCCTCCACCGAGCGGGGTTGCAGCACGCCGCCGCCGCGCAGCACCTCGGCCGCCACCCGCTCGGGCACGTACTTGCCGAACAGCTCGCGGATGGTGCGCCGCTCCTTCAGGCCCTCGACCATGCCGTTGAAGGACCGCGCGGCGTCGTCCAGCTCGGTGAACAGGCTGGGGGCCAGGGGGTTGACCCCGTCCAGGTCGTCGGCCTGGACCTTGGCCGCCTCCAGGGCCAGGCGCTGCACCGGCAGGCAAGTGCGCCGGCCCACCACCCAGGCCGCCACCAGGGCCAGGACCAGGACGGCGAGCCCGGCCACCAGGGCCAGCAGGAAGCGCCGCACCTGGGGCGCCAGGGCCTCGGCCGGGTAGTGCACGCCCACGGTCCAGGGCTCGGGGCCGAAGCCCTTGAGGGTGCGGGTCAGGAAGATGTGGTGGGTGCCGTCGATGATGGCCCGCGCCGCGTGCGAGCCGGTGATGCCGCGCAGCACCGGGGTCAGCTCGTCGTCGGTGTCCCAGACCGCCGGCAGCACCCCGTCGCCCAGGTCCGCCAGACCCGGCAGGGCGTGCTCGCCGGGGTCGGCGGGCCAGGAATGGTCGATCAGCAGGGGGTGGGCCAGCACCCGGTCGCGGCCGTACAGCACGAACGGCGTGCCGCGGCCGCTGCGCCAGCCGCGGCTCAGGTCCAGCGACAGGCGCGACACGGTCACCGCCTGCACCAGCACGCCCAGGAACTCGCCGCCGTGGCGCAGGGGGGTGCGGATGTTGACGATCACCTGGCGCACCTCGTCGGTGTACACCGGGTCGGCCCAGGTCGGCCCGGTGGACTGCCGCGCCGCCCGCGCGGCGGCGCCCCAGCGCGGGTCGGCCGACCAGTCGCGCTCGAAGGTCGCGACCTGACCCCGCTGTTGGTAGCGGCCCAGGCCGTCGGGCAGGATGACGGCGGCGCCCAGGGTCTGCGGGGTCGCCGCCAGGGATGCGTTCAGGGCCTGGGCGAAGCGCTCGCCGTCCCGGGGCGACAGGTGGCCCGAGGCCACGTTGTCGGCGATCCAGTGGGCCTGGGCCTCGACCGGGCGCAGGGTCGCCTCAATGCGCGCCACCATGGTGTCCAGCAGGCTTTCCACCTTGTCGTGCAGCAGCTCCTGGGTGTTGCGGGCGGCGCTGGCGAAGCCCAGCACCATGACCAGCACCACCGCCAGCAGGGTCAGGCCGCCGAAGGCCAGCACCAGGAAGGTGCGGATGGGCACGCGGAAGCGCGCGGCCCCGGAAACGACGTCAGAGGTGCGGCTCATTGAGGCTCCAGTCGAACTGGTACCCGGCGATCTCGCGCACCCGCGACAGGTCGGCGGCCACGTCGGCCACGGCATAGCGGCGCAGGTGGTCCAGCACCCGGCGCTCGGCGCCGCCGAAGTCGTCGGCGTACCAGGCGAACAGGCGCGACACCACCAGCCCGTCGTCGGACATGCGCACCCCACGCGGGCTGTTGACGAACTCGCGCGCCGCGCCTTCCAGCATGATGTCGATGTTGCCGGCGGTCAGGGCCTCGGGCCGCAGGTTGGGCGAACCCACGGCGCCCTTGTTCAGCAGGTAGTGGACCCGCGGGTCGCGCCACAGGGGGCGCAGGATGCGGTGCTCGATGTCGTTCAGGCTCAGCGGCCGGCCGCGCACCTCGACCAGCTTGCGCTCCCACGGGCCCGAGGTGAGCACCCCCGCCGACAGGTCGATGTCGCGCACCGAGGCCACCGGATAGCGCGACAGCACCAGGCGCACCACCAGGGCGTTGTACAGGTTGATCCAGTAGGCAAGCTGCTCCTTGCCCGACAGCTTCTCGACCGGGGTCGCGGTCAGGCGCCGCAGGTAGGCGTCCAGGCGGTCGCGGTCGGCCGCGGTGAAGGCGTCGTAGTCCAGGCGGTTGACCCCGTCGTGGTCGCGCGTCATGTGCGCGCGCAGCAGGGCCGACCAGTCGTCGTGGTCCACGGTCAGGCCGGACCCGTCGTCGCGCGCCCGCCATACGGCCCAGGGCTCGGGGTCGGGCACCAGCCAGGCTTCCAGGGCCTGGCCGGGGTCGCGGGCGACCTGGTTGGCGGTCTGGCAGCCGGCCGGCGCCAGCCCGGCCGCGAGAACCAGCAGGGCGGCGGCGCCCAGGCGCCGGACGGCGGAACTTTCCTGTCGAATCAACGCGGTCCCCGAAGCTGCCCAATGGGTCGCCGCCACATATAGCCCGGCCGGCCGGGCCTGTCACGCCGCGGCGGCCGGGCCGGGGCCCGGAAGGGTCAGAAGCCGTAGCCGATGGGCCCGTGGCCGGGCACGCTGACATAGCCGCGGCTGCCGCCCTGGTCCCAGTTGCCGCGGCCGAAGCGGCTGGACCAGAAGTTGTCGCCGCCGCCCCCGGTGCCGCCCCCGGTGCCGCCCCCGCCGCCGCGGTAGGCGTTGCGCCGGGCCGCCACGTACAGGTTGTCCTGGATGGTGGCGCTGCCCTCGGTGCCGGCGTTGCCCTGGCCGTCCAGCCAGTAGCGGCCGGGCCGGATGGCGTAGCCCAGAAGCTGGCTCCACACCAGCCATTCCTTCTGCGGCAACTGGCGGCCGTTCATGAACACGTTGGTGTCGCCGGCCGACGCGTTGGGGTCCAGCGGCCCGTAGGCGTGGCCCGGATACATGAAGCCGAAGGCCGGGTAGCCGACCACGCCGTAAAGGCCGCTGCGGGCGTCGTACCAGTAGGCGCCGGGGCTCGGGTCGATGCCATAGCGCTGCCGGATCTCGGCCACCTGCTGCGGCCCCAGGGGCCGGCCGTTGATGACCACCCCGCCGGCGGCGCCCGGCTGCGGCGCGCCCGCCTGGGGCATGCCCGCCTGGGGCATTCCCGTCTGGGGCATCCCCGCCTGCGGCATCGCCGCCTGGGGCGGCGCGGCCTGGGGCGACGGGGGGGGTGCCGGCGCGGCGGGGGTCGCCGTCGCCGTGTCCCAGTCGGCGCGGTGGAAGACGATCAGCTCCTCGTCCCCGGGCACCTTGGACACGGACGGCGCCTCCGCCTCGCGCAGGGTCATCAGCAACCCGCCCCGGACCGGGCGCAGGGTCACGGCCATGCGCGCGTCCTCGCCCTGGCCCGACAGGGTGCCGCTGGCGCCCCGGTCGTCCGCCTGGGCCTGGACGGTCAGGGTTTCGCCGTCCATGGCCAGGGTGCCCTCGACCCGGCCGTCGGGCTGCTCGGTCAGGCGCAGCTCGGCCCGGTTGCCCTCCTCGACCATGACGTAGGTGCCGGTCAGGTCGCCGGCGACCGCCGGTCCGACCCACAGCGCCGTCAGCAGCGCCGCCGTCAACGAGATCGCGCGCAGTCCCATGGCCCGTCCTCCCCGAATGCCCGGTGAAACTCCGGGGACCGAGTATAGACGCTTTCGCCCGCCGGCTTAAGGCGGGTCTCAGGCGGTGGCGGGAATAGACGGCGGCGGCGCCGTGCGCCCGCCGCCGATCAAGGGTCCGTCAGGCGCGGGCCGCCCGGCCGCGCCGCCGGTGGGCCCAGCCCAGGCCGGTCAGCCCGACCACCAGCAGGCCCAGGGTGCCGGGCTCGGGTACCGAGGTGCCGGTGTTGACGTAGGTGGTGAAGGAGAAGTCCGACGTCGTGGGACTGAAGGCCAGGCCGTCACTGGATTGGGTCCAGAGGCCGCCGCCGGCATATCCGTTCGAGTAGTCGGTCTGGAACACGAAGAACTCGCCGGCCGCGCTCGACACCCCGATGGCCAGGATCTGCCCGGCGGTGACGGCGATGTTCGCCGCCGTCAGGTCGATCAGGATGGGGGCAAAGCCGTAGGGAGTGGTGCTCGGGCGGACGGGGACATCGGCATTGGCCAGTGTCGTCGATCCGAGGGCGTTGGCCGCCAGCGGCTCGGGCGCGCCGCCGGACACCAGCCCCCGGATATCCACGGTGAGGTCGCCCGTGGTCCCGCCGGTTCGCAGAACATAGAGTTCCACCGCCGCCAGCAGTCCGGTCACGCCGACGGTGAACGTCTGCGCCATCGCCGCGAAGGTGACGCCCGTCGCCGTATTGCTGTCGACCGGGCCCGTGGTCGTGAACTGCTGGTCGACGACGGTGGCCGAGGCCGGCGCGGGGGCAGCGATGCCGAGGGCGGTCACCCCCAGGGATAGTAGTAATGCGTGCAGGGTTTTCACTGTTTCAACCTTTTCAAGTTCCTGTCCATCGGTTTGCGTGCGCCGCGGGCCCTGCCCTCTTGGCCCGCGACGCCTTTTCCCCGATGGCACGGTACCCAGCGCGCGAATCCGGCGCATACCTAATTTGGGGAAGGTTGTATGGAAACGGCCGCACGGCGGCGCGGGCGGATCAGGACGACGCCAGTTCCTCGCGCAGCAGCTCCAGCTCCAGCCAGGATTCCTCCTTGGCCTCCCGCTCCGCCTCCGCCGCCGCCAGGCGCCCGGCGGCGGCGTTGAAGGCGTCCGGGTCGCGGGAATAGAGCCCGCCGTCGGCCAGCACCGCCTTCAGGCGGGCGATCTCGTCCTCCAGGTCCGAGATTTCGCCGGGCAGGGTTTCCAGCGCCCGCTGCTGCTTGTAGCCGAGCTTGGTGGCCGCCCGGGCCGGGCGCGGCGCCGGCGCCGCTGCCGCGGCCTTGCGCGCCGGCGCGGCCGGGGCGGCGGCCTCGGACGCCGGCTGCCGCCGCGCCGCGTAGTCCGAGTACCCACCGGCGTGCTCCACGGCGCGGTCGTCGCCTTCCAGCGCGATCACCGAGGTCACCACCCGGTCCAGGAAGTCGCGGTCGTGGCTGACCAGCAGCAGGGTGCCGTCGTAGTCGGCCAGGGTCTCCTGCAGCAGGTCCAGCGTGTCCATGTCCAGGTCGTTGGTGGGCTCGTCCAGGATCAGGAAGTTGGAGCGCCGGGCCAGGGCCTTGGCCAGGACCAGGCGGTTGCGCTCGCCGCCCGACAGGCTGCCCACGGGGGTGCGGGCCTGGCGCTCCTCGAACAGGAAGTCGCGCAGGTAGCCGACCACGTGGCGCGGCCGGCCGCGCACGTCCACCTGGTCGCCGCCGGCGTCGCACAGGAAGTCCCACGGCGTCAGGCCGGGCGCCAGCACGGCGCGGCGCTGGTCCAGGTAGACGGTCTCCAGGTTGGTGCCCAGGCGCACCCGGCCCGCGTCCGGCTTCAGGTCGCCGGTCAGCATGCGCAGCAGGGTGGTCTTGCCGGCCCCGTTGGGGCCGATGATGCCGACCCGGTCGCCGCGCAGGATGCGGGTGGAGAAGGGGGCGATGATGCGCCGCTCGCCGTAGGACTTGGCGATCTCCTCGGCCTCCACCACCAGGCGGCCGGGGGGTGCCGTCGCCTCGGCCTCCAGGCGGGCCTGGCCGACCACGGCGATCTGCCGCGCCCGCTCGGCGCGCAACTCGTAGAGGCGGCGCAGGCGGCCCTGGTTGCGCTTGCGCCGGGCGGTGATGCCCTGGCGCGACCAGCGGGTCTCCTCCTCGATCAGGCGGTCGAGCTTGTGGCGCTCGGTGGCCTCGCGCTCCTGGATCTCCTCGGACCAGGCCTCGAAGTGCTCGAACCCCCTGTCCAGGCGCCGCACCAGGCCCCGGTCCAGCCACAGGGTGACCCGGGTCAGGCGGGTCAGGAAGGCGCGGTCGTGGCTGATGACCACGAAGGCGCCGCGGAAGGCCGCCAGTTCTTCCTCCAGCCAGCGGATGGTGGGCAGGTCCAGGTGGTTGGTGGGCTCGTCCAGCAGCAGGATGTCCGGGTCGCAGACCAGCACCCGGGCCAGGGCCGCGCGCCGCGCCTCGCCGCCCGACAGGGCCGCCGGGTCGGCGGCCGGGTCCAGATCGAGCTTCTCCAGCAGGCGGTCCACCAGGTGGTGGTCGTGCTCGCCGTCGTGCGGCAGGCCGGCGGCCACGTAGGCGTCGACCCGGCCGTGCTCGCTGAGGTCCGGCTCCTGGGGCAGATAGGCGACCCGGTGCCCGGGCCGCAGCACCACCTCGCCGGCGTCGGGCTCCACCAGCCCGGCGGCCACCTTCAGCAGGGTCGACTTGCCCGACCCGTTGCGCCCGACCAGGCAGATGCGGTCGCCGGGCCGGACCATGGCGTCGACCCCGGTGAACAGCGGATTGCCGCCGTACCCCAGCTCGATCCCCTGCAACGACAAAAGCGGCGGCGCCACGTGCCTGCCTCCGGGAGTCCCTGTGAACGTCGGGGGGTTAGATGCCGCATCGCGCGGGCGGGCGCAAGCCCCGGCGAGAGGTCGGTGGGCCGACACCAATATAGGCAAAATTTTGTACCCATCATTGAACGGGGCAAATTTTTGGCCTATATTCTCGAAAAGGTGGAGACCGGAATGCCGCGGATCGAGGACTTCGGAAGTTTCGTGATCTACATGTATTACCAGGATCACGATCCGCCGCACTTCCACGTGATCGGCCCCGATTTCAAGGCCCGCATCGCCATCGAGGATCTGCGCATCCTCTCCCGGGCCGGCAAGGACCGGCCCATGGACCGGGCGATCAAGCGGGCCCTGGAATGGGCCGGTGAGGACGACCACCGTGCCCGCCTGGAATCGGCCTGGGCGGAATACAGCGGTGGCACTTGATGCTGACCCTTGGCATGGGAACGGAAGAATGGATGCCACGTCGCCCCGGCGCCTGAAGGCGGTCACGCCCGCCGACGCGCCCTACACCCTCCACCTCGTCTGGACCACCGGCGAGGCGGAAACCGTGGATCTGACCGGCGTGATCCACCGGGCAATGGTCTTCGCCCCCCTCCAGGACCCGAATCTGTTCCGGCAGGTGGAGGTCATCAACTGGGGCGACGGCATCGCCTGGCCGAACGGGCTCGACTACGGCAGCGACTCGCTCGAACGCTTGTCCGAACTCCAGTCGGTCATGGGTTCCGAGGACTTCGCGCAGTGGCAGAAGGACCTGGGCCTGTCCAACCAGGAGGCGGCGGATCTGCTGGGCGTGTCCCTGAATTCCATCAAGAACTACCGCAAGGAGAACAAGATCCCGCGCGCGGTACAGATTGCGTGCACGGTGTTGCGGCACGACCGCGTCGCAGTGGATGCGCTGTACCGTCCTAGAAAGGCTGGACGGCCACCCACAGCTGACAAATCTAAGGCACCCAAGCGCGTGAAGGGCGCTGCCATCCGGGCAGGTTTGCACATCGCCGAGTCACGAACGACAAAGATGCCTCCGAATACGATTGTAGAAAAGGCACGCTTCAAGCTATTGGCGACGACCGGGCAAATTGCCGGCGCCGGGAATGACGGCAAACCCCGCGTTGCCAAGAGAGCTCAAAACGTCAAAAGGTCTAAGGGGAAGAAAGAGGCGTGAGATCACGACTTGACCCTTGTTGATCCCGGGGCAACTATCTCCGGAGACAGCGCTTCCGAACAAGATAAAAAGGGCTCAATGGTCCCGGTCCGGCTCCTGGGCCTTGCGCTCCGCCATGAAGGCCTGGAGGGCCTCCTCGACGGCCGGGTCCAGCGGCGGGGGCTGGTGGGCGGCCAGGAGCTTTTTCCACAGGGTGTTGGCGCGGGCGGCGGTGTCCTGGGCGCCCTCGGCCTCCCACTGCTCCACCGAGTTGTTGTCGGCGACGCGGGAGCGGTAGAAGGCGTCCTCGAAGTGGGCCTGGGTGTGGGCGCAGCCCAGGTAGTGGCCGCCGGGGCCCACCTCGCGGATGGCGTCCAGGGCCTGGGCGTCGGGGGAGATGTCCACGCCCTTGGCCAGCACCTGCATCATGGCGCACTGGTCGGCGTCCATGACGAACTTCTCGTAGGAGGAGCACAGGCCTCCCTCCAGCCAGCCGGCGGCGTGGAGCGCGAAGTTGACCCCCGACAGGGTGGTCATCATCAGGGTCTGGGCGCTCTCGTAGGCGGCCTGGGCGTCGGGGATCTTGGACGCCGTGAAGGAGCCGCCGGAGCGGAACGGCAGGTTCAGGCGCCGCGCCAGCTTGGCGGCGCCGTTCAGCACCAGGGCCGATTCCGGGGTGCCGAAGGTTGGCGCGCCCGACTGCATGGAGATGGAGCTGGAGAAAGTGCCGAAGATCACCGGCGTGCCCGGGCGCACGAGCTGGGTCAGCGCCATGCCGGCCATGGCCTCGGCCAGGAGCTGGGCGAGCGTGCCGGCGGCGCTGACCGGGCTCATGGCGCCGGACAGGATGAAGGGCGAGACCACGCAGGCCTGGTTGGCCGCGGCGTAGACGCGCAGGGCGCCCAGCATCACCGAATCGAACACCATGGGCGAGTTGGCGTTGATCAGCGCCAGCATGACCGTGTGCTGGTCGACGAAGTCGTCGCCGAACACGATCTCGGCCATGCGCACGGAATCCGCCGCCCGCTCGGGCGCCGTGACCGAACCCATGAAGGGCTTGTCCGACAGCGTCAGGTGGGCGTGCACCATGTCCAGGTGGCGCTTGTTCACGGGCAGGTCCACGGGCTCGCACACGGTGCCGCCGGAATGGTGGATGGCCGGCGCCATGTAGGCCAGGCGCACGAAATTGCGGAAGTCCTCCAGCGTGCCGTAGCGGCGCCCCCGGTCCAGGTCGTGGACGAAGGGCGGGCCGTAGACCGGGGCGAACACGGTGGCGTCGCCGCCGATGCGCACGTTGCGCGCCGGGTTGCGGGCCACCTGCTCGAACTCGGCCGGCGCGGTCTGCAGCAGCTTGCGCGCCAGGCCGCGGGGGATGTGCACCCGTTCGTCGCGGACGTCGGCGCCGGCGCCGCGCCACAGGGCCAGGGACTCGGGGTCGCCGCGGAACTCGATGCCGATCTCTTCCAGGATGGTGTCGGCGTTGGCCTCGATGATCTCGGCCGCCTCGTCGCCCAGCAGGTCCAGCACCGGGACCTTGCGCAGGATGAAGGGCGCCCAGACGCTGCCGCGGGATTCCCGCGCCGCCCGGCGCGCGTCGCGGCCGCGGCGGCCGCCCCTTGCTGCTGTCCCTTCGCCCATGGCGCGTGATCTCCCCAAGGGGTCTCCGCCGACCCCAGCATCCACAAATAGGGATTGCCGCGCCCGGCCACTAGCGTGCGAGCGGCAATTATTGCTCCGGGACCGCCCAAAGGGGCGGCCGGCGGCCCGCCGCATCTGACGATTCCGGGACAGTGGGTGTCGTGGCGGTTCTAGCGGCGGTTCCCCCCTTCCCCTTATGTAGCGTATTGTTTTTTGCCGCAATCCGGACAACAGGCAGCACGGGAGGTCCCAGGATGAAGTCCCACGCCCGCGTGGTGGTGATCGGCGGCGGGGTCGTCGGCGTCAGCACCCTCTACCACCTGACCAAGAAGGGCTGGTCCGACGTGGTCCTGGTCGAGCGCAAGGAGCTCACCTCGGGTTCCACTTGGCACGCCGCCGGCCTGCTGCCGCTGTTCAACATGAGCTACTCGGTGGGGCAGATCCACAAGTACTCGGTCAAGCTGTACGGCGAGCTGGGGGCCGAGACGGGCATGGACGTGGGCCTGCGCACGGTGGGCAACATCCGCCTGGCCATGAACCGCGACCGCATGGACGAATACCACCAGTACGCCGGCGTCGCCGCCACCATCGGGGTCAACGTCAGGTTCCTGACCCCGGACGAGATCAAGGAGCTCTGGCCGCTGTGCAACACCGACGGCCTGGTGGGCGGCATCGTGCACCCCGACGACGGCTACATCCAGCCCGCCGACCTGACCCAGGCCCTGGCCCGCGGCGCCCGCGACGGCGGCGCCGAGATCAACCGCCAGACCACGGTCACCGGCATCACGCAGAAGCCCAACGGCGAATGGGTGGTCAGCACCGACAAGGGCGACATCACCTGCGAGCACGTGGTCTCGGCCAGCGGCAACTTCGTGCGCCAGACCGGCGCCATGGTGGGCCTGGACATCCCGGTGATCCCGGTGCAGCACCAGTTCATCGTCACCGAGGCCCACCCGGCGATCCAGGAGCGCCACGCCCAGGGCCTGCCCGAGATGGGGGTGCTGCGCGAATCCGACGGGTCCTGGTACATGCGCGAGGAGGCCGGCGGCCTGCTGCTGGGCCCCTACGAGGTGGGCGCGCCCTGCTGCTACGTGGACGGGCCGTCGCCGGACAGCGAGTACGAGCTGTTCCAGGAGGACCTGGAACGCCTGGCGCCGCACATCGAGGCCGCCATCAACCGCGTCCCCATCTTCGGCGAGGCCGGGGTCAAGGAGGTCTACAACGGCGCCATCGCCTACACGCCGGACGGCAGCCCCATCGTCGGCCCGGCCTGGGGCCTGAAGAACTTCTGGCTCAACGAGGGCCACAGCTTCGGCATCACCGCCGCCGGCGGCGCCGGCTGGCAGCTGGCCGAGTGGATCGTCGACGGCGAGCCGACCATCGACATGATGGGCGTGGACCCGCGCCGGTTCGGCGACTACGCCACCAAGTCCTACCTGCGGGCCAAGAACGAGGAGGCCTACGCCAACGTCTTCACCATCCACTACCCCGACGAGGAGCGCGAGGCCGGCCGGCCCCTGCGCCAGGCGCCGTGCTATGACCGCATGAAGGCCCTGGGCGCCGTGTTCGGCCAGAAGTTCGGCTGGGAACGGCCCAACTGGTTCGCGCCGGCGGGGGTCGAGCAGAAGGACGACTGGTCCTTCCGCCGCTCGGCCTGGTTCGAGCACATGGGCAACGAGGCCCGCAACGTGGCCGAGAACGTGGGCATCCTGGACATGACGGCCTTCGCCAAGTGCCGGGTCTCGGGCCCGGGGGCCGAGGCGTTCCTCGACCACCTGGTGGCCAACCGCCTGCCCAAGAAGGTCGGCCGGGTGGGCCTGTGCCACGCCCTGCTGCCCAGCGGCGGCGTGCTGTCCGAGTTCACCATCCAGCGCGAGGGGCCGGACACCTTCTACCTGGTCTCGGCCGGTGCCCTGCAGCGGCTGGACCACGACTACCTGCAGAAGATGATGCCCACCGACGGCTCGGTCCGCTTCGATGCGCTGACCAATTCCATGGGCGTGCTGGTGGTGTCCGGGCCCAAGGCGCGCGAGCTGATGCAGCGGGTGTCGTCGGCCGACTTCTCCAACGCCGCCTTCCCCTGGCTGTCGGGCCAGGAGATCGACGTCGGCCTGGCGCCGACCAAGGCCCTGCGCGTCAACTTCGTCGGCGAGCTGGGCTGGGAGCTGCACCACCCCATCGAGTACCAGAACCACATCTTCGACGCCCTGATGGCCGCCGGCGCCGACCTGGGGATCAAGCCGTTCGGCATCCGCGCCATGGACAGCCTGCGCCTGGAGAAGTCCTACCGCATGGTCGGCACCGAGATGTCCATCGAGTACGCCGCCTTCGAATCCGGCCTCGACCGCTTCGTGCATCCCAACAAGGGCGACTTCATCGGCCGCGACGCCCTGGTCGCCTGGCAGCAGAAGGGGTTCCAGAACACCTTCGTGACGCTGGAGGTCCACGACGTGACGGATGCGGATGCCCTGGGCAACAACCCCATCTTCAAGGACGGCGAGACCGTGGGCCGGGCCACCGGCGGCGGCTACGGCTTCCGGGTCGGCAAGTCCCTGGCCCTGGCCATGGTGCGGCCGACCCTGTCCGAGGTCGGCACCGAGCTGGAGATGGACATCCTGGGCACCCGCCACCGGGTCACGGTGATCGGCGAGAGCCCCTACGACCCGCAGAACGAAAAACTGCGGGCCTGAGCGGCGCCCGGGCGACATCCCGTGTCGCGTTCCGTACACAGAAGGTCCCCCCCGCGACAGCGGCGGGGGTTGACATTCCGCCAATGTGCGCATAGGGCGGCTAGTGTGCCACGGGGCGCGCGCCGCCCCGTTTTGTGTTCGCTTGAGGCGGCCGCCGCTGTCGGCCGCCGGGCAGGGGATGCTGACCATGGCGGATGAACAGTTCGACGACGACATCGACCTCGCGGCCCTGAACGACGAGGACCTGACCAAGCAGATGCACGACGACCTGTACGACGGCCTCGCCGACGAGGTGGTCGAGGGCGTCAACATCCTGCTGGGGCGCGGCTGGCCGCCCTACCGGGTGCTGACCGAGGCCCTGGTGGAGGGCATGCGCATCGTCGGCGTCGACTTCCGCGACGGCATCCTGTTCGTGCCCGAGGTGCTGCTGGCCGCCAACTCCATGAAGGCGGGCATGGCCATCCTGCGCCCGCTGCTGGCCGAGACCGGCGCGCCCAAGATGGGCAAGATGGTCATCGGCACGGTCAAGGGCGACATCCACGACATCGGCAAGAACCTGGTCTCCATGATGATGGAGGGCGCCGGGTTCGAGGTGGTCGACATCGGCATCAACAACCCGGTCGAGGACTACCTGGCGGCGCTGGAGGAGCACCAGCCCGACATCCTGGGCATGTCGGCCCTGCTGACCACCACCATGCCCTACATGAAGGTTGTCATCGACACCCTGAAGGAAAAGGGCATCCGCAACGACTATGTGGTGCTGGTGGGCGGCGCGCCCCTGAACGAGGCCTTCGCCGAGAGCATCGGCGCCGACGCCTACTGCCGCGACGCCGCGGTGGCGGTGGAGACGGCCAAGACCTTCATGGCCCGGCGCCAGGGTTCGGCCCTGGCCGGCGCCGCCGGCGGCTAGGACGGCGGCCATGGCGGGCGCCCCGCCGGTCCGGCCGCCGCGAACCCTGATCATCGCCTGCGGGGCCCTGGCCCACGAGCTGCTGGCGGTGATCGAAGCCAACGGCTGGACCCACATGGCGCTGACCTGCCTGCCCGCCGACCTGCACAACCGCCCCGACCGCATCCCCGACGCCCTGCGCGCCAAGATCCGCGAGGCGCGGCCCGACCACGACCGCATCCTGGCGCTGTACGGCGACTGCGGCACCGGCGGGCTGCTCGACGCCATGCTGGCCGAGGAAGGGGTCGCCCGCATCCCCGGCGCCCACTGTTACGAGTTCTACGCCGGCAGCGCCGCCTTCGCCACCCTGCACGACGCCGAGCCGGGCACCTTCTACCTGACCGACTACCTGGTGCGCCATTTCGAGACCCTGGTCATCCGGGGCCTGGGCCTGGACCGGCACCCGCAGCTGCTGCCCGACTACTTCGGCAACTACACGCGCCTGGTCTACCTGGCCCAGACCGAGGATGCGGACCTGACCGCGCGCGCCCGCGCCGCCGCCGACCGCCTGGGCCTGGCCTTCGAGCACCGGGCCACGGGCCTGGACGGCCTGTCCCGGTTCCTTGCGCCCCACGGCGCCCGCCAAGTCCCGGAGACGTCCGTTGCCTAGGATCACCGCCTACGAGCCCGCCGGCGCCGGCCCGGTGCGGCGGCTGCGCTCGCCCTTCACCATCCGCCAGTGGTCGGTGCGCCACGCCCGGTTCCTGGAGCGCCTGTACACCTTCTTCGCCGACATCCTGCTGGGCCTGCACCCCCTGTGGCGGGCGCTGGGCTACGGCCGGGTGGAACGGCCGGTGAAGTCCGTCGAGCAGGTGGTGAAGGGGTTCCTGTTCGACTGCCGCATGTGCGGCCAGTGCGTGCTGAGCGACACCGGCATGTCCTGCCCCATGAACTGCCCCAAGGGCCTGCGCAACGGCCCCTGCGGCGGCGTGCGCGCCAACGGCAACTGCGAGGTCGAGCCGGACATGCCCTGCGTCTGGGTCGAGGCCTGGTCGGGCAGCCGCCAGATGGCCGGCGGCGACCACATCCAGAACGTGCAGCCGCCCCTGCGCCAGAGCCTGCGCGGCACCTCGTCCTGGCTGCGCGCCACGGCCGAGCGGGCGGCCCGGGAAGAGGCCGCGCGCGCCGGCGGGGCCGACGCGCCATGAGCCGGATCGTCCCCTACGACCCCTCGGCGCCGCTGCCGCGCAAGCCCGGGCACACCTCGCGCGGGCGGCTGGAGCGGGTGCTGCGCCGCGGCGAGTTCGCCGTCACCGCCGAGCTGAACCCCCCCGATTCCGCCGACCCCGAGGACGTGTACGAGCGCGCCGCCGTGTTCGAGGGCTGGGTCGACGGCATCAACGCCACCGACGGCTCGGGCGCCAACTGCCACATGTCGTCCATGGGCATCTGCGCCCTGCTCAGCCGCATCGGTTTCGCCACCGTGATGCAGATCTCGTGCCGCGACCACAACCGCATCGCCATCCAGGGCAACGTCCTGGGCGGCGCCGCCATGGGGGTGGCCAACTTCCTGTGCCTGACCGGCGACGGGGTCCAGGCCGGCGACCAACCCGACGCCAAGCCGGTGTTCGACCTGGACTCGATCTCGCTGCTGAACACCCTGCGCACCATGCGCGACGAAAGCCGCTTCCTGTCCGGTCGCAAGATCACCACGCCGCCGCAGATCTTCATCGGCGGCGCCATCAACCCGTTCGCGCCGCCCTACGACTACCGGCCCCTGCGCCTGGCCAAGAAGATCGCCGCCGGGGCCCAGTTCGTGCAGTCCCAGTACTGCTATGACATCCCCATGCTGGAACGCTACATGGACCGGGTGCGCGACCTGGGCCTGCACCGGCAGTGCTACATCCTGATCGGGGTCGGGCCCCTGGCCTCGGCGCGGGCGGCACGGTGGATCCGCTCCAACGTGCCGGGGGTGCACATCCCCGACCCCATCATCGAGCGCCTGGAGGGGGCGACGGACCAGAAGCGCGAGGGCAAGCGGATCTGCATCGACCTGATCCAGCAGATCCGCGAGATCGAGGGCATCGCCGGGGTGCACATGATGGCCTACCGCCAGGAGGAGCTGGTGGCCGAGATCGTCCACGACTCGGGCATCCTGAAGGGCCGCCAGCCGTGGCACCGGGGCATGGACACGGACCCGGAAACGGCGCTGGAGGAGGTGCTGGAGGAGGTCCAGTCCACCTGACCCGGGCGGGCCGGGCCGCCGCCGCAACGGGCGGCGTCGCTTTTCGGCTAGACCGGGGCCGGCACTGTGCCTACAACGCCCGGACCGTCACCCGGCAAGGAAGGGGGAAAAGGCCATGACCGACACCGTCCTCAGCTCCGCCACCCGCGAGGTGGTGATCGGATTCGACCGACCCTTCGTCATCATCGGCGAGCGCATCAACCCCACCGGGCGCAAGCTGCTGGCCGCCGAGATGGCCGCCGGCGACTACAGCCGGGTCGAGGCCGACACCCTGGCCCAGATCGCCGCCGGGGCCCAGATGCTGGACGTCAACGCCGGCATTCCGCTGGCCGACGAGCCGCGCATCCTGGCCGAGACCGTGCAGCTTGTGCAGTCCCTGACCGACGCGCCCCTGTCCATCGACTCGTCCATCGTCGAGGCCCTGGAGGCCGGCCTGGAGGTGTACAAGGGCAAGCCGCTGGTGAACTCGGTGACCGGCGAGGAGGAGCGGCTGGAGGTGGTGCTGCCCCTGGTCAAGAAATACGGCGCCGCGGTGGTGGCCATCTCCAACGACGAGACCGGCATCTCCGAGGACCCCAACGTGCGCTTCGAGGTGGCGAAGAAGATCGTCGAGCGGGCCGCCGATTTCGGCATCGACCGCGCCGACGTGGTGGTGGACCCCCTGATCATGCCCGTCGGCGCGCTGGAAGGCGCCGGGCGCCAGGCCCTGCACCTGATCCGCCGCCTGCGCGAGGAGTTGCAGGTGAACACCACCTGCGGCGCGTCCAACGCGTCGTTCGGCCTGCCCAACCGGCACGGCCTGAACTCGGCCTTCCTGTCCATGGCCATCGGCGCCGGCATGACATCGGCCATCGCCAACCCCCTGCACGAGCCCGAGATGGCCGGCGTCATGGGCGCCGACGTGATCATGGGCCACGACCCCAACTGCGCGCGCTGGATCCGCCGCTTCCGCGACCCCGAGGGCGGCGCCGGGGCCGGTGGCGCCGGCGGCGGCGAGCGGCGCCGGCGCGGCGGCCGCGAGGGCCGGCGCCGGGGCGGAGCCGAGGTTGGCTGACGACGGCGTCGATATCGTCTTCACCCCGTCGGGGCGGCGCGGGCGGGTGGCCCGCGGCACCTCGGTCCTGGACGCGGCGCGGGCGCTGGGCGTGGACGTGGACTCGGTCTGCGGCGGGCGCGGCATCTGCGGCCGCTGCCAGGTGCACCTGGCCGAGGGCGACTTCCCCCAGATGGGCATCGTCAGCGGCCCCGCCAGCCTGGACCCCCTGACCGAACCCGAGGCCCGCTTCGACGCGCGCCGCGGCCTGAAGCCGGGCCGTCGCCTGGGCTGCCACGCGCGCCTGCGGGGCGACGCGGTGGTCGACGTGCCGCCCGAGAGCCAGGTCCACAAGCAGGTGGTGCGCAAGCGCGCCGACGCCCGCCCGGTGGAGATGGACCCGGCCATCCGCCTGCATTACGTCGAGGTGGAAAAGCCCGACATGCACCGCCCCAGCGGCGACTTCGAGCGCCTGGCCCAGGCCCTGTCCGGGCAGTGGGGCCTGGACGACCTGGCCGAGATCGACATCCGGTCCCTGCACCGCCTGCAGGCAGTGCTGCGCCAGGGCGACTGGAAGGTCACCGTGGCCGTGCACCGGGGCGTGCGCATCACCAAGGTCTGGCCCGGGTTCCACGACCGCGCCTATGGCATCGCCTGCGACGTGGGCTCGACCACCATCGCCGCGCACCTGTGCGACCTGTCCACCGGCGAGGTGCTGGCGTCGGACGGGATCATGAACCCGCAGATCCGCTTCGGCGAGGACCTGATGAGCCGGGTCAGCTACGTGATGATGAACCCGGGCGGCGAGGCCGAGCTGACCGCCGCCGTGCGCGGCGCCGTGGACGGCCTGGCCCGCGCCGTGTACGACCAGGCGGGGGTGGACGGCGGCGACGTCCTGAACCTGACCCTGGTGGGCAACCCCATCATGCACCACCTGCTGCTGGGCCTGGACCCGACCGAGCTGGGCCAGGCGCCCTTCGCCCTGGCCACCAATGCCGCCCTGACCCTGTGGGCCACCGAGCTGGACCTGGAGAACGTCCATCCCGACGCCCGGGTCTACGTCCTGCCCTGCATTGCCGGCCACGTGGGCGCCGACACCGCCGGGGTGGTCCTGTCCGAGGGGCCGCACCTGGCCGACGAGCTGACCCTGATCGTCGACGTGGGCACCAACGCCGAGATCGTACTGGGCAACCGCGACCGCCTGCTGGCCGCCTCCTCGCCCACCGGCCCGGCCTTCGAGGGGGCGCAGATCAGTTGCGGCCAGCGCGCCGCGCCCGGCGCCATCGAGCGGTTCCGCATCGACCGTGCCACCCTGGAGCCGCGGTTCAAGGTCATCGGCTGCGACCTGTGGTCGGACGACCCCGGGTTCGACGCCGCCGTGGCGGCGACCGGGGTCACCGGCATCTGCGGCTCGGGCATCATCGAGGCCCTGGCCGAGATGTTCCTGGCCGGGGTGATGACCGCCGACGGGGTCATCGACGGCGCCGCGGCGGCGCGCACCGCCCGCGTGCAGGCCGACGGGCGCACCTACAGCTACGTGGTGCGCGAGGGCGGCGGCATCGACATCCGCATCACCCAGAACGACGTGCGCGCCATCCAGCTGGCCAAGGCGGCGCTGTACGCCGGCGCCCGCCTGCTGATGGACACCCTGGGGGTGGACGAGGTGCAGCGCATCGTCCTGGCCGGGGCCTTCGGCAGCCACATCGACCCCACCTACGCCCTGGTCCTGGGCATGGTTCCCGACTGCCCGCCGGACAAGGTGACCTCGGCCGGCAACGCCGCCGGCGCCGGGGCCCGCATCGCCCTGCTGAACCAGGGCGCGCGGCAGGAGATCGAGCGCGTGGTGCGCACCATCGAGAAGGTGGAGACGGCGGTGGAGCCCCGGTTTCAGGAGCACTTCGTGCAGGCCATGGCCTTCCCCCACAAGACCGCGCCGTACCCGCACCTGGCGGCGGCCGTGGACCTGCCGCAACCGCGCCCGCCCGGCGGCGACGACGGCCCGCGCCGGCGACGCCGGCGGCGGGACTGACCGGGCCCGCGTCCGGCCTTGCCCGCCGGGCGGAATTCGCGCAAGCTCCGCCCCCCATGATCGTCGAAATCCTGTCCAAGGTCCTGGCCACCGGGACCATCGTGCTGGCCCTGTCGCTGGTGGCTGAGCGCCTGAGCACGCGCCTGGCCGGGCTGGTCAGCGGCGCGCCGCTGGGCACCCTGCTGGTGTTCTCGTTCCTGGCCCTGACCAAGGACGGCGACTTCATCGCCGCCACCGTGCCGCACGGCCTGGCGGCGCTGCTGGGCACCCTGGCCTTCACCTTCGGCTACCACCTGGGCATCGGCGCCGGCGGGCGGCTGGAACTGCCGGCGGCGACGCTGTGCGGCCTGGCCGGGTACGCCGCCGTGGCCCTGGCGTTCGAGCCGGTGGACATCTCCATGCCCGTGGCCCTGGCCCTGGCCCTGGCCGGGATCGCCGTCACCACCCGGCTGTTCCGGCGCATCGAGACCGTCGCCGTGCTGCGCGCGGTGCGCCTGACGCCCTGGGTCTTGACCCTGCGCGCCGGGCTGGCGGCGGTGGTCGTGGTGGCGGTCATCGCCGTCGCCGAATGGGGCGGCACGGCGGTGACCGGGGTGCTGCTGGGTTTCCCTATGACCCTGTGGCCCACCTACCTGATCGTGCACGCCACCTACGGCCGCGGGCCGGTGCGCACCATGATCCGCAACTTCCCCCTGGGCCTGGGCGGGCTGGTGACCTTCCTGGTGGTGGTCTACTTCACGGCGCCGGATCTGGGGCCCTACCCCGCCATCGGGCTTGGCCTGGCGGCGGCGCTGGCCTACCTGGCGCTGCTGTCCAAGCTGACCCAGCGGCGGCCCGGCTAGCGGACCTGGCGGCGGTCCTCGCTGGGGGTGTGGCCGAAGTGCTCGCGGTAGCACTTGGAGAAGTGGGACGCGGACACGAAGCCGCAGGCGAGCGCCACGCTGAGGATCGGCAGGCTGGTCTGCGACAGCAGGAAGCGGGCCCGATCGAGGCGCAGTTTCAGGTAGTAGCGCGCCGGCGCCTTGTACAGGTACTTGCGGAACAGGCGCTCCAGTTGCCGGGTCGACAGGCCGACCCCCTCGGCCAGATCGCCGCAGGACAGCGGCGCCTCCAGGTTCTCCTCCATGCGCGAGATCACCGCCAGCAGCTTGGGGTGCGAGACGCCCAGGCGCGCGCGCAGGGCCATGCGCTGGCCCTCGGTGCCCTCCCGGATCCGATGGTGGATCATCATGTCCGCCACCTCGGCGGCCAGGTCGTGGCCGTTCTGCATGGCGATCAGCGACAGCATCATGTCCAGCGCCGCGGTACCGCCGGCGCAGGTGAAGCGGTTGCGGTCGATCTCGTACAGCTCGGCGGTGGCGTCGATGTCGGGGAATTCCTCCTGGAAGCCGGCCAGGTTCTCCCAGTGGATGGTGCAGCGGTAGCCGTCCAGCAGCCCGGCCCGGGCCAGCACGTAGGACCCGGTGCACAGCGCGCCGATGCTGGCCCCGTGGGTGGCCAGCCGGCGCAGGCGCGACAGCAGGGCCTTGGGCACCTGGTCCTGGACGTTGACCCCGGCGCAGACCACCACCGCCGGCAGGGCGTCCAGGTCCGCGAGCGCGCCGTTCACCACCACCTGGATGCCGTTGCTGGCCGGCACCGGGCCGCCGTCCAGGGAGAAGGCGGGCCAGTCGTAGATGCGCGCGCCCTTGATGCGGTTGGCCAGGCGCAGGCACTCGACGGCCGAGGTATGGGCGATCATGGAGAATTCGGGAACCAGGAAGAACCCGATGCGGTGCGTCGCAACGTCGTTGACGATCCTGTTCATGACCCCGCCGCCCGCTCCCACGGATCCAGGGTTGCGCCTCAGCGACTTAACCGCGAAGGGTTGGACCTGTCAAACACGGCGTGCGGACTCAGCCGGGGTCGTGTCCTGAACCGGGGTCGGCGACGGCCAGGCGCGCCGCCCGGCGCGCGGCCTCGGCGTAGTCCATCTCGCCGCGCAGCACGGCCTCGCACAGGGCGTCCACGGCCTCGCCGCGCAGGCCCTGGACCCCGGCGCGCACCTGTTCGGCCGCCGTGGCCGCCAGCAGCTTGTGCATGCGCCCCCGGGCGGCGTGGACCCGCGCCGCCGCCGGCAGGCGGGCGAAGTGCTCGGCCGCCTTGGCCACCAGATCGGCCGTGCCGTCGCCGGTGGTGGCGACGGTGCGCATGACCGGCACCTCCCAGCCGTCGCGCCGGCGCGCGCGCATGGCGTCGCGCAACTGCCGCTCGGTGCGGTCGGCCAGCGGCATGTCGGCCTTGTTGACCACCAGGATGTCGGCGATCTCCAGAATGCCGGCCTTGACCGCCTGAATCTCGTCGCCCAGGCCCGGGGCGCAGACCACGACCACGGTCTGGGCGATCTCCATGATCTCGACCTCGGACTGGCCGGTGCCCACGGTCTCGACGATGATGGCGTCCATGCCGGCGGCGTCCATCACGTCCACCACCCGCGCCGCCGCCCGCGACAGGCCGCCCAGGTGCCCGCGCGAGGCCAGCGAGCGGACGAACACGCCGTCGTCGTTGCCGTGCTCGGACATGCGGATGCGGTCGCCCAGGATGGCGCCGCCGCTGAACGGGCTGGACGGGTCCACCGCCACCACGCCGACCTTCCTGTCCTGGCCGCGCAGTTCGCGCACCACGGCGTTGACCAGGGTCGACTTGCCGGCCCCGGGGGCCCCGGTGATGCCGATCAGCTGCGCCCGCCCGACCTGGCCATAGATGGTCTGCAGCACGGCGGCGGCGTCGGCGCGGTCGTTCTCCACCGCCGTGATGGCCCGGGCCAGGGCGACCCGGTTGCCGGACAGCAGGTTGTCCCGGTAGTAGTCGGCGTTGCGGGCCTGTGCCGCCATGTCGTCGTATCCCCCCTCGGGCGTTGGTGGTTCAGGCGCCGGGCCGTTCCAGCTGACGGCGCAGGTAGCCCAGGAACGTGCGGGCGATGCCGGCCGGCGGCTCGGCCCCGGGCCGGTACCAGGTGAAGGACCAGTTCATGGACCCCAGCAGCATCAGCCGCAGGTCGCGCCGGTCCACGTCCGGCGGCAGGTCCAGATCGTCCAGCAGGGTCGCGAAGATGCCCTCGTAGGCGTCGCGCATGCGGGTGATGCGGCCGCGCGTGGTGTCGGTTTCCCGCGGCAGCTCGCGCATGACGGCCTGGAAGAACACGCCGCCCTCCAGCAGCGCCGTCAGGTGGGCGATGCAGGCCGCCTCCAGGCGCTTCCACGGCCCGCTGACGCCGTCCAGCGCCCCGGTCACGGCCTCGGTAATGCGGCGCATGCCCTCCTCGTGGACGGCCACCAGCATCTCGGCCTTGGACGGGAAATGGTAGTAGATGGAGCCCGGCTGCATGCCGGCGTCGGACGCGATGTCGCGCATGGACGCGGCGGCGAAGCCCTGGTGCAGGAACCGCCGCGCCGCAGCCTCCAGCAGCTTCTCGCGGCGGTTGCCCTGCCGCTGTACCACTTTCCTCTCGGCCCGAAGTGCCTGCGCCATGAAGGTCCTGTCCCTGGTCCGCTCCTGGGGGCGGGGTTTACGCCATCATCCGCCGGGGCGCAACGCCCGCCTACTTCTTCGCCGGCCTGGGCGGCCGCTCGGCGCCCAGGAAGTCGTACCAGCCGCCGCGGCTGCCGGGTTTCAGCTTGGGGTTGCCGCGGTAGCCGGCCAGGAACACCTTGCGCGCCAGAGGCGGGATGGCATAGCGCTCGCCGCAGGTTTCGAACAGGTATTCCTGGGCGTGGTAGAAGGAATCGAAGCTGGCGGTGTCGTCCAGCAGCTCGAACACCCCCATGGGCCAGCCCAGGCCGGTCTTGCACATCTCATCCACCTCGGCCGGGCCGGCGATGCCCAGCTCGACCAGCCGGATGGCTTCGGCCAGGAAGTTGTTGATGAAGCGGGTCATGAAGAACCCGGGCGCGTCCTTGACCACCACCGGCTTCTTGCCGATGGCCGCCAGGTAGGCCACCACCCGGTCGAGCGCCGCGGGGTCGGTCAGCTCGCTGCGCCCGACCTCGATCAGGGGCATGACGTTGGAGGGGTAGAACCAGTGGGTGCCCACCAGGCGCCCGGGGTTCTCCAGTTGCGCCGCCAGTTCGGAGATCATGATCGACGAGGTGTTGGACGCGAACACGGCGTCGACGGCGGCGTGGTTTTCGGCCAGGCGCAGGGTCTCCTGCTTCAGGTCCACCACCTCGGGGATGGTCTCGAACACCAGGTCGGCGCCGTCCAGCCCGGCGGCATAGTCCGTGGTGCCCGACAGGCGGCCCTGGATCTCGGCCGCCTTGTCGGCGTCCAGGCGCCCCTTCTCCACCGCCCGCTTGAGGCCGAAGGGCCCGTTCTCGATCAGGTCCAGGCCGTGCTGCACCGTTTCGTCGCGGCGCGAGATGATGGTCACGTGGGCGCCGCTGCCCTGCAGGCAGGCCAGCGCGATGCCGTGCCCCATGAGCCCGCCGCCGCCCAAAATGGCGACGCGGCTGAAGCCGCTCATGCCGGGCCTCCGAACTCGGCGCGGATCAGGTCGATGGCGTCCTCGGCCGTGGTGCCGGGGCCGAACACGGCCTTGACGCCCCAGTCCTTCAGCACCGCCTCGTCGTCGGCGGGGATGACGCCGCCGCCGATCAGGATCACGTCCTCCAGGCCGTTTTCCTTCAGCCCGGCGATCAGGTCCTCGAACACCGGCATGTGGCCGCCGGCCGAGGTCGAGACGCCGATCACCTGCACATCCTCCTCGACCGCCGTGTTGATGATCTCTGACGGCAGCAGGAAGTTGGAGAAGATGACCTCGAACCCGGCGTCGCGGAACTTGCGTGCCACCAGCCGGACCCCGCGGTCGTGGCAGTCGTGGGTCGGCTTGGCCAGCAGCACGCGCACGGCCTCGCCCAGCTTGGGGGCTTCGGGGGTGGTCGTTTGGACCTCAGTATTCATGGGGGGCTCTCCATCCCAGGGCTTCCTTCATGACGCCCATCATCTCGCCGGTGGTGGCGTCGGCGCGGGCGGCCTCGATGGCCGCCTCCATCAGCTCGCCGTCGCCCAACTGATGGTAGTCCTTGGCGGCGAAGGCGTGGGCGGCGTCCAGGAAATTCTTGATGGCCTTGTCGTAGCGGGCAGCGTCGCGGCTGGCGCGCAGGGCGCGCACCCGCTCGGCCGACACGCGCTCGGGCTCGGCATCGACCCTGAAGATCTCGGGCGCCTTCTCGGCCTCCTCGGCCTGGTAGCAGTTCATGCCGACGATGCGCCGCTCGCCGCTGTTCACCTCTTCGCGCCAGCGTTCGGCCTGGTCCTCGATCTCGCGGCGGATCCAGCCGTTCTGCTGGGCGGCGATGTAGCCGCCCTGGGCCTCGACCTTGTCGACCAGTTCGAGCGCCGCCTGCGCCACCTGGTCGGTCAGGGACTCGACGAAGTAGGAGCCGGCCAGGGGGTCCGAGACGCGGGTGATGTTGGTCTCCTCCTGGATCACCTGCTGCACGCGCAGCGCCAGGGTGGCCGATTCCTCGGTGGGGATCGACAGCGCCTCGTCGTAGGCCGAGACCTCCATGGCCTGGACGCCGGAAAGCGCGGCGCCGAAGGCGTGCAGCGTGGTGCGGATCAGGTTGACCAGGGGCTGCTGCGCCGTCAGGCAGGCGCCCGAGGTGTGGGTGTGGATGCGCACGTGCATGGCGCGCGGGTCCTCGGCGCCGAACTTCTCGTGCATGGTGGTGGCCCACAACCGGCGCAGGGCGCGGATCTTGCAGATCTCCTCGAAGAAGTCGTTGGCCTGGGCGATCTGGAAGCCGAACCGCATCAGCGCCTCGTCCGCCGTCAGCCCGGCCTGGACGCAGGCGCGCACCAGGTCGATGCCGTAGGCCAGCATCAGGCCGATCTCCTGCACCGCCGTGCCGCCGGCCTCCTCGACGCCGTAGCCGAACAGGTTGGTGGTGTTCCAGCGCGGCATGTTCTTGGCGCAGTAGGCGATCAGCTCGACGGCCAGGCGGTGGCCGTTCTCGGGCGGGAAGGCGCTCATGCCCACGTAGGCGGACTGGTGGTACCAGTTCATGGAGTTGCCGCGCAGCTGGTCGGGCGACACGCCGCGCTCCTCGGCGTAGGCGATGTACTGCGCCAGGGCCGGCACCACCTGGTAGTAGGTGATGTGCACCACGTTCATCTTGGTCAGGTCCATGCCGTCGAACAGGCGCGCCATGTCGGCCTTGGAATAGACCGCCATGCCGCACTGGCCGACCCGCCCCCGGGCCCCCGCGTGGTCGGGGTCCAGGCCCTCGTGGCTGACCAGGTCGTAGACCAGGTTGTAGAACTTCTGCCCGAAATAGCCGGTCATGCCGCGGGCCGACAGCAGGTCCATGCGCGCCCGCGTATCCTCGGGCAGGCCGTATCCGATGACCGGCTGGTTGGCCCAGTTCATGACCTGGTACTGGGCCGCCAGGTTGCCGCGGGTGAAGGGGTACTGCCCCGGGGCGCCGATCTGGCCGAAGTCCAGCCCGGCCACGTCGTGGGGGAAGTAGGCGGTCTTGATGGGCAGGCCGGAATGGGTCCTGGGGTCGCGGGCCGCCGCCGGGGCGCTGTTGCCGAAACGCTCGACGATCTTGTCGTAGGCGGCGTCGCGCTTGTCGGCCATCTCGCGGGATTGCGCGAGGGTGCGTTCGTCGAACATGGGGCGTCTCCTGGTTGGCGTGGCCCGGGCATGGCCTCCCTGCGGCCGCCCGTTGACCGAACAATCGTTCGTTAGTTACCTGATCCGCCGAGCAGCGTCAAGACCAGAATTTTCCCATAAAACCAGGGAAAACACGGTAAAAGCGGGGCTTGATTTTGCCCCGGCGATCCCGTAACTTAAGCGAACGATCGTTTGGTTAATAACAAGGTTCAACGGCCGGCGCCCGCACGGGCCCCGGCGAGGCAAGGAGGCCCGTCCCGCCATGACCGCCAACGCCTATCTGGTCGCCGGCCTGCGCAGCCCCATCGGCGCCTTCGGCGGCGCCCTGCGCCCCCTGCGCGCCACCGAGTTCGGCTCCACCGTGGCCGCCGCCCTGCTGCAGCAGACCGGCCTCAAGCCCGACGCCGTGCAGCGGGTCATCGGCGGCATGGTGCTGCAGGACATGACCGAGTCCAACCCGGCCCGCATCGTCGCCGAGCGCATCGGCGTGCCGCACAACGTGCCCGCGTTCACCGTCAACATGCAGTGCTGCTCGTCCATGACGGCGCTGATCCTGGCGGCGCAGCAGGTGGCCCTGGGCGAGGTCGACACGGCGCTGGCGCTGGGCCTCGAATCCATGAGCAACGCGCCGCACATGGTGCCCGGCTCGCGCTGGGGCCACCGCCTGGGCCACGGCGAGTTCGTGGACACGCTGAAGGAATGCACCCTGGCCGGGTCCAAGATGTGGGACGATCCCTGGTACATGATCGACGTGGCCGAGCACCACGCCCGCGAGGACCAGGTGACCCGCGAGGAGATGGACGAATACGCCGTGGTGTCGCACACCCGGGCCCTCGCGGCCATGGACGCCGGCTGCCTGGACGGCGAGATCGTGCCCATCGAGGTGCCGGCGCGCGGCGGCAAGACGCGCACCTTCGAGCGCGACGAGTGCCCGCGCGGCGACATCGACCTGGACGTCCTGCGCAACCTGCGCCCGGTCAAGGCCGGCGGCGTGATCACCGCCGGCAACGCCGCCCCCATCAACGACGGCGCCGCCGCCGCCCTGGTGTGCAACGACGCCGGCCTGGCCCGCCTGGGGGTCGAGCCCCTGGCGCGCATCGTCATGCCGGGCACGGCCATGGTCGGCTGCGACCCGCACTTCATGGGCTATTCCTGCGTCGAGGCCCTGAATTCGGCCCTGGCGGCGGCGGACAAGCGGGTCGACGACCTGGACCTGATCGAGTGCAACGAGGGCTTCGCCGTGCAGCTGCTGGCCTGCGAGCGCATGGGCGGCTGGTCGCGCGACCGCCTGAACGTGGACGGCGGCTCGGTCGGGCTGGGCCATCCGGTGGGCATGTCGGGCCTGCGCATCACCATCCACCTGGCCCGGGCCCTGAAGCAGCGCGGCCTGAAGCTGGGCGGCGCCACGGTGCCGGCGGGCAGCGGCCTGGGCGCGGCGGTGCTGCTGGAAGCGGCCTGATTCAGGTGCCGCCGGAAGCGGCCTGATTCAAAGGATTTTTAGCGCCCGGGGACAGGGCGTGCTATGCTGGACCGGTGACCGCGAGGGGGACCGCGGCCGGTGACCGCCGGCCGCGTTGGTGACTTTTTCGGATTGGACCTCCGACGGGTCGACCCATGGACGGCGAGCAACAGATCGAGCAGCAGGTCGAAACGGACGTCGAGCCCCCCAAGCGCCAGGGCTACGCCGCCGGCATCGACCTGACCATCAGCCAGGACGCCTGCGAGTGGACCGTGCGGGCGCTGTCGGCCCTGCAGTCGCGGCTGAGCCTGAACATCAAGCTGCACGACCAGGAGGGCCTGCTGGACGACGGGCAGATCCTGCTGTTCAACCACTTCGCCCGGTTCGAGACCTTCATCCCGCAATACCTGATCTACCGCCAGTCGGGCGGCTTCTGCCGGTCCGTGGCGTCGCGCGAGTTTTTCGTCGCCGGCAGCCGGTTCTCGCGCTACCTGGCGTCCCTGGGCGGGGTGCCCAACGACCACCCGCGCCTGCTGCCGTTCCTGGCCGAGGAGGTGCTGCGCGGGCGCAAGGTGATCGTCTTTCCCGAGGGCGGCATGGTCAAGGACCGCCGGGTGCTGGACGACAAGGGCGACTACAGCGTCTATTCGCCCTCGGCGAGGGAGCGGCGCAAGCACCACATGGGCTCGGCGGTGCTGGCCATGACCCTGGACGCCTTCAAGATCGGCATCCGCGAGCTGCACCGCACCGGGCGCGACGCGTACATCGAGATCTGGGCCAAACGCCTGGGCATGGACAGCGCCGAGGCGCTGCTGGCGGCGGCACGCAAGCCGACCCTGATCGTGCCGTCCAACATCACCTTCTACCCGATCCGCATCACCGGCAACCTGTTGCAGCGCACGGCCGACCTGTTCATGCGCGGCCTGACCGGCGCCTTCTCCGAGGAGATGACCATCGAGGGCAACCTGTTGCTCAAGGACACGGACATGGACATCCGCCTGGGCACGCCCATCCATGCCGAGAAGCGCTGGTCCTGGATCGAACGCCGGGCCATGGGCTGGATGCTGCGGCGGATCAAGTCCGTGGACGAGCTGTTCGGGCGCGAACGCCAGGGCCGCACCTGGGCCGAGCACATCCTGACCATGTGCATCCACAACCACTTCCTGCCCGTGCGCGACGCCTACATGCGCAGCATGTACGCCCATGCCACCATCAACCTGAGCCACCTGGCGGCGACCCTCATCAACCGGTTCCTGGAAAAGGACCGCACCGAGGTCGAGCGCCATTTCTTCCACCGCGCCCTGTACCTGGCGGTCAAGCATTCCCAGGCCGAGCACGACGTCTACCTGCACCGCAGCCTGCGCAACCCCGACGCCTACGCCGGCGTGCTGCAGGGCGACTGCAAGGGGCTGGACCAGTTCCTGACCTCGGCCACCAACGCCGAGCTGCTGCAGGCCGACCCCGACGGCTACCGCTTCCTGCCCAAGCTGAAGGTGGAGTGGAGCTTCCACGAGATCCGCCTGGAGAACCCGATCGAGGTTTACGCCAACGAGGCGGTGCCCGTGGCCGGGGTGCAGCGGGCCGTGGACCGGGCCCTGGAGGAGGCCGGGGCGCAGACGGCGGCGGCCACGGCGCGCCTGCGCTTCGACGACGAGCTGCGCAGCCACGCCTGGGACCGGGCCTTCTACCACAAGCCCCGCTACGCCCGCCTGAACGAGCAGGAGACGGCGACCGAGAGCGGCGCCCCCTACCTGATCCTGCCCGAGAACCACAACGACCTGGGCGTCCTGCTGGTGCACGGGTTCCTGGCCTCGCCGGCCGAGCTGCGCGGCCTGGGCGAGCGCCTGGCGGCGGCCGGGCACCCGGTCATGGGGGTGCGCCTGAAGGGGCACGGCACCTCGCCCGCCGACCTGAACGAGCGCACCCGCCACGACTGGCTGGCCTCGGTGCGGCGCGGGGTCGAGATCCTGTCGGCCTTGGCGCCGCGGGTCTGCCTGGTGGGCTTCTCCACCGGCGGCGCCCTGTCCCTGGTGATGGCGGCCGAGGGGTTCCCCGGCCTGGCCGGCGTCGCCGCCGTCGCCACCCCCATCAAGTTCCGCAACAAGAACCTGATCTTCGTGCCCCTGATCCGCCACGCCAACCGGGTGGCCGGCTGGATGCCGGTGGTGGACGGCATCATGCCCTACCGGGTCAACGACTCCGAGCACCCGGACATCAACTACCGCAACATCCCGATCCAGGCGCTGTACGAGCTGCGCATCCTGGTGGACGAGACGCTGAAGCGCCTGCCGGACATCGCCTGCCCGACCCTGGTGGTCCAGGGCGACGCCGACCCGGTGGTGGACCCGCGCAGCGCGCGCCTGATCATGGACCGCCTGTCCGCCCCGGCCAAGGGCCTGCGCATGGTGCCCTCGACGCGCCACGGCATCCTCAACGAGAACGTCGGCGGCGCCCAGGAGATGGTCCTGTCCTTCGCCGCCTCCCTGCTGGACCACCGCGCGCCGTTCGTTGGCGGGGCGGCGGTCCTGGAGGAGACGCGGGGGTTCTGACCCCGCTCAGGCGGCGCGCCGGTCGGCCCCGCCGCCGCGTCGGCGGTTGCGGCGCCGGCCGCCGCCGCCGGGCTTGCCGTTGGACGGCGGGCGGGGGCCGGAGCGCGCCGGGCGCTTGGGCGCCGGGTCCTGCGCCGCCGGTCCGTCGACGATCTCGGCCACGTGGTAGGGGTGGTCGTGGATCACGTCCACCCGGCGGCGGATGATCCGCTCGATGTCGCGCAGGTAGGCCCGCTCGCCGTGGTCGCAGAACGAGATGGCCATGCCGGCGGCGCCGGCGCGGGCCGTGCGGCCGATGCGGTGGACGTAGCTTTCCGGGTCGTTGGGCAGCTCGAAGTTGATGACGTGGGTCACCCCGTCCACGTCGATGCCGCGGGCGGCGATGTCGGTCGCCACCAGGGCCCGGATGCGGCCGTCGCGGAACCCCTGCAGGGCGCGCTGGCGGGCGTTCTGGGCCTTGTTGCCGTGGATGGCGTCGGCCTCGATGCCGCTCTGGTGCAGGTGCCGGGCGACCCGGTCGGCGCCGTGCTTGGTGCGGGTGAAGATCAGCACGCGGGCGATGTCGTCGTTGTTCAGCAGCTCGCCCAGCAGGGCGCGCTTCTTCTCCTTGGCGACGAAAAGGACCTTCTGGTCGATGCGCTCGGCGGTGGTCGCCTGGGGCGCCGCCTCGACCCGCACCGGCCGCTCCAGCAGGCCGTCGGCCAGGCCCTGGACGGCCTTGGGCATGGTGGCCGAGAACAGCACCGTCTGGCGCTGCGCCGGCACGGCGGCGGCGATCTTCTTGACGTCGCGCACGAAGCCCATGTCCAGCATGCGGTCGGCCTCGTCGAGGATGAAGACCTCGACCGCGTCCAGCCGCGCGTGGCCCTGGTTCATCAGGTCGATCAGGCGACCCGGCGTGGCCACCAGGACGTGGACCCCCCGGGCCAGGGCCTGGATCTGCGGCCGGATCGAGACGCCGCCGAACACCACCGCGGACTTCAGCGGCAGGTGGCGGCCATAGGTGCGCAGGCTGTCGCCGATCTGGCCCGCCAGCTCGCGGGTGGGGGCCAGGATCAGGGCCCTCGGCCGGTTGCGCTGGGCCTTGCCGCCGGCGGCGGCCAGGCGGTGCAGCAGCGGCAGGGCGAAGGACGCCGTCTTGCCGGTGCCGGTCTGGGCCACGCCCAGCAGGTCGCGGCCTTCCAGCAGCGGCGGAATGGACTTCACCTGGATCGGGGTGGGGGTGGTGTAGCCTTCGTCGGCGATGGCGCGAAGGAGGGGCTGGGCCAGTTCTAGGCCCGTGAAATCGGTCATGGAATCTCTAGCTTTCAATCCAATCTGTATCCGCCCGCGGCCCCATCCCGGGAACGCGGGCGCGCTTGCACCTTGCAGGCGTTGTCGACGGGCCCGCCGCCGCCGCCATGGCGCGGTCGGGTCCGGTCTCACGAAACGCCCGCATGCATCGGCCCGTATGGATCGGAAAGAAACGAGGCCGCCCCTCGATGCCGGGAACCTGCCCGGGACGGGTGCGGCGAACCGGCCGCGGAACGGCCGGTCGGGAGTGTCGCTGGCGCCATAAGCGGGGCGGGCGGCCCGGAAGTCAAGACAATTCGCCGCCGCCGCCTTTTTGTGCACTGCAAAATAACCCCTTGTCCCGCGTCCCGGCGGTAGCTATCTTTTTTTCACCGCCACGTCCGAACGGGCCGCGGCGGGGCGACAACAAGAACGCTTGGGATGGAAACTTCCGCCTGGACGGAGGTTTGCCATGTTGATCCACCGCAAGGACGCCACGGCCCGCGCCGCGGCCGGTTGCCACAGCAGCACCCCCCTGCCCCGGCCCGAGGACATCTCGGCCGAGACGATCCGCCTCTACATCGCCCACGGCCGCGACCTGCGCGCCCAGTACCTGCGCGACCTGGGCCACCGCCTGGGCCGGGCCCTGCGCGGCGGCGCGGCGGCGCGCCGGACCCTGCCGGCGGGCGAGACCGACGGCCCCGCATCGCAACTGTTCCACGACCTGCGCACGCCGCTGACGTCGATCCGCGCCTTCGGCGAACTGCTGCAGGCCAACCCGGACCTGCCCCGGGGCCAGCGGTCGCGCTACCTGGCCATCCTGCTGATCGAGAGCCGGCGCCTGGAGCTGGCCATCAACCGCCACGAGGCCCAGGTCCACTAGCCGGTCCGCGAATCGGCCCCCTGGCACGCCGGGCGGCCACGGAGTCGCCGCGATCCCCCGTCCGTGGTACCATGGGCCATGGCAAGGGAGGGATTTCGCCCATGACCGGCCTGCTTTCCAGCTTGGCGCGCCGACGCCGCCTGCCCACGGCCTGGGGCCCAGCCGCCGCCCTGGTCCTGCTGGCCGCCGCCGCCGTGGCCGCGGCGCCGTTGCAGGCCACCGACCCCAACCGCAGCGACTGCATGTGCCGCTACTTCGGCCACTACTACGCCCAGGGCGACGTGGTCTGCATGCGCGGCCCCGCCGGGCGGCGCTTGGCCAGGTGCGAGATGATGCTGAACAACCCCTCGTGGCGGGTCACCGCCACCCCCTGCCCGGGAGTGTGAGGCGCCGCCGCGGTCACTCGTGGCGCAGGGCCTCGATGGGGTCCAGGCGCGACGCCTTCAGCGCCGGGTAGTAGCCGAAGAAGACGCCGACGGCGGCCGAGAAGCCCATGGCCATGGCGATGGCCCCGGGCGACAGGATCAGGGGCCATTCGGCGAAGTGCGCCACGGCCAGCGAGCCGCCCACCCCCAGCACCACCCCGATCAGCCCGCCCATGACCGACAGCGCCACGGACTCGATCACGAACTGCACCAGGATGTCGCGCCCCTGGGCGCCGACGGCCATGCGCAGGCCGATCTCGCGCGTGCGCTCGGTGACCGAGACCAGCATGATGTTCATGATGCCGATGCCGCCGACGATCAGCGACACCCCGGCCACGGCCGCCAGCAGCAGGCCCATGACCCGCTCGGACTGGGCCCGGGCCTCCAGGATCTGGGCCACGTTGCGCACGAAGAAGTCGTCGGGCTTGCCGTCGCGGATGCGGTGGCGGCGGCGCAGCACCTCCAGCACCTCTTTTTCGGTCTGGGCGACCTGCTCGGGGCCCAGGACCTTGACGGTGATGGACCCCACGTAGTCGCCGCGCACCCGGTCGCCGCCCAGGACCCGCTTCTTGGCCGTGGAGAGCGGGATGAACACCACGTCGTCCTGGTCGCTGCCGAACGGGGTCTGCCCCTTCTCGCGCGTGATGCCGATCACCGTGAAGGGTACCCGGCGCACGCGCAGGGTCTGGCCCAGGGGCGGCACGCCGCCGAACAGGCGCTCGGCCACCGTGCGGCCGATGACCGCCACCTTGGCCGCCGCCCGCTCCTCGGCGCGGGTGAAGCTGCGGCCCTCGCCGATGACCCAGTCGCGGGCGATCAGGTAGTCGTCGGTGACCCCCTGGATGGAGGTGAACCAGTTGACGTTGCCGTAGATGAGCTGCCCGGTGCCGCGCACCGCCGGCGCCGCGTAGCGCACCGACGGAATCTCGGCGGCCAGGGCGCGGGCGTCGTCCTCGGTCAGGGAGATGACGCTGCCGCTGCCGCCGCGCACGCCGCCCGACACGCTGGTGCCGTTCAGCACGATCAGGATGTTGGAGCCCAGGCTCTGGATCACCGCCTGCACCCGCTGCTCGGCGCCGGCGCCCACGGCCACCATGGCGATCACCGCCGCCACGCCGATGATGATGCCCAGGGTGGTCAGCACCGTGCGCAGGACGTTGGCGCGCAGGCTGTCCAGGGCCGACAGCAGGACGTCCACCAGGTTCATGGCGGCGCCACCTTGCCCGACAGGATGTCGGCCGCGGACAGGCGGTCGGTGACCGCCGCGTCCTCCACCAGGCGACCGTCGCGGAAGCCCAGGATGCGCCGCGCGAAGGCGGCGATCTCGGATTCGTGGGTGACCAGGATGACGGTGATGCCGCGGTCGTTCAGGTCCTGGAACAGGGCCATGATCTCGAACCCCGTGCGCGTGTCCAGCGCCCCCGTGGGCTCGTCGGCCAGCAGCATGACCGGGTCGTTGACGATGGCCCGGGCGATGGCCACGCGCTGCATCTGGCCGCCCGAAAGCTGGGTCGGCAGGTGGTGGGCACGTTCGGCCAGGCCGACCGAGTCCAGTGCCGCCGCCGCCTTGTCCCGGCGCTCGGCCCGGGGCACGGCGCCGTAGACCAGGGGCAGCTCCACGTTGCGCTGGGCGGTGGCCCGGGGCAGCAGGTTGAAGGTCTGGAACACGAAGCCGATCTTGCGGTTGCGGGTGCGCGCCAGGTCGTCGCGCGACAGCCGCGACACGTCGTCGCCGTCCAGCTCGTACTGCCCGCCCGTGGGCGTGTCCAGGCAGCCCAGCAGGTGCATGCAGGTGGACTTGCCCGACCCCGACGGGCCCATGATGGCGACGAAGTCGCCGCGGTCGATGGTCACGTCCAGGCCGGCCAGGGCGTGCACCAAGTGGCCGCCGACCTGATAGTCCCGGCACAGTCCCCGGGTGCGAACGATGGGCGCGGCCATGGCGCGGCTCAGCGCCGGCCGGCGGCGGTGTCGACGCCGACGATCACCTGGTCGCCCTCGGCCAGGTCGCCGCCGACCAACTCGGTCATGGTGCCGTCGGACAGGCCGGCGACCACGTTCACCGGCACCGGCGTGCCGTCCGCACCCAGCTTCCAGACCCGGCCCCGGCTGCGCACGCCGGCGGCCCGATCGGCCTGCATTTCGGCGTAGATCTTGCGCTGGCCCTCGTCCAGCAGCGCGGCCACCCGCTTGACCGCCTGGGCGCGGAGCTGGCGCACGGCCTCGTCGCTGTCGCCGCCACCTCCCTCGCCGCCCTGGCGCAGGGCGCGGATGGATCCGCCGGTCTCGACGAAAATCGCGCGCACCTTCTCTTGCTGTTCGGCGGTCAGGTTCAGGCGCTTGGTCAGGCCCTGCATCAGGCGCTCCATTCGCTCGCGCCCGGCCTCGGGGCCCCGTTGCGGCGCCGCGGCCGCCGGCTGGGCCCCGGCCGGGGTGAATCGCAGGGCGGCGTCGGGCACTTTCAGCACGTCGTCGCGGGTGCCGACCACGATGTCCACGTTGGCGGTCATGCCGGGCAGCAGTTGCTGGCCCGGGTTGTCGGCGCTGGCGATGACCGTGTAGGTGACCACGTTGGAGACCTCGGTCGGCTGCTTGCGAATCTGGGTGACGGCGCCGGCGAAGGTGCGCGACGGGAAGGCATCGACGGAGAACTCCACCCGCTGGTCCTCGTGCACGCGGCCGATGTCGGCCTCGTCGACGCTGATCTCCACCTGCATCCGGCGCAGATCCTGGGCGATGGTGAACAGCACCGGCGCCTGCAGGCTGGCGGCCACGGTCTGGCCGATGTCCACGTCGCGGCCGATCACAACCCCGTCCACCGGCGAACGGATGAAGGTGTGCTCCAGGTCCAGCTCGCGGTCGCGCAGGGTCGCCTCCTTGGCCTGGACCTGGGCCTGGGCGGTCTGCAGCTGGGCCTGCTGTTGCAGCAGCCGGGCGCGCAGGCTCTCGATGCGGGCCCGGCCCTGGTCGCGGGCGGCGACGGCGGTGTCGACGGCGCTTTCCGACACGGCGCCGCGGTCCACCAGCACCCGTTTGCGCTTCAAGTCCTGCTCGGCCTCCTTCAGGGCCGCCTCTGCACCGGTGATCTCGGCCCGCATCTCGGCCAGGCTGGCCCGCTGCATGGCCACGTTGGCCTCGGCCACGGCGACCTCGGCGCGGGCCACCCGCACCTTGGCGTCGAACGCGGCCGGGTCTATGCGGGCGATGATCTGGCCGGCCTGGACGGCGGTGTTGAAGTCGGCCGGCAGTTCCGAGATCTGGCCCGACACCTGGGACCCCACCTGCACGGTCACCACCGGGTTGACCTTGCCGGTGGACGACACGGCCATGCGCACGGCGCCGCGCTCGACCTTGGCCTGGCGGTACTTGGGGGCGGCGGCCTGGTCGTCACCGGACAGCAGGTAATAGCCGCCGCCGCCGGCGGCGAGGGCAATCAGCAGAACGAGGGCGAACCGGCGCATGGACGTGGATTCCCTTGAGGCGCGGGGGGCAGGACAGCCCGACTATGCCAAAGACCATCGGCGGAAAAAAGCCGCCATGGAGGGCCATGGAAGGACCGGCGGCGATTCAGGCGGCGGCGGGTCCGCCCGGCTTCGCACCGGCGCCCGGGTCAGGGTCCGGGGCCGGGTCCTTGCCGGCGGCCCGCGCCTGGGCCCGGCCGACGGTCTTGTCCACGTCCAGGGGCGTCGAGCGGCGGCGGTAGAACACCGGCGCCACCGCGCGGACCACGATCCACAGCCCCACGACCACCCCCAGGCCGATGCCGGCGAAGGCGCCGATCTGCGCCATCAGGGGCAGCTTGGCCAGGGGCTTGATCTGTTCGAAGGCGGTGTAGCCCAGCAGGAACCAGACCGCGCCGCCGATGGCGGCGGAGGCGGCGGCGGCGCGGCGCGCCCGGCGGGCGCCCCGCCGTTTCCTCCCGGATCCGTAGACCATGGCGCCATGATAGCCCGCCCGACGCCGGCGGCGGGACTAAATTCGGCCGGCGCCGGGCGCGCGGGACCGCCCCACCGGGCCGGTCCCGCCGCCGCGGCGGCGACTAGTCCTTCTTGCGGAAATTGTCGTGGCAGGCCTTGCAGGCGTTCTTGCCCAAGGCGCCCAGGGCGGCGCCGAAGGCCTTGGGGTCGCCGCCCTTGGCCGCCTCGGCCAGCTTGGCGGCGTGCTCGACGAAGGCCTGCTGCACGGCGGCGAACTCGGCCGGCTTGTCGAAGGCGGCGTTCAGCAGCTCGGTCTCGCCGGCCGAGGTGCCCGAGCCCTTGGGGAAGACGTGCTGGCTCATCTTGGCCAGGTCGGCCATGGCCTGGGCATGGCCGGCCAGGTCGGCGCGGTCGCCGCCCTCGCCCTTGACGATGGTCACCATGGAGCCCATGTGCCCGCCGATGGCCTTCATCACGGCCTTGCGGTACTTGATGGCGCCGCCGTCCGCGACGGCGGCGCCGGCATAGGCCAGGACGGCCGCGAACCCCAGGGCCATGGCGGCATGGCGCGTGGTGAAATATCTCATCTGTTCTGTCTCCCGGTCCAAATCGGTGAATCGCGGGGCGGTTGATCCGCCCCTCCGATGCGCTAACAGCCGCCGGGGTGGGATATTCCCGCCCGGATTGAAAAGATTTTTTTGCGCCGGCCGGGAATATGCGGCGGCCCCGGCTGTTAGCGCATCGGATGGGCGGCGTGCGCCCGCGGCGGAGGCTCCCGTGGGCCTCGCCGGGGGCGGGCGCCGCGAAGAGGAGGTTCGGGTGATGGCGTCCGCGGCGCCCAGGCGCTAAGATCGCCGCCACCGCGCCCCCGTCCCGCCCGCTGAACGGGCCGGGACGGCAGGCGGGCGGCGGACGGGCAAGGGGCGGCGGAGCTGGATGATCGACACGGCGGCCATGGCGGAGCAGATCCCGGCCTTGCGCCGCTATGCGCGGGCCCTGCTGCGCGACGCCAGCCAGGCCGACGACCTGGTCCAGGACTGCCTGGAGCGGGCGCTGAGCCGCCAACACCTGTTCCGACCCGGGACAAACCTGCGCGCGTGGCTGTTCACGATCATGCACAACCAGTTCGTCAACTTCGCCAAACGACGCGGCCGGGCCCCCGACGTGGTGCCCCTGGACGACGAGGGCGGCCACCTGCCCGGCGGCGCCGTGGCGCCGGACCAGGGCGGCCGACTGCGCCTGCGCGACCTGTCGCGGGCGCTGGACGCCCTGCCCGAGGAGCAGCGGGCGGTGGTGCTGCTGGTGGGGCTGGAGGACCTGAGCTACCGCGAGACGGCCGAGGTCCTGGACGTGCCCGTGGGCACGGTCATGTCGCGCCTGGCCCGCGGGCGCGAGCGCCTGCGCCGCCTGATGGAGCCGCCCGAGGCCGGCAGCGGCGGCGAACCCGGCCTGCGGGGGGTGAAATGAGCGCGGCGCGGACCCTGGGCGAGGGCGACCTGCACGCCTACCTGGACGGCGAGCTGGACGCCGAGGGCCGGGCCGAGGTGGAGGCCTGGCTGGCCGGGCACCCCGACGCGTCGGCGCGCCTGGCCGGCTACCGCGACCACAAGGCGGGCCTGCACGCCCTGTTCGACGGCGTCCTGGACGAGCCCCTGCCCGACTCCCTGCGCCGCACCCTGGCCGCCGGGACCCGGCCGGCCGCCGTTTCCCCGCCCGGCCCGCCGGCCTGGCGCCGCGCCGCGGCGGCGGCGGTGCTGCTGGCGGCGGGCGGCCTGGGCGGCTGGTTCGGCCAGCGGGCCCTGGCCCCGGAAACGCCGCCCGCGGCGGTGACGGCGCCGGCGGCGGCCTTCGCCCAGCGCGCCATCGGCGCCCACGTGGTCTACGCCGCCGAGGTGCGCCACCCAGTCGAGGTGGGCGCCGACGAGGAGAAGCACCTGTCGGCCTGGCTGTCCAAGCGCCTGGGCCGGCCCCTGCACGCGCCGGCCCTGACCGAGGCCGGGTTCCGCCTGGTGGGCGGGCGGCTGCTGCCCGACGGCGGCGCCCCGGCGGCCCAGTTCATGTACGAGAACGGCGACGGGCAACGGGTCACGGTCTACCTGCGCCAGCGCTTCGGCACCGGCACGGTTGCCTTCCGCTTCGCCGAGCACGACGGCCGCCGCGCCTTCTACTGGATCGACGAGCCCTTCGCCTGCGCCCTCATCGGCGACATCGACCGCGACACGCTGATGAAGCTGTCGCACCTGGTCTACAACGCCATCGAGAACCGAACGGCCAAGGCCGGCGGCTAGACGCCAGAACGCAATTATCCTGGAAAAATGGTGGGCGCGGCTGGGATTGAACCAGCGACCCCTGCCGTGTGAATGTACAATTCGCACGGGAGCACGTTCCAAAACAACATTCCTCCATAGCTGTCGGAGTAGCCCTCTGGTGTCTCAAAGTGCAGTTGACACTTCCCATGCACGCGCTCTGAGCCATCCTCGGAGATTTCAGCAGTCAGCGACAAAGCTTCAAACGACCAGTACACAGCCCCCTCCTTCGCACATTCCCTTTATCCGAGTATAACACACACAGACACTGCCTTCACGCCGGCAACACGAGGCCAACCTCCATAAATCGGGTTTTAAGCAACTTAGGAAATGCGGACTGTTGGCCCTAGTTTCTAGGAAATGTCGGTAAGGCCTGAATACCTGGTATAATTTGGCCGGAGGGCGCATCGATGCAAACAGCAAATTTCTCAAAACTCCATGTCAGCGCACTCGTTGTTCTTGCGTCCTTTCTCTGGGTCTGTTGGCCAGGGTCCGGGCTTGCAAAAAGTCTAAATCCACACATTGATACAACAACGCGGTGGACTGCCGACACATTTAAAAAGTATGTCGTGCATTCGGGAAAGATTAGCTTTGTGCATTGGAAGTATAAAGATTATGGAAATAATAAATCTGGAGACAGGTTTTTTAATCAAGTAATAAAAGAATATGGGGACGCTATAGAGCAGTTTATTGTAATTAAAACAGAAACATATCCAAATGAAGGGAAAGAATTGCGGATTATTCCTTCTCTCTATAACGATGATAAGAATGAAGGGCCAATTGAAGCTTTTCCAAGCTACAGCATTTTTCTGCGATCAGGAGAAGAGATTAGAGTGAGGGGGCCTCCCGCAGGGAAGGAAGGATACGAAAAGAAATATGAGAGAGTCTACAAACCCGGCTTAGACAAATATATCCGAGGGGTAGGGCGGAATTGAAACTGTCTAAACGCAGTTTCGCGTGGCGTTCACGTCCCTAAATTGTGATTTTCGGAGGCTGGGGGCCGACCCGGCAGCGGCGCGGTTCTAGCTTCCGAAAAGTCCCCTTTTCGCGGGTTACCACAAGATCGGTTAATCCCCCAACGCGACAGTTCGGCCGAACCACGAATTTTACCCTGGATTTTACCCTGGGCGTCTCATAGGCCAATTATCGAGGCGGTATGCCCGCCCAAAAACGACAAAACCCCCCGGTTTCCCGGGGGGTTTTCATGGTGGGCGCGGCTGGGATTGAACCAGCGACCCCTGCCGTGTGAAGACAGTGCTCTCCCGCTGAGCTACGCGCCCCCGTTGGGGTGGGAGCCGACATATAGAGGGGGGCGCCGCGGGCTGTCAAGGGATTGCCGGCCGCGGCCCGGACGGCCGCCTGCCTGGCAAATGAATGTTGCAGAAATAAGTCGTTTTCATTTATTTTTATTTAATACGTTCTGTCGATATATTTTACAAATATTGATCTGAATTTTCTTTATTCACATACATGCAATAAAAATCCCCACCGAATCCAAATACCTGCCGAGTCTGGTCCGAATCTTGCGTCCCCGAAGGCCGGGCGGGCCGGCGGGCGCCGGCGCCGTATCAGCCAACGGGCCAGCCAACGGGCACGACCCGAAAAAACGATCGACAGTGCCGGGGCCGCGCGCCCTGGACCATGGGGAAAGGTGAAGTCATGCTGAACAACAAGCGAGTGTGGGCGTCCTGCCTGCTGGCGGGGGCCTGCGCCCTGGCCCTGCCGTCGGCGTCGGCCCGGGCCATCGGCCTGGAGGCCGAGTTGCAGTGGCGGTTCGACCACAAGGCCGACGACGTCGGCGCCGCCACCACGTCGGAGATCGTCGCCTACGAGGACGGCAAGGTCTACGTCGCCGGCGGCGCCGGGGTCGACGTGCTGGACGCCGCCACCGGCGCCTACCTGGACACCATCGCCATCGACACCAACCTGTACGACGGGGTCAACAGCGTCGCGGTCAAGAACGGGGTGCTGGCCGCCGCCGTGGCCGCCAAGACCCATACCGACACCGGCGTGGTGATGCTGTTCGACACCTCGAACCTGGCCGCCGGCGGCACCACCGTGGGGGTCGGCGCAAACCCCGACATGGTGACCTTCACCGCCGACGGCAGCCGGGTGCTGGTGGCCAACGAGGGCGAGCCCAACAACGACTACACGGTGGACCCGGAAGGGTCCATCAGCGTCATCGACGTGGCCACCAAGACCGCCACCACCGCCGGCTTCAACGGCTATGACGCCCAGAAGACGGCGCTGATCGAGTCCGGCGTGCGCATCTTCGGCCCCGGGTCCAGCGTGTCCCAGGACGTGGAGCCCGAGTACATCGCCGTCAGCCCCGACGGCAAGACCGCCTACGTCACCCTGCAGGAGAACAACGCCATCGCCATCGTCGACCTGAGCGGCCCGCCCACGGTCACCGACGTGGTGCCGCTGGGCTACAAGGACCATGGCCAGGCCGGCAACGAGATCGACGTGACGGACGACGGGGTCTTCAACCTGGCCACCCAGCCCGACCTGTTCGGCATGTACCAGCCCGACGCCATCGCCGCCTTCCAGCAGGGCGGCATGACCTACCTGGTCACCGCCAACGAGGGCGACGCCCGCGATTACGGCGGCACGCCCGGTTTCTCGGACGAGACCGAGGTCGGCGACGAGACCGTCGCCGCCGGCTCCGGCGTCAACGGTCTGCCGGGGAAGACCAAGATCACCTCGGCGCCGCCCCTGCTGGGCGGCACCACCGACCCCAACGGGGCCGGCATCAACGGCAGCGGCGAATACGAGCAGGCCTACATCTTCGGCGCCCGCTCGTTCTCGATCTGGGACGAGAACGGCAACCTGGTGTGGGATTCCGGGGCCATGATCGAGGAAATCCTGGCCAGCCAGTTCCCCGAGCTGTGGGCCGACGGCCGCGAGGACAACAAGGGCCCCGAGCCCGAGGGCGTGACGGTCGGCGAGATCAACGGCAAGACCTTCCTGTTCATCGGCCTGGAGCGGTCCAACGCGGTCATGTCCTTCTTCTTCAACGGCCTGGACATGATCGAGTTCGCCGGCATGATCTACGCCGCCGAGGACGAAGGGCCCGAGGGCCTGCTGTTCGTCTCCGACGCGGTCAGCCCCGACGGCTACGCCTACCTGCTGATCGGCAACGAGGTCAGCGACACCACCACCGCCTACCGCCTGTCCCAGGTGCCCGAGCCGGGCACCCTGGCCCTGCTGGCCGTGGGCCTGGCCGGCCTGGGCGTGGCGCGGCGTCGACGCCGGGCCTGACCCCCGCCATTCCCCGGGGGTCCCCGCCCCCGTCCCGCGGCGGCCCGTCCGGGCCGCCGTTTTCTTGCGCTCAGGCGGCCGTGGGGGCGAACAGGGCGTCGGCGGCGGCCACCAGGTCGTCGAAGTGGTCCAGCACCCGGTCGGCGCCCAGGTCGGCGCTGGGGGTGCGGGTGTAGCCGTAGGACATGACCATCACCGGCAGGCCGGCGGCCCGCGCCGCGGCCACGTCGTTGGCGTTGTCGCCCACCATCAGGGCCTCGTCCGGCCCGGCGCCCAACTGTTTCAGGACCGACAGCAGCATGCCGGGGGCCGGCTTGCGCACGCCGGGGATGGAGTCGCCCCCCACCACGGCGCCCATGAACCGGCGCAGGCCCAGCTCCTCCAGGATCTCCATGGTCGGCACGTAGGGCTTGTTGGTGCAGACCCCCAGGCCGATGCCGCGGTCGCGCAGCACGGTCAGGGCCCGCTCGACCCCCGGGTACACGCGCGTGTCCACCGCCGCCTTGCCCTCGTAGTGGCCCAGGAAGCGGGCCGTCAGGGCGTCCAGGTCGCCGTCGGGGGCGGCCGGGCCGGTGGCGGCGAAGGCCCGCTCGACCAGCTTGCGGGCGCCGTCGCCGATCATCATCGTCACCGCCGCCAGGTCCAGGTCCGCCCGCCCGTCCTCGGCCAGCAGGCGGTTGACCGCGGCACGCAGGTCCGGGGCGCTGTCGATCAGGGTGCCGTCCAGGTCGAAGACGACGGCGCGCAGGGCGCGCGCGGCGGAACGGGGCATGGCGGCGATCTCCCTCTTTTCAATTTATTAGGGGGTTCTAATGGAATCGGGCGGCGGCGGCAAGGCCCGGGGCGGCGGCGCATCTTCCCCTTGGCGCCGGGGGCCGCTTGTGGCAAGGTCTAGGCCGATTCCCTGTAACGGTGACCGCCCCGCCCACCCGCACATGACAGACCGCAAGACAGCCGCCATCATCCTCGCCGCGGGCCTGGGCACGCGGATGAAGTCGGACCTGCCCAAGGTGATGCACCCCCTGGCCGGCCGGCCCATGGTCAGCCACCTGCTGGACAGCATCGCCACCCAGGACCCGGACCGGGTGGTGGCGGTGATCGGCGAGGGCATGGACCAGGTGGCCGCGGCCGTGGCCCCGCACCGCACGGCGATCCAGGTCGAGCGCCTGGGCACCGCCCACGCCGTGCTGGCGGCGCGCCAGGCCCTGGGCGACTTTCCCGGCGACGTCCTGGTGCTGTACGGCGACACGCCCCTGATCTCGCCCGAGACCCTGGCCCGCATGCTCGACGCCCGCCGCGGCGCGGCGGACCCGGCGGTGGTGGTGCTGGGCTTCCGCCCCGCCGACCCCGGCGCCTACGGCCGCCTGGTGACCGGCGCCGACGGCGGCCTGGAGGCCATCGTCGAGTTCAAGGACGCGACGCCGGAGCAGGCGGCCATCGACCTGTGCAACTCGGGGGTCATGGCCATCGACGGCACCTGCCTGTGGCCGCTGCTGGACCGGGTCGGCAACGACAACGCCAAGGGCGAGTACTACCTGACCGACATCGTCGCCCTGGCCCGGGCCGACGGCCGCGCCTGCGCCGTGGTCGAGGGCCACGAGGACGAGCTGTTGGGGGTCAACTCGCGGGCCGAGCTGGCCGACGCCGAGTGGATCGTGCAGGAGCGCATCCGCCGCTACATGATGGACAGCGGCGTCACCCTCATGGACCCGGCCACCACCTTCTTCAGCTTCGACACCCAGATCGGCCGCGACACCACCATCGAGCCCAACGTGGTGATCCGCCCCGGCGTCACCGTGGGCCAGGGGGTGACCATCCGCGCCTTCTCGCACCTGGAGGGCGCGGCGGTGGCCGACGGGGCCCAGGTCGGCCCCTTCGCCCGCCTGCGCCCCGGCGCCATGATCGGCGAGCACGCGCGGGTCGGCAACTACGTGGAGATCAAGAACGCCACCGTCGAGCCCGGCGCCAAGGTCAACCACCTGACCTACATCGGCGACGCCCGCATCGGCGCCAAGGCCAACGTGGGCGCCGGCACCATCACCTGCAACTACGACGGTTTCACCAAGGGGCACACGGACATCGGCGCCGGCGCCTTCATCGGCTCGAACACCGCCCTGGTGGCGCCCGTGAAGGTGGGCGACGGGGCCATCGTCGGCGCCGGCAGCGTGGTCACCACCGACGTGCCGGCCGACGCCCTGGCCGTGACCCGGGCCCCGCAGCAGGACCTGCCCGGCTGGGCCAAGGGATTCCGAGAACGGAAATCCGCCGAGAAGGCGGCGAAGCAGAAGAAAGGGTAACAGCCCATGTGTGGCATCATCGGCATCATCGGCAAGCACGAGGTCGCGCCCCTGCTGGTGGACGGCCTGAAGCGCCTGGAATACCGCGGCTACGACTCGGCCGGGGTGGCGACCCTGGTCAACGGCGGCATCGACCGCCGCCGCGCCGAGGGCAAGCTGGTCAACCTGGAATCCCTGCTGGGCCACGAGCCCCTGCCCGGCACCATCGGCATCGGCCACACCCGCTGGGCCACCCACGGCGCCCCCACCGAGAACAACGCCCACCCCCATTCCGACGGGCGCGTGGTGCTGGTGCACAACGGCATCATCGAGAACTACCTGGAACTACGCAAGGAACTGGCAGCCGAGGGGTGCCACTTCGAGACCGAGACGGACACCGAGGTTGTGGCCCACCTGGTCAGTTCGTTCCTGGCCAAGGGCAAGTCGCCGCGCGACGCCGTGGCCGCGGCCCTGAAACGCATTGAGGGCGCCTTCGCCCTGGCCATCCTGTTCGCCGGCCACGACGACCTGATGATCGGCGCGCGGCGCGGCAGCCCCCTGGCCGTGGGCTACGGCGACGGCGAGATGTACCTGGGCTCGGACGCCCTGGCGCTGGCGCCGCTGACCAGCCGCATCTGCTACCTGGAGGAAGGCGACTGGGCCGTGGTCACCCGCGACGGGGCCACGGTGTACGACGAAGCGGACCGCGAGGTGAAGCGCGAGGTCAAGCTGACCGCCACCTCGGGCGCCATGATCGGCAAGGGCAACTACCCGCACTTCATGCTCAAGGAGATCTACGAGCAGCCAGCGGTCATGGGCGACACCATGCAGGCGATCCTGAACCCGTGGAACCAGTGCGTCACCCTGCCCGACCTGCCCTTCGACCCGACCCTGCTGTCGCGCATCACCATCGTTGCCTGCGGCACGTCCTACTACGCCGGCATGGTCGGCAAGTACTGGTTCGAGCGGGTGGCGCGGATCCCGGTCGAGCTGGACATCGCGTCCGAGTTCCGCTACCGCGGCGCCGACATGCCGGCCGGCGGCATGGCGCTGTTCATCTCGCAGTCGGGCGAGACCGCCGACACCCTGGCCGCCCTGCGCTACGCCCGCCAGCAGGGCCAGCACGTGGTCAGCCTGGTCAACGTGCCGGAAAGCTCCATGGCCCGGGAATCGGACCTGGTGCTGCGCACCAAGGCGGGGCCCGAGATCGGCGTCGCCTCGACCAAGGCGTTCACCACCCAGTTGACGGTCCTGGCCTGCCTGGCCATCGGCCTGGCGTCCAAGCGCGGCGCCATCGACCGCACCCGCGAGGCGGCCCTGTGCCAGGCCCTGACCGAGGTGCCGTCGCGCGCCAACGAGGTGCTGACCCACGACGAGCAGCTGGCCGACCTGGCCAACGAGGTGGCCGAGGCCCGCGACGTGCTGTACCTGGGCCGCGGCACCGGCTATCCCATCGCACTCGAAGGCGCCCTGAAGCTGAAGGAGATCAGCTATATCCACGCCGAGGGCTACGCCGCCGGCGAGATGAAGCACGGCCCCATCGCCCTGATCGACGAAAGCGTGCCCATCATCGTCATCGCGCCGTCGGACGACCTGTTCGACAAGACCGCGTCCAACATGCAGGAGGCCATCGCCCGCGGCGCGCGGGTCATCTTCCTGTCCGACAAGGCGGGCATCGAGAAGCTGGGCACCATGGCGGCGGCGACCATCGAGCTGCCCACCGTGGACAGCTTCGTGGCCCCCATCCTGTACGCCATCCCGGTGCAGCTGCTGGCCTACCACACCGCCGTGCACAAGGGCACGGACGTGGACCAGCCGCGCAACTTGGCCAAGAGCGTCACCGTCGAATAACCCCAAAGGAGGCCGCCATGGTCCGCGCCATCCGACTGCTTGCTTCGGCCCTGCTGGTTTCCGCCATCGCCGGCGGCGCCGCCGCCGCCGAGGGGGATCAGGCGACCCTGGAGCAATGCGCCCAGAACTACGGCGCCTGCATGGCCGACTGCGCCAGCGCCCACCCCGGCGAGCCGGGCAAGCCCAACGCCGCCATGGCCGCCTGCGAGGGCGGCTGCGCCGGCAAGCGCGCCGTGTGCGAGGTCGAGGCCGGCTACGACCGGGCCAAGCCCTGGGTCAAGGAGAAGTACGAGAAGTCCAAGAAGTACCTGCAGGACCTGTGGCGCGAGCACATGGACGACAAGGAGCCCGCCCCCGAGCCCAAGAAGGGCGAGGGCAAGGCCATCTGACCCGGCGCTGACCGGGCCGGCGCCTCACAGGGCCTGGAAACTCTCGACGATATGGGTGGCGAAGGCCTTGCCGGCCGGGTCCAGGTTGGCCGACCGGTACAGCACCGTGCTGTTCTGGCCCAGGGGCGGCAGGCCCTCCTCGGCGCCCAGGACCCTGAGCGGCGGGGCCACCAGGCTGGCGGTCATGGGGGCGATGGCCAGGTCGGCCAGCAGGGCCGCCACCTGGCCGGCGCAATGCTCGCTGGTATAGGCGACGCGATAGCCCATGCCGGCCCGGTCCAGCGCCGCCAGGGCCTGGGCCCGCCACGGGCAGCCGTTGGCCGCCAGGGCCAGGGGCAGGGGGTCGCGTTCGTGGGCGATGCCGCCGCGCAGGCCCACCCAGACCAGGTTCTCGGCGTGCATCAGCTCGCCGGGGCCCGGCGGCTCGTCGACGCAGCCGTCGGTGACCACGGCCAGGTCCAGGTCGCCGCGGGCGAACCTTTCCACCAGCTCGACGCTGGTGCGCAGGGTCACGTTGACCTCCACGTGGGGGCAGCTCTCGGCGAAGCGGGTCAGGATGCCGGGCAGGTAACGGGTGCCGAAGTCCTCGGGCGCGCCGAAGTTGACCACGCCGCGGTCCGGGGTGTCGAGGAACCGCGACACCGCCTCGCGGTTCAGGCGCAGCATGCGCCGGGCGTAGCTGAGCAGGGCCTCGCCGTCCGCGGTCAGGCTGACGCTGCGCCCCTCGCGCAGGAACAGGGACCGGCCCAGCATCTCCTCCAGCCGCTTCACCTGCATGCTGACCGCCGAGGGGGTGCGGAACACCCAGTCGGCGGCGCGGGTGAAGCTGCCGGTGTCGGCGATGGCCACGAAGGTGCGCAGCAGGTCCGTTTCCAGCAGCGGGAAGCCGTCGTTGCGGTCGCCGTCCATGGCACCCTTCCTTTCAAAAATATTGAACCGAAGGATAAGATCTTTTCGTTCGATTGAACAGACAAATGACCGCATATATGCCTTCGCACGCAAGAACGCGACGAAGGAGTAGTCCCATGACGACCGCCACCCTGAACAACATCCTGGTCTTCCGCCGCCTGGGGTTCCTGGCCGTGCACGGCGGGTTTCCGGGCCGGCTGCGCGCCTTTCTGGCCAGCGCCCTGGCGCGCCTGGCGCCGCGGCCCGACGCCCTGTCGCGCGACCGCCGGCCCGATCCCCTGGTGCCGGGCCCCACGGTGGCCCCCCTGCAGGACGTCAACGGGGCGCTGATCCTCATGGACGCGGCCCGCCGCCGCGCCGCCACGGACGCCACCGCCCGCCGCCGCCATCCCTAGCCAGGCACCGCGGTGCCGTCTACCATGCGCTTCGGCAACGGGGCCGGGGAGGCAGCGGCATGCTCAGCACGCGCACCATCACCGTGGTCGGCTGCCACGCCGAGGGCGAGGTGGGCCGGGTCATCACCGGGGGCGTCCTGCCGCCGCCGGGGGACACGGTGTTCGACCAGCGCACCTACCTGAAACGGCACGGCGACGACCTGCGCCGCCTCTTGCTGTTCGAGCCCCGGGGCGGCGCCTTCGTCCACGTCAACCTGGTGGTGCCGGCCAAGACCCCCGGCGCCGCCGCCGGCTTCATCATCATGGAGCCCGACGACTACCCGCCCATGTCCGGCTCCAACTCCATGTGCGTGGCCACGGTGCTGCTGGAAACGGGCATGGTGGCCATGACCGAGCCGCAAACCCGCCTGGTCCTGGACGCGCCGGCGGGGCCCGTCACCGTGGTCGCCGACTGCGCCGGCGGCAAGGTGCGGCGGGTGCGGGTGACCAACGTGCCCAGCTTCGTGTTCAAGCTGGACGCCGCGGTGGAGGTGCCGGGCCTGGCCACGGTGACGGCCGACCTGGCCTATGGCGGCGACACCTTCGCCATCGTCGACGCGCCGGGGCTGGGCTTCGCCCTGACCCGCGACGAGGCCCGCGACCTGGTGGAGACCGGCGAGCGCATCAAGGCCGCCGTCAACGACCAGCACGCCATCGTCCACCCCGAGAACCCGGCCATCGACTTCGTGTCCTTCGTCCAGTTCGCGGCCCCGGTGGAGGTCGACGCCCAGGGCCGCAAGTCGGGGCGCAACACGGTGGTGATCTCGCCCGGCAAGCTGGACCGGTCGCCCACCGGCACCGGCTGCTCGGCGCGCCTGGCGGTGCTGCACGCCCGCGGCCGGGTGGCGGTGGGCGAGGATTACGTGGGCCGCTCGATCCTGGACACCGAGTTCCACTGCCGCATCGAGTCCGAGACCACCGTCGGCGGCGCCCCGGCCGTGGTGCCCAGCATCGCCGGCCGAACCTGGATCACCGGCGTCCACCAGTACATGCTGGACCCCGACGACCCCTTCCCCGCCGGCTACACCCTGAACGACACCTGGTTCCGGGCGCTCTAAGATTCTCCATGGGAGGGCGCCAGCAGACTGGCCGCCGTCTTCTCCAACACCCTGACGACGGCCTGGGCATAACCCAGACGGACCTTGAGGTCGATGAACGCGCAAACGTGCAGCGGCGCGAAGGTCCAGTATTGGTCCCACGACAGGCCCAGGGCCGCGAGGCCCGCGTCGACAATGGCCGCCAGGTCCGCGGGAGCGCGGCGGTCCCGCAATGCCGCCAGGGCGGCGCCATCGTGGCCCAGGCAGGAACTGACGAAGGTCGTCACATCCGTGCCGGGGGTGGTGATGCGGCCGTAGTCCTCCCAATCGAAGATGAGGATGCCGCCCGAGTCCGTGCGCAGGCCCAGATTATAGATGACGAAATCCGAATGCTGCGGCGCCAGCGGCAGGCGGTCCAGGGCCGAAAGGTCCACCCGGTCCAGGCAGCGGGCCAGGCCAGCGCGCAGGTCCTCTGACGGCAGGGTGTCGACGAGCCGCCGCAGGTACGGTCCGTGGCCCCGGGCCATTCCGTCCGCCGTGGCCCGTGCGAGCGAGTAGGCGGTCAATCGGCGCAAGGCGTCGCTGACCAGGCCAATGCGCCCGGGCACCAGGTCGCGGGTCAGCTTCGCGTGGGGGACCGTGGCGCAGACCAGCAGGTACATGTCCCCCCGCCAACCGGCCCACAGGGGTGCCGGCACCAGGTCGCCCAGGTCCCGGTGCGCGTCGGCGAGGGCGCGGGCCTCGTTCTCGCCTCGATCGTCGAAAAAGGTTTTGACCGATAGCTCGGTGCCGTCACGGCGATCCTTCATGTGCAGGGAGACGTTCTTGCCCACCTCGACCATGTAGTCGGCGGCCAGGCCGCCCGGCAGGAGGTCCAAACCCTGGACGGCCTGCAGAATGGCCTCGATCATGCCGTTGATACTGCAATGAAGGCCGGTTCCAGGTACGGGCGCAGGTGAACGGCGTCGACCATCCGAATGGCCCAACGGTGCACCGCCGAGCCGCTCTGCTGGGCGAGCCGGAAGCGGCGGTAGAAGACGTCGGAGGCGCGGCCACCCAGGGGAACCGCTTTCACCGGGCAGTTGATCTCCGGCAGCATGGAAAAGGTATGCACGTCCCGGAATCCGGCGGCGGCAAGGTGGCCGACCACGGCCCCCGGGCGCCAGGCGAAGCCGGTGACGAGGCCGGCAAGCCGGCTCGGACCGGCGGCCCGGATGCGCTGGCTGTCGTAAGGATTCCGCCAGGTCAGGCTCACCATGCCGCCGGGCCGAAGGATGGCCCGGACGGTCGCCAGGACCTGGGCCAGGTCGGCCCGGCCTCCAGGCCCGTCGGGGGCGTAGACGTCGTGGACGACAACGGCGTCAAACCCCTCGGCCACCGCACGCCGGTCTCCGATGCAGGTCACGACCAGACCCACGCCACCGCCGGCCGCCGGAACGACCACCCTGCCCGCCGCCGGCGCCGCCGGGTCCCCGGCGGCGCCGGCCATGACCATGGGGAAGGCGCGGACGTCGCGGCGGCACTGCCGCAGGCCTCCGGATACCGGATCCTGGCCCCAATGGAGCACGGCGATGTTCAGGGCGCTGTCCGGCAGCAACAGGTCATGCATCAGCGACGCCCCCATGACGAAATGGGGGTCCTGCGCTGCGCGGAAGGCAACAGGGTCGGAGCGACTTGTCCCGTCCATGGCGGCAGCCCCCCCCCGGCGCCCTAGACCGGGTCCATCTTTTCGGCGACGACCAGGAAATCGGGGCAGAATCGCGCCAGGGGCGCCGTTGTCATGATCCGGTCCATGGCAGGGGCCCAGGCGGGCGGCGCCCCGATCCGGTCAATAAGGCCATGCCGCCAGATCCAGCCCCCAATGCCGATCAGACGGACCGGTCGGAACCGGTGCCTGAGCAACAGCCCCCGCAGCTTGGGCCAGGACAGGTCGAGGACGTTCTTGCCCCCCGTCAGGACATGCAGGGCGTTGGCGACGGACCGCGGATTGCGATGGCCGTTGACGATCAAGAAGCCGCCGGTTCGCACGAGCCGACCCAGCGCCGCCATGGCGTCCTCGCGCAGGGCGTCTTCGGCATTGCCGAAGAAGCGGAAGGACGTGGCCAGGTCGAAGGTCCCCATCCCCGCCCCGTCGCGGGTCAAGTCCCGGTGCAGGAACTGGACGTTGGGGCATTTGCTGCGGGCCGCCTCCAGCATGGATTCAGAAATGTCGACACCCGTGGACCGAAGGCAGTGGTGCGACACCACCTGCGTGATCCGGCCGGTCCCGCAGGCGAAGTCCAGATAGGAGCCCACCGGGCCGTCGAACATGCCGGGAATGATCCGGTCCAGCAGAGCCGTCTCGGCCCGGGTCATGTAGTCGTCGAAGGCATTGGTCGAAAGGCGCTGGTCGTAGGTGCTCCCGCGGTCCAGGTGGCTGCCGCGATACCAGTCAGGATTGGCCTGGGTTTCTTCGTTCATGGTCCCTCCGGCTCCGTTCTGGAGCATCCAGCGCTCCGAGCACACCTTAGAACTCGTAAAAATTGCAGTTCGCCGGCATTCAATCCGAGGAAGGCCTGGCGAACCAACATTCTTCGCTAAAGTGTAATGTGACTGTTATAAAATCGTCAATTGTGTTTCACACTAACTTACCCGCATTGCATGGTATTTGTGGGGTAAAATCGGGCCGACAGGACCCTATCGCCCGTGGAAAGCGGTGGCGCTCTCGCGAACGCCGTGGCGCCCGCGCCCGCAGATCCGGGCGCTCAGACACACCCATTTGTGGTATTCGGCCTGGTGGCCGGCCGGCGGAACCGGAGGGTTCTACCGCGTCTGCCCGCCGAGGCGTTCCTGGTGGTGGCGGATCGCGGGGGGCCAGCGGCTCTTGATGAAGCTGAGCGCGGCCCAGATGTCGGCGTCGCTGAGCGTCTCGCCGAAGGCCGGCATGGCGCTCTTGAACCCCTCGGGGGCGATGGACGCGCCGCCGTCGCGGGTGACCTTGAACAGCAGGTCGTCGCCGTGGTGCCAGGTGTGGCCGCTGGCATCGTGGGGCGGCGCCGGCAGGGTGCCGTCGGCCTTGCGGCGGCGCCAGTCGGGCTCGCCCTCCAGGTTGGCGCCGTGGCACTGGGCGCAGGTGTCGGCGTAGACCGCCTGGCCCCGGGCCACCACCCGCGGATTGTCCGGGTCGGGACCGCCGGGGCCACCCAGGATGGCCCAGACATAGGCGCCGCCGACCACGCCCAGGGCGGCCACGGCGACGGCGGCGACGGCCAGGTTGGCCCGGGTCATGCCCGCACCCGGACGACCGAGCTCATGCCCGCCTGGTGGTGTTCCAGGATGTGGCAGTGGAACAGCCAGTCCCCCGGGTTGTCGGCCACCAGCAGGGCCTCGACCGTCTCCTCGGGGGCCAGCAGGACCGTGTCGGCCCAGTGCGGCCGCGCGGCCGGGGCGCCATTGCGGGCGACGATGCGGAAGGCGTGGCCGTGCAGGTGCATGGGATGGGGCCAGGCCGTGTCGTTGCGCAGCACCAGGCGGTAGGTGCGGCCCCGGTCCAGGGTGAACAGGGGCGGCATGTCGGTGCGGTGGGCGACCACGCCGTTGATGGCCCAGACCTTGCCCTGCTGCACCAGGTCGCGGATGCCCAGGGTCTTGCCGTCGTAGGTGGCCTGGGCCAGGCCGCCCATGGCGCCGCCGGCGACCACCACCTGCAGCCGCTCGGCGGCGCCTTCGTCGGGCACCGGCAAGGGATTGGCGGGCAGGGCCACCGGCCCGTCCAGGGGCGAGTCGCGCAGCGGGGTATCGCCATAGGCCAGGTCCACCACCCGGTAGGCGTTGCGGGCATAGGCGTCGTCCACCACCTGGTGGCGGCTGCCGGGCGCACCTGCCATGTCGACGATCAGGTCGGCGCGCATGCCGGGACCCAGCAGCACCCGCCCCTCGTCGGGCGCGAAGGGCGGCACCGGCTGGCCGTCCAGGGCCACCACCCAGGGTCGGTGGCCGGTGAAGCGCAGCGCCATGAGCCGCGCGTTGGCGACGTTGATCAGGCGCAGGCGCAGGCGCTCGCCGGGGCGCACGGCGATGGCATCGGGAATGGCGCCGTTCAGCGTCGCCACGTTGCCCATGCGGCCGCCGTGGCTGAGGTCCATCATGTGGCCGAAGGGCTGGGCGATGGCCGCCTCGTCGGTCAGGCGCCAGTCGTCCAGGACCCAGGTCAGGTCCCGGTCCACGGGCGGCGGATCCGCCTCCTCCACTACCAGGGCGCCGTACAGGCCGCGGCCCACCTGCTCGGCGCTGCGCACGTGGGGATGGTACCAGTAGGTGCCGGCATCGGGCGGCGCCAGGTCGTAAGTGAAGGTGCCGCCGGGCGGGATCGGCGGCTGGGTCAGGTCGGGCACCCCGTCCATGGCGTTGGCGATGCGCAGGCCGTGCCAGTGCACGGTGGTCGGCTGCTCGAGGCCGTTCTCGACCGTAACGCGCAGGCGCTGCCCCTGGCGCAGACGGATCTCCGGCCCCGGCACGGTGCCGCCGTAGGCCCAGACGGCCGTGGCCGGATAGCCGCCGCCCACCAGGTTGACCGAGGCCGGCGCCGCGCGCAGGGTCAGGGTGCGGGTCCCGCTGCCTGGGACTTCCGCCGCGGCGCGGCCGCCGCGGGGCGAAAAAGCGGCGCCGGCGGCCATTCCGGCGAGGAAAGTTCGGCGCGTGATGTTGAACGTCATGGCCAAGCCCATTACCTTTGCCCCCACAGGCTAAAGGTGCCAGCGGCGGTAAAGTCAAGGGCCGCGGGCAACCCCGTTCCCGCCTGCCCTTCAAATCCGTATCCAGACCCCGCCAGCGAGGACCTTCCACCATGCAGCTCCAGGACCCCACCCTCTTTCGCCAGCAGTGCTACATCGACGGCGCCTGGACCGACGCCGACAGCGGCGCCACGCAGGAGGTCAACAACCCCGCCACCGGCGAAATCCTGGGCTCCGTGCCGCGCATGGGCGCCGACGAGACGCGCCGCGCCATCGCCGCCGCCGAGGCCGCCTGGGCCGGCTGGCGCGCCCTGACGGGCAAGGAGCGCTCGGCCGTGCTGCGGCGCTGGTTCGAGCTGATCATGGCCAACCAGAAGGACCTGGCCGACCTGATGACCGCCGAGCAGGGCAAGCCCCTGGCCGAGGCCCAGGGCGAGGTGGTCTACGGCGCCTCGTTCATCGAGTGGTTCGCCGAGGAGGCCAAGCGCGTCTATGGCGACACCATCCCCGGCCACCAGGCCGACAAGCGCATCGTGGTGCTGAAACAGCCCGTGGGCGTGGTCGCCGCCATCACGCCGTGGAACTTCCCCATCGCCATGATCACCCGCAAGTGCGCCCCGGCCCTGGCCGTGGGCTGCCCGGTGGTCATCAAGCCCGCCAGCCAGACCCCGTTCTCGGCCCTGGCCCTGGCCGAGCTGGCCGAGCGCGCGGGCATTCCCAAGGGCGTGGTCAACGTGGTCACCGGCGCCGCCGGGGCCATCGGCGGCGAGATGACGTCCAACCCCACCGTGCGCAAGGTGACCTTCACCGGCTCGACCGAGATCGGCAAGGTGCTGATGGAGCAGTGCGCCTCGACGGTCAAGAAGGTGTCGCTGGAGCTGGGCGGCAATGCCCCCTTCATCGTGTTCGACGACGCCGACCTGGACGCCGCCGTCGAGGGGGCCATGATCTCGAAATACCGCAACACCGGACAGACCTGCGTCTGCGCCAACCGGCTGCTGGTCCAGGCCGGGGTCTATGACGCCTTCGCCGAGAAGCTGGCGGCGGCGGTGACGGCGCTGAAGGTGTCCAACGGCATGGAGGACGGGGCCCAGCAGGGGCCGCTGATCGACATGGCGGCGGTGGAGAAGGTGGAGGAGCACATCGCCGACGCCACGTCCAAGGGCGCCCGGGTCGTCTGCGGCGGCCGGCGTCACGCCCTGGGCGGCAGCTTCTTCCAGCCCACCATCCTGGCCGACGTGACCACCGACATGGCCGTGGCCCGCGAGGAGACCTTCGGCCCGGTGGCGCCCCTGTTCAAGTTCGAGACCGAGGAACAGGCCGTGGCCATGGCCAACGACACCGAGTTCGGCCTGGCCGGGTACTTCTACAGCCGCGACGTCAACCGCTGCTGGCGCATCGCCGAGGCCCTGGAATACGGCCTGGTGGGCATCAACGCCGGCCTCATCTCGACCGAGGTGGCGCCCTTCGGCGGGGTCAAGGAGTCGGGCCTGGGCCGCGAGGGCTCCAAGTACGGCATCGACGACTTCCTGGAAATCAAGTACCTCTGCTACGGCGGCGTGTAGGCGCACAGGCAGGGAGCGGAGCCATGGCCACCTTCGACTATGACCTGATCACCATCGGCGCCGGGTCGGGCGGCGTGCGGGCCACGCGGCTCGCCGGCGGCTACGGCGCGCGCACGGCCATCGTCGAGGAAAGCCGGGTCGGCGGCACCTGCGTCATGCGCGGCTGCGTGCCCAAGAAGCTGCTGGTCTACGGCGCCCACTTCGCCGAGCAGTTCGAGGACGCCATGGGCTACGGCTGGGCCCGCAGCCGGCCGGACTTCGACTGGCCGACCCTGATCGACAACAAGAACCGCGAGCTCAACCGTCTGGAGGGCGTGTACGAGCGCATCCTGCGGGAAAACAACGTCGAGCTGCTGCGCGGCCGCGGCCGCGTGGTGGACCCGCGTACGGTGGAAGTGGGCGGCAAGGCCGTGACCGCCGCGCGCATCCTGATCGGCACCGGCAGCTGGCCGGCCATGCCCGACATCCCGGGCATCGAGCACGTCATCACCTCGAACGAGGCACTGGACCTGCCCGACCTGCCGCGCCAGGTGGTGATCGTCGGCGGCGGCTACATCGCGGTCGAGTTCGCCGGCATCTTCAACGCGCTCGGCGCCCACGTGACCCTGATCATCCGTGCCGGGCAGATCCTGCGCGGCTTCGACGAGGACATCCGCGAGACCCTGGCCGCCGAGATGCAGAAGAAGGGCATCACCATCCTGCGCGAGGCCATCGTGCGCTCGGTGGAGAAGCACGGCGAGCGGTATTCGGTGCGCCTGGCCGGCGGCGAGGAGCTGGGCTGCGGCACGGTCATGTACGCCACCGGCCGCACCCCCAACACCCGCGGCATCGGCCTGGAGGAGGCGGGGGTCGAGCTGAATTCCAAGGGTGCGGTCAAGGTGGACGAGTGGAACCGCTCCTCCGTGGACAGCATCTACGCCGTGGGCGACGCCACCGACCGCATCAACCTCACCCCCGTGGCCATCGCCGAGGGGCGCTGCTTTGCCGAGACCAACTTCAACGGCAACCCCCTGACCATGGACTACGCCAACGTGCCCTCGGCGGTGTTCAGCCAGCCGGCGGTGGGGTCCTGCGGGCTGACCGAGGACCAGGCCCGCGAGCAGGGCCCGATCGACGTCTACATCTCGCGCTTCAAGCCCATGAAGCACACCCTGACCGGGCGCGACGAGCAGATCATGATGAAGCTGATCGTGGACCGGGCCAGCGACCGGGTGGTGGGCTGCCATATCGTCGGCGACGACGGGCCCGAGATCATCCAGGGCGTGGCCATCGCCATGAAGTGCGGCGCCACCAAGGCCCAGTTCGACGCCACCGTGGGCATCCACCCCTCGGCCGCCGAGGAACTGGTGACCATGCGCGAGAAGCGGCCCGAACACGGGAAATAGGTGCCGCCGGCAGAGGTTGGCGGCACCCCGCGCCGACGAACCCGCCCGCCTGTCGCAAGGCCCTTTTTTTCAAGATGCTTTAATCTATTCTTGGCAGAATTCCGGGCGCGCGATTTCCCCGGCGTCAACGGTCAATTGGCTTGTCAGGAGCCCTGCGGTTGCTTTTCAACTCGATCGAATTCTGGCTGTTCTTCATACCAGTCTTCCTCGGTACGCATCTGCTGCCGCACCGCGGTCAGAACCTGATTCTGCTGGTCGCCAGCTACGTGTTCTACGGCGCCTGGGACTGGCGGTTCCTGTCGCTGATCTTCGCATCAACCCTGGTCGACTACTGGGCCGCCCGGTTCGCCGCGCCGTCCAACAGCCAGGCCGTGCGCAAGGCCGCCGTGGCGGTCAGCATCTGCGTCAACCTGGGCATCCTGGGTGTCTTCAAGTACTACGACTTCTTCATCTCGTCGTTCATCGACCTGTTCGGCATCACCCCCGACCCGTCGTCGCACCTGCTGCTGAACGTCATCCTGCCTGTCGGCATCAGCTTCTACACCTTCCAGACGCTCAGCTACACGCTGGACGTCCACGCCGGCAAGATGCCGCCGACCCGCTCGTTCCTCGACGTGGCGCTGTTCGTGGCCTTCTTTCCTCAGCTCGTCGCCGGCCCGATCGAGCGCGGCGCCCACTTCATGCCCCAGATCACGCAGCCGCGGAAGTTCGACACCTCGCAGATCGAGCCGGCGCTCTATCTCATCGTCTGGGGGCTGTTCAAGAAGGTGGTGATCGCCGACACCGTGGCGCACCCGGTCAACCTGATCTACGCCAGCGGCGACCCGACCGGCCCCGAGGTCTACGTCGCCACGGCGCTGTTCGCGGTCCAGATCTACTGTGATTTCTCGGGCTATTCGGATATCGCGCGCGGGGTTGCCAAGCTGCTCGGCTTCGAGCTGATGCTGAACTTCAACCTGCCCTATTTCGCCAAGAACCCGTCCGACTTCTGGCGCCGATGGCACATCAGCCTGTCCAGCTGGCTGCGCGACTACCTCTACATCTCGCTGGGCGGCAACAAGAACGGCACCGTCCAGACCTACCGCAACCTGCTGTTGACCATGACCCTGGGCGGCCTGTGGCACGGGGCGCGGGCGAACTTCGTCCTGTGGGGCGTGTATCACGGCCTGATCCTGTGCCTGCACCGGGCCATGTTCCGCAACCGCGAGCGGACGGACGCGCCGGACGGGGCCCTGGTCGGGGCGGCGAAGATCCTGGGCATGTTCCAGTTGACCCTGGTCGGCTGGCTGCTGTTCCGGGTCGAGACTATGGACCAGCTCATGCGCCTGCTGCGCGCCCTGGCCTTCTCCTGGTCGTCGTGGCAGGGGGCGTGGGAAATCCTGGACTATGCCCTGCCCTATGTCCTGCCCCTGATCCTCATGCAGGCCTGGCAGTATTGGCGCGGCCGCACCGAGATCGTCATCACGGCCGCCTGGCCGTTGCGTGCCGTGTTCACCGGCTGTTGCGCCAGCGCCGTCATCGTGCTCAATCAGAGCGGCGGCATTCCCTTCATCTACTTCCAGTTCTAGGGGCGGACCGTGGCGATGAAACTGTTCCAACCATCCGGGATATGGCGCTTCCGAAAGGAGGTCAGCCTGCCCCGCCTGGCGGTTGCCGCGGTCCTGGTCTGCCTTTCCGCCGAGGGCGTATGCCGCCTGGCGCCGCATCTGGTCGGCGACAACGTGCACCAGCCCCTGCATGCGGTCACCCTGCCCTGCCACGAGGCCTGCGACCAGCAACGCCAGGACCTGCGCTGGCGGACCAACGCACACGGCGCCCGCGGCGAACTCTATCACGGAGAGAAGACGCGGATCGCCGTGTTCGGCACCAGCACCAGCGTCGATGTCAGCCTGGATCAGCCGAAGGCCTGGTCCGAAGTCCTGGTCAGGCAGTTCCCGGCCGGCAGCGTGCACGTCGAAAACTTCGCCCGCGACGGCGCCAGCAACAACGAGATGGAGATCCTGTTGCGGCACATGGCCGAGCTCGGCCGGCATTACGACGTGGCGATCCTCATGGACCACTGGCGCCGCGCCCCCGAACCGCCGTCCCGGAAAAATACGTTCCACTATTCGGCCCAGTGGTATGCCGACAGCGGCCTGCTGCATGCGCCGGAGCTGATCTATGAAAGGCTGAACGACCAGTACCTCCGCGAGCCCAGGCTGGTGGCGATCAAGACGGCGCTTTCGGGCCTGTGGCGGAACTCGACCGCGCAGGCGGCACCGGTACCCGTCCATCCGTTCGCCCTCGACACGAAGAACCGGATCCTGCGCAACAACGGTACCGTCAAGCTGGTCGACGTCCCCGTCGAGATGTCGCCGAACCGGAAATCGTTCATCACCGAGCGGGTCTCGACACTGGTCGGGCTGGCCAAACGGATCGCTACGCGGGTCCTCGTCATGTCCCAGCCCGTGGCCTACGACCCGCACGAAGTTCCGGGGGTCGGCCGCCGGTGGTTTTCCCTGTATCCGGTTTCCGACAACCCGCCGACCTACAAGAGCGACAAGAGCGTGGCCGAAGCCATCCGACAAACCAACGCGGTCGCCCTGCCCGCGGCGCGCAAGGCCGGCGCAGACACCCTGGACCTGGACGCCCTGATCCGTCCGTACCTGCGGCAGCGCGACGACCTGTTCATCGACAAGTGGCATTTCGCCCCGGCCGGGTCGCGCTTGGCGGCGACGTTCATCGCCCGGCACCTGAAAGGCGGCCCCGGCGCGTGACGCCGGCCGGGCCGCACCGGCGGCGGATCAACCCGCCCGGCCGGGCTCCAGCGGGCACCCTGGCCGGACCCCCAGCCGCCGCGCCTCCTGGTCCATGACCAGGGCCACCCGGCCCAGGGACCGGCGGCCCAGGACCACGGCCATGGCGTCGCGGAAATCGTCCAGGGCGAAGGCGTGGGAGACCCGGGGGTCCAGGCGGCCGGCCTCGAACCAGGCGAAGAGTTGTTCCATGGCCGCGCGTACCCGGTCGGCGTATTGGTGGCGCATGTCCTGGGGGCTCCAGCCGTAGTAGTAGCCCATGTTCAGGCCGCACACGGTCAGGTTCTTGACCAGCAGGATGTTGGCCGGGATCTGCTGGATGGTGCCGCCGGCGAAGCCCACCGGCATGATCCGCCCCTCGGGCGCCATGCAGCGCAGGGACTGCTCGAACACGGCGCCGCCCACGGGGTCGAACACGGCGTCGGCGCCGCGGCCGCCGGTGGCTTCCAGCACCGCGTCGCGGAACGGCGCGTCGCGGTAGTTGACCGCGTGGTCGGCGCCGTGGGCCCGGGCCACGTCGAGCTTGGCGGCCGATCCTGCGGTGGCGATGACCGTGGCGCCCAGGGCCTTGCCGATCTCGGTGGCGGCGATGCCGACGCCGCCGGCGGCGCCGTGCACCAGCAGGACCTGGCCGGCCTGCAGGCCCAGCAGGTGCGGCCAGGCCAGGGCGGCGTAGGCCGTCATGTAGGAGTTGGTGAAGCAGATGGCGCGGTGGAATTCCAGGGAATCGGGGATGGGGAAGACGCTGACCTCCTGGGCCAGGGCTTGGTCGCCGAAGGCGCCCCAGTCCAGGATCGCCGCCACCCGGTCGCCGGGCGCGACCCGGGTCACCCCGGGGCCGACCCGGTCGACGATGCCGGCGCCCTCGGTGCCCGGCACGAAGGGCCGCGGCGGCTTGCGCTGGTACTTGCCGGCCACCACCAGGCTGGTGGCGAAGCTCATGCCGGCCGCCTGCATGCGCAGGCGCACCTGGCCCGGGCCCGGCTCGGGGTCGGGGATCTCCGCCACCGCCAGCTTGTCGAAGTCGGTCCACTCCCGCACCAGCACGCCGCGCATGGTTCCTCCGTCGCCCTTGCCTGTTGACCCGGTCCCGCCGGGCGGCCGATTGTAGCCCGGAAACGGAAGCCGGGGACAAGGACAACCGCCATGAAAACCGTCGTCGTCTGCTCGGGCGGGCTCGATTCCGTCACCCTGGCCCACCTGGTGGCGCGCGACCATGCGCTGGAGCGCCTGGTCACCTTCGACTACGGCCAGCGCCACCGCACCGAGATCGACCACGCCGCCCTGGCCGCCGCCGACCTGGGGACCCGCCACGACGTGGTCGACATCCGCGCCGTGCAGCCGTTCCTGACCGGATCGTCCCTGACCGACGACCTGGACGTGCCCGACGGCCACTATGCCGAGGAGTCCATGCGCGTCACCGTGGTGCCCAACCGCAACGCCATCCTGTTCACCATCGCCTATGGCATCGCCGCCGGCGCCGGCGCCGACGCCGTGGCGGCGGCGGTGCACGCCGGGGACCACTTCATCTACCCCGACTGCCGCCCGGCCTTCGTCGACGCCTTCCGGGCCATGGAGGACCTGGCGCTGGAGGGCATGTGGCGGGTCGACTTCCTGACCCCCTTCGTCGCGCGCACCAAGGCCGACATCGTCGCCGTCGGCGCCGAACTGGGGGTGCCGTTCGAACGGACCTGGAGCTGCTACAAGGGCGGCGCCGTGCACTGCGGCACCTGCGGCACCTGCACCGAACGCAAGGAAGCCTTCGCCCTGGCCGGGGTCGCCGACCCCACGGTGTACGCCGCGTAATTCCGCCTCAGCGCCGCGGCGGGCCCAGGTGCATGCCGGCGTCCACCAGGATGGCCTCGCCGGTGACGTGGCGCGCGCCCTCCAGCAGCCAGATGGCCGCCTCGGCCATGTCCTCGGCGGTGCCGGCGCGGCGCAGCGGGGTGTTTTCCTCCACCGAGCGGACCATGGCCTCGTACCGCTCGTCGCCCATGCCTTCGCGCAGCCAGCGGCCCTGGATCAGGCCGGGGCAGATGGCGTTGACCCGGATCTCGGGGCCGAGCGCCCGGGCCAGGGACTTGGTCATGATGTTCAGCGCCCCCTTGGAGGCGGCGTAGGCCACCGAGCTGCCGTACCCCATGACCCCGGCGATGGAGCTGACGTTGACCACCGCGCCCGCGCCCTGGGCCTTCATGGCCGGCGTGACGGCGCGGATCATCTGATAGGGGCCGATGACGTTGACCGCGTAGACGGCCTGGAAGTCCTCGGCCGACAGGGCCTCCAGGTCGTCGTGGCGGGCGAAGCGGGTGGTACCGGCGTTGTTGACCAGGCCGTCGATGCGGCCCCAGGCGTCCAGCGCCGCCGCGGCCAGGCGGCGGCAGTCGCCGTCGTCGGCCACGTTGGCCTGGCACAGGACGGCCCTGCCGCCGGCGGCCTCGCACTGGGCGGCCACGGTGCGGGCGTCGTCCTCGCTTTTCGAGTAGTTGATGACCAGGTTCGCGCCCTTGGCCGCTAGGCCCAGGGCGATGGCCGCGCCCAGGCCGCTGGACGAGCCGGTGACGATGACGCTGGCGCCGTTCATGTCCATGGAAGTCTCCCCGTGGTTTTTCGTGGTGCGGATGTCACGCCCAGCCGCCGGACACCGGGACCACGTGGCCGGTGACGAACCCGCACAGGTCCGAGGCGAAGAAGGCGATCAGCTCGGCCACCTCTTCCGGCTTTCCCAGGCGCTTGGCCGGGATGTTGCGCAGCATCTTGGCCATGGCCGCCTCGTCGGCCAGCAGCGCCGGCGGGAAGTAGGTGGGGTTCTCGATGTAGTTGGGCGCGATGGCGTTGACCTGGATGTTGGCCGCCGCCAGCTCGAGCGACAGGGACTTGACCAGGGCGTTCCCCGCCCCCCGCGCCGCCGCGTACATGGAATAGTTGGCCAGGCCGCGCAGGGGCGCCGCCGAGGTGACCATGAGGACCTTGCCGGCGCCACGCGCCTTCATGTGCGGCACGGCGGCACCGATCAGCCGGTGCGGCCAGACCACCAGGGATTCCAGCGCCCGGCGCATCTCGTCGCCGGGGGCCTCGCCGGCGGGGGTTTCGTCCACCGGCCGGCGCACGGCCGGATAGGTGTCGTTGCTGACCAGCACGTCGACGCGCCCGTGGGCGGCCATCACCTCGGCCACCAGGTCCTCGGGCTCGGTCGCCCGGGCCGCAGACAGGGTCGGGTTTTCGGCGGCGAAGCGGTCGCGCGCGGCCGGGTCGGCGAAGGCGGCATCGTGGCAGACCACGGTGGCGCCGTGGCCGGCCAGCACGCCGCCGGTGCGCGGCCCCACGAAATGCAGGGCGTGGGTCAGGATGACGACGCGGTCGCGCAGCATGGAAAAGCCTCCCCTTTCTCGACGGGGGGCAGCATACACCGGAACGCGCCGGCGGGGGATGGTTAAGAAATTAACGGACGCCTACCCGAACCGGACGTCCACCACTTCGTAGCTCTTGGTGCCGCGCGGTGTGGTGACCTCGACCGAGTCGCCCAGCTTCTTGCCGATCAGGGCCTTGCCCAGGGGCGAGGTGACGGAAAGGCGGCCCGAGTTGATGTCCGCCTCGTGGCTGCCGACGATGCGGTAGGTGCTTTCCTCGTCCGTGTCCTCGTCGGCCAGCATGACCGTGGCGCCGAAGCGCACCGTGTCGCCGGAAAGCTGGCTGGTGTCGATGACGTCGGCGCGGCTGATGATGTCCTCCAGCTCCATGATCCGGCCCTCGATGAAGCTCTGGCGCTCGCGGGCGGCATGGTATTCGGCGTTCTCGGACAGGTCCCCGTGCTCGCGGGCGGCGGCGATGGCCTTGATGACGGCGGGGCGCTCGTCGTTCCTGAGCCGGCGGTGCTCGTCCTCGAGCTGCTCCAGCCCTTCCTTGGTCATTGGTACCTTTTCCATGGCCTCGGTTCCGTGTCCAGAATGCAAGAACGCCCGCCGGCCCGGGGCCTCCGGGCCGCGTGGCGTCCCTTGGGGAAGTCGCGCTGGGTTGTCAGAACTTGCCGCTAAAATAATCCTGAAGCGGAGCGACTTCAAGGGCGCTGGCGCGCAGGGCCTCCAGCGCGCCCACCGCGGCGTCGGCGCCGGTCATGGTGGTATAGTGGGGCACCCCGCTGGTCAGGGCCGAACGGCGGATCGAGTAGCTGTCGGCGATGGCCTGGGCCCCCTCGGTGGTGTTGATGACCAGCTGCACCTCGCCGTTGACGATGGCGTCCTGGCAGTGGGGCCGGCCCTCCAGCACCTTGTTGACCCGCGTCACCTTGAGCCCGGCCTCGCCGAGGAAGGCGGCCGTGCCGCCGGTGGCCATCAGGTCGAAGCCCAGGTCGGCCAGGCGCCGGGCCAGGCCGGCGGCCGCCTGCTTGTCCCGGTCCTTGACCGAGATGAACACGGTGCCGCCCTCGGGCAGGGTGTTGCCGGCACCCAGCTGCGACTTGGCGAAGGCGCGGCGGAAGTCGGCGTCGATGCCCATGACCTCGCCGGTGGATTTCATCTCGGGCCCCAGGATGATGTCGACCCCGGGGAAGCGGGCGAAGGGGAACACGGCCTCCTTGACCGCCGTGTGGCCCGACGGCACGGCGACCCCCGTCAGGCCGAAGGAGGCCAGGGTTTCGCCGGCCATGACCCGGGCCGCCACCTTGGCCACCGGCACGCCCGTGGCCTTGGCCACGAAGGGCACCGTGCGACTGGCCCGCGGGTTGACCTCCAGGATGTAGATGTCGCCGTCCTTGACCGCGAACTGCACGTTCATCAGGCCGACCACGTTCAGCGCCCGGGCCAGGGCCGCGGTCTGGCGGCCCAGCTCGGCGATGACGTCGTCGGGTAGGGAATAGGGCGGCAGCGAGCAGGCCGAGTCGCCCGAGTGGATGCCCGCCTCCTCGATGTGCTGCATGATGCCGGCCACGTAGACGTCGGTGCCGTCGCCGATGGCGTCGACGTCGACCTCGATGGCGTCCTGCAGGTAGCTGTCCAGCAGCACCGGGCTGTCACCCGACACCTTGACCGCGCTGGTCATGTAGCGCAGCAGGGCCGCCTGGTCGTGCACGATCTCCATGGCCCGGCCGCCCAGCACGTAGCTGGGCCGGATCACCAGGGGGTAGCCCACCTGCCCGGCCACTTGGGTCGCCTCGTCGAGGGACCGCGCCAGGCCGTTGGCCGGCTGGCGCAGGCCCAATTGCTTCAGCAGGGCCTGGAACCGCTCCCGGTCCTCGGCCAGGTCGATGGCGTCGGGCGAGGTGCCCAGCACCGGGATGTCCGCCCGCTCCAGGGCCTGGGCCAGCTTCAGCGGCGTCTGCCCGCCGAACTGCACGATCACGCCGCGGAAGTCGCCGCGGGACTGCTCGACCCGGATCAGCTCGATCACGTCCTCGGCGGTCAGGGGCTCGAAGTACAGGCGGTCCGAGGTGTCATAATCCGTGGACACGGTCTCGGGGTTGCAGTTGACCATGATCGCCTCGATCCCCGACTCCTTGAGGGCGTAGGCGGCGTGGACGCAGCAATAGTCGAACTCGATGCCCTGGCCGATGCGGTTGGGCCCGCCGCCCAGGATCGCCACCTTGGGCCGGTCCGAGGGGTCGGCCTCGCTCTGCGGCGGGTTCACGCCGTCGCCCACGTAGGCCGAATACATGTAGGCCGTGGGGGTGGGGAACTCGGCGGCACAGGTGTCCACCCGCTTGTAGACCGGGTGCACGTTCAGCATCTTGCGCCGGTTGGCCACGTCGGCCTCGGACTTGCCCGACAGCTCGGCCAGGCGTGCGTCGGAGAAGCCCAGCTTCTTCAGCCGCAGGTGGCCCGGCGCGTCGGCCGGCAGGCCATGGGCGCGGATCCGCTCCTCCTCGGCCACCAGGGCCTGGATCTGTTCCAGGAACCAGGGGTCGTACTTGCTGGCGGCGCGCACCTCGTCCACGGACAGGCCGTGGCGGAACGCCTGGGCGATGACCAGGATGCGGTCCGGCCGCGGCTCGGCCAGGGCCGCCAGCACCGGCCCCTTGTCGCCGCCCTCGGCGGCGGGGATCTCGACCTCGTTCAGGCCGGTCAGGCCCGTTTCCATGGAGCGCAGCCCCTTCTGCAGGGACTCGGCGAAGCAGCGCCCGATGGCCATGGCCTCGCCCACGGACTTCATGGACGTGGTCAGCATGGGCTCGGTGCCCGGGAACTTCTCGAAGGTGAAGCGCGGGATCTTGGTGACCACGTAGTCGATGGTCGGCTCGAAGCTGGCCGGCGTGGCGCCGCCGGTGATGTCGTTGTCCAGCTCGTCCAGGGTGTAGCCAACGGCCAGCTTGGCGGCGATCTTGGCGATGGGGAAGCCGGTGGCCTTGGACGCCAGGGCCGAGGAGCGGGACACCCGCGGGTTCATCTCGATCACGATCAGGCGCCCGGTGTCCGGGTTGACGGCGAACTGCACGTTCGAGCCGCCGGTGTCGACCCCGATCTCGCGCAGCACCGCGATCGAGGCGTTGCGCATGATCTGGTATTCCTTGTCGGTCAGCGTCAGCGCCGGGGCGACGGTGATGGAATCGCCCGTGTGCACGCCCATGGGGTCCACGTTCTCGATCGAGCAGATGATGATGCAGTTGTCGGCGTGGTCGCGCACCACCTCCATCTCGTACTCTTTCCAGCCGAGCACGGATTCCTCGATCAGCACCTCGTGCACCGGCGAGGCCGCCAGGCCGCCGGCGACGATCACCTCGAACTCGTCGCGGTTGTAGGCGATGCCGCCGCCGATGCCGCCCAGAGTGAAGCTGGGCCGAATGATCACCGGCAGGCCGATGGCCTCCATGGCGTCGCGGGCCTCGGCCAGGGTGCGGACCACGCGGCTACGCGGGCATTCCAGGCCGATCTTCTCCATGGCGTCGCGGAACTGCTGGCGGTCCTCGGCCTTGGCGATGACCGCCGAGTCGGCGCCGATCATCTCGACCCCGTACTTTTCCAGGATGCCGGCCTTGGCCAGGTCCATGGCCGCGTTCAGGGCCGTCTGCCCGCCCATGGTCGGCAGCAGGGCGTCGGGCCGCTCGCGGGCGATGATGCGCTCCAGCATGGGGGTGGTGATGGGCTCGACGTAGGTGGCGTCGGCCATGGACGGGTCGGTCATGATGGTGGCCGGGTTGGAGTTGACCAGGATCACCCGGTACCCCTCCTGGCGCAGGGCCTTGCAGGCCTGGGCGCCGGAATAGTCGAACTCGCAGGCCTGCCCGATGACGATGGGCCCGGCGCCGATGATCATGATGGAGTGGATGTCTGTGCGTTTGGGCATGGCGGAAGCTCTAATAAACCACAGAGACACAGAGGCACAGAGAAAAGCGGGGAGGGAGCATCGCCTAAAGGACCCTTCTGCGGATGCCGTCCTTCAGGACGGCGGCATGGAAGTTGAGAATAAGGCCCGTAGCAATGCCGCTCAGCCGCAGGTAGGTCAGCAACTGGGCTTCATGGATGGGCAGAATTTTTTCGACTGTCTTCAATTCGAGCACCACGCTGCTGTCTACCACCAGGTCCATGCGATAGCCGCAATCAAGTCTGACCGACTTGTAGATGACCGGCAGGGGCACTTGCCGGGCGTATGGCACGCAGTTCTGATTCAATTCGAAGCAAAGGCATTCTTCATACGCCGATTCCAGAAGACCCGGTCCAAGAACCCGATGAACTTCAATCGCAAGTCCGATGACTTTGTCGGTGACCGGATCCCGCTCCATTTCCGAATCTCTGTGTCTCTGTGCCTCTGTGGTTCAATAGGGGTTCTGGCTATCCCTTCCCCTTGTCGATCATGTCCACGAACCGCCGGAACAGATAGTGGCTATCCTGGGGCCCGGGGGAGGCTTCGGGGTGGTACTGGACCGAGAAGGCCGGCCGGTCGGTGGCGCGGATGCCCTCGACCGTGCCGTCGAACAGCGAGCGGTGGGTCTCCACCACGTTTGCCGGCAGGCTGTCGCGGTCGACCGAGAAGCCGTGGTTCTGGCTGGTGATCTCCACCCTGCCCGTGTCCAGGTCCTTGACCGGGTGGTTGGCGCCGCGCTGGCCCAGGTGCATCTTGTAGGTCTTGGCGCCCAGCGCCAGGGCCAGCATCTGGTGGCCCAGGCAGATGCCGAAGGTGGGCACCCCGGCCTCGACCACCGCCCGGATCGCCGGCACCGCGTATTCGCCGGTGGCCGCCGGGTCGCCGGGACCGTTCGACAGGAACACGCCGTCGGGCCTGTGGCCCAGGATCTCGTCGGCCGTGGCCGTGGCCGGGACCACGGTCACCCGGCAGCCCAGCGAGGTGAGGCAGCGCAGGATGTTGCGCTTGATGCCGTAGTCCACGGCCACCACGTGGCGGACCGATCCGCCGGCCTTGGCATAGCCGTGGCCCAGGCTCCACACGCCCTCGTCCCAGGTGTGGGTCTGGCGGCAGGTCACCTCCTTGGCCAGGTCCATGCCCTCCAGCCCCGGCCAGCCGGCGGCGATCTGTTGCAGGGCGCCGGTGTCGATGCGCTCGTCCGGGGTCGGCGCGTGCAGGATGGCGCCGTTGGGCGCGCCGCCGTCGCGGATGCGGCGGGTCAGGCGGCGGGTGTCGACCCCGGTCACCGCCACCAGGTCGTTGGCGCGCAGCCATTCGTCCAGGTGCCGCGCCGCGCGCCAGTTGGCCGGGTCGGTGATGTCGGTGGCCAGGATGCAGCCGCGCACCGCCGGGGTGGTGGTCTCCACGTCCTCGGCGTTGGTGCCCACGTTGCCGATGTGGGGGAAGGTGAAGGTGATGATCTGGCCGGCATAGGAGGGGTCGGTCAGGATCTCCTGGTAGCCGGTCATGGAGGTGTTGAAGCAGATCTCGCCCGCGGCCACCCCCTCGATGCCGGCGCCGCGGCCCCAGAACACGGAGCCGTCGTCCAGCACCACGGCGCCGTCGCAGCCGGGCGGCTGCATGGAAATGGCGCCGGCGGCGTCGGGCGCGGCGGCGGGATCGTCGGTGTCGGTCATGGGAAGGGCATCCCGTCAGAAAGGAAAAGCGGCGCGGGGCCGCCGCCGGTCCGGTCGCGCGCGATCGGCCCCCGGGCGTGCCGGGCGCCTTGCCCCGAAACCCCTGCCCGATGCCCCTTGGCGGGGTGCCCGCGGTTTTGCCCGCGGGCCGCGGATCGATCCATTGTCGGCCTGGAGCGATGGTTTAAGCAAAAGACGTGCCGACGTCAAGACTCCATTCCGTAAAAAAATTCTTTGTTTTCAGTGTGTTATTTCAAAGCCAGAATTTGCCTTTTGGCGCTTTTTTCTGTACCGTCACTGACCTTCGAAAAATCGCCAACGAATCTTGAGGGCGCCATGCTGCGAAACAAGCTGAAAGAGGCGTTGAAGGAGTCCATGAAGACCAAGGACGAGCGTTCGGTCTCCACCGTGCGCCTGATCCTGGCCGCCCTGAAGGACCGCGACATCACCGCCCGAGGCAAGGGCAACGTGGAAGGGATCCCCGACGACGAGATCCTGGGCCTGCTGCAGTCCATGATCAAGCAGCGCCGCGAGTCCATCGCCCTCTACGAGAAGGGCGGCCGGCCCGAGCTGGCACGCCAGGAGGCCGAGGAGATCACGGTGATCGAGCGGTTCCTGCCGGCGCAGATGGGCGAGGCCGAGATGACCGACGCCATCACCACCCTGATCGTCGAGCTGGAGGCCAAGAACCTGAAGGACATGGGCCGCACCATGGCGGCGCTGAAGGAACGCTACGCCGGCAAGATGGACTTCGCCAAGGCCAGCGCCATGGTGAAATCGCACCTGGCCTAGGGGGCGGTGCGGGCGAAAGTATCCCCGTTATCCCCGACTCTAAGAGCCTCTCCTATTCCGAAAGAATCTTCTATGCTCCGCGGTGAGTTTCACCGCGGTGGACGTGGATGGCCTTTTCGCCCCGTTTCCTGGACGAGTTGCGCGCCCGGGTCGGCCTCGCCGACCTGATCGGCAAGCGCGTCAAGCTGACCCGCAAGGGCCACGAGCATTCGGGCCTGTGCCCCTTCCACAAGGAGAAGACGCCCTCGTTCACGGTCAACGAGGACAAGGGCTTCTACCACTGCTTCGGCTGCGGCGCCCATGGCAGCGCCTTCGACTTCGTCATGGAGACCGAGGGCCTGTCGTTCCCCGAGGCGGTGGAGCGCCTGGCCGCCCTGGCCGGCATGGAGGTGCCCCAGGACAGCCCCGAGGAGCGCCAGCAGGCCGCCCGCCGCCGCACCGTGCAGGAGGTGGTGGAGGCCGCGGCCAGGTGGTTCGAGCGCAACCTGCGCCTGCCCGAGGGCCGTGGCGCCATGGACTACCTGCGCGGCCGCGGCCTGGACGACGCCACCATCGCCCGCTTCCGCCTGGGCTACGCCCCCGATTCGCGCGGCCAGTTGAAGGCGGCCCTGGGCCGCGACGGCATCTCCGAGGACCTGCTGGTGGAGGCCGGGCTGGTGATCCGCCCCGAGGACGGCGGACGCGAGCCCTACGACCGCTTCCGCGGCCGGGTCATGTTCCCCATCACCGACCGCCGCGGCCAGGCCATCGCCTTCGGCGGCCGCATCCTGGGCGACGGCGAGCCCAAGTACCTGAACTCGCCCGAGACGGCCCTGTTCCACAAGGGCACGGTGCTGTACGGCCTGGCCCAGGCCCTGCCGGCCGTGCGCGAGACCGGCACGGTCATCGCCGCCGAGGGTTACATGGACGTGATCGCCCTTTCGCGGGCCGGCTTCCAGGGCGCCGTGGCGCCCCTGGGCACGGCCCTGACCGAGGATCAGATCCGTCTGCTGTGGAAGCTGTCGCCCGAGCCGGTGCTGTGCTTCGACGGCGACACCGCCGGCCAGCGCGCCGCCGGCCGCGCCGCCGAGCGCGCCCTGCCGCTGCTGCAGCCGGGGCAGACCCTGCTGTTCGCCGTGCTGCCCGCCGGCGAGGACCCGGACAGCCTGATCGCCCGCAGCGGCCCCGAGGCCTTCCAGCGGGTCCTGGACGCAGCCATGCCGCTCTCGGAGGTGCTGTGGCGCAACGAGCGCGGCGCCGGCCCCCTGGCCACCCCCGAACAGCGAGCCGCCCTGGAGGACCGCCTGAAGAAGCAGGCCTTCCGCATCGAGGACGAGACCGTACGCGGCCATTTCCTGAGCGATTTCCGCAACCGGGTGTGGGAGGCCTTCCGCGCCGGCCGCGGCGACCGCGGCGACCGCCGGGGGGCCGCGCCGCGCCGCGGCGACCGGGCCGCGGCGGTGGACGCCCAGGCGGTCCGCGGCATCGGCAAGAACAGGCTGCTGCGGGCCGAGCGCATGCTGGCCGCCCTGACCATCGCCCACCCCGGGGTCTTCCACGAGGTGGAGGAGGAACTGGGCGCCCTGCACTTCTCGCAGCCGGCCCTGGACGACCTGCGCCAGGCCCTGATCGACCTGCTGTCGGGCGACGCCGACCTGGACGTGGGCGAGGTCAAGCGCCAGCTCGCCGCCTATGGGGTCGAACGCGCCGTCAACGACCTGTTCAGCGACGCCGTGATCCGCGCCGACCGGGTCATGCGCCCGGACGCCAGCAACGACAACGTGCTGGAGGTCTGGAAGGCCAACATGGACCTGCTGCGCGGCCTGGAACTGGACGGCGAGCTGTCGCGCGGGCGCCAGGACCTGGCGGACAGCATCGCCCGCGGCGACGACGACGCCTGGGCTCGGCGGCGGGCCCTGCTGGCGGCCCGGCTGGGCGAGGCCGGAGAGGAATGAGGTGCCGGCGCGCGGCCGTTGGCCCGCGGACCCGCGCCGGGGCCCTTCCGGGAGCTGTCCCGGGCGCCTTTCGGAGCACCATCGGCGGCGGCGGGGGCCTTGACAAAGGCCGGCGCGCAGTCTTTATACCCCTGTCCGGGAAAGTGGGTCTTGACTCTCGCCGATGTGAAAGCCATTTCAGGCGTGGGAGTCCGCACGCCATGGAAGGTCGTCCTGTGGGGATCGTTCGTGGCGGGGGCTTCGCGTGGGGACGCGGCGCGGTTGGCGCCATGGCGGACGGCCAGGCCGGAGACCGGACCGGCGGGCCGGAAACCGCGTTCCCGGGGTTGGCGCGGCGGGTCGACAAGCGGGTGGCCGCCGCGGGGGAAAACGGGCCGGAACGGATCGCGGGATTATTTCATTTCGACAGGTGGACCATCGGGCGCGTCCGGACGCGACCCTTGGCCGTCCCGGCGGAAAGATAAGCGGAGCACGCCCTTCTATGGCAACCAAAGCGGCGAACACGGCGGAAAACAGGGACCGGCAGGAAGAGAGCTCGGACAGCCCCCTGCTCGACTCCCTGGGCGCGGCGGTCAAGAAGATGGTCGCCCGCGGCAAGGAGCGCGGCCACGTCACCTATGACGAGCTGAACGACGCCCTGCCGCCGGACCAGGTGTCGTCGGAGCAGATCGAGGACACCATGACCATGCTGTCCGAGATGGGCATCAGCGTGGTCGAGAACGAGGAGGCCGACGATTCCGCGCCGGCCGCCGACGAGAGCGAGTCCGAGTCCGGCACCGGCGGCAACGTGGACGAGAGCGACCTGGGCCGCACCGACGACCCGGTGCGCATGTACCTGCGCGAGATGGGCTCGGTGGAGTTGCTGTCCCGCGAGGGCGAGATCGCCATCGCCAAGCGCATCGAGGCCGGGCGCGAGATGATGATCGGCGGCATCTGCGAAAGCCCCCTGACCATCCGCGCCATCGTCCAGTGGCACGACGCCCTGGTCGAGGGCGAGATGCTGCTGCGCGACATCATCGACCTGGAGGCCACCTACGGCGGTGGCCCGGGCGGCGCCGTGAACGGCGGTGTCGAGGCCGACAGCGACGGCGACAGTGACGGCGACGGCGAGGTCGCCGCCAACACCGACGCCGACGATGGCGCCGACGATGGCGCCGACGAGGACGAGGAGCCCCCCGTCGCCAAGGCCGCCGCCAGGCGCGGCAACGGCGCCGCGCGGGCCGGCAAGGCCGCCGCCAGGCGCGGCAACGGCGAGGACAAGTCGGCCAAGGAAACGGGCGCCGAGGACGAGGACGAGGAAACGCCCGACGGCGATTCCGAGGGCGAAGGCGAGGAGGAGGACGGCGAGGAGAGCGAGGAGAACAACCTGTCGCTCGCGGCCATGGAGGCCAAGCTGACCCCCGAGGTGGTGGAGAACTTCGAGAAGATCACCGCCACCTACAAGAAGCTGCACCGGGCCCAGGTCAAGCGGCTGGAGCTGCTGCAGGCCGGCGAGGAGGTCAAGCCCGCCGCCGAGAAGCGCTACGTCAAGCTGCGCCACGAGCTGGTCGACCTGATGGAGGACGTGCACCTGAACAACGCCCGCATCGAGCAGCTTGTCGAGCAGCTCTACGGGCTGAACCGCGATCTCATCAGCCTGGAGGGCAAGCTGCTGCGCCTGGCCACCTCGTGCCGGGTCAAACGCGACGACTTCCTGGAACAGCACTACGGCCACGAGCTGGACCCGGCCTGGGTCAGGCGGGTCGGCAAGCTGCCGGGCAAGGCCTGGCCCAAGTTCGTGGAGAAGCACGGCGGCGAGATCGCCACCATCCGCGACCGCATCGCCGAGATCTCCAACGAGGCCGGCCTGCCCATCTCGGAATACCGGCGCATCGTGGCGACCGTGCAGAAGGGCGAGCGCGAGGCCAGCAAGGCCAAGAAGGAGATGATCGAGGCCAACCTGCGCCTGGTGATCTCCATCGCCAAGAAGTACACCAACCGCGGTCTGCAGTTCCTGGACCTGATCCAGGAGGGCAACATCGGCCTGATGAAGGCGGTGGACAAGTTCGAGTACCGGCGCGGCTACAAGTTCTCGACCTACGCCACCTGGTGGATCCGCCAGGCCATCACGCGGTCCATCGCCGACCAGGCACGCACCATCCGCATCCCGGTGCACATGATCGAGACCATCAACAAGCTGGTCCGCACGTCCCGCCAGATGCTGCACGAGATCGGCCGCGAGCCGACCCCCGAGGAGCTGGCGGAAAAGCTCTCCATGCCGCTGGAGAAGGTGCGCAAGGTCCTCAAGATCGCCAAGGAACCCATCAGCCTCGAAACCCCCATCGGCGACGAGGAAGACAGCCACCTGGGCGACTTCATCGAGGACAAGAACGCGGTCCAGCCGCTGGACGCCGCCATCCAGGCCAACCTGCGCGAGACCACCACCCGGGTCCTGGCCAGCCTGACCCCCCGCGAGGAACGGGTCCTGCGCATGCGCTTCGGCATCGGCATGAACACGGACCACACCCTCGAGGAAGTGGGCCAGCAGTTCAGCGTCACCCGCGAGCGCATCCGCCAGATCGAGGCCAAGGCGCTGCGCAAGCTGAAGCACCCGAGCCGGTCAAGGAAGCTGCGGAGCTTCCTGGATTACTGATCCGGCGGTCGACGCGGCGGCGGGCGTGGATGGCCGGGCCAAGCCCGGCCATGATAAAATGTATATATTTCAAATAGTTATGTCGTGCCCGGACTTGACCCGGGCATCCACGAAAGCTCCGCCCCCTGCGGCGCCTTGACCGGGCGGCCGTGGCAGGCGCCGCCCTCAGTCCATGCACACTACGTCGCCGGTCTTGGGGTCGATGCCCAGGTTCTTGCAGGTGGCCAGGTCGCCCCGGCCCGCCGCCGGGGGGTCGCGGTCGTCGGCCGGCGGCGCATCGGCCGGCGGCGGGGCGTCGCGGGGCGGCTCGCCATCGCTGGGCGGCGGGGTGCCGCCCCCACCACCGCCGCCGCCGTTCAGGGCGGCGACCTCGGCGTCGAGCGCCGCCTGGTCGTCCACCTGCTGGGGTATCAGAACATAGCCCACCGGACCCAGGCTGCCCTGGACCGTGGCGTTCAGGCGGCCATCCGAGGTCAGCCGGAAAGTGGCCGGGCCCAGCAGGGGCAGGTCGTCGGCGGTGAAGGTGCCGGGGCCGGCCTGGCGGAAGTTGCGCAGCACCACCATGTCCGGCTGCACCTGCAGCACGAACAGGTGCAGCCAGGGGTCGACGGCGTAGGCACGGCCGGCCTCGATGCGGATGCGCTTGCCGATGGTCGAGATGGTCCACACCCCGTCGGTGGGCAGGACGGGGCCCGGTTCCACGGCGTCCTTCATGGGCAGGAAGGCCGGGACCTGGGCACTGGCCGGCGCCGGCGCCAGGGCCACCCCCAGGGCCGCCCCTAGGGCCGCCGCCGCCAGCAGCAACGCCGCCAGCAGGCGCCCGGCCCCGCGGCGGGTCGAAGGGTGATCGGTCGTCGTTTCCATGTCCTGGCCCTCTGCCGTGATCCCATGGCCCTACCCTACCCGGCCCGTGGCGCGGCCGGAATGGGTAATGCTACCCATTCCCCGCCTCCGCCCCCGGGGATAGGTTGAAAGCCGCCGGTCCCCGGGGCCCTTGCCAGGGGGACGGCGGCACCCCAGCATGGCCGTGGGAGGCGATGGCGATGGCGATGGAAACGATGATGGCGGCCGGCGGGGCGGCCCTGGCGACGACCCTAGACGTCCTGACGCCGGGCATGGCCGCCTTCTACGCCGCGGCCGGTACCGCCGTGGTCGCCTTCCTGCTGGTCAACGCCGCCGCCGCCAACCGGGTCGGGGTGCTGTATTCGGTCCTGTTCGCCCTAGTGCTGGGGCTGCTGTGGCTGCTGGAGGGCGGGCTGACCATCCTGGTGCCCGGAACCGCGCCGGCGGCGGAACTGTCGGCGGCCCTGACCATGGGCTTCCTGGCGGCGGCCTTCGGCCTGTTCACGGCCGAGCGGGCCATCGACCCGGCCCTCGTCTGGCCACGGGTCCGCACCGGGCTGCGGGCCCTGGCGCTGCTGTCCCTGGTGCTGGTGGTGCCCGCCTGGCCCTGGCCCGGCGCCGCCCTGGCCTGGGCCGCCAACGGGCTGCTGCTGGCCATGTTCGCCGCCCACCTGGCGGCCATCGCCACCTGGCGCACGGCAACCGGCGGCCGGGCCCTGCTGCCCCTGGCCACGGCGGCGGCGCTGGTGGCGGTGCTGGCCGCCCTGCTGGCGGTCAGCGTCACCGGGGCCGGCCCGGTGGGCGGCGGGGTCCTGCGGGTGGTGTTCCTGGCCGTCACCCTGCCGACCATGGCGGCGGTGGGGGCCATGGTGGTGGACGTGCGCCGGGCCCGCGACGCGGCGCGGGAAGAGGCCCTGGCGGCGGCACGCAAGGACGCCGCGACCTCGGCCGCCCTGTTCGAGATGGAGAAGAACTACGCCCGCGCCCGCGACACGGCGGCGCGGCGGGCGCGGCGGCTCGCCACCGCGTCCCACGACATTCGCCAGCCCATCGCCTCCCTGCGCGCCGAGCTGGACGCCCTGGGCGGCCGGGTCGACCCCGAGGTCGCCGACCGCCTGGGGCGCATCCTGGACCATTTCGACGACCTGACGGCGGACCTGTCCGGCGGCGGCCGGGGCAATGCCGACGCCGGCGCCGCGCCCGAGCCGGCGCCAGGCGCCGTGCCCGAAGAGGTCCCCGCCAGGCTGCTGCTGGCGACCCTGGAGCGCATGTTCGGCGCCGAGGCCCGAACCCGGGGCCTGGACTTGCGGGTGGTGCCCGGCGGCGGCGTGTTCCTGGCCCCGCCGGTGCCGCTCATGCGCATCGCCAGCAACCTGGTGGCCAATGCCGTCGCCCATTCGGGCGGGACCCGGGTGCTGGTGGGCACGCGGCGGCGCGGCGGCCGCCTGGTGCTGGAGGTGGCCGACGACGGGGCCGGGTTTCCCGGCTCGCGGGTGGGCGACGCCTATGCCGCCGGGGTCAAGGGCGCCGCGTCCCAGGGGTCGGGTCTGGGGCTGTCCATCGTCCGGGAACTGGCGGATACCCATGGCTTCACCCTGGACTGCCGCACCGCCGAGGGCCGCGGCACCCGCTTCTCGGTGACCGTCCCGGCCCGACCCTAATGCCTGTTTCCAATTGGAATCATTATCAATTATGCTTCCGTTCAAGAAACGAGAGGCAGGGATGGCGATCGCCAAAAGGGAACCGTGCACGGTCGTCATCGCCGACGACCACGACATCGTCCGCGCCGGGCTCCGCGCCGCCCTGGAGGCGCCGGGCGTGGTGGAGGACCAGGGCCTGCGCGTGGTCGCCGAGGCCGAGAACGGCTTCGACACCCTGGCCGCCGTCAAGGAACACCAGCCCGACCTGCTGCTGCTCGACCTGACCATGCCGCTGGCGGGCGGCGCCGAGGTCCTGACCGACCTGCGGCGCTGGAGCCCTCGCACCAAGGTCGTCGTCTTCTCCTCGGTCACCGCCGGGGGCACCTTGTGCCAGATGGTGGAGGCCGGGGTGGACGGCATGTTCGCCAAGGGCGGGTCCAGCCGCCTGCTGTACGAGAAGCTGCCGCTGATCCTGCGCGGCGGCCGGTTCATCGCGCCCGAGTGCCTGGCCCTGATCGAGGAGGCGCCGGCGGCGGCGGTCGGCCTGACCCCGCGCGAGCGCCAGACCCTGCACATGATCCTGGGCGGGCGCACCACCAAGGAGATGGCCCGGGCCCAGGGCATCAGCCCGCGCACGGCGGAAAAGCACCGCGCCAGCCTGATGGCCAAGCTGGAGGTGCGCTCGGTGGCCGAGCTCATGGCCCGCGCCCTGCGCGACGGGCTGCTGGACGGCCTGGCCGAGGCGACCGGCGACGGCCCGGGGACGGGCGCGAATGGGTAGTGCTACCCATACACGGGCCCCGGGGTGTCTGCCATGGTGTGTCATCGGCCGGTTCCGCCGGCATTTGTGCGTTTCGGAAAGAGCGTGGGGTTCCCATGATTGACCTTCGGTCGACGGCAATTTTCCTCCTCAAGACCCTGATCCTGGTGGTGGTCCTGGCCATGGCCCAGACCGGGCCGGCGGAAGCCAAGAAATCGGATCAGTGCAGCGCCGAGGGCCAGAAGCCCTGTCCGGCCGTCTACAAGGGGACCCGGTGCGACGCGGGCCTGGGCATCATCGGCGGCCTCTGCCGGCGCTGCGGCGCCGAGGGGCAGGTTTCCTGCCCACCGGCGACACCGGGACCGCAATGCCAGGGCGGCCTGATGAAGATCGACGGCCGGTGCTACGCCCGCTGCGGCGGGCCGGGCGAGAAGGCCTGTCCCAAGGTCAAGCGCGGCTACCCCTGCCGCGGCAGCTACGAACCCGACAACCGCGGCTTCTGCCAGCCCTGCGGCGGCCCCGGCCAGTCGGTCTGCCGCGCGCTCAAGGCCGGCTCCCAGTGCCAGCCGGGCCTGGTCAAGTTCGGCGGCGAGTGCCTGCGCTGCGGCGGCGCCAACCAGAGGGCCTGCCCCAAGCTGGCGCGCGGCTATCCCTGCGACGGCAAGTACGAACCCGACCCGCGCGGCTACTGCAAGCCCTGCGGCGGCAAGGGCGAGACGGCCTGCCGCGCGCTCAAGGCCGGCAAGCGGTGCGAACCGGGCCTGCACAACATGGGCGGCACCTGCGACTCCTGCGGCGGACCGGGCGAGAAGGCCTGCCCCAAGGTGTTCGCGGGATTTCCCTGCCGCGGCAAGTACGAGCCCGACAACCGGGGCATCTGCACGCCCTGCGGCGGCAAGGGGCAGAGCGCCTGCCGGGCGCTCAAGGCCGGGGCCCAGTGCAACTCGGGCCTGCACAACCTGGGCGGCACCTGCGACGTCTGCGGCGGCCCCGACCAGAAGGCCTGCCCCAAGATCCTGGCCGGCTTCCCCTGCCACGGCCAGTACGAGCCCAACGGCCGGGGCATCTGCAAGCCCTGTGGCGGAACCGGCCAGCCAGCCTGCCGGGTGCTGAAACAGGGCCGTCAGTGCGCCGAGTGGACGACCGCGCGTGGTGGCGTCTGCGAGCCCTGCGGCCGCGAGGGCCAGGGCGCCTGCCGCATCACCGACCGGGGCAAGCCTTGCGCCGACGGTTTGAAGCGCGGCCTGAACGGCATCTGCAAGATCAGCCGCGAGGAGGCCGTGAAGCGCGCGGCCATGGCCCAGATCCCGCAGTTCCAGAACGCCATCCTGCCCCTGGTGGGCATGGCCGCCAAGGTCGACAACGACGACAACCTGAAGCGGAGCCTCAACGAAGGCGATGACGGCAGCGATGCCGACGGCGCGTCGACGGACACCCGCCAGGTCTGCTTCGGCGGCCGTTTCGGCGCCGTGACCATCGGCGTCGGGGCCGAGGCCGGGCTGATCGTCAACGTCGAGGGCGAGGCCGGCATCGCCATCCGCTGCGGCGCCCATGGGCGCGGCAAGGACACCAAGCTGTACAGCAGCGGCAGCATCAACTGGCGCGCCGGCGGCGGCGCCACGGGCGGCGCCACGGTGGGCCTGTGGGTCGACGACTTCAACAACCTGCGCGGCAACTCCCACGGCTACGTGCTGGACCTCATGGACGTGGTCGGCAACGGCAAGGCCCTCGCCAAGCGGGACTTCACCAAGGTCCTGGAGGACTCCCAGAAGCTGACCTGGGACGTGGCCCTGGGCGTGTGGTTCGAGCGCGTGGACGAGGACGGCGACGGCAAGGACGACGAGGTCGGCCGTTTCCTCGGCTTCACCATCACCGGCGGCAAGGCCATCGGCCTCGACGTCGGCGGCGCCTACGTGCGGGCCACCACGGTGCAGAAGTGCGACACGGACATGAAGTGCACCGAGGGCTTCTGGGCCGGCGGCGGGCACATCATCCACATCACCGAGCAGACCGGCGGCGGCCTGAAGGCCAGCATCGACGACCGGGCGCCGACCTTCTTCAAGAAAGACTCCTACCGCCACTACGACGACAAAGATGTCGGCGACCTGCGCTTCCGCAAGAACTTCAAGCGCCTGAAGTACAAGCCCAACGGCGGCAGCGAGGTCAAGCTGGAACGGGTCCACGCACCGTCGGCCGAGGGTGTCTGGAGCGGCGACGTGGACAACACCGCCACCACCATCGTCATCGACGAGCAGGTCAAGAACCGGACCAAGGTTCGCGGCGGGCGCGACCGGGTCGAGGAGTACCTCTACGCTGCGGTGGACAACGGAGCACGCACCCGATTCGACCGCGGCTGGGGCCGCACCTGGAAGGCCGCCGACGGCGCCACCATCAAGTTCCGCAAGAACTGGAAGGAGCTGCGCTACAAATCGGCCCGCGGCGCCAAGGGCAAGCTCGCCAAGACCGGCGAGACGGTCGTCCCGGTGGCTTCGGACCGCATCAACGTCCTGGGCCAGTGGGACTTCTTGGTCAACGGCCAACGCAAGACCGAGGAGTTCGTCGAGCAGACGGACGGCCACATCAAGGTCCGCCGCGTGCCGACCACCCTCGACCGGTACTATGACAACTCCGGGCGCAGCAACGAGTACACCAGCGTTCACGGCGGCACCTTCCGCTTCGTGTCCGACACCCGGGCGATCTGGATCAGCCCGGATGGGCAGACCGTGTTCCAGTTGAACAAGCGGTAGCCGGTGGCGAAGTCGCCGTCTCAGCGGGGGCCCTGGGGCCCCCGCTTTTCTTCCAGCTCCTCGATGGTGCGCGGCCAGTCCTTCTTCAAAAGGCGGCTCAGCGCCCGGTCGGCCAGGACCCGGCCGCCGGTCTGGCAGCGCGGGCAGTAGTTGGTCTCGTTGCTGGCATAACGGATGCGCTGCACCGCCGTGCCGCAAACGGGACAGGGCTGGCCGAACTTTCCGTGCACGGCCATTTCCGGGCGGAAGGCGGTGACCTTCTCCGGAAACCCCTCCCCCGCCTCGGCGCGCAGGCGGCCGGTCCATTCGGCCAGGACTGCCTCGCAGGCACGCTGCAGCCGCGCCATCTCGCCAGGGGCCAGCTTCTGCGTCAGGCCGACAGGGGAAAGGCCGGCCCGGTGCAGGATCTCGTCCGAATAGGCGTTGCCGATGCCGCTCAGCAGCCGCGGGTCGGTCAAGGCCCGCTTCAGGGTGTGGTTGCCCCGGGTCAGGCGCGCGGCGAATTCCCCCGGGTCGGCGCCGGCCACCTCCAGCCCGCCGGGGTCCAGGGCCGCCAGACCCGCGTCGTCGACCACGTGCAGGGACGCGCGGCGCTTGCTGCCGGCCTCGGTCAGGACCAGCGACCCGTCATCGAAGTCGAAGGCGGCCAGGGCGTTCTTGCCCTTGAGCGGCGCCCCGGCGGCGCGCCAGTGCAGGCGCCCGGCGATCATCAGGTGCAGCACCAGCCAGGGCCCGCCCCGGGTGGCGAGCGCGATGCGCTTGCCGACGCGGCGGACCTCCGTGATCTCCCGGCCGATCGCCGCGTCCAGGGGCGGCACCGCGGTGCGCAGCAGGAACGGCCCGTTGCGCCGCACGGTGCGCAGCACGCGGCCCAGGATCCGGGCCTCCAGGGCCTCCACATAGACGGTGATGTCGGGCAGCTCGGGCATGGCCCATGGTGCCACGGCAACCGCGGCGCGGCCACACGCAAGACCCCCCACACACAAGGGTTGCCTCGCCTCCGGCCCTCTGCTACCTGATCGGGACCCCATCCAGACGTCTTCGGACAGGGGGCCCGTAGCTCAATTGGTTAGAGCCGGCCGCTCATAACGGTCTGGTTGCTGGTTCGAGTCCAGCCGGGCCCACCACTTCCGCTTCGCCAAGGGTGTTTGCCGGCCGCGCTTCCGCCTCCG
>JACKKN010000006.1 GCA_024236415.1 Hyphomicrobiales bacterium
TTTGCGCTCTATCTCCGGGGTAGCCGTTACGATGCCATGCCCGTTGAGCTGAAAGACAGGCTTGGTGCTGATCTCGTGGAGCGGTCGCTTGCCGCCATCCTCCCGGCGGCTACGGCGGGCCTTGCCGCTCCGGCGATTGCGAGGGCCGCATCGAACGACGACGACGCGCGCCGCGCCGAGGCTGCTATCGAGAATATCCAACGAACGGGATCGCAGTCGAAACCTTGGGCGAAATCGTAAGCAAACCAGGGGCGCTGACACTGGACGAGGTGAAGGCTGCCATCGCCTTCGACCAACCCAAACTGAGCGCCATGCGGCAAGGATCGGATTTCGTCATCCTTGGCGACTACCTGCTTTTCGAAAACAGCGTCATAGCCAACCCCGCGGGACCGATCTCGGAGTTCGCCATCAAGATGGTCGTCTCCGAGCGGTTTCCGAAGCGCGAACCGAAGGTGTTCGAAACCGACGGCCGCATTCCGCGCACGGCTGACCATCACATCAACCCGGATGGCGATTGCTGTGTGACTGTCTGGGAAAACTGGCTGGTCTGCGCCGCAGATCATTCGTTCGCCGCCTATATGAACGGCCCGCTCCATGAGTTCTTTCTCGGCCAGTACTGGTTCGAAAAGACCGGAAAGTGGCCTTTCGGCGAGCGCACGCACGGAGCCAAGGGCCTCGAAGAGGCTTATGCCGACGCCCTTGGCATACATCACAAGAAAAAGGACCTCATCTATCACCTGCGGATGCTCTCGCAAGATTGGCCCAAGGGACACTGGCCTTGTCCTTGCGGTAGCGGAAAGAAGCTTCGCGATTGCCACAGGGATAAGATGATGGGTCTTCATAATAAGGTGCCGCCCGGCATCGCGCGACAAATGCTCAGCCGGCTCAAATCCCAAAGTAAATAGACAGCGCAGCCAGATCGATCCTCGCCGGCTTATCGGCATTTGACAGAACGCTATTCCTAAGCGTGTCAGCCCCACTACGCCTGAGGCTTCAACGGAACTTTCTCAAGCAGTTCCTGCGAAATTCCCAAGAATCTGAAGGCGCTAAGGGTCTCTGTTTTCAGTTCCTAACGTGAACCATTTTAGAGGCAATCACACGCCCCTGGCTTGGCCGGAAGCCGGTTTCCTCCCGGATCTTTCCATCCGATGTGCCTGATCGTGAGCGTTCCATGACGCCCTGTATGGCGGCATCCGGGTACCGGATTCCTCGCGGGTTCTGCATGGCGGATTGAAGCCTTCGCCGGTCATCGGCTCCTTTCCCTCGGGCTCCCGAACAACTCCCGCGGTTTTTGCCGGGCGGCCCGTCCGGTCAACACCCTCCCGCGCCGGTGCTGTGCACCCGTGTCGGGCATGGACCGTCCGTCTCACTCGCCCGGCGGGGTTTTCCGCGTGTTCGAGGAACCCAAGGAAAGGAGACGGACCATGACACGCGAGACTTCATCCCGGCCCGACATCTACACCCGCGTCACCGACAAGATCGTCGCCGACCTGGAACAGGGCGTACGCCCCTGGATCAAGCCCTGGAGCGCGGAACATACCGCCGGGCGCATTGTCCGGCCCCGACGCCACAACGGCCTGCCCTACAACGGCATCAACATCCTGATGCTCTGGAGCGCCGCCGTCGAGCGTGGCTTCACCGCCCCCACCTGGATGACCTACCGCCAGGCGAACGAACTCGGCGCCCATGTGTGTAAGGTCGAGAAGGGCGCGCCGGTGGTTTACGCCAACACCATAACCCGCACCGAAGACACCGACGACGGCGAGGAAACCGAACGCACCATCCCCTTCCTGAAAGGCTACACGGTGTTCAACGCGGAGCAGATCGAGGGCCTGCCCGATCACTACTACGCCAAGCCCGAGCCGCGCGCGGAAGGTCCGGCACGGATCGCCCACGCCGATACCTTCTTCGCTACCACCGGCTTCGACATCCGCCATGGCGGCAACCGCGCCTACTACAGCACCACCACAGACTACATTCAGATGCCGCCTTTCGAGACCTTCAAGGACGCGGAAAGCTACATCGCCACCCTGGGACATGAATGCTGCCACGCGACCAGCCATCCAACCCGCCTGGACCGGGACATGGGCCGTAAGCGCTGGGGCGACGAAGGGTATGCCCGCGAGGAACTGATCGCCGAGCTTGGCGCCGCCTTCCTCTGCGCCGATCTGGACATTACCCCGGAAGTTCGGGATGACCACGCCGCCTACCTGGCGAGTTGGCTCAAGGTTTTGAAGTCCGACAAGCGCGCCATCCTCGCGGCCGCCGCCCACGCCCAGCGGGCGGTGGATTATCTGCACGGATTGCAGGACAACGGCGACCGTGAGCGGTGAACCGTCACATAGGGCCCGCACCCGCGAAGGTGGGGCGGGCTCATTCACTGTGGATGGCTCGTCGAGCCTGGGCAGCGTGTGACCCATCCGGATGCGCAATTCAAGGGGCATGCCCGCGTGTTCCACGCGGCGCCGTAGGCGCCCTTGAGTTCCGCATCCGGATGGGTCGAAAATGCTGGCAACAGGTTCAAAGAGCAAAAAGGTTCCTTGAACCTGTTGTGGATAAAAATGTGCAGTTCGGTTGTTGGCGATTTGTTGATTTATGTCGGAATCAACCGCTAGAGACAGTGGTGGCCGCTGACTTACTGTCAGCTACCTCCGTTGAAGTGCTTACCCATATTGACTTCACTCACCAACCGTTGCTAAATGGCATCAGCCTTGCGGCACAAGAATAAGGAACACTCTGAAAAGGAGGCCCGATAGAAGAATTAAGTGGCGCCAAACCACATACCGTAGGCAACCCCTAAAACGCAGATTGTTGATGACCTTGTTTGGTCATTGGCGGCTATTCAGAGGAGTTGCAGCATGAAATTCGCGTTATTCAATGGTCAACGCCGGATAGCCGAGCCTAGCCTCAGTGGGAATTGTCCGATGTGTGGTGCGGCAACCATCGCCAAATGTGGCGAAAACAGAATTTGGCACTGGGCCCACAAAGGTAAACAAAAATGTGATCCCTGGTGGGAAAATGAAACCGAGTGGCACCGCAATTGGAAAAGTCACTTTCCTACCGATTGGCAGGAAGTGCCGCACAGGGATGATGATGGTGAGAAACACATCGCCGACGTGAAAACAGATCAGGGTTGGGCTATCGAGTTTCAGCACTCCTATATCAAGCCAGAGGAGCGGCAGTCACGTGAAGCATTTTACGGCGATATGGCTTGGGTTGTTGACGGTCTTCGTCGAAAGAACGACCTCAGGCAATTTGTTGATGCTGTGAAAGACGGAATACGGGTATGCGAAAGACCACTGGTCGTAGTCGTTCATCCCTTAGATTGCAGGCTCGTGGATGAATGGTCTACCAGTCGTGTGCCTGTCTTTTTTGATTTCGGTGACAAGATTCATCCGCATGGACTTTGGCTACTTATTCAGATGCGTTTGGATTCTAGTGCGTATATCGTTCCGGTTGGGAATGATGATTTTATTACCTGGCACCGTAAAGGCAATTTCAACCCACAGCCGCTAATCGACAAGTTGGTACTTTTTGAACAAAGTAGGAAACAGAAAACGAGGGCGCATTTCGTTTCTCAGAAGATGCCTTGGCGGATACCACGGCGTTCCCGTAGACGTTTTTAGCCGGCGACAAGATCGACAAACACAACCTACCTGGGCTGCATCAGAGGCGCCTCTTGCCAACATTCTCGCACGCAAGGGTATTTCGCGCTTCCTTTTTCGGATCTTCGGCAGTCACCACTCGGCGCCGCTTCTCTTCCCGGAGCTTGGACATTTTTTCGGCGTAGGAGACGGGCATAGTGCCGGTCTGTTTCACGCCTGATCCGACAGGCGCGCGATCAGCGTATCGCTGACCTTGTCGGCCATCACTGCCAGGTCCCATTCATAGCCGTCGCGCAGGAGCGGGCCGATATCTGCAGCGAACAGCCTGTTGCGCATTTTCGCGGCGAGGTTCTCCGCGAATTCCGTCCTTGTGACGTTATGGCCGCCATGGTCCATGTAGGCGGTGAAAGCAGCGACGATTCGGTCGGGATCGCTGTCAGGATGATCGAGGGCGATGGCGAGATCGAACAGGTCCCGTCCCTTACGGCGCTGGTAAAGAGCGCGCAGCTTGGTGCCGAGCAGTTCGTTCAGGCCGTAGCTGGGGATGGCGCAGTCTCCCTCGAACCACCGGGATCGAACGGCAAAAGGGATGTCCCGCAGACCACCCACTGCGAAATGCTCGCGCGTGTTGATCTCGACCTTCAGGGTGAGCGGCAGGGGCGGTGCGTCCTCCGAGGAGAATCGATACCTGAACGTGACCCGACCTTCCGATTGCCTGTAGCGCGGTTCGCCGAGCCACGGCGTGAGGACATCCCTGAGCGCGTCCATGACGGCGCCAGCGGGTTCGGCGGAAACCTGCACCAGGTCGATGTCCTCGGAGTAGCGCGCGGCGGGCTTCAAAAAAAGCTTGTAAAGCGCCGTGCCGCCGCGAAAGGCCAACGCGTTCTTCAGGACCGGGTTTGTGAAGATCTCGACCAGGGCGCGGCTGATGACCAGATCCTGCTCGACCTGCGCATCCTCGATCCACGGCGCCTCGGCCCGCCATTCCGTGATGTAGTCGCGGGGGATCAAAACTCGGGCTCCACGGCTTCGTTGAGGATCAGTTTCCAGTCCCGGGACCGCGGGCCGTCCCGATCACCGTGCAGGGCGAGCGGAACATAGCCACGGGCCTTGTTCCGGACAAAGTCACGGAGTGGGCCGGTCACGTCGCCGGCCTCGCCGATGCTCAGCAGGTAGCCAAGCCGTTGTGCCCAGGGAAGCGGCACGGTCCTCGCGGCGTCAACCAACCTGTCCGGATCGAGTTGGCCGGATAGTTCAGAGAGGACCGTGGCGCATTGCTCCAGTCCGCCCGTATGGTCGGGATAGCCGGCGAGGTCGATCGCCGTCGCCTCCGGCGTCGAGACGGCGATGCTGCCGCGCGGCGTATTGAACGGACGGGTGGCCACATCGCCGATCCGTTTGCGGGTGATGAAGGTGACGCGCACCTTGCCGCAAATAAGCGCGCGGCGCGCTGTCCCGACAAGCACCTGGAATTCCTGCGGACGGTGATGCGCCGCCCCGTAGTACTGAGCCGCGCTCAGCAGGCCCGCGTAGTAGGATAGGCTCCGCTTTTCCATCAGCTGCGGGATGAACTGGTCGGCAGGCAGGCAACCGATCGATCGGTACTCGGGCGGCACGATGACGTAGAAGCCTCGTGCCGGTATCGCGACGCGCCCTTGCTTGCGCAGACGGTTCAGGGCCAGCTTGGCCGCGTCGGCCGACACTCCAAGCGCGGCCTTGGCCTCGGCGCTGGTGAAGTGATAGCGTCCGCGCGCCGCGAGGTCGTCGATAAAGTCCCGTGCATGGCTGAATTCCGTATTCATATGCATAAAGTATCAAATTTTGATCCATTTCGCAAAACGATCCGGATTTTCTGTCCACAGGCAAACCGCCTTCGAGAAAGGGCTTTCCGGTGCCCCTTGCCATTGCTGAATCCGTTATGGTGCCTCGGTCAAGGACCGCGCAGCCGTGGCATCGGTTTCGACGTGTTGATGGCGCGGCGGATGTTTTCCAGGCTGGCCAGGGCGTTGCGTCTTTCCGCGCTATCCGCTGGGCTCCGGATCAGGTCGTCGCAGATCTTTGCGTGAAGGGCCCAGAGCTCGGTGAGGCTCAGGCGTTGCAGTTCCGAGGAAACGATCAGTCGGGACATTGGTTTTCTCCTGTTTCGTCCGTTTTCGATGGCCCCGACCGCCGGGACCTTTCCCGTGTTCCCCCGTCATGCTCGTCGTGGGAAAGGGATCGCCGGGTGGCGGACGCTGGAACGGATGAATCGGAGAGCGCCGGCCTGATAGACGTGCCGGGTGGCGTCCCTGCCAAACCTCAAGTGCCGGACACTCAAGCCTGATGTCGAAGCTGTCCTGTGATCGAGGATTGGCAGATGACTTCACGGAAGACCCTCTGTCGCCCCGGTTTCTCAAGGAAGGACGCTCAATCTGACCGGGCGCGCCCACCGGTCAATATCCGGGCCGCACCATCCGCCCATGAAGGGCGGACCGTGTTGGACATATGACCGGCCGGGCTTCCGCGACCGGCCGTCTTCTTTCGCGTCTTGAGAAACCGAAAGCGAAAGGAGAAGTTCCATGAGTGTCTTGACCAATCCCGTGATCGAGGAAATCGATCCCAGCCGCCTGGAATCCGGCGCCTACTGCCACCGGCTGGAAAAAACCGTCGGCGAAGGCGACGTTCATGCTTCCTACAGCGCCGACCGTATCGGTATGCGCCAACCGGTCCGCAGGCCCTTTTCCTGGCGGGGCGGGCCATGGGTTTGCACGGGCATAATCCACAAGGACGGAACCCTATCAGCAGAGGCATATAGGATGATCCACATTGACGCCTTCGACGGAACACCCATCACCTATGCCGAAAAGACAGCCAATGCCGAACAGGCCCGAAACGATCCGATGGGCTTCCATCACGGCATGAAGGTCCAGCGAGGCGGAGAAGAGTTCGTCCTGGCCGGTCCACCGGTGATCTTCGTTCCGGGCCAGCCGGACCAACTCTCGCTGTTCTAAAAACAACCCCTGGCGGGCCGAACCGTCCGGCCCGCTTCTCCGGAAAAGCCCGGAATTGCTGCGCTTGCGAAGAATAGAATAAAGTAAATATTAATACTTAAGGTTGTATTATGAAGATATACAAAAGTTAAGAAAGTAAAATTGGGATGCAGATCAAGGTAAAGGGAGAGCTCAGTCTGCCGCAAATCCGGCAGGCCTTATTCGAAAAGCTTTGCGAGGTCGAAGAACGTTTCGCGGTCCGCTACAGCCTGGACGCCACCTTGTACATCCGCCCGACCAACGGCTTCGGCGACGACGTGTCGCCACGCTATCCAAACGGCGAGGCGGTGAAGAAACTGTATTCCACGGGACCCTACCGGCCGTCCACCGAGGAGTACGACCTATGAACCGGGCGCCGTGCTATATCGGGCTCGACGAGGCCCGCGCCCTGTTGGCCGAAATGGGCATTGTCCTTTCGGAACGCCAGATGAAGCGGGCGGCGGAACCGGACGCCAGGGGGCAGCGGAAACTACCCTTCTTTGTCGATCCCATCGAAGGAAGACTGAGGATCGAGAAATCAGACCTTCTACGGGTCTATTTCGATCTTCAAAACAATGCGCGCAACACCGCTCGCTTTCCATCTTTAAATTGAATAATAAGCAATATACAACTACTATTAATCTATGTCCGATATCAGAAAAAGAACAGGAAGAAAGGGCACGACATACCAGGTTCGGTACCGCAAATCCGGTGGGGACGCTGGCTATGGATATGCGACTTTCCGCACCCGCAAAGAGGCCGTTGCGTTCCTTGAAGGCGGCGATATCCGTTCAGGTCATGGTGCCACAGAAAATCGCCCGACAAGCGTTTGTCAGGCAATCGACGCCTGGTTGGACATCTGCGAGCGAGAGGGCACCGACGGCAACGAGCCGGTCACTGCCCACACGCTTCTCAACTACCGCTACTACGCCGAGTTCATGAACGGGTATCCATGGCCTTGCGGGCTGCAGGACCTGTCCGCACCGGCCATCGTCGAATTCCGCTCTTGGCTTCTCGCCCATTGCCCTTCCCGCTATACGGCACGCAAGACGCTCGCCTATTTCCACACGGTTCTGGGCGAGATGGCATTGCGCGGCCACATCCCGGCCAATCCGGCCACGGGGGTCAGCATTCGCGCCGATTCTCGATACGACGTGCCGATCGCCATTCCAACGCGCAGGGATGTTGCGGCCCTGCTGTCGGCGGCCGATCGGCTGGCCAACTCCCCCAATGCTCAGATCGCCCGAACTTGGGCACGGTATCGGCCTATCCTCTATCTCGCCGCGGACGCCGGCATGCGGCCCCAGGAGTACCTTGCCCTGGCCCACTCTGACTTGCGTGATGGCGGCGTTCAGGTCTGCCGCGCCATAGAGCATGGCAGCAGGCGGATCTCCGTGACCAAGACGCCCGCCGGCCGGCGGTTCATCGACGTCAGCGATGGCGTTCTCGACATGGTGCGCCACTACGCCCGCGTCCATGGTGTCAAGAATGCCCACGATCTGGTTTTCCCCACGGCCAATGGCAAATGGCAATGTCCCCGAAACTGGCGCAAGAGGGGCTTCCATGCGGCGTGCCTGGAGGCCGGCTTGGTGGAGATTGTCGACCTCGATGGCGAGATGGTCGCAAAACCCAAATACCGTCCCTACGACCTCCGGCATTTCTATGCCAGCGTCCTGATCGAGAAGAAGACCAACCTGAAGCGTTTGCAGAAGCTCATGGGCCACACGAATATCGAAACGACCCTCAACACCTACGGCCACTTGATCGACGACATGCAGATCGACAGCGCGGAAAACGCGGGTCTCCTTGCCTCGCTCGAATTGGCTTGTGGCGAGGTTGTGGCGGAGCACTCCTAACTGTTTGAATTTCTGCGTTATTAGTCAGCATGGGGTGCAAGGGGTCGGAGGTTCAAATCCTCTCGCTCCGACCACAATTAAATCAAGGGCTTGGACGAATGTTATGGAATGGAATCGGCCCAATTCCACCCAAATTGCCACAACTCGTGAACCGCGAAAACCCATGGAAACTCGCCATTCTCCGCTTGGGCCCTCACGAACTTGTGGCGAGTTTGTGGCGAAATCAGCAATGATGAAAAATCATATATAATGAATTTTTCTAGCCAAAATTCTTCGAGGAACATTAACTTAACCTTAAGTTAAATAGTGTAATATCTGACTAATTATATTTGATAAACGTATTTAAACGACGATGATTAATATTGAAGAAATTGACAGGGTGATCCGATCACTTGAGGCACATGTCCAACGACAGCGGGACTTCGACGACTTGAACCTTGAAACGGCTGGCGTCAGTGTCGGGCGTATCCGCCGATTCCTGCCGGAAGGCGCGCATCCGGACACCATCAGAAAGCGCCGTGAGAAGGAACAAGAGCAACTCTCCGCGCTGATGGCCCGCCTGTCCGATCCCGAATACGCTGCCTTGTACAACGACACCCGGGACAGGCTGACCCGGGCGGAACGGGCAACGGAATACGCTCTGGCGGAAGCGGCCGAAACCCTGGGTCAGGCGAAGAAAGCTTGGGATGACGGACTGAACGGTGCCAGCATTCTTCCGGATGGCACTCGGGTTTTTCGCGATGCCGACGGCGACGCGTTAACAGAAGACGGCAAACGGGTCGAGGGTGACGAGCTGGGCGATATTCGGTGGCGTGATGATGCCATCAGCTACGAGGAATACCTGGCCCGCAAGAAAGCCCTGGATCAGGCGCAGCGGGCCTATGATGCGGTTCTCCGCTATCAGGTCGACATACTCGGACGGGTTCGGGACCGGCTCGGAAATGAAGAGCAGCCCCCGTCCAAGCAGGATTTGCGTGATTTCCAGGACGATATCGAGAAAAAGATGCCATCCGCTGTCGTGAAGCGCATGGAGCCCGATTCGCCCGCGGTCGGGCATGCATCCGCGCCATCGGCAGACATGGATGTCCCCAAGCTCTGAGGATCCTGCCTATCTCCCTCGGTATTGGAAACTCCCGCACTTCTTCCTCAGGACGGCAAGGATCACGCCGCGCGGATGATACGTGGGGTATTGCTCCATCACACTGACGATGTGCCTGTTCGCGGCCGCCTCGTCCCCATAGTACCAATCGTCGATGCAGGTCGCTTGAGCCTTGTCGTTCTGGGCGGCAACGAGGCTGGCCATGCCGACGGAAGTTTCGATGTAGAAATTCCGAGAATCTGGTTTCCAAGAGAGAAAATCCGAGCTCTTGAAGGTATCAGCGTTAACGAAATCTGTCGGACAACCAAAAAATAGGGCGATTACTAGAAATGCATATCTAGCTGAATCTCTGTTAATAAATCGAGAACAGAATAGGCTATTCTGTTTTATGTGTTGAATACTATGAAGAAATCGTTATTCTAATCCAAGGCTAAATGGGTGATTTTTTGCCTCCCCTGTTTATTAAAGTGGCGGAACTGCGTGGGTGTATTCGAGATGAAACGGAATAGCCTATTCCGTTTCACGCCGGCCCATGAAAGGAACCGCCATGATGCATGGTCCATCGCCATATAAGGGAATGACCCTCTTTACCCAAGCGGGAGAACGCAAGTACCTCTCCGCCGGGGAGCGGGCGCGGTTCCTGGCCGCCTTGCCGGCACTGGACCGGCCCGAAGAGCGGACCTTCTGTGAAATGCTCTATTGGACGGGATGCAGGCCCAGCGAGGCCTTGGCGTTGACCGCCCTGAACATCGACTTCGAGCATGGCGCGGTGGTGGTGTGCTCCTTGAAGAAGCGGGGCGAGGAGAGGGGCAGGCACTTCCGCTCCATCCCGGTGCCAAGCACCTTTATCGAACACCTGGATGCCGTCCACGACCTGCGCCGGAAGCAAGGCATGCCGGATGGCGGAGGAAGCATCCGCCTCTGGACGTTCAGCCGCACCACGGCCTGGAAAAGGACGCGGCAGGTCATGGACGCCGCCGGGATCACGGGTAAGCGCGCTTGCGCCAAGGGATTGCGCCACGCCTACGGCATCCACGCGGCCATAGCCCGGGTGCCGGAGACCCGGATCAAGAAATGGCTCGGCCATGCCAGCTTGGCGACCACGGAAATCTATCTCGACATGGCCGCGCCCGAGGACCGGGTCATCGCGGAAAGGATGTGGGGATGATGAAGACGTTCGGCAGGCAACACCAGGAGGCAGCAAGTGATTCCATGAGACAGGAGAATTGACATCAGACCCGGCCCCGATCCCATAGACGTTCACGTCGGCAAACGGCTTTTTCAACTCCGTATGGAGAAAGGCCTGTCCCAGATCGAACTGGGAAAGGCGGCGGGCGTCACCTTCCAGCAGATCCAGAAATACGAGACCGGTCGAAACCGAATCAGCGCCTCCCGCCTGTACCGCTTCGCCAATGCCCTGGACGTCGAGGTGGCCGCTTTCTACGAAGGGATCGATACCGTCCATGTCTCCTGACCCAGCTGCATGAACTGTGGCGACGATCGTCAGTCCCGCCAGACCCATTGACCCAAGATGTCTTTGCAGGCAATGCGGACCCGCTCCTCAGGCGTACAAACCGTGGCCACCCGGCACGTTCTAAATGCCAGCGATACGGGTTCACCCATCCAACGGCGCGTGCAGGCGGGGCCTTCCCGCTTCTTCATGAGTTGGGCGTGGTTCCAGCCTTCCTTGGCCGCCTCCACACGGTCCTTGCGCGGCGGGTGGGTCTTGGTCGGCTCCTCGTTGAGATCGGCCGTCCACAGGAGCGCCTGATCGAGATCAGCCCCAAGGCGGCCGAGGGCGAAGCCGGCGAATCGGTCGGCTTCCAGTTCCTCGCCCCACCGGTCGCCTTTGGTTGCCGTATGCCCCGCCACGTGGTGGCCAATCTCGTGGGCCATGACGCCGAGATCCCGCCAATTCGGCCGGCCCGCCTGCCAATGAGCGTCCTCGCTGTCGTAGACGACATAGCGCCGTCCGCCCCGGATGATCGCGTAGGCGCCGACCTTCCGACTAAATTCATCCTGGAGCACTTCGAAGTTCGGCTTGATGCCGATGGTTGCGGTAATCCACTTAACGGCGAGCATGGCTTCGGGTGCGCCGGGCTTGGGGTTGGCGACGTGGGGAAGGCTCGGATGGCCATTGGCCCCACAAATGAATCCCTCCTTGCCAGGCGGCTGTGGGGCCCATTGGTCGGCCCGAGCCGACAGGGCGCAGATCAAAGTCACGCCAATCAGAAGGGTCTTGAGCGCCGGGCGGGATGTGGTGGTCACCATGTCAAAATCCTCCATTGCTCGGCGAGGGAGCATTGCCCTCGCAGACTTTCGTTCCGTCCGGCATGGTGATGCAGGACGGACCGGCGCGAGCGGGCGGCGGGGCTTCGACCCCCATCAGGTTGCTCCAGGGCCCATCCGGCAGGAACCAAAGCCAGTCGACGGCCTGCAGGACCTGAACCAGGATCAGCAGGGCGACCAGGGCGCCGAAGGCGACGACCCACAGCCCCCGTAGGGCTTGCAGAAATTGGGTGATGACGAACATGGCGGACTTCCCCTTTTCCAATGGTCAATCTTGAGGCGGCGGAAGGGCCTGGGGACGCTTCAGGCGCATCAACGCCCGCTGCGAATCCTCGATCTGGGCCAGGGTCATATCCCGCAAACGGTCACGCTCTTCTTCGGCGTCCTCGCGGACCGCGTAGACCAGCATCAGGTAAAGGATGATTACGGTCGGGATGAGATCAATGGCGATCCCGCCGGCCCACATGGGCACCAGGGCCCCGGCATGGCGGTACACGGCCTCCATGGGGCCGATTCGCTCCACCACGGGAACACCCTGCGACGGGCCGTCGGGACCGTTCAGATTGGTCGCCAGGAGGGCGACATCCCGCGCCGTCTCCTCCATCCGACCCTGTACCTCGGCCAGGGCGCGCCGCTGGGACTCCTGAACGCGATGGCTACGTCCATCCACTGGTTTGGCGGCGATCCCGGCCGACAGGGCGCGAATCACCCTGGCGGCACTGGCGCCGGGGCTTTTGCCGCGCATCTCCTGCAACGTGGCGCGGAGCTTGTCCCCCGTGGCGGCCATGGCCCGCATGCGATCCGCCGCCGGCGCATCCAGTGCAGCCTGGTGGCGCAGGGATTCCAACTGGCTCCGTGCCGTCTCCGACAACTTGCCCACGTCAGCCAGATAGGTTTCCACCGCATTGGCCAAGTCGTCGAGCTGCACGGAGAGGTCGATCAACGTCTCCGAGACCGTGCCAGGCCCTGGTGTACCGGAAATGCGGCCAGATTTGCGTTCGTCCTCTGCCATCCGGGCAAAGCGACGCGAATGGGCCCGGAGGTCGGTGATCAGGGCCTCGGCGCGCCGGGCCTCGCCATAGACGGTCGACAAGCCATCTTCGTAGGCCGCGATGACGCCGGTCATGTGAATGTCCATCGCCGCCGGACCTCCCAGCCCGGTAACGTTGAGCCAGGCACTGATGGCGACGACCGCCAGGCAACCGCCAGCCGTGATGCCCATTCCCGCCAGACGGAATCGGCCGGCGGGCAGGGTTGGTACGACCCGCAGCGCAATGGTCCAGAACGTGAAAATGGCGACACCGGTGCCGACCGCATAGATGACCGCGCTGGACCGGTTCAACCAAGTGACACCGGCCGCGTCGGCCAGGAGCTTGGCGCCAAGGAAGCTGAAGTAGGTGGTGACCACGCCCAGGACCGCGAGCAGCCGGTCGATCCGATCTCCGATTTTTCCCAGAAACTCCTTCAGCGTAGAGTCCATGAAGGTACCCTCCGTGTTGTGAACGGACTCCGGGCACTAGGCCCGGACAACACTGTCGGGATACTCTCCTGGCGAACTTGGGTCCTCGCCGGTTCCGCACGACGCGCTAAAGGCTCCGACCGCGCCCAGCTCGTTGTAGGAAGGTCATGGCGAGTGGGTCGCCGTTGTCGGGAGCGGCCGAGTTGTCGGGGCGTTGCTCCCGGGTGGGATCGGGGTCGGAAGGCGTTTGCGACGGTGAACCGTGGGACGCGTCAAATCCGTCCGTCAATGTGGTTCCCTGCGAGCGGAGCGCGTCGATCTGGTTGTCGAACAGCCCGTTGATTGCGTCACGGTGCGCTTCCCAACTGGCCCGGCGTTCGTTGTACCGCCGCTGCGCGGAGTACGACGCGTCACCGTCCGGGCCGAGGGCGGGCGCCTCGACCGGTTTGGCCATCAGCCGGTCCCGCTCTTTGTTCCATCGCGTGTCATGGGCGTCGAGGGCGTCGTAGCGCTCGATTTCCAGGTCAATCTGGCTCGACACCGTGCTTTGGAAATCAAGCGGTTCGGCCGCCATATCGTCCGCGCTTGTCTCGTTGACCGGGGTTGCCGCGTTTTCAAACGCCGGCCCCACTGAGGCCGGGTTGTTATCCCTGGGCATGATGTCACCTCATCAATCGCTCGAAACGCCGGGCAGCCCGCCCGGTTGCCGGCTCCAGTCGTCGTCGGCATTCAGGGCCACGCCGTTGCCGTCCCTGGCCAGGCCATCCATGACCTCGTCGGCGGCCGTGAGCGCCGCTTGGATGTCCAAGGCCAGGGTGCGGCCATGGATGGCCATCAGGTCGGTGCGCAGGCCCAGTTCTTCGTAGCTGAGGTGAAATGACTGGCCGTAGTATCGCTTCTTGCCGATCGCCTTGCCCTTGAGTTGGGCCTTGCGTTGGGCCAGATCGTGGGCCGCCGTTTCTTCGTCGGTGCGATCGTGCGGTCGAAGGGTAAAGGTGTGTGGGCGATGCCGATCAAACCTCTTCCAGCCAAGTAAGCGGCGGACCATGACCGTTTCTGGCGTGAACACCACAAGAATCGAACGGACAAGCACAAACCGGAAAGCAAGCAGCAGGGGAAAGTACGCCGCCATGGGCAGGACAATCGCGACAATCCAGGCTCGCAACGATGGGTCTGGAGCAATGAGGGCCCCGTACAGACACAGGGCCAAGAAAATCACGGTCGAGATTTTGGCGCTCCAGTCGGCCAATCGGGCCTGGTTGGCCGTCGGCGCATGTGCACTGACGGTGATGACCGGCTTGCCGTCGGCACGCTCTCTCTGGTGAATTCTGGGGCCGCGACCGAACAGGCGGTTGCGGTGGATCTTGCTGGGCATGGCAGGACTCCCGAAAGCGGCTAAAACGCGTCGTGAGCACCCACTTCCGATTGCAAGGCCGGTTTCGCCCAGCTAACCTCAGCGGACGCTCATTTTGCGTATCGTGAGCCGTGCCGAATTCCGACCACTCGCCGCTTCCGCAAGACCGGCCATTAGGACCAGACCCGCAGCATGTGCGACCACGTTCTCGACCCGGACTCGTTCAAGGCATCCCCCGCCATGCGGGCTTTCCTAAGGGCTGAACTGGCCTATGCCATGTTGCTGGAGGATTCTTCGGGGGCAGTATGGAATCCGTCCAGGATCGCCAACGTGATCCAGGGTGAAAAAACCATTCCCGGAACGGCCAGCGACGATACGATCATACGGTTCCTCCATAATGATCAAAAAACCGGCCCCGCAGGCCTACTCGCATTCGCGGGCTTCCTGGTGTTTTGCGAATACGTCACCCGCGAGGACCTGGACAATGTTGGCGAACCCATGGAAGTCCGTGTCGCCCGCGCCGTGGCGGATCTGCATGCCGATCAGGCAGGCGCCCAAGTAACGGAAACCCTAAAGTCCCTTGAAGGCGTGTACCGGGCCTACCACTTGGTCGATCGCGATCGCCTGATGGAGACCGCCCTTGTAATCGCCAGTCCAGACGAGGGATGGTCCTTGGGTGTGAAGGAGTTGCTTCGCAAGCACGTCATCACGGACCCAGAGGCGTTCCTGGAAGATTCCAATGACATGGATCCTGCCTCGTATGGGGATATGCCGATCATCCTTGAAAGCTACGGCGGCGGAATTGAAGCAAAGACCTCCACAAACGGCGTAGCGGTCGTCACGCCCGCGTTGGTTTACGCCATTCTTGGTGGCAAGTCAGACGTGATGAACGCCCTGATACCCTTCGACGAAATTCACTATGCGGAACACGAAGCTTGCGGCATTCGAGCTCGCAACCTTGATCCTTGGCTGAAAGTGGTCGACGGACAGATGGCCACCCGTGAAATCAGAGACAATCGGCACATCGTAGAGCGGGTGGTAAATCTGGAATTTTATCCACAAGGAAAAGTTGTTGACCGAATGCCGAAGTTTGCTTCCGACGAATCCTTTGGATTAGATGGGGGCAAAAGGAGGCGCGGGTTCGGTTTCATGGCCAGCGCGACGGTCGATATGAACAGACGGCAAGAAATACTGCATGCTGCGGAAATGCATGAACAGGAAATCGAGGAGGCCCTCGCCGCATGCGCGGATGCGACGGAACGGCTCTTCGTTGCCATTCGTTACCTACGCGCCGACCATGCCCTCGAAGCCCTGAAAGACGAGGAAGTAGATCTTGACGCCGTCCATCCGGGTACGGGATTGCCCATCATCCACACGGTCGCTGCCTTGGGTATGGTCAAGCTCGTCCGGGCGATCATCGAATCCGGAAAATGTGACCTGACCGTCCGGGACAAGTTCGGACGCCTCGCCAGCACGTGTGCCGACAACTGCGCGGAGGACATGGACTTGCGGGACGAGCTGATAAGAGCCCAGGTCCAGCAGTTCCGGGACAAGGCACTCGATCCGCGACGCCCGGGCGTGCCCAACCACGGCAGCTACATCCTCGATCGCGAGCCGTAAGCCAACGACGGATTGACAGCGGGACTTCCCCTGCAACGCTTTCCTATCGGGCAAGGAATGCATCAGACTTACTGAAACTGATGCCACGACGCGCTTCATAACGATGATCTGACTGGCGGCCATGTCGGACGACACGGAATTCTTCAGCCAACGGGATCGCATGGCGTTCCGTCGTTTCGCCCTGAACAGGCTGAAGTCCGGAACCTTCGACCTGGGAGACGGCGCGGAACTGGCAAGGCAGCTGGACCTTCAGGATCGCCCCGATGAAGTGGGGAACAACGTCCTCGACCTGTCGCTGATGAGTTTGCGCCAGTATTTCGCTCACGCTTATCGGAATAGGAGGCCCGACGGATCACGGTTTCGGGTCTATCCGGCGTTCGTCAATGGCCGAATCCCCAACGCCTTCGCCTGGGAATTCCGGCAGGTGCACCTGTGTGGGGTCTATCTTGGACTGGCGAGCGTGTGTCACGAGTTCTCCCTGTTCTGCCTCGCCCAGCAAACGACCTTTCCGGATATTGGCGATCCCTCGGTCGAGACATCGCCTGAGAGCATCGACGGGTTCCCGCCCGGATTCTGGCTGTACCAGGCCGGGACGGACCTCGACGAGGCCGAACAGATCGCCCGATGGTCGTCGCTCCAACCGAGAGATCATCACCGCAAACAGGCGGTGGAGTATCTCACGATCCTGATGCTGCGCTTCGTGTGGCTGCACGAACTCTGCCACGGTCTCAACGGCCACGTGGGCCTGGCCAAATCTCACGGATGGGTGCCCTACCTGCACGAAAACGGTGTCGAGCCGAGCAGGGGCATCGCCAAACGACAGATTCAGTGCCTGGAATTCGACGCCGACCAGTCCGCCCTCTACATGCTGTGCCGAATCCAGACCGATGGCCTGGAGAACATTCCCGGTCTCTGCGATTGGTCGCTGCCGGAGCGGCTCGCGCTTTCCATCTTTGCCGCCTACGCCACGACCTGGATCTTGGATGAATACGCGAGAGGCCCCGACGCCCCCGAGGAGACGGATCACCCCGATCCCTATCAGCGCCTGCACAACCTGATCTGGACCCTGGCCAGCAACGTCGCGCCAATTGTCCCGGACCTCAAGCCCATCCATATGGCCTGCCTGGGAGAAGTCGGGCGCGTAGCCCAGGTCATCCCGAGCTTCCTGAAGCCCGACATGATCATCCACGACTTGAGGGCGAAAACCCTGGAAGCCGAGCTGAGCGGCTTCCAGGAAGACTTGAGCAGGCTACGCGGCGACCTCGTCCCATACCGCTACACGCAACGTCAAAAGAGCTGACCGAAGCGCCGGCGAGATGAGGGTCACAGGTACGCCGCCAACGGACCCTTGGGATCGTAGTAGTTCACCCGCTGAAGGATCATCGGATGCAGTCCGGCCCAGAGGACCAGTTGCCGCTTGAGGGGATCGTCGCGGCCGAACAGGCGGCTCACCTCGTCGGGGGTCAGCAGGTCGTAGACCTCGCCCGAGACCGTGCGGCCGCTCAGGCCCTTTTCCCGCTGGTCGGAGGCCGTGTCGCTTTGGCGCGCCACTTCGACGACGGTCCGGCCCAGGCGCTTCGAGATGTACTCGGTGGTGGTCAGGTCCACGTTGCCAAAGGCCTGGAAGACACCGGCGTTGGCGGCAAAGCTTTCGAACCGGTCTCCATACAAAGACTTTCCTTGCCCCCAATCCTGCATCACCACCCAAAGCTTCACGTGGAAGGATGCGATCTGCCCGGCGGCATCCTGGAGCTGGCTCATGAACCCCAGCACAGGGAATTCGTCGAGGCAGGCGAGGACCGGCGCCCTGGGCACGGTTTTCTCCCGTTCCATGGCATCGAGGAGTTGGTTGACGAACAATCTCAGCCACCGGCTGCACATGCCCATGCGCGTCGCCGGCAGGACCAGATAGATCGTCACCCCGTCGGGATCGCGTTTCAGGTCCTCCAGGTCCACGTCGTGCCCCGACAGCACGCTCCGCATGGCCCGGTAGTCCAGGAACTGGGTATGCCGGTGCACGGAAGAGAGCACGCTCGCCATTTCGTCGGGGGCCTTCTCGTAGAATCCCCGCATGCTGCCTTCCAGGGCCAGGGCCACGTCCTCGTGACCGTCCGCCGCCAGTTGCCGTGCCGCCGCGATGATCCGCCGGGGCAGAGCGTAGGTCTTGCCGTCCGGCTCGAGGGACAAGGTCTGGTTCACCAGTTTGCGCACCGTGGCCAGGTGACGGTCCCCGTCGGCGATGCCGGAACCGACCGCCACGTAGAGAATGAGCCCGAACAGGTAACCCTTGGCGGACTCGTTCCAGTGGGGGTCCTTCTCCTGGCCGGTGCTGACCACCAGGGCGTCGGCGATCTGCACCGCGTCCTCGACGATGGTCAGGCTTTCCAGCGTCAGACGGGTGAGCGGGTTATAGCTGCCACGGAACCGTGCGGCCTCGCCCTCCACTTGGCCGAAGGGATCGAGGATCACGATCTTCTGTCCCATCGCCGCACGGCGCATGGCCGTGGTCCGGGCCAGTTCACCCTTGGGATCGGTGGCGAGCACGCTGCCGTCGTAGAACAGCAGGTTGCCGATCAGCATAACCGACTTGCCGGCCCGGGATCCGGCGGTCGTCATCACATGCCGGTTGTCCGCGAGGCCGATCAGGGTGTCGCCGATGGCGCCGATCAGGATCTTGCCCGCCGGATTCCGGGGATCGTAGCGCAGCGCAGGGGACGCCAGAATATCGGCCTGGCTTTGCCAGCGTGCCTGGGGGACGGTCTGCGCCTTCAGGAACCGGGACGCCACACCCCGGGGCACGCCGTCTGTGAGGTCGGGAGTATGGTCGCGAATTTTCATGCTGGTCTCCTTGATCGATGCGGTTGACGTTGCGGGTGCGGGCCGCCGTGCGGATCAGGCACCACCGCGATCGTTCAAGAATGACCCGCGGGACGATTGGGGCCCTCGCCAGTTCCGCTTCGGCATGTCGGCCCTGGTGGATAGGCAGTGCTTGCGTCCACGGCACTGGGCCGGCCGCAATCCTCTGGCGGGTGTCCAACTGTCATGGTCATTCCAACGGTCTGGCATGCCCGGCGAATGCATCCGTGGCAGCACATGGGCCCCGTTTCCTTCGCGAGACCGCTTAGGCGATTGCAGGCCTTGCCGATCACCCGGATCGCAAACCGGTCGGCGATGCCCTGACGGCGTGTCAATGGGCGGCCCGCACCACTCCGTCCTGACGGACGGACCGTGTGGCCCATGACACGTCACCGTCGGCTTGCGTGCATCCGGGGCATCGGCCTGCAATCAAGCGGGCCCGCAACAGAAAGGAAACGACCATGACCACCACGACACAAAACCCCGAGACCCGCTCCGACAACGGCAATCAGCCTGACTGGGTCGCCAAGTCCCCGCGAGGGACCGGCCGCAACCAGCGCCTGGAGCGCATCGGTGTCGCCTGGACCCGGGACGACGGTGGCCTGTGCCTGCGGCTCGTTGGCACCCAGATCGTCGACGAGGATATCTACCTCTACCCTCTGAACGGCGATCCGGGCACCGAGGCCTAGACCGCAGGCCTCAACGACGACGCGGCGCCGGGAGACCGGTGCCGCGTTTGCTGTTCTGGAGATGTCCGAGGTTCTATTTCGCGGCCGACATGGGAACGCCGTGCTCCGTGCAGGTCAGGCCCGCATCGTGACGGGACCAGGCGTTCAGGCCGCAGACGGGGCAGGTGTACTTCACCCGCTGGCCACCTTTGTCCCGGGGTGAACCGGGCTCTTCCGGCGTTCCGTCCGTGCCTTGCTTTTTGGGCAGGCATTCCCGCCAAGGGATGGAGAAACCGCTGTCGAGCAGGCTTTTCGCGGCCTGTTCGAACGGTCCGCCCTCGACAGTGTAGTGGGCCATGCGGTCCCCGGTTTCCCGGCCTTCCGCCGCCCCCGTGTCGGAGGGGTGGAGACCCAGCGCGATCATCTTGTCGGCCCACTGGCGGTTGTGGTAGCGGCCGCGCCCCGGCGTCCCGAAATGCTCCTGCCACTGGTGGGCCATCTCGTGGACCAGGATCGACAGGGTGAACTCATCCGTATGCAGTTGGAAATGGGCCGGGTTCATGGCGATCTCGTCGCAGCGCGTCGCGTCACCCCGAACGAACCGGGCCGGGGCGAAGAACCCTGACGACCTCGGCCTCCTTTGCAGGGTGATCAGGCAGCCTGGCAGCATCGCGTCGAACAGGGTCCAGCCGAAGTGATCGTAGGCATACTGGAAGGCCTCGTAGGTCTCCGTCGTCGGCTGCAGGACGATCGGTGTTCCTTGCGTGTTTGGCATTGGCGTGTACACCACACATGTCGTTTCGTCGCGTTATGAGAACGAGCATGGCAGCGGCGGTAGAAGGGCTCCTCGCAGGTGCCTCATGGAGATCATTCACCAACCTCGGTGCAGCGCAGCACAACTTGTAAGAGCATATCGGAACAATTGTGGTACAATGAAAAAATAGGGTACCGTTATGGAAATCGCAGGGTTACAAGGTGTGCGCGGGTAATACCGCGCCCACCTTGGGGGGGACGTCCCGTCCCCCGCTAACCCCCCTTGGAACCCCTAGGCTCAACCATCCTTGTGGGATGTTTTTGCCAAGGGGTTGGTCCGCCGCTTAGGGGCATCGAGCCCCACCGCGGCGCATGGCAACGGCGCCGGCGTTGCATCCCGGCCGGATGTTCCGTCCATCGGCTTCGGCCACGGAAGACGTCGGCTCTCCCATTGGATGCCCATCGACCAAAGGGCGATCGCGCCCTCATGGACACCCGACCAACCCTCTTCGGATTGGATGCGAACCAGGGGTTTCGGCCCTTGGAGGACGATCGGACCTGCGTGCGGCCTGCGCGAGGATGCGGTCGTTCACCTCGACTTACATTGGAGGGCCATGGACGACGAGACGAAACCGAAACGCGAATCCCCGATCCCCTGGCGGCCACCGGCCGGCCGCCGGGCCGAGTTCGACGCCATGGTCGCGGAGGCCGGCACCAGCCGCAACCAGCTCATTACCCAGCGCGTATTCGGTCGCCTCGGCGGTACGTTCGCCGACGTCAAACGCACAATCGCTCTGTTCCTGCCTCAGCTTGCCAAACTCAACGACCGGCTGCACGATATCGGTTTGTCCGGCTCAGCTTCGGACTGCGCCGTTCTCCTGGAGGAGATTCGCGACCTTCTCATCGAGATCCGTTCGGCCCTGTTCCAGCTCCTGCGGCGGAAGCCATGATCCCGTTCGGCAGCCAACGGGGCTCGGGGCAGGATCTGGCCATTCACCTGATGAACGGTGAGGACAACGAATACGTCGAGTTGCTTCACCTGGAAGGCGCCATCGCCAAGGACCTCCCCGGCGCCTTCGCCGAATGGGAGGTGGTGAAGTCCATGACCCGTTGCGAACAGGAGCTCTACAGCCTGTCCGTCAATCCCGATCCGAACCAGCCGGCATGGCCTGAACCCTGGATCTTCGAATACCGGGAAAGGGTGGCCGAAACCCTCGGCTTGGCAGGGCAGCCCCACGCCATCGTCAAGCACGTCAAGGAGGACAAGCTGGGGCGCCTGCGCGAGCACTTCCACGTGGTCTGGTCGCGCATCGACGTACAGGAGATGAAGGCGATCCACCTGGCCTTCGACCACGATAAACTGATGGCCGTCACTCGCCAGTTCGCCCGCGACCACGACATCGAACTCGCGGCCGGGTACTTCAAGCTTGAAGACCGGAAGCGTCAGGACTACCGCCAGAAGTCGCTCTATGAAAAGGCCCAGGAAGACCGCGGCGGGCTTTCTCGCGAGGAGCACATGGCCATCGTCTCCGAGTTGTGGCACGGGCGCGATACGCCGGACTCCTTCATCAAGGCTTTGGAGCACCACGGCTACATCCTGGCCTCGGGCGACAAGCGCCCCTATGTGCTGGTCGACACCTACGGCCACATGAACTCGCTGCCCAAGGTGATCGATGACCGCGCGGCGAACACCAGGGCCATCCGCGGCTTCCTCGGTGAGGACTACGAGCTGCCGTCAATCGAGGAGGCGAGGGATGTAGCCGAGCGGCACCGGCAGGCTCTGGACGCGTTCAAACAGGCGGAAACACGCGCCAATGAGCTGGACAAGCTCAAGGCCCGGCAGGCACAGCGCCGCGCCGAGCTGGAGCAAAAAGCCACGCAGCAACGAGAACAGCACGATGACGCCCAGAAAAGAATCGAACAGGGATTCGCTTCGGAGCGCAGCGATTTGCGGGCCGCCTACCTGAGCGATCGCCAAACCATGCGCGATCGGCGCGAGGCCCATCGTCCAACCGGTTTGACGGCCTTTCTGTCTCGGGTCTCGGGCATGGACCTGGTCCGGGACAAGGTACACCGCTATCAGGATAGAAAACGCTACGAAGCGTATCGGCTGGAACGTGACGACATCCGCCACCGCCAGGCCGCCGAGCGGGAAGAACTGCAGCGATCCCAGGAAATGCAGGCCCTGGACATGGAACGCCAACGACGCAACCTGGATCGGCTCGACAAGCGTGAACGGGATTCCTTCGAGCGTAGTCTGCTCAAGGAGCAGCGCGTGTATGCGCGCGGCCGAAATACCCAGGCCCCGGAACCGGCCTTGGCGCTCAAACCGCCGGGACGCCGAGCCGTCCTACACAAGGCCAAGAGTCGATTCCAGACCGACGCCTTCCGGAATCGAAGGGACTTAGGACGAAAACAGAACGAACAGCCCGATCTACAAGAACGCTTGCAGGACACATTCGCCCGTGCCACCAATTCGCAGCCAGTGCGACGGGTGGGAGAAATGAAGGGCGGAATCGGCGAATCCAGAGGAATGAAAAAGGTTCCCGCAGAATCTGGACGGACTGGCAACATAGGGGCGCCTGCCAAAACCAGCGACCCATTGCCCCGCATTGGCGAACCGGACCGAAATTTCACGAGACCCCAACCAAGCGAGGTCGCGCAAGGCTTCGATCGGACCAGGAAGGGTGAGCTTCAGTGTTCGGATCGCACCGAGACGTTTGAGATCCGAGACGAATTCGCCCGCGCCACGCAAGGGGAGCCTTGGTTTGAAAATTCCCAGGGCGGTTCATCCTCGGAGGGGATCGAGGAATCACAACTGCCGTCCGTTGATACCGGCCACCAGCCTGGACCCTCCGATGTCTCCCCTCAAGTTGACTTCCGAACGGAAAACACAGGAACTTCATTGGAAACACCGGATCAGAACGACCAGGACCACAACTCACCCGCCCCAGACTTCGAGCGAGAGCCAAACAGCACCAATCGAGGACATGATCGATGACGACGCCCTATACCCCGACTATACGGGCGGGGCGTCTACGACGACATGAAGACCGCTGTCGATGCGATCTTCGTCGGTAGGGAGCACGCCTAAGCGGTACGTATTTACTTGTTCGCCCCGGCCGAGAGACTCTGAAGTAGATCTCCGAGATATTTTAGTCCAACAGAGTCTAAGAATACTCCCACCTTTGGCCCAATTATCAGTATCGTCTGGGCAATAGCATAAATGATCAATGCCGCAAGTATTATGTGAAGGGCGTGAATAGCAGAATGCTTTATAAAATATAGAAAGCGAACAAAGAATGATGCTCCTGTATGATTTATTTTTGCATCAATCCCATCAACGATTTCCCCTCCTATGTTTTTTAATACCTTGTTACTTGTGGCGTCCGTAAGCGCCGTTATACGTTGTTCGGCCTCCACCAAGACCTCTTGATAGGTATGGTCATTTGCAAGGATTGCGCGAAGTGTATCCGAAATTTCCTTTCCAGACTGCCCGTCGGCACTAAGCCTCGCCCCGATATCTTTCTTGCGCTTGCTGTAAAGTGTGTACGCCACACAAAACAACAGATCACGCATCGCTGGAGGCATGTCATGGAGAGTGGAATCTACCCGATTGTGTAGTTCTGAATAGGCTGGGCTCTCGTCATCTGATATACGAGCCGCCGCATCAGCAGGTCCAAGCGACATTAAAAGCTAATTTCCTAGGGAGATTACTTCGGCTCTTCAAAGGGAAGGCCGAAATTCTCTTTCCAAACCTCGTCGATTGCATTCACCACGGCTTTATTGGTCGCTAGGGCTTCTTCGCTGTATCCTCTATCCTGAGGCGCCTTAGTCTCAATCGGCGTAGGGGAATGCGAAAAGCTCTCGACCAAACGCATAAATTCAGTTATTGTCATATTCAACTAAGCAAGCCGAACCACGGCTTCCTTTCCTCTATACTTGCATTTGGCCTGTTTGGGTCGCAGCCCACAGGCCTTTTTTCTATATAGGGGCATCTGCCCCCTAACTCAAACCAACTTAGCACTCAATTTGCAGTAAGTCACGGGGAAGTTCTCATAACTTGCATTGACAGTAAGTCAAGAGTAAGTTATGAGAACTTACACGTCTATCGGGATATTGACAAAATCTCAATGCGAACAAGGCGTCTTTGTGGCGACTGACAGGCGCGGAAGGCGGGGGGCGAAGTGAGCAACGAGACGGTTGCGAGACAAAAAGCGATCTCGAAGCACAATGTCCTTAACAAAATGTGCTTCGTGCAATTTGGGTCAGGCTTGCAGGTACACCAGGCGGAGTTCAGATCTGCCTTGCTTGATCACCTTGCAAGGAGGGGTGACAGGATCATCTCTCGGCAGACGATCATGTATTGGTTTTCGAAGAATAGCCTGCCAACTAGGACACCGGCGTTTGAGTTCCTAAAAGATTTTCTGGAAACTCAATTCGATCTTTCTTCAATGAGCGCGGATCAGCGCAAGGTCCACACCCAATGTTTGACCTTCCTAAGCGCCTCGATAAGATCGTCATCTAGTAACCATAGCCGGAAGGTCGTTCCATCAGGCATTCTAGCGTCAAGTAATAGCAACATATTGCTGATGAACTCTCTCAGTGTCGAAGATTTGGAGCGGTTTTCCGAGTCTTGGCAAGGGATCTATGTGACCTATCGACACAGATTGATTTTCGATGAAAATAGACCAGTCTCCCGGGAGGTCGTTCGACTGTTTCGGCGAAATCGCGACCTGATTTACCAGCACTGGCATTTGCGAGAAGGCGTGTCTTTAGATCGCTTCGAGGGTCTGATAGCCCCTAAGCCACACTCTGTGTGGATGTATGGCGCCAACAAGGACGACACACGCTACCGGATATGTCACTTTCGAGCTAACAACACAATCAATCCAGTGCACCGTAGGGCACGATGGGGACTGATGCACTCAGATGTCCCATTGAGTTCATCTCACGAGCCCGCATCCACACGCATCATTATGTTCCTGAATAGGCATAAAGTTGAAGATTTCGATGCGTTCGTTCGGAACACTGTACGCTATATTGACTATGACGAGATCGACAAGACGATCAAAAGCGTGATTGATCGCGCTATTGACAACAAGGTCTCATGCACTTCCGAAGTTGGGTCAATCAAACCAACCGGTACGGGCGATCAAGTGCTGCAAGTTGATCAGAGAACACTTGAGTCAATTTGCTCTCAGTACCCGTCATAGATTGCATCCAAGTAGATCATACTTAACATGGCCTATTTTGGCGCAAGAAATTGACAAATTCCTAATTACTTTGAAGAAGATAGTTCGCGGGGCGATCGAAAATATCTGATTAGCGAACCCGTTCCTCCTTCTGTCAATGGCGGAGTAAATTTAACCTGATGGTGTGGACGGCCCCCACCCCCGGCATGTGACGCCGTACTGCGGTTGTTTAAGGCCACAACGGGAAGGAGCCGTCCATGAACAGGATTCCACGCTTAGTCTGGATATCGCGAAACACGTCCTTCAGATCCACGGATAACGTAAAGAATCTTTCGCACTTTCGGATTTGACGGCTCCTTCTACACTGACGGAAGGAGCGAAGTGATGAGTGACGACGAGAGAGGCGATGCGATGGGGCAGGTGATCCGGATCGACGAGGCTAGGATCAAGGATCATCTGGGCGAAATGGTTCGTGGCACGGTTGGGGAGGCGCTGAATGCGAGCTCGACGCGGAGGCGGACCGCTTGTGCGGCGCCGGGCGATACGAACGCAGCGAGGGTCGCCAGGACACACGGGCGGGCAGCCACGAGTGGGCGCTGCATACCAAGGCCGGCGAGGTCAAGCTGAAGGTGCCGAAGCTGCGGCGCCAGACCTTCGAGACGGCGATCATCGAGCGCTACCGGAGGCGCGAGAGCTCGGTCGAGGAAGCCTTGATCGAGATGTACCTGGCCGGCGTGTCGGTGCGCCGCGTGGAGGACATCACCGAGGCGCTGTGGGGCACGCGGGTTTCGCCGGGGACGGTGTCGAACCTGAACAACAAGATCTACGCCAAGATCGAGGAATGGCGCCAGCGGCCGATCGAGGGCGATCACCCGTACCTGTACCTGGACGGCATCGTGATGAAGCGGACTTGGGCCGGCGAGGTGCGCAACGTGTCGCTGCTGGTGGCCAGCGCGGTCAACGCCGAGGGATATCGCGAGATCCTGGGCATCTGCGAGGGGGCCAAGGAGGACAAGTCGGGCTGGTGGGCGTTCCTGCGCCACCTCGTCGACCGCGTCTCACAATGCTCGCCGACTATGCCTTAAGAACACTGAATCTCTGGTACTGGTTTGCAGCCTTTGTGGCGTTCGCCTATTTGCCCGTCCTTGCAAAATCCGATCACGAATTCAATGAAAGCCACGACGCCGCTGCCAAGAAGGCGCAGGAAGTCACGCCTTGGCTCACTGAGCAGGACAACCACGTCTTCACCCAAAAGTAGACTGAGCTACGTGGTGAGATCCAGTGAGGTGCTCGAGAGCGGGCGCGGCGCCATCACCGTCATGCGATGCTCTCGATAACAACCGCCGTCATCATCTTGACTATATTGTGATTGCGGCCGCGGTGAAGTGTTCCAAGAGCTTCCGCAATCTACTGTTGGTCAATCCCCGGCCACCGTCGATCCCGGATTGAACGGCGCTCGGTCCTGGGCCGGTACTGCGGTCCGGTGGGCAAGGTCCCGCAGATGCCCGTCGATCAGGTCATAGCAGTGCGCCCCGTTTACCACACGCAGGGCCTCGCCCACTACGGCCGCGGCGGCGACCGCGCCTACGAAGGGCGCGCCGACTGTGCGCCCTGCGAGCTGGACCAAGCCGCAGCGATCGAGCCCGGCGGCGGCGAGGGTCCTGTACGCGGGAAGATCGACCCGCTGTTCAAAGCTTTCGCTGCATGGATTCCAGACATCCCGGGCCTTGCGGACTCCGGGAAAACCATGGGTCCTGAAACCCAGGAAATCGCTGGGTCCGCCGCCCAGCCCCGCTTCAATCACCCGGCCAAAGCCGACATCTTCAAGTGCGCTGCGCGCGAGTGCATTGTCGACGCCGCACAAGGCGAGCGGCGGCTCATCGTTCCGGATTTTGACGTTTGGGCCGAACGGGCGCTCGATGATCGCGGTCCTGAACCCGCGCCGTTCCGCCCAGTCCGCCATTGCCCGCGTCTTGCGCCGGCCGACCAGCGACCGGCCGGTCAGCAGCGACGTGCTCTCGTTCGATGGAGCGAGCACATCGAAATCCTGCAAGACGAGCTGCACATCGCCAGGCGCGGCATAGGGAAGCAGCCCCAGCGTCCAGAGATAGGCCTGGCCGAGATTGCCAAGCCCGATCAGCCACAACGCCGCCGGAAGGCGGTCGATAACCGGGCCGGATGCGGCGCTGTCCTGCCAATGCAGCTCCGGGCGCCAGAGCGACAGGCCGGCCTCGCGGCGCCCGGCGGCGGGCTGGTTGCCGCGCAGGAACTGAAAGGCTTCGGTCACGGCCAGAGCGCCGGCCAGCACCCCCGCGAGTGTAAATTCATGGCGTTCGCCCATCCGCATTGCGCTTTGGCCCAGTGGCACGATTCCGCCGGCCCATCCGTCGAATGTCGCGCGCACGGCAAAGGGATGCCCGGACCATTCCTCAACATCGCCGAGGACCACCAGCGGCGCATCCGGGGACACCGCATCCACAACGCGGCCCCCCAGGCCCGTGACGGCCTGTTCGAGCGTTTCAAAGGGTGGAACCGGCACCAGCAGCGTCATATCTGCGATGCCCGCGACCTCGATGCCGCCGAGCAGGCAGCGCCGCCCGGCATTGACGATGGTCAGCAGCGCCGCCTGGAGTGTCGGCGAACGGCCAACATCCGCGCCCGCGGCGACCGCCAGCCGGTAGCCCGCGAAAAGCCTTTCGGCATCTTCGACGCTCGCGGCCTCGCCGGTATCCATCGCCAGCTTGACCATCCGGTTCAGACGGTCCGCGATGTTGTTGTGAGCGATAGCGTTCATCGGGATGGCCCCTCCGGATCGATGTGAAGAAAGCGGGTGATCTGCGGCCCGCCAAGCGTCCGCCAGCGGTGGCGCCCGCGATATTCGAACAAGCCCAGCTCTTCTATTGCGACCGGGGGCCGGGCGAACCAGGGCACGATCAGCGCGAGATGGCCCGGCAGCGCAATCATCGGGTTATCGCGGTCGGCAAGGCTCTGGAACGCGCGCTTGGGATGAACGTGAATATCGGCAACCACCGACAGTCCGCTCGACCGGCATAGCTCCCACAGCGGCCCGAAACTTGCGGCGTGCATGATGACCACGCCGCTCCTGTAGGCGTACGGGTCGAGATCATCATAGTAGACGATGCGCTCGACACGCCGGCATTGCCTGTTCGCCCGGCCAAGAAGGAAAGCCCCGCTTTCGTGGCGTTCGCCCGTCCGCCGGTGCAGTTCGCCGAGAAGACCCTGCCAGAGCCGCGAGGGGATGTTCAGGTTCGGATCATGCTGCACGGCGGCCCCCATAGTCGCTGGAGTTGAGCAGCTCGTGGATGATGCCGAGATACTTGCAGATACCTTTGTGCGGGTCCCACAGTAACGCCGGATGCTCATGCCTCCAGTTGTCGTGACCTTCGATCGCATGGCGGTCGCAGGGCAAATAGAGGCATGTGCCGTTCTTCCAGCCGGGATTGAAGGCCTTCGGAACCCGCGCCCGGCCGGTCGGCCACCGGTTGCCCGGCAGGGGAGCGTTCTTTTCGATATCCCACGGCTGAGCCGTGACCGCCTTGTGCGGGTAGTCCGCGCAGTGGAAGCGGAACCCGTATTCAACGCCGTCACGGGCCGTGATTCCGGCCACCAGGTGCGGCCAGACGAGCGACACCAGCCGCCACCATCCGGCGGCGGCGCCGCTGCGGAACCGCCCCGACTCCAGATGGAGCCGGAGCATCCGCTCATCAGGGGGTAGCAAGCCCTCGCTCACGGTTTCAGCCCTCCACCCGCTTGAGCGGCACGAGGTCGAAGGCGAGGCTGCAATCGGGGCAGTTCACCAGCGCGCCGATATGGGTGTCCGGCTCGGGACGGTCAGTGGTGCCCGCGAGTTGCAGGACGTGCTCCGCGGCATCACCGGGGTCCATCCCGAACGCCTTGATGGCCGCCCACTTCTTCACCGCCGCGACCGGCGTTCCCGGACCAAAATGGTGCTCCTTGGTGACGCCGTTGAATGTGACGCTCACCGTGATGCGGCCGCAGCGGTGAACATGGAGCCGGACGGGCTGGCCGTCATCGCTGACGGGCAGTTCATCGCCGGCCGCGAGCGGCTCCTCGCGATCCTCGGCAAAGACGTGGAACTCGCCTTGCGCCTCTTCCTTACGGTGGTGCGCCGCCGCCGCCAGCAGGTCGCAGACCTTCTTGCCGCGCGCGAGGCTCACCAACTGAATGTCGGGGATGTGCTCCCCCTGCAAAAGAATCTCGGTGTCCTTCACCGCCTTACTCCTTTTCTTTGCTAGCGGAGCGTGGCGGCCGGCCCATCCGGCATTGCATCGCTCCATACTAAAGAAGTCGATGCGGCGCCGAAAAACCGGAAACGGGGTCTGTCAGTCTTCGGAAGGTTCGGCCGGAATGCCCGGACAGATGAAATATTGCGGGCAGCGCGGACAGGTCCGCTCGTCCGGTTTTGGCGGGAAGCTCCCGGCGCGGATGCCCGCGATGGCCCGGTCGTATTTTTCGAGCCGGTTGCCGATGACCTTGCTCGACATCGGTACGGGCACAGCGTCATCGGTCGTCAGGAACAGCACTTCGACCCGTGCGCCGCCCAGCTCGTGTTCGGCCGCGTAATGGTAAAGGGCGTAAATATCGTCATCGATCTTCTTCGGCGGGCGTCCCGTGCGCAGGCGGCGCACGACGGGGCCGTCCGGCCCTTGTTCAACGTGATCCGGCCGCAACCTGATACGGCCGCCGGGCCGCGTAATGATCCAGTCAGCGTCGAGCGGTTCCGCGCTGCCGGCTCGCCGGGCGAGCGCGCGTTCAATGATTGCGTCCGCCGCCTCCCGGTATACTCCCGCATAGGGGTGATCCGCCGGGCCAATTTGCTCCCAGGATGTGTCCAGCCGTGCCATCGCTTCTTCGCGGGCCACGTCCGTCCCGGCCTCCACCCCGCCTATCCAGCGCAGCACCGCGTAAACCGCCCGGTGAAACTGCACATAGGCATTGTCGTCACGGGCGCCGCTCAGATCGAGGATGCGCTGGTAGAGATACGCCCGCGGGCATCGCAGGTACTGATCGAGATCCTCGGCGGTGTGCAGATCGTGACCGGGCGCAAGGTGGACGATGGCTGCGTGTTCCGCCTCCGACAGGCCGCTATCACGCCAGCCCGCCGGCCCATCCGGAGAACGCGGCAAGTGCGCAGCCAGGCCGGTAAGGAGCGAGGACGCCTTGCGGGCGGCGCCGTAGCGTTCAGCGCGCGAGAAATGCAGGATATCCCGCGCACGGGACATTGCGACGAAGAACAGGCATTCCTCCTCCTCGGCATGCGAATCCTTCGGGTCTTCGGCGAGCATTCCGGCCGGCGGCGGGCACGGGTTGTATTGCGGGCTGACCGGGAACATCGCTGTCCCCAGGGCCGGCAAGTACACCACGCTGAATTCGAGCCCCTTGCTGGCGTGCACTGTTAGCAGCCGTACCGCATCGATCCCGGCCGCCGCCGACGGCATCTGCCTAAGCTGCCGCTCCTCGCCGAAGGTCTCAAGCCGGCGAATCCATTGCAGCAATTGCTGCCGCGGATTACCGCCGCCGACCGGCTTGTGCTCGATTGCGAACTGCAAGAGCTGGAAAAGGGCAAGCCGTTGCTGCTGGCCGGTTACACTCTCATCCGCAAGCGCGGCATCGAGATATCGGCTTTGCGTGAACAGGTATTCCGGGAGCAGGGCACCAGGCGTTGTGCCTGGTTGGACGAACGACAGGTGTGTGGCCAGCAGCGCCAGCCCATCACGGCCTCTCGCGGTGAGGCTCGTGATCTCATCGAGCCGGCCAAGCACATCGAGCGGGTAGAGCGCTTGCGCCTTCGCGAAGGCAAGAACGGCGCGGACATCACCGAGCGGAATACCGTATTCAGGAAACCGCGCCACGCGCAGCAAGCCACCGCGCTCCGGCTCGCAGGTGAAAGATATTAGCGCGAGCATGTCGCGGATTTCAGGGCGCTCGAACAGGTCGCCAAGATAGAGCACCGGAATGCCGTGCGCTTCCAGCCGTGCCGCGAAGCGCGCGAGGTTCGTGTGCGAGCGGCACAGAATCGCCTGATCGCGATAGGCGATTCCCTGCCCGCGCCGCCGTTCGATCTCCGCCGCAAGCCCTGCGGCTTCCGCCGCGAGGTCAGTGGCGATCTCCATGACGATTTCACCCCCCTTATTTCCGCGGTGTGCAGTCCATTTTGCCGGAAGTCCGCCCGCGCTCGCCTTCATTTTCGGGCCGAACGCTTCGATGAGCCGCACGACGGGGCCCTGCGAGCGGTAGTTGATGTCCAGCGAAAGGCGCCTGGCCCCCGGAAAGTCTTTCTCGAAGCTCCTGATATTGACGGGCGAGGCGCCCCTGAAGCGGTAGATGGATTGCCGCGCGTCGCCGACGACCCAAAGGCTCTTGCCGTCGCCGGCCAGCAATTTGAGCAGGACACCGCTCGCGCGGTTCACATCCTGGTACTCATCGACAAGGATGTGCGCATACTGCGCGCGCAGCGCTTTCCCGACTTCTGGATGTTTTTCGAGCAGTCTAACCGGCCTGACGATCAGGTCAGCGAAATCGACGACTCCTTCTCCCTGCAGGATCTGCTCATAGACGGCGTAGATGTCAGCGACCTCGATCGCCTTTTCCGCCGCCTCGCGGGCATCGCGATCGCTTCCGGCACCGGCCAGCATCGCTTCGCCGAAGGTACGGTACTCTTTTGGACCGATCAGCTCATCCTTCGCCCTTGAAATCGCGCTCAGGACATCGCGCAGCGCCAACGCGGGGTCGTAAAGGCGCAGATAGTGATTGAGCGGCAGGGACGGCAAATTCTGTTCCAGCAACAGCAGGGCATCGCCCGGATCGGCGAGCTGCACATTGGCATCGAGACCCTGGAGATGGCCGTATTTACGCAGCACTTCGAGCCCGAACGCATGGAACGTCCCGGACCAGATCGCGGGCGCAGCGTTCGGCGCCGACAGCGCGACCCGCTCGCGCATCTCTTCGGCCGCCTTGTTCGAGAAGGTCAGCGCGAGAATCGAAGCCGGGTCGGTGTTAAGGCTGAGCAGCCAGTCAATGCAGGCGATCAGCGTCCGCGTCTTGCCCGTGCCGGGACCGGCTTCTATCAGATGCGGCCCGCCTTTGGCTTCCGCCGCGGCTTTCTGCGAGTCATCGAGCGCGGGCGCTTTGTAGGCGGGCGCCGCCTTCACCTCGAATTCGGGCACGAGCAGCGCCTGCGCGAGCTGCTGGTGGACCAGCCCTATCGGTAAGCCGAGCTCCTTCGCAATTCCTGTTGCCGTGAGTCGTTCTTCGCGGAACAGCCGCCGCGCCTCGCCGCAGGGGAGCAGGAACTCGCGCGCAAAGACGTTGGCCTGGCACTCCCGGCGTTCCCGCGGTCCGTAGCCCTCGACGCGCTGGATACCGAGCGGGATGCGCTCTTCGGGCATCGTGTTATCGATATCCGCAGCGCTGCATGCGCCCGCCGCGTTGTCGAGAAAGTGGTGCCCGAATTCATGCGCCTGGTAGAAGGCCGCCAGCTCATCCGGCACCCCCTTCTTGTAGAAGATCGCGGGCGTCGACGGATCGAGGATCGCTTCGGCGCCGCACAGGACCGGATCATCTTCCGCAACCGCCTGACGCGGGATGCCCGTCAGGGTGGTCGCCCCGTCGAGCAGGGCGACGGCCGATCTCCGGCCGCCCGCTTTTGCGCGCGCTTCTTCATGTTTGCGCCGTGCGAGCACCCTGACGGTATCAAAGCCTTCCATCGCTCAGCCCTCTTCTTCGTCCGCTCCTTCATTGAGCCAGCGCGCCTTCTCCGCCTCGCTTAAAGACGAGCTGCGCACCGCGTCAGCAAAGTTTTGCCTGCCGGCGCCCGCCGGTTTGCCGCGCGCAAGGAACGCCCTGCCGGCAAGGGCCTGCGGCGGTAACGCCAGATAGGCGGTAACCGCTGAGACCGCTTTGCCGAGCAGCCGCGCTATATGCCTGATCAGGCGCGCGGGAATCGTTCGGGGCTCGATTTGCCGGCTGTTGAGCTTGCTAATCAGCGCAAGGTCCAGACCGCATGATTTTGCGAATTCCAGCGCGTCCATTCCAGCGCGTTGCGCTTGCCCGGTCAGGCTGTCGATCGGATCATCGCTTTGGGATTCACCCTGCTCTTGCTCATTGTGCTCATAAGCCACGTTCAGTACATGGCTCATTGTCCGGTCGATCAGCGCCTTTTCCGCCTCAGGCCCCAGCTCCGGCGCAGCCGGCAGAACAAGCTGCTCGGCCCAGGCCGCGGCGAAATCGACCAGCTCCCGACGGTATTGCGGGTAGCGGCCCGCCCATTCCTCGAGGCTCTGCGCGGTCGGGCGGTCGTTTTCGGCGACGAACTCATTGAGCACGTCATCCAGCGTCATCGTGTTTCTATTCTCCATTTTTCTTCTCCCGGAAGCCGGCCAGCAAGCCCTCGGCCTCCTTCAACCAGTTGCGAATCGTGCGTCCCGAGCAGCCGTAACGCTGAGCGATCGTCAGCTCGCCCTCGGGATCGTCTGCGGCATTGTCCGCGCCGATCTTCATTCCGACATAGTGGCGCAACAGGAAAACGGCGCGCAGGCGCTCGGGCAGCTTTGCAAGCCCTTCCGAAATCATTGTGAGTTGTTCAGGCGAAAGTCGGTCATCGGCCTCCTGTTCGAGCCGCGTCTGTCCTTCGGAGCCGCTTTCGCCCGAAATACCCGTGTCGAGGCTTTCGGTATCCCCGCTGTGCCGGAAGGCTTTCCGGCAGGCATCGATCGTCTTGTTGTCCAGATACTTCCAGAACCGCACCTGCATGAAGTCGCCGCGGTCATCCGCCGCGAACAGGTCCTCGACGACCTTCTTCATCACATCGTTTTGCAGGTCCTCGCGAGTCTCGCGGTCAAACCCCCGGAACTGCCCCCGGAAATAGGGCATACAGCGCTCAATCAGCTCCCTGAACAGCGCATCACGGGTCCTGGTATCGCCGCTGAGAACGGAGCGGCGGATGAAATAGACCAGCGCTTCCGCCGGCAGGAATTCCGGTGCATCTTCGTTGCGGCACCGTGCCCGCGCGATCAGTGCCGCCGGGGCGAGGGCGGCCGCATCCATGATCTGTTGCTCGGTCTTCGCGAGGCGTTTATAGGTCCCCCGCGTCAGCGGTTCGACCGGCGGCGTTTCCCCGGACTCTCCCGGGTCCGGCGGCTTGGACGGCGGTGAAGAATGCGCTTTAGCCATGGCATATCCTTTCATCTAATTAATTAGTCGGCCCGGTTGCCCGAATCCGGAAACAAGTTTTCAGAAAAATTTTCCGCCGGGAAAGCCGTCCAGCATCTAGCGGCGCAATATTCTCAACACTCGTCCAGCCGAGAACCAAATTCAACGCCGCGTTGATGATTTATCCACCTGCCCCACCGGGGCGCCCGCGTCCACGTCTGCCGGCACGGCCGCGACGGGCTCTACTCCCGCGGCGCAGGAACCCGAACCCTGCACGCGGGTTTCGGCTAACCGGTGACGACCCCTGGCGCTAAGGGCGCGTTCCACGCCCGGCACGGACGAAGGCGAGAGAGTGTACGAGGTCCCGCTGCGCTCGTGCTTCGCATCCGCTCCTACGGGGCCGCCGCGAACCCCGCGCCTCCGCGACCGCTGACAATCTGCCGTGCCGCTAAAGCGCAAAGGGGCTCACAGTGGGCCGCTTCGCAGCAATATCGCGCAGCGCACGAGTGTGGCTGTGCAGGAAATTCTTAACGCCGATCCGCGCAAGACCAAGGAAGTGGACGCGGCGCTCCGCCTGTTTGCGTTCCAGGCGCATGAGGGCATCCTTGTGCTCGCCCGTCAAGGGCAGGGGTAAAGCGCGTATTAAGTAAAGGAAGCGCGGTCGCGGCTTTACGCCGTGTGTCTAGAGTTTGGCGTCGAAGCCGATGAGCTAAAATAGGAAAAATCCGATGAAGGACTTCGATAAGTACGCCCTCTATGAGGCCGTCAGTGTGCTCACCGACGACGAGCTTGACGGGCTGCTGACTCAGCTCACTGCGCTCACCTTTGGCCAGAGCGACCGCAGCGTCTTCGATACGTGCGACAGCCTTGTCAACCGCGTGGCGAGGGATTTGGACGTTGCGATGCGCAATCACTGGCAGCCCGACCGGACCTTTCTGGAATGGCGGACGCGCGAGCAGCTTACCGCCATTGGTGCATATAAGAAATTGGAACTGATCAATGCTTTGTTGCGGGATTTCTAGAACGCCAAAGCGGCGGAACGGCCTGCCCGGGTCAGGTCAAGGCGCGGGAGTGGCTGCCCGATGTGATGCGCTTTCCGGCAGTAGACCCTGGCGCGCTTTTCAGCGCACCGGATGATGGGTCCCTTGATGAAGTCGCGTAGGCGGCGGCATCGCGCCCGACTGCCCGTTTGGGGCAAGCGGGTATTTCTTTGTCGAGCGTCCCAAAGGGTAAATGTTACGGATAGCGGGCCGGACTGGCAGGCAGGTTCACCCAGCGGGTTGAGCTACACCGTCAGCGGCAGACGATATGTCGCTGGTTCCGTCAGAAGGTTTGCAATGGCCTCGGAAATTGGTTGCCCGGTGAGTTCCTCCAACCAGAGCCACTGACCGTTCGGGTTGCACTCTAGCCAGACGTATTTTCCGTTCTTGTCCAAGATGATGTCGAAGGTGGAAAACTGAAGGCCGTAGTGTCTGTTGAATTGAAGGAGTTTTTGCGCGAAATCGGCCGGTAGAACGTACGGTTCATGCCCGAGCTCTTCCACATCAACGGCACGCCAGTCGTGGACTGCAAATTCATGTTTCTGAGAATCAATCGCCGTACAGAAGATTTGGCTTCCAACAACGGTTGCTCGAAGTTCAATATCCTTATCGACGTATTCTTGAAGCATGGTTGGAGCTAGAGCGATGGAATCGTGAAGCTTGTCGAACGACTCGCGACTAACGGCAGATGCAAAACTGTCCCACGAGGTGGCTGGATCAGAAGGATGCTTGAACGTCGTTAGGCCAAACGGTTTGGCAAGAATGTGCCAGGCACAGTCCTCAGCGAACCGCCGAGCCGCTTTGGGATCAGTGGTCACAAAAGTACGAGGGGTGGCCAAGCCAAGCGCAGATGCCAAGCGCAAGTTCGGCAATTTATGGCTTGCTTGCTGAATGCTCCAATAATCGCTTACCCAAAAGCACGAATTTAGAATACCGATCAGTGATTTAAAAAGGGCGGTATATTCATCGTGTACGAAGCTCTTTGCAGCGGTTGAGAGGCGCATATTTTGAGATTCTATGGGGACGGGCTTTCGATACCAAATTGACGTGACCTCGCTGAATGAGAATGAGCGACCGGAATCACCTAGACAAATTCGGCCGTCCCATCTATCACCGTCGATCGAGATGGTGGCATTGTCCGCCAGATTATCGGTATTCAAGCGAACGACGTTGTGGTTGGAGCATTCCTCGATTTGGGGAATGATGCGGTCGGCGTGAACATCGTCCATGCCGGTGACGATAAGAATGGTCATTGTTGAGCGTCCTTGTACAACGGCGAAGCACCGGGATGCTGTCCCGGTGCTTCGTATTCTTCGGTCACGGCTAATTAATCGTCTTGCTGTCGGTCGTTGTCCAGAAACACGATACCCGTCGAGTTTCGGCGGTTGCAAGTGCTCCGGCCCATCGTCAACAGCGTTCCCGAGGGAAACTCGTTCTGCTGTTTCGACGGATTGTAGGTGAGACCGTCTTGTCGACCGACAATCGCCTCAACATCGACGTAGGTTGGCGTGGCAAAGGCCATGGTGAACGGTACGGCTTCGTCCACAACCGATTCATGTAGCCTGGTCGTCGAGTACATGCGCTGGTTCCTCCTATTTGGGCGCACCGGCGGTGCGCGACAAATCCGAACTTAGAACCGACTGGGGTGAGTCAGCATCGGGGCCGAACATACTTTTACGTCGCTCCGCATGTTGTTCCATCGGTAGATCTTTTCGTTCCGGGTATTGTGTCACGCTGCTCATTCCGCCTATTTTTGTCAGATGGTACGTCGTCCAGCCCGTAAACCCGATCAATACTTTGATTTAGAGCTTGTCACCGTGATCGACGGGCTCTTCAAAGCAGGTGCGCGCACCAGGATGCGCCGCGAACTAATCTTTCCTAGGACGCGGAACAACAAGTACCGACCAGGTGCGGTACGAGAACTCTTTGGGCTGACCGAGGGTGACTTCACCAGTTGGAAATTTCAGGACTGGAGGAAGGCGGGCGCCAACAAGGCAATCGATATCTGCAATGACCTTTTGTTCATTTTTTCGGGAAACTACCAATCAACGTGGAATGATCCTTCGAGGACGGCGAAGGCAACAGCTGTATTCAAAAACTGGAATGAAAACTGCGCAGAGGAGCTTGAGAAGGCCGTCACCGGACTTGAGCGGCACCGACGCACCCTTGAACAAGAGGAGGCGCGGAGGCCTTTTGCCCTACGGCCAATGACTCCGCGCACTCCGGCGGGCCAGCCGATCCACCAGCCAGGTCAAATACCGGCAAATTCGCTCCCCGAATCTCCGGGGCTGCGCTTGCCATCGCCGCAGCCCCACGACCTATCTCCGCCTCCATGCCGTAACGCTGTCTCGCGACCAGCGCATGTATGCGAGACGAGATCACTTGCAAGCACGTATTTTGGAGTTGTTGTCGAGGGACGGGCCAAGTCCGGCAAGCGCTATATAGTCCACGAGTTTGTTTCGTCATTGGCAGAACAGACACGCATACTCTGGTACAACCTGACAAGTGATACTGTGCTTAGAGACGTTCTTGCGCGTCTGCAACTTGTCGAGCCCGGACTCACTATTGTGGCCGGTCAAGAAATTTCCAACTTAATCGAATGGCTACTTTCAACAAGCACGTTGTTGGTGCTCGATGGATTGGATAGAGAGAACAACCGTTCATTTTCTCAACTATTGCGATTGACCGCTAGATTGCCCGGACCCTGCCATATTGTGGCGTGCTCGCATGTAAAGCTTGGGGGAGAAAATTCCCACGAGATCGGGCCTCTCACATTTGAAGAGGCGACCGCATTTCTTCGTCAACTTAACATCGCACACGAGCCGGCTGAAGTCAGGGCTGCTGCAGCCGATGGTACTCTGTGGCCTTATGCCCTGACCAAAGCCGCGGCGCTGTTTGGCACCGTCAACAGCGACCATCTCGCGGCGGCCACCACTATCCTCAACAACGAAATAATCGCAGGCTTGCCGTCTGACGACCAAAACGTCATGGAGGTGCTGCACGTGATAAACGCGGAATTCGACACTGCGGTCGTTTCAGAAATTTTGCACGAACTACAGCTAGACATTCCCGTGCACCAGTTGCTCGACCGACTGCAATCCGTCTTCCTGGTCAAGCAATCCTCCGCGTCCACCTGGCAGCTAGAAAGCGGCACGAATGAGATGTCCGCTCGCCATTTGCCGGAAGGTAAGCTGACCGAAGTTCTCCTAAGACTGGCTCGGCACTATGAGTCTAAAGCTGTTCAAAATGGCAGGCTTCCTCGGGAATTGGCCCTTGGCGACTGCATGCACCTCTTTGCGTCGTGCCGCCTTCTCCAACTTGCCCAGGCTGACAAGAGAAAACGCGAATGGCTGCGAAACGCGTTTTCGAGATCACTGGAACGGTTTGGTGCGTTTAGGCAGCTCAGTTTTCTCTACCAATATGAGTTGGAGGAATCTGGTGGTGCCGATCTATGGATGCAATTTAGATATGCTCGTATGTTGTTCGCAACAGGCAAGTACGAACAAGCGCTGGAGTCCATTGACACAGCGTTCCACACGATGATCGGTGCACTAACGGAGAGAGACGAAGGACTTTATATTTCGATTTTGCGGCTGCTCGCAGAAGTTCTTGTAGAGCTTGGTCATGCCGACATGGCGCTCAAGATCTTGGACGGTTCGCTCGAACGAGCAGACATCAAAGAGATTGAAGGGACCTTGGCCATCCAGGCCGTCTCTGTATTGAGTTGGGCATTGACGAAAGCTGGCATGCCAGAGGCATGCATAGACGTGAACGACGATATTTTGAACAAACGATTTGAGGGGCTGACGCTGCCGTTCTCGAGAGCGGTTTCAGACACGAGAGTCGGTGTGGCGTGCAGGCAATTAGGTCAACTGGAAGAGTCCGTGACGGCCTTGGGGAGAGCCAGCGTCTTCTTCCGCGACGTTGATGCACGGGCCTATGGCTGGAGCACGACCAATCTCGCTTACAGTCTTCATCTATCGCATCAATTCGACGATGCTCAAACTGCAGTCGGCAACGCAGTCGAAACCAACGCGGCGAATGGACTGTTCAACGCTGAGATGGCATCCATTTACACCATGTTCTTGAACGACGAACGATATGCCGAGCTTCATCCCGCCATCGCCAGCGAAATTGAACGCACTGCGGAGTACGAAGCTGAGAGGCAGCGGGTAGCCTCAGACATGCCGAACAGCCGTCTACTGCAGCACGTAATGCTAGACCTAGAAATTGATGCAGCCGAGCCTTACGAATTTGATAAAGCGAAATACGAACTGTTTTCGCTTACCCGACCTCACTCCATTCGATCGAAATTCAATCAGAATCTTATCCGGCGGCTCAGAAGCGTCGACGTGGAGCCGATTCTTGACAAGATTTTTGCGAACAAATCGAAGGAGGCCATTTTTCGAAGTCCTATTTATAATAGGGTTATAATAAACGCTGCAAAAGATATTCCGGTTCTTGGAAAGAAGTTTATCAATCCATTTATTGAACTAATTAGCAAACAAGTGGATGGCGTACTGTTTTCCTATGCTAGATACTTTGAGGCGATCGGTGATATAATGAATTCTGAGCTTTTGCTGGAGCATGTGCGTCGCAAAGAGTCTTTTAGCTATTACAATATCAAAGCCAACTGCACCTCAAAGACTGACCCAATACTTGCTTTAAGTCTGAATGATAAAGCCATCGAGTACTGTCGATTTCGGCAACAAAAAGCGCAGATTCTGAACAACAAAGCGACGATTGTGTATGAACACGAAATGCGCCTAAGTTTTGCTGAGGCCATGGATTGGTGTGAGCAATCAATTAGGAACGCGACCAAGTCCGGTTTCTTTTGGCCACGGAACTTGCTGCTCAAATTCAAGTTGCTGACATGCGAGTTTGATGAGATTGGGAGTGTTGTTCGTGGGCACGTGGACCGATTCCATATTGGAATTCCCAACCTCCGGAAGATCGTCGCGGAAGTAAAGCCACGGAAGCGGCGGGAGGAAGCGCTTCGTGTTGTTGCCGCGCTTGAGCCGGGCGAGTGAAGGGTAGAACCGGGTAGCCAGATTGGATGCACAGGAACGGCGACACGAAATGGCTGTTGGTGGATTGCGGCAAACGAAGTTTGCGAGCGTGTCTGCGGAAGCGTGAATTCGATATTTGTGCATGGTGCTCAGGGGGTACATTGTGCTCCAGCCGCTTGGAGCGGAACATGTCACTCAGTCCGAAACCTACCCCTGCAACCAATTTGACAGGCTTTTAACCCAAGCCAGCTTCCTTGACCGGATCTCGACTTGGCACAAATCCGGCACACCTGTGAGCGACACATAGCGATTTACAGCGACATTGCGCGATGCTAAGTTCCTGACATCACTGGAAAACATCAATAAAATCAGTGTGCCAAGTCAGCCTCCGAAGGCAGAGGTCACAGGTTCGAATCCTGTCGGGTGCGCCAAATTCTTCAAAGAGTTGGCACTTATACGGAACTCGTCGGTTTTCCATGCGGAAGCATGACGGAGGCATTCGTCGGCCCACATCGTGATGACTCCATCCGAGGCGGGCTGTCGTGTCACGGTACCTGGGCACCGGGTTCCAAGGCGCATAGGAGTCATGCTTGCTCAGCCTGCTCCAATTCATCGCCGGCCAACGCGCCCCTTTCTTCGGATCCCGCGCCGTGCTTCAACTCGCGGACATTGCCTTGAGCCATTAAATCAAACGCTCTGAAAAACGGCGCCGAAGCGCCTCGTGACCTCGGATGGGTTTGGTGACGCCCGGTCGACTGCGGTCAGGGATTGCGTCTCGACGGGCGCGGGAAAAGGGAATCGAACGGCAGCCGGCCAAAAGTGCCGCTGGAACTCCGTAACCTGATCCGCGAGGTGAGCCGGACGAACTCGCCCCTGGGAGTCCGCCGCCCATCCATGGAAAGCGATGTTGGGTCACCTAGAGGGCGGACTACTATAAGTCAATATTATATGCCGCCTGAAGCAAATAATAACACAACGCTTGAACCACTGCTAACCTCAGAAACGGAATATTGCTCAATTCTGCCAAGAACTGGGCCTGCCCTCGCACCTGAAATCAAGGGGCGGCGTTGTTGGAGTTTGGTGATGCGAAGAAGACCGGCGCAAAGAGGGCCTGATCGAGCAGTCTAACGAAAAATCGAACTTCAAAACCGCGTACACGAAAGGGAGTATTTCTATGATGGGCGAGTTCTTAGTGAGTCGGCGCTTGGCATTCGGTGCCGCCGTCGCCGCGGCGCTTGCGGCCTTGGTTCCCCAGGAATCCCAGGCCGCCGAGTTCAATTTTCGCATGCAGTCGAACGTCCCGCCCGGGGCGGCGCCCTACATCGCGCTTGAGCAAGAGTTCGTAAATGGCATTCGCAAGATGACCGGAGGGCGTGTCGAGATTCAGCTGTTCCCGGGCGGCGCCCTTTACCCGGCCGGTGAAACCCTGGACGCGGTGGCGAACGGCGTGACCGAACTCGGAATGTCGACCGGTTTCTATTACGCCGGCAAGATCGGGCCGATCGCGTCCATCGAGTCGGGTCTCCCGGGGGCCGAACACGACCCCATGGAGCGCAACGGCTTCTTCTACGAGAAGGGCTTCATCGATATCGCGCGCGAGGTCTATGGCAAGCATGGCGTCTACTATCTCGCGCCCAATCTCGCGTCTCCGTGGGAGATCGTTTCCACCGTCCCGATTCACGGCGCCAAGGACTTCAAGGGCATCAAGATGCGTGCCGGCGGCATCGAGGCCGAGTGGTACAACGCCATGGGCGCGGAGAGCGTCTGGATCGGCGGCGGCGAGCTCTACACCGCGCTGGCGACCAAGGTCGTCGACGCCGTCCGGTGGGGCGACGAAACGCAAAACCTTGCCAAGGGCCTGCAGGAAGTCGCGAAATACTACATCAAGCCAGCTCCGATGCCGGCGCCGAACAACCACATCCTCGTCAATATGGACACGTGGAAGTCGCTGCCCGCCGACATCCAGGCCATCATGGACGCTGCGGCCCGGATGGCTTCCATGAAGTACATTACGTTGACCCGGGCGGAGCAGGCCGTCGCCCGCGCCAAGCTGGAGAAGGCGGGCATGGAATTCATCACCATCCCGGCCGACGAGTGGCTTTCGATGGAAAAGCAGGTTCGGTCCATTTGGGCGAAGTATGCCGAAAAGGGCGCGACCGAAGCGAAAGCCGTCAAGATGCTTCAGGATTACCTGGCCGAACTCGGTCGGTAGGCGGTATTGGATTGATTCCCGGTGGCGTCGGTTCCGCCCGCCACCGGGGGTCTTCGTGCTTCCCCGGGCATTAATCGAATTTATACATGACTGGGAAAATTGGTTCGGCGAGCCCCTTGATTTCGTCAATCGGTTTCAAAAGAACCCTCTTCGTCAACCTGACAAGACCTTGTTCGGCGACGTCATGCTTAAGCTAGCCAACCGGATCGATCGACTGAGCGCAGCTGTCGGCATTGCCTTGTCGTATCTGATCTACCTCATCCTGGCCATCATCCTGTTCGAGATTTTCATGCGGTCGGCGTTCAACAAACCGACCGCCTGGGTTCATGACCTTAGTGGCTGGCTTCTCGTTTTCTACGTCTTCCTGGGTGGGGCTTTCGCGCTTCAGCGTGGATTCTTCGTGCGGGTCGACATTCTTTATCTGCATTTTCCGCCACGGCTCCAGGCCGCGATCGAGATTTTCATCGGGACCGTGCTGATGGCGCTGTTTGCCTGGGTCATGATCAAGAACGGGCTGGAGTTCGGCATTCGGTCATTCCGGTTGGGGGAGGTGCCGAGCACGGGAAGTTGGCAAGGTCCGCTGTGGCCGTCCAAATTCGCCATTCCGGTAGGCATGACCTTGGTCTTGCTCGCTTGGCTGGCGCGCGTTATCCGCGCGACGATCCGACTGATCGATCCGACGGCGATTGAACCGGAGACCGACACGGAAGCGGCTGGCTAGACCATGGGCGCCGTCGAATTCTCACTGATTTTCTTCGGGTGCATGTTCCTGTTCCTCGCGCTGGGGATCCCCATCGCGGTCGCCCTCGGCGGGCTCAGCGTGATCCTCGTGTGGATCTTTTGGGGCGGCAATGCCCTGTCGATGCTGATCCTCAAGTCCTATTCGATGACGTCCAGTTTCGAGCTGCTTGCCGTGCCGCTGTTCATATTCATGGCGAACATGCTGGAGCGGAGTCGAATCGCCGACGACCTGTACGATGCGATGAGCAAGTTCGCTGGCAAGCAGCCAGGCGGACTTGCGGCCGGCACCATCGTGATCTGCATGATTTTTGCGGCGATGTCGGGCATCAGCGGGGCCGCGACGGTCTCGATGGGGATTCTCGCGCTTCCCGCGATGCTGGCGCGCGGATACAAGCCGACCTTGGCGGCCGGGACCATCGCCGCGGGCGGGTCCCTGGGAATTCTGATTCCTCCGTCGGTGACAATGATCATTTACGCAATCGTTGCCGAAGTTTCCGTCGGAAAGCTCTATGCGGCCGGTGTTTTGCCCGGCCTGCTTCTGGTCGGTATCTTCCTCCTGTACATTTTCATCCGAGCTCGCCTGCAGCCGGAAGTCGCGCCACCGCTTCCGGACCACGAGCTGGCTTCCTGGCCAGAAAAGCTGGCTTCCTTGAAAGGGCTTATCTTCCCGATTTTTCTTGTCGTGGGCGTTCTCGGTTCAATTTTGCTTGGCATCGCCAGTATCTCCGAGGCGGCCGCGGTTGGGGCCGCGGGGAGCATCGTTGCCACCGTCATGAAGCGGGGCTTCCAGCCCAAGATGTTTCATGAAACGGCCGTTCGGACGCTGTTGGTGACCTCCCTCATATTCTGGATCGTCATCGGGGCCAGCGCGTTCGCCACCCTTTATACGGCCATGGGTGCTGCCGGACTGATCAAAGGCCTGATCCTCGGTCTCGAGGTCAATCGGTACATCATCATGTTTGCGATGATGGCGATCCTGCTGGTCATGGGTATGGTGATCGAGACGACCGGGATCATCATGATCGCGGTTCCGGTCATGACGCCGATCACCGTTTCCCTTGGCTTCGATCCGATATGGTTCGGCATCCTGTTCATCATCAACATGGAGATCGGCTTCCTGACGCCACCGTTCGGCTACAACCTGTTCTATCTGAAGGGGGTTGCGCCGAAGAGCATATCGCTCAATCAGATCTATTTGTCCGTTGTCCCGTATGTGCTTCTGATGATCGCCGGCTTGGCGCTGTGCATCGCCTTCCCGGAAATCATCCTTTGGCTGCCGAGCGCCGTCTTCGGGTGACCTTGCCCTTGCGGATCGCCGACCTTGAAGGAGCCTGTTCGAATCGACTCCGCCGGGAGTCCGGCATCGTGGCGAACGAGGCCGGCCGGAAGCCGCTGAGCGTCATCGACGCGGAACCGCGGCTCGGTCTAGACCAGGACAACCTGTTGAGGCTCCACAGCTAGAAGTCGATGCAGCGGCCGTTCTTCTCCCAGTCGCCGTAACGGCTGGGGTCCAGGCCGCCGCGGCCGCCGATCTCCTTGGCCGGTTGGGCGGCGGTGCCGTCCTTGGCGGCGCCGGTATCCGGGGTCTCGGTTTCGTCCCGGGGCTCGTCCCGGGGCTGATCCTGGGGCTGATCCTGGGGCTCGGTCTTGGGGTCCTCGGCCATGGTCGGCTCCCTGGCGGCGGGCCCCTTGCGGCGGGGGTCCGGCGTGACTACTACAATGGCACCGAGTCTTGGACCAACGGGAGACGGATTGCAACCCATGGGCATGACGCGCACGGCGATGCTGATGGCCGGGCTAACGGCGCTGTTCGTCGGCATCGGCTACATGCTGGGCGGCGAGGGCGGCATGGTGCTGGCCCTGGCGGTGGCGGTGGCCATGAACGGCTTCGCCTACTGGAATTCGGACAAGATGGTGCTGCGCATGTACCGGGCGCGCGAGGTGGACGCGGCGACGGCGCCCCGGTTCCACGCCACCGTCGCCGACCTGGCCCGGCGCGCCGGCCTGCCCATGCCCCGGGTCTACGTCATCGACAACCCCCAGCCCAACGCCTTCGCCACCGGGCGCAACCCGGAAAACGCCGCCGTGGCCGCCACCACCGGGCTGCTGAACCTGCTGGACGCCCGCGAGGTGGCCGGGGTGATGGCCCACGAGCTGGCCCACGTGCGCAACCGCGACACCCTGACCATGACCATCACGGCGACCCTGGCCGGCGCCATCTCCATGCTGGCCAACTTCGCGTTCTTCCTGGGCGGCAACAACCGCAACAACCCGCTGGGCGTCGTCGGCACCCTGCTGATCATGGTCCTGGCGCCGATGGCCGCGGCCCTGGTGCAGATGGCCATCTCGCGCACCCGGGAATACGCCGCCGACGCCGCCGGGGCCGAGATCTGCGGCGACCCGCTGGCCCTGGCCTCGGCCCTGGCCAAGCTGGAGCGCGGCGCCGCGCACCAGGACAACCCGGTGGCCGAGGAGAACCCGGCCACCGCCCACATGTTCATCGTCAACCCCCTGCACGCGCGCTCGGTGGACAGCCTGTTCTCCACCCACCCGGCCATGGCCAACCGCATCGCCCGCCTGAAGGAGATGGCCCAGGCCATGGGCGGCGGCGGCACCGGCGGCGGCGGCGGGGCCTTCCGCCCGGCGCACCAGCGCGGCCACCGCAAGCCCACGGGGCCCTGGGGATAAGCGTCGGCCGGAGGCCGTGAGGGTAAGAGGCGGCCGGAGGCCGTGGGGGTAATCCCACTTTCCCGGCGCAACACGATGGGCTAGAACCCGGGGCATGCCCCGCGCCCTCGCCCTCGACCTGCTCGATCTGGTCCTGCACCAACACCGGCCCCTGGACGAGGCCTTCGCCGGCCATCCGCGCCTGGCCGCGCTGGAACCTCGCGACCGGGCCTTCGCCCGCACCCTGGCCGCCACCACCCTGCGCCGCCTGGGGCAGATCGACGACCTGGCGGGCCGCTGCCTGGACCGGCCGCTGCCGCGCCGCGCCGCCCGGGCGCGCGACCTGCTGCGCCTGGGGGTGGCCCAGCTTTTGTTCCTGGACCTGCCCGCCCACGCCGCCGTGCACGCCACCGTAGCCCTGGCCACCGGCGGCGACCTGGCGCCCTACCGGGGCCTGGTCAACGGGGTGCTGCGGCGCCTGGACCGCGAGGGCCGGGACTGGCCGGCGGCCCAGGACGCGCCGCGCCTGAACACGCCGGACTGGCTGTGGGACTCCTGGGTCGGCGCCTATGGCGAGGCGACGGCGCGCCAGATCGCCGCCGCCCACCTGGCCGAGCCGCCCCTGGACCTGACCGTGAAGGACGATCCGCAGGGCTGGGCGCAACGGCTGGGCGCCCGGGTGCTGCCCACGGGGTCCCTGCGCCTGGAGGTCAAGGGGCCCATCGACGCCCTGCCGGGCTTCGCCGAGGGGGCCTGGTGGGTGCAGGACGCCGCCGCCGCCCTGCCGGCGCGGCTGCTGGGCGACGTGGCCGGCCGCGAGGTGATCGACCTGTGTGCCGCCCCGGGCGGCAAGACGGCGCAACTGGCCGCCGCCGGGGCGCGGGTGACCGCCGTCGACCGCGCGGACAAGCGCCTGGCGCGCCTGGCCGCCAACCTGGACCGCCTGGGCCTGGCCGCCCGCACCGTGGCCGCCGACGCCGCCCGGTGGCGGCCCGACGCGCCGGCCGACGCGGTGCTGCTGGACGCGCCGTGCTCGGCCACCGGCACCCTGCGCCGCCACCCCGACGTGGCGCGCTTGAAATCCGCCGCCGAGGTGGACAAGCTGGCCGGGGTGCAGGCGCGCCTGCTGGACGCCGCCGCCGCCATGGTGCGCCCCGGCGGGGTGCTGGTGTACGGCACCTGCTCGCTGCAGCCCCAGGAGGGGCCGGGGCGGGTGGAGGCCTTCCTGGCCGGCCATCCGGACTTCGCCCGCCGCCCGGTCGCCGCCGACGAGGTGCCGGGCCTGGCCGCCGCCGTCACCCGGGCCGGCGACCTGCGCACCCTGCCCGGCCACTGGGCCGGGGACGGCGGACTGGACGGCTTCTATGCCGCGCGGCTGGTGCGGGCATAGCGGGCGGCGGCGGGGAAGCCCTTGAAATACGGGGGAAACACGGAGCCGCTAAGCAGGGGCTCCCGGGCCGGGCCGGGCCCGAGTCGAGACGGAAGGGGGAACCCATGGATTTGCAGGCGGCACGTCGGATTCAGTTCTGGGTCCTGGTGGCGATCTCGGCCTTCATCCTGTGGGGGGCGCCGGACCACTGGCGCCTGACCCCCGACGGCGGCATCTACCTGGGCACGGCCGAGAACATGGTCGCCCACGGCACCTACACCTTCAACGGCCATCCCAACCTGCTGTACTACCCGGGCACGTCGTCGATCATCGCCGTCCTGGTGGCCCCGTTCGGGGCCAACGCCATGGTGGTCCACCTGGCCTTCGCCGCCATCGTGGTCGCCATTCTGTGGCTGTGCCGGGCCTATTTCAGCGAGCAGCGCTATGGCTGGGTGGGGATCGTCCTGCCGGTGGCCGTGGCCTGCGCCAGCGTGGTCCGCTACCAGGCGGTCCACGTCCTGTCCGACGGCCCGTTCCTGGCCCTGTCCCTGGTGGCGCTGCTATGCTGGCGCCAATGGGAGGAGGCGGCGGACCGGCGCTATTTGTGGGCCTGCGTGGCCGCGGTGGCGATGCTGCCGCTGGTCCGCTTCCATGGCCTGTTCGCCATCGCCGCCCTGGGCCTGGGCCTGCTGGTCGACTGGTGGCGGCGCTGGCGCATGGACGGCCGCGCCTTCCTGCGCATGGTGGCGATCGGCCTGGTGGTGGTCGCGCCCTTCGCCCTGTGGACCTGGCGCAACTACGTGCTCTACACCCCCGACACCCACAACATGGCGCTGCAGTACTTCTTCGGCCTCAAGAGCCTGCTGCTGGACGCCCGGCGCTACGCCGCCGCGGACTGGATCGACGCGCGCTGGAAGTACGCGGTCTACGCCAACCTGTACCAGCTGATGGACCTGACCAACACCCTGTTCGGCCCCGAGATCAACCGGGTGCTGCCCAAGTTCGTGCTGCCGGTGGTGTTCCCCCTGGTCTGCCTGGCCGGCGCCTGGCGCTACCTGAAGCGGGCCTCGGCCATGGAGATCGCCTACGTGGCCATCTCCGTCGGCTTCATCCTCTACCTCAAGCTGAAGGCCAACAGCCTGTACACGGTCGAGCGCCACTGGCTGCTGACCCTGCCCTTCATCATCGCCGCGGCCGGCCTGGGCATGGCGTTCCTGCACGATCTGGCCGGCCGGGTCCGGGCCCAGGGCGTGGTGCGGGCGGTGGCGGTGGCCGGCTGCGTCCTGATCGCCAGCCACGGCGTCTCGGGCTGGCTGCCCGAGGTCAGCCGCGCCGCCAACGCCCGCGACGTCGAGACCTCGCGGCTGTACCGCAACCTGGCCGACTACGTGGACACCTCGCTGCCGGTCGATTCTCGGCTGCTGACCTCGGACTGGGGCATCATTCCGCGCTTCATCCACCGCACCAGCTTCCCGCCCCTGCGCGGCGACGCCTTCCGCCAGACCTTCCAGCGGATTGACAAGTACGGCCTGTCCTATGCGGTATGGACCAACGTCAGCTCGGGGCTGGTGGCGCCGTCCATGCTGCGCATGACCGAGCTGTTCCCCCACCTGTTCACCCTGGTGCACGAGGTGGCGACGGTGCCGGACGGCCCCGAGGCGCGGATCTTCGCCATCGACCTCGCCGGCGTGCGCCGGACCCTGAAGGAACGCACCGACCAGTTTTGACCGGCCCTATCCGGCCGCCGGGTCACGGCAGGGCGGTCACGGTGCCGTCCGCGGCCTCGGCCAGGGTCACCGCCAGCACGCCGCCGGACCAGGACCAGGTCCCCGCGGGCGCCGCGGCGCCGTTCAGCAGCACCTGGCGCGGCGCCGCCGGCAGGGGCAGGCGCAGGTCGCGGGCGGCCAGGAAATCCGCCTGCAGCCGGCCGCCGGCGCGGCGCAGGCGCAGCACCCCGGCGTCGCCGGACAGGTCACCGAACTGCCACCGGCCGCCGCGCCCGATCACCAGCCGGGTCTCGCCGCCGTCGTCGCGCAGGCGCACCAGCGCCGCCGCCTCGCCGTCCCCCGCCGCCTCGGTCTCGACCGCCAGGCCGCCGAGGGCGCGCGGCGACAGGGCCAGGGCCGAGGCGTGGCCGCCCCCGGGAACCGAGACGCGCACCTGCTGGTCGGGGGCGAAGGCGGCGTCGGCGGGGGGCCGCAGGTTGCGGATCGGTGCCAGGTCGACCCGCGCCGGCTTGGCCGCCGCCACCGCGGCGGTGACCCCGCCCGTGGCGCAAGAATCGCGGAACAGCCCGGGTTCCGCCTGTTCCAGGCAGCGCAGGTGCCACAGCACCGCTGTGTCCCGCCCCGGCGGCGCCGACACCAGGTCGGCCACCACCATGGTGCCGTCGTCCACCGCCACGGCGGTGCGATCGTGGGCCACGCCGGCCCAGTCGGCGATGGCGAACCGGGCCACGGTCATGGCCCCGGCACGGGCCCAGGCCGTGGGCTGGGCGTATTCGGGGGAGTCCTGGCGCCAGCGGGAGTAGACGCCGCTGATGGCGCCGACCAGCCCGTCCAGGCCGCCGCGGGCGACGAGCAGGCCGTTCAGGCGGACCCGGTCCACCTTCTTGTCGCGGTGGCTGGAGCGGCCCTTGGGCACCCAGTGGTGCTTGAGCGAGATGATGTCCTCGGCCACGTAGGCCCGCCCGCCATGGTCCAGGCGGATCACCGTGCCCGTGGCCGGGTAGCGGTGCCAGCCGGAATTGCGCAGGCCGAACAGGGCGTAGGTGCCGTCGGTGCCGTCCACGTCCTGGCCGCCGCTGCGCATGACCACCTTGTCGGGGATCAGGCGGCCGGGGCGGAAGGTGTATCCGCTGGCGGCGCGGATCAGCACGTCGCCCGGCCGGTAGGGCACCGGCTTGACCGAGTCGTCCCACAGCCACAGGGTCGGCAGGGTTTCGGACAGCTTGCCGCCGCGGTCGCGCATGGCCGTCAGCTCCCGTTCCAGCAGCCAGCGGGCCTCGCCGTCGCGCAGCAGGAAGGCGCCCAGGGCCAGGGCGTCGATGGAGCCGTGGCCGCCGGGCAGGCCGTAGGACAGGTACGGCCCGGCCACCGGCGTCTGGCGCTTGATCCACTCCACCGCCGGGCGCAGGCCCGGCATCTTTGCCGGGTCCAGGCCGTCCACGTACTTGGCCAGGGCGAAGGCGCTGGCCATCCAGACGTTCTGGTAGTGGAACGAGTCGTCCTGGTTGCGGAAGTTGCGCCGCCACCCCACGGCCCGCGTGGTCAGGAACGCATCCATGGTGTCGTGCAGCGCCTTGTCGGCCGGGTCCACCACCCGGGTCAGCACGGCCACCGCGCCGGCCCCCACCTCCTGGTTCAGGTACGGGCCATAGGGCATGACCCGGAACGGCACGGCGTACAGGTAGTCCACCCACCCCGGGGTGAAGATGTGGTGGGCGATTTCCGTGAACCAGGCCTGCAGCACAGCCTGGTCGGCGGGCGGGAACAGGTCCGGCAGGCGCTGGCGCAGCTCGACGTAGAACATGGCCGCCGCCATGACGTCGCGCTGGCCGAACTTGACGCTGCCCTCGGCGGCCAGGAACTCGCCCGCGGCGGCGGCGGCCATCAGGTCGCGGTGGAATTTCTCGGCCGCCGCCCGCTCGCCGGTCAGCAGGTAGCGGGTCCCCAACTGGGCCAGCGACGCCTCGCCGACCGGCTGCAGCATGGCGACCACGTCGGCGCGGGTGAGGGACGGCTCGCGGGCGGCCTCGGCCCGCATTTCCGGCGCCGCGCCGGCCGGCCGGGGCGCCGTGAAGGCGGTGTCCCAGAACCGCGGCGGCTCCAGGGGCGAGGCCCGGTCGCCCTCGGCCCAGATCATGTAGAAGACGCCGCCGGCGCTGGCCACCAGGCTGGCCAAAAGCAGCGCCAGGGCGGACAGCGGCCGCAGGCGCCGCCGCGCCGCCGGCGCCGCCCGGCCCAGGCGGGCGCCGATGACGGCGAGGCCGACCACCGCCAGGTGGAACAGGGCGACCACGGCCCAGGCCAGGATGGCGAAGGATTCGGCGTAGGCCGGCGCCGACACGATCATCCACAGGACGCCGACCGCGGCGGTCATCACCGCCGCCACCAGCACGCCGTCGACCACGGACCAGGCGGCGGCGCCGTCGCCGGTGCCGGCGCGGCTGGCCAGGGCGGCGACCAGGGCGGCGCCGGCCGCGGACAGGACCAGCAGGGCCACCCCCGAGGCCGCCCCCAGGGGCGTCGCCGCCGCCAGGGCCAGGCCGCCCACGGCGCAGGCCGCGGCGAACCCCAGGCGCGCCGGCCAGCGCACCGGGGCCCGCACCAGGGAAAGGGCGGCGAGCAGCAGCAGGGCATAGGCGGCGCCCTGCCAGGGGTCGCCCTGCCACGCGCCGACGTGGAACCAGGTGCCCATGCGGGCCGCCACCAGGCTGGCCGCGGCCCAGCCCAGGGCGGCGCCGGCGGCGGAGCCGGCGATCCAGCGCCAGGGAGCGGCCGGCGCGGCGGCGGGCGAACTTCCGGCGTTCGGTGATGCCATTGTCAGGATTCTCCCTGCCAGCGGGCCCCCCGGCGGGTCGCGGTGGCATTGGCACCGGGCCGGGCAACCGTTGCCCCGGTTGATAGCCGCCCACCAGTTAAGAAGAGCTTACGTCAAGAAGAGCCGCGCGGGCGACCGCGGTGCCGGAAGGCGAATCTTGGCCATTCCGCGTCCCGGGGCAAGCCCCTGTTCCCCCGGAACGCGCCGTCCGGCGGCGGCAGGGGCGCGGCGGGCGCGCCACCTATCGGGGGATCGCCGCCGCGGCAATTCTGGAATCGGTGGAATCCGGCCGCGGAAACGCGCCGGCGGTCCGGGGTCAAACCTGTTTCCGGTTGAAGTCATGGAGCAAGTCGTCGCAGACTGGACCCTGCACGGTGCGATGGTACTCGCCCGCCGTCGGGTGCCCGGCTGGCCGGCATGATTCGGGCCTCCATCACCCGTCTGCGGCAACAGGGACTGCACGGCAACCGTGACACCAGAAGCGACCCTCGTCATCACCACTTACAACCGCGCGGAATTGCTGCGCGAAGCCCTGCACAGCGTTGCCGCGTCGCAGGGCATCGCCCGGGACTTCCTCGAGGTCGTGGTCGTCGACAACAACTGCGTCGACCATACGGCCCAGGTCATCGTCGAGGTGCGTGACGGCGGCTTTCCCTTCGAGCTGATCCACGAGAAGGAGCCGAACCAGGGCCTTTCCCACGCCCGCAACCGTGGCATCGCCCGCGCCCGGGGGAAGTTCATCGCGTTCATGGATGACGACCAGCTCGTCGACGCCGGATACATCTCCAACCTGTCCGCCGTGTTCCGCGAATCGGGCGCCGCCTGCGCCGGCGGCAAGATAAAGTACTACAACGCCGAGAACATCCCCCCCTGGCTCGAGCCGCTCATCGCCGACGTCGGCCAGATCGACCTGGGCGACGAGCCCGTGGACCTCGGCGGCAGCATCGAACTGGGCTACCTGAAGGGGGGCAACATCGCGTTCACCCGCGACATCCTGGACCGGATCGGGGGGTTCAACACCGATCTGGGACGGTCCGGCGACAGCCTCCTGGGCGGCGAGGAAGTGGACATCCAGGGCAGGGTGGCGGCGGCGGGCGGGCGGATCGTCTACGACCCGCGGCTGATCCAGTACCACCTGCTGCGGCCGGAGCGCTGGCACAAGCGCTACTGGCGCAAGCACGCCTTCGACTGGGGCCGCTCGGAATACGAGATGGAGAAGGCCAACTGGGCGCAGGCCAACCGCTTCATGGGCGTGCCGCGGACCGTGCTGCTGTACCTGTTCACCGGGTCCCTGCGCCGCTACGTCGCGGCCTGGTTCACCTTCGACGGGGCCCGGATCTTCAACCACGAGCGGGCCATCTGGCGGCGTCTGGGCTACATCGCCGAGGCCCGGCGCCAGTACCGCCAGGGCGGCGGCCGCTGAGCGGCCGGCGCCACCGTTCCGTCAAGGGCCCCTTTCCCGCTTGAGCGGCGGCGCCGCATCGCTATACTGCGCGCCCGAATTCCCGCATCCCACCTGACCCCCGTGTGACGGAGTGACCCCGCCCATGACGGATACCCGTTTCGACGTGGTCGGCATCGGCAACGCCATCGTCGACGTGCTCGGCCATGCCTCCGATTCCTTCCTCGACGTCAACGACCTGACCAAGGGCGCCATGACCCTGATCGACGCCGACGCGGCCGAGCGGATCTATTCCCGCATGGGCCCGGCGGTGGAATGCTCGGGCGGGTCGGCGGCCAACACCATCGCCGGGCTGGCGTCCCTGGGCGGGCGCGGCGCGTTCGTCGGCAAGGTCCGCGACGACCAGTTGGGCGCCGTGTTCGGCCACGACATCCGGGCGCTCGGCGTGCACTTCGAAACCCCGGCCGCCACCGACGGCCCGGCCACGGCGCGCTGCCTGGTGTTCGTCACCCCCGACGCCCAGCGCACCCTGCAGACCTACCTGGGCGCCTGCGTCAACCTGGGCCCCGACGACATCGACGAGGACCTGGTCGCCGCCGCCAAGGTGACCTACCTGGAGGGCTACCTGTGGGACCCGCCGCAGGCCAAGGAGGCGTTCCGCAAGGCCGCCCGCGTCGCCGAGCAGGCCGGCCGCCAGGTGGCGCTCAGCCTGTCCGACCCGTTCTGCGTCGACCGCCACCGCGGCGACTTCCTGGAGCTGGTGGAAAACCACGTCGACATCCTGTTCGCCAACGAGGACGAGGTCATGTCGCTGTACCAGGTGGCCGACTTCGACGCCGCCCTGCAGCGGGTGCGCGGCCACTGCCAGATCGCCGCCCTGACCCGCAGCGAGAAGGGCGCGGTGATCGTCGCCGGCGACGAGGTCCACGTGCTGGACGCCGAGCCGGTGGAAAAGGTGGTGGACACCACCGGCGCCGGCGATTCCTACGCCGCCGGCTTCCTGTGGGGCCTGACCCAGGGCATGGACCTGGCCACCTGCGGCCGCCTGGGAGGGGTGGTGGCGGCCGAGATCATCGGCCACATGGGCGCCCGCCCCGACATCCCCCTGCGCCAGCTGGTGGCCGAGCGCATGGGCTGACCGCCCGCCCGTTCGATCCGACAAAACAACAACCCAACAACAAGGACACCCCCCAGGCATGGACCTGCGCAATATCGCCATCATCGCCCACGTGGACCACGGCAAGACAACCCTGGTCGACGTGCTGCTGCGCCAGTCCGGCGTGTTCCGGGCCAACCAGCAGGTGGCCGAGCGGATCATGGACAGCAACGAGCTGGAACGCGAACGCGGCATCACGATCCTGGCCAAGTGCACCTCGGTCGAATGGCACGGCACCCGCATCAACATCGTCGACACGCCGGGCCACGCCGACTTCGGCGGCGAGGTCGAGCGCATCCTCAGCATGGTCGACGGCGTGCTGCTGCTGGTGGACGCCGCCGAGGGGCCCATGCCGCAGACCAAGTTCGTGCTGGCCAAGGCCCTCAAGCTGGGCCTGCGCCCGGTGGTGGTCATCAACAAGGTGGACCGCCCCGACGCCCGGTCCTACGAGGTCCAGGACGAGGTCTTCGACCTGTTCACGGCGCTGGAGGCCAGCGACGCCCAGCTCGACTTCCACACCGTGTTCGCCTCGGCCAAGAACGGCTGGGCCGCGACCGAGCCCGACGGGCCGCAGCAGGATATGGCGGCGCTGTTCCACCTGATCATCGACCACGTGCCGCCGCCCCGGCTGACCGAGCCGGCCACGGCGCCGTTCCGCATGCTGGCGACGACCCTGGAGGCCGACCCCTACCTGGGCCGGGTGCTGACCGGACGGGTCTTCGCCGGCCGCCTGAAGCCGAACCAGGCGCTCAAGGTGCTGGACCGGGACGGCGAGGTGGTGGAGCACGGCCGGGTATCCAAGATCCTGGCCTTCCGCGGCATCGAGCGCCAGGCCATCGACCTGGCCGAGGCCGGCGACATCGTCGCCATCGCCGGGCTGTCGAAGGCCACCGTGGCCGACACCCTGTGCGCGCCCGAGGCCGAGACGCCCCTGCGCGCCGACCCGGTCGACCCGCCGACCCTGGCCATGACCTTCTCGGTCAACGATTCGCCCCTGGCCGGCCAGGAGGGGGACAAGGTGACCTCGCGCGTGATCCGCGAGCGCCTGTGGCGCGAGGCCGAGGGCAACGTGGCCCTGCGCGTGGCCGAAACCCAGAACAAGGACGCCTTCGAGGTGGCTGGCCGCGGCGAGCTGCAGCTGGGCGTGCTGATCGAGACCATGCGCCGCGAGGGCTTCGAAATGTCCATCTCGCGTCCGCGCGTGCTGTACCGCGAGGACGAGCAGACCGGCGAGCGGCTGGAGCCCATCGAGGAGGTGGTGGTGGACGTGGACGAGGCCTTCGCCGGCATCGTCGTCGAGGCGCTGAGCGTGCGCAAGGGGCAGCTCAAGGCCATGGTGCCGTCGGGCGGCGGCAAGGTGCGCCTGACCTTCCTGGCGCCGGCGCGCGGCCTGATCGGGTACCACGGCGAGTTCCTGACCGAGACCCGCGGCACCGGGGTCATGAACCGGGTGTTCCACGGCTACGAGCCGCACAAGGGCCCGATCCCCGGGCGCCGCAACGGGGTGCTGATCTCCAACGCGTCCGGCAGGTCGGTGGCCTATGCGCTGTTCAACCTGGAGGGCCGCGGGCCCATGTTCATCGGCTCGGGCGTGCCGGTGTACGAGGGCATGATCATCGGCGAGCACAGCCGCGCCGGGGACCTGGAGGTCAACCCCATGAAGACCAAGCAGTTGACCAACATCCGCGCCGCCGGCACGGACGAGGCGATCCGCCTGACCCCGCCCCGGCGCATGAGCCTGGAGCAGTCCCTGGCCTACATCCAGGAGGACGAGCTGGTCGAGGTGACGCCGCAGTCGGTGCGCCTGCGCAAGCGCCTGCTGGACCCCCACGACCGCAAGCGGGCCGCCCGCGCCGCCGAGGCGGGGTGACGCTTTTTCGGTTGTCGCCGCGGCCAAACCGACCTAGACCGGACGTCGGCCCCGGCGTGCGCCGCTGAACGAGACCGGGCCACAACACAGGAGAGGAAAACCATGAAACGCATATTCGCCGCCCTGCCGCTGGCCGCCGCCCTGGCCTTCGCCGCCTCCGGCGTGCAGGCCGAGACCCGGGTCACCTTCAAGTCCGCCAAGACCAGCTCGTCCTACTACCAGATGTCGGTGCAGATCGCCGAGGCCATCAAGAAGGGCACCAACGGCGGCATGATCGTCACCGTCGAGGAGAGCCAGGGCTCGGTGCAGAACGTCATGGAGGCGGCCAAGCGCGGCGGCAACTACGTGTTCACCACGCCGCCGGCCCTGGTCAAGCTGGCCCAGGGCGGCAAGGCCATGTTCAAGGACAAGGGCGACCCCAAGTTCAACGACATCCGCGCCCTGTTCCCGATCCCGTCGCTGACCATGCACTTCGTGCTGCGCGATGACGCCGGGGTCAAGACCTTCGCCGACCTGGCCGGCAAGACGATCCTGATCGGCAAGGGCTCGTTCGGTGCCCGCGAGGGCGCCAAGTACCTGCAGCTGTTCGGCCTGGAGGGCAAGGTCACCCTGGCCAACGTGGAGCTCAACGCTGCCGTCTCGGCGCTGAAGAACAAGCAGATCGACGGCTTCGTCACCGCCGGCTCCTACCCGGCGCCCAACGTCATCGAGGCCGCCGCCAGCACCGGCGTCACCCTGCTGTCCCTGACCGACGAGCAGGTGGCCCAGACCAAGCGCACCCGCCTGGTGATCCCCGCCGGCACCTACGCCGGGGTCGACACGGACGTGGTCACCACCTCGCTGCCCGTGGTCGCCCACACCACCACCGCCATGGACGACGACACGGCCTATACCCTGACCAAGACCTACTGGTCGCAGAAGACCGACCTGGGCCACGCCGCCGCCTGGTGGAAGGGCGTGACGCCGGCCATGCTGTCCAACGTGTACGGCAAGCTGCACCCGGGCGCCCTGCGCTACTACGACGAGGCCGGCATCAAGGTGCCGGACGGCCTGCGCTAGGCGTTCGGCGCGGGCGGCGCGGGCGGCGGGCGGCCCATGCAGGTCGGCGAGTCCGCCCGTCCGCCCCTGTCCCGCCTGGTCTGGACCGCCCTGGGCGGGGTCTCCATCGCCTTCCACCTGTGGCTGATCTTCAGCGGCCTGGTGCCCAACCTGATCAGCCGCCCCCTGCACATGGCCCTGGCCGTGCCCTGGGTGTTCCTGTTCATGGCCCGCCCGGGGCCGGCGCGCTGGACCGGGGCCGTGTTCACCGCCGCCGGGGTGGCCGGCTGCCTGTACGTGGCGCTCAACGAATCGGCGCTCGGCGACCAGTACGGCTCGCTGGAGGGGGATTTCCAGGTCTGGCTGGCGGCGGCGCTGATCGTCACCGTGCTGGAGATGGCGCGCCGGGCCATCGGCTGGCCGCTGCCGGTGATCGCGGCGGCGGCCCTGCTGTACGGCCTGCTGGGCCAGCACCTGCCCGGCGAGTTCGGGCATCCCGGCTTGCCCGTGGCCAGCTTCCTGGGCACCATCGTGGTCGCCGAGGGCGGCCTGTGGGGCAGCCTGACCGGGGTGTCGGTGAACATCGTCGCCGTGTTCGTGATCATGGGCGCGGTGCTGAACGCCGGCGAGGCCGGCGAGGGGTTCATGAACCTGGCCCTGGCCGCCGCCGGCCACCTGCGCGGCGGCGCGGCCAAGGTGTCGGTGCTCTCGTCGGCCCTGTTCGGCTCCATCTCGGGCTCGGCCTCGGCCAACGTCGCCTCCACCGGGGCCATCACCCTGCCCACCATGCGGCGCCTGGGCTACCCCCGCGCCCTGGCCGGCGCGGTCGAGGCGGTGGCCTCCTCGGGCGGGCAGATCATGCCGCCCCTGATGGGCGCCGGGGCCTTCGTCATGGTCGAGCTGACGGGCATCCCCTACACCCGCATCATGGCCGCCGCCCTGCTGCCGGCGCTGCTGTACTTCCTGACCGTGTGGGTCGGCATCAACGCCTTCGCCCGGCGCCACGACCTGCGCCCCGTGGCCGCCGCCGACCGGCCGCCGGCGCGGGTGGTGGCGGTGACCGCCGGCTTCTTCCTGGTGCCCTTCGCGGTGCTGCTGGAACGCATGTTCGTGGGCGGCTACACGCCCCAGTACGCCGCCGCCAGCGCCATCCTGGCGGCCTTCGTGCTGCTGCTGTTCGACGCCCGCCTGCGGCCCGCCTTCCTGCGCACCCTGCGCCGGCTGGAGGTCGTGGCCCTGGCCGCCGGGCGGCAGATCGCGGTGATCGCCTCGATCATCCTCTGCGCCGGGCTGATCATCAGCGTGCTGGGCCAGACCGGGCTGGGGGTCAAGATCACCTCGCTGATCCTGTCCGCCGGCGGCAACCAGCTTTGGCCGGCCCTGCTGCTGACCGCCGCCGCCTGCCTGCTGCTGGGCATGGAGGTGCCGACCACGGCGGCCTACGTGATCTGCGTCTCGGTGGCCGGGCCGGCGCTCCAGGACCTGGGGCTCGATCCCCTGGTGGCCAACCTGTTCGTGTTCTGGTTCGCCCTGCTGTCCACCATCACCCCGCCGGTGTGCGGCGCGGTCTTCATCGCCGCCGGCATGGTCGAGGAGAACTGGCTCAAGGTGGCCGCCAGCGCCATGGCCCTGGGGGTGGGGCTGTACGTGATCCCGCTCGGCATGGTCGCCAACCCGGGGCTGATCGCCCTGGCCGACGCGCCGGTCCTGGCCGTCGTCCTGGCCGTCAAGCTGGCGGTGGGGCTGGCGGCCCTGTCGCGCGGCATCATCGCCAACCACGGCACCGCGGCGCGGCTGCTGCTGGTGGCCGCCGGCCTTGCGGTGGTGTTCGTCGACCCGGGTGCTATCCTGGGCGGGTAGAGCGCGAGTGACATCCATGCCCGACCCCGCCATTCCCCCGATTCTGCCGCCGGGCCGGGTGCCCGGCCACCGCTTCGCCGCCTCGTGGCTGTGGCGGCTGCTGCCGCGCGGCATGCGCCGGCGCTGGTGGCTGTTCCGCCTGCCCGACCTGGTGGTGCGCCACTGGCCCGTCCCGCGCCGGCGCCGCGGCCTGGTGGTGGTGCGCATGGACGGCATCGGCGACATGGTCTTGTTCCGCGGCAGCCTGGACCACTACGCCGAGGCGTTCGATGTCGCCAAGGAGGACATCACCGTGGTCGGCTGCAAAAGCTGGGGCGCCGTCGCCGGCGAGGTGTTTGCCGATTACCGGGTCCTGGCCATCGACGAGCACCGCTTCGCCAAGCGGCCCGGCTACCGGTTCCGCACCGCCCTCGCCGTGCGGCGCCTGAACGCCGCGGTGGTGGTCTGCGACCAGTTCTTCCGCCGCGCCATGATGGCCGACAGCCTGGTCTGGCTGTCGGCGGCGCCGCGCAGCATCGTTGCCCTGCCCTACATCAACGAGCCCATCCGCGGCGAGTTCACCTGGTACCTGAGCCAGGTCACCGGGGTGGTGGACACGGGCCTGTACCCGACCCACGAGGTCATCCGCCACGCCGCCTTCGTCTCGGCGGTGGCCGGGCGCGCCGTCGACCCGGCGCCGCCGCGCATCGCCTGGCGCGACCGCCGCCCGGAGATCGCCGACGGCGGCCCCTACGTAGTGCTCAACCCGGGCAGCAACGAATACGGCCGCCGCTGGCCCCTGCGCGACTACTGCGCCGTGGCGCGCCGGGTCCGCGATCGGGGCCTGCGCGTGGTCTTCGTCGGCTCGGCCAAGGAGAAGCCGGACTGGGACTTCATGGCCGAGTTCGGCGGGGACGAAGGCGTCATCGACCTCATGGGCGGCACCGACCTGCCGGGCCTGCTGGACGTGATGCGGCACGCGGCGGCGGTGCTGACCAACGACACCGGCCCGGCCCACGTGGCCATCGCCCTGGGCGCGCCGACCCTGGTGGTGGTCGGCGGCGGCCATTTCGGCAGCTTCGTCCCCTATCCCGACGGCGTGCGCCCGCCCCACGCCCGCTTCGTCTGGGAGCCCATGGACTGCTACCACTGCTTCTGGCGCTGTCCCAAGCGCGCGACCGACCGCGACTCCTTCCCCTGCGTCGCCGCCGTGCCGGTGGACCGGGTGTGGGGGGAGCTTGCTCAGTTGCTTTCCGAGCGCACGTAGATCCGGTTGTCCTCGGCCTCGGCGGCCAGGCGCAGGCCGGCGGCGGTCAGCAGTTCGTCGATGCGGGCGCGGGCCTCGGCGCCGTGGGGGCGGTATTCCACCAGCACGGCGCGCAGCGCCGGGCCGGCCAGGACGGCGGCGGCGCCGGCCAGGATCGGCGGCTCGAGCCCGTCCACGTCCAGCTTCACGTGGCTGGGGGCGGGCAGGCCCAGCAGGCCCACGGCGTCGTCCAGGCGCAGGGAAAGCGTGTTCAGCGTGAACGCCGTGTCGGCGCCCAGGCCGTGGCCCACCGACCCCGCGTTCAGGTCACCGAGCCCGATGGCCGCCGGCCCGGTGGTGTCGGCGAGGGCCAGGCAGAGCGGCGTGACCTGCCCGGCCACGCCGTTCAGCGCCAGGTTGCGCACCAGCACGTGGAACGAGGCCGGGCTCGGCTCGAAGGCCACCACCCGGGCACCCGTTTTCTTCGCCGCGTAGACCGTGTAGGCCCCCACGTTGGCGCCGATGTCATACAGCACGTCGCCGGGGCCCAGGCCGTCCAGCCAGTCCAGGGTCCCCGGCTCGCTGGCGTAGCCGTGGCGCGGCCAGTAGACGGCGGTGCGGTCGGGGGTCAGGAAGCGCACGCCGAGCCCGCGCACGTCACATTCCGCCACCGGCGCCAGGCGGTCGTGCAGGCGCGCCAGCACGGTCAGCCGCCGCCAGCGGCCCAGCGGCGCCGTCAGCAGGCGGACCAGTCCGAACAGGAACGCGGCCAGGGCCTTGGTCATGGCCCCTGTTTAGCGGCTTCCCCGGGCAAAGCAAAGCCGGCATCGGCATTTGACGCCCGGGCGTTTTTGCCGCACAAACGTGCGGACCACCGCGCACGGATTCGCCAACGGACCCCCATGACCGAGCAGCCGGACTACTACGCCGACTACGCCGACTTCAAGCAGTACGAGACCCCGGGCCTGAAGCCCAAGCACGTGCGCCAGTACGACACCGAGTTCTGGGGCCCCACGGCCTGCGCGCCGGGCATGGCGGTGCTGGAGATCGGCTGCGGCACCGGGCAGTTCCTGCTGTACCTGGCCAGCAAGGGGATCGACGATTTCCTGGGGGTCGATTTCGACCCCGGGGTCGGCGCGGTGATGCCCGCGGCGATCCGCGACCACTTCCGCGCCGCCGACATCTGGGAATTCCTGGGCGGCGGCGCCGAGGGGCGCACCTTCGACCGCATCGTCCTGTTCGACGTGATGGAGCATTTCACCCCCGCCGACGGGGTACGCCTGCTGAAGGCCCTGGCGGCCATCCTGCGCCCCGACGGGCGGGTCCTGATCCGGGTGCCCAACAACGCCTCGCCCTGGGCCGGCCAGTACCAGTACGGCGACCTGACCCACCTGGCCCGCTACACCTCCGGCTCCATGAAGCAGCTCGCCCTGGCCGCCGGGTTCGAGTGCATCGCCTGCCTGCCGCAGAAACGCAAGCGCGGCCTGCGCCGGGTGCTGGAGGACGGCCTGCACGGCCTGCTGAACCGGGTGCTGACCGAGCCGCCGGACCTGTGGTCGGCCAACATGCTGGCGGTGCTGCGGGCGCGGACCTGAACCGGTGCCGCGGCCCAAGTTCCTCAACCTGAGCGACGCCCTGGACCAGCGCCGGCGCCGCGCGCGGGATCGGGGGCTAGGCAAGGGGCTGCTGCTGATCACCTCGGGCGGGCTGGGCGACACGGTCATGTTCGCCCTGGTCCTGCCGCGCTTCCGCCGCCTGGCCGAACCCGGCGAGCCGGTCACGGTGCTGCTGCGCCGGGACGCGGCCAAGATGGCCTTCCTGTTCCCCGACGACGTGACCGTGGAAACCGTGGACTACGGCCGCCTGCTGAAGGACCGGGCCTACCGCCGCCAGGTGGGCGACCGGCTGTACGCCGCCCACTTCCGCCTTGTGGTCACCACCGATTACCTGCGCCACCCGCTGTTGGACGAGGCCCTGGTGCGGGCCTGCGCCACCGAGGCCTGGGCCATGGTCGCCCGCCCCTGGCCCAAGCACGACGCGGCATTGGCCCGCAACCGCGCCCTCTACACGCGCCAGTTCGAGAGTGGCCAGGCCCGGCGCGACAAGATCGTGCGCTGGAACGACTTCGCCGACTGGCTGCTGGGCGAGGCGGCACCGCCCCCGGTGGTGCGCCTGGACCCGGCCGGCCTGGCCCCGCCCGCCGACCTGGGGGCGCCCACGGTGGTGATCCAGCCCTATTCGGCGGTGCGCGCCAAGCAGAGCCCGGCGGCCCTCTACGCCCGCCTGATCGCGGCCCTGCCGGCGGGGGTCCAGGTGCGCATCACCGGCTCGCCCCGGGACCGGGAGTCGGACCCCGACATCGCCGCCCTGTGCGAGATGCCGGGGGTGACCTTCGACGATTCGCCCTTCGCCGACCTGGTGCCGGTGCTGCGCGCGGCGCGGCTGGTGGTGTCCGTGGACACGGCGCTGATGCACCTGGCGGTGGCGGTGGGGGCGCCGACCCTGTGCCTGGCCAGCGCCGCCTATGTGGGCGAGATCGTGCCCTACGCGCCCGAGGTCACGCCCGGCAACGTGCGCTTCCTTTTCACCCCCATGGACTGCGCCGGCTGCCTGGGGGATTGCCGCCTGCCGGCCGAGGCGGGCATGTACCCCTGCGTCGCCCGCCTGGACGGGGATGCCGTGGTGGCGACGGCCCTGGAGATGCTCGACCGGTGAAGACCTGGGCCCAGTCCCTGCGCGTGTACCTGGACCGGCCGGTCATCGTGTCGCTGCTGCTGGGGTTCTCGGGCGGGCTGCCGCTGCTGCTGGTGTTCTCGACCCTGTCGGCCTGGCTCAAGGAGGCCGGGGTCTCGCTGACCCTGATCGGCTTCTTCAGCTGGGCCAGCACCGCCTACGCATTGAAGTTCCTGTGGTCGCCGGTGGTGGACCGGGTGCCGCTGCCGCTGCTGACCCCCTGGCTGGGGCAGCGGCGGGCCTGGCTGCTGCTGTCCCAGGTCCTGGTGGCGGCGGCCATGGTCGGCCTGGGGTCCACCGATCCGGCGGCGGGGCTGGGGCCCACGGCCCTGTTCGCCACCCTGCTGGCCTTTGCCTCCGCGACCCAGGACATCGTCATCGATGCCTACCGGGTCGAGACCCTGCGCGACGACCAGCAGGGGGCCGGCGCCGCCAACTACGTCACCGGGTACCGCGTCGCCATGCTGTGCGCCGGCGCCGGCGCGCTGCTGGTCGCCGACACCTGGGGCTGGGCCGCCGCCTACGGGGCCATGGCCGTGCTCATGGGGGTGGGCATGGCGACCGTGCTGCTGAGCCCCGAGCCCGAAAGGCGCCAGAGCACCGCGTCGGCCGAGCGCGACCGCAAGGTGGTGGCCTTCCTCGCGCGCACGGCGCACCTGCCGGCGGCCCTGCGCGCCGCCGCCGGGCGCCTGTTCGAGGCCGTGGTCTGCCCCTTCGCCGACTTCATGGGCCGGCCGCACTGGTGGGTGATCCTGCTGTTCATTGCCCTCTACAAGTACGGCGAGGCCCTGCTGGGCGTGGTCGCCAACCCGTTCTACCTGGACATCGGCTTCACCAAGTCCGAGATCGCCGCCGTCAGCAAGGTGTTCGGCTTCGCCATGACCATCGCCGGCGGCATCGTCGGCGGCGTGCTGGTGGCGCGCCTCGGGGTCATGCGGGCGCTGCTGATCGCCGGGGTGCTGCAATGCCTGGCCAACCTGGCTTTCGCCTGGCAGGCGGCGGTCGGCCATTCGGTGCCGGCGCTGATCGTCACCATCAGCGTCGAGAACCTGACCGCCGGCATGGCCACCACCCCCTTCGTCGCCTACCTGGCGGGCCTGTGCAACGTGGCCTACACGGCGACCCAGTTCGCGCTGCTGACCTCGCTGATGAACTTCGGGCGCATCGTCCTGGCCTCGGGCGGCGGCTGGCTGGCCGACCGCCTGGACTGGGTGGCCTACTTCGTGGTCACCACGGCGGCCGCCGTGCCGGGGCTGCTGATCCTGGTCTGGCTCATGCGCCGCTACCCGCCCGACACGTGACCGCGGCGGCGGCGGCGGCTATAGTGTGCGCCCCCTCCAACACCCGGACCAACGGACAAGGCGAAAGGCCAGCGACATGGACGTGAACAGGATCCCCGTGGGCGCCAACCCCCCCTACGACGTCAACGTGATCATCGAGATCCCCATCGGCGGCAACCCGGTGAAATACGAGATGGACAAGCAATCGGGGGCCATGTTCGTGGACCGCTTCCTGCACACGGCCATGTACTACCCCACCAACTACGGCTTCATCCCGCACACCCTGTCCGACGACGGCGACCCGGTGGACGCCGCCGTGTTGGGGCAGATCCCGGTGATCCCCGGCTGCATCATCCGCTCGCGCCCCATCGGCGTGCTGATCATGGAGGACGAGTCGGGCATCGACGAGAAGATCCTGTGCGTGCCGGTGGACGACCTGCACCCGTTCTACGCCAACGTCGGCTCGTACCGCGACGTGCGGCCGATCCAGCTCGAACAGCTGGCCCACTTCTTCGGCCACTACAAGGACCTGGAGCAGGGCAAGTGGGTCGAGGTCAAGCGCTGGGGCGAGGCCGAGGAGGCGCTGGACCTGATCCGCCAGGGCATCGAGCGCGCCGAGGCCAAGGAGCGGCGCCTGGCCGAGGGCAAGGCGGCGGGCCCTGGGGAGTCCTGACCCCATGGCCGCCCGCGACCGCATGGAGATCGTCGACGCCGACATCACCACGCTGGACGTGGACGCCATCGTCAACGCCGCCAACGAGAGCCTGCTGGGCGGCGGCGGCGTGGACGGGGCCATCCACCGCGCCGCCGGGCCGGGCCTGCTGGCCGAGTGCCGGCGCCTGGGCGGCTGCCCCACGGGCGAGGCGCGCATCACCCGCGGCCACGACCTGCGCGCCCGCCACGTGATCCACACCGTGGGTCCGGTGTGGCGCGGCGGCGGCCACGGCGAGGACGACCTGCTGGCCCAGTGCTACCGCCGGTCCCTGGGCCTGGCGGTGGGCAACCACCTGCGCAGCGTCGCCTTCCCGGCCATCAGCACCGGGGTCTACGGCTTCCCGGCCGCGCGGGCGGCAGGCATCGCCGTGCGCACCGTGGCCGACTTCCTGGACGGCGACGGGCGCATCGACAGGGTCATCTTCTGCTGCTTCGGCGCCGGCAGCGTCGCCGCCCACCGGGCGGCCATGGCGGCGCTGGACTGAACCGGCGGTCAGAAGGCGGCGCGCGCGGACTCGCCTCGCGGCGGCGGCGTTGCTATCATTCCCCCATGATGATTGCGCGTGCCCCCATCCTGATTGCGTCCCTGGTGCTGGCGGTGGCCCTTGCGGCACCGGCGGGCGCGCAAACCAAGTACCAGCCCTGGGACAACCCAAACAGCCCGGACAACCAGAACCAGCTGCTGGAAGAGCTGCGATCCCTGGTCGACCAGGCCGACCGCGACCGCGCCGCCAGTCCCCAGTTCCTGCGCGACCTGCGGCGCCTGATCCGGCGCTACAACCGGCCCGGCGTGGCCCAGGCCCTGTTCGACGATTTCGCCGACGGCGACTACGAGCGCAACCCCCGCTGGCACGTGGATTCGGGCCGCTTCTGGGTCGAGCGGGGCTACGGCCTGCGCAGCACGGTCAGCCGCCACCAGGCGGCGCGCCAGGACGACCGCGGCCAGCGCCAGGACCAGGCGCGCCAGATCATCGGCGCCCTGCTGGGCCAGCCGCCCCAGGGCGACCCCAGCGGCGTGGCCGACGGCACCGTGGCGGCGATCCACGTGCCCGCCAACATCGAGAACTCGTTCCAGATGCGGGTCGAGCTGTCGTCGTGGGAGACCCACGGCCGGCTCGAACTGGGCGTGTACCAGGGCCGCCGCACGGACACCGGATACCGCCTGGTCTACGTCGCCGGGGCCACGCCGACCCTGCGCCTGCAGCGGCTGTCGTGGCGCAACGGCGTGCACACCGTGGCCACCGCCAGCCAGCGCCTGGTGCTGGAGGACCGCCGCCTGCACGTGATCGAGTGGAACCGCGGCCGGCGCGGCAGCATGCGCGTGCTGGTGGACGGGACCGAGATGATCCTGGCCCACGACGACGCCTACCGCGACGCCTTCAACGGGGTTTCCCTGGTCAACCGGTCCGGCGATTTCATCGTTTCCAAGATCCTGGTCGACGGTCGCCGCTGAGGACGTTTCGGCGATTCCCTTCGGGCGCGGACCGCACTATCCTGCCGCGCCATGGGTAAGTACCAGGAACGGGTCCGGGATTGGGTGGTGGGGTCCTTCGTCGGCGGCCTGTCGGCGGGCGCCGCCCATTACCTGTTCGACCTGCTGGCGCGGCGCTTCGCCGTCGAGGCGATCCGCGTGGACGGCGACCTGGGCCGCTTCGAGGGCCGGCCCAACGACCTGGTCATGGGGTCGTACCTGCGCTACCGCACCTATGGCCCCGACCTGCTGGAACTGATCCGCGACGACCTGCTGGGCCAGGGCGGCACCCTGGTGGACATCGGCGCCAACATCGGCCTGGTCTGCGTGCCCGTGGCCCGGCGCGGCCTGGCCCGGGTGATCGCCTTCGAGCCCGAGCCGGTGAACTTCGGCTTCCTGCGCGCCAACCTGGCGGCCAATGCCCCCGACGCGGCGGCCGAGCTGCACAACCTGGCCATCTTCTCCGCCGACCGGACCCTGACCTTCGAGCTGTCGGAGAACAACCTGGGCGACCACCGGGTGCGGCGCAAGACCGACCTTTCCTACGAGAAGTACGCTGAAAGCCGGCGCCCGGTGATCCAGGTCGAGGGCCGGCGCCTGGACGGGGTGCTCGACCCCCGCGACCTGCCGCGCCCGATCGTGGTCAAGATCGACACCCAGGGCGCCGAGGTGGACGTGGTGGCCGGCGGGGGCCAATTCCTGGCCGCCGCCGATTACGTGATCGCCGAGTACTGCCCCTACCTGATCCGTCGCCTGAACGCCGACCCGGCGGCGTTCCTTGATTTCGTGCGCACCTTCCCGCGCGGCGGCCTGCTGGTGCCCGGCCAGGCGCGGCAGACGGTGCCCGGCGACATCGAGGCCCTGGTCGCCGCCATGACGGCCTTCCCCCAGGACGGCTCGGCCGCCCGCCACGTGGACGTGCTGCTGGCGCGGTAGCGCCGGTGCGGCGCGGCCCGCTACGCCTCGATGGCGTCGTGGGCGGCCAGGGCGGCCATGTTGACCATGTCCGACACCGTCACCCCCATGTGCACGATCTGGGCCGACTTCTTGAGCCCCATCAGCAGCGGCCCGATCACCGTGGCGCCGCCCAGCTTCTGCATGATGTGCGAGGTGATGCTGGCCGAGGCCAGCCCCGGCATGATCAGCACGTTGGCCGGGCCCGACAGGCGGCAGAAGGGATAGACCCGCTGCATCAGCCGCCCGTCCAGGGCCACGTCGGCGTTCATCTCGCCGTCGTATTCGAAGCTGGTGTGCAGGTTGTCCAGCTTGTTCACGGCGTCGCGCACCACCTGGGCCCGGTCGGCGTGGGGGTTGCCGAAGTTGGAGAACGACAGCATGGCCACCCGCGGCTCGTGGCCCATCTGCCGCGCCTTGGCGGCGGCCTGGAAGGCGGTGGCCACCAGCTCGTCGCTGGATGGCAGCGGATGCACCGCGGTGTCGGCCACGAACACCGTGCGTCCGTGGGCCAGCAGCATGGTCAGGCCGAACACGTGCTGGTCCGGGCGCGTGTCCAGCACCATGCGGATGCCGTCCAGGGCCTGGTGGTAGTTGCGGGTCAGGCCGGTGACCATGGCGTCGGCGTCGCCGCGCGCCACCATGCAGGCGGCGAACACGTTGCGGTCCTGGTTCACCAGGCGCTGGCAGTCGCGGTACAGCAGGCCCATGCGCCGCTCGCGCTCGTACAGGAAGTCGGTGTAGTCCTTGTTGGCGGTGCTGAGCGCGGCGTTGTGGATCTCGATGCCGTCCACGGCCGGCAGGCCCAGTTCCTTCATGGAGGCGCGGATGCGGTCCTCGCGGCCGACCAGGATGGCGGTGCCGTAGCCGGCGTTGCGGAAGCCCAGCGCGGCGCGGATGGACTTGGCCTCCTCGCCCTCGGCGAACACCACCCGGCGCGGGTGCATGCGCACCTGGTCGCAGATGGCCAGCAGGCTGCCGGCGGTGGGGTCCAGGCGCGCGATCAGCTCGTTGCGGTAGGTCTCCATGTCGATGATCGGGCGCCGCGCCACCCCGGAATCCATGGCCGCCTTGGCCACCGCCGGCGGCACGTAGTGGATCAGGCGCGGGTCGAACGGCGCCGGGATAAGGTATTCCCGGCCGTACTGCAGGTGCTGGTCGTAGGCGGCGTTGACCTCGTCGGGCACGTCCTCGCGGGCCAGCTCGGCGATGGCCTGGGCGGCGGCGATCTTCATGGCGTCGTTGATGGTGCTGGCGCGCACGTCGAGCGCGCCGCGGAAGATGTAGGGGAAGCCCAGCACGTTGTTGATCTGGTTCGGGTAGTCCGACCGGCCGGTGGCGACGATGGCGTCCTTGCGCACGGCGGAGACGTCCTCGGGCGTGATCTCGGGGTCCGGGTTGGCCATGGCGAAGATGATGGGGGATTCGGCCATGCCCGCCACCATGTCGCCGGTGACCGCGCCCTTGACCGACAGGCCGAAGAACACGTCGGCGCCGACCAGGGCCTCCTTCAGGGTGCGCGCCTTGGTCTTCACCGCGTGGGCCGACTTCCACTGGTTCATGCCGTCCTCGCGGCCCTGGTAGATGACCCCGCGCGAGTCGCACATGATGGCGTTCTCGGGCCGGATGCCCATGCTCTTGGCCAGCTCGACGCAGGCGATGGCGGCGGCGCCGGCGCCGTTGACCACCATCTTGACGTCGGCGATGTCGCGCCCGGTCAGGTCCAGCGCATTGATCAGCCCGGCGGCGGCGATGATGGCGGTGCCGTGCTGGTCGTCGTGGAACACCGGGATGTCCATGATCTCGCGCAGGCGCTGCTCGATGATGAAGCACTCGGGGGCCTTGATGTCCTCCAGGTTGATGCCGCCGAAGCTGGACCCCAGGAAGCGGACGCAGTTGATGAAATCGTCCACGTCGCGGGTGTCCACCTCCAGGTCCAGGCCGTCCACGTCGGCGAAGCGCTTGAACAGGACCGCCTTGCCCTCCATCACCGGCTTCGACGCCAGCGCCCCCAGGTCGCCCAGGCCCAGCACCGCGGTGCCGTTGCTGATCACCGCCACCAGGTTGCCCTTGGCCGTGTAGTCGTAGGCCAGGGTCGGGTCGCGCTCGATCTCCAGGCAGGGCGCGGCCACGCCCGGGCTGTAGGCCAGCGACAGGTCGCGCTGGGTGGTCAGCGGCTTGGTCGGCGTGATCTCGAGCTTGCCCGGCCGCCCGGCGGAGTGGAGCAGCAGCGCCTCCCGCTCGGTGACGCGGTTCGATTGGTCGTCCATGGTCGTCGGTCCTGCTGACTGGCCGGCGTCCCGCCCGCAATTGGCGGCGGCGCCGACACCGGAATTACCCCCGAAACAACTTGTTTGTGCGGAATACCCGCGTTTATGGCGCCGTAGTTACGTGAATATGGACGTTTTGGCCACCGTTTTCGCGCAGCACGCCCAGGGCCGCCTTCTCCTGCGCGTCGCCGGCCACGGCGACCCACAGGATCACGCTGCCGGCGTCCAGCGCGCGGGCGAAATCCTCGGTGTGCGGGGCCGCGGTGACCTCGTCCAGGACCTCCTTGGCGGCGACGCCGGCGGTGGCGGCGCCGAAGATGCCGGCGATGGTGGCGGCCACCGGGCCGCCGGCCAGCACGATGGCGCCCGAGGCCACCAGCGGGACCTCGTATTTCAGCTCGCCCACCAGGGCGCGCACGGCGTCCTGCCACGGCATGCCCTCGCGCCCGGCGGCGTCGATGGATTCGTGGGAGCTGAGCACGCTCAGGTCGGTGCGGTCGAAGCCGGCCGCCTGCAGGGCGGCCACGGCGCCCTCGAAGGATGCGCGGTCGGCGAAATGCCCGACCGCTTCGCGGACCGGGTTCGGGGTTTCTTGTTCGGCGTTCACGGCTGTCCGTCCCTCGTTGGTGGTTGCCTTCATTGTGCCGGATCGGCCCCGGGATTCATAGCCTTCCCGGCGCCGCCTGTGATAAGGTTCGCGGCCCCGTTCCACAACCCCGAAGTATCCGTTCCCGTGCCCGAAGACGCCGTCCAGAGCCGTTCCAGCGACACCGCCCAGGCCGCGGCGGCGACCCCCATGATGGAACAGTACCTGGCGGTCAAGGCCGAGCATCCCGACGCCCTGCTGTTCTACCGCATGGGCGACTTCTACGAGTTGTTCTTCGACGACGCGGTCAAGGCCGCCGAGGCGCTGGACATCACCCTGACCCGGCGCGGCAGGCACCTGGGCGAGGACATCCCCATGGCCGGGGTGCCGGTCAAGGCCCACGAGGCCTACCTGGCGCGGCTGATCCGCAAGGGCTTCAAGGTCGCCGTCTGCGAACAGACCGAGGACCCGGCCGAGGCCAGGAAGCGGGGCGCGAAATCGGTGGTGCGCCGCGACGTGGTGCGCGTGATCACCCGGGGCACCCTGACCGAGGACACCCTGCTGGACGCCCGGCGCCACAACTACCTGGCCGCCTGCGCCGAGGCGCAAGGGTCGCTGGGGCTGGCCTGGATCGACGTCTCCACCGGCGAGTTCACCACCCAGCCGGTGGCCGCCGGCGACCTGGCGGCGGCCCTGGCGCGCCTGGACCCCGGCGAGCTTTTGCTGTCCGACACCCTGGTTCAGCGGCCCGAGCTGTTCGAGGTCCTGGGCGGCTGGCGCGAACGGCTGACCCCCCTGCCCGGCGCCCGCTTCGACAGCGGCAACGGCAACCGGCGCCTGTGCGTCCTTTACGGCGTCAAGACCCTGGACGCCTTCGGCGCCTTCACCCGGTCCGAGCTGGGCGCCGCCGGCGCCCTGGTGGACTATGTGGAGCTGACGCAGAAGGGCAAGCTGCCGCGCCTGGCGGCGCCGGCGCGCCTGGGCCTGGGCGCGGTGATGGAGATCGACGCCGCCACCCGGCGCAACCTGGAACTGGCCGAGACCCTGTCGGGCGAGCGCAAGGGCAGCCTGCTGTCGGTGGTCGACCGCACGGTGACCGGCGCCGGGGCGCGCCTGCTGGCGGCGCGCCTGGCGGCGCCGCTGACCGACGTGGCGGCCATCGACGGGCGCCTCGATGCGGTGCAGTTCTTCGTCGACCAGGGGCGCCGGCGCGGCGACCTGCGCGCCGCCCTGCGCCGCTGCCCCGACATCGGCCGGGCCCTGTCGCGCCTGACCGTGGGCCGCGGCGGGCCGCGCGACCTGGCCGCGGTGCGCGACGGACTGGCCCTGGCCGGCGACCTGCGCGCCGCCTTCGACGCGCCCCACGGCGACCTGGCGGCGGCGCCGGCGGAAATCGCCGGGCTGCTGCGCGGCCTGGGCCACCACGGCGAGGTGGTGGACCGCCTGGCCCGGGCCCTGGCGCCCGAGCTGCCGGCCCAGGCCCGCGACGGCGGCTTCATCGCCAGGGATTACGCGCCCGAGCTGGACGACCTGCGCACCCTGCGCGACGAGAGCCGCAAACTCATCGCCAACCTGCAGGCGGGCTACGCCGAGCAGGCCGGGGTCGCGACCCTGAAGATCCGCCACAACAACGTGCTGGGCTATTTCATCGAGGTGCCGGCCAAGCAGGCCGACAAGGTGCCCGCCGGCCCCGGCGAACCCTTCATCCACCGCCAGACCATGGCCAACCAGGTGCGCTACACCACCGTCGAGCTGGGCGAGCTGGAGGGCCGCATCGCCCAGGCCGCCGACCGGGCCCTGGCGCTGGAACTGAAGCTGTTCGACGACCTGCTGGGCGAGGTGACGGGCCGCGCCGAGGCCATCGCCCAGGCGGCCCAGTCCCTGGCCGGGCTGGACCTGGCCGCGGCCCTGGCCCAGCTCGCCGTCGACCGCCGCTACTGCCGGCCGCGCCTGGACGACGGCACCGCGTTTCGCATCCGTGGCGGCCGCCATCCGGTGGTCGAGGCGGCGCTGGAGGCCGCCAGCGCCGGCGCCTTCGTCGCCAACGACTGCGACCTGGGCGGGGCGGACGGCGACAAGCCCGGGGACGGGGCCGGCCGCCTGTGGCTGCTGACCGGCCCCAACATGGCCGGCAAGAGCACCTTTTTGCGCCAGAACGCCCTGATCGCCGTGCTGGCCCAGGCCGGCTCGTTCGTGCCCGCCGACAGCGCCCACATCGGTGTCGTCGACCGCCTGTTCTCCCGGGTCGGCGCCGCCGACGACCTGGCCCGGGGCCGGTCCACCTTCATGGTCGAGATGGTCGAGACGGCGGCGATCCTGAACCAGGCCGGCGGGCGGGCGCTGGTGATCCTGGACGAGATCGGCCGCGGCACCGCCACCTACGACGGCCTCTCCATCGCCTGGGCGGTGGTCGAGCACCTGGTCGAGGTCAACGGCTGCCGCGCGCTCTTCGCCACCCACTACCACGAACTGACGGCCCTGGCCGCCAAGCTGCCGGCGCTGGCCTGCCACACCATGCGGGTCAAGGAATGGCAGGGCGAGGTGGTGTTCCTGCACGAGGTGGCCCCGGGGGCGGCGGACCGCTCCTACGGCATCCACGTGGGCCAGCTCGCCGGCCTGCCGGCGGCCGTCATCGCCCGCGCCGAGAGCATCCTGGAAACGCTCGAACAGGGCGAACAGTCCTCGGCCGTGACCCGGCTGGCCGAGGACCTGCCCCTCTTTGCCGCCGTCCAGCACCGCCCCGCCAACCCCGGCGCGGCCCGGGGGCCGTCGCCGGTGGATGAGGCCCTGGGCGGGGTCAACCCCGACGAACTGACCCCCCGCGAGGCCCTGGACCTGCTGTACCGGCTGAAGGACCTGGGCCGGGGGGAATAGGGCGGGGCGCGCCCTGCTTCCTTGAACCGCGGAGGACGCTGAGGTTTCGCGGAGGTTCGCTGAGAAGAAAGAAATGCGCTTCGCGCCGAAGGCGCAATAAATCCCCTGCGAACCTCTGCGAAAACTCTGCGTCCCCCGCGGTTCAGGGAGGCCGGACTCGATCCTGTTTGAACGCATGACGATTTCCGGATATATTTCCGGAAAGAACAGGAGGTTGCCGTCATGGCCTCGACCCCGCAGGAAACCCTTGCCCAGCACCGGCGCCGCATGAAGCGCCAGGGGTTCGTGCGCCTGGAGGTGCGGGTGCGCCGGCAGGATGCGGCCCTGGTGCGGGACCTGGTCGGCGCCCTGGACGACCCGGCCCGGGCGGACGAGGCGCGGGCCCTGCTGCGGGCGCGGTTCGGCGCCCGGGCGCCCAAGGGCCTCAAGGCGCTGCTGGCGTCGGCGCCGCTGGACGGCGTGGACCTGGAGCGCGACCTCGACCGCGGCCGTGACGTCGACCTTTCGTGACCTACCTGATCGACACCAACGTCATCTCCGAGGTCCGCAAGGGCCGCCGCTGTGACGCCCGCGTGGCCGCCTGGTACGACTCCCTGGGCGACGCCGACCTGTTCCTGAGCGTGCTGGTGCTGGGCGAGATCCGGCGGGGCGTGGAGCGGATTCGCCGCCGCGACCCGGCCCAGGCGCGGGCCCTGGAGGACTGGCTGGCAGCGGTCCGTGCCGCCTTCGGCGACCGGGTCCTGCCGGTGGACGGGGCGGTGGCCGAGGAATGGGGCCGCATGGGCGCGGCCCGCCCCGTGTCCACCGTCGACGGCCTGCTGGCGGCCACGGCCAAGGTCCACGGCCTGACCCTGGCGACCCGCAACACGGCCGACGTGGCCGGCCTGGGGGCGGACGTTCTCAATCCCTTCGAGACCTGAAGGCGGGCGGGGCGCCTCCTCAGTCCTCCACCACCTGCTCCGCCCCGATGAAGCGTTTCAGCAGCATCAGCCCCGCCGCGTGGCAGGCCGGGCCGCCGTGGCTGGCGCAGGCGTCGGCGTGGACCACCGGGCGGATGCGGGCCTCGAACAGGTCCACCGCCGTCTTCAGCACGCAATTGTCGGTGGCGATGCCGGCCAGGTGGACCTCGTCCACCCCCTCGTGGATCCACTGCGCCCGCAGCTCGGGGGTCAGGCAGGTGTAGGCGGCCTTGTCCAGGATGCGGGCGTCGGGCCGCGGGGTGAAGGCCAGCTCGATGTCGCCGTTGCCGGGGGCGAAGCGGTGCCAGTGCAGCAGGCGGCGGTGCATGGAGCCCTCGGGGTTGACGAAACGGGTGGCGATGACCCGCGCGAACCTGTCCTGCAGGGCGGCCACCCGGTCCGGCACGTGGTTGGTGTCGCGGTTGATGAAGCCGCGCTGGACGTCGACGATCAGCAGGATGCCCTCGGCCATGGCCCGATCCCCCTGGGCCCGCGGCACGATTCCACGGGCCCCACCGCCCCCGGCCTTCCGCGCGGGAGGGGGCGTGCGGTTGCGCCCGGTCCGGTTCGCCTGTCCCCCGTTTTCCCCGGCCGGGACCCCTTGCCTGTCGGCGCCGCGGGGGCGCCGTCCCTGAAGGATGGGGCCCCGGTCGGGGGATTGCAAGGGACCGCGCACCGGGAATTTTGCTGTATCCGCGCCCGCGATCCCTATATTTAGGCGGAGATTCGCCAGGAAAGGACGCCCCGTGGCCCGAATCCGCAAGCAGAGGGACATCATCGACCGCAAGACCCTGACCGCCCGGCTGGACGAGCTGGCGGCCTGGTCGGGCTATTCGGACCGGACCCGCGGCGAGGTCCTGGACATGTTCCGCTCGGCCCTGCAGTGCGGCACCGCCGAGGTGCGCCGGCGCTTCGAGACCGAGCGCCTGCCCGGCCGCGACGCCATCCGCGCCCAGAGCTTCCTGATGGACCAGCTGATCCGCACCCTGCACGACTTCACCGGCAAGTACGTGTACCCCATCGCCAACCCGATCCGCGGCGAGCAGACCTCGATCCTGGCCACCGGCGGCTACGGCCGCGGCCAGCTGGCGCCCTTTTCGGACATCGACCTGATGTTCCTGCTGCCCTACAAGAGCACGCCGCACACCGAGCAGGTGGTGGAGTTCATGCTCTACATGCTGTGGGACATGGGGCTGAAGGTGGGCCACGCCACGCGGTCGATCGACGACGCGGTGCGCCTGGCCCAGGGCGACCTGACCATCCAGACCAGCCTGCTGGAGGCGCGCTGGCTGTGGGGCGACGAGAACCTGTTCCGCCAGTTCAAGGCCCGGTTCCAGAAGGAGGTGGTGGCCGGCCACGGCCCCGCCTATGCCGAGACCAAGCTGGCCGAGCGCGACATGCGCCACGAGAAGATGGGCGACACCCGATACGTGCTGGAACCCAACGTCAAGGAGGGCAAGGGCGGGTTGAGGGACCTGCAGACCCTGTTCTGGATGGCCAAGTTCCTGTACCAGGTGGACAGCGTCGAGGACATGGTCGAGCGCGGCCACCTGTCCGCCGCCGACGCGCGGCGCTTCGCCAAGGCCGAGAACTTCCTGTGGACCGTGCGCTGCCACCTGCACTACCTGGCCGGCCGGCCCGAGGAGCGCCTGACCTTCAACGTGCAGCGCGAGATCGCCGAGCGCATGGGCTATTCCGACCGCAAGACCCTGAGCGGGGTCGAGCGGTTCATGAAGCACTACTTCCTGGTGGCCAAGGACGTGGGCGACCTGACCCGGGTGCTGTGCGCGATCATGGAGGACGACCACAAGAAGCGCCGCCGCGGCCTGCGCCTGGGCGGCCTGTTCCGCAAGCAGAGCGCCGGCGAGTTCCCCATCGACGGCGAGCGCCTGACCGTGGCCTCGGCCCAGGACTTCGAGCGCGACCCGCGCAAGCTGCTGGGCCTGTTCCGCGAGGCCCAGAAGCACGGCCTGGACATCCACCCGCGGGCCCTGCGCGCCGTCAACGACAGCCTCAAGCTGGTCAACACCCGGCTGCGCGCCGACCCCGACGCCAACCGCCTGTTCATGGAGATGCTGACCGACGAGCACGACCCCGAGGAGACGCTGAAGCGCCTCAACGAGGCCGGCGTGTTCGGCCGCTTCATCACCGACTTCGGCCGCGTGGTGGCGCAGATGCAGTACGACATGTACCACGTCTATACCGTGGACGAGCACACCATCCGCGCCATCGGCATCCTCAACCGCATCGAGCGCGGCCAGCTGACCGAGGACCATCCGGTGGCCTCCGAGGTGATCCACGAGGTCGAGTCCCGCGACGTGCTGTACGTGGCGGTGCTGCTGCACGACATCGCCAAGGGGCGCGGCGGCGACCACTCCGAGATCGGCGCCGAGGTGGCGCTCAAGCTGGGCCCGCGCCTGGGCCTGAACGAGTGGGAGACCGAGACCGTGTCCTGGCTGGTGCGCTACCACCTGGCCATGAGCCGCACCGCCTTCAAGCGCGACATCGACGACCCCAAGACCGTGGCCGACTTCGTGGCCCTGGTGCAGTCGCCCGAGCGCCTGCGCCTGCTGCTGGTGCTGACCGTGGCCGACATCCGCGCCGTGGGCCCCAGCGTGTGGAACGAATGGAAGGGCGGCCTGCTGCGCAGCCTGTACTTCCGGGCGCTGGAGGTGATGACCGGCGGCGCCGCCGGCGGCCACCGGGCCGAGCGCGTGGCCAACGCCAAGAAGGCCCTGCGCGCCCGCCTGGTGGGCTGGTCCGAGGACGAGATCGAAGCCCACCTGGCGCGCGGCTACGACGACTACTGGCTGGGCTTCGACGTGGCCACCCACGTGCACCACGCCTACCTGGTGCGCGCCGCCGAGCAGGAGGGCGCGCCGCTGCGCATCGAGGCCCGCCAGGACCCCGAGCACAACTGCACCGAGGCCATCATCTACACCGCCGACCACCCGGGCCTGTTCGCGCGCATCGCCGGCGCCATGTCGCTGGGCGGCGCCTCGGTGCTGGACGCGCGCATCGTGACCCTGGCCAACGGCATGGCGCTGGACACCTTCGCCATCCAGGACCTGAACGGCAACGCCTTCGCCGACGAGAAGCGGGTCGGGCGCCTGTGGCGGCGCATCGAGGACGCGCTGTCGGGCAAGGTCCACGCGGCGCGGGCCATCGAGGACGCCCGCGCCAAGGCCATGCCCAGCCGCACCCAGGTGTTCAAGGTGCCGCCCCGGGTGCTGATCGACAACAAGGCCAGCGCCACCCACACGGTGGTCGAGGTCAACGGCCGCGACCGGGTCGGCTTCCTGCACGACGTCACCGCCGCCCTGACCAGCATGGGGCTGCAGATCTCCACCGCCCACATCTCCACCTACGGCGAGCGGGCGGTGGACGTGTTCTACGTCAAGGACGTGTTCGGCCTGAAGATCGAGCACGACGAGAAGCTGAAGCAGATGCGCGCCCGCCTGCTGGCCGCCATCGAGCCCCCCGAGGAACGCGAGAAGACGGCGGCGGAGTAGGGGGTCGGGCGGGCGTCACCGCCGGCATCCCGCTCGAATGGCGGCACGCCACCCCGATTCCGTCGTTCCCGCGCAGGCGGGAACCCATTCCGCCCACCCTGGGACCAAGGGTGGACGTGCGGATTGGCCCTGTGGCCCGGCTTGTTGTCACGGGTGCCCGTCACCCCGGAACGAAAAAGGTGCCAGGCACCTTTTATTATTTCAATAAATGACCAAAACCTTAAAGATTAAAAGGTGCCAGGCACCTTTTAATTGAGCGCGAACTCGCCGTCGCGCAGGAAGGGGAGGGTGTTGAAGGGGAACCGGCCGTCCTCGCACCGTTCAGGCAGCAGGGAAACCCGCTTCAGGAAGGGAGATCGCAGGGAAGGTCGCCTCGACACGGCATGCCCTTTCGCGGTCCACGTCGGCACGGCCATTGGCCACAGAATGATTGTATAAAAAAGAAAAATAAAATCAATTAGTGTATTTGAAAAAATATCGAAGCGTCTCGGCCGTTCCTTCTTCCGCCTTCCTCCCGCCCGAAAAACCGGCTACACCCGTGCCATGAACCTGTTGCGCGCCATCACCACCGTGGGCGGGCTGACCATGCTCAGCCGGGTGTTCGGGTTCGTGCGCGACATCCTGATCGCCGCCATCCTGGGCGCCGGGCCGTTCGCCGACGCCCTGTTCGTGGCCTTCAAGTTCCCCAACATGTTCCGCCGCCTGTTCGCCGAGGGGGCCTTCAACCTGGCCTTCGTGCCGATCTACGCCGGCCTGCTGGAGGAGGCCGGGGAGGAGACGGCGCGGGTGTTCGCCGAGCGGGTCATGGCGGTGCTGCTGTGGACCCTGCTGGTGTTCGTGGCGCTGGTGCAGCTGGCCATGCCCGGGCTGATGCACGTCCTGGCCCCCGGGTTCGTGGGCGACGCGGCGCGCTTCGACCTGGCGGTGCAGCTGACCCGCATCACCTTCCCGTACCTGCTGTTCATCTCGCTGGTCTCGATGATGGCCGGGGTGCTGAACTCGCTGGGCCGCTTCGCCGCCGCGGCGGCGACGCCGATCATCCTGAACATCTGCCTGATCGCCGCCGCCCTGGTGCTGGCGCCGCTCACCCCGACCCCGGCCCACGCCCTGGCCTGGGGCATGGCCGCCGGCGGGGTGGTGCAGTTCGTCTGGCTGCTGGTCCACTGCGGCCGCGCCGGCGTAGTCCTGCGCCTGCCGCGGCCGCGCCTGACCCCGCAGGTGCGCCTGCTGCTCGGGCGCATGGCGCCGGTGGCCGTGGGCGCCGGCATCTACCAGGTCAACCTGCTGATCGACACGGTGATCGCCTCGCTGCTGCCGGCCGGCGCCATCTCGTACCTGTTCTACGCCGACCGGGTGAACCAGCTGCCCCTGGGCGTGGTCGGGGTGGCGGTGGGCACGGCGCTGCTGCCGCTGCTGTCGCGCCAGCTGCGCGCCGGCGACGGGCCGGCCGCCCTGGACAGCCAGAACCGGGCGCTGGAGTTCGCCTTCCTGCTGACCCTGCCGGCGGCGGCGGCCCTGATGGTCATCGCCCAGCCGGTGATCGACGTCCTGTTCCGGCGCGGCGCGTTCGGGCCCGAGGAGGCGCGGCTGACCGGCCAGGCCCTGGCCGTCTATGCCGTCGGCCTGCCCAGCTATGTCCTGGTCAAGGCCCTGGCGCCAGGCTTCTTCGCCCGCGAGGACACGGCCACCCCGGTCAAGGCCGCGGCCGTGGCCATGCTGGCCAACCTGGTGCTGAACCTGGTGCTGATGGGGCCCTTCGCCCACGTCGGCATCGCCATGGCCACGGCGGCGTCGTCCTGGCTGAACGCCGGCATCCTGGCCACGGTGCTGGCGCGGCGCGGCAACCTGCGCGCCGACGGGCGCCTGCGCCGGCGCCTGCCGCGCATCGTGCTGGCCAGCGCCGGCATGGCGGCGGTGCTGTTCCTGCTGCTGGGTCCGGTGGGCGGGCTGCTGGCCGGCGACACGGCGGCGCGGGCCCTGGGCCTGGCGCTGCTGGTGGCGGCCGGGCTGGCGGCCTTCGCCGCCCTGGCCCTGGTCCTGGGGGCGGCGTCGCTGCGCGACCTGCGCGCCCTGCGCCGACCGGCGGCGGGAGCGAAGCCCAAGTCTTCTTGACCGCGGTCGGCCCAGGGGCCATAACACGCCCGCCTCCCTGGCGAGGCGCTTTCCCCGACCGCAGACCACGGGCGCGACATGGACAGGATCTTTTCGGGCGTGCAGCCCACCGGCAACCTCCACCTGGGCAACTACCTGGGCGCGATCCGCAACTGGGCGCGCCTGCAGGACGACTACGACTGCATCTTCTGCGTCGTCGACATGCACGCCATCACCGTCTGGCAGGACCCCAGGGAGCTGGTGCGCAACACCCGCGAGGTGGCGGCGGCCATGATCGCCGCCGGGGTCGACCCCAAGCGCAACATCATCTTCAACCAGAGCCAGGTGCCGGCCCACGCCGAGCTGGCCTGGATCTTCAACTGCGTGGCGCGCATGGGCTGGCTGAACCGCATGACCCAGTTCAAGGAGAAGGCGGGCAAGCACAAGGAGAACGCCTCGGTGGGCCTGTTCGCCTACCCCAACTTGATGGCCGCCGACATCCTTGTCTACAAGGCCACCCACGTGCCCGTGGGCGAGGACCAGAAGCAGCACTTGGAGCTGACCCGCGACATCGCCCAGAAGTTCAACAACGACTTCGGGGTCGACCTGTTCCCGGTGGTCGAGCCGCTGATCTTCGGCGCCGCGACCCGGGTCATGTCGCTGAAGGACGGCAGCAAGAAGATGAGCAAGTCGGACCCGTCCGAGATGTCGCGCATCACCATGACCGACGACGCCGACGCCATCGCCAAGAAGATCCGCAAGGCGCGCACCGACCCCGAGCCCCTGCCCGAGACCCCGGCCGGGTTCGAGAGCCGGCCCGAGGCGGCCAACCTGATCGGCATCTACGCCGCCCTGACCGACCAGACGGTCGAGGACGTCTGCGCCGAATACGGCGGCGCCCAGTTCTCCACCTTCAAGCAGGCCCTGGCCGACCTGGCGGTGGCCAAGCTGGGCCCGGTGGGGGCCGAGATGCAGCGCCTGATGGATGACGCGGCCTATGTGGACGGCATCCTGCGCGACGGCGCCGCCCGCGCCCGCGCCATCGCCGCCCCGATCCTGGCCGAGGTCAAGCGCACGGTGGGGTTCCTGGAGCCGTGATCGCCCCAAACCCTTGATCTTCCCGCTGGCGGCGCCCATGTTAGGGGCCTGAGTTTCGACAGAGGACGACAACCATGTTCATCCAGACCGAAAGCACGCCCAACCCCGCGACCCTGAAGTTCCTGCCCGGGTGCGAGGTCATGAAGTCGGGCACCGCCAACTTCGCCGGCCCCGACGGGGCCGCGCGCTCGCCCCTGGCGCAGCGCCTGTTCGAGGTCGAGGGCGTGACCGGGGTGTTCCTGGGCAGCGACTTCGTCACCGTCACCAAGTCCGACACCCGCGGCTGGGACGTGGTCAAGCCCCAGGTCCTGGGCGCGATCATGGAGCATTTCACCGCCGGCCATCCGGTGATGGCCGAGGAGGCCGCCGCCGCCCCCGCCGAGGAGGGCGAGGAGGACGGCGTGGTGATGCAGATCAAGGAGCTGCTGGACACCCGGGTGCGCCCGGCCGTGGCCCAGGACGGCGGCGACATCATCTTCGAGTCCTTCGAGGACGGGGTGGTGTACCTGCACATGCAGGGCGCCTGCTCGGGCTGCCCCAGCTCGACCATGACCCTCAAGCACGGCATCGAGAACATGCTGCGCCACTACATCCCCGAGGTCATTGAGGTCCGCGCGGTCTGACCTGACCGCGCCCGGCCGGCGAATCCACGGCACCGAATCGCGCGTTTCGCCCGTCCCGGTCGGACGGGCGCGGCGGGCGTTCCATCGTGAAAGTCCCGGTTTTCCCGGGCTCCCGAACCATGGAAAAAAAATCGCTTGTTTTTGCACAAAGATGACGTAGAAAAAGCGTCCGCGGCGCCAGCGCGACACCCTGAATCGCGTGGCGACGCATTGGGAAGTGGAGAGGGGAACCCCGCGCCGCCGGCGGACGTTTCAAGAAGGAACGGCCGGCCCACCGCCAAAGAATCTTGGCCAGCACGCAGCGCCAGAACGGTCACCGGTCGCGACGGGTGCTTGGGCATGCAGATGAGTCACTACGGAGCCTTGGGATTCGTGGCGCTCGTGGTCGCGTCGATGACGGTCGCCGACCTGGTGTCGCCGCCGCAGGCCGCCACCCTGGCGCCCCGCGCGTACCTGGAGCGCGACGACGCGCCGGTCCACGGGCCCCCGCCGCCCAAGGAGATCCTGCCCGACGGCCTGGCGATTCTGTCCGCCCTCAGCGCGCCCACCACCACGCGCAAGCTTTCCGCCACCTTCCAGCAATTGGGTTACGACCTGAACCGTGTCGCCAGCGGCGACGGCGGCGTGCCGCGCGTGCTGCTGACCTCGTTCCCCGGCGACATCGACAAGGTGCGCGAGACCAAGCTGCGCAAGACCGTGTTCTTCAAGACCGTGCTGCCCCTGGTGCTGGTGGTCAACGAGGAGATCCGCGCCGAGCGGCAGCGCCTGTGGCGCCTGCGCTACCAGCGCGACACCGACCAGGACCTGGACGCCGTCGACCGCCTGTGGCTGATGACCATGGCCGAGAAGTACGACGTCGAGGACGAGGACATCGACACCCTGCTGCGCCGCGCCGACGTGATCCCGCCGTCCCTGGCCCTGGCCCAGGCCGCCGAGGAGAGCGGCTGGGGCACCTCGCGCTTCACCCGCGAGGGCAACGCCATCTTCGGCGAGTGGACCTTCGGCAAGAAGAGCGGCCTGACCCCCGAGCGGCGCGACGAGGGCAAGACCCACAAGGTGCGCATCTTCGACAACCTGCTCGACTCGGTGCGCGCCTACGCCAACAACCTGAACACCCACCGCGCCTACCGCGAGCTGCGGCTCGAGCGCGCCGCCATGCGCCACCGCGGCGAGACCCTGGACGGCCACGCCCTGGCGGCCATGCTGACCCGCTATTCCGAGCGCGGGCCCGACTACGTCAAGACCCTGCGCTCGATCATGCGGGTCAACGCCCTGCGCCGCCTGGACGGCGCCCGCCTGGCCGCCGACCGCGACATCTAGGCGCAATTCCGTTTTCTCGATGCCGTCGTCCCTGCGCAGGCGGGGGCCCATTCCGCCGTCATTGCAGCCACGTGTAGCGGCGCGGGAACGGCGGGCGGCGGGCGCTACTCCGCCACGAAGAACTGCCGCCCCAGCCAGTGCCAGCGGCCGCCGCCGGCGGGCAGGGTGCAGTTCAGGCGCGAGCGGCCCTTGGGCAGGGGCTGGGTCATGCGCGCCTCGACCCGGGTGCCGCCCAGGACCATGACCTCGATCTTGCCCTGGTGCGAGGTGTAGCAGGCCAGGCGCGACAGGTCGCCCAGCTTGCCGGCCACCGTGAAGCCCACCGCCGGCGGGTTCTCGCCGCGGCCGATCAGGGTGTCGGCGGGCACGAACTCCTTGGTCGGCAGGGGCAGGGCGTTGGCCGCCAGGCGGAACCGGTCCAGGTCGCCGAAGGTCTCGTTCATGGCGAAGCGGGGCAGGAAGAACATGTCCTCGCCGGGCCCGAAGGCGCCCGAATGCTGGCCGAAGGCGGCGACGAAGCCCATCTCCTTGACCGCCGCCGCCACCGCCAGGCTGGATTCGCCGTAGGGGTAGGCAAACAGGGTCGGGATTTCGCCCAGTTCCTCCTTGAAGCGGGCGTTGGAGATCTGCAGCTCGCGCACGTTGGCCTCGCGGCTGGCGGCGGCCATGTGCGGGTGGCTGGCGGTCTGGCTGCCGATGGTCACCCCGGCGTCGCGCAGCTCGCGGATCTGGTCCCACGACATGTAGCCGGCGCGGCCCTTGTCGATGGACTCGGTGGCCACGAACAGGGTGAAGGGGAAGCCCGAGGCGCGCAGGTGCGGCCAGGCGTTGCGGTACACGCTGAGGAAGGCGTCGTCGATGCTCAGCCCCACGGCGCGCGCGGGCAGGGGCCGGCCGGCCTGCACCGCGGCCACGATCTCGGGCAGGGGCAGCACCGTGTAGGCGCCGGACTTGAGCTCGGCCAGGTGGGCGTCCAGCTGCTGCAGCGTGGTGTTGGTGGACGGATAGGCGGATTCGCCGAACCGGTGGTACATGATGACCACCGCCGAACTGTCCGCCGCCGCCGGCGCCGGGGCCAGCGACGCGGCCACGGCGGCCAGGGAGGCGGCCAGGGAGGCGGCCATGAACCCGACGAAACCCAGGCCGGCTAGCAGCCGGGCACCGACCCGCGGCATCCGCCCGCCGGCCCGCCGCCCCGTTTCCCGTTCGCGCCCCGTCATGCCGCCCTCAGGTGCCATTGATTCATTCCCCCGCGTCGCCTAACTCTTTAAGGTTATTGCAGATGTCACCTTAGCCGCTGCGGCGGCCGGGCGCCAGCGGAACCCGAGCGGCGGGGGCCCGCGCCGGGCCGCGCCGGCGGCGCAAACGACGGGAAAGGGGAGCGACGCCATGGAATTCGAGAACCGGCACGTGGTGGTCACCGGCGGCACCGGGGCCCTGGGCACGGCCGTGGCGCGGCGGCTGCTGGCGGCCGGGGCCACCTGCCACATCCCCAACCTGGACCCGGGCGAGTTGGACCGATTCCCCCTGGCCGGCCACGACCGGGTGCGCGTGGTGTCGGGGGTCGACCTGACCGACGAGGCCGGGGTGGCCGGATTCTACGGCGGGCTGCCGGGCCTGTGGGCGTCGATCCACATCGCCGGCGGCTTCGCCATGGCGCCCCTGGCCGAGACCTCCAAGGCCGACTTCCTGGCGCAGATGAACATGAACGCGCTCACCTGCTTCCTGTGCTGCCGCGCCGCCGTGGCCAACATGACCGCGGGGGGCGGCGCGGGTGAGGGGGGAAACGGGTCCGAGGGGGGCGGCCGCCTGGTCAACGTCGCCGCGCGGCCGGCCCTGGAGCCGCGCCAGGGCGCCGGCATGGCCGCCTACACCGCCAGCAAGGCGGCGGTGGCGGCCCTGACCCAGTGCCTGGGCGAGGAGCTGGCCGGGGCCGGCATCTGGGTCAACGCCGTGGCGCCGTCGATCCTGGACACCCCGGCCAACCGCGCCGCCATGCCCGGCGCCGACCATGCCGCCTGGCCGTCGGTCGACGCGGTGGCGGCCACCATCGTCCACCTGGCCTCGCCCGACAACGGCGCCGCCCGCTCGGCCGTGGTGCCGGTCTACGGCCGCGTCTGACCTCGTCCCCCGACCGGCTCCGGCTCCGGCTTCTGCCAACCTCTAAAAAGGTGCCAGGCACCTTTTATAATTATAAAAAAGGTAGTGTTTTAATAATATTAAAAGTTGCCAGGCACCTTTTTCGTGGCACCTTTTCCGGCATCGGTTTTCAGGGACGGACGGGTTCACGCCATCATGGGGCGGGGCAGGGCGCTGTCGGACCAGAGGGGGTAGCGGCGGCTGTTGAAGAGCTGGTAGTGCCACCATTCGCAGCGGTAGAAGTCCCAGTCCGCCGCCGTCATCAGGCCCATCAGCAGCAGGCGGTTGCGCTGCGCCTCGGCCGCGACTTGGGTGTTGCCGTGGTGCGACAGGGGGGTGAAGGCGTCGAACGGGGTGCCCATCTCCAGGGCCCGGCCGTCGCCGTCCACCAGGGTCAGGTCCACCGCCACCCCGCGCGAGTGCGGCGAGCCGCGCCGCGGGTCGGCCAGGAACTCGGGGTCCGGGGTGTGGTGCCACAGCTTCCACTGTGCCTCGGCCGGGCGGAAGGCGTCGAAGATGCGCAGGCGCAGGCCGATGGCGGCGGCCAGGTCGACGGCCCGGCGCAATTTCTCCTCGGCCGCGCGGTGCAGGTAGCAGGCGGCGCGGGCGTAGACCGGGGCGCCGGTGAAGTTGTCGGCGGTGGCGTAGGCCAGGTCCAGCTCGACGCCGTGGCTGGCGGGGGTGATCTCGATCAGGTCCATGGTCGCCTCTCGTGCTGGGGCCCGGCCGGGGCGGCGGATTCCGTGGCGGCGCGCCGCCGATTCGCAGTATAACGGCGCCCCATCCCGGCAACAGGACAAACGGAACCATGCAGATCCTGGCCTTCGACACGGCGGCGGCCGCCTGCTCGGCGGCCCTGTGGCGCGACGGGACGGTCCGCGCCCGCCGCCTGGAGCCCATGGCGCGGGGCCAGGCCGAGGCCCTGCTGCCCATGGTCCGCGCCGTGCTGGACGAGGCCGGCGCCGCCTTCGCCGACCTGGACCTGCTGGCCGTGACCGTGGGTCCCGGCGCCTTCACCGGCCTGCGCATCGGCCTGGCCGCGGCGCGCGGCCTGGCCCTGGCCACGGGCCTGCCCTGCCTGGGGGTGACCACCCTGGAGGCGGTGGCCCAGGCCGTGCCGGCGGCGGCGCGCACCGGGGACGCCATCCTGGCGGTCCTGGACACCCGGCGCGACGACGTCTACGCCCAGACCTTCGGCAACGACCTGAACCCCCTGGACGCGCCCCGGGCCGTGGACCCGGCGGCCCTGGACCTGCCGGCCGGGGTGCGCGCCCCGGTGGCGGCCGGCGACGGCGCCGCCCTGCTGCCGCCGGCCCTGGCGGCGCGGGCGGTGGAGGTCGCCGCCATCGACGCCGCCACGGTGGCCGAGCTGGCGGCGCGGCGCTGGCGCCCGGGCACGCCCCTGACGCCGCCCGAGCCCCTGTACCTGCGCCCGCCCATGGCCACGGTTCCCGTGGCCGGCGGCCGCCTGCGGCCATGACTTCGGCGACCGGCCTGCGCCTGGAGCCGGCAGGCCCGGCCCACGCCGCAGTGATGGCGGCGGTGCAGGGCGCCTGTTTCGACACCGCCTGGGACGCCGAAACCATGGCCACCCTGCTGGCGGCGCCCGGCGCCCTGGGCCGCATCGCCCTGGATGGCGAGATGCCGGTGGCCGCCATCCTGTGCCGGGTCGCCGTCGACGAGGCCGAGATCCTGACCCTGGCCGTGCTGCCGGCGGCGCGCCGGGCCGGCGTGGCCGCGGCCCTGCTGGCCGAGGCCGAGGCCGAGGCGGCGCGCCGCGGCGCCGCCGCCATGTTCCTGGAGGTGGCGGCCGACAACGGCGCCGCCCTGGCCCTGTACGGCGGCCGCGGCTACCGCGTGACCGGCCACCGCCGCGGCTACTACCGCCGCGCCGGCGGCGCCGTGGACGCGGTGCTGATGGTCAAGGATCTCTAGCAAGATGCCGAAGAACCCGTCAGGGCCCTTCGAGACGCCCCTGCGGGGCTCCTCAGGTCGAGGCGGAGAGTTTATAACCCCTTGAAGAACCTCAGCCTGAGGTGCCCGCCACGCGGGCCTCGAAGGCGACGATGCCAGGCGCGGTGCCGCTTTCAGCCGCCTGCTTAGGTCGCCGCCGCCGTCTGGCGGTCGTGGAAGGGACGGCGCTGGTCGGGCGGCACGGTGCGGTAGCGGTTCTTGCCCTGGTGCTTGGCCTCGTACATGGCACGGTCGGCCAGGATCAGCAGGTCCTGCCAGGTGGCGCCGTCCTCGGGGAACACGCTGATGCCGATGCTGACCCCGGTGGCGGCGGTGCCGCCGCTGGTGCGGTAGGGGGCCGAGATGGAATCGACGATGCGCTGGGCCACGTCGCCGGCCTCGCTGGCGCGCTGGATCTGCGACAGGACCACCACGAACTCGTCGCCGCCCAGGCGCGCCGCCGAGTCCGAGCCGCGCAGCAGGTTGCGCAGCCGCTCGGCCACCGAGCGCAGCACCTCGTCGCCCACCTCGTGGCCCAGGGTGTCGTTGATGGGCTTGAAGTCGTCCAGGTCCAGGGCCAGCACCGCCACCCGGTGGCCGCCCCGGTCGGCGGCGGCCAGGGCCTGGTCCAGGCGGTCCGACAGCAGGGCCCGGTTGGGCAGGCCGGTCAGCTCGTCGTGCAGGGCCTTGTGCTGGATGCGCTCGTGGAAGCGGAAGGCCACGAAAACCAGGGCGGCGCAGGTGCCGGCCACGAAGATGCCCATGATCCGCAGCAGCCACAGGGTCTCGCCGCGCACGTCCCAGCCGCCGGCCGGCTCGGCGGCCAGGGCCCAGGCGCCGCCGGGCAGGTTGACCACGGTGCGCACGGTGGCGCGGCGGAACAGGTCGGGGTCGCCCAGGATCACCGGCCCCTGGCGGCCGTCACCGTCACGGCCGCGCACGGCCAGGCGGATGGAGGTCGGGGCGCCGGAAAGGCCGGCGGCGGCGAACAGTTCGTCCAGGTCGATGGCCACCCCCACGTGGCCGCGGTAGCGGTCCTTGCCGTCGGCTCCCGGGCCGGCCAGGGGCCGGCGGCCGACCAGGATCCGGCCGCCGCCATCGACGGCCACGGGCCCGCTCAGCACGGCGCCGCCGGCGCGCAGGCGGCGCGCCACGTCGCCGGCCGCGCCGGCGTCGGCGGCGAGGGCCAGGGGCGCGCGGGCCTGGGGCGGGAAGACCTCGGCCACCCGGTCGCCGGGGGCCAGGAAGGCGGCGCGCAGCTGCGGGCTGGAGTCCACCAGCTCGCGGGCGAAGCGGCCGAACTCGCCCGGGCCGCCCGAACCGCCCGGGCCGCCCGAACCGACGACGCCGGCGGCGGTGGGGAAATTGTTGGCATAGGCGCCCAGGGCCGACAGCACCGCCAGGTCGCCCAGCAGGGCCCCCTCCAGGCGCGCGCGCACGGCGGTCAGGTGGGTCAGGACCGTGAGGCGGGCCTCCTGGCGGAACTGGTCCTGGTAGCTGCGGTCCAGGGCCAGCACCGCCAGCAGGATGCTGAGGACCGTCGCGAAGCCGAAGATGTAGGCGCGGAGCGGAGCCATGGTCGATTCCACGGGTTCTGGCGGGTTACCGCCGCCGATTCACCGAAATCATAACAGGCCAAGCCGGCAAAAGGAAGGAAATATCTTTAAAACCAATAGGTTAAGGTAAATTTACATAAAATGTCAGATGACGAACCGGTTGCCCGACGCGATGCCCCAGGCCTCCAGGAAGGCGCCCAGGTAGGGGCGGGCGTCCTGGTTCTGCTCGATGAAGGCGATGATGTCGGCGATGGCCCGGTTGTATCCCTCGCGCGCCAGGCCGCCGGTGTGCAGGCGATAGCGCAGGTAGACGAGATAGGTGTTCAGGACGTCGGTCTCGCAGTAGTGGCGGATGCCCTCCAGGTCGCCGCCGTCGAACAGGCCCGCCACCTGGCTGCCGTCGACGCCGAACTTGCCGGGGAATCCCAGCACCGAGCAGACCTCGTTCAGGCGCACCCGGGCCGACGCGCCGTGGTCGCTGAGCACGTCCATCAGGTCGCAGTGCCAGTCGGCGGAATAGCGGCTGGAATAGCTGTTCCACTTGTCGCCGGCGTTGTACAGGTACGGCGCCGCGACCCCGTGCACCATGGCCCGGTACTTCAGCACCGGCAGGTCGAAGCCGCGGCCGTTGAAGCTGACCAGGCGCGGCCGGGCGCGCTCGAAATAGGCGAAGAAGCCCTGCAGCAGGCGCTTCTCGTCATAGTCCGCCTCGCCGCCCGAGCGCAGGTCCTTCATCAGGTAGACCTCCTGGCGGCCGTCGGTCTCGATATCCGCCTCCAGGAAGCTGATCGCCACCACCTTGTGGAACGGCTGGCGCGGGAACGGGTTGCGGCCGTCGGTGATCTCCAGGTGGTAGCCCTCCAGCTCGGCGCGCCGGGCCTCGACCCCGGGCTCGGTGAACCCGGTCAGGTTCGGCACCGCGTCGGTGTCGGGCACGGTCTCGATGTCGAACACGAACAGGGTCTGGTGCTGCATGGGGGCGCCTCCGGGTTCGGTTATAGACCCCCAGGTTTTTCTTGCAAGGCGCAAGGCGCCGCGCTATTGGTCCTGTCCAGGCGGAACGAGAGAGCGAGCCATGTTCGACGCGCGCCAAGCCATGCGGGACCTGACGGGCCGGGCCAATGCCCCGGCGCCGGCCGGCCGCGCGTCCGCCACCACCACCACCAAGACGAAAACCACCACCCCGCGCTGACGCGGGCCGGTATCGTCGTTTGTCGCAACGATCGGGCCCGCGGGATGCTTCCGCGGGTCTTGCCGTTGGGCAGGGCGGCGCGGAAGGCCCAGGGGCCGCCATAGAACGGAGTTGAGAGAAATGGGTTTCAAGGTCGCCGTCGTCGGTGCCACGGGCAACGTGGGCCGCGAAATGCTGCAGATCCTGGACCAGCGCGCCTTCCCCGCCGACGAGGTGGTGGCCCTGGCCTCGGAACGGTCGGTGGGGCGCGAGGTGTCCATGGGCGAGGACCGGGTGCTGAAGATCCACGACCTGGCCACCTACGACTTCAAGGGCACCGACATCGTGCTGTCCTCGCCGGGCGCCAAGGTGTCGGCCCAGTTCGCGCCGCGCGCCGCCGCGGCCGGGGCGGTGGTGGTCGACAACACGTCGTACTTCCGCATGGACCCGGACGTGCCGCTGGTGGTGCCCGAGGTCAACCCCGGCGCCATCGCCGGGTACACCAAGCGCGGCATCATCGCCAACCCCAACTGCTCGACCATCCAGATGGTGGTGGCGCTGAAGCCCCTGCACGATGCGGCGCGCATCAGGCGGGTGGTGGTCTCGACCTACCAGTCCACGTCGGGCGGCGGCAAGGAGGCCATGGACGAGCTGTTCAACCAGACCCGGGGCATCTACGCCAACGAGCCGGCGCACACCCACCAGAACAAGTTCACCAAGCAGATCGCCTTCAACGTGATCCCGCACATCGACGTGTTCATGGACGACGGCTCGACCAAGGAAGAGTGGAAGATGGGGGTCGAGACGCGCAAGATCCTGGACCCGGACATCAAGGTCACGGCCACCTGCGTGCGCGCGCCCATCTTCATCGGCCACGCCGAGGCGGTGAACGTGGAGTTCGAGACGCCGCTGGACGAGGATCGGGCCCGCGACATCCTGCGCAACGCGCCCGGCGTCGTGGTGGTCGACCACCGCGCCGACGAGGGCTACGTGACCCCGGTGGAATGCGCCGGCGAGGACCCGGTCTACGTCAGCCGCATCCGCCGCGACCCGACGGTCGCGAACGGCCTGAACCTGTGGGTGGTGGCCGACAACCTGCGCAAGGGCGCAGCCCTGAACACGGTGCAGATCGCCGAGGAGCTGGCGCGGACCTACCTGTAGGGCCGGCGCCTGGGCTCAACCCTGGCCGGCGGCCGTGTCCTCGGTTTCGGACTGGCCGTCCTCGGGGTTGAACAGCTCGTTGATCTCGTCCTGGTGCATCTCGGCGTCCATGGCCTCGGCCTCGGCGCCGGCCCGGGGCGCGGCGGCGCCGCCGGCGCGGCGGTTGTCGCCCTTGAACCGCTCGTCCTTGCGCCGGCGGTCGGGGCCGAAGAAGGTCTTGGTGCGCACGAACTGGCGCGGCCGCTCGATCACCGCCTGGACCCGGCTCAGCAGGGCCTGGGCCGACACCGGCTTCAGCAGGTATTCGTTCACCCCGGCGTTGCGGGCGGTGATGATGCGGTGGCGCTCGGCGTGGCCGGTCAGCATGATCACCGGGATGAAGGGGTTCTTGCTGTCCTCGGCGTCGCGCACGAACTTCATGAACTGGATGCCGTCCACGGGCTCCATCTCCCAGTCCAGGACGATGATGTCCGGCTGGAACGACTCCATGGCGGTGATGGCCTCGCCGCCGTCGCTGGCCTCCTCGACCCGCTTGGCGCCGAAGGCCCACAGGATGCGCATGACGATGCGGCGCATGAACGGGTTGTCTTCGACCACCAGGAAGGTGATGTCTTCGAGATACTGGTGTTGGTGCATGCGCCCGGGCGTCCCGCCTTCCGTCCTTCTGGTCATCCTTCTGGATCACCCCGCGCCGGCCGCCTCCCGGTCCGGCGCAGGCAGGCTTTCCGTCCTCGACAGGGCTGGAACGCCCGCCCGCGTTCGGGCGGACACCGGACGCGGTCGGCGCGAATAACGCCTGCCGCCACGATCATCGCCTTGAATCACCGTGGGGGAAAATTGTAGTTTTCCGTTCCTGCCAAGCAACACCTTTTTTGTCACCGGTTCCGCCGGCGTGTTCAACCGCCGCGCAATCCATGAGGGGGGAGAGCCGACATGACCACATCCGCACGTCCGCGCCGCAGCATCCTGTACATGCCCGGGGCCAATGCCCGGGCGCTCGAGAAGGGCCGCACCCTGCCGGCCGACGGCCTGATCCTGGACCTGGAGGACGCCGTCGCGCCCGACGCCAAGGAAATCGCCCGCCAGCAGGTGGCGGACGCGGTGTCCGCCGGCGGCTACGGCGGGCGTGAGCTGGTGATCCGGGTCAACGGCCTGGCCACGCCCTGGGGCCACGGCGACATCGTGGCGGCGTCCGGGTCGGGCGCCCACGCGGTGCTGATCCCCAAGGTCGAGAGCGCCGACACCGTGCGCCAGGTGGCGGCCATCATGGACGCCGCCGGGGCGCCTGCCGACATGGCCATCTGGTGCATGATGGAAACGCCCATGGGCATGCTGCGGGCCGACGAGATCGCCGGCGCCAGCCCGCGCCTGGCCTGCCTGGTGATGGGCACGTCGGACCTGGCCAAGGACCTGCACTGCGCCCATACCGCCATTCGCCTGCCCATGATCACGTCGCTGGGCCTGTGCCTGCTGGCGGCCCGGGCCCACGGCCTGGCGATCCTGGACGGGGTGTACCTGGACCTGGGCGACGACGCCGGCTTCGCCGCCGCCTGCGCCCAGGGGCGCGAGCTGGGCTTCGACGGCAAGACCCTGATCCACCCCAAGACCGTGGACGCCGCCAACGCCGCCTTCGCCCCGTCCGAGGCCGAGGTGGCCTGGTCGCGCCGCATCATCGACGCCCACGCCGCCGCCGAGGCCGAGGGCAAGGGCGTGGTGCTGGTGGACGGCAAGCTGATCGAGAACCTGCACGTGGCCGAGGCCCGCCGCATGGTGGCCCTGGCCGACGCTATCGCCGACCTGGAGAAGGCGGTGGGCTGAACGCCGCCACTTCCAAGGCGGAATGGGAGACAAACCGGGCCACCCTAGGGGCCCGGCAAGGCCAAGGGCCGCCCAAGCGAAGCGAGGAGCCAAGGGACCACCGGCCCCGCCCGGCGCCTGAGGGACACAAAACAAACCGGGCCCACCCGGGCCCGGCAAGGCCAAGGGCCGCCCGAGCGAAGCGAGGAGCCAAGGGGTCCGAGAGGACCCCGCCCGGCGCCTGAGGGGCAACAAAAGGAGCGAAACCATGAGCGCGAAAACAAACCCCGGCAACTATTTCGAGGACTTCTCGGTGGGCCAGGAGATCCGCCACGCCACGCCGCGCACGGTGACCGAGGGCGACGTGGCCCTCTATACGGCGCTGTACGGCATGCGATTCCCGGTGCAGTCGTCGGACGTGTTCGCCATGGACCTGGATTTCGAGGTGGCGCCGGTGGACGACCTGCTGGCCTTCCACATCGCCTTCGGCAAGACGGTGCCGGACATCTCGCTCAACGCCGTGGCCAACCTGGGCTACGCCGACTGCCGTTTCGGCGCCCCGGTGAACCCGGGCGACACCCTGACAACCACCTCGACCGTGATCGGCCTGAAGGAGAACAGCAACGGCAAGACCGGGGTGGTCTACGTGCGCTCGGTCGGGGTGAACCAGGTCAACGAGATGGTGGTGGACTACGTGCGCTGGGTCATGGTGCGCAAGAACGACACCGCCGCCCCGGCGCCCGAGGCGGTGGTGCCCGACCTGCCGGCCGCCGTGCCCTTCGACGCCCTGATCGTGCCCGAGGACATCGACATGTCCGGCTACGACCCGGTCCTGGCCGGCAGCCCGCACCTGTGGGAGGACTATGCGGTGGGCGAGAAGATCGACCACGTGGACGGCATGACCATCGAGGAGGCCGAGCACATGATGGCCACCCGCCTCTACCAGAACACGGCCAAGGTCCACTTCAACCAGCACACCGAGGGCCAGGGCCGGTTCGGCCGGCGCCTGATCTATGGCGGGCACATCATCAGCCTGGCCCGTTCGCTCAGCTTCAACGGCCTGGCCAACGCCTTCACCGTGCGCGCCATCAACGGCGGCGCCCACGTGGCCCCCACCTTCGCCGGCGACACCATCTACGCCTGGTCCCAGGTTCTGGACAAGGCCGAGGTGATGAACGACGACGGCACCCCGCGCCAGGACCTGGCGGCCCTGCGCCTGCGCACGGTGGCGGCCAAGGACCGGCCCTGCGCCGACTTCCCCGACAGGGGGGCGGACGGCAAGTACGACCCGGCGGTGGTGCTGGACTTCGACTACACGGTGCTGATGCCCAGGCGGTAGGGGGGCCTTGCGCGGGGCGGACAACCGGCTACCTCATGGGGAGGGAAAACCGGAGTCCGCCATGTCCGAAACATACCATGTGGTCTGTCCCCACTGCGCCACCACCAACCGCCTCCCCGTGTCCAAGCCGGCGCGGGCAGCCAGGTGCGGCAAGTGCCACCGGCCGGTGTTCGACGGCCGGCCCGCGAACCTGACCGCCGCCACCTTCCAGCGCCACGTGGCCGGCAATGACATCCCGGTGGTGGTGGACTTCTGGGCCGACTGGTGCGGCCCGTGCAAGATGATGGCCCCCGAGTTCGCCCGCGCCGCCGCCGAGATGGAGCCTAAAGCGGTTTGCGTTTAATCTGACCCATGGAGATCGCCGTCCCGGCTCGCCGGGTAGGAGACGGGGCGCAGGCGATGCGCATCCATCGGCAAGCCCCGTCGACGCCCTCCGGCGGGCCGGGGCGGCGACCGAAGGCGGGCCCTGCAGGCTTTCGGACCGCGTCGTGAACGCCTTACGATACGATGGCATCGCTGCGGCGCCCACTCCTAGCCGAAAGCCTGCAGGGCCCGTCTCCATCGCGTCAGATTAAACGCAAACCGCTTTAAGGTCCGCTTCGCCAAGGTGGACACCGAGGCCGAGCAGGCCGTCGCCGCCCGGTTCGGCATCCGCTCCATCCCCACCCTGGTGCTGTTCAAGGGCGGCCGCGAGGTGGCCCGCCAGTCGGGCGCCCTGCCGGCCAGCCAGCTCAAGGGCTGGATCGCGCAGCACCTGTAGGCCGCCGCCGCCGGCCCGCCCCCCTGCCGGCCCGCCCCGGCGGCGGAGATTTCCCTTGAAAGCATACCAACTGGTTGGTATTGTCCTGGCATGAGCAGACGCGCGCCGACCGCCAAGGGCCCCGACGCCCGCAGCAAACTGCTGGACGCGGCCATGGGCGTGATCCGGGCCAAGGGGTATGCGGCGACCACGGTCGACGACCTGTGCCGCGCCGCCGGGGTGACCAAGGGCGCCTTCTTCCACCACTTCCGCACCAAGGACGACCTGGGCGTGGCCGCCGCCGACCACTGGTCGGCGACCACCGACGCCCTGTTCGCTGCGGCGCCGTACCACCGCCTGGACGACCCCCTGGACCGGGTGCTGGCCTACGTGGCTTTCCGCCGCGACCTGATCGCCGGCGCGGTGCCCGAGTTCACCTGCCTGGTGGGCACCATGGTGCAGGAGGTTTACGACTCCAGCCCGGCCATTCGCGAAGCCTGCGAGCGCAGCATCGCCGGCCACGCGGTGACCCTGGTGGACGACCTGACCGCGGCGGCCGAGGCCCGGGGGATCGACATCCCGGGCGGCGCCGGCAGCCTGGCCCTGTATACCCAGGCCGTGATCCAGGGCGCCTTCGTGCTGGCCAAGGCGGGCAACGACCCGCGCATCGCCACCGGCAGCATCGACCACCTGTACCACTACCTCGTGCTGCTGTTCGGCGCGCCGCCGGGAAAGGGAACCCCGCCATGACGGACGTGGCATTCCGCGACCACGGACTGGCCCTGGAGATCGAGCGGGTGATCCCGGCGCCGCGCCGCGCCGTGTGGCGCTGCTGGACCGAACCCGGGCTGTTGCAGCAGTGGTACTGCCCCAGGCCCTGGCGGGTCGACGCGGCCGACCTGGATCCGCGCCCCGGCGGCCGCATGAACGTGGTCATGGCCGGCCCCGGGGGCGAGCGCATCGACGTGACGGGAATCTGGCTGGAGGTGGTGGACGGCGAGCGCCTGGCCTTCACCGACGCCTACAGCGAGGGCTTCGTGCCGCGCGAGACCTCGTTCATGACCGGCTACGTGCGCCTGTCCGACACCGACGGCGGCGGCACCCGCCTGGTCTGGGGCGCCCGCCACGCGCGCGAGGAGGACAAGCGCAGGCACCTGGAGATGGGCTTCGAGCCGGGCTGGACCGCGGCCTCGGCCCAGCTCGCCGAGCTGGCCGCGACCGTCGAGCCCGCGCCGCCGGAATTCCGGGCCAAGGTGCGCACCTGCCTGTTCCTGGCCGGCGCGGCCGAGGAGGCGGCGCGGTTCTACGTCTCGCTGCTGCCCGACAGCGGCATCGACGCCGTCGTCCGGCCCGACCCGGCGGGCCCGCCCCTGGTGGTGGAGTTCACCCTGGCCGGCACCCCCTGCATGACCATGAACGGCAACCCCGACCCGGTGCCCAGCCACCTGGCCTCGATCTCGGTGCTGACCGAGGACCAGGCCGAGACCGACCGCCTGTGGCGCGCGCTGCTGGACGGCGGCGGGGTGGAGGGGGTCTGCGGCTGGCTGCGCGACCGCTTCGGCGTGCACTGGCAGATCGTGCCCAAGGCCGTGCCGCGCCTGATGCACGGCGGCGACCCGGCCGCCGCCGGGCGGGTCTCGGCGGCGCTGAGGGCCATGAAGAAGATCGACATCGCGGGGCTCGAGGCGGCCGCCCGCGGCGGCTGAGGGAAGCGCCCCGGGCCACGGCGACCCTGCCGCCGGCGATGCCGGCCGGGTTGTCAGGTAACCGGCGACAGGGGCCCGAAGAACCCGACGATCCTGGCCAGGCGGCCGTCGGCGCCCAGTTCGCCGAAATCGATGCCCTCCACGACCACGGCGCCGTCGGCGCCGACCATCTTCCAGGTGAAGCGCAGCTGGCCGTGGTGCGAGTCGACGGCGCTGGTGATCAGGATCCGGGCGCCGGGAGCATGGGCGTGGAAACCGGCGATGTGGGCGTCCAGGGCGTCGCGCCCGGTCACGTCCGCCGTCGGGTCCTGGTAGGTGGCGCCGTCGCCCCAGGCCCGGTCCAACAGGGCGCGCCGCGCGGCCCCGTCCGTCTCCAGCCAGGCGCCGCAATAGGCCGCGACAACACCCGCAACATCGTCTGTCATGGTCGGTCCCTCCGGTTTCGCCTGCGGTCACGCTGTCACGCCGCGGGTGCGGCGTCAAATCTTGAACGGGATTCGGGGAGGGACGGGGGCGCCGGCCGCGCGCGCGAAAGAGGCGCCGAGCGTGCAGGTCCTGGGTTACCTGGCACCCGGCCGGCAAGCCGGCCCACTCGACGCCTCCCTCGAGCCTTGCGGCTCCGCGCTCTCGAAAAGATGGCCGCTTCACCTCCGGCGATGCGCCGGCGCATCCGGGAAGGACACGCCCTTGGGAGGTGCGAGGCGGTCCGGTTCCCGACGTTGCCGCCGGTCGCCTTGCGCCTCGTATCGCGACCCATCCGGTGCGGCGGGCACGGTACGGTCGGGCCAGTCGGGGCGGTTCCCCGGCGCCACCCGGTCCGGACCCGGCCGAAGCCGATTCGCGGACCGATGCGATCTGCCGGCGGCCCACCCCGCAATCGGCCGAAGCCGGCCAGGCGTTCCGCCAATTACCGGAACCACTGCATCCCTCCAGGCGGGACTCGGTTCCGCATGACCCTTCCGTCGCCGGACCCTGTCCGTCCGAACGGCCACTCCTTCCTCAACAACCGGTCCCGCCCGGGGGCGGGCCCGCCAGCAAGGGAGGCGGGTGGCCTCTCTGCCCCGGGACTGGTGCGGTGCGAACCGGAACCGGGGGCGCTGCCTCGGCTTCCGCGGCGGCCCATCCGCGTCAGGGACACGCAGGGGCCTGGCGGACCGCGACGACGCTTTTCTTCGAGCGACAAGAAAGATTGTAATCAATCAATCGAGGGTTTCAATATTTAATTTGCCATAATATGATCTTTTCTGTGCATAAATTGCGTTTTATTTGCACAGGTCTTTAACAACTTATCCACAGACTTATGCACATTCTTGGATCGGGCTTTGGCCGGGCACTGTTCCCGCGATTGCCGCCGCGCCGCCGCCGGCGGCGTCATTTCCCCCTCGTCCGGGTAGTTTTTGCACTTGCGAAGATTGACTTCCATCGGGCGGCGAGCTACGAATCTAGGTCTGATGATCGATCCGGGCCCGGCCGGGGGGACTGTGCCCGACGCCGCGCGCGGCGAACCAATCCAAGGGGGAACACCATGAAAGCTGGCAACCGGCCCCTGTCTCCGCACCTGGAGGCCTACAGGATGCTTCCGAACATGGTGCTGTCCATCACCCACCGCTTCACCGGGGTGGGCCTGGGCGTTGGCGCCCTGTTCCTCACCTACTGGCTGACCGCCGCCGCCTACGGGCCCGAGGCCTTCGCCAGGGCCCAGTCGCTGATGGGCTCGTGGTTCGGCATCCTGTGCCTGCTCGGCTTCTCGGGCTGCCTGTTCTACCACCTGTGCAACGGCGTGCGGCACCTGATCTGGGACACCGGCCGCCTGCTGAGCAAAGAGGAGCTGAAGTTCAGCGCCTTCGTCACCGTCGGCGCGGCGGGGGCCCTGACCCTGATCACCTGGATCGCCGGCTTCGCCATGGGAGGTGGCTGATGGACATGCGCTCGCACCTGGGCCGCGCCCGCGGCCTCGGCTCCGCCAAGGAGGGCTATGACCACTGGTGGGGCCAACGCCTGACCTCCATCGCCATGGTGCCGCTCAGCTTCTGGTTCGTGTACTCCATGGTCGGCCTGATCGGCGCCGACTACGAGACCCTGCTGGCCTGGGCCGGCACCCACGGCAACGCCCTGATGATGGTGCTGTTCGTGATGACCCTGTTCCACCACCTCAACGCCGGGGTGCAGGTGATCATCGAGGACTACGTGCACACGGAGTGGCTCAAGATCGCGTCACTGATCGTCGTCAAGTACGGCTGCATCGCGCTGGCCCTGTCCTGCATCATCGCCGTCCTGCGTCTTGCCTTCGGGGGCTGAAGCGACATGACACAATCCTACGAGATCATCGACCATACCTATGACGCCGTGGTCGTCGGCGCCGGCGGCGCCGGCCTGCGCGCCACCCTGGGCATGACCACCGCGGGCATGAAGACGGCCTGCATCACCAAGGTCTTCCCCACCCGCAGCCACACCGTCGCCGCCCAGGGCGGCATCGGCGCCAGCCTTGGCAACATGGCCGAGGACAACTGGCTGTGGCACATGTACGACACCGTCAAGGGGTCGGACTGGCTGGGCGACCAGGACGCCATCGAATACATGTGCCGCGAGGCGGTGCCGGCGGTCTACGAGCTGGAGCACTTCGGCGTGCCGTTCTCGCGCACGGCCGAGGGCAAGATCTACCAGCGGCCCTTCGGCGGCCACATGCGCAACTACGGCGAGGCCCCGGTGCAGCGCGCCTGCGCCGCCGCCGACCGCACCGGCCACGCCATCCTGCACACCCTGTACCAGCAGTCCCTGCGCTACGACGCCGAGTTCTTCGTCGAGTACTTCGCCATCGACCTGATCATGGCCGAGGACGGGTCCTGCCGCGGGGTCATCGCCTGGAACCTGGACGACGGCACCATCCACCGGTTCAGCGCCCACACCACGGTGCTGGCCACCGGCGGCTACGGCCGGGCCTACTTCTCCTGCACCTCGGCGCACACCTGCACCGGCGACGGCAACGGCATGGCGGCCCGCGCCGGCATCCCGCTGCAGGACCACGAGTTCATCCAGTTCCACCCCACCGGCATGTACGGCTCGGGCTGCCTGATCACCGAAGGCGCGCGCGGCGAGGGCGGCTACCTGACCAACTCGGCCGGCGAGCGGTTCATGGAACGCTACGCCCCCACCGCCAAGGACCTGGCCAGCCGCGACGTGGTCAGCCGCGCCATGACCGTCGAGATCCGCGAGGGACGCGGCGTCGGCGACGGCAGCGACCACATCTTCCTGCACCTGGAGCACCTGGGCGGCGACCTGCTGAACGAGCGCCTGCCGGGCATCACCGAGTCGGCCAAGATCTTCACCGGCGTCGACGCCAGCCGCGAGCCGATCCCGGTGCTGCCGACCGTGCACTACAACATGGGCGGCATCCCCACCAACCACCACGGCGAGGTCCTGATGCCCACGGCCGACGACCCCGACGCGGTGCTGCCGGGCCTGTTCGCCATCGGCGAATGCGCCTGCGCCAGCGTCCACGGCGCCAACCGCCTGGGCACCAACTCGCTGCTGGACATCGTCGTGTTCGGCCGCGCCGCGGCCCTGCGCGCCAAGGAGATCGTGACCCCCGGGGCGACCCACGCGCCGCTGCCGCAGGCGGCCACGGACTATGCGCTCGGCCGCCTGGACGGCCTGCGCAACGCCGCCGGCACGAGCCTGACCGCGGACATCCGGCTCGAGCTGCAGAAGACCATGCAGCGCGACGCCGCCGTGTTCCGCACCAGCCAGACCCTGAAGGAGGGCGTCGAGAACGTGGAGGCGGTGGCCGCCACCCTGGGCGACATCAAGGTCAACGACCGGTCGCTGATCTGGAACTCGGACCTGGTCGAGGCCCTGGAGCTGGAGAACCTGATCCCCTGCGCCAAGGCGGCGATCCACTCGGCCGAGGCGCGCAAGGAGAGCCGCGGGGCCCACGCCCACGAGGACTTCCCCGACCGCGACGACGCCAACTGGATGAAGCACTCGCTGGCCTGGTTCGACGAGGCGGGCACCGTCTCGCTGACCTACCGGCCGGTGCACACCTGGACCCTGACCGACGAGGTCGATTACATCGAACCGAAGGAGCGGGTGTACTGACATGGTCGAATTTCTTCTTCCCAAAGACTCCCGCGTCCGCAAGACCGGCATCACCTACAAGGCGCCGGGCGGGGCCACCAACATCAAGAAGTTCAAGGTCTACCGCTACAACCCCGATGCCGGCGAGAACCCGCGCATCGACACCTACGAGGTGGACCTGGACACCTGCGGCCCCATGGTCCTGGACGCCATCATCAAGATCAAGAACGAGCAGGACTCGACCCTGACCTTCCGCCGCTCCTGCCGCGAGGGGGTGTGCGGGTCCTGTGCCATGAACATCGACGGCACCAACACCCTGGCTTGCACCAAGCCCATCGACGAGATCAAGGGCGACGTCAAGATCTTCCCGCTGCCGCACATGCCGGTGGTCAAGGACCTGGTGCCGGACCTGAACCTGACCTATTCCCAGTACCGGGACATCGAGCCCTGGCTGAAGGCCGACACCGCGGCGCCGAACCAGGAGCGGCTGCAGTCCGAGGCGGACCGGGCCAAGCTGGACGGCCTGTGGGAATGCATCCTGTGCTTCTGCTGCCAGACCTCCTGCCCCAGCTACTGGTGGAACAGCGAACGCTACCTGGGCCCGGCGGTGCTGCTGCAGGCCTACCGCTGGCTGGCCGACAGCCGCGACGAGGCCAAGGAGGAACGCCTGGAGGCCCTGGAGGACCCGTTCCGCCTGTACCGCTGCCACACCATCATGAACTGCACCATGGCCTGCCCCAAGGGCCTGAACCCGGGCAAGGCCATCGCCGAGATCAAGAAGCTGCAGTTGGAGCGGCGCGGCTGACCGGCGCCGCCGCCTGAACCGGAAACGGGGCCGCCGCGCCGTCGGCGGCCCTTTTCTTTGTGGTGCCGTTCACAGACCGGCGCCGCGCCGTGGGGTAACCAGGAGCCGCCGTTCAAGGAGGCTGCCATGTCCGACCCCGATCACACGACCGAGTCCGAGAACAAATCCGCCGTCCTGCTGGCCTGGGCCGCCGCCATGCCGCTGGCCCTGGTGGCCACGGCGCCGTTCTGGCCCTGGCTGGTGGCGGCGCACCAGGTGTCGGCCCCCTACCTGCTGCTGGGCCACTTCCTGATCGCCACCGGCGGGGTGCTGTACCGCCACCGCCTGCCGCGGGCCGGCGCCGTGGCCGCCCTGGCCGGGTGCGTGCTGGGGGTCGCCGTGGCCGTCTCGGCCGTGGCGTCCGTCGCCGACCTGGGGCGCGCCGCCGGCGCCGCCGCGACCCTGGGCGACGGGGCGCGGGACTTCCTGTACCTGCTGCACGGCGCCTACGCCCTGGGCCACGGCCTGGTGGCGGCGCTGGTCCTGGGCGTGCGGCCGGCGCCGGACGGCACCGTCAGGTACGGGTGAGGCCGGTACGGTCGGCGGTCGGGGGAAAGGTCAGAGGCCGGGCCGGCGGTGGGGCCAGGACTCGCCGCCGGCGAACCGCGACTTCAAAAAGCGGCGGATCACGCGGTGGGGGTGGGACTGGTACATCCACCGGTCGAAGCGTTGCCAGGCCCGCTGGGCCTGGGAATCGTGCCACAGGTTGGCGGCCAGCATGGCGACGGCCTCGGCCAGGCGGCTGCGCTGCCTCGGAACGTAAATGGACACGGCGCGGACCCTCCACGGCATGTTTGCGGACATGACGATTTTAGGAACCGCGGGTGGCCGTTGAGTGACGGTTCGGTGACAGTTTTTTGAAATCGCTTGGCGCGGGAGTCCCGCCCCCGGGCCCTTACAGGCGCCGCAGGATCACCCACAGGTTGACCAGCAGGGCGGCGGCGATCAGCCCCAGCAGGGTCCCCGCCACCAGGCGGCCGGCGCGGCCGTGGCCGCGCCGGGTGCCGCTGACCCAGCCCCAGGCCAGGCCGGCCACGGCACCCAGCACCAGGACCGGGGCGAAGGGGCCGAGGATTTGCGGTGGTCCCATGGGGTCCATGGCGGGGGCCCTATCCGATCACTGGTCGCGGTTGATGGCGTAGGTCGCCCGCTGGGCGGCCTCGTCGGTCAGGAACGGCTGCACCAGCAGCAGGTCCAGGCGCAGGTCCTCGGGCGTGCGGAAGGCCTCGATGCCGATGGTCATGCCCTCGTGCCCGGCGGCGGGCTGGGCCCGGTAGGTGCCGAACAGGCGGTCCCACCAGGATAGGCTGAAGCCGAAGTTGGAGTTGGTCTCGGCCGGGATCACCGAATGGTGTACCCGGTGCATGTCCGGGGTCACCACCAGCAGGCGCAGCACCCCGTCCAGGGCGGCCGGCAGGCGCACGTTGCCGTGGTTGAACATGGACGACGCGTTCAGCACCACCTCGAACACCAGCACCGCCGCCGGGGCGGCGCCGATCAGGGCGATGGCGGCGAACTTGATGACCATGGACAGCGCGATCTCGATCGGGTGGAAGCGGGCGCCGGTGGTGACGTCGTAGTCCAGGTCCGTGTGGTGCATGCGGTGCAGGCGCCACAGCAGCGGCACGGCGTGGACCATGACGTGCTGCAGGTAGATCACCAGGTCCAGGAAGGCGGCGGCCAGCGCCAGCTCCAGCCACCAGGGCCAGTCCAGCAGGCTGAACACGCCCCACCCCTTGGCGGCGGCCCAGGCGGCGAAGGCCACCGGGGCCAGGGGGAAGACCAGGCGCACGATCAGGGTGTTGAGGGCGACGATGGCCAGGTTCGACGGCCAGCGCCGGGTCCGCGGGTGGGACAGGCGGCGCCGGGGCGCCAGCACCTCCCACAGCACCATCACCGCCAGCACGCCGAAGAAGGCGCCGAGGCGGACGGGCGCTTCGTGGGACAGCAGGAAGTCGATCATGGTGCGCGGCCGGTTAGGAAACGGTGGGGCGACCCCGTCGCCCGGGCCAGGATTGCCGACATGGCGCGCGAAGACAACCGTTTCGTCGGCCGCCGGCGCCGGGGGGAGGAGGCGGGCTACAGCACCTCGATGGTCTCGATCATCTTCTCGGCCCGCTCGCGGTAGGCGGGAAAGTAGTGCAGGTGCGCGCCCTCGAACAGGATCATGCGCAGCTTGCCGTCCTTCTCGAACCCGACCGCGAACCCGTCCTTCAGCAGGCCGCCCTTGGTGGCGTAGGCATAGTCGAAGCGGAACCCGTCGCGGCCGCCCAGGACCTGGGGCCGGACGCCCGAGACCTTCACCTTCTGGGCGCCGCCCATGGTCTGGGTGGTCTCGAACAGCTCGGCCACCTCCAGCGGCGACATGCCCTTGCGGTACACCGGCGCCTTCACGTCCTTGGACCCGCTGTCCTTGACCTTGAACAGGGGGTCGCCGTCGTCGATGGCCTTGATGAAGCGCATGTAGTGCAGCAGCGGCCCGTGCACGGTCCACATCTCGTCGCCGCCCACCTCGATCCGGTTCCAGGCGATCTGCGGGTGGACGCGGAAGGAATCGCCCACCTTCACCGGCTTGCCGGCATCGACCTTGGTGATGGACTGGCAGGCGGCGGCGGTGGCGCACAGCAGCGCCACGGCCAGCAGGCGTGTTGCCCGATGCATCAGCTTCCTCCTTGGATCATGAACCGGATCATGGCCGCGTCCTCGGCCTGGGGCGTCAGTTCCAGGTACCGGGCGAAGGCCGCGCGGGCCTCGTCCTGGCGCCCGGCCTTGCGGTGCACCAGGCCCACCGAGCGGTGCACGGCGGCCGGCGCGTCGCCGTCGGCGAGGGCCTTGGCGTAGGAGTCCAGCGCCTTCTCGCCGTCGCCGTCGTCGCCGCGGATGCGGTACAGCTCGCCGATGGCGTAGTGGATCTCGGCCGGCCGGTCGCCGTCCTCCAGCAGGCCTTCCAGCATGGCCATGGTCGGCTTGAAGGTGCGCTTCTTGATCTCGTCGCGCAGGAAGGCCATGCGGTGCGGCGCCACCGCGGCCAAAAACCGTTCCCGCCCCAGGGGGTCGTCGCCGGTCGCCACCGTGACCGCGGGGGCCAGGCGCGCCAGTTCGCGCTGGCGCTCGTCCGACGGCGGGTGCGAGGCGGCGAACAGGCTGCCCCGGGCGTTGTCCGAGGCGTCCGTCTCGCGCTGGATGTTGGCCCACACCTTGGCCGCCTCGCGCGGGTCGTAGCCGGCCCGGCCCATCAGCACCAGGCCGTAGCCGTCGGCCTCGCGCTCGTTGTCGCGGCTGTAGGCCTGCAGGCCGCCGATGGTGGCCAGGGCGGCGACGTTGCCGACGATGCCGACCCCGGCCATGGCGGTGACGACCTGGAAGAACACCAGCCCGTTGGTGGCGTCGCGGATCTTCTCGAACCGCTGCAGGCTGTGGCGGCGCAGGTAGTGGCCGACCTCGTGGCCGACCACGGCGGCGAGCTGGGCCTCGTTGCGGACCCGCAGCAGCAGCCCCGACCAGACCTCCATCACCCCGTTGGGGTACATGGCGGCGTTGAAGGCGGGCTGGCGCAGGACGTAGGTGCGGACGCTGTTGCAGTATTCGCCGGCGACCCGGCACACCACGCCGGCCACATAGGCGTTCAGGGCCGGGTCGGTGACCCGGTTGCCGGCCGACTGCATCCGGTTGGTGACCCGGTCGATCTGCATCCACAGGCCGGCCTCGACCGTGGACGCCGCCGGCCGCTGGCCCGGCGACAAGCTGGCCACCTGGTACCCGGCCAGGACCGCCCGCGCCTGGGCCGCCGATTCGTCGGCCACCCCCGCCGTGCCGCCGCCGTCCATGACCTGGGCGGCGCGCACCGAGTCGTCGTACACCTTGGGATTGCCGACGCAGGCCGCGGTCAGGGCCGCCGCCGCCAGCACCGCGGCCAGGGGCCGGGCCGGGATCATTTGGGGAAGCCGGTCAGCAGCACGTCGACGGTCTCCTGGGCGCCCTCGGCCTTGCGCAGGTCGCCCTCGGCGCGGGCCAGGCGGTTGAACCAGACCAGGTCGCCGCTGTTCAGGTCCACCAGCGAGGCGAACCCCGCCTGGCTGCCGCCGTGCACCGGCACCCGCAGCAGCGCCAGCGCGATGATCACCGCCACCCGGCCGGCGCTGGTATAGGAATCGCGCACGAACACGAACATGGCGTAGTCGGCGTTGTAGTGCTGGCGCAGGGCGCCGATCTCCGCGCCAAGGCTCCAGTCGAAATTGTTGTCCTTGGTCGGCAGGGGCATCAGGCCGCCGGCGTCCCGGTACTGGTGCAGCAGGATGGACCGGCCCACCGCCTCGTGCAGCTTCACCAGTTGCAGGCGCGTGTCCTCGGTGGGCAGGTCGGCCAGGTCGTCGTCGGCGAGCACCAGCTCGGCCTGCTGCGCCGCCAGCTTCGTGCGCACGTCCTCGAGGATGAAGTTCTTGGCCTTGGCGGTCCATTCCGCGTTGGGTTCGACCACGCCGCCGGCGTTTAGCAGGCCCAGCTCCACGTCGATGGGCATCAGCACGATGCGCAGGGGGCCTTCCTTGCGCTGCAGCTTCTCGGTGGTGGAAAACTTGCTGGTAACGCAGCCGCTGGCCAGGATCGCCAGCAGCAGAACCGGGACAAACTTCAGTCGCCCGAGGCCGGTCGTCGTCGCCATTCCCTTCCCCCTATGCAAGATGGCCGAGCCGCTGGTCCGGATTCTAGGAGGTTCGACCCATGCGGGCAAAAGAAATGCGCCGACCCGCCGCCCCGGCGGCCGCGGAACCGTTTCCCGGCGCCCGCCCTTTGCCCTATGATCGCGCCATGAACCTCTATCGCATGCTGCAGGCCCGCGCCGAGGCGGGCCGTCCGGTCCGGGTCGGATTGATCGGGGCCGGCAAGTTCGGGTCCATGTTCCTGTCCCAGGCGCGGCACACCCCGGGGCTGCACCTGCTGGGCGTGGCCGACCTGTCCGTGGACCGGGCGCGCCGCGCCATGGCCACCACCGGCTGGCCCGACGGGGCCTCGGCGCCGGCCTCCTTCGCCCAGGCCCTGGCCGGCGGCGGCACCTTCCTGACCGAGGATTCCGAGGCCCTGATCGCCGCCGACGGCATGGAGGTGGTGATCGACGCCACCGGCGACCCCGGGGCCGGCATCCGCCACGTCCTGGCCTGCTGCCACCACCGCCGCCACGTGGTCATGGTCAACGTCGAGGCCGACGCCCTGGCCGGGCCCCTGCTGGCGCGCAAGGCCGCCGAGGCGGGCATCGTCTATTCCCTGGCCTACGGCGACCAGCCGGCCCTGATCTGCGAACAGGTGGACTGGGCCCGGGCCTGCGGCTTCCGCGTGGTGGCCGCCGGCAAGGGCACGCTGTACATGCCCGAGTTCCACGCCTCGACCCCCGACACGGTGTGGGACCACTACGGCCTGGACGCCGCCCGCGCCGCCGCCAGCGGCATGAACGCCAAGATGTTCAACTCGTTCCTGGACGGCACCAAGTCGGGCATCGAGATGACCGCCGTGGCCAACGCCTGCGGCCTGGCGGCGGCGCCCGGCGGCCTGGAATTCCCGCCCTGCGCCGTGGGCGACCTGGCGCGCACCCTGATTCCCCACAACGACGGCGGCTGCCTGCACCAGTCGGGCCAGGTGGAGGTGGTGTCCAGTCGCGGCCGCGACGGGGTCGACATCGCGGGCGACCTGCGCTGGGGCGTGTACGTCACCTTCGAGGCGCCCAGCGACTACGTGGAACGGTGCTTCGCCGACTACGGCCTGATCACCGACCCGTCGGGCCGCTACACGGCCCTGTGGCGGCCCTACCACCTGATCGGGCTGGAGCTGGGGGTCAGCGTCGCCTCGGTGGCCCTGCGCGGCGAGCCCACGGGGGCGCCGCGCGAGTTCCGCGCCGACGTGGTTGCCACCGCCAAGCGCGACCTGGCCGCCGGCGAGGTGCTGGACGGCGAGGGCGGGTTCATGGTCTGGGGCCGGCTGATGCCGGCCGCCGAGTCGGTGGCCCATGGCGCCCTGCCCATCGGCCTGGCCCACGGCGTCGCCCTGACCGCGCCGGTGGCCGCCGGCCAGGTGCTGCGCTGGCGCGACGTGGCCATCGACCAGGGCGGCGGGCCGGCCCGCTTCCGCCGCGAGATGGAACAGGTGCTGGCGCCGGCCTGAGGGGGACCCGCGAGGGGGGCCGAAAGACCCCCGATGGGGATGCCGCGGGGGCGGCCCTTGCGGCCCGCGACTGGCGGGCCTACAATTATTGCGCACTGCACAATGACGCCGCCCATCCCATGAGCACCGGACCCATCGCCGAGTACCGCGCCCGCCTGTCCGCGGGCGACCTGCGCGCCGACCCGCACCAGGCCCTGGCGGTGGAGAAGCTGCAAAGCCTGCACAACGCCCTGTCCAACTACGAGCCCGACAGCGGCCTCGCCGGCTGGAAGGCGCGGTTCGGGCTCAGCCGCCGGCGCACCGACCCGCCCCAGGGGCTGTACCTGTACGGCGGGGTGGGGCGCGGCAAGTCCATGGTCATGGACATGTTCTTCCGGTCCGCCGACGTGCAGCGCAAGCGCCGGGTCCACTTCCACGCCTTCATGCGCCAGGTGCACGGGCGCCTGAACGAGTACCGCAAATGGAAGGGCCGCGGCGACGGCGACCCCATCCCGCCGGTGGCCAAGCGCCTGGCCGACGAGGCCTGGCTGCTGTGCTTCGACGAGCTGCAGGTCCTGGACATCGCCGACGCCATGATCCTGGGCCGCCTGTTCCAGGTCCTGTTCGAGGAGGGGGTGGTGGTGGTCTGCACCTCCAACCGGCCGCCCCACGACCTGTACAAGGACGGCCTGCAGCGAGCCCTGTTCCTGCCCTTCATCGACCTGTTCGAGGACAAGCTGGACGTGCTGGCCCTGGACGGCCCCATCGACCACCGCCTGGAGCAGATGCGCACCATGGACGTCTACCGGACGCCCCTGACCAAGGCCAACGACCAGGCCCTGGGCGAGGATTTCCGCCGCCTGGGCGGCGGCGCCGAGCCGGCGCCGGCGCTGATCCCGGTCAACGGGCGCGAGGTCAAGATCCCGCTGGCCGCCGACGGGGTCGGCCTGGCCACCTTCGCCGACCTGTGCGAGGCGCCCCTGGGGCCGTCGGACTTCCTCGAGATCGCCGCCCGCTTCCACACCCTGGTATTGGCCGGCATCCCGCGCCTGGACCCGCGCCGGCGCGACGCCGCCAAGCGCTTCGTGACCCTGATCGACGCCCTGTACGAGGCCAAGGTGAACCTGGTCTGCTCGGCCGACGCGCCGCCCGAAGAACTGTACCCGGCCGGCGACGGCGCCTTCGAGTTCGCGCGCACGGCGTCCCGCCTGATCGAAATGCAATCCGAGGAGTACATCGCCAAAGAGCACGTGGCCGGATGACCGCACCCGGCCGGCCTGGGCCGGCCGGTGCCGCTCCGCCGCCACGTTCATATTAGTTTTTAGTAATTTAGAATTCGTCGAAATGGGGGAGAGAACGGCTGATTTCCTTGCCTTGACTTGGAAATCACGTTAGTAAATCGCGGGTGGTTTTGCACTGCGGAATGAGAGTCCTGCGACCGGCCGAGGCGCCCGCCCGGCCACCGGTTCTTTACTGAATTTCGGTTAACTCCGCAAGTTATTCAATCCGAGGAAACTTCTGGGCAAAGGGGATACCATGGCACGCAACAAGATCGCACTGGTCGGCGCCGGCAACATCGGCGGCACGCTCGCCCATCTGGTAGGTCTGAAGGAACTGGGCGACGTCGTCATGTTCGACATCGTCGACGGGATTCCCCAGGGCAAGGCCCTGGACCTGGCCGAATCCAGCCCCATCGAGGGCTTCAACGTGGCCCTGGCCGGGGCCAGCCGCTACACCGCCATCAAGGGCGCCGACGTGGTCATCGTCACCGCCGGCGTGGCGCGCAAGCCGGGCATGAGCCGCGACGACCTGCTGGGCATCAACACCAAGGTCATGCAGAGCGTCGGCGAGGGCATCAAGAAGAACGCGCCCAACGCCTTCGTCATCTGCGTCACCAACCCGCTGGACGCCATGGTCTGGGCCCTGCGCGAGGCCGCGGGCCTGCCCCACAACAAGGTGGTGGGCATGGCCGGCGTGCTGGACTCGGCCCGCTTCCGCTATTTCCTGGCCGAGGAGTTCGGCGTCTCGGTCGAGGACGTGACCGCCTTCGTCCTGGGCGGCCACGGCGACACCATGGTGCCGCTGCCGCGCTATTCCACCGTGGCCGGCATCCCGGTGCCCGACTTGATCGACATGAAGTGGACCACCCAGGCGCGCCTGGACGAGATCGTGCAGCGCACCCGCGACGGCGGCGCCGAGATCGTCGGCCTGCTGAAGACCGGCTCGGCCTACTACGCGCCGGCCAGCGCCGCGGTGATGATGGCCGAGGCCTACCTGCGCGACCAGAAGCGGGTGCTGCCCTGCGCCGCCTACCTGCGCGGCGAGTACGGGGTCAAGAACATGTACGTGGGCGTGCCGGTGGTGATCGGCGCCAAGGGCGTCGAGCGCATCGTCGAGATCAAGCTGGACCGGGCCGAGAAGGCCGGGTTCAACAAGTCGGTCAAGGCCGTGTTCGACCTGGTCGACGTGATCAAGCGCCTGAAGCGCGAGGCGGCCGCCGCCACCAAGGCGCCGGCCAAGAAGGCACCGGCGAAGAAGGCGCCGGCCAAGAAGGCGCCGGCGCCGAGCGCGCCGGCCGAGAAGCCGGCGGCCGAGACCAAGGCCTGACGCCGCCGGGGCCTGATACCGAAGCCTGACAGGGGGGGGCATGGGCCCCGCCATCACCAAAGGGGATGGACGAGTATGAACATTCACGAATACCAGGCCAAACAGCTGCTGGCCAAGTACGGGGTGGCGGTGCCGCGCGGCGGCGTCGCCTACACCAAGCCCGAGGCCGAGGCCGTGGCCAAGGAGTTGGGGGGACCGGTCTGGGTGGTGAAATCCCAGATCCACGCCGGCGGCCGCGGCGCCGGGCGGTTCCAGGACAATCCCGAGGGCAAGGGCGGCGTGCGCGTCGTCAAGGCCGTGGACGAGGTGGTCGACAGCGTGGCCGAGATGCTGGGCCACGTGCTGGTGACCAAGCAGACCGGGCCGTCCGGCAAGGAGGTCAAGCGCCTGTACATCGAGGAGGGCTGCAACATCGCCCGCGAGCTGTACCTGGGCATGCTGATCGACCGCGGCTCCTCGCGCATCACCATCATGGCCTCCACCGAGGGCGGCATGGAGATCGAGGAGGTGGCCGCGCGGACGCCGGAGAAGATCCTCAAGGTGGCCATCGACCCGGCCACCGGCATCATGCCCTACCACGCCCGCAAGCTGGCCTTCGGCCTGGGGCTGGAGGGCAAGCAGGTGGGCTCGGCGGTCAAGTTCGTCATGGCCATGTACCGCGCCTTCACCGAGCTGGACGCCTCGCTGGTCGAGATCAACCCGCTGGTGGTCACCGGCGACGACCAGGTGATCGCCCTGGACGCCAAGATGAACTTCGACGACAACGCCCTGTTCCGTCACAAGGACATCGAGGAACTGCGCGACGAGGACGAGGAGGACCCGGCCGAGCTGGAGGCCGCCCGCCACGACCTGAACTACATCAAGCTGGACGGCAACATCGGCTGCATGGTCAACGGCGCCGGCCTGGCCATGGCCACCATGGACATCATCAAGCTGCATGGCGGCGATCCGGCCAACTTCCTGGACGTGGGCGGCGGCGCCACCAAGGAGCGCGTCACCACCGCCTTCAAGATCATCCTCAGCGATCCCAACGTCGAGGGCATCCTGGTCAACATCTTCGGCGGCATCATGCGCTGCGACGTGATCGCCGAAGGCGTGGTCGCCGCGGCCCGCGAGGTCAGCCTGAACGTGCCCCTGGTGGTGCGCCTGGAGGGCACCAACGTGGAGCTCGGCAAGAAGATCCTGGCCCAGTCGGGCCTGCCCATCGTGTCCGCCGATGATTTGGGCGACGCCGCCGAAAAGGTGGTCGCCGCAGTGAAGGAGGCCGCATAACCATGGCCGTTCTCGTCAATTCCGAAACCAAGGTCATCTGCCAGGGCTTCACCGGGGCCCAGGGCACCTTCCACTCCGAGCAGGCCATCGCCTACGGCACCCGCATGGTCGGCGGCGTGACGCCGGGCAAGGGCGGCACCACGCACCTGGACCTGCCGGTGTTCGACACCGTGGCCGACGCGGTCGCCGGCACCGGGGCCAACGCCTCGGTCATCTACGTGCCGCCGCCGTTCGCCGGTGACGCGATCCTCGAGGCGGTGGACGCCGGCATCGAGCTGGTGGTCTGCGTCACCGAGGGCATCCCGGTCATGGACATGGTCCGGGTCAAGCGGGCGCTGGCCGATTCCGACACCCGCCTGATCGGGCCCAACTGCCCCGGCATCATCACCCCGGGCCAGTGCAAGATCGGCATCATGCCCGGCCACATCCACACCCCGGGCAGCTGCGGCATCGTGTCGCGCTCGGGCACGCTGACCTACGAGGCGGTGGCGCAGACCACGGCCGCCGGCCTGGGCCAGACCACATGCATCGGCATCGGTGGCGACCCGGTGAACGGCACCAACTTCGTCGACTGCCTGGAGATGTTCCTGGCCGACCCGGAAACCGAGTCCATCGTCATGATCGGCGAGATCGGCGGCTCGGCCGAGGAGGAAGCGGCCCAGTTCATCAAGGACAGCGGCACCAAGAAACCGGTGGTCGGCTTCATCGCCGGCGTCACCGCCCCGCCGGGGCGGCGCATGGGCCACGCCGGGGCCATCATCTCGGGCGGAAAGGGGACCGCCGGAGACAAGATCGAGGCGCTGAAAAGTGCCGGAATCCACGTCGCGGACTCGCCTGCGGCGCTGGGAAGCACCATGTTGAAGGCATTGAACGGTTAACCCACGGCCGATAAGCCTGGCCGAAGCAAACTCAGGGAGGGGGCGCGGGCCCCAACCGCGCCCTCTGGGACCAATGACGCAGACGCTGGACTCGATGCTCTCGGGCTCGAACGCGACCTATATCGCCGAGTTGTACTCGCGCTACCTCGACAACCCCAACTCGGTGGACGCCAGTTGGGTTTCTTTTTTCGACGACCTGCGCGAGGACGGCCGGGCCATCCTGGACGAACTGCGCGGCGCCACCTGGGCGCCGTCCGAAACCTCGGTCATCCGGCGCGGCAACGGCGGCGGCGCGGCCGCCGCCGCCGCCGAGCCGGGCTACACCGCCGCCGGCATCGCCCGCGGCCTGGCCGACCGGGCGTCGGCCGACCAGGTGCGCGCGGCGACGCTGGATTCCATCCGCGCCCTGATGATGATCCGCACCTACCGGGTGCGCGGCCACCTGATCGCCAACTTCGACCCCCTGGGGCTGGAGGGGCAGACCTCGCACCCCGAGCTGGACCCGCGCTCCTATGGCTTCACCGAGTCCGACCTGGACCGGCCCATCTTCATCGACAACGTGCTGGGGCTGGAGACGGCGACCCTGCGCGAGATCGTCAAGGTCCTCAAGGAGACCTACTGCGGCAACATCGGCGTCGAGTTCATGCACATCATGGAGCCCGAGGAGAAATCCTGGATCCAGCGCCGCATCGAGGCCATCCACAACCAGACCGACTTCACCCCCATGGGCAAGCGCACCATCTACCAGCGCCTGGTCGAGGCCGAGGGGTTCGAACGGTTCCTGGACAAGAAGTACACCGGCACCAAGCGGTTCGGCCTGGACGGCGGCGAATCGCTGATCGCGGCCCTGGAACAGATCCTCAAGCGCGGCAGCCAGCTCGGCGTCAAGGAAGTGGTCATCGGCATGCCCCACCGCGGCCGCCTGAACACCCTGGCCTCGATCATGTGCAAGCCCTATGTGGCCATGTTCGCCGAATTCCGCGGCGTTTCCAGCCGGCCCGAGGACGTGCAGGGCTCGGGCGACGTGAAGTACCACCTGGGCACCTCGGCCGACCGCATCTTCGACGGCAGCAAGATCCACCTGTCGCTGACCGCCAACCCCTCGCACCTGGAGGCCGTGAACCCGGTGGTGCTGGGCAAGGTGCGGGCCAAGCAGGCGCAGCGCAAGGACCGCGACCGCGAGCAGGTCATGGGCCTGTTGATGCACGGCGACGCCGCCTTCTCGGGCCAGGGCCTGGTGGCCGAGAGCCTGGACCTGTCGCAGCTCAAGGGCTACCGCGTCGGCGGCACCATCCACTTCATCGTCAACAACCAGATCGGCTTCACCACGGCGCCGCGCAAGTCGCGCTCGTCGCCCTACTGCTCGGACGTGGCCAAGTCGATCCAGGCGCCCATCTTCCACGTCAACGGCGACGACCCCGAGGCGGTGGTCCACGTCGCCCGCATCGCCACCGAGTTCCGCCACGAGTTCAAGCGCGACGTGGTGATCGACATGTTCTGCTACCGCCGGCACGGGCACAACGAGGGCGACGAGCCCATGTTCACCCAGCCGATCATGTACACGACCATCGCCAAGCACCCCACCACCCGGGCCATCTACGCCAAGAAGCTGGTGGACACCGGGGTCATGACCGAGGCCGAGGCCGAGGGCATGGTGATGGAGTTCGAATCGCGGCTGGAGAAGGACTTCGAGGCCTCGGCCAACTTCAAGCCCAACCAGGCCGACTGGCTGGAGGGCCGCTGGGAGGGCCTGCGCCCCATGGTCGGCGACGAGGAGAACCGCGACGACGACACCGCGGCGCCCCTGGACCTGCTGCACCAGGTCGGCAAGGCCATCTCCAACGCGCCCGAGAACTTCAACGTCAACCGCAAGATCCTGCGCCAGCTCGAGGCCAAGGGCCGGATGATCGACAGCGGCAAGGGCATCGACTGGGCCACGGCCGAGGCGCTGGCCTTCGGCACCCTGCTGTGCGAGGGCAACAACGTGCGCCTGTCGGGCCAGGACAGCGGCCGCGGCACCTTCTCGCAGCGCCATTCGGTGCTGGTCGACCAGGAGACCGAGGAGCGGTACTACCCGCTCAGCGAGATCCGCCCCGACCAGGCCCGGTTCCGGGTCATGGACAGCCCGCTCAGCGAGGCCGGCGTGCTGGGCTTCGAATACGGCTACTCCCTGGCCGACCCGGACACCCTGGTCATGTGGGAGGCCCAGTTCGGCGACTTCTCCAACGGCGCCCAGGTGATCATCGACCAGTTCATCGCCTCGGGCGAATCCAAGTGGCTGCGCATGTCCGGCGTGGTCATGCTGCTGCCGCACGGCTACGAGGGCCAGGGGCCCGAGCACTCCTCGGCCCGGGTCGAGCGGTTCCTGCAGCTCTGCGCCGAGGACAACATGCAGGTCTGCAACTGCACCACCCCGGCCAACTACTACCACGTCCTGCGCCGGCAGATGCGGCGCAACTTCCGCAAGCCGCTGGTGCTGTTCACGCCCAAGTCCCTGCTGCGCCACAAGCTGGTGGTGTCGGACCTGGCCGACATGGGCCCCGGCACCCGGTTCATGCGCGTGCTGGACGAGGTCGACAGGCTGGTGCCCGACGCCAAGGTGCGGCGCGTGGTGCTGTGCTCGGGCAAGGTCTACTACGACCTGCTGGAGGCGCGGCGCGAGCGCGGCATCGACGACGTGGCCCTGGTCCGGGTCGAGCAGCTCTACCCCTCGCCCATGCGCGGGCTGCAGCGGCAGCTTGACCGCTATCCGGGCGCCGAGGTGGTCTGGTGCCAGGAGGAGCCCGCCAACATGGGGCCCTGGACCTACATCGCCCCGCGCATCGAGTCCCTGCTGGCCGAGACCGGGCGGGCCGTCACCCGCGCCTGCTACGTGGGCCGGCCCGAGGCGGCGTCGCCGGCCACGGGCCTCTATTCCGACCACGTCAAGGAACAGGCGGCGGTGATCGACGCGGCCCTGCAGAAGCCCCTGTGGGAGATCAAGCAGCCGTTCTGCCTGCGCCCGTTCCCGGCCCCGGCCAAGGGCGCGGCGCGCCCGTCGGCGCGCAAGCCGGCACCGGCCAAGCCGCCGGCCGGCCGCCGTGCGGTCAAGTCCTAGCCCCGCCCCGGAACGGCGGACCCGCACCATCCCAGGACCCGGAGTTACGATGACCACTGCAATCAAGGTGCCGACGCTCGGTGAATCCGTGACCGAGGCCACCGTCGCCAAATGGTTCAAGTCCATCGGCGACGCCGTCGCCGCCGACGAGCCCCTGGTCGAGCTGGAGACCGACAAGGTCACGGTCGAGGTCAACGCCCCGGCCGCCGGTACGCTGGAGACCATCGACGCCCCCGAGGGCGCCGAGGTGCAGGTGGGGGCGCTGCTGGGCTCGATCCTGGAGGGCGCCGGCGGCGCCAAGGCGGGCCCGCGGGCGCCGGCGCCCGAGGCCGAGCCGGGGGTGACGGCGGCCGACGTGACCGCGCCCGAACCCGCGCCCAAACCCAAACCCGCACCCGCCGCCGTCGCCAGCACGGCGCCGGCGGCACCCGCCGCCGCCGGGCCCCTGTCGCCGGCGGTGCGCAAGCTGGTCGACGAGAACGGCCTGGACCCGGCGGCCATCGTCGGCACCGGCAAGGACGGCCGCCTGACCAAGGGCGACGTGCTGGCGGCTCTGGCGGCCGGCACCGCGGCTCCGGCGGCCCGCGCCCCTGCGCCGACGCCTGCCCTGGCGGCGACCCCGCCCCTCGGGCACCCCGGCCGCGGCCCGGCCGCCGCGCGCGGACGACCCGCGCGAGGAGCGGATCAAGATGACCCGCCTGCGGCGCATGGTGGCGGCGCGCCTGAAGGAGGCGCAGAACACGGCCGCCATGCTGACCACCTTCAACGAGGTGGACATGACCGCGGCCATCGCCCTGCGCAACCAGTACCGCGACATCTTCGAGAAGCGGCACGGCATCCGCCTCGGCTTCATGTCGATCTTCGTCAAGGCGGCGATCGAGGGGCTGAAGGCCTTCCCCGCCGTCAACGCCGAGATCGACGGCGAGGACATCATCTACAAGAACTACTACGACATCAGCGTCGCCGTGGGCTCGCCCCAGGGCCTGGTGGTGCCGGTGATCCGCGACGCCGACAAGCTGAGCTTCGCCCAGATCGAGACCGCCATCACCGACTTCGGCCGCCGCGCCCGGGACGGCAAGCTGACCATGGACGAGATGACCGGCGGCACCTTCACCATCTCCAACGGCGGCGTCTATGGCTCGCTGCTGTCGACGCCGATCCTGAACCCGCCGCAGTCGGGCATCCTGGGCATGCACAAGATCCAGTCGCGGCCCATGGTCATGGCCGACGGCACCATCGAGGCGCGGCCCATGATGTACCTGGCGCTGAGCTACGATCACCGCATCGTCGACGGGCGCGAGGCGGTGTCGGTCCTGGTGCGCATCAAGGAATGCGTCGAGGACCCGCAGCGCATCATGCTGGACATGTGAGGCCGCCGCGCCATGGACGCCCGCCCGCCGCTGCTGGACCTGCTGGCCGAATACTGGTGGCTGCTGATGCTGATCATGCTGGGGGCGGCCCTGATCCGGGTCTACTTCTTCGACCGGAAGGACGACGACGACGACGACGACGACGACGGCGACCGGCGCCGTCGCGGCCGCGACAATGACGACGGCGGCAGCGGCGCCCTGCCGCGCCCATGACCAAGCGGAGGCCTGAACGGTGAGCGACGAAACCAACGACCTGCCCTATGACCTGATCGTGGTCGGCGGCGGGCCCGGCGGCTACGTGGCCGCCATCCGCGCCGCGCAGCTTGGCCTGCGCACGGCCTGCGTCGACAAGCGGGGCGCCCTGGGCGGCACCTGCCTGAACGTGGGCTGCATCCCGTCCAAGGCGCTGCTGCAGTCGTCGCACCACTACGAGGTGGCGGGCAAGGAGTTCGCCCACCACGGTATCGAGGGGTCGGTGACCCTGAACCTGGCGGCCATGCTGGCGCGCAAGGACAAGGTGGTGGCCGACCTGACCAAGGGCATCGAGTTCCTGTTCAAGAAGAACAAGATCGACTACCTGGTCGGCGCCGGCGAGATCACCGCCGCCGACGCGGTCACCGTCACCCCCAACGGCGGCGGCAAGGCCCAGGTCCTGAAGGCCGAGAACATCCTGATCGCCACCGGGTCCGAGGTGACCCCCCTGCCGGGGGTCGAGATCGACGAGAAGCGCGTCGTCAGCTCCACCGGCGCCCTGGCCCTGACCCAGGTGCCCGAGTCCCTGGTGGTCATCGGCGGCGGCGTCATCGGGCTCGAGCTGGGCTCGGTGTGGCGGCGCCTGGGGGCCCAGGTGACGGTGGTCGAGTTCCTGGACAACATCCTGCCGGGCATGGACGGCGAGGTGGTCAAGCAGATGACCCGCACCCTGAAGAAGCAGGGCATGGCCTTCAAGCTGGCGACCAAGGTGACCGGCGCCAAGGCCACCAGGACCGCCGTGACCCTGACCATGGAGCCGCGCGACGGCGGCGCCGCCGAGACCCTGAAGGCCGACGTGGTGCTGGTGGCCGTGGGCCGCCGCCCCTACACCGCCGGGCTGGGCCTGGACAAGGTGGGGGTCGAGATGGACGGCCGCGGCTTCGTCAAGGTGGACCACGACTTCCAGACCAACGTCCCCGGCGTGTTCGCCATTGGCGACGTCATCGGCGGCGCCATGCTGGCGCACAAGGCCGAGGACGAGGGCGTGGCGGTGGCCGAGCTGCTGGCCGGCCAGTCCGGCCACGTCAACTACGACGCCATCCCGGGCATCGTCTACACCTGGCCCGAGGTGGCCGCCGTGGGCAGGACCGAGGAGCAGTTGAAGGCGGCGGGCATCGCCTACAACAAGGGCAAGCACCCCTTCACCGCCAACTCCCGCGCCCGCGCCAACGCCGACACCGACGGCTTCGTCAAGATCCTGGCCGACGCCGAAACCGACGCCGTGCTGGGCGTGCACATCGTCGGCCCGGCCGCCGGCGACCTGATCCAGGAGGCGGTGCTGGCCATGGAGTTCGGCGGCTCGGCCGAGGACATCGCCCGCACCTGCCACGGCCATCCCGGCCTCGCCGAGGCGGTCAAGGAAGCGGCCCTGGACGTGGCCGGGCGCATGATCCACGCCTGAGCGGGGTTATTCCCCGGCTTCCCCGAACAGGGACAGCAGGGACCCGAGGTCCGGGTCCTGGGGCGCCTTTTCGCGCATGAAGTCGAACAGCCGCCGCGCCGCGTGGAACTGGCGCCGGGTCAGCCGGTCGTGCAGGTGGCGGAAGCCGGCGGCCTCGGCCGCCGGCGGGTAGCCGCCGACGATGCTGGGCGCCATGACCACGGGGTCGAAGTCCGGGTCCGGGGTCTGCCAGTCCGGCCCGAAGCATTCCGCCAGGTAGGCCGCGGCGGGGTCGGGGACGTTGAACCGGGTGTCCAGGTAGTCGACCTCGCGCAGGGCGAAGGCGGCGTGGTGCCAGTCGATGCGCCGCGGGCCGTCGCCCAGGGACCGGCGGCACCCGTCGGCGCCGTCGGGCAGGTGCGGGAACACGGCCACCGCCGTGCCGTTGCCGTGGTGCAGCAGCAGGGCGCCGCCGTCGGCCGGTGCCCCGTCGCCGTCCGCGGTGAATCCGGCCTCGGCGAAGGCCCGCGCCAGGTCCGCCGGGTCTGCCTCGGGCCCGACCCCCAGGTCCAGGGCCGGCCCCGGGTCGGCGCCATCCCCGGCGCCCCCGTCGGCGGCAGCGACGGCGCGGCGCGCCAGGTCGGCGGCCAGGAAGAAAGTGACCCCCAGGCCCTGGAACACGCCGCGGGCGTCCAACAGGGTGGCCCGGGCCAGGGCCGGGTCCGGCCCGGCGCCGGTGGCGAAGTCCTCGGCCGGGAAGTGGCGGATCTGGCTGAACCGGGCCTGGATGCCGCGCGCGCAGGCGGTATTGGACCGGTCGAACGCGCCTCGCCCGTACCAGATCTCGGCCAGGCGGTCCCAGGCCCGGGCGTAGGTCGGGTCCGCCTCGACGCACTGCTGGAAGGCGTCGACGGCCTCGTCATGGCGGTCGCGCCGCCACAGCAGCATGGCCAGGTCGCAGATGGCGGCGGCATGCTTGCCGTTCATCTTGATGGCCCGGCGGAACGCCTCCTCGGCCTCGTCCAGGCGCCCCATGTCCTGCAGCAGCAGGGCGGCGTTGTGCTGTGCCCCGACCATGCGGGAATCGGTGGCCACGGCGCGGTGGTAGTACTGCAGCGCCTCGTCGGGCCGCTGCAGGTGGTTCAGGGTCAGGGCCAGGTCGTTCATGGCCGCGGCGTGCTTGCCGTCCATGCCGATGCAACGGCGGAACAGGATTTCGGCCTCGCGGTAGTCGCCGTCCTCCAGCTTGGCGGTGCCTTCCTCGAACAGGTCTTGGGCCGGCCCGCTGGGCATGGGCCGCAGGCGCGCCGGCAGGACCCTGCCGGCCAGCCGCTTGAAGGTCGAAAGTCCCGGGATCAACGCGGTGCCCCTCCTGTCGCCGCCACCGCGCACAGCCTGCCACAGGGGACGCCCGCCGCCAACGACTTCGTGCCCCCCGCCGGGGTGCTTGGCGTCGGGGCGTTCACGCCTCGGCCCCGGGGCCGGTGCGGCCGCGGCCCAGCAGGGTGTTGCGGGCGGCGTCGGTGATGGCGATCAGCCAGTCGGCCACGGCGCGCACCCGGGCGGTGGCGCGCAGTTCGCTGGGGATCAGCATCCAGGCCTCGCGCACCACCACCGGGTACGGGCCGCTGCGCCGGCGCAGGCCCGGGTCGGTGTCGCCGACATAGCAGGGCAGGACCCCGACGCCGACGCCGGCGCGCAGGGCGGCGGCGATGGCCGGCACGCTGTTGGTGCGCAGGGCCGGCCGCACCGAGCGGAACGAACGCAGCACCCACTGCGATTCCGGCAGGTGCGCCGCCTCCTCGTTGTAGGTGATCCAGGGCTCCTGGTGCAGGGGGCGCTGGGCTTCGGGGCCGGCGGCGCCGTACACGGCGAAGCCCACGTCGGCCAGCTTGCGCACGGTGATGTCGCCGCGCTCGGGCCGGGCCAGGCGCAGGGCGATGTCGGCCTGGCGCCGGGCCAGGTCCAGGTTGCCCATGCCGGCGACGAATTCCAGGGAGATGCGCGGTTGGGCGGCCTGAAACCCGGGCAGGCCCGGCACCAGCACGGCCATCAGCAGGCCCTCCACCGTGGCCACCCGCACCACGCCCGACAGCTCGGCGTCGTGGTCGGCGACCACGTTCTCCAGGGCCAGCACCTCTTCCTCCACCCGGCGCGCCCGCGCGATGGCGCTCTCGCCCAGGGTGGTAGCGCGCAGACGGCCGTCGCGGCGGTCGAACAGGCGCACGCCCAATTCCCGCTCGGCGGCCTCCACCCGGCGCGCCACCGTGGTCTGGTTGACCCCGGTCTCCCGCGCCGCGGCGGACAGGGTGCCGGTGCGGGCCACGGCCAGAATATACCGCACGTCGTTCCAATTCATGGGCACCCCACGCGGTGGTTGCGGCTTTCTGCAAATTTGCAGTATACCTCCGCATAAATTCGCATTTTGGCGATACATTCGCAATGTTAAATATACAGTACAAGAGCGTTACCAAGCATCACTCACAAGATGCCCGGTAACGGGGATCCCGATCCGCCGCCAGCCTCGCAGGGTTGCTCGTCCAAGGGCGGTTGGATTGGACCAGGTCCTTTGCCTCTTGGGGGATACGGTGGCCGGTACCGGGTTTCTGAAGACTCCGGGCCACGGCGCTTCGGCGTCGCCGGAATCGGACGTTAACGGTCGGGGGTGAGCCCCTATCTCCGATTGGTCCGGACCGGTCCACCGTTCCCCGCCCCCTTCCCCGTTCCCCAAAAACTGCACGCCTGCCCCGTGGCCGCGGCGCCCGTTGCCGGCTAGGATGCGGCCATGTCCGTGCCCGCCACCGCATCCCCGCCGCCGCCCGCGATGGCGCCATGGGCCCTGACCGCGGTCATGTGCGCGGCCCTGACCCTGGCCCTGGCCGGGTCCTTCGCCTTTCCCGCCCTGCTGCCCGGCCTGGTCGCCGCCTGGGGCCTCAGCAACACCGACGCCGGCTGGATCGCCGGCGTCTACTTCGCCGGCTACGCCGCGGCGGTGGCGGTGCTGGTCACCCTGACCGACCGGGTCGACGCGCGCCGGGTGTTCCTGGGCGGCGCCCTGGCCACGGCGCTGGCCATGGCCGGGTTCGCCTGGCTGGCCCAGGGGTTCTGGTCCGCGCTGCTGTTCCGCCTGCTGGCCGGGGCCGGCCTGGCCGGCACCTACATGCCCGGCCTGCGCGCCCTGATCGACCGCTACGACGGGCCGGGCCAGGGGCGGGCCCTGTCGTTCTACACCGCCACCTTCAGCCTGGGCATGGCGCTGTCGTTCCTGCTGGCCGGCGAGGTGGGGGCCCGGCTGGGCTGGCGCGCCGCCTTCTGGGCCGCCGCCGGCGCCTCGGCCCTGGCCCTGCCCCTGGTGGCCCTGGCCCTGCGCCCGGCGGCCCCGGCGGCCGACCCCGACGTGGCCTCCCTGTTTGACCTGCGCCCGGTGCTGCGCAACCGCCCGGCCATGGGCTACGTGCTGGCCTATGCCGTGCACGCCTGGGAGCTGATGGGCATGCGCTCGTGGCTGGTGGCCTTCCTGGCCTTTGTGCTGGCCCTGGACGGCGGCGGCGCGTCCTGGCCGGCGCCGACCACGGTGGCCACCATCGGCGGGGTGCTGGCCACGGCAGCCAGCATCGGCGGCCAGGAGGCGGCGGCGCGCTGGGGCCGGCGGCGGGTGCTGGCGGTGCTGATGGGGGCCTCGGCGGTGACCTCGATGGCCATGGGGTTCTCGGCCCTGGCGTCCTACGCCGTGGCGGCGGCGGCAGCGCTGGTCTACATGCTGGTCACCCTGGCCGACTCGGCGGCGTTGACCGCCGGCACCGTGGCCATGGCGGCGCCGGGGCGGCGCGGCGCCACCCTGGCCGTGCACTCCCTGATCGGCTTCGCCGGCGGCGCCCTGGGCCCCGTGGTCATGGGCGCGGTGCTGGACGCCGCCGGCGGCGGCGCCTCGGTGACGGCCTGGGTGCTGGGGTTCGGGTCCCTGGGCCTGGCGGTGGCCCTGGGACCCGTGTTCCTTTATCTGCTGGGCGGCCGCCGGGCGCCTACGGGGTCTTCTTGACCTTGCCGCCGGCGATGCGGGTCAGGGCCCGCTCGATGGTGGCCGGGCTGTCCATGATGCTCATGAAGCTGTTGGACCCCATCATGGACAGGTCGGGGAAGTTGATGGCGATGCGGAAGCGGGCGTACAGGGCATAGGCCGTGTCGCCCGAGACCAGGATCTCGTAAGGCAGGTGGGCGGTGGAGCGCAGGGGCTGGAAGTCGATCTTGCCCATGATGTAGGCGTCGTCCTGCATGGTGCCCTCGCCCTTGCCGCCGTCCATGGCGACCCCGAACACGGTCTCCTCCCTGCCCGGGATGTCGATGCGGTAGACCTTGGTCACCCCGCCCAGGCCGGCGGCCAGGTTCTTCTCCACCGTGTCCAGGGCCGCCTGGTGGCTGGCGAAGGTGTTCAGGGTGCTGGGCTCGGTGAAGTATTCCATGCCGAACATGTAGTGGTACTTGCGCAGCTCGTCGGCGGTCATGGCCTCCTTGGCGGCGCCGTACTCCTTCTCGTGGCCCAGGGCCTTGGCCAGGGCGGCGGCGGTGCCGGCCAGGTCGTCGTCCATGCGATAGGCGGCGGCCATGTAGGCGGGGTTGGTGTAGGCCACCTGCACCTGGTCGCCGACCTTGGTCACCGACACCCGCTGCCCGGCGCCGTAGCCGCCGAACTTGGACTTGGCCGCGGCGGCCTTCAGGGCGTCGCTGGTGACGACGATGACGGTGGCGTCCGCATAGGGGGAATAGGACCCGGCCACCTGGAACCCGGCGCCGGTCAGCTTCGCCGTCACCTCGGCCACCTTGGCGGCCAGGTCGCCGGGCCCGGCGGCGGCCAGCACGAAGGGCTGCATCGGGGCCTCGGCGGCGGTGGCGGTGGCGGCGGGCAGGGTGGCGGCGGACAGGGTCAGGCACAGCGCGGCGAACCACGCGGAAAGGACGTGTTTCATCTCGATCTCCCGTGAATGGCTGTTGTTGAGTTGGATTTTCTTATTGGGCGGGAACCTAGCGGTGCCGCGCGCCCCTGGCAAAGACCGTTTCGTGCTGCACCGCAGCAGGCGGCGGGCCGGTCAGGCGCGGCCCTTCCGGCGCCGCTCGCGGGCGATCACGTACAGCCCGCCGCCGGTGACCAGGACCGCGCCCAGCACGGTCCAGCCGTCGGGCAGGGCGCCGAACACCAGCCAGCCGAACAGGGTCGCCCACAGCAGCAGCGTGTAGTTGAAGGGCTGCAGCAGCGACGCCGGGGCGCATTCCAGGGACTTGATGATCAGCAGGTGGGCGGCGATGCCGGTCACCGAGATGAACCCCATCAGGGCCCAGTCCGCCGGCGCCGGCGGCACCCAGGCCGCGACCCCGAACGGCGCCACGGCGGCGCAGCCGATCACCGCCATCTGCACCATGGCGGTCTCGAAGGTGTCCCGGCGGCTGGCCAGGCGGGTCAGCAGGTTGTAAAGCGCGTACAGCAGCGCGCACAGCAGCGCCAGCAGGGCCGCCGGGCCGAACAGCCCCTCCATCCCCGGGCGCAGGATCACCAGGGTGCCCAGGAACCCGACCCCGACCCCGGTCCAGCGCCGCGCCCCCACCTTCTCGCCCAGCAGGGGCACCGCCAGGGCCGTGGCCAGCAGGGGAAAGGTGGCCAGGATGGAATGGATCTCGGCCAGGCCCAGGTGGCGGATGGCGGTGGCGAAGATGCCGATCTCGGCCACCAGCAGCAGCGATCGCGCCGCCTGCAGCCACGGCCGCCGCGGCCGCAGGGCCGCCGCCAGGCGCCCGCGGCGCCAGGCATAGGCAAGCGCGAACAGAGCGAACACGGCGTAGCGCACGGTGACGAACTGGGCCACGTGGTAGTCCTGGGCCAGGATCTTGGTGGCCGTGTCCTGGGCCGCCAGGATGACCAGCGAGGCGAGGCAGAAGGCGATCCCCCGGCGGGGCGCGTCCCGGGGGGCGTCGGCGGTCAAGTCACCCCTGGGCGCGCGGGTGGGCGCGGCGGTAGACGGCGGTCAGGCGCGCCACGTCGACGTCGGTGTAGCGCTGGGTGGTGGACAGCGAGGCGTGGCCCAGCAGCTCCTGGATGGTGCGCAGGTCGCCGCCGCCGGCCAGCAGGTGGGTGGCGAAGCTGTGGCGCAGGGCGTGGGGGGTGGCGGTCTCGGGCAGGCCCAGCAGGGCGCGCAGGCGGCGCACCTGGCGCTGCGCCACGGCCGGGTTCAGGGGCCCGCCGCGGCTGCCGCGGAACAGGGGTTCGTCGGCGGCCAAATGGTGCGGGCAGGCGGCCACGTAGGCGTCCACGGCCCGGCGCACCACCGGCAGGATGGGGACCAGCCGCTGCTTGTTGCCCTTGCCGGTGACCACCATGGAATCGCCCCGCGGCGCCTGGTCCCGGCGCAGGGCCAGCGCCTCGCCCAGGCGCAGCCCGGCGCCGTACAGCAGGGTCAGCAGCGCCGTGTCGCGCAGGCCGACCCAGGCCTCGTCGCTGATGTCCGGCGCCGAGTCCACCAGGTCCAGCGCCTCCTCGGGCGCCAGGGCCTTGGGCACCGGGCGCGGCGCCCGGGGCGTGCGCAGGGTGCCCATGGCCGGGTTGGCGGCCAGGCCGCGCCGTTCGAGGAAGCGGAAGAAGCCGCGCAGGGTGCTCAGCGCCCGGGCCACCGAGGTGCGGCCCAGGCCGTCGCGCTGGCGCGCCGCCAGGTAGGCGCGGAAATCGGCCGGGCGCAGGGCGGCCAGGTCGTCGAGGCCGGGCGGCGCCCCCAGGTGCCCGGCGGCGAAGGCCAGGAAGGCGCCCAGGTCGCGGCCATAGCCCGCCACCGTATGCGGCGACAGGCGCCGCTCGTGGGCCAGCCAGTCCCGCCACCGGGCCACCGCCGCCACCGTGTCGGCGGCGCAGGGAAGCCCGGCCGCTATTCCGGGGTCGCCAGCCATCGCTCGACGCAGCGCTCCACCACCCGGGCCAGGAAGGCCACCAGCTCGGTGCCCTGGCGCGGCTGGAACACGTCGGGCTCGCGGGCGCCGATGGCGAACAGGCCCACCGGCGCCTCGCCGCCGGGCTGGATGCGCACCAGGGCGGCCGAGCGCACCAGGTCGGCGGCGGGGCCGAAAACGGTGCCGTCGTCGGCCATGTCCTTGCGCAGGGAGATGTCGCCGCCCTCGCCCAGCAGGCGGTCCACCGTGCCCGGCGTCAGCGAGTGCACGTCGGGCGCGATCAGCCGGGTCATGGGCGGGAAGGCGGGCTCGAAGCCGATGGTCATGGCGTCCACCCCCAGCACCAGGGGCAGTTCCTCGGTGACCAGGTGGAACAGGGGGTCCAGCCCCTCGGCGGCCAGCAGGGCCAGCACCGCGGCGTGGGTGCGCTGTTGCACCGACATGTTGGTGCGGCTGGTCTCGATCACGTCCTGGGTGGCGTCGCGCAGGTTGTCGATCTCGCCGCGCAGGCGCTCGACCATGAACTTCTGCATGTCCACCACGCCGTCGCCGCGCCAGCGCTCGGGCCAGTCCATGCTTTCCAGCAGGTCCGGGTTGCGGGCCAGGAAATCGGGGTTGGCGTACAGGAAGTCGGTGACCTGATCCTCGGTCACCGAAACCTCGTCCATCTCGTCCCCGTCCTCGGGCCCGTCCTCCAGGTCCTGTTCTTCGTGGGTCTGGGTCATGTCGGGTATCTCGATCCTTCTGGTCGTACCGTCCCATGGGCGCGCCGCGCGGCATTCTATGGCGGCGCGCGAATCGCTACAGTGTACCCCATGCCCGATTCGCGCACCAACATTGCCGCAGACGACCACCACAGGTTCACCGCCGGGGACCGGGTCAGCGTGCTGCTGCCGGTGCCCCTGGCCGGTCCCTACGACTACCTGGTGCCCGATGAGGACGATTTCGATCTGGCCCCGGGCGACGCGGTGGTGGTGCCGTTCGGCCCGCGCCGCCTGCGCGGCGTGGTCTGGGGCCCGGGCACCGGCGAGGTGGCGGCGGCCAAGCTGCGCCCGGTCGAGGCCCGCTGCGACGCGCCGCCCCTGCCGGCCGTGCTGTGCCGGTTCGTGGACTGGGTCGCCGCCTACACGCTCTATCCCCGCGGCGCGGTGCTGAAGATGGTGCTCAGCATGCCCGAGGCCCTGGACCCGCCGGCGCCGGCCACGGCCCTGGTCGCCGCCGACCCGGTGCCGGACCTGCGCCTGACCCCGCCGCGCCAGCGGGTGCTGGCCGCCACCGCCGACGGTCCGCCCCGCACGGCCCGGGAACTGGCGCTCGAGGCCGGCGCCAGCCCGGCGGTGGTGCGCGGCCTGGTCAAGGCCGGGGCCCTGCGCGAGGTGACCGTGGCGCCGTCCGCCGATCCGGTGCCCGACGGCGCCCGCCCCGGGCCCGCCCTGTCGCCGGCCCAGGCGGCGGCGGCCGGCGAGCTGGCGGCGGCGGTGCAGCGGGGCGAATTCTCCGTCACCCTGCTGGACGGGGTGCCCGGTTCGGGCAAGACCGAGGTCTATTTCCAGGCCGTGGCGGCGGCCCTGGCCAAGGGACAACAGGTGCTGGTCCTGCTGCCCGAGATCGCCCTGGGCGCGCAATGGCTGCTGCGCTTCCGCGAACGGTTCGGGGTCGAGCCCGCCCAGTGGCATTCCGAGCTGACCCAGGCCACCCGCCGGCGCACCTGGCGCGCCGTGGCCGAGGGCAAGGCGCCGGTGGTGGTGGGGGCGCGCTCGGCCCTCTTTCTGCCGTTCCCGGATTTGGGCCTGATCGTGGTCGACGAGGAGCACGACGCCGCCTTCAAGCAGGAGGACGGGGTCGTCTACAACGCCCGCGACATGGCCGTGGTGCGGGCCCGCCTGGGCGGCTTCCCGGCGGTGCTGGTGTCGGCCACCCCGTCCCTGGAAAGCGACGTCAACGCCGGCGGCGGGCGGTATGCCCGCCTGCACCTGCCGGCCCGCCACGGCGGCGCCGAGGCCCCGGCGGTGCAACTCGTCGACATGCGCACCGACCATCCGCCGCGCGACCGCTGGCTGTCGGCGGCCCTGTGCCAGGCGGTGGAAACGACGCTGGAGGCCGGCGAGCAGGGCCTGCTGTTCCTGAACCGGCGCGGCTACGCGCCCCTGACCCTGTGCCGCGCCTGCGGCCACCGCCTGCAATGCCCGCAGTGCACCGCCTGGCTGGTCGAGCACCGCCTGACCGGGCGCCTGCAATGCCACCACTGCGGCCACACCGGGGCCCTGCCCGACTCCTGCCCGCAATGCGGCGGCACCGACAGCCTGGCCGCCTGCGGCCCGGGGGTCGAGCGCCTGGCCGAGGAGGTGCGCCGCCTGTTCCCCGAGGCGCGCCTGATGGTCGCCACCAGCGACACCATCACCGGCCCCCGCGCCGCCGCCGAGCTGGTGCGCCGCATGGAGGCGAAGGAGGTCGACCTGATCATCGGCACCCAGATCGTGGCCAAGGGCTACCACTTCCCCCTGCTGACCCTGGTCGGCGTGGTGGACGGCGACCTGGGCCTGGCCGGCGGCGACCTGCGCGCCGCCGAGCGCACCTTCCAGCTTCTCTACCAGGTAGCCGGCCGCGCCGGCCGCGCCGCCCACCCGGGGCGGGTCATGGTGCAGACCTACATGCCCGACCACGCGGTCATGCAGGCCCTGGCCTCGGGCGACCGCGACGCCTTCCTGGCCGCCGAGGCCCAGGCCCGCCGCGACACGGCCATGCCGCCCTTCGGCCGGCTGGTGGCGCTGATCGTGTCGGGCCGCGACGAGCGCGCGGTGGACGGCGTGGCCCGGGCCCTGGCCCGCCGCGCCCCCACCAAGGGTCCCAGCGGCGAGCCCATCCTGGTCCTGGGCCCGGCCCCGGCGCCCCTGGCGCTGCTGCGCGGCCAGCACCGCCGCCGCCTGCTCCTGCGCGCCCCGCGCGAGGTGGCGGTCCAGGGCCTGGTCCGCGCCTGGCTGGCCCAGGTCACGCCGCCGGCCAAGGTCCGCGTGCGGGTGGACGTGGACCCGTACTCGTTCATGTGAGGAGGGGGGGGAAGGAAAACCATGGACGCCACCCATGCCTGGATCGTCATCCTGGTCCACCAGGTCCTGTTTCTGGGCGCCTTCGCGGTCAAGAACGCCGTCCTGCAACGCAGGCTGGGTCGGCCCATCCGCGGCAACAACCCCGAGGCCGTGGCCGCCACCGCCTTCTTCGTCCTGGTCATCGCCGCCGCCCTGGCCATCGCCGTCCTGGAGCCGGGCTTCGGCCGGGTTGCGGTGCTGGCCGAGGGCCTGGCCTGGGCGCTGGGCGTCCTGCTGCTGCTGGCGGCCCTGGTCCTGGCCGTGGCGGCGCTGCTGCACCTGCGCGATTCCTGGCGGGTCGGCGTGCGCGAGGACGACGGGCCGAACTGGTGACCTCCGGCGTCTATGGACTCTCCCGCAACCCCTATTTCGCGGCCTACCTGCTCATGTTCCTGGGTTTCGCGGTGCTGCTGCAGAACGCCCTGCTGCTGGCGGCCCTGGCGGTGGCGTTCATCCTGACCCACCGCATGGTCCTGAAGGAGGAAGCATACCTGGCGTCGGTCCACGGCGCGGCCTACGCGGACTACCGGCGGCGGGTGCCGAGGTACCTTTTCTTCTGATCGGACGATACCCTAGCGGATCGCGTCCGCCTCCATGTCCGTCAGGCGGGCGGCGGTTTCGCGGTGGACGTAGACGGTGGTGCCCAGGTGGCACTGGTCGGCGCGGGCGGCGAACAGGATGTGCCCGTGAGCCCGCGCCAGAGTGTCGATGGCCACCCGGTCCTCTTCGGAGTGGTATTCCAGCAAGAGCAGCTCGATGCGGTCCAGCACCGGGGCCAGGCTGCCCAGGATCTCCACCTCGCAGCCTTCCGTGTCCACCTTCAGGGCCAGGGGCGCGCCGGTTTCCAGCAGGGGTTCCACCACCGGCAGGGCGGCCCGGAATTCCGCGCTTTCGTGGACGCCGAAGGCGGCCTGGCGGCTCCGCTTCAGACTGCTGGTCTCGGACCCGGTGCCGCCCACGGAGATGTCCAGGCGGCCGTCCCGGTCCAGCAGGCCGGCGTGGTGGCAGCGGATGCGGCCGTGCGGCGCCGTGTTGCGGGCCAGGAAGCGGAAGGCGCGCAGGGTCGGCTCGTAGCACTCGATGGCGGCGTGGGGAAAGAGGGCGTGGAACCACACGGCGGCGGCGCCCAGGTTGGCGCCCACGTCCACCAGGGTGCGGATGCGGTCGGTCAGGAAACCCGGCACCGGATAGGCGGCGCCGGACAGCACCTCCCCCACCACGGCCAGGGTATGCTCGTCGCGCGGACAGAAAAAGGGGTGCCCGGCGCATTCGAACTGGACGACGTCTTCCACGGCGGGGACCCTCCGGTGACCTGCGCCACTGTCCCGCGCCGGCGCCGGGGTGTCAAACGGTTGGGGGCCGGGCCCGCCATGGCCTATACTGGCCCCCTGTGTCTGGATCGGGGAGGACCGGCCGTGGACTACGTGCGCTATATCGACAAGACCACCGAGTACTACCGCCGCGAGGGCTATGCCAAGCCCTACCAGTGGGCCTGCTTCGACGAGGTAGCGTTCACGCCGCTGAACAAGCCCCTGGCGGAAAGCCGGGTGACCATCGTCTCGACCAGCGACATCGCCGTGCGCGCGGGCGACGACGACCCGGCCGAGGAGATGTTCGTGGGCGAGCCCTACGTCATCCCCGCCGACACGCCGCTGGACAACCTGTTCAGCCGCCAGGAGCACTTCGACAAGTACGCTACCCACCTGGAGGACGTGGACAGCTATTTCCCCATCTCGCGCCTGCGCGAGGCGGCGGCGGCGGGGCGCATCGGGTCGATCGCGGCGCGCCTGCACGGGGTCCACACCTCGTACAGCCAGCGGCGCACCAGCGAGTTCGACGCGCCCATGGTGCTGGACCGGTGCCGCGAGGACGGGGTGGACGTGGCCGTCATGACCCCGGTCTGCCCGGTGTGCCACCAGACCATCTCCCTGGTGGCGCGGCACCTGGAGGAGAACGGCATCCCCACGGTGCTGATCGCCAACGCCCGCGACATCGTCGAGACCTGCGGCGTGGCGCGCCTGGTGTTCGTGGACTTCCCCCTGGGCAACCCCTGCGGCGAGCCCGGCAACCTGGCGCAGCAGCGCGAGATCTTCGACGCCGCGCTGGACCTGCTGGAAACCGCCACCGGCCCGCGCACCACCCGCGAGATGGACTACCGCTGGCCCGGCGGCGAGGCGTGGAAGCGGCTCATCTTCTCCGACGAGCAGCCGTTCCTGGAGGGCGAGGCCCGCGACCACTGGCTGGCGGCCAAGGCGCGGTACAAGGAGCTCAAGGCCGAGGGTAAGGTGTGACCATGGACGGCACGGAAGAAAGAACGGTCATCGTCTACTCGACCCCCCTGTGCGCGCCCTGCGAGGCCCTGAAGCGCTACCTCAAGGACCGCGGCATCCCGTTCACCGCCCGCGACGTCATGGTCGACGCCGAGGCCGCCGAGCGGCTGGAATCCTTGGGCATCTTCACCGCCCCGGCGCTGGAGGTGGACGGCCAGGTCTACGCCGGCCCGGCGCTGGGCCGCGACCGGCTGGACAAGCTGCTGGGGGTGGGCTGAGGCGGCGGCCGGCCGGCCGCCCGCCTACTCGGCCGCTTCCCGGCCTTCCAGGTAGCCGCCCAGGCGCATGTCGGTCTTGAGGATGTGGTGGATCAGCCACTCGCGGATGAAGTTCGTGACCTCGGGGCCCAGGGCCTTGCCGCCGGCCAGCTCGCGGTCGAAGGCGCGGATCTCGTCCATCAGCGAGGCGTGCTGGCGGCAGTGGTAGTCCCGGTCCGGATAGTCCGCCCGCTCCATGATCTCTTCCTCGTGGCGGAAGTGGGTCGCCGTCTGGTCCATCAGGCGGTGCAGGCAGTCGGACATGTTGGCGTAGTCGCCGCCCTCGTCGATGCGCGCGATCAGGGCGTTCAGCAGGTCGACGAGGCTCTGGTGCTCGGCATCGATGCCGTCGTGACCCACGCTCAGGTATGGGTTCCAGTGTACGGGTGTCATGGTGTCCCCCCAGTGTGTAGACCCCTAAGTCGCCCTTCTTTCCCTCGAGGGCATTGGCGGGCAGTCTAGCAGCAGACGGACGCGGCCGCGAGTCGATATCAACCAAGGGTGGTCGGGGCCGCGATCGGCACCCGGCGAGCCAGGGACGCGGCCCGCCGCGCCGGGGCGGGCCGCGGGATTCGGGTGAATCACCCGGCCGCGTCGAGGCGGTCGAGCAGGTCCAGCCCCCGCCGGCGGTCGCCCCGCCCGGCGCGGACCCGGAACCGGGTCTCGGCGTCGAACTCGGCCAGGGCGACGAGGGAGAATTCCTCGAACAGCTTGTTCAGGCTGACCCCCTTGCGCGCCGCCAGGGCCTTGAGCCGCGCGTGCCGGTCGTCGGGCAGTCGGATGGTCATGGTTTTCATGGCCTACGCTCCATCTCCACGATCAGGTCGCCCGGCCTGACCGCGCGAATGTTCAAGAACGCCATTTGTTCGCCGACGAAGTCGGCCACGTTGTTGGTGACGATGGCCGGGGCGCCCGCGGCCACCGCCAGTTCCACCAGGTGGTTGTCTGCCTCGTCGCGCAAATTGGGGCGCCACAGGAAATAGATCGAAACCCACCGGCAGGCATTTAGGAATGCATCGAACAGCTCGTCCCGTTCCTGGGCGTCCACTTCGCAGGTTGCGAACAGGTCTTGCCTGGCAAGCACGTCCTCGTACTCGGCGAACAGGGCCGCCCCCATCACGGGATCGAGGCGGCCTTCGAGGCAGAGGCGAATGATCTGGCGGTTGGCGCCGCCCGGACCCAGAAGCGCGCCCACGAACACGTTCGTATCGATCACCACCGCCTGCGCCATCGCCCAAGATGATAGCGTATATGCAGTCAAATTCCAACGGGTTCAACCTTCGGCCGGTTCGTCCCCGGCCCCCCGGTCCCAGTAGAACCGCACCAGGTCGTGGCCCAGCATCATGGCCGAGGCCGGGCAGGCGGCGCAGGTGTCGGCCCGCGGCGGCTTGCGGCAGCCCAGGCAGCGGTGGTTCAGGCTGCGCGCCGCCGCCAGGCGGTCCAGCAGGAAGCGCGCGGCACGCATCTTGCGCTCGACCTCGGCCCACAGGCCGCCCAGGGCGTCGTCCAGGCGGCGCGCGGCGTCGTCGCCGGTGTCGGACCGGGGCCGGGCGGCCACCAGGTCGCGCACCAGGTCGAGCGGCAGGTCCAGGGCCGCCAGCTCGCGGATCAGGCGCAGGCGCTCCACGTCCGCGGCGCCGTAGCGCCGGGTGCCGCCGGCCGTGCGCCGCGGCGCCAGCAGGCCCCGGTCCTCGTAGAAGCGGATGGCGCTGGGCGCCATGTCCAGGCGCCGCGCCAGGTCGCCGATCTTCAGGCCGTCGGACGGCATCTCGCGGGGGGCGGGGGCGGCCATGGGCAAGGCTCCCTTCAAAAATTTAAAGTTAACTTTAGATAATGGTCCAGGCAAGGGCGAAAACCCGCCTTTGGGCCCCCGCCGGGCCCCCGACGCCGGCCCTTGGATCATGGTCAACCAATTGAAAAAACGACGCAATCATACGTTTTGCACCCGCGAATGCCGGGCTTGCGCGCGGTGGGGGGCTGTGCTAGACAACCGGGGCTTCCGCCGCGGGGGGACCGCGCCGGAGCCCACTCGAGACCATCGACGGGGAGTCGACCCAAGTGTCATCCGTGATCTCCGGCGTCGCCGGGCGCTATGCCTCGGCGCTGTTCGAACTGGCCGAGGAGAGCAAGGCCCAGGACCAGGTGTCCGGGGACCTGGACACCCTGGCCGCCATGATCGACGAGAGCGAGGACCTGCGGCGCCTGATCCGCTCGCCGGTCATCCCGCGCGAGGACCAGGCCCGGGCCCTGCAGGCCCTGCTGGAAAAGGCCGAGGTCGGCGCCATGACCCGCAATTTCGTCGGCGTGGTCACCAGCAACCGGCGCCTGTTCGCGCTCTCGGACATGATCGCCGCCTTCCGCGCCATGCTGGCCGGCCAGCGCGGCGAGACCACGGCCGAGGTCACCTCGGCCAAGCCGCTGAGCGACGCCCAGACCCAGGCCATCAAGGATGCGCTGAAGCGCGTCCTGGGCACCGACGTGGCGATCGACGCCACGGTGGATCCGGGCCTGCTGGGTGGGCTGGTGGTCAAGGTCGGCTCGCGCATGGTCGACAGTTCCCTGAATACCAAGTTGCAGCAATTGCGCCTCGCCATGAAAGGGGTCGGGTAATGGATATCCGTGCCGCGGAAATTTCCGCAATTCTCAAGGATCAAATCGCCAACTTCGGCACCGAGACCGAGGTCGCCGAGGTCGGGCAGGTGCTGTCCGTCGGCGACGGCATCGCCCGCGTCTATGGCCTGGACAAGGTCCAGGCCGGCGAGATGGTGGAGTTCCCCGGCGGCCTGAAGGGCATGGCACTGAACCTGGAGAGCGACAACGTCGGCGTCGTGATCTTCGGCGACGACCGCACCATCAAGGAAGGCGACACGGTCAAGCGCACCGGCGCCATCGTCGACGTGCCCGTGGGCAAGGGCCTGCTGGGCCGGGTGGTGGACGGCCTGGGCCAGCCCATCGACGGCAAGGGCCCCATCGACGCCGAGAAGCGCGAGCGGGTCGAGGTCAAGGCCCCCGGCATCATCCCGCGCAAGTCGGTGCACGAGCCGGTGCAGACCGGCCTGAAGGCCATCGACAGCCTGATCCCGGTGGGCCGCGGCCAGCGCGAGCTGATCATCGGCGACCGCCAGACCGGCAAGACCGCGGTCATCATCGACACCATCCTGAACCAGAAGAGCGTCAACGAGAACGCCGCGTCCGAGGCCGAGAAGCTGTACTGCATCTACGTCGCCGTGGGGCAGAAGCGCTCGACCGTGGCGCAGCTGGTCAAGACCCTCGAGGACTACGACGCGATGAAGTACTCCATCGTCGTCGCCGCCACGGCGTCCGAGCCGGCGCCGCTGCAGTTCCTGGCCCCCTACACGGGCTGCACCATGGGCGAGTACTTCCGCGACAACGGCATGCACGCGGTCATCTTCTACGACGACCTGTCGAAGCAGGCGGTGGCCTACCGCCAGATGTCGCTGCTGCTGCGCCGCCCGCCGGGACGCGAGGCCTATCCGGGCGACGTGTTCTACCTGCACTCGCGCCTGCTGGAGCGGGCCGCCAAGATGAGCGACGCCCACGGCGCCGGGTCGCTGACCGCCCTGCCGGTGATCGAGACCCAGGCCGGCGACGTGTCGGCCTATATCCCCACCAACGTCATCTCCATCACCGACGGCCAGATCTTCCTGGAGACCGAGCTTTTCTACAAGGGCATCCGCCCGGCCGTGAACGTGGGCCTCAGCGTGTCGCGCGTCGGCTCGTCGGCCCAGGTCAAGGCCATGAAGCAGGTGGCCGGGTCGATCAAGCTGGAGCTGGCCCAGTACCGCGAGATGGCGGCCTTCGCCCAGTTCGCCTCCGACCTGGACGCGGCGACCCAGAAGCTGCTGGCCCGCGGCGAGCGGCTGACCGAGCTGCTGAAGCAGCCGCAGTACTCGCCGCTGCCGGTGGAAGAGCAGGTGGTGGCCATCTTCGCCGGCGTGCGCGGCTACCTGGACAAGGTCAAGGTCGCCGACGTGACCCGGTTCGAGCAGTTCTTCCTGGACGCCATCCGCGCCGACGGGACGGACATCCTGGCCTCCATCCGCGACGAGAAGGCCCTGACCGAGGACACCGAGGCCAAGCTGGCCAAGTTCCTGGACGACTTCGCGCGCACGTTCTCCTGAGGCCCCGGCGCCGGGCGGGGCTGACCCCCGGCCCGGCGGCGCCATCCCCCGCGCAACGAGGATCCGATGCCGAACCTGAAGGACCTTAAAATCCGGATCAACAGCGTCCAGTCGACGCAGAAGATCACCTCGGCCATGAAGATGGTGGCGGCGGCCAAGCTGCGCCGGGCGCAGGAGGCGGCCGAGGCGGCGCGCCCCTTCGCCGCGCGCATGGAACGCATGCTGGGCTCCCTGGCCGAGAGCATGGCCGGCAACGAGGGCGCGCCCGCCCTGCTGGCCGGCACCGGCGGCAGCCAGACCCACCTGCTCATCGCCTTCACCGCCGACCGCGGCCTGTGCGGCGGATTCAACGGCAACATCGTGCGCGCCGTGCGCAACCGGACCAACGACCTGATCGCCGACGGCAAGACGGTCAAGATCCTGTGCGTCGGCCGCAAGGGCGGCGACGGCCTGAAGCGCGACCACGCCAGCCGCATCGTGCAGCGGTTCCAGGACGTGGGCCGCGCCGGCATCACCTTCGCCGACGCCGAGACCGTGGGCCGCAAGGTGATCGAGCTGTTCGAGGCCGGCGAGTTCGACGTCTGCACCGCCGTCTTCAACCGCTTCAAGTCGGCCATGACCCAGGTCGTGACCGAACAGCAGCTGATCCCCTTCGTGGCCGAGAAGCCCGCGGCGGAAGAGCCCCGGGGCGGGGCCTTGAAGGCGTCGTTCATCTTCGAGCCCGAGGAGGAGGAGATCCTGGCCGAGCTGCTGCCCAAGAACATCGGGGTGCAGATCTTCCAGGCCCTGCTGGAAAGTTCCGCCAGCGAGCACGGCGCGCGCATGACCGCCATGGACAGCGCGACCCGCAACGCCGGCGACATGATCGACCGCCTGACCCTGACCTACAACCGCACGCGCCAAGCCTTCATCACCAAGGAGCTGATCGAGATCATCTCCGGCGCGGAAGCGCTCTAGGACACCGAACCGATTTTGATTTCACGCTGAACGTCGAATGGGAGCATCAGCGATGGCGAAGAACAACATTGGCACCATCACCCAGGTCATGGGCGCGGTCGTGGACGTGCGCTTCGAGGGCGACCTGCCCGAGATCCTGACCGCCCTGCACTGCGAGAACCAGGGCAAGCGGCTGGTGCTGGAAGTGGCCCAGCACCTGGGCGAGAGCGAGCTGCGCACCATCGCCATGGACTCGACCGAGGGCCTGCAGCGCGGCCAGGAGGTGGTGGACACCGGCGAGGCCATCGCCATCCCCGTGGGCCCCGAGTGCCTGGGCCGGATCATGAACGTGGTCGGCGAGCCCATCGACGAGCGCGGGCCGCTGGAGACCAAGATGAAGGCGCCGATCCACGCCGACGCGCCCGAGTTCATCGACCAGTCCACCGAGACCGAGATCCTGACCACCGGCATCAAGGTCGTCGACCTGATCGCCCCCTACGCCAAGGGCGGCAAGATCGGCCTGTTCGGCGGCGCCGGCGTGGGCAAGACCGTGATCATCATGGAGCTGATCAACAACATCGCCAAGGGCCACGGCGGCTACTCGGTGTTCGCCGGCGTCGGCGAGCGCACCCGCGAGGGCAACGACCTCTATCACGAGATGATCGAATCGGGCGTCATCAACCTGGACGGCCCGGGCTCCAAGGCCGCCCTGGTGTACGGCCAGATGAACGAGCCGCCGGGCGCCCGCGCCCGGGTCGGCCTGACCGGGCTGACGGTGGCCGAATACTTCCGCGACCAGGAGGGGCAGGACGTGCTCTTCTTCGTCGACAACATCTTCCGCTTCACCCAGGCGGGGTCCGAGGTGTCGGCCCTGCTGGGCCGCATCCCCTCGGCCGTGGGCTACCAGCCGACCCTGGCCACCGACATGGGCACCCTGCAGGAGCGCATCACCTCGACCAAGAAGGGCTCGATCACCTCGGTGCAGGCCATCTACGTGCCCGCCGACGACCTGACCGACCCGGCCCCGGCCACCTCGTTCTCGCACCTGGACGCGACCACGGTGCTCAGCCGCCAGATCGCCGAGCTGGGCATCTACCCGGCCGTGGACCCGCTGGACAGCACCTCGCGCATCCTCGACCCGCGCGTCATCGGCGAGGACCACTACAAGGTGGCCACCTCGGTGCAGCAGGTGCTGCAGACCTACAAGTCCCTGCAGGACATCATCGCCATCCTGGGCATGGACGAGCTCAGCGAAGACGACAAGCTGACGGTGGCCCGGGCGCGCAAGATCCAGCGCTTCCTCAGCCAGCCGTTCCACGTGGCCGAGGTGTTCACCGGCTCGCCCGGCGTGTTCGTGAACCTGGAGGACACCATCAAGGGCTTCAAGGGCATCGTCGACGGCGACTACGACCACCTGCCCGAGGCCGCCTTCTACATGGTCGGCACCATCGAGGAAGCCGTCGAGAAGGCCAAGCGCCTGGCCGCCGAGGCGGCCTAGGGCGCAGTTGGGACGGGGCGCGGCCCGCGGCCGCGCCACCGCGGGCATGACGCCCAAGGCTTAGGGAGAGAACCATGGCCGACACGGTCGAGTTCGAACTGGTGACCCCGGCGAAGCTGGTGCTCAGCCGCCCGGTCGAGATGGTGGTGGTGCCCGGCGGCGAGGGCGACTTTGGCGTCCTGCCCGGCCACGCCCCCATGATCGCCACCGTGCGCCCGGGGGTGGTGGACATCCACATGGGCGGCAAGGTCACCGAGCGCATCTTCATCGCCGGCGGCTTCGCCGAGGTCAGCGAGGAGCGCTGCACGGTGCTGGCCGACGAGGCCATCCCGCTGCAGGAGCTCAACGCCGCCGACGCCCGCGCCGACCTGGAGGCCGCCACCAAGGCCGCCGAAAAGGCCGCCGACGACGGCGCCCGCAAGCTGGCCGAAACCCAGATCGCCACCGCCGAAGCCAAGATCGCGGCGGCCGAGGCGCGCGGGCGCTAGCGCCCGCGCCGACGGGCCGCGGGAGCGGACGGAACGGGGCCCCGGGGCCCCGTTTTTCGTGTCCGCGCCCGGCCTCCGGCCACGCCCCGAACCCGACCTCCACCCCGGGCAACGGCCCCTTGGGTACGAATACCCCAAGGGGCGAATGCTTGTTGTCTCGGCCCCGGCCGGGGGCGAAAATAATGGGGTCGAGCACGGCGACGGGGGTCGCCGAAAAGGGGGCCAACAACAATGCGCGCCATTCTCTGCGCCGTCCTGCTGGCGGTGCTGGCCGGAAGTCCCGGCGCCCGGGCGGCGGGGTCAAGTCAGCTGCCGGACATCCGCGACACCTGGGAATACGAGGCCTTCTACGGCCTGGCCGACCCGTTGAGCGCGCCGTCCCTGTGGCTGCCGCAGATCGGACGGTGGGCCGACTCGGTCTGCAGCATGTCCCTGCCGCACCGCTACGCGGCGGGTCGGACGGAGCCCTGGCTCCCCGGCGAGCACCTTTCGGACCGCAGCCTCCTGTACCCCGGCTCGGCCCTGTTCACCCTGACCGGACCCGGCCTGGTGACCGACCGCAAGACCAACGTCTACACCCGCGCCAGCGAACCCCACGAGGACGTGTTCGTGCGGCGCCTGTCCCGGTATCGGCCCCACTCCCTGACCCCGCCCCACGTGATGAAGATCGCCCTGGAGACCACCGGCGGCGATTATGGCCTGGCGGTCCTGACGGCCCACTACGTGTTCAAGGGCACCGCCTTCACCGGGCGCAAGATCATCAGCTACCTGGAAAAGCGGCGGAACCAGATCCTGAACCTGATCCGGGTGAAGCCCAGCTCGCGCAACATCGCGCCGCAGATGCGCAAGTACAAGGAGGAGTTCGACCGCGGCCGTCGGCTGCTGGCCCCCCTCAGCAGCGTCGCCCGGGCCCTGGTCAGCCTGCGCGCCGATCCCGGCGCCACGCCGGACAAGATGGGCCCCTGGTATCACATCTTCGCCCTGTTCACCATCGACGCCTACGGCGACGCCGGCCAGGCCCGCACCGCCGGCACCCTGGAACATGCCGCCAAATGGCTGAAGGCGTTCCAGAGCGAATCGGGCTTCAACAAGGAAAAGGCCACGATCGACTACGTCTTCGGCCAGCGGCAATCCCAGTGCCGCCGCGGCATGCTGGACACGGCCAAGAACCTGGCCACCGAGATGGTCAGCGCCACCCACGCCTGCGCCGACAGCAACATCGCGGCGACCATGCATGCCTCCTCCTACACCCGGGGCATGGGCGGCGGGCAGACCGCGAGCCCGGTGAAGCAGAAACGCTACATCTGTGGCACCCGCGGGTACACCGAGATCACCGGCAGGACCTTCACCAGCTACACCTGCAAGTCCGCCGGGTTCCGGGACTGCTCGGTCACCCGGCGCAGCACCGCCGACACGGTCACCAACGACCCCAACGGCCGCATCATCTATTCCTTCGAGAAGGGCAAGCACTGGACGACCCTGACCCCGTCCAAGCGCCCCTGATCGGAACCCGGGGCCGGGCCCGTGTGCCGGCGGCGGCAATGGGCTATGCTGGCCCCTGAACGGCGGCCCGCGGCCCGCGTGCCGCCCCCGCAGGCAGGACCGGCGCCGCCATGTTGAAGACTCCCTACGCCCACCGCGGCATGGTCACCGCGCCCCACCACCTGGCCGCGGAAAGCGGGCTCGCGGTGCTCAAGGAGGGCGGCAACGCCGTCGAGGCCATGGTCGCCATGGCCGCCACCATCGCCGTGGTCTACCCGCACATGAACAGCATCGGCGGCGACGGCTTCTGGCTGGTCGCCGAGCCGGGCGCCGACCCGGTGGCCATCGACGCCTGCGGCGCCGCCGCGGGGCTGGCGGACATGGATTTCTACCGCGCCCGGGGCCACGCAACGATCCCCCATCGCGGCCCCCTGGCGGCCCTGACCGTGGCCGGGGCGATCTCCGGCTGGATGGCGGCCCTGGACCTGGCAAGCGCCTGGGGTGCCCCGCTGCCCCTGCCGCGCCTGCTGGCCGACGCCGTGCACCACGCCCGGTCCGGCATGGCCGTGACCGGGGGCCAGGCGGAGAACACGCGCACCAAGCTGGACGGCCTGCGCCACGTGCCGGGCTTCGCCGCGGCCTTCCTCGACGCCGGCGGCGCCGTCCCCGCCCAAGGCGCGCGGTTCACGGCGCCGCGCCTGGCGGCGACGCTCGAGCACCTGGGCCGCGCCGGGCTCGACGACTTCTACCGCGGCGACCTGGCCGCCTCCCTGGCCCGGGACCTGGAGGCCGCGGGCAGCCCCCTGCGCGCCGGCGACCTGGCCGCCCACCGGGCCCGCCCCGTGGTACCCCTCACGGCGCGCATCGGCGCCGGCACCCTGCACAACCTGACCCCGCCGACCCAGGGCCTGGCGTCGCTGATGATCCTGGCCCTGTTCGACCGCCTGGGCGTGGCCCGGGGCGAGGGCTTCGACCACGTCCACGGCCTGGTCGAGGCCAGCAAGCGCGCCTTCCTGGTGCGCGACGCCCATGTCACCGACCCCGCGTACATGACCCGGGACCCGGCGGATTTCCTGGACCCGGCCTTCCTGGACGCCGAGGCGGCGAAGATCGACCGCGCCCGCGCCCTGCCCTGGCCGCACCGGGCCGCCCCCGGCGACACGGTCTGGCTGGGCGCCATCGACGGCGCCGGCCGCGCCGTCAGCTTCATCCAGAGCCTCTACTGGGAGTTCGGCTCCGGCCTGGTCCTGGCGGAGAGCGGGGTGCTGTGGCAGAACCGCGGCGTCAGCTTCGCCCTCGACCCTGCCGCCGCCAACCCGCTCATGCCCGGGCGCCGGCCCTTCCACACCCTGAACCCGGCCCTGGCCCGCCTGGACGACGGCCGGGTCATGGTCTACGGCACCATGGGCGGCGAGGGCCAGCCCCAGACCCAGGCCGCCGTCTTCACCCGCCACGTCCTGTTCGCCATGCCCCTCCAGGCCGCGGTGACCGCGCCGCGCTGGCTGCTGGGCCGCACCTGGGGCGAGGAGTCCACCAACCTGAAGCTGGAATCCCGCTTCGACCCGGCCCTGGTCGATGCCCTGCGCGCCGCCGGCCACGATGTCGAGCTCGTCCCCGACTTCTCCGACCTCATGGGCCACGCCGGCGCCATCGTCCGTCACCCCGACGGCCTGCTGGAAGGCGCCAGCGACCCGCGCAGCGACGGGGCGGCCATGGGGTTCTAGGGGGGCGGCTCCAAGGTCCCCAAGGGCGCCGCGGGAGGGGACCGTCCCGGCAGGTCCGACCGGAACGCCTTGCCGGGCAACCGTGGCGCCCCTCCGCCGCGTCCACCGCGTTTCAAGGCCGTCAACCGCAGGGGACGCGGAGTTTTCGCGGAGGTTCGCAGGGGGGAGGGAGCGCTGCGCGCGGCCTGATCCTCGGTGTCTCTGTGCCTCTGTGGTGATTCTGAACTCGCTTACCCTTCCGCAGACTCCAACCGTTCCCGCAACGCCGCCGGGGTCAGGATCGGCACCGGAAAAGCGCCCGCCAGGTCCAGCAGGTCGCCGTCCCCGGTGACCAGGGCGTCGGCCCGGGCGGCCAGGGCCAGGGCCAGGAACGGGCGGTCGTGGGGGTCGCGGCAGGCGGGGACCGGGACGGACTCGGGCACCGCCACCGTCTCGCACCAGGGCAGGATGTCGCCCAGCAGGTCCTCGCGGTCGTCGTCGGTCAGGCGGAACTTGGGGTAGGCCAGCACGCGCAGGAGCTCGGCCGCCGTGTCGCGGCCCATCAGGGGGCGCAGGGTCCCGCCCTGCCAGGCGTGGCGCAGCCAGGCCAGGGACCCGGCGGGAAACAGCAGGGCCGACACCAGCACGTTGGTGTCCAGGACCACCCGGGACGGCGGCACGGCGCGGCGGCGGTCAGTCGCGGCGCTGGCCGCGGGCCCAGGCCACGGCCTCGGCCACGTCGCCCTCGCCCAGGCCCAGGTCGGCCAGCTTGGCGCGCACGGCGTCGGCCCGGTTCAGGCGCACGGGGGTGAGCACGATGCGGCCGTCCTCGGCCGTGACCTCGAAGTAGGTCACCCCCGGACAGGCGGCCAGGGCCGCCTTGGGCAGGGTGAGCTGGTTCTTGGTGGTCAGCTTGGCGAGCATGCGGGCTATCCGTGAAGTAAGGAAACAAGGAAACCGTAATAACATAATTCCTTTCAGTGCCGTTTTCAACGGGTCGGCGCCGGCGGCGGCTTTCACCGCCGGGGCACGGAGGGCCGGGCAACGGCCATGGTTCTCCGGTTGCCCCCGTCCCTGGCCCACGGCTGTCCGGTTTACGCCGCGAGAATCGGACCGCAACCGTTGATCGCCGGGGAATTGAAGGGCGTCCGGCGGGTTGGAGACATGGATTCCCTGCCCATGCCGACTGCCAGGCGTGGATGGCCGGGTCAAGCCCGGCCATGACAAAAATCTAAACATTTCAGAAAGTTATGTCATGCCCGGACTTGATCCGGGCATCCACGACGGCGACGTTCGCCCGCCGACCATCCTCAACCGCACAGCCGTGGGCTTGGCCCGGCCATCCACGCCGGCGGGTTGGAATGGGCTGGGATGCCGCGTGCCAAGCGCGGGCGGAACGGGACCGGGAGGGGAACCTCCCGTCGCGTCCGGCCTTGTCCCGTCAGTTCTTCAGGGACTCTTGGTAGAACCGGGTGCTGCCGGCGTCGCAGCCGCGCGAGGTGAAGTAGCCTTTCACCTTGTCCTGGACCAGGGAGAAGATCTGGCCGTTCTTCCAGCAGATCCGGGAATAGATGTAGGCGATCTGGCTGCCGTCGGACAGGGCCGTCCGGGAGTTCGAGCCGACGATCAGGCTGCCGCCCACGCTCAGGGGGAGGGGCAGGGGCAGGGGCGCCGGCGGTTTGCCATGGGCCTCGATTTTCGCCACCAGGTCCTGGTGGGCGGCGTGATTGAAGACGCGGGCGACCGCGGTCACGACGCGGAAATCCTCGTTCCGGACCTTTTCCAGGAAGGTCCGGTCGGCGGCGGACTTGCCGTTGATCGCGTCGATCAGCGACCGGGTGTCCTCGGTCATCTCGACCACGATGGTGTAGGACCGCCGGTCCCGCTCCAAAACCGATCCGCTGGCGGCCGCCACCCTGGCCTGGGCCTCGCCGCCCAGTTGGGCGAAATCGCTTTCCAGCAGTTCGCCGACGCGAACCGGCGTCGGCGTCACGTCAAGCTGCCCGCGCCGTTCGAACCCATGGGGGACGGGTTCGTAGCGCGCCCGGCCCCAGGCGCCGAACCGGGCCTCGAACGCGTCGGTCATGCGGAACTCGTGGCCGAGGATCTGGAGTGTCAGGGGACCCTGCTCCAGGGGCGCGGCGAGGGACGTGTGCGCCGACAGGAACAGCAACGCACCGGCAACGGGATGAATGATGGCGGTGTTCATGGCGCAGGCTCCTCCCTCCATGCCCTTTCCGGGCGGGCTCCGCGGGCCCGGGCCGGCAGTGTACAGTATTTTCGCGCGTCAAACCTGCCTGCCGATCAATCTGGAGGTGCGGGACCCGGCCGATCCCCGCGCCGGGTCTCCCGGCGTTCCACGGCAAAGCCGCGGTCCCTTGAAACCGGGAAAAGCCAGACTATATTCCTTTCAGCTCTTTGCCATGGTGAATACGATTGATGCGCCCGGTCCGATCCGCGGGGATTGGCGGGCGTTGCGATGGACAGGGGTGTCCAGCCGTGCCCATCCGTGTTCCCTGTATCGGCGCTGCCCCCGGCGGGCGGCCCTCGCCTTTCGCGCCGCTCCCTCTCCCCGGGGGAGAGGGCAAAGGGCGCGGCGACGCCACCGCGTTCCCGCTCCCTGGAGGGAGAGGGGCAGGGTGAGGGGGAGCCGCCGGGTTGGAAAATGACGACGGCTGACGACTTTTATTCCCGCCGCAGGGCCGTTTTCCAGCGATTTCAACCTGTTGGATGGACGACATCGGGGCCGCAACGGCCCTCGAAGCGGCCGAAACGGAACAAAAAGGGGGGCCCGTGGGCCCCGGGGTCGTCAATGGCGGGGTCAGCCCACCAGGTCGCGCAGCCAGGTGGCCAGGTCGTCGGTCTGGTGGTGGATGTAGGCGGCCGGGTCGCCCTCGCGGCCGCCGCTCGACGCCCAGGGGCTGTCCGTGCGCACCCAGCAGGTGGTCATGCCGCGCTCGGCCGCCGGCGCCAGGTTGCGGGCGATGTCCTCGACCATGACGCAGGTGGCGCAGTCCAGGTCGAAGGTCTCGACCAGGCGGTCATAGGGCAGGGGGTCGGGCTTGGGAAGGTAGTCCGCCTGGTGGATGTCGAAGATGCCGTCGAAGTGGCGGGTCACCCCCAGGCGCTCGGTGATGCGGTTGGCGTGGTCGACCGAGGCGTTGGTGAAGATCACCTTGCGCCCGGGCAGGGCACCGAGCGCCGCGTCCAGGTCCGGGTTCGGCGCCACCGGGGTGACGTCGATGTCGTGGACGTAGCGCAGGAACGGCTCGGGCGCCATGGCGTGCACGGTCATCATGCCGCGCAGGGTCGTGCCGTGCTCGTGGAAAAAGCCCTTCTGCACCCGGCGCGCCTCCACCGGGTCCAGGTCCAGGTATTCGGCGATGAACGCGGTCATGCGCCAGTCGATCTGGGTGAACACGTCGGTGGTGGCCGGATAGAGGGTGTTGTCCAGGTCGAACACCCAGGTGCTGACGGCGCCGGGGTCGAGGGCGCGCGCCACGCCCGGACGGCCGGTTTCGGGCATGTCCCCGCCGCCCCCGCCGCTCACCGCGTGCGCTTGATCAGGGTGCCGGCGCCGTGCTCGGTGAACAGTTCCAGCAGCACCGCGTGGGGCACCCGGCCGTCCAGGATCACGGCGCCGTCGGTGCCGTGCTTCAGGGCGTGCAGGCAGGTTTCCACCTTGGGGATCATGCCGCCCTGGATGGTGCCGTCTTCCATGGCCGCCTGGGCCTCGGCCGGGGTCATCTGCGGGATCAGCTTGCCGTCCTTGTCCTTGACCCCCTCGACGTCGGTCAGCAGCAACAGGCGGCTGGCCGCCACGGCGCCGGCCACGGCGCCGGCCACGGTGTCGGCGTTGATGTTCAGGGTCTCGCCGTTGGGGCCGACGCCGATGGGGGCGATCACGGGGATGATGTCGGACTCCTCGAAGTAGTCCAGGATATGCGGGCTGACCGCGCGCGGCTCGCCGACCAGGCCCAGGTCCAGGATGCGTTCGATGTTGCTTTCGGGGTCGCGCTTGGTGCGGCGCAGCTTGTCGGCGCGGATCAGGTTGGCGTCCTTGCCCGACAGGCCCACGGCCAAGCCCCCGGCCTCGTTGATGGCCGACACGATCTGCTTGTTGATGGAGCCCGACAGCACCATCTCGACCACGTCCACGGTCTGCTGGTCGGTGACGCGCAGGCCGTCGATGAACTGGCTCTGGATCTTCATCTTTTCCAGCATGGCGCCGATCTGCGGTCCGCCGCCGTGCACCACCACCGGGATCATGCCCACCTGGCGCAGCAGCACCACGTCGCGGGCGAACAGCTTGGCCAGGGATTCCTCGCCCATGGCGTGGCCGCCGTACTTGATGACGATGGTGCGCCCGGCATAGCGGCGCATGTAGGGCAGGGCCTCGGACAGGGTCCGCGCCTGTTGCAGCCATTGCTCGCGGGTCTTGGTTTCGCCGTTTTCCATGGTCGGAAGCTACCCCCTTTCGGTGTCCAGCGCCAGGGCCGCCAGGGCGGCGCGCAGCTCGGCCACGCCGATGCCGTCGCGGGCCGAGGTGGCCATGATCTCGGGATGGGCGGCGACGTGGCCGGCGGCCTCGGCGGCGGTGGCCGCCACCAGGCCGGCCAGGGCCGCGGCGCCGATCTTGTCGGCCTTGGTCAGCACGATCTGGTACGAGACGGCGGCGCCGTCCAGCATCTCCATCACCTCGCGGTCCACCTTCTTCAGGCCGTGGCGGGCGTCCACCAGCAGGCACACCCGGCGCAGGGAGGCGCGGCCCTTGAGATAGGTGTTGACCAGGCGGGTCCAGCGCTCGACCAGGGGCTTGGGCGCCTGGGCGAAGCCGTAGCCGGGCAGGTCGGCCACCATCAGCCGGCGGCCCAGGTCGAAGAAGTTGATCTGCTGCGTGCGGCCCGGCGTGTTCGACGTGCGGGCCAGGGCCTTGCGCCCGGTCAGGGCGTTGATCAGGCTGGACTTGCCGACGTTGGAGCGGCCGGCGAAGGCGACCTCGGGCAGGTCGTCGTCGGGAAGCTGCTTGAGCGACGCGGCGCCCAGCAGGAAGGTGCATTCGGCGGCGAACAGCAGGCGGCCGCGCTCCAGGGCATCGTCGGAAAATGCCGGGGTGCCGGACATGGGCGCGCCTTCGCCGCCGCCGCGGCTACTTGACCCCCATGCGCATCATGATGACCTTCTGCTGCAGGATCGACAGGGTGTTGTTCCAGGCCCAGTAGATGACCAGCCCGGCCGGGAAGCGGGCCAGCAGGAAGGTGAACATGATCGGCATGAGCAGGAAGATCTTGGCCTGCACCGGGTCCGGCGGCTGCGGGTTCAGGCGCTGCTGCAGGAACATGGTGGCGCCCATGATCAGCGGCCAGATGCCGATCATCAGGAAGTCGGGCGGGGTGAAGGGGATCAGGCCGAACAGGTTGAAGACCGTGGTCGGGTCCGGCGCCGACAGGTCCTGGATCCAGCCGAAGAACGGCGCGTGGCGCATCTCGATGGTCACGAACAGGACCTTGTACAGGGCGAAGAACACGGGGATCTGCACCAGGATCGGCAGGCAGCCCGAGGCCGGGTTGGCCTTCTCCTTCTTGTAGAGCGCCATCATCTCCTGGTTCAGGCGCACCTTGTCGTCGCCGAACCGCTCGCGCAGCTTGGTCATCTCGGGCTGCAGCTTGCGCATCTTGCTCATGGACACGTAGGACTTGTTGGCCAGCGGGAAGAACGCCAGCTTGACCAGCACGGTCAGCACCAAGATCGAGATGCCCAGGTTGCCGATGTACTTGTGCAGGAACAGCAGGCCTAGGAACAGGGGCTTGGTCAGCCAGTAGAACCAGCCGAAGTCGATGGCCAGGTCGAAGTTGGCCACCTTCAGCTTCTCGGCATAGTCGTCCAGCAGATTCACTTCCTTGGCGCCGGCGAAGAAGTGATTCTCGGCCTGGCCCGACGCGCCGGCGGCGATGGTCACCCCGGGGCCCAGGTAGTCGGTCTGGTACTTGTCGGCCTTGTCCGGCGTGTTGTCGCGCTGGTGCACGAAGCGGGCCTTGATGGCCGCCGCCTGGTCGGGGATCAGGGCGGTCAGCCAGTACTTGTCGGTGATGCCGATCCAGCCGCCGGTGGAGGACTTGGTGATGGTGCCCTCTTCCTTAAGGTCCTTGTAGTCGACCTCGTCCAGCACCTTGTCGAACACGCCCAGCAGGCCCTCGTGCAGGATGTAGAACCGGGTCACCTCGGGCGTGCCGTGGCGCGACACCAGGCCGAAGGGATAGAGGGTCACCGGCGCGGCGCCGTTGTTCACCACCTGCTGGGTGACCGTGAACATGTAATTCTTGTCCACGGCGTAGATGCGCTTGAACACCAGGCCGTCGCCGTTGTCCCAGGTCAGGGTCACCGGCTGGCCGGGCTCCAGCCGCTCGCGGTCGGCGGTCCACAGGGTATCGGCGCCGGGCAGCTTGACCCCGCCGCCGGCGGCCGACCAGCCGAAGGTGGCATAGTAGGCGTGATCCGAGCCCAGCGGCGCCAGCAGCACGATCTCGGGGCTCTTGGGGTCCAGCTCCTCGCGGTAGTCGATCAGGGTCAGGTCGTCCAGGCGGCCGCCGCGCAGGGACACCGAGCCGTGCAGGCGCGGCGTGCTGATGCGCACCCGGGGATCGGCGGCCAGGGCGTCGGCGCGGCTCCTCACCGCCGCCACCGCCGCGCCCTCGGCGGCGCCGGGGGTGGGGATGGCGGCACTGCCGCCGGGCGCGGCGGGCGCCGCCGGCGTCCCCTCGGCGCCCGGCTGGGGCGCGCCCTGGGGCGTTCCCTGGGGCGCCCCCGGGGGCGTGGTCTGGGCCGTTTCCGTCCCCGGCTCGGGGGTCGGATACTTGATCGACATGTAGTACTGGAAGCCGAAGAGAATGGCGACCGACAGGACGATCGCCAGGAGCATGTTGCGGTTATCCATCACGCGTTCCGAATTGCCTCCGCCGCGGCATGGCTCCGCCGCCCCAATCCCAAGGTGTCCCGTCTAGTGCGCATGGTGCCCGCACCCCCGGCCGTGGCCGTCCGGCGCCGCCTCGCCGCCCGGGACCGGGTCATAGCCCCAGCCGCCCCAGGGGTGGCACCGGGCCAGGCGCTTGACCGCCAGCCAGGTGCCGGCCAGGGCGCCGTGGCGGGCCACGGCCTCGAGGGCGTATTGCGAGCAGGTGGGCTGATAGCGGCAGGACCCGGGCAGCATGGGCGAGATCAGGAGCTGGTAGCCCCGGATCGCGCCGCGCAGGATGTGGCTGGCCAGTTTCATGCGGCTCCCGGTCCCCTTTCGGCCCCGGCATTCCGGGGCCCGCCTTCCCTGGACCCGCCGGGCGCGCGGCCGCGCCGCTCCGGGTCGCCTTGATCGCCGCGCCGGGCCTTGACCCGCCGCAGCGCCGTTTCCAGGTCGCGGACCAAGTCCGCGAAGGGACGGGAGACGGTGGCCGCCCGCCCGATGAGCACGAAGTCGTACCCCGGTTTCGCCTGTTCCGCCAGCACCCGGTCGGCCGCCGCGCGCAGGCGCCGCCGCGCCCGGTTCCGCACCACAGCCTTGCCGACCTTCTTGCTGACCGTGAACCCCACCCGGACGGTGGAGTCCGGCAACCCCGGCGGGGATGCCCCTTCCCGGCGCCGGGCCTGCAGGACCAGGCCGGGGGTCGCCCATTTCCTCTTGGCGCCGGCGACGCGGAGGAATTCCGCGCGCCGTTTCAGGCGCGGGAGGGCGGGCGCCATGGCCGGATCAGGCGGACAGGCGCTTGCGTCCCTTGGCGCGGCGGTCGGCCAGCACCCGACGGCCACCCACGGTTGCCATCCGGGCCCGGAAACCGTGCCGGCGCTTGCGGACGAGTTTACTCGGCTGATAGGTACGTTTCACGGGTCCACTCCCAAGCTGAACAAGGCCCGCTGTATAAGGAGTCGGGCAGGGGAAGTCAACGCCCGCGAGGCGCGGCGCCGGCCGCCGCGGACCGCGCCGAACGGACACAAATGAGTCACGAAATGGTGACCGTCCGCGAGCCGCGGCCCGGTTGCCGGGACGCGGCGGTCTGGCCTACCTTGGGAAACCCCGCGACCCGACGCGAAGAAGGGCGGTAGACTGCACACCATGGACCGCGATCCGACCACCGAGGCGGAGCTCGACGCCGGGCCCGACGGCGCCCCGTTCTCGCCCTGGCGCCTGCTGCCGGTGGCGGTGATCCTGGCCGGCCTGGCGGCGTTCTGGGCGCTGGGCGGCGGCGAGTACCTGTCCTTCGACGCCCTGCGCATGCACCGCGAGGACCTGCTGGCCTGGCGCGACATGCACCTGGTGCTGGCGGCCACCACCTTCACCGTCGTCTACGCCCTGGCGGCGTCGTTCTCGCTGCCGGGCGCGGTGTGGCTGACCCTGGCCGGGGCGTTCCTGTTCGGCACCTGGCAGGCGGCCCTGTGCGTGGTGGTGGGGGCCACGGTGGGGGCGACGGCGGTGTTCCTGGCCGCCCGCTACGCCCTGGGCGACGTGCTGCGGCGCAAGGCCGGCCCGGCGATCCGCAAGATGGAGGACGGGTTCCGGGAAAACGCGCTCAGCTACATGCTGTTCCTGCGCCTGGTGCCGCTGTTCCCGTTCTGGCTGGTCAACCTGGTGCCGGCCTTCCTGGGCGTGCCCCTGGGCACCTATGTCCTGGGCACCTTCCTGGGCATCATCCCGGGCACGGTGGTCTACTGCCTGGTGGGCAACGGCCTGGGCGCGGTGTTCGACATGGGCGGCGAGCCGGACCTGTCCATCATCTTCAAGCCGCAGATCCTGGCCCCCATCGTCGGCCTGGCCGTTCTCTCCCTGGTTCCCATCGTCTATAAGAGGATGAAGCGGCGCTAAGCGGCCGCCGGGGAATGGGCCATGATCCGCACATGAGCGACCACCTGAACGTGGACATCTGCGTCATCGGCGCCGGGTCGGGCGGCCTGTCGGTGGCCGCCGGCGCGTCGCAGATGGGGGCCTCGGTGGTGCTGGTGGAAAAGGGCGCCATGGGCGGCGACTGCCTGAACTTCGGCTGCGTGCCGTCCAAGGCCCTGCTGGCCGCCGGCCACGCCGCCCGCGCCCATCTCGACGGCGGGCCCTTCGGCGTCACCTACGGCGCGCCGGACATCGACGGCGGCGCCGTGTTCGACCACGTGCGCCGTACCATCGCCGCCATCGCCCCCCTGGATTCGGTGGAGCGGTTCGAGGGCCTGGGCGTGACCGTGATCCGCGACGCGGCGCGCTTCACGGGCCCGCAGCAGGTGGCCGCCGGCGGGCGCACGATCCGCGCCCGGCGGGTGGTGGTGGCCACCGGGTCGGGCCCCTTCGTGCCGCCCATCCCGGGGCTGGACACGGTGCCCTACCTGACCAACGAGACCCTGTTCGACCAGACCGGCCTGCCCGGCCACCTGATCGTCATCGGCGGCGGCCCCATCGGCATGGAAATGGCCCAGGCCCACCGCCACCTGGGTTGCCGGGTGACCGTGCTGGAAGCGGCCCGGATCATGCCCAAGGACGACCCCGAGCTGGTCGAGGTCCTGCGCCGGCAACTGGACGCCGACGGCCTGGTCCTGCGCGAGGGCGCCCAGATCCTGCGTGTGGAACGCGACGGCGACGGCATCGCCGTGGTGCTGAAGGCCGGCGACGACGGCGGCGGCGGCGAGGAGCGGCTGACCGCCGACCGCCTGCTGGTGGCCACCGGCCGGCGCCCGGCGGTGGACGGCCTGGACCTGGACAAGGCCGGCGTCGCGTTCTCGGCCAAGGGCATCCAGGTGGACGCCCGCCTGCGCACCACCAACAAGAAGGTCTACGCCATCGGCGACGTGGCGGGGGGCATGCAGTTCACCCACCTGGCCGGCTACCACGCCGGGGTGGTGATCAAGAACGCCCTGTTCCGCTGGCCGGCCAAGGCCGACCATTCGGCCATTCCCTGGGTCACCTACACGGCGCCCGAGCTGGCCCAGGTGGGCCTGACCGCCGCGCAGGCCAAGGAGACGGCGGGCGACATCCGGGTGCTGCGCTGGCCCTTCGCCGACAACGACCGGGCCCGGGCCGAGCGCCGCATCGACGGCCTGGTCAAGGCCGTGGCCACGCCCAAGGGCAAGGTCCTGGGGGCCGGCATCGTCGGCGCCCGGGCCGGCGAGCTGATCCAGCCCTGGGTCCTGGCCGTGCAGGGCAAGCTGACCGTGGGCGACCTGGCGCAGACCGTGGCCCCCTATCCGACCCTGGGCGAGGCCAGCAAGCGCGCCGCCGCCAGCTTCTACACCGCCAGCCTGTTCGGCCCGCGCACCAAGAAGCTGGTCCGCTTCCTGGCCCGGTTCGGCTGACCCGTGGTCGCCCTGCGCAGCCTGTCGGGCCGGCTCCTGGTGCTGACCATCCTGTTCGTCATGCTGGCCGAGTTCCTGATCTACGCGCCGTCCATCTCGCGGTTCCGCAAGACCTACCTGGAAGAACACATCGCCAAGGCGCAGCTCGCCACCCTGGCCCTGGAGGCGACCCCCGACAACATGGTCAGCCGCGACCTGGAGGACATGCTGCTGTTCCACGCCGAGGCCTACGCCGTGATCGTCGACCGGCCCGACCGGCGCATGCTGGCGCTGAGCAAGGACATGCCGCCGGCGGTGGACGCCACCTTCGACCTGCGCCACACCCATTTCCCGACCTGGATCTCGGACGCCTTCGCCGCCCTGCTGCGCAAGGACAACCGGGTGCTGCGGGTGATCGGCGAGTCGACCAAGAACCCGGGCGTGGCCATCGAGGTGGTGCTGGACGAGGCGCCCATGCGCGAGGCCATGCTGGGCTATTCGACGCGCATCCTGCAGCTTTCCGTCGTCATCTCGCTGTTCACCGCCGGGCTGGTGTACCTGACCCTGCAATGGCTGATGGTGCGGCCCCTGCGCCGCATCACCCGCAACATGACCCGGTTCCGCGCCAACCCCGAGGACGAGACCCGCATCATCGTGCCCAGCGACCGCGGCGACGAGATCGGCGTCGCCCAGCGCGAACTGGCCGAGATGCAGCGCGAGGTGCGCGCCGCCCTGCGCCAGAAGGGGCGACTGGCGGCCCTGGGCTCGGCCGTGGCCAAGATCAACCACGACCTGCGCAACACCCTGGCCACGGCGGTGCTGGTGTCCGACCGCCTGGCCTACATCGACGACCCCGAGGTCAAGAAGGTGACGCCGCGCCTGATGGACGCCGTCAACCGGGCCGTGGGCATGTGCAGCCAGACCCTGGACTACCTGGGCGACACCCGCACCAAGCTGAGCCGGTCCCTGTTCCACCTGCAGGAGGTGGTGGCCGAAGTGGGCGCGGCCCAGCGCGAGACCTTCCCCGACGCCGCCTGGGACAACGCCGTGCCGTTCGAGGTCGACCTGGAGGCCGACCGCGAGCTGCTGGTGCGGGCACTGGGCAACCTGGCCCGCAACGCGTTCGAGGCCGGCGCCGCCCGGGTGCGGGTCGAGGCGCGCCGCGACGGCCGCCAGGTGGAGGTCGACGTGGTGGACGACGGCCCCGGGCTGTCGCAGCGGGCGCTCGACAACCTGTTCAAGCCCTTCGCCGGGTCGGTGCGCAAGGGCGGCACGGGGCTGGGGCTGGTGATCGTGCGCGACATCCTGCGCGCCCACGGCGGCGACGTCACCCTGGTGCGCAGCGCCGACGACGGCACCGTTTTCCGGCTGGTCCTGCCGGCGCGCAGGCGATAGTCTCCGCCCCACCGACACCCTGCGAGGACCGACGACCATGGCCGACTGGAACCCCGGGCAGTACCTGGAATTCGCCGCACCGCGCCTGCGTCCGGCCCTCGACCTGCTGGCCCGGGTGCCGCTGGACGACGTGGACACGGTCTATGACCTGGGCTGCGGCCCCGGCAACGTCACCCCGTTCCTGGCGGCGCGCTGGCCGGCGGCGCGCATGGTCGGGGTGGATTCGTCGGCCGGCATGCTGGAAAAGGCGCGGGCCACCGGCGCCGCGGCGGAATGGGTGCAGGCCGACCTGGCCACCTGGATCCCCGAGGCGCCGGCCCGGCTGCTGTACTCCAACGCCGTGTTCCACTGGCTGGACGACCACGCCGCCGTGTTCCCGCGGCTGATGAGCCTGCTGGCGCCGGGCGGCGTGCTGGCGGTGCAGATGCCCCACAACCACGGCGCGCCGTCCTACACCCACATCCGCGACGCCGCCGCCGCCGGCCCCTGGCGCGACGCGGCCCTGCCCGTGTACCGGCCCATGCCGGTGGCGGACCCGTCCTTTTATTATGACGTGCTGGCGCCCCTGTGCGGCACCCTGGAGATCTGGGAGACCGAGTACCTGCAGGTGCTGGAGGGCGACAACCCGGTGGTGGAATACACGCGCTCGACCGGCCTGCGCCCGGTCTACGAGGCGGTGCCGGCGCCGCACCAGGATGCCTTCATGGCCGAGTACCGCCGGCTGGTGGCCGCGTCCTACCCGCCGCGGGCCGACGGCAAGACCCTGTTCCCGTTCCGCCGCCTGTTCATCGTCGCCACGGCGCCGGCCTGAGGCCGGCGCTCAGTCGCCCAGGGCCACACCCTCGCGGCGCGGGTCGGCGCCGCCCGCCAGGCCGTCCGCGGTGACCTGCACGGCGTGCAGGCCGCTGGTCATGGGGCGGACGCGGACCTGGTGGCCCAGGGCCTCCAGCGCATCCTTCAGGGCCGCCACGGGGCGGCCTTCCTCCAACTCGGTGGCGCCGTTGCGGTTGCCGAAGTGGCCCATGTCGACGGCGGCCTGGGCGTCCAGCTTCCAGTCCAGCACCGCGATCACGGCCTGGGCCACGTAGCCGATGATGCGCGACCCGCCCGGCGAGCCCACCGCCAGCACCAGGCGCCCGGCGCCGTCCAGCACCAGGGTCGGGGCCATGGAGCTGCGCGGCCGCTTGCCGGCGGCCACCCGGTTGGCCACCGGGCGGCCGTCCACCCGGGGGCGGAACGAGAAGTCCGTGAGCTGGTTGTTCAGCAGGAAGCCGTGCACCATGCGCCGCGACCCGAACACGTTCTCGATGCTGGTGGTCATGGCGACCGCGTTGCCGTCTCCGTCGACCACGCTGAGGTGGGTGGTGGACAGGCCGCGCTCCCCGTCGTCGGCGGGCGGCGGCAGGGCCGCCTTGCGGCCGGGGTCGCCGGGCGCGGCCTTGCCCGGCAGGGCGCGGGGGCCGATCTCGCCCGAGCGGCGGCGCAGGTAGTCCCGGTCCAGCAGCCCCGGCGGCGGCGGCACGAAGTCGGGATCGGCCAGGTAGGCGTTGCGGTCGGCGAAGGCCAGGCGCCCGGCCTCGGCCACCAGGTGCACGGCGCGGGCCGCGCCCGGGCCCAGGGCGGCCAGGTCGAAGGGCTCCAGCAGGCCCAGGATCTGCAGGGTGGTGATGCCGCCCGAGGACGGCGGCGGCATGCCGCAGACCCGCCAGGCGCGGTACGGCGCGCACACGGCCGTGCGCTTGACGGCGCGGTAGGCGGCCAGGTCGGCGACGGTCAGGCGCCCCGGGTTGGGCGCCGCCGCCACCGCCGCCGCCAGGTCGGCGGCCAGGGGGCCGGTATAGAAGGCATCGGCGCCCTCTTCGGCGACCCGGCGCAGCACCGCCGCCAGGGCCGGGTTGCGGCGCACCCGGCCCACGGCCAGGGGTGCACCGTCCGTGTCGTAGAAATAGGCGGCGGCCGCCGGGTCCGTCTTCAGGTACCGGTCGCCGGCGACCAGGCCGTGCAGGCGGTCGGACACGGCGAACCCATTCTCGGCCAGGGCGATGGCCGGGGCCATCAGGTCGCGCCAGGGCAGGCGGCCGTGGTCGCGGTGCGCCATCTCCAGCATGCGCAGCAGGCCCGGCACCCCCACCGACAGGCCGCCGACCACGGCGTCGAAGAACTTGCGCGGGGTGCCGTCGGGGTTCAGGAACAGGTCCGGCGTCGCCGCCGCCGGCGCCGTCTCGCGCCCGTCGTAGGCGTCCACGGCGCCGCCGCGGGCGGCGTAGTGCAGCAGGAAGCCGCCGCCGCCGATGCCCGAGGACTGGGGCTCGACCAGGTTCAGCACCATCTGCGCCGCGATGGCCGCGTCCACGGCCGAGCCGCCGGCCCGCAGCACCGCCAGCCCGGCCGCCGCCGCGTGCGGGTTGGCGGCGGCGATCATGTGCCGCGCCGCCCGCGCGGTTTGCTTGGACGAACGGGCCGAGGGGGCCTCGGGCGCCGCCCGCGCGGCGTCGGCCGGCGGGTCCCCGGGGGTGGCCCCGGGGGTGGCCCTGGGGGCGGCCAGGGCGCTACTGGGCACCGCCGCCAGGGCCGCCAGCAGGACCGCCAGGGCGACCAGGATCGACCCCGCGGACGGCCGCCGCCGGGTCGCGGCGGGGGCGGGATATTGCGCGGTCATTTCACACTCATTCGTCGTTATTTCAGATATAAAATAGCTGTACTTCGAATATTTTTATTTTATTTTGCCGTCACTTGTCAAAGCCGATGAGAATCGATCTCACTATCAAATGAAAAATATCCCGATTAAGGCGGAATACTCTGCGTTGACTTTGATCAATGGGTATTTTAATATTCAAGCATCCTAAAGTACGCCTTCGCCCCCGATCCCGAACGTCCTGGTCATCGGAAAATTGGGCATCTCGCGTGCGACGGGGTCGACCAGAGGGGAACCACGGTACGGGGGTCATCCTTTTTTGTTTTTTCGTGCGGGTTCGCGCGGTCGGTTTTGCGGGTGCGAAGGGCCCCCAGGGGTCCTTTGCTGCTATGTGATAACGGGAGTTTGGTATGAACCAGGCGACAACAGCCCAAGCGGTTGAATACTGCGAGGGCGTGGTCAAGAAGTTTACCATCGCCACCGTATTCTGGGGGGTGATCGGTTTCCTCGCCGGGACGTTCATCGCGTTCCAGTTGGCCTTTCCAGCCCTGAACTTGGGTCTGGAATGGACAACCTTCGGGCGCCTGCGTCCGGTGCACACCTCGGCGGTGATTTTCGCCTTCGGCGGCAACATCCTGTTCGCCTCGTCGCTGTACGTGGTGCAGCGGACGACCCGCGCCCGCCTGTTCGGCGGCGAGGGGATGGGCAACTTCCTGTTCTGGGGGTTCCAGGCGGTGATCGTGCTGGCGGCCTCGGGCTACGTCCTGGGCATCACCCAGGGCAAGGAGTACGCCGAGCCGGAATGGTACGTTGACCTGCTGCTGACCGTCGTCTGGGTGGCCTACCTGATCGCCTTCGCGGGCACCGTGATCAAGCGCCGCGAATCGCACATCTACGTGGCCAACTGGTTCTACCTGGCGTTCATCCTGGTGATCGCCATGCTGCACCTGGGCAACAACCTGACCATCCCGGTGTCCCTGACCGGCACCAAGAGCTACATCGTCTGGGCCGGCGTGCAGGACGCCATGACCCAGTGGTGGTACGGCCACAACGCGGTCGGCTTCTTCCTGACCGCCGGCTTCCTGGGCATGATGTACTACTTCATTCCCAAGCAGGCCGACCGGCCCGTCTATTCCTACCGCCTGTCCATCGTGCACTTCTGGACCCTGGTGTTCCTGTACATCTGGGCCGGCCCGCACCACCTGCACTACACCGCCCTGCCCGACTGGGCGCAGACCCTGGGCATGGTGTTCTCGGTGATGCTGTGGATGCCCTCGTGGGGCGGCATGATCAACGGCATCATGACCCTGTCGGGCGCCTGGCACAAGCTGCGCACCGACCCGGTGCTGCGCTTCATGGTCACCTCGGTCGCCTTCTACGGCATGAGCACCTTCGAGGGCCCGGTGATGTCCATCAAGGCCGTCAACAGCCTCAGCCACTACACCGACTGGACCGTCGGCCACGTGCACTCCGGTGCCCTGGGCTGGGTCGCCTTCATCAGCTTCGGCACGCTGTACTACCTGGTGCCGGCCCTGTGGAAGCGGCAGCGCCTGTACAGCCTGCGGCTGGTGACGCACCACTTCTGGATCTCGACCCTGGGTATCGTGCTGTACATCACGGCCATGTGGATCTCGGGCATCCTGCAGGGGCTGATGTGGCGGGCCTACGACTCGCTGGGCTTCCTCCAGTACTCGTTCATCGAGACGGTCGAGGCCATGCATCCCTTCTACGTGATCCGGGCCAGCGGCGGCGTGCTGTTCGTCATCGGCGCCCTGATCATGGTCTACAACCTCTGGAAGACGGCCAAGGGCGAGCTGCGCAGCGAAAAGGCGTTCGAAGACGCCCCCCACGCCGTGACCGCCGGCTAAGGGGAGGATGACATGAAACACGAAATCTTCGAGACCAATGTCATCATCCTGGCGGTGGGCATCCTGGTCACCGCCGCCATCGGCGGGCTGGTCCAGCTGGTGCCGCTGTTCACCATGGAGCAGACCATCGAGAAGGTGGACGGGGTGCGCCCCTACTCGCCGCTGGAGCTGGCCGGCCGCAACATCTACGTGCGCGACGGCTGCTACAACTGCCACAGCCAGATGGTGCGTCCGTTCCGCGACGAGGCGGAGCGGTACGGCCACTACAGCCTGGCGGCCGAGAGCATGTACGACCATCCGTTCCAGTGGGGGTCCAAGCGGACCGGGCCGGACCTGGCCCGGGTCGGCGGCAAGTACTCCAACGACTGGCACGTGGCGCACATGGCCAATCCCCAGAGCGTGGTCCCCGAATCCGTCATGCCCCAGTATCCCTACCTGGCGGAGAAGGACCTGAGCTTCGACGACATCGCCGACCACCTGCGCACCCTGCGCATCGTCGGCGTGCCCTACACCGACGAGCAGATCGCCCAGGCGGTGGAGGACGTCAAGGTCCAGGCCATGGGCGAGGCCGCGGGGGACGTGGATGCCTTCAAGGCCCGCTACCCCAAGGCCAAGATCGGCGACTTCGACGGCAACCCCGGACGGGTCACCGAACTGGACGCCCTGGTCGCGTACCTGCAGATGCTGGGCACGCTGGTGGACTTCACGGCCTACGAGCCCGAAGCCGATTACAGATAGGGGAAGGACGTGACTCTGCAAGAACTGTCTGAGGTCGCGCGATCCTGGTGGGTCGTCTGGCTGATGATCCTGTTCACCGGCGTCCTGTTCTGGGCGTTCCGGCCGAAGAACAGGAAGCGGTTCGAAGAAGACGCGCAAATTCCCTTCAGAGACGATCAGAACGGAGGATAGGTCATGGCGCAGGTCGACAAGGACGCCTTGACGGGGACTGAAACCACCGGCCACGAGTGGGACGGGATCAAGGAACTGAACACGCCCCTGCCCAAGTGGTGGCTGTACACCCTGTACGTCACGGTCATTTGGGCGGTCGGGTACTGCATCGCGATGCCCTCGGTGCCCTGGCTGAGCGGCTATACCAAGGGCGTGCTGGGATACTCGTCCCGGGCCAACCACAACGCCGAGCTGGCCGACGTGAAGGCGCAGCGGGCCAGCACCTGGCTGACCAAGTTCGAGGCCGGCTCGGCGGCCGAGATCGCCAAGGACTCGGACCTGCTGCAATACGCCATGGCCGGCGGGCGCGTGATCTTCGCCGAGAACTGCGCGCCGTGCCACGGCTCGGGCGGCCAGGGGGCGCAGAGCTTCCCGGTGCTGGCCGACGACGACTGGCTGTGGGGCGGCACCCTGGAGGCCATCGAGACCACCATCCGCCACGGCATCCGCAGCGGCGACGACGACGCCCGCGTCTCGGACATGCCCGCCTACGGCCGCGACGAGCTGCTGCAGCCGGCGCAGATCCAGGCCGTGGCCGACTATGTGGTCTCCCTGGGCGGCGGCGGCGGCGGCAGCGAGGCCGGCAAGGCCGTGTTCGACGAGAACTGCGCCGCCTGCCACGGCGAAAAGGGCATGGGCATGCAGGACCTGGGCGCCCCCAACCTGACCGACGCCATCTGGCTGTACGGCTCGGGCCGGGATGCCATCATCCGCCAGGTCACCGCACCCAAGCACGGGGTCATGCCGGCCTGGGCCGGGCGCCTGGACGACGTGTCCATCAAGCAGGTGACCATCTACGTGCACTCCCTGGGCGGCGGCAAGTAGCGTCCCAGATATTCCGGGGGCGTCGGCGCGCCCCCGGGACCGTGCCGGGGGGCCGCGCCGGCGCGGAAAATCCTTCACCGGGGGTCGGAAACCCTGGATATATCAGAAGTCGCTGATATAATAGCGGCACAAAATTCGGCGGGGGGAGGTTTTCCAGGCGGCGCGCGTCTGCGAAACTCCCCCCGAACCTTGTTGCTAGGCGGCGCGCGGGCGTGTTCGTCCGGTCGCCGCGCCCTTCGAAGACGGATTGAAGATGGCTGAAGGCGACCTCGCGGCGCAGACCCCCGTTCCGGGACCGGCCCCGACGAAGAAAGAATCCCTGTACGCGGATCATGTGAAGATCCACTCGCGCAGCATCAAGGGGACCTTCCGGTCCCTCAAGTGGGCGGCGCTGTACGTCCTGCTGGGCCTGTACTACATCGGGCCCTTCATCCGCTGGGACCGCGGCCCCGGCGCGCCCGACCAGGCCCTGCTGATCGACATGACCGGCCGCCGCGCCTACTTCTTCATGATCGAGATCTGGCCGCAGGAGGTGTACTACCTGACCGGCCTGCTGATCCTGGGCGCCATCGGCCTGTTTCTGGTGACCGCCCTGTTCGGCCGCGTGTGGTGCGGCTTCACCTGCCCGCAGACGGTGTGGACCGACCTGTTCATCCGGGTCGAGCGCCTGGTGGAGGGCGACCGCAACGCCCGCATCAAGCTGGACAAGGCGCCGCTGAGCCTGAACAAGATCGGCAGGAAGCTTCTCAAGCACGGCCTGTGGCTGCTGATCGCCTTCGCCACCGGCGGCGCCTGGATCCTCTATTTCGGCGACGCCTTCGAGATTCTGGGCGACTTCTTCGTCGGCGGCGAGAGCCCCACGGTGTACGGCTTCACGGCGCTGTTCACGGGCACCACCTACGTGCTGGCCGGCTGGGCCCGCGAGCAGGTGTGCATCTACATGTGCCCCTGGCCCCGCTTCCAGTCGGCCATGTTCGACGAACACTCCATGATCGTCACCTACGAGGAGTGGCGCGGCGAGCCGCGGGCCAAGTACAAGCGCGGCGAGGACTTCTCGCAGCGCGGCGACTGCGTCGACTGCGGCCTGTGCGTGCAGGTCTGCCCCACCGGCGTGGACATCCGCAAGGGCCAGCAGATGGCCTGCATCGGCTGTGCGCTGTGCGTCGACGCCTGCAACAGCATCATGGACCGCTACAAGCTGCCGCGCGGGCTGATCACCTACGATTCCATCTCCAACCAGGTGGCCCGCGAGAAGGGCGAGGCCACCAAGCTGCGCCTGATCCGGCCGCGCACCATCCTGTACGCCACCGTGCTGGCCATCGTCGCCGCGGTGCTGGTGGTGTCGCTGTCGTCGCGCTCGCGCCTGGAGATCAACATCCAGCGCGACCGCGCGCCCCTGTTCGTGACCCTGTCCGACGGCGACATCCGCAACGGATATACCTACAAGGTCCTGAACATGGAGCGGGCCGAGAAGCACTACACCCTGCGCACGGCCGGCATCCCGGGCGCCACCATGCACGTTATCGGCGTGTCGCCCGAGGGCGCGACCCAGGCCGACCTGTCGGTGAAGCCCGACACGGTGGGCACCTTCAAGGTCTACGTCACGGTGCCGCGCGGCAACCTGCAGGCCAAGTCCACCGAGATGAACTTCGTCCTGACCGACAAGGAAACCGGCGACGAGCACGGCCACGAAACCGTGTTCATCGGGCCGGCGCGCTAGGACGGGCGCCGTGACCGCCATGGCCCGCAAGCGCCCCGACGGCTGGTGGTACCCGTGGATCTACGTCGGCGGCATGCTGCTGGTGATCGTCGTCAACGGGCTGCTGATCTTCTACGCCGTCCATACCTTCACCGGCCTGACCACCGATCACACCTACCGCAAGGGCCTGGCCTACAACGACGCCATCGCCGGGGCCAAGGCCCAGGAGGAGATGGGGTGGCACGTGGCGCTACGGTTCACCCCCGACGGCACCGGCCACGGCGGCGCGGTCGAGGTGTCGTTCCGCGACCACGACGGCAGGGCGGTGCCGGGGCTGCGGGTCGAGGCCCGCTACGTGCGCCCCACCCACCAGGGCTACGACGGCCGGGTGGCGCTGGACGACCGCGGCGACGGCCGCTACGGCGGCCACCTGCCCCTGCCCCTGCCCGGGCAGTGGAACCTGCGCCTGCACGCCCTGGGCCAGGGCGTCGCCTACCAGTACAACCGGAAGATTCAGGCCCCCTGACTCGGGCCCCGTGATACAGTCGGCATCGCTTGGCGGCGCCGACGGAACACCCCATGGACCAGTGCCTTCACTGCGGACTCGACATCCCCGCGACCGGTTCCACGGCCGCCGACGGGGCCCGCTTCTGCTGCCACGGCTGCGAGGCCGCCTACGCCCTGGTCCAGGGCATGGGGCTGGACCGGTACTACCAGCGCCGCTGCCTGGACCCCGAGGCCCGGCCCCTGCGCCCCGACGACGAGGCCGGGCCGGTGGACTATTCGGCCCACGTGCTGGATGCCGGCGACGGCATCGCCGAGCTGCACCTGATGGTCGAGGGCATCCAGTGCGCCGCCTGCGTGTGGCTGATCGAGACCGTGCTGGCGCGCCAGCCGGGCGTGACCGGCGCGCGGGTCAACATGACCACCCGGCGCCTGGTCCTGCGCTGGCGCGCCGACGCGGCCACCGCCGCCGGCCTGATCGCGCCGGTGGCGGCGCTGGGCTACCGCCTGGTGCCCTACGACCCCGCGGTCCTGGGCCAGGAGACCGAGAAGGCGGCCCGCGAGCTGCTGCGCGCCATGGCCGTGGCCGGCTTCGCCGCCGGCAACGTGATGCTGCTGTCGGTGTCGGTCTGGGCCGGGTACAGCCAGGGCATGGGCGCGGCGACGCGGGACCTGCTGCACGGGATCTCGGCGCTCATCGCGCTGCCCGCCATCGCCTACGCCGGGCGGCCGTTCTACCGCTCGGCCCTGGGGGCCCTGGCCGGCGGGCGGGTGAACATGGACGTGCCCATCTCCCTGGCCGTGATCCTGGCCGCGGCCATGAGCCTGTTCGAGACCGCCAGCCACGGCCAGCACGCCTATTTCGATTCCGCCGTCACCCTGCTGTTCTTCCTGCTGGTGGGCCGGTACCTGGACCGCCGCGCCCGCGGCCGGGCCCGGGCCACGGCCGAACAGCTTCTGACCCTGGGCGCCGCCGCCGTGACCGTGGTCGAGGCCGACGGCGCGCACCGCCTGGTGGCGCCCAATCAGGTGCGCGGCGGCATGGCCGTGTTCGCCGCCGCCGGCGACCGCCTGGCCGTGGACGGGGTGGTCGAGACCGGCAGCAGCGACCTGGACACCAGCCTGATCACCGGCGAGACCGTGCCGGTTTCCGTCGGCCCCGGCGACCGGGTGTTCGCCGGCACCCTGAACATGTCCGGCCCCCTGACCGTGCGCGCCGCCGCCGTCGGCGAGGGCACCCTGCTGGCCGAGATCGTACGCCTGATGGAAACCGCCGAACAGGGCCGCGCCCGGTACGTGGCGGTGGCCGACCGGGTGGCCCGCTGGTACGCCCCGGTGGTGCACGGCCTGGCGGCGGCGACCTTCCTGGGCTGGTGGGGGCTGGCGGGCGCGGCGTGGCAGGACTCGCTGCTGACCGCCATCTCGGTGCTGATCATCACCTGCCCCTGCGCCCTGGGCCTGGCCGTGCCGGTGGTCCAGGTCATCGCCAGCGGCCGCCTGCTGCGCCAGGGCATCCTGCTGAAATCGGCCACGGCGCTGGAACGCCTGGCCCGGGTGGACACGGTGGTGTTCGACAAGACCGGCACCCTGACCCGGGGCCGGCCCGAGCTGCTGGACCCCGGGTCCCTGGACCCCGCCGACCTGCGCCTGGCCGGGGCCCTGGCCGGGGCCAGCCGGCATCCCCTGGCCCGCGCCGTGCACCGCGCCGCCGGCACGCCGCCGGTGCCCGAGGGCGTGCGCGAGGAGCCGGGCCGCGGCCTGGCCCGCCGGGACGCCGACGGCGAGACGCGCCTGGGCAGCCGCGACTGGTGCGGCGACCCGGCGCGCGCCGCCCGCGGCGGGGCCCGAGCTGTGGCTGGCCCGGCCCGGGGCGGCGCCGGTGCCGTTCCGCTTCGCCGACGCGCCGCGGGACGACGCGGCCGCCGTGGCCGCCGGCCTGGCCCGCGGCGGCTATGGCCTCGAACTGCTGTCGGGGGACCGCGAGCCGGCGGTCGAGGCGGTGGCGCAGGCGGTGGGCATCGCCGCCTGGCGGGCGCGGCAGACCCCGGCCGGCAAGTGCGACCGCCTGGCCGACCTGGCCGCCGCCGGGCGCCGGGTGCTGATGGTCGGCGACGGCCTGAACGACGCCCCGGCCCTGGCCGCGGCCAGCGTCTCCATGTCCCCGTCCACCGCCGTGGACGTCAGCCAGACCGCCGCCGACGTGGTGTTCCAGGGCGACCGCCTGGCCCCGGTGGCCGAGGCGCTGGCGGTGGCCCGGCGCGCCGACCGCCTGGTGAAGCAGAACTTCGCCCTGGCCTTCCTGTACAACGCCGTCACCGTGCCCCTGGCGGTGGCCGGCTTCGTCACCCCGCTGGTGGCGGCGGCGGCCATGTCGGCCTCGTCCCTGGTGGTTATCCTGAATGCGTTGCGGCTGGCGCGCAGACACCGTACAACGGCGCCGTGAACACGCTCCTGCTCCTGATCCCCGCCGCCCTGCTGCTGGGCCTGGTCGGGCTGCTGGCCTTCCTGTGGGCCCTGCGGTCGGGCCAGTTCGACGACCTGGACGGCGCCGCCAACCGCATCCTGTTCGACGACGACGCGCCGCCGCCCGGGAACGAACAGGGCGCGCAGGCGGACCCGGACGGCGCCGAGCCCGGGGACCGCGCGCGGTGAGGCGCGACCGCCTGCGCCCGATCCTGGACATCTCCCTGCCGGTGGTGGGGGTGATGGCGTCGCAGAACGTGCTCAACCTGATCGACACCGCCATGGTCGGCGTGCTGGGCCCGGCGGCCCTGGCCGCCGTGGGGGTGGCCGGCTTCGCCACCTTCATGGTCAACGCCGCGGTCACCGGCCTGTCGCCCGGGGTCCAGGCCATGGTGGCGCGGCGCAAGGGCGAGGGCAACAGCGCCGAGATGGCCCTGCCCCTGAACGGCGGCCTGCTGCTGGCCCTGGCCGTGGGGCTGCCGCTGACGGCGCTGTCCCTGTGGCTGGCCGCCGACATCATGGCCCTGCTGAACCCCGACCCGGCGGTGCGCGACGCCGGCACCGGGTACTACCAGGCGCGCCTGGCCGGGGTCTGTGCCATGGGCATGAACTTCGCCTTCCGCGGCTACTGGGGCGGGGTCGCCATGACCCGCGTCTACCTGCGCACCATCCTGATGGTGCACGCCCTGAACGTGGTCCTGAACTACCTGCTCATCTTCGGCAAGTTCGGCTTCCCCGAGCTGGGCGCCACCGGCGCCGGGGTCGCCTCGACCATCGCCATCTACGTGGGCACGGCCCTGCATTTCCTGTGGGCGGCGCGGCTGGCGCGGGGCAACGGGTTCCTGCACGGCCTGCCGCGCGGCGGGTCGCTCGGCCGGCTGGTGCGGCTGGCCCTGCCGACCATGGTGCAGCAGGCCCTGTTCGCCGCCGGCCTGACCGCCATGTTCTGGATCGTCGGCCAGGTGGGCACGGCCCAGGTGGCGGCCTCGTCGGTGATCGTCAACATCCTGCTGGTGGTGCTGCTGCCGGCCATCGCCTTCGGCCTGGCCGCCACCTCGCTGGTGGGCCAGGCCTTGGGCCGCGGCGAGCCCGAGGACGCCCACGCCTGGGGCTGGGACGTGGTCAAGGTCGGCGTGGCGGTGACCGGGATCGCCGGCGTCGCCATGGTGGCGCTGCCGGGGCTGCTGCTGGCGGGTTTCATCCACGACCCGGCGGTGGTCGAGATCGGCGTCCCGGCCCTGCGCCTGGGCGGGGTGACGGTGGTCGCCGACGGGGTCGGTATGGTGCTGATGCACGCCCTGCTGGGGGCCGGCGCGGCGCGGGCGGTGCTGGCCGTGGCGACCGGGACCCAGTGGCTGATCGGCCTGCCCCTGGCCTGGCTGACCGGGGCCTACCTGGGCCTCGGCCTGGTGGCCATCTGGGGCTGCTTCGCCGGCTACCGGATCCTGCAGGCGGCCATCTTCGCGGTGCTGTGGTCGCGCCGCGGCTGGGCCGCCATCAAGGTTTAGAATAGGTGATGCGGTACACCACCCCGGCGTAGTCGTCGGACACCAGCAGCGACCCGTCCGGGTGTCCGGCCACGTCCACCGGCCGGCCCCAGCGGCCGCCGTCCTCCAGCAGCCAGCCCTCGGCCCACTTTTCGGCCGCCAGCACCCGGCCCGACGGGTCCATGCGGATGCGCATCAGGCGGTATCCGTCGGGCTCGGTGCGGTTCCAGGACCCGTGCTGGGCGACGAAGGCGTCGCTGCGGTACTCGGCCGGGAACATGGCGCCGCGGTAGAAGTGCAGGCCCAGGGCCGCCACATGGGCGCCGAAGGCCACCACCGGCGGCACCGCGTCGGCCGGCGGCGTGTCGTCGCGGAACTGCGGCGTGCGCGCGGTGCCGCCGCCGTACCAGGGATAGCCGAAGGTCAGCCCCGCCCGCGGCGCGTGGTTCAGCTCGTCGGGCGGGCGGTCGTCGCCCATGTTGTCGGCGCCGTTGTCGGTGAAGAACAGCTCGCCGGTGGCCGGATGGAAGGCCAGGCCCACGGAATTGCGGATGCCGCGGGCGAAGACCTGGGGCCGGTCGAAGGGCGGGGCGAAGCGCAGGATGGTCCCCTCCAACCCGCGCGGCATGCAGATGTTGCACGGCGATCCCACGGCCACGTACAGGCTGCCGTCGGGGGCGAAGGCGGCGTCGCGCCAGCCGTGGGACCGCTTGTCGGGCAGGCCCGTGAACAGCACTTCGGGCGGGCCCAGGGGCAGGCGCAGGGGGGCACGGGCGGCGAACCGCACCAGGCGGGGCTGCTCGGCCACGTACAGGTACCCGTCGCGCCAGGCGATGCCGTTGGCCACCTTCAGGCCGCGGGCCACGGTCGCCACCTGCTCGGCGGTGCCGTCCCAGTCGCGGTCGAACACCGCGTGCACGGTGTCGCCCCGGGTGCTGACGAAGACCACCCCCAGGTCCGGCACCGGCACCAGGGACCGGGCCCCGGGCACCCGGGCGAAGACCTGGGCGGTGAAGCCGGGCGGCAGGCGCAGGCGCGCCAGGTCGTCGGGGTCCGGGCCGGCGGCGGCGGCGGGCCCCATGGCCAGGGCGGCGGCCAGGGTGATGGCCAGGGTGATGGCCAGGGTGATGGCGCGGATCAGGCGGCTGGGGGCGGAAAGCGGGGTCATGGCAAACACCTCCGACCCCTGATGTTGCGACGATCGCCGGCCCAGGCAAGAAAAAAGCGCGGCCCGTTTTGCGGGCCGCGCCGGATCGCGCCTCCGGGTCGGAGGGAAAGGTGTTACCAGCTATAGGTCCAGCTCAGGCCCAGGTCGTGCTGGTCCATGCGCAGGACCACCTGGTCGCCGCCGAAGGCCGCCGGGGCCGTGCCGGCCTGGTGGTTCTCGAAGGCCCGGGTGTAGGCGAAGCTGATCTTGTTGTGTTCGTTGATGGTGTAGGTGGCGCCGATGCTGGCGTGGGTGCGCACGATGCCCGGGGCGATGACGTTGAACAGGATCTCGCTGGGCTCGAAGGTCTGCGAATTGTGGCTGATGCCGGCGCGCAGGGTCAGGTTGTCGGTCGCCTCCCACTGCAGGCCGGCCTTGACCACCGACATGGTGTCCCAGCCGAAGCCGGCGCCCTGGTCCGAGCCCAGGGCGAAGGGCAGGGCGGCGCCGCTGTTGGCGATGGCCGGGATCTGGCCGTAGAAGATGGCCTGGAAGTCGGCCGACAGGGTCCAGCCCGGCAGGAACTCGACGGCGATGCCGGCGTTGAACACGGGCGGCACGTCCATGTCGCCCTGCTCCGCGAACAGGCCGCTGTACTTGTCGAAGCGCGTCATGAACATGCGGCTGAAGTAGGCCAGGCCGACGGTCACCTCGTCGCTCAGCTTGCCCTGGTAGCCGACGGCGATGCCGCCGCCGTAGGACAGGTCATAGCCGCGGTCGGTGACGTTGCCGGGCCGGGTCGAGAAGGCGGCCGTGGCGAAGGGGGACAGGCCCTCGGCCTTGAAGCGCTGCACCGCCAGCACCGGGGTGATGCCGAACACGTGGCCCGGCAGGACCTCGCGGGCGTAGGTCAGGCCGATGAACATCTGCGACAGGTCGACCCCGGTGGGCCGGCTCGGCCCGCCGTAGACGGAGATGTTGTACTCGGTGTTCATGCCGCCGTTGCCGCCCACCGACAGGCCGATGGAGCTCTTGTCGTCCAGCATGTAGTTGATGCCGAATTCGGGCACCAGGAACAGCTTGTTGCCGCTGTCCTGGTTCGGGCCGCGCGGCGGAACGAAGGCGCCCAGCGACGAATAGCCGCGGTCGGGCATGAAGGCCGACACGCCGACGTCGACGCGGTTGCCCTGCTTCAGCATGCCGGCGGGGTTGCTGCCGGCGGCCAGGGAATCCTGGCTGTTGGCCGTGACGGCGCCGGCCAGGGCCTTGGCGTTGATGCCGAAACCGTGGCTGAACATGCCGTTGGTGGCCAGGGCCGCGGACGAGGCCAGGCAGGTGGTCGTGATCACCGCTGCGGCCAGGCGCAGCGGTTGGACGTGCTTGAGCATATGTGTTTCCCCTCCAACTCCACGGGTGTGACCCGTTTTCGACATTGTTGTTTTTTGGCCGGGTCGACCTGAATTCATGGGTATATTAGAATAACTTAAATTATCGAAACAAGAGAATTCTTGACCTTTTTCAAGTATCCATAAAGAAAGCCCCCCGCATGATGTAAATATGCAACAATGAAAACCTACCCTTTCAGGTAGTCATGCCGGACTTTTGGTGGAAACGGGGGATTGATTTTCAATCGCCGCCTTTTGGCGGCGGCATGTCCCAGGGGAAATCGACCCACAAGTCCTGGTCCACGTCTTCCACATAGGTGTCCACGTAGGGCCGGCCGAAGGGCTTGGCGTAGAGGGTGGCGAAATGGGCCTTGGGCAGCATGTTGCGCACCGCCTCGGCGGTGGCGCCGGTGTCCACCAGGTCGTCCACCAGCAGCCAGCAGTGGCCGCCGTCGTCGATCGAGCCGGCGACCCCCTTGTGGATCACCAGGTTGCCGCGGGTCTCCACGTCGTGGCGGACCTCGCCGCGGTAGCTGGACACGCAGACGGTCTCGATCACCTTCAGGTCCAGCTCGCGGGCCACCAGCACCGCCGGCACCAGGCCGCCGACCGAGATGGCGATCACGCCGCGCCAGCCGCCGTCGGCGGGGGCCAGGGCGCGCAGGCGCGCGCCCAGGGCGGCGGCGTCGCGGTGGATCCGACCCCAGGTGAAGGCGTGGCGCTTGGGCGGGGTGCTGTTCTGTTGGGTCATTTGGCCGTCCGCGGGCAGTAAAAAGCCGGCGCGGGCGCCGGCTTTCGGGGTTGGTCGTCGCGGCCCGTCACCACAGGTGCCGTCACCGCAGGTACAGGTGCACCTCGTTGGTGCGGGCCTGGGCGCTGGTGCGCGCCGACACGGCGACCCGGGTCGGCGGCAGGCCCATCTCGATCAGCGAGCGCAGCACACCCTCGGCCGAGCGCCGGGCCTTGTTGGCGTTCAGCGCCACCTTGGCCGGGCCGCCGGCGCTGGGCGCCACCGCCACCAGGTCGAACACGGCGTCGGGGCGCCGTTCCAGCACCTTGCTGACGGCGTTGTACAGCGCCTGCTGGTACGGCACGTTGGCGCGGTCGAAGCGGATCACCACCAGGGGCCGCTGCGCCGTGGCGCCCAGGGCGCCCACCTGCCCGGCGCGGCTGCCGGCCGAGGCCAGGGCCCGGTTGGTCAGGCTGGCGCCATAGATCTCGCCGGTCTTGATGCCGGCCGACAGCAGGTTCAGGTTCGACCGCTCGGTGGCCACGTAGTTGGTCTGCCGGCGCACGTCGTCTGTGACCTCCTTCAGCAGGCGGTCGATCAGCACCACGGTGCGGTTGACCTCGTCCTCCAGGATGGCGAGCTGGCGGTGGTCCTCGTCCACGGCGCCCGAGATGTTGAACGCCGCCCGCGCCGATTCCGACAGGAACGACGACATGGTGGAATCGCTGGCCACGGCGGTGGCCAGGTTGTTCATCTCGGTGATGTCGCCGCCCAGGCGGTCCAGGTCGGCCTGGGCGGCGTTGAACTGCTGCACCAGGATCGGGTTGCCGGGCGTGGTGCCCACCTGCAGGCGCGCGTTGATGGCCGCGGTGGTGCCGTGGTAGCGCTGGGAATCCTCGACGATGCGGGTGCGCAGGTTCTGCAGCTGCCCGTTATGGGCGCCCACGGCCTCCTGCAGCCGGGTCAGCTCCTCGCGCAGCTCGACCACCTTCTTGCCGACGAAGGTGCCGGTGGGCGAGCCGGGGGTGACGCCGTCGGGCTGGAAATCGGTGGTGCCCAGGGGCGGCTGGGCGGCCTGCTGCGGCGCCGGGGCGGGTGCCGGTGCCTGGGCCTGCTGGTCCGCGCCGGCCGGATCTTCGCCGGTCAGGGACGGCCACAGCGTCTCTTCCGTGAACGAGCAGGCGGAAACGAGAAATGCCACGCCCAGGAAGATCGGTCGAAATTTCGAAAATGCCATTCCCAATTGAGCCTTTGATTGCAGCGGGAGGTGCGGCCGGCTTGGAGAAGGTTCTACAACAATACCTTAGACGAGTTCCCCCAAGAATTTTCAAGATATTACTCAAAGGGATTCAAGGCCACAAGGTTAGATTTTCAAGCGCTTACGCAACTCCGGGACGGGGCCGGCAAAATGTCGGCGCGGGCTCTTGCCTTCCCTCCGGGTCTGGAGTAGTGTCCGGCTCCGTCGCCGGCCGGCGGCCCCGCCCCCCGGCCCGCCACCGGCGTTCGCGCCGGCCAGCGCCCGTAGCTCAATTGGATAGAGCATCTGACTACGGATCAGAAGGTTAGGGGTTCGAATCCTCTCGGGCGCGCCATTATTTTCCATAACGTTCCCGTGCGCCGCAGGCGCGCCACCCGCGTGTTGCGGCGATTGATCGTGCGGCCGGTCCCCCGGCAAGGACGTCCCGCCGCTGGCCCAAAATAGGCCCGATCCGCGTTCCAGGCCGGACCTTCCCGGTCCGCCGAGCCATGGTGCGGTCATGCCGCGAACCGCCTCAGGTCCCTCCCAGGGTGCGGTCGAACAGATCGCGCAACCGCGTCCAGTGGCGCTCGGCGGCGGTCCGGTCGTAGGCCGGCGACTGGGGAAAGGAAAAGCCGTGGTGGGTCCCGGGATAGAGTTCGCAGCGGGTATCCGTGCCGGAGCCGGCGGCGGCGCGCTCGAAAGCGGCGCGCATGTCCCCGGGCACGTATTCGTCGATCTCGGCGAAGGCAAAATAGGCCGGGCATTCGAGCCGCGGTAGCGCCAGGTGCGGCGAGTCGGCGCCGTCGGTGACCAGCCTGGTGCCGAAAAAGGACGCGACCGCGCGGATCCGTTGGGGCCACGCGACGGCGGCGAACAGGGCGAATCGCCCGCTCATGCAATAGCCGACCACGGCGGCGCGGCCGACGTCGACGGCGTCGTCGTCCGTCAAGGCGTCGACCAGACTGCCCAGGTCGGCGAGCACCATGTCCTGGCGCAGCGAGCGCAGCAGCGCCAGCATGCGTTCCTTCTCGCCGCTGGCGGGGTCGGCGAACTTGCGCCGGTCCAGGCTGATGCCGCGGCCGTGGCGGTAGTAGAGGTCGGGCAGGGCCACCGCATACCCGGCGTCGGCCAGCCGGCGGGCCATGTCGCGCAGCTCCTCCCGGATGCCCGGCGCGTCCATCAGGTACAGCACCAGGGGCCAGGGACCCGGGCCCGCGGGCCGGCACAGGAAGGTGGCCATGGCGCCGTCGGCGGTGGCCACGTCGAATTCCGTCTCGATCATCGCTTCACGCCTCCGTCCGGTCCGGGACCACGGCGTCGATGGCCCGGTGCAGGGTGTCCAGCAGCGCCGCCTGGCGCGGTTCCAGCCGGTCCACCGGGCCGGCGATGCCGATCGCCAGGGGCACCGGCACGGCGGTCCGCGGCACCGGCGCGGCCAGCACCCCGACCCCCTGGTTGACCGTGTGCCTGGACACCACGTGGCCGTCCCGGCGCACCTTGCGCACCAGGGCCAGCAGGGCGTCGGGGTCGATGTCCAGGCCCTCGGCCTCGGGCAGGGCGGTGCTGCGGCGGGCAATGCTGCGCACCGTGTCGTCGCCGAGCAGGCTGAGCAGCGACCAGCCGATGCCCGAGCGCACCATCAACCGCTGCGTCCCCGGCGTGACCACGTAGCGCAGCGGCCGCCGCGCCTCGATGGCCCGCACGTAGTGGGTCCACAGGTCATTCTGGATGCCGACCAGGATGGTCTCGCCGGTCTCGTCGGCCAGGCGCGCCGCCAGCCGGTCGATCCGCTCCTCGCCGATCAGCCGCGCCGCCACCCACTGGCCCAGGCGGGCCACCCGGATGGTCGGCGCGTAGGTGCGCGTGGTGCGGTCGTGCAGCAGGTAGCCCATGGTGACCAGGGAGCGCAGCAGCGCCGCGGCGCTGGATTCGGGATAGCCCAGGCGCGACGCGACCTCCTTGAGGCCGACGGGACGCTCCAGCTCGTCGAACAGCTCCAGCAGTTCGAACACCCGCCCCGCGGACTTGATGACGTCTCCCCTCATGGCATCGAATCCAAGTAAATCCATATACGTAAAAACAACATACTTTCATATATAAATAACCATAATCTAAGCTGGAAGCCAAGGAAATAGGGGAGGAAACAATGACCATGATCAGGCTCGGAACGGCTATTCTTACCGCCGCCCTGCTGGCGGCCAGCCAACCGGCGGCGGCCCAGGACACCTATAAACTGCGGCTCGGCACCTTCCTGCCGCCGGTCAGCGCCCTGGTGAAGAAGACACTCACCCCCTGGGCGGAGACCCTGCGCCAGGAAACGAACGGGCGCCTCGACATCCAGATCTATCCCGGCGGCGCCCTGGGCAAGAACCCGGCGGCGCAGCTCAAGCTGGTCAAGGACGGGATCATCGACATCACCTTCGTGGTGCCGAGCTACACCCCGGGCGAGTTTCCCGACAACGAGGTGATCGAGCTGCCGCTGACCAGCAGCAACGCGGTCGAGGCGTCCATGGCCCTGCACGGCCTGTACGAGCGCGGCCTGCTGCGCGGCTACGACGACGTCAAGGTGCTGGCCCTGCTGGCGACCCCCGTCTACAACCTGCACCTGCGCCAGCCCTACACCGGCGTCGCCAGCCTGAAGGGGCGCAAGATCCGGGTCAGCACCAAGGTCCAGCAGGCCATCGTCGAGCATCTGGGCGCCACCCCGGTGGGCAACATCCCGGTCACCCAGCTGGCCGAGTCCCTGAGCCGCGACCTGATCGACGGTGCGCTGCTGGCCTGGGACGCCATGCTGATCTTCAAGGTCACCCCGGTGGCGACCCAGCACGTGCAGGTGCCCCTGGGCTTCACGCCGCTGGCCATCCTCATGAACAAGGGCAGGTACGAGGCCATGCCGGCGGACCTGAAGGCGGTGTTCGACCGGCACGTCGGCATGCCCCTGGTGGCCGAGGCCGGCAAGACCTTCGAGGGCACCGCCCGGTTCGCTGCCAAGAAGGCCATGGAATCCGGCAAGCACACCTTCGTCGAGCCGGACGACAAGACCATGGCCCAGTGGGAGGCCCGCCTGGCCCCGGTGGTCAAGGCCTGGCCCGGCCAGCACGCCCGCGGCGAGGAGCTGTTCCAGGCCCTGTTGGGCGAGCTGGAGAAGGCCCGCACCGCCAAGTAAGGGTGGCGGCCGTGTCCCCGTTGCAGGCCAGTTCCCCGACCCGCCCCCTGGCCCACCTGGACGCCCTGGTCACGGCCGGGGCGCAGCGGCTGGCCTACGTGGCCGTGTTCTGCCTGGTGGTGATCGGCTTGGCGACCATGGTCGATGTGCTGATGCGCTGGCTCGCCAACGCCCCCCTGCACGGGCTGGAGGATGTCATCAAGCTGGCGGTGGCGGTGGTGGTCACCGCCTGCCTGCCCGCCGGCATGGCCAAGCGCAGCAACATCGCCATCCGCTTCCTGGGCGACACCCTGGGCCGCACCGCCCACGGCGTGCTGGAGCTGTTCGGCGACCTGGCGACCCTGGCCTTTCTGGTGGTGCTGACCTGGCAGCTCGCCGTCTACACCGCCGAGCTGGGCCACCGCACCACCCTGATCCTGGAACTGCCGACCCAGCCCAGCTGGATCGCCGCCTGCGTCCTGGCGGTGCTGGCCTGCGCCGTGCAGGCGCTGCGCCTGGTGGTTTCCGCCGCCGCCCTGGCGCGCCCCGGCGGCGCGGCGCCGCGGTGACGGGGCCCGGCCGTGCACCCCGCCGAGATCGCCGGCCTGGGCCTGATCGGCATGTTCGTGCTGATCGCCCTGCACGTGCCCGTGGCCGTGGCCATGGCCATCACCGGGGTGGTGTGCTTCGGCATCATGAACGGCGACCTGCCGCTGGCGTTCAAGATCCTGGGCTCCGAGGCGCCGGGCATCCTGTCCAGCATCGACCTGGCGGTGATCCCCATGTTCCTGCTGATGGGCGGGTTCGCCACGGCGGCCGGCCTGTCGCGCGACATCTACCGCCTGGCCCACGCCTTCATCGGCCAGATGCGGGGCGGCCTGGCGCTGGCCACCATCGCCGCCTGCGCCGGGTTCGGCGCCATCAGCGGCTCGTCCATCGCCACCGCCGCCACCATGACCCGGGTCGCCTTCCCCGAGATGATGCGCCTGGGCTACAGCCCGCAGCTGGCGGCCGGGTCGGTGGCCGGCGGCGGGTCGCTGGGCATCATCATCCCGCCGTCCATCATCATGGTGCTGTACGCCATCCTGACCGAGCAGTCGGTGCTGGCCATGTTCCTGGCCGGGGTGGTGCCGGGGATCATGGCCGTGGCCTATTACTTCGTCGCCATCGCCGTCACCGTGCGCCTGAACCCGGCCGCCGGGCCGGCGGCGGCGCCCTACGACTGGCCGGCCCGGCGCCGCGCCTGTGTCCGCTCGTGGCGGGTGGTGCTGCTGGCGGTGCTGGTCAGCGGCGGCATCTACGGCGGCGTGTTCACGGTCAACGAGGCGGCGGCCATCGGCGCCGGGCTGGCGTTCCTGTTTTACGTCGCCAGCGGCCGCGCCGGGCGCAAGGGGTTCCTGGAGGTGCTGGGCGAGGCCGCCGGCACCACCAGCATGATCTACATGGTCATCCTCGGCGCCTCGACCATGACCTATTTCGTCGCCATCTCCCAGGCCCCGTCCCTGGTGATCGACTGGATCGTGGCCCAGGACCTGCCGCGGTTCGTGGTGCTGCTGTTCCTGATGGTGCTGTTCCTGATCCTGGGCAGTGTGTTCGACACCACCGCCGGCATGGTCATCACCCTGCCGTTCGTGTTCCCGCTGGTCACCGGGCTCGGCTACGACCCGGTGTGGTGGGGGGTGATGATGGTGGTGCTGATCGAGGTCGGCATGATCACGCCGCCCATCGGGCTCAACGTCTTCGTCATGCACGGCATGCTGCCCGAGGTGCCGCTGCGGGTGATCTTCCGCGGCATCGTGCCGTTCCTGCTGGCCGACATCGCCCGCCTGCTGACCATCGCCGCCCTGCCCGACCTGGTCACTTACCTGCCCCGGACCATGGGCTTCATGTCCGGATTCTGAGACGCACGAGATGGGAGACGACGCCGCCATGACCGCACCCCAGACGCCGGCCCAAGCGCCACCCCTGGCCGGGATCGTCGTGCTCGACCTGGGCCAGATCTACCAGGGGCCCTACGCCGGGTTCCTGGCGGCCCAGGCCGGGGCCGAGGTGATCAAGATCGAATCCCCCCAGGGCGAGCCCCTGCGCCGGCGCGCCCGGGTGCGCGGCGGCTCGGTGCCGCTGGCCATGCTGAACGCCAACAAGCGCGGCGTGACCCTGGACCTGAAGGCCGAGGCCGGCAAGGAGGTGTTCCGCCGCCTGGCGGCGCGCGCCGACGTGGTGATCGAGAACTTCGCCCCCGGGGTCATGGACCGCCTGGGCCTGGGCTACGCCGCGCTCAGCGCCCTCAACCCGCGGCTGGTCTACGCCTCGGGCACCGGCTACGGGCTCAGTGGCCCGGACCGCGACAACCTGGCCATGGACCTGACCGTGCAGGCCTACTCGGGGCTGATGAGCGTCACCGGGTTTCCCGACCGGCCGCCGGTCAAGGCCGGGCCGGCCATCGCCGACTTCGTCGGCGGCGTGCACCTGTTCGCGGCCATCTGCGCCGCCCTGTTCCAGCGCGCGGACACGGGGCGCGGCCGCATGATCGAGGTGGCCATGGAGGAGGCGGTCTATCCGGCCCTGGCGTCCAACATCGGCATGTACTTCGGCACCGGCGCGGCGCCGCGCACCGGCAACCGCCACGGCGGCCTGTCCATGGCCCCCTACAACGTCTATGCCGCCCGCGACGGGTACGTGGCCATCATTGTCGTCACCGAAGCCCACTGGCACAACCTGCTGGCGGCCATCGGCCGCGCCGACCTGCGCGACGACCCGCGCTATGCCAGCAACGAGGCCCGGGTCGCCCGCATGGACGAGGTCGACGCCCTGGTCGAGGACTGGACCCGGCGCCACGACCGCGACCAGGTGTTCGCCGCGGCGCGCCGCCACGGCGTGCCCACGGCCCCGGTGCGCGACCTGGACGAGGTGGTCCACGACCCCCACATGCATGAACGCGGCATGCTGCAGTGGATCGACCACCCCGAGGTGGGCCGGGTGGTAGTGCCGGCCAGCCCGTTGCGGTTCCACGGCACCGAGGCGCCCGTGCACCGCTTCAGCCCGGCCCAGGGCGCCGACAACCGCGCCGTGTTCGTGGACTGGCTGGGCCTGGACGAGGCGGCCTACGGCGGCCTGGTCGCGGACGGGGTGATCACCAACGATGGGTGACAGGGAGGGGTCCATGGATGAAACCGAACGGCGGGCCATCGAGGCGGACTGCGCCCGCCTGGTCGCCCGCTACGCCGCCGACGCCGATTTCGGCCGTTTCGACCGGGCGGCCGAGACCTATGCCACGGACGGCGAGCTGACCATCCGCGCCGAGACCTACCGCGGCCGTGCCGCCATCGCCGGGCGCCTGGCCGACAAGCCGGCCGGCGAGGTGACCCGCCACGTGCTGGGGCCGACCCTGGTCGAGGTGCTGGACGCCGGCGCCGCCACCGGCGTCACCTATGTGACGCTCTACCGCGGCCAGGCCGCCGACACCCCGGGGCCCCTGCCCCTGGCGCCGCCGCTGCTGGTCGGGCACTACGAGGACCGCTTCGTGCGCACCGGCGAAGGCTGGCGCTTCGCCGCGCGCCACCTGCGCGTCACCTTCCGCCGCCGGGACCCGGCGTGATGCGGGCCGGCACCTTCCGCTACGCCGCCCTGCGCCGGGTCGTGTTCGGCCGCCCGGCGGCCGAGGTCATCGCCGAGGAGGCGGCCCGCTCCGGCGCCCGCCGGGTGCTGCTGGTGGGCAGCCGGGCCCTGGCCGAGGCGGGCACCATCGACTCCCTGGCCGGCGCCCTGGGCGGCCTGTGCGCCGGCCAATTCACGGCCGTGGGCGCACATTCGCCGCGGGCCAGCGTCATGGCCATCGTCCAGGCGGCGCGCGGCGCCGGCGCCGACCAGATCGTGGCCGTGGGCGGCGGCTCGGTGATCGACGCCTGCAAGGTGGCCCTGTTCGCCCTGTGGCGCGGCGTGGCCGACCGCGACGGCCTGGACATCCTGCGCTCCCGGGACTGGGTCGATCCCAGCGCCTGGCCGGCGGCGGGCGACCCGTCCGCCGACTGGCCGGCGCGCCAGATCATGGCCGTGCCCACCACCCTGTCGGCGGCCGAGTACACCTGGTACGCCGGGGTCACCGACGAGCGGCGCCGGGTCAAGGAGAGCTACACCCACCCGGCCCTGGTGCCCGGGGTGGTGGTGCTGGACCCGGCCCTGACCCTGCGCACGCCGCCGGCCCTGTGGCTGTCCACGGGCATCAAGGCGCTGGACCACGCCGTCGAGCGGGTCTGCTCGCTGGAGGCCAATCCCCTGTCCGACGCCCCGGCGCTGCAGGCCATCCGGCTGCTGGCCGGGGCCCTGCCGCGGGTGGCCGCCGACCCCGCCGACCTGGCGGCGCGCCAGGACTGCCAGTTCGCCGCCTGGCTGTCCATCCAGGGCGGCGCCGCCGGGGTGGGGGTGGGCCTGAGCCACGCCATCGGCCACGTCCTGGGCGCCCACACGGGGGTACCGCACGGGCTGACCTCCTGCGTCACCCTGCCCGCGGTCATGGCCTGGAACGCGCCGGTCAACGGGGCGCGGCAGCGCGAGGTCAGCGCCGCCCTGGGCCAGGCCGGCCTGGCCGCCGGCGCCGCCATCGGCAAGCTGATCGAGTCCCTGGCGCTGCCCACCCGCCTGCGCGACGTGGGGATCGAGCGCGACGCCTTCGCCGCCCTGGCCGAGAAGACCATGGCTGACCGCAACACGGCACGCAACCCGCGCCCCGTGGCCGGCCCCGGCGACGTGCTGGAGGTGCTGGAGCTGGCGGCATGAGCGGGACCATGGCCGCTGTCGCCTACGACCGCACCGGCCCGGCTGAGGAGGTGCTGCGCCTGGTCGACCTGCCGGTGCCGGAACCGGGGCCGGGCGAGGTGCTGGTGCGGCTCGCCGCCTCGGGGGTCAATCCGGCCGACTGCAACCGCCGCGGCGGCCGCGGCTACGACCACGACGGCCGGGTCATCATCCCCCACAGCGACGGCGCCGGCACCATCGCCGCCCTGGGCCCCGGGGTGGCGGGCCGGGCGATGGGGGATCGGGTGTGGCTCTATAACGGCCAGCGCGGGCGCGACCACGGCACCGCCGCCCAGTACATCGCGCTCGACGCCGACCTGGTGGCGCCCTTGCCCGACGGCGTGCCGTTCGACACCGGCGCCTGCCTGGGCATTCCGGCCATGACCGCCCACCGCTGCCTGTTCGCCGACGGGCCCGTGGCCGGGCAGTGGGTCCTGGTCACCGGCGGCGCCGGCGCCGTGGGCAACTACGCCGTCCAGCTCGCCGCCTGGGCCGGGGCCCGGGTCATCGCCACGGCCAGCACGCCGGACAAGGCCGCCGACGCCACCGCCGCCGGGGCCCAGGAAGTGATCAACTACCGCGAGGCGGACGTGGCCGGGTCGGTCCTGGACCTGACCGGCGGCGCCGGCGTGGACCGAATCGTCGAGGTCGACTTCGGCGGTAACCTGGCCGCCAGCCGGCGGGCCATCGCCGTCAACGGCACCATCGCCGCCTATGCCTCGCGCGGCGAGCGCACGCCCAGGGTGGACTTCTACGCTCTCATGCGGCGCAACGTGACCCTGCGTGCGGTGCTGCTCAACAACTGCCCCCTGGCGGCGCGGCGGCAGGCCCAGGCCGACATCAACCGCTGGCTGGCCGAGGCCGGCGGCCGGCACCGGATCGCCGCCGCCTTCCCCCTGGCCGAAGCCTGGCGTGCCCACGCCGCCGTCGAGCGGGGCGACAAGCGCGGCACGGTGATCGTGCGCTGCGACGGTCAACAGGAGCGAGGATGATGGCGTCGATCCCGAAGCTGCAATGCGCCCGGCTGAGCCTGGACGACCGTGTCGCGGTGATGACCTTTGCCCGCGACGACGTGCGCAATGCCCTGACGGGCACGGGCCTGGTCGACGACATCTGCGCCGTTGTCGCCTGGGCCGACGCCGCGGAGGACGTCTCGGTGCTGGTGATGACGGGCGAGGGCAAGGCCTTTTCCGCCGGCGGCAACATCAAGGACATGGCGTCGCGGGCTGCCGCCGGCGGCGGGCGCCCGGCCGAGACCGAGTCCCGATACCGCGCCGGCATCCAACGCATTCCCCTGGCCCTGCACAAGGCCCAGGTGCCCGTCATCGCGGCGGTCAACGGACCGGCGATCGGCGCCGGTTGCGACCTTGCCTGCATGTGCGACATCCGCATCGCCTCCGAGCGCGCGGTCTTCGCGCAGTCGTTCGTCAACCTGGGCATCGTCCCCGGCGACGGCGGCGCCTGGTTCCTGCAGCGACTGGTCGGGTACCAGCGTGCCGCGGAACTGGCGCTGACCGGCCGTCGCCTGGGCGCCGAGGAGGCCCTGGAACTGGGCCTGGTGATGGAGGTGGTCGACCATGATCGCCTGATGGACGCCAGCCTCGACCGGGCCCGCGCCATGGCCGCCAAGCCGCCCCAGGCGTTGCGGTACACCAAGCGCCTGCTCAAGCAGGCCCAGCGCATGGACCTGCCCGACTTCCTCGACCTCTGCGCGGCCTATCAGAGCATCTGCCATGCCACCGACGACCATCGCGAAGCCGTAACGGCACTTCTCGAAAACCGCAACGGCCGCTTCAAGGGCGCCTAGGCGATCCGGCGAAAGGTCGGTTCCGGCCGGGGCAGCCCGGAATCGGCCTGCCGAGCGTGCGCCCGCTCCTCCAAGGCGCGGCCCCTAGCGCCAGACCCCGTCGATGCGGTCGTAGGCGCCCTGGCGGGGGTCGCCGGCGGTCATCTTGTTCTTGGCGATCTTGCGCGTCGGGGTGCGCGGGAAATCGTCCACGTAGGCGATGTAGCGCGGCACCTTGAAGGCCGCCAGGTGCCGCTCGCAGTGGGCGAGGACCTTGTCGGGCGGGCAGTCGTCGGGCCCCAGGCCGGCGCGCAGCATCAGGGCCACCTTGACCTCCTCGCGGCGCAGGGGGTCGGGCACGGGCAGGGCGGCCACGTCCTCGACCTCGTCCAGCCGGCGCAGCACCGCCTCGACCTCGCGGGCCGAGATGTTCTCGCCGGCGCGGCGGATCATGTCCTTGATGCGGCCGACGATGTGGTAGTAGCCCCGCTCGTCCTGGCGAAACAGGTCGCCGGTGCGGAACCAGCGGCCGCGGAAGCTCTCGGCGTTGGCCTCGGGCCGCTTGTAGTAGCCCCACAGGATGGCCCGCCCGGCGATCCACAGCTCGCCGATCTCGCCCCGGGGCACCTCGTTGCCGTCGGGGGCCAGGATGCGCACCTCGCGGAACGGCGACGGCAGGCCGCAGGTGCCGGTGCCGACCATGTGCGTCGCCTCGGGCGGCAGGGAGATGCCGCTGCCGATCTCGGTCATGCCGAAGGTGTTGCGGGCGACGACGCCGAACCGCCGCTCCACCTCCAGGTTGCCTTCGGCGCTCCAGCCGAAGGAGTTGATGAACTTGAGGCGGGTCTGGCGGTCGCGGTCGGACGGCGGGAACCGCTTCAAGGCCGGCTCGGGGAAGGCGCAGTACTCGATGCCGAAGTCCACCACCCAGTCCATGAAACGGGTCAGGCTCATGCGCCGGGCGATGAAGGCGGTGCCGCCCAGGCGCAGGGTCATCAGCAGCTGCCACTGCGGGTCCATGTAGAAGAACGGCGCCCAGATCAGGGTCCGCTTCACGTTCTGGGCCTGGCCCCGCTGCAGCGCCGCCAGGTGCGACAGCAGCACCCAGTACTCGTGGCTCAGCATGCAGCCCTTGGGAAACCCGGTGGTGCCCGAGGTGTACTGCAGGTTCAGCAGGTCCGTGGCCGACACCGGCGACGGCGCGGCGAAGGGCCCGTCTCCGTCACCCTGCCCGTTCCCCCCCGGCCCGTCACCCGGTCCGCCCCCGTCGTGCACCGCCTGCCAGCTCGCCATGTCCGCCGGCGCGCCGCCGCGCACGATCACCCGCCCGCGCGCCAGCAGCGGCGGCCAGGGGTCCAGCTCCGCCAGGCGCGGCAGGAACTCGGCGTCGATGACCATGAACTGGCAGTCGGCGTCGGTCAGCAGGAAGGCCAGCTCGGACGCCGTGTAGGCGGTGTTGGTGGGCACCATGACCGCGCCCAGGCGGCCCAGGGCGAACCAGGTGATGGCGAACTCCTTGACGTTGGGCAGCATCACCGACACGTGGGTGCCCTTGCGCACCCCCATGCGCAGCAGGCCGGCGGCCAGGCGGTCGGCGGCCCGGTCCAGGTCGTTGTAGGTGACCTCCTGGCCCTCCTCGAAATAGACCGCGGCCACGGTGTCGCCGTGGGCCCGGGCCTGGCGGCGCAGGAACTCGCCCAGGGTGGCGGGATAGTCCATGGCGGCGGCGGCGGCGTGCAGGGCCGCCATGGCGCGGTGGCCGGGGTCGTCGGTCATGGGGGTCCCCTCGGCGCCCATGTCAGCGGTTCCGCTCCGGCGCGTCGTCGGCCAGGGGCGCGGCGCTGGTGCCCTCGCCGGTCAGGTAGGTGGCCCGCTGCAGCCGGTACAGGTGGGTGGCGAAGGCCAGGGAATCGCGGCGCGTCATGTCCATGCCGCGATAGAAGGTCTCCATCTCCACCCGCACCGCCAGCGGCGGGTGCGACGCGATCGTGGCGGCCAGGTCGTGGGCCCGGGTCATCAGGGCGCCGGGCTGGACGATCTCGTTGATCAGGCTGTGGCGCAGGGCGTCCTCGGCCGACAGGGGTTCGCCCACCAGGGCCATGGCCAGGGCCACCGTGGGCGGCAGGTGGCGGCCCAACTGCACGGTGCCGCTGGCGCCGCCCATGCCGTAGGCGATCTCGGGCAGGCCGAAGAAGCTGTGCGGCACGGCGATGCGGATGTCCGAGAAGCTGAGCAGGTAGATCATGCCCATGCCCAGGCAGGGGCCGTTGACGGCGGCGATGATGGGCTTGAACCGCTCCAGCTGCTTCAGCTCGCGCTCCCATCCCGGCCGGCCGTTCCCCGAGTCGTCGTCGGAGGCCCAGAAGTGGGCGTCCAGGGTCTGGTGCAGGGTCGGATAGGACCAGTCGTGCTTGATGTCGTCGCCGCCGCAGAAGGCCCGGTCGCCGGCGCCGGTCAGGATGCCCACCCGCACCTCGCGGTCGGCGATGAAGTCGCGCATGTGCTCGAACATCTGCCGGTGCATGGGCGGGGTCAGGGCGTTGACCTTGCCGTTGTCCAGGGTGAACACGGCGACGGGCCCCTTCTTCTCGTATCGGATTTTCATGGATCGGCTCCTGGTTGATGTCCGGGGTGGCGCGGCTCAGTCGTCGTTCAGGTTGGCGCCGCGGCGGCGGAGGATTTCGGAAAGGGCCATGCCCAGGGTGGTGATGGTGATCAACAGGCTGCTGACGGCGGCGATGGTCGGCCGCAGTTCCAGGCGCAGGTCGGCCCAGATGCGCATGGGCAGGGTCTCCTGTTCGCCCATCAGGAACTCGGCGATGATCAGCTCGTCGAAGGAGACGAAGAAGGCGAACACGGCGGCGGCGGCGATGCCCGGCAGCAGGCTGGGAAAGGCGGCCGAGAAGAAGGCCCGCACCGGCCCCGCGCCCAGCACCCGCGCCGCGCGCTCGAAGGTGGGGTCAAGCTGCCGGTGGGCGGCGCCGACGATCAGCACCACGAACGGGATGGCGATGGTGGCGTGGGCGCCGGCCAGGGTCAGGGCGTTGTCCTCCAGGCCCAGGCGCACGGCCAGGATGAACACGCCCAGGGCGATGAAGATGTGCGGGATGATGATGGGCGAGGTGATGAAATAGGTGACCGCCGCCTTCAGCGGCACCTGGCGCCGTTCCAGCACCAGCACCGCCATGGTGCCGATCACCGTGGCCAGCAGGCTGGCGGTCAGGGCGACCTTGAACGACAGCACCGTGGCCGCCACCCACACCGGGTCGCTGAAATAGGTCTCGTACCACAGCACGCCGAAATTGCTGGGCGGGAAGCGCAGGAACGGGTTGTTGCTGAACGAGATCGGCAGGACGATCACGATCGGGAACAGCAGGTACAGGATGACCAGCCAGAAATAGGCCGCCGGCAGGAACCGCGACAGTTTGCCCATGCCTTTCCTCATGGCGCGCCTCCGCCCGACAGGGCCCGCACCAGGCGCCGCGACAGCCACTTGATGGCCGCCACGCAGGCCACGGTGCCGGCCATCAGCACCAGGGCGATGGCCGCGGCGAAGCCCCAGTTCAGCTGGTTCACCTGCAGCTCGATCAGGTTCGCCAGCATCAGGTCGCGCCGCCCGCCCACCAGGGCCGGGGTGATGAAGAACCCCATGGACAGCATGAACACGATGATGGCGCCGGTGATGGTGCCGTCCAGGCTGAGCGGCAGGAACACCCGGCGGACGGCCTGCCACGGCCCGGCGCCCAGCACCCGGGCGGCGCGCATCAGGTCCAGGTCGATCTCGCTCATGGCGCTGTAGCAGGTGACGATCTGGATCGGCAGCAGGATCTGCACCATGGCCACATAGACGGCGCCGGTGGTGAACAGCATCTTGACCGGCGCGTCGGTCAGGCCCAGGCCCATGAGGGCGGCGTTGACCAGCCCCTCGCGGCCCAGCACCACCATCCAGGCGTAGGACCGGATCAGCACGCTCATCCACAGCGGCACGAAGACCAGGAACAGGAACAGGAACTGCCGCCGCCGCGGCCGCTGCACGATGTAGTAGGCGACCGGATAGGCGACCACGGCGCAGACCGCCGCCACAATGAGCGACACCCGGATGGTGCGCCAGAACACGTCCAGATAGATGGCGCGGGTGAACACCCGCTCGAAGTGGCGGCCCGTCAGGTCCGGGTCGAACACGCTGGAACGCACGATGTCCAGGGTCGGCAGCAGGAAGAAGGCGACCAGCATCACCAGGGCGGGCCACAGCATCCAGGTTCCGGTCGGGCGGGGTCTTGCGGCGGTCATGGGGGCGGTCCGGTTGCGGGGTTTCGGGGCGGCGGGGCGGGCACGGCGGCGGCCCGGCCGCCCCGCAGGGGGCGTGCCGGTTCGGCGCCGGGCTAGCGCAGCAGCCACTCGTCCCAGCGTTCCTGGATGGCGTCGATGTGGTCGGCCCAGTATTCCTCGTTGGCGGCGAACTGGGCGTTCAGGTTGTCCGGATAGGTCGGCAGGGTGCGCGCCACCTGGGGGTCCAGGCCGTCGTACAGGCCGGGGGCGAATCCGGGGTAGGGCAGCAGCTTGATGTACTCGCGCATGCGCGCGGGGTTCATGGCGCGGTAGCGGATGTACTGGTGCGCCAGGTCGACGTGGCCGGCGCCCTTGGGGATGCCGACCAGGGACAGGTGCAGGGCGCCGCCGTTCCACACGATCTCGGTCGGCACGCCCGACGCGGCCAGCTTGGTGATGCGGCCGTTGTAGGAGGTGGAGTAGAACACCTCGCCGTCGGACAGCAGCTGCACGGCCTGGGACCCGGCCTTCCACCAGGCGGTGATGTGCGGCTTGATCTGGTCCAGCTTGTTGAACGCGCGGTCGATCCCCGCCGGCGTGGCCAGGACCTTGTACAGGTCGCCGGGTGCGACGCCGTCGGCCAGCAGGGCGAATTCCAGGTTGTCCTGGGGCCGGTTGCGCAAGGCGCGCGGCCCGGGGAAGGCCTTGACGTCCCAGAAGTCGGCCCAGGAGGTCATCTGCTTGCCGGCCGGCAGCTTGTCGGTGCGCACGGCCAGCACCAGGGAGAAGGCGGCGGCGCCGACGCCGTACTTCTTGCGCGCCGAATCGGGCAGCTTGTGGTCGGGGTCGACGATGGAATAGTCGATGGGCTCGAACAGGCCCTTCTTGACGCCGATGGGGTAGTCCGAGGCCGACACCTCCATGGCGTCCCACAGCACCTTGCCCGACCGCACCATGGCCTCCAGCTGGGCCATGCGCTTGGCCTCGGTGCCCACGCGCTTGACGGTGATGCCGGTCTCCTCCTGCATCGGGCCCAGGTAGACCTTCTGGGCGATCTCGGCCACGGCGCCGCCGGAACCGCTGATGGTCATGGTCTTGTCGTCGGCCCGGCCCGGGCCGTTGGCGGTACCGGCCAGGATCACGGCGCCCAGGGCGGCGGAAAGGAACTGTCGCTTGCTCAACATGAAGAACCTCCTTCGGCTTTGTTGTTGGTCGGAATGGTCGCGGGGGCCGGCCCGGCGGGGCCGTCGTCGGCCACGGGGCGGGCGTCGGCCAGGGAGAATCCCAGCCGGATTCGGTCGTTGCGCCGCATCGCCGGGGTGTCGGGGCCGCGGTGCTCCTGCAACAGCAGCAGGGCCCCGGTCGGGGTGCGCATGCTGTAGTGCACGATGTCGCCCAGGAACAGGAACTCCTCGACGGTGGCCTCGAACACGGCCGTTCCCGGCGCCGGCCGGGCAAGGCGGAGCAGCTTCTCGGGCCGCAGGCTGGCGCAGCGGCAGCCGCCGTTCCAGGCGCCGGCGCCGTCGGCCGGCAGGTCCGCCTCCACGTCCAGGGCCGGGAAGCGGACCCGCCCCGGGCCGGCGCGCTCGAAGTCCAGCAGGTTGGTGCGGCCGATGAACTCGGCCACGTAGCGCGAGTTGGGGGCGTCGTAAATGCGGTCCGGGCTGTCCACCTGGGTGATGCGGCCGTCGCCCATGACGGCGATGCGGTCCGACAGGGCCAGGGCCTCGCCCTGGTCGTGGGTGACGAACACGATGGTGCAGCCCAGTTGCCCGTGGTAGCGCTTGATCTCCAGCTGCATGGCCTCGCGCAGCTTCAGGTCCAGGGCCCCCAGGGGCTCGTCCATCAACAGCACCGGCGGCTCGAACACCACGGCGCGGGCGAAGGCCACGCGCTGGCGCTGGCCGCCCGACAGCTCCTTGGGCATGCGGCCGGCGTAGTCGGAAAGCTGCACCATGCGCAGGCAGTCCTCGACCCGGCGCCGCACCTCTTCGGACCTGACCTTGCGCAGGCGCAGGGGGAAGGCGACGTTCTCGAACACGTTCATGTGCGGGAACAGGGAATAGCTCTGGAACACCATGCCCACGTTGCGCCGCTCGGGCGGCAGGGCCAGGATCGACCGGCCGCCGATCTGGACGTCGCCGGCGGTGGCCTCGGTGAACCCGGCCAGCACGTTCAGCGCCGTGGTCTTGCCCGACCCGCTGGGGCCCAGCAGGGTGATGAACTCGCCGGGCTCGATCTCCAGGTTGAAATCGGCCAGGGCGTGCACCGGACCATAGGACTTGGTGACCCCCCGGAAACTGACGGCGGCTCCCGCGCCGCGGTGACTGTCGCCCATCTGCACTTCCCCTGGCCTTCCCCTGGCCTTCCCCTGGCCTTCCCTTGGCACGCCTTAAAATGACGCATGTGTCATTAATGACATTGACGTCATTTTTTGTTCGTGTCAACATTTTCTTATGACCACCGATTCCCCCGTCAACGCGTTCACCCTCAGCGAATTCCTGGCCGAACGGGCGCGCGATCCCGAAAAGGTGCCCAAGCGCGTGCGCACGCGCCGGCGCATCCTGGCCGCCACCGCCGCGGAAATGGAGCGGGTCGGCTACGACGCCCTGACCGTGGACGGGATCGTCGCCGCCGCCGGCATGGCGCGCGGCACCTTCTACATCTACTACGACAACCGGGCCGAGGCGGCGGTGGCGGTGCTGCGGCGCTACGCCGCCCTGCAGCGCCGCCTGCGGCCGTACGGCAGCCGGGCCCTGCCGCCGTTCCAGGCCATCTACCGCTACACCCTGTTTCACGTCACGGTCTATGCCCGGAATGCGGCGGTGCTGGCCGGGCGCGAGGCGCTGATGCGCGAGGCGCCCGAGATCGCCGTCCGCCGCGACCGCGTCAACGAACGCTGGTGCCGGATCGTCCTGCGCGACCTGTGCACGCGCCTGGACTTTCCGGCGGCGACCCGCGAGGACCCCATCGCCATGTTGCTGGTGCGCGCGGTCATTGCCATGGCCGACGAGCTGTTGCGCGAGATCTACATCTACAAGTCCCAGAGCCTGAACCAGATCGCCGGCGACGAGCGCCAGGTGACCGAGGTCATCTCCTTCGTCTGGTACCGGGCCATCTACGGCGAGTCGCCGCCGCTCGAGTCCCTGGACCGGGTCCGCGACCTGGCCGCCATGTACCTGGAGCGGACCCGCGCGCGCATGGCCGTGGGCATGGGCTGACGGCCCGACCGCCCGCTATTGCCGGCCACCGTCGATGAACGCCCGCCACCGGGCCTGCAGGCCGGCGTGGGATTCCCCCGTGGCCGCCCGGTAGTCGCCGCTGCGGTACAGGCGGTCCATGAACCGCGCCGTGTCGCCGGCGAAAATTTCCTCGATCAGCCATTGCACCCAGGATCCGGCCACGGCATAGGCGGCGCGGCGGGCGGCCACGTCCTTGCGCGCCGGGCCGCCCAGCACGGTCTCGGCGTCGGCCGGGGATTTGACGGCGGCGCCGGCAGGGGCCGACAGGCGGGCGGCGGTGGCGTGCACCGTGCGGCGGTAGTTGGGCCAGCCCCGCGCCGTGCCGACCCGTTCCTGGGCATACACGGCCAGGCCCTCCTTCAGCACCTGCGACGCCCAGCCCCGGGCCAGCAGGTGGGTGATCTCGTGGGCGGTGATGGCCGTGCCCCGGCGCAGGGTGCGCGACGGGATGTGCACCGTTGCCGGCGGCCGGTGGAAGGCCACGGGCCGGTCCGCCACCACCACCCGCACCGGGCCCACGTCGGACCGGAACAGGCGGCGCAGGGCGGCGTATTCCCGCGCCGCCCGGTCCGCCAGGTCCGCCAGCAGGGGGGCGGGCAGGGCCGGGTCGCGGCTGGCCACCCGCACCGTGCCGTCGGCGCTGGCGACATCGGCACCGGCGCCGGCACCGGCGCCGGCCGGGGCCGGCGCGGCGGCGACCAGCAGCAGGCCCAACAGTCCCCAGGCGATGCGGCCCATGGTATTTCCCCGATCCTGGCGTGGCATCGCACCTTCATACCGCCATTCCCCCGCCTTGCCCAAGGGGTCCCGCCTTTGCCGCACAATGGGACGCGCCGCCGTTGCCACACCCCGATAAACATCCCATAATCGGGACCTTAGAAAGAATCAACGCGACCAATCCGGGAGGTAGACCATGGGGGCCACGGCGGTGTGGCAGGGCGGCGCGGTGACCCCGCGCCTGCGCCTGGACGACGAGGAGAAGGCCATGCTGGCCGGCGAGCTGGGGCCGGCGCGCCAGTACGCCATGGAGCAGATCGTGCGCGTCGGCGACTTCTTCGACGCCGCCGACTGCGTGCCCGTGTCGCAGGTCCACCTGATGGCCGACCCCGAGTCCCTGGGCGCCGCCGGGGTCGAGTTCCTGGAGCGCCTGGCGGCCCTGCCGGCGGACCAGCGCAAGGTGCGGGTGCCGACGGTGACCGACCCCCGCGGGGTCGACTTCGAGGCCTACCGCGAGCTGGGCCAGAGCGACGAGATGGCCGACCTGGAGCGCCGCGCCGTGGCCGCCTTCACCAGCCTGGGCATCCTGATGACCGACACCTGCATCAACTACCAGACCGTGATGCCGCCGGTGCTGGGCGAGCACCTGGCCTTCGGCGACACCGGCTCGTCCATCTACGCCAACAGCGTGCAGGGCGCGCGCACCAACTTCCAGGGTGGGCCGTCGGCCCTGGCGGCGGCGCTCAGCGGCCGGGTGCCGCGCTACGGCTACCACCTGGACGCCTGCCGCCGCGGGCGCAAGCTGTTCGACCTGCGCGACCGGCCCCGCGACCTGGCCCACTGGGGCGCCGTCGGCGGCATCATCGGCCGGCAGATGGAGTCCTACTGGGACGTGCCGGTGATCACCGGCGTCGACGGCACGCCGACCTCGGACGAGTTGAAGCAGCTCGGCGCCGCCCTGGCCAGCTTCGGCTCGACGCCGCTCTTTCACATGGTCGGCGTCACCCCCGAGGCGCCGGACCTGGCCGCCGTGTTCGACGGCGACCCGCCGCCGCCGGTGGCCATCGACGCCGCCGCCATCGCCGCCTTCGTCGACTCCTACCGGCCCGCGGACGACCAGCTCGACGTGGTGGTGTTCTCGGCGCCGCAGCTCTCGCTGGTCGAGATGCGCACCCTGGCCGACCTGCTGGCCGGCCGCCGGGTGCACGACGGCGTCACCCTGCTGGCCGCCACCTCGCCCGAGATCGCCGCCGCGTGCGAGCGCATGGGCATCGCCGCCACCATCCGCGACGCCGGGGGGCGGGTCTTGAAAGGGGTCTGCTTCTACCAGATGTACGCCCGCGAGATCGGCGAGGCGCGGGGCTGGCGGCGGCTGATGACCAACTCGGCCAAGCTGGTCAACATCATCGCCGGCTACGGCTACGAGCCGCTGCTGGGCTCCATGGAGCGCTGCGTCGACAGCGCCGTCGCCGGGAGGATCCTGCCATGAGCACCCAGGCCACAACCGTCCTGCGCGGCCACCCGGGCATCGGCGCCAAGGTCACCGGCCGCGCCCTGGTGGCCCACGACAATTTCAGCGCCCGCTACGACCTGAACCGCATCGAGGGCGTGTTCTCGCGGCCCCAGCACGCCCTGTTCGGCCAGAACTACGTCGACACGGTGCTGGTCCTGAACATCGCCAAGGGCGGGGTCGCCACCGCCTGGATGCTGCACGAGATGGCGTCGCGCGGCATGGCGCCCCGGGCCCTGGTGCTGAACGCCGCCAACCCGATCATGGCCCAGGGCGCGGCCTTCGCCGACCTGCCGTTCCTGGACCGGTTCGACTCCGACGTCACCGAATTCGTGCGCACCGGCGACCTGGTGGCGGTGGACCCGGCGGCGGGCACCCTCGAGATCCTGGAACGCGCCGCCGGGGCATAGCGGCCGGTTCCACCCTGTACATCCCCGGCGCAACCGACGAAAATGGCGCCGGCGCGGGTCCGGCGCCCGCGGTGGAGGAAACGGGGGAAAGACATGGCCCGAAAAGTTGCCGAAACCATCGCCGAGGACGGCCTGCTGGTGGGCTGGTCGCTGGAGCACCAGCGGCGCAAGCGCATCTTCGGTTTCGAGGGGGCGTCGGACCGCGACCCGGACGTGCCCATCAAGCACCTGGAGCCGATCCTGTTCCAGGACACGGGCCACCTGGTTTCCGTGGCCCCCACCGGGGCCGGCAAGGGCACCGGCTGCATCATCCCGGCCCTGCTGCGCCACAAGGGGCCGGTCATCGTCATCGACCCCAAGGGCGAGAACTACGCCGTCACCGCCCGCCGCCGGCGCGAGATGGGCCAGGACGTGATCCTGCTGGACCCCTTTGGAATCACCGGCGCCGCCGACCGCGCCGCCTTCAACCCCATCGACGTGATCAAGCGCGCCGACGGCACCGTGGACGCCGACGAGGTGGCGGCCATCGCCACCCTGGCCTCGCCCAGCGTGGCCCAGCGCGGCGACAGCAAGAATGCCTTCTGGGACAACATGGGCCGGCAGCTCTTGATGGCGCTGATCCTGTACGTGATCCACGTGCGCGGGCCCGAGGACCACAACCTGGGCCATGTGGTGCGCCTGCTGAACAGCGACATCGAGGACTTCGACCGCATGGCCAAGGACATGGCGCGCAGCGACAGCGCCGACCTGCGCCAGATCGCCGGCGTGCTCAGCAACCCGGCGTCCGAGACCCTGGGCGGCTACCTGGCCCACGCGCTGGAGCAGCTCGCCTACATCCGCGGCGCCGACGTGGTGTCGGCCCTGGACCGGACCACCTTCGACCCCGAGGCCATCGTCCGCGGCGACCCGCTGTCGGTCTACCTGGTGCTGCCGCCGGCCAAGCTGGAAAGCCACTCGGGCCTGCTGCGCCTGTGGGTGGGCTGCTTCATGGGCCTGCTGACCCGGCGCCGCCACCGGGTCGAGCAGCCGACCCTGTTCGTGGTCGACGAGGCGGCGCAGCTTGGCCACATGCCGCAGTTGAAGCAGGCCATCACCCTGCTGCGCGGCTACGGCGTGCAGGTGTGGAGCTTCTGGCAGGACCTGGGGCAGCTGCAGACCCTGTACCCCCGGGACTGGACCGTGATCCTGAACAACTGCAAGGTGCACCAGTTCTTCGGCGCCCGCACCTGGATGGCGGCCGAGCAGATCCGCCAGGTCACCGGCCTGTTCAGCGCCGACGCCATCCTGACCCTGGCCCACCACGAGATGCTGCTGTCGGTGGCCGGCGACGAGACGGTGATCGCGCGCCTGCCCAACTACCGGTCCGACACGCCGTTCGCCGGCATGGTCGACGAGAACCCCTTCTACAGCGCCGCGCCGCCGCCCGAGCCCGCGCCGGACCAGGACGCGCCGCAGCGGGTCTACCGGCGCAACAAGCCGGTCGACAATGTGGCCGACGCGCCGTCCGAGGCCCTGATGGACTGGTCCAAGACCGCCGCCGCCGGCGGCGCCACCAACCTGCTGCGCCACTACGCCGTCAACCCAGACGCCTGGACCACCCTGGACGACGGCGCGCGCGATGGCGTGCTGGACCGCATCGCGCCGCGGCTGGAACAACAGCCCTATCCCACCGACACGGCGCGCCTGTCGCGCTGGTCCATGCCCTTCTTCAAGGACGTGGACCTCTACTGCCTGCACCTGGACGACGGCGGGCGCGGGCGCCTGGCCTTCTTCGCCGCCTCGCCCCAGCGCCTGTACTTCTTCGACGGCACGTCCGACCGCATCCACGCCATGAACGAGAACGAGGGGCTGGATCTGGATTCCCACAACGTCATCGACTACCTGTTCTTCTTCTCGGCCACCATCATCACCGAGGAGGGGCGGTTCCTGATCGTCGACGAGTTCGAGGACATCCTGTGGAGCGAGCAGCCGGAATCGGACATCGAGGAGATGCTGCGCGATTCGCTGGGCCCCGTGCGCCTGACCGACCCGGGCCAGGACAGGGACGCGCCCTTCATGCTGGAGGCGGCGGTGCTGTACGGCGATTCCCTGTTCCGGGCCAGGTTCCGCACCCACCGTGACGGCAACGTCGAGATGGTCGGCGACGAGCCCATCATGACCGGCCTGCGGGTGGACGGCGACCGCACCTTCAAGGACATGTTCCTGGCGCTGTGAACGGAAAGCGGGCGGGGATCAGACGTCGACCGGGTTGTCCGGGTCGCTGCCCACGGTTTCCAGCAGCATTTCCTCGTCCGCCATGGACACCATGCCGTCGGCGGCCACCGCCACGGTGGCCGCGAACAGGCCGTCCTTGAACAGGATCGTGGCACGCAGCCGATAACCGCCGTCGCCGTCCGCCTCGGCCAGGATCAGGGGGTGCAGGTGGGCCGCCACCTGGCGCTGCCGCGCCGGGTCGGGGTCGCCGGCGAAGTTGATGTCGTCCAGGCGCTCGACCACGTGGAAATGGCCGTGGCGCCCGCGCACGGCGGCGAAGAAGAAGCGCACGTAGTCGCGCACGTTGCCGCCGTTCAGGGCGATGGGCACGGTCCTGTTCAGGTCGTAGACGACGGCGTTGGTGCCGTCCAGCAGGCGCGCGGCGCGGTCGCCGGACACCGCATGGCGCGGGTTGCCGTCGGTCATGACCGTGGGGTTGACCAGTTCGCACAGGGCGTGGCCGGGATAGAAGGGTAGGGGCCGGGTGCGGGCCAGGGTGTAGTCCGGGTCCAGGGGGGCGCCAGGCAGGCCCGGGTCCAGGCGGGCCAGCAGGGCGCGCACGGCGTCCAGCTCCATGTGCTCCCAGTCCCGCCGGCCGCCGTCGCCGGCGGCGGCGCGGGCCCATTCCCGTGACAGCGTTTGCGCGTCCATGGCGGCCAGCATATCCGCGCCCTTTTCCCGTTGAAAGGTGCCTTGCACCGATCCGTCGGACGGGCAACAATGAACTTTGCCTGGAATCAAGGAGCCGTCATGGCCACCGTACAGGATATTTCCGTCAAGCTGCTGCAGGATGCGGCCACATTCTTTCGCACCATCGGCGAGCAGAATCCCGAACTGGAAGAGCAGATGATCGGCAACGCCGACGTCTACGACCAGGTCGCCGGCCTGCTGGCCCAGGACCCGTTCACCGAGCTTTCCGCCGGCGGCGACGGGGAATAGGCCGGCCGCGGCCCCTTCCGCCTACTTGAAGAACCGGAACACCGGGTTCAGCGCCAGCTGGACGTGGCGCAGGTGCTGTGCCTTGGAGAACCGCTTCGGCTTCAGGGGCAGGCCCCAGACCAGTCCGTCGGGCTTGTTCCACTTGGCGCGGAAGTGGGCGTCGGCGCGGGCCCGGGTCTCGTCGCGGGTGCGGTAGGCGCGGTAGCCGCTGGCCTGGGCGCTGGCCGACGGCGGCCGGTGCACGCAGACGAAGTCCGGCACCGTGGCGAACTTCCAGCGGCCGCGCGCCTTGTGGGTCAGGTAGAAGTCCTCGTGCTCGCGGGTGATCTTGTAGGCCGGGTCCCACAGGGCGTCATCGAACACCCGCATGTCGAACAGGGCCAGGTTGGTGATCATGTCGGTCACGTGGTAGGGCGGCACGCCCGGCCGCTCCACCCGCCCGGCGCGGCGGGCGAATCCGATGTCCTGCACCACGCAGCGGTCGAACACGAACAGGTTGCCGGTGTTGGAATAGGCCGGCCCGCCCACGTGGTCCGCCCACATGCCGGCGGCGCCGCCCAGGGCGGGGTCCGAGTCCAGGACCCGGCGCAGGAGGCCCAGGTCCCCGGTCAGCTCCATGTCGTCGTCCATCAGCAGGAAGTAGGGGGTGGCGCAGGCCTCGACCAGCCGGTTGCGGCCGTACGACAGGCCGCTGTCGAAGGGCAGCTCCAGCACCCGCAGCGGCAGGCGGTCGGCGTGCCTGGCATAGAGCGCGCGGCGGGCGTCGTCCATGTGGCTGTCGTCGGCGACGACGACCTGCGCGAACCCCTTGCCCGCCAGCGAGGCCAGGGCCGCGTCCAGTTCGGCCGTGCGGATGAAGGCCTTGATGCCCACGGTGACGTCCTTCACGGGCGCGGCTCCGTGGTCAGCAGGACCTCCTCCAGGCGCGGCAGTTGGGTGGCGACGTCGAACATGCGCCGCGCCCTTTCCCGGGCGGCGGCGCCGAACCGGGCCCGCGCCGCGCCGTCGGCCAGCAGCCGGCCCAGGGCCCGGGCCAGGGCGTCGACGTCGCCCGTGGGCACCAGCAGGCCGGTCTCGCCGTCGGCGACGATCTCGGCCGGGCCCGAGCGGCAGTCGGTCGCCACCGCCGGCAGGCCCAGGCCCTGGGCCTCGACCAGGGCGTTGGGCAGGCCCTCGCGGTCGCTGGACAGGACGAACAGGTCGGCGGCGCGCATCTCGGCGAAGGGGTTGGCGCGGAAGCCCAGGAAGCTGACCCGGTCGGCGATGCCCAGGTCGCGGGCCAGGGCCTCCAGCGCGGCCCGTTGCGTGCCGTCGCCGCACAGCACCAGGTGGCCGGGCGCCCCCGCCGCCCGCGCCGCGGCGAAGGCGCGCAGGGCCAGGTCCAGGCGCTTGGCCCATTCCATGCGGGCCACGGTCACGACCACCGGCCGTTCCAGGTCCAGGGTGTCGAGCACGGCCGGCTGCGCCGCCTGGCGGTCCAGGTCGGCGAAGTCCACCGGGTTGGACATCAGGACCAGGCGCGGCGCGGCGTCGCGCAGCAGGGCCCGCACGCTGTCGGCGCTGCCCCGGGAAATGGCCAGGATGCGGTCGGCCCGGGCCAGGGCGGCCAGCAGCAGGCGCCGCTCCAGGGCCCGCTTGGGCCCGCGGTCGCCGGCCGCGTCGCGGGCGCGGGGGTCGGAATCCACGCGCGCCACCCAGCCCGGGCGGCGGCCCAGGCCGGCCAGGGCCAGGTGCAGCATCCGGTTGGCCGTCGACAGGGCGCCGACCACCACGTGGTAGCCGCCGTCGCGGGCCAGCCGCCGCAGGCGCAGGATGGCCGCCGGGTTGTCCCGCACCCGCCGCTTGCCCAGGTCGTGGATCGCCACCCGGTCGGGCACCGGGTAGTCGACCTTGGGGCGCAGGACGGCGACCTCGACGTCGAACCGGTCCGGGTCCAGCAGGTTGCAGGCGTTGGCCACGAACCGCTCGGCGCCGCCCTCGCCCAGGGTGGTGGAGACGAACAGCACCCGCCGCCGGCCGTCGCCCGTCATGGCCGCCGCACCTCCTCGAACAGGTCGATGTATTCAGCCGTCATGCGCTCCAGGTCGAAGGCCCGCTCGGCGAACCGGCGCGCCGCGGCGCCCATGGCGGCCAGGGCCGGCGGGTCCGCCGCCAAGGCGCGCACGGCGGCGGCGAAGGCGGCCACGTCGTCGGCCGGGCAGACCCGGCCGGTGGTGCCGTCGACCACCGATTCGGGCATGGACGAGGCGTCCGACACCACCGCCGGCAGGCCGCAGGCGGCGGCCTCCATGACCGCCAGCGGCAGCCCCTCCATGCGCGAGGGGAACAGCAGCAGGTCGGCCTCCCAGTACGCCCGGCGCATGCCGTCGCGGTCCAGGCGGCCCAGGGACCGGGCGTTGGCGACCCGCTCCAGGCGCGTGTCCGTGCGCAGGCCGCTGGTGTACAGCAGCTCGAAATCCGGGCCCAGGGCGGCCATGATCGGCGGCAGCAGGTCGACCCCCTTGCGCCGGATCAGGTTGCCCACGAACAGCAGTCGCAGGGGCCGCCCGCCCGCGGCCGGGCTGGGGGCGGCACGGGGCGCCGGCGGCGGGCGGAAGTGGTCCAGGTCGACGCCGTTGCGGATCACCCGCGGCCGGACCGCGGGGAAATGGCGCTCGATCTGCTGCCGGGTGGCGTCGGACACGGCCACGGTCGCCGCCGCGCGGCGATAGCTGCTGGCCACGAGGCGACGCACCAGCACCTCGTGGAACAGGGACTGGGCCGGGCTGCGGTGGGGCCGCGCCGCCGGGTCCGGGGTGAACAGGTGCTCGATCACCACCAGGGGGACGGGCGGGCGGTGGAAGCCGGCCCCGAACCAGCTGTGGGTGACGACCACGTCGGTGCCGGGCGGCGCCGGCACCCGGCGCTGGCCCCAGGGGAAGTACTGGTTGTGGTGCGCCGCCAGGTAGGGGATGCCCTCGTGGCCGCGGCGCTCCAGGGCCCGGCGCAGGGCCTCGGTCAGCACGTCGGCGCCGCCGCCGGTGGAGATCAGGGGCAGCCAGACCCTCATCGGCCGACGACGGGCTGGCGGGGCGGGGAGCACTCGGTCATGGACTCATCCGGATGTCCGGGCGGGCGGTCGCGGGGGCCCAGGGTGGCGCGCGGCGCATGGCGATGGCCGGCACCAAGTCTGGGGCAACGCAAAGCACCTCGCAACGTTCGCCGAAAAAGGTTAAGAAATGAAGGATGTCCGACACCCCACCTGGAATCGGGCGGCCCGACCTGTTGCCGTGGCTGGATTCATGGGCCGCCGCGCCGGCGCCGCGCCGGGTGCGGGCGGTGCTGGTGGCCGCGGCGGCGCTGGTCCTGGTCCTGGCGGCGCCGGATTCCTGGCGCATGACGCCGGACAGCGGCATCCTGATCGGCTCGGCCGTGGAACTGGTGGACAACGCCCGCTACTGGTTCAACGGCCACCCCAACCTGCTGTACTTCCCCGGCGTCCCGGTGCTGCTGGTGCCGGTGGTGTTCCTGTTCGGCCTGGATTTCGGCGCCATCCAGGTCCTGGCGGCGGCCGTCGGCGCCGGCTCCCTGGTGCTGGCGCACCGCTGCTACGACCCGGGCCGCTTCGGCCTGCCGGGGCTGGTGCTGCCGCTGCTGCTGGCGGTCAACGCCCTGTTCCTGGCCGCGGCCTTCACCGTGTCCTCGGCCGGGGTGCTGCTGGCCGCGGTCCTGGCCGCGTTCGCGGCCTGGCGCCGCTACCTGCGCGACCGCGCGGCGCCGTTCCTGGCGCTGACCGCCCTGCTGGCCGCCTACGCCCCCCTGGTGCGGTACGAGGGGCTGTGCCTGTCCGCCGCTTTCGCCCTGGCCTACCTGATGGCGCAGTGGCGCCGCGCCGGCCCCGCCGCCGCCCTGGCCCGGGCCGTGCCCCTGGGGCTGGCGGTGGTGGCGCCGTTCGTGCTGTGGGCGGCGCGCAACTATGTGGACTACACGCCCGAGACCTTCAACATGCTGAACAAGATGTTCTTCGGGCAGCCCTCGGCGCTGTTGTACGCGCCCGGGTCGGTGCGCCTGGGGTGGGACCTGGCGGACTGGCAATGGCCGCTGCTGCGGCTGGCCTATTTCCTGGACGGCTTCGTCGACGGCCTGGTCGGCGCCCGCCTCGGCGACCTGGTGCCGCCCGCGGTCACCATCCCCGCCCTGGCCGTGCTGGCCGCCCTGGGGGTGCCGCGCTGGTACCGCGGCGCCCATGCCCTGGAGGTCGCCTTCGCCCTGCTGATGCTCCTGTTCCTGGTCGCCTGGAACCTGCGGCCGGGGTCGTCCCTGGTCGTGGTGCCGCGCTATTGGGTGCCGCTGCTGCCGGTGGCGCTGGTGCTGCTGGCCGGCGGCGTGCTGCGCCTGGTCGAGGCGCTGCGGCGGCCCGGGCCGCGCCTGGCCGGGGCGGCCCTGGGCCTGCTGGCCGGGGCCGTGCTGGCCGCCAACGGGGTTGCCTCGTTGGCCTACTACCTGCGCAGCGACGCCGACTACGCCGCCGGGCTGGCGGCCATGCGCGCCGCCGCCGGCCAGGTCCGGACCCGGACCGCGGCCGACGCGGTCGTCGCCGTCACCGACTGGGGCGCCATGCCGCTGCTGCTGCACCGCCCCACGGTGCTGGCCCTGAACGACCCGGACCACGAACGCACCCTGCGGCTGCTGCTGCGGAAGGACGCCCGGGCGCTGGTGGTGGTCGACGGGCTGGCGTCGCTGACCTCGCAGACCAGCCGCCGGATGGTGCGCGACCATCCCGACGTGTTCCCCGAACTGTTCCGCCAGGGGGCCCCCGGCGGCCTGTTCACCACCACCGTCCACGGCATCGACCCGGACCGCCTGCGCGCCGCGGTGGCCCGCATGCCGACGCCCTAGACAGCCGTAGACAGCCGTTGGCGGCGCGCCGCCGCGGCCCTCAGCCGTCCCGCCGCACCCCCGGGGTGGGGGCCGGGTGGTTGCGCCGGGGCAGGGGCAGGTAGGCCTTGCGGCGCTTGGCCTCGGCCTCGGTGTTGACCCCGTAGAGCTGCTTGGTGGCCTCGACCATGATGACCCCGGCAAAGCCCTTGAACCAGCGGTGGCCGATGTTCTCGATGGCCAGCGACGACGAGCGCACCATGCGCGAGGTGGTGGGCGGCGCGAACAGGGCGGCGTCGGTGCGGGTGGGGGTGAACAGGCAGTCGCGCAGCAGGCGCGTGAGCTGGCCGGTGGAATAGGGCCGCCCGTGGCCCAGGGGCGTGCGTTCCAGCCGCGCCCACAGGCCGCTGCGGTTGGGCACCACCACCAGCAGGCGCCCGTTGCCGGCCAGCACGCGCCACACCTCGCGCATCATGGGGCGCACCTGCTCGCTGCATTCCAGGGCGTGGACCAGCAGGATGCGGTCCATGGACAGGTCGGGCAGGGGCAGGTCGGCGTCGTCGGCCAGGCAGGTCAGGCTGCGCCCCTCGAGCGGCCAGTGCAGCACCCCCTGGGCCGCCGGCATCACCGCCGCCACCCGCTGCGCCTCGGCGCGGAAGGGGCTGAGGTACGGCGTGGCGTAGCCCAGGCCGAGGACGTTCAGGCCGCGCGCGTCGGGCCACAGGTCGCGGATGCGCCGGCGGACCATGCGCCGCGCCATCTGCCCCGTGGCCGAGGCATAGAAATCCCGCAGGTCCACCGCGTCCATCCACATGGCCGGAAGTCTAGCCTAGGGACGGTGGTAGATGGTAGTCTCCGCGCTCCGGCGGTACGGGAGCCAGAACGACGGGGCAATCGAAAATGACAGCACTCGACATCCACCAGATTCCGGTCCTCAACGACAACTACGTCTACCTGGCCCGCGACCCGGGCAGCGGCGCCTGCGCCGTGGTCGACCCGGCGGTGGCCAAGCCCGTGCTGGCGGCCCTGGACAAGCAGGGATGGACCCTGACCCACATCCTGAACACCCACCACCACATGGACCACGTGGGCGGCAACCTGGAGCTCAAGGCCGTCACCGGCTGCACCGTGGTCGGATTCGCCAACGACGCCGACCGCATCCCCGGCATCGACGTGCGGGTCCGCGAGGGCGACCAGGTGGCCCTGGGCGACTGCGTGGGCCAGGTGTTCGAGGTGCCGGGCCACACCCGCGGCCACATCGCCTACTGGTTCGCCGAATCCCATGCCCTGTTCTGCGGCGACACCCTGTTCTCCATGGGCTGCGGCCGCCTGTTCGAGGGCACGCCCGACCAGATGTGGCGCAGCCTGGGCAAGATCCGCGGCCTGCCCGACGAGACCCTGATCTACTGCGCCCACGAATACACCAATTCCAACGCCGACTTCGCCCTGACCGTCGAGCCCGACAACCCCGACCTGCGCGCCCGCGCCGATCAGGTGCTGGCCCTGCGCCAGGCGGGCCGGCCGACGGTGCCCTCGACCCTGGCGCTGGAACGGCGCACCAACCCCTTCCTGCGCGCCGACGCGCCCGAGCTGCTGGCCGCCGCCGGCCTGGCCGGCCGCGACCCGGTCAGCGCCTTCGCCGAGATCCGGCGGCGGAAAGACAACTTCTGAGCCACGGGAAAGAAGAAAAGAAATGAGCATGAAGCTGCGCTATGGCCTGGCCTCCCCCTACGCCCGCAAGGCGCGGGTGATGATCATCGAATGCGGCCTGCAGGACCGGGTCGAGCTGGTGCTGACCAGCGTCTGGGACCCCAACTCGGACATCGCCGCCGACAACCCCCTGGGCAAGGTCCCGGCCCTGGTCGGCGACGGCGGCGAGGTGCTGTACGACTCGCCGGTCATCTGCGAGTTCCTGGACAGCCAGCACGACGGGCTGAAGCTGTTCCCGCCCGCCGGCGGCGCCCGCTGGCGCGCCCTGCGCCGCCAGGCCCTGGCCGACGGCGTCATGGACGCGGCCCTGCTGCGCCGCCTGGAGCTGGCGCGGCCCGACGGCGAGCGGTCGACCGCCTGGGCCGAGCGCCAGAAGGCCGCGGTCGAGCGCAGCCTGGACGCCCTGGAGGAGGAGGCCGATTCCCTGGGCGCCGAGGTGACCATCGGCCAGGTCGCCATCGGCTGCGCGCTGGGCTACCTGGATTTCCGCTTCGCCCACGAGGACTGGCGCCAGGGCCGCCCGGCCCTGGCCGACTGGTACGAGACCTTCGCCGACCGCCCGTCCATGCGCGCCACCGCGCCGACGGACAAGAGTTGACGGCCGACCAGGTCATCGCCGCCCTGGGCCTGCGGCCCCATCCCGAGGGCGGCCATTTCCGCGAGACCTTCCGCGACGCCGCCCCGGACTCCGAGCCGGGCGGCGGGCGCGGTGCCTCGACCGCCATCTACTTCCTGCTGCGCGGCGGCGAGGAGTCGGCCTGGCACCGGGTCGACGCGGCCGAGGTCTGGCACCACTACGCCGGCGCCGCCCTGGCGCTGCGCATCGGCAAGGATACGATCACCCTGGGCACCGACCTGGCCGCCGGCCAGCGGCCCCAGGCCGTGGTCCCGGCCCATGCCTGGCAGTCGGCGCGCAGCCTGGGCGACTGGACCCTGGTCGGCTGCACCGTGGCGCCGGCGTTCGAGTTCGCCGGTTTCGAGATGGCGCCCCAGGGCTGGCCGGGGCCGTGACGGCCGGCGGACGGGGACTCCCTGAAATGCGACATCGGTGTCGCCGGCGGCAAAGCCGCGGCGCGGAAATCGTGGTCGATTGACGGGGCGATAGGGGCGGCGGACCAGGGACATGTTGCAGCGGCGAATCCCCGAATGGCTTCGGCACGCGCCGACCCCCGGCGTGAGGGGGTTCGCCGTGCTCGCCGGCATCGAGGCGGTCGCCCGCGGCATCCTGATCTCAGTCTTTCCCCTGGCCATGTACCGCGCCTTCCAGGATGCGGGAACGGTGTCGCGGATCTATTTCTTCGTCGGCATCGCATCGACCGTTTGCGGGCTGCTGGTGCCCTGGCTGACCCGGTTCATCCCGCGCCGCTGGATGTATTCCGTGGGCGCGGCCCTGTACCTGGCCGGCGCCGCCCTGGGCGTCCAGGGGTCGCCCGCCACCACCGCCCTGGCCCTGCTGTGCTTCGCCGTCGCGGTGGTGACGCTGTTCGTCTGCTACAACGCCTACGTGCTCGATTTCGTGGCCAAGTCGGCGCTGGGCGAATGCGAGACGCTGCGCCTGTTCTACAGCGCCCTGGCCTGGACCGTGGGCCCGGCAGGGGGCGTGTGGCTGATGCAGTGGTGGGCGCCGGCGCCGTTCCTGGTCTCGGCCCTGGCCGGCACGGCCCTGCTGGGCGTGTTCTGGTGGATGCGCCTGGGCAACGGCAGGCTGATCACCCGCGCCCGGGCGCCGGCGCCCAATCCCCTGGCCTTCCTGCGGCGCTTTTTCGCCCAGCCGCGGCTGGTGGCCGGATGGCTGTTCGCGGTGATCCGGTCCTGCGGATGGTGGATCTACGTGGTCTACCTGCCGATCTTCGCCATCGAGAGCGGGCTGGGGGAGGACGTGGGCGGGATCGCGCTGTCCCTGTCGAACGGCATGCTCTTCCTGACGCCGGTGATGCTGGCGTGGATGCGGCGCCACCCGGTCCGCCATACCCTGCGGGTGGGGTTCCTGTGCGCCGGCGGCCTGTTCTGCGCCGCCACCCCCGCCGCCGCCGCCTGGCCGTGGCTGACCGTCGCCCTGCTGCTGGCCGGGACCTTGTTCCTGATCCTGCTGGACATCAGCGCCGGCCTGCCGTTCCTGATGGCCGTGAAGCCGTCGGAGCGGACCGAGATGTCCGCCGTCTACTCCACCTTCCGCGACGTGTCGGGGATCCTGAGCCCCGGCGCCGCCTGGCTGGTCATGCTGGTGATGCCGGTCTCGGCCGTGTTCGCCGCGGCCGGCGCGGGGCTGTTCGCCGCCTGGGCCATCGCCGGGCGGCTGCATCCGCGCCTGGGGGTCCGGCCCGCATCCCCGGCCGTGCCAACCCCGGCCGCCGCGGTTCCGCTGGCCACCCCCGACGCGCCGGCGTCCTGAGGTCTTGGCCCGGTCCCGGCCGGGACGCGGCCCGTCTTAGTGGACCCGCTTCAGCCGCCCCTTGGTGAAGTCCGCGTCGCCGAAGCCGTTGTTGAAGGTGTAGTCGCCCTCGACCATCAGCTCGGTGGACTTGCCGTTCTGGTGGTTGACCATGACCAGCTTATGGGCGCGCCAGAACTTGCCCAGGTACTGGCGGTAGCCCTCGAAGGCGAGGGTTTTCAGCAGCTCGTTCTTGCGGTCGTAGAAGTCCACCTTGACGATGCGGTACTCGCCGGTGTCGGTCCAGGTGACCTGGCGGGTATAGCCCGAGTTCTCGTACTTGGGGGTGCGCTCGACGACGAAGCAGGTCAGCTCGCCGCAGGGCTCGTCGCGCAGGTACTTGTAGCCGTACTTGGCCACCTCGAACGACACCAGGTCCTCGTAGGCGAACTCGCTGCCGACGAAGGGGCCCGACTTGTTGGACGACGAGATGCGCTTGACCCGCTTCAGGGCCGGCAGGAACAGCCACTGGTCGTCCGGGTCCAGGATCTTGGTGTGGGTCAGCATGGCCGTGCCCTCCACGTCCTTGGGGTGGCGGAACACGATCAGGGTCCGGTCGCCCTCCTCGCGCGACGGCACCTCCAGCACCTTCTGGTCCAACAGGCGCTCGCTGGACTCGCCGTGGGCGTTGCGCAGCACCATCTTCAGCTCGGCCTGGGAATCGCCGAACCCGGTGTCGCGGCGGTCGATCTCCTCGGCGATGGCCAGGCCCTTCTGCTCGGGCGTCTCGGCGCGGGCCGGACCCGGGGCCAGCAGGGCGGCGGCGACGGCGGCCGTGGCCGCCACCAGCAGGGCGGCGCCGGTGGCGTGGGAGCGGAAGGCGGGCATGGGGGCTTTCTCCTCTTTCTCGCCGTCGCCGGCGCGGCGCACACCGGCGCGGTCCACGGCCAGCAGCAGGGGCGGCAGCATGATGAAGTCGATGACCAGGGCCGAGGCCACGGCAAAGGCCGTCAGCAGGCCCAGCGACGCGTTGACCGTGAAGTCCGACAGGGACAGCACGGCGAAGCCCAGTACCACGATGGCCGTGGTCACCCACAGCGGCGTGCCGACGGTGGCGAAGGCGTAACGCACCGCGTTCTCGGGGTCGGCGCCGTGCTGGCGCCGGGCGCGGGTGTACTTGGACAGGAAGTGCACGGTGGCGTCCACGATCAGGCCCAGGCTGGTGGCCGTGACCACCGACGAGGCCAGGCCCACCTCGCCCACCACCAGCGACCAGAAGCCGAAGGTGACGATGGCCGGGGCCAGGTTGGGCACCATGCTGAGCAGGCCCAGGCGCAGGTTGCGCAGCGCGATGATCAGGCTCAGCGAGATCAGCACCAGGGCGATGGTGGTGCCCACCAGCATGCTCTGGATGTTGCGCTGGGAGATGAAGGCGAACATGACCGGCGTGCCCGTGCCCTCGGCATGGGCCGCGGCCGGCGTGTTGTCGCGCAGCCAGCCCTCGGCCCGGGCGTCGAACTCGCGCAGGTGGCTGGTGGACGAGCTGCGCAGGGTCACCACCACCCGGGTCGCCGACTTGGCCACGTTGATCTGGTTGTTCAGGTCCAGACCGTAGGGCAGCGACATCTCGTACAGCAGCAGGTACTGGGCCGCCAGCTCGCGGTTCTCGGGCAGGCGGTAGTACGCCGGGTCGTCGGCGTGCATGTTGCGGTTCAGGCGCTTGACGATGTCGGTCAGGGCGTTGACGTGGGTGACCTCGGGCTGGGCCCGCAGCCAGGTGACGAACCGGTCCAGGTTGGCCAGGTAGGCGGGGTCGTTGATGCCGCCGCTCTCGCCGGCGCCGACCGAGTATTCCACCTGGTAGATGCCGGTCAGGTGCTTCTCGGTGAAGTCGGTGTCGGCGCGGAACGGGATGCTGGGGGAGAAATACTTGACGAACTGGTCGTCCAGCTCGATGCGCGGGATCATGGCGCCCAGGAACACCACCACCGCGGCGGTGCCCCACAGCAGGGCGTGGCGGCGGCGGATCACCATGTCGGCCCAGCGGTCCATGAAGGTGCGCTCGTGGTGGCCGTCGGCCCGCATGCGCGTGCGCACCCGCACCGGCATCACCGCCATGAAGGCGGGCAGGAACAGGACCGAGAACACCCAGGCCGCCGTCACCCCGACGGCGGTGATGTTGCCCAGGTCGTGGAACGGCGGCGCGTCGCTGGCGTTCAGGCTGGCGAAGCCGATCACCGTGGTCAGGCTGGTCAGGAACACGGGGCCGAAGTTGATGCGCATGCTCTCGACGATGGCGGCGCGCTTGTCCATGCCGTGGCGCATGGCCGAGAACATGACCACCAGGATGTGCACCGAATCGGCGATGGCCAGGGTCAGGATGATGGTCGGCGCCGCCGCCGACGGCGGGGTCAGGCGGATGCCGGCCCAGCCGGCCAGGCCCATGGCCGTGGCCGCCGACAGGCCGATCACCAGCAGCGTGCCCAGCGTGCCGGTGAACGAGCGCAGGAACAGCACCATGGCCACGATCAGCACCCCGTACATCAGCGGGATCAGCGTGGTCATGTCGTTCATGCCCGCCTCCTCGAAGGTGGCGTTCATGACCACCATGCCGGTCAGGGCCAGGGTGATGTCCGGGTGCTCGGCGCGCACCTTGTCGGCCAGGGCGCGCACCGCGTTGATGGTGCGGTGGACCTCGTCCACGTCCTTGCCGGGCAGGGTGAAGGTCACGCTGACCCCGGCGGCGCCGCCGTCGGTGGCGGCCAGCCGGTGCACCAGCAGGGGCTCCTTCAGGGTCAGGTCGCGGACCTTGGCGCGGCCGGCGTCGTCCAGGTCGGCGGCCTTGCGCACCAGGTCCTCGACGATCAGGTCGTCGCCCTCGGCATGGGAGTACTGGAAGTTGTTGATGGAATCGACCCGGGTGGCGAAGGGCAGCTTCCATCCGCCCTGGGTGATGGTCTCGGTGGCCGCCAGCATGTCGGCCGAGAAGGCGTCGCCGTCCTTGGGCCGCAGCACGAACAGGACGTTGTCGTTCTTGGCATAGATGTCCTGCACCGCCTCGAAGGCCAGCAGCTGCGGGTTGTCCTTGCCGAAGAAGACCCGGTAGTTGGTGTCGAACACCAGGTTCTTGGCGCCGGCGCCGGCGGCCACGGCCACGGCCAGGCAGACCAGGATCGCCAACCACCGGCGGCGGATGACGGCGGCGGTGTACTTCTCGACCCAGCGGTCCAGTTTGTGCTGCATGCCCATGCACTCCCTTCGCCCGGTTCCGGCCCCGTTGTCGTCGGGGCGGTCCGGCCCGTTTACCCATGGCGGCCCGCGGCGGCGCGGGCCCGGCTCCCTGCCGGCGGGGGCCTCCATGCCGGAGTTCCCCCATTCTGGCACCGGATACTAGATGCCTCAGTGATCCCGTCCGTGGTCCCGGTCACACTTCGCGGATCTTTTTTCGCCGGTCCCGCCGCCACCTTTGCGCCTTGCGGCAAACGCCTTGCGGCAATCGTCTTGCGGTTGGGGCTTCGGCAGAGTAAACTACACAGTATAGTTTTTGTAAACTACACGGTGTCGTTTTCAAGAAGAATCTGAAAAAAGTTTTATGACCATGGGCCCCGACGACCTGCTGCCGGCATCCCCGGACCCCGCCGACCCTGCCGGTACCGCCCCCGTGCCCACCGGGCGCAGCGGCAAGCGCGCGGCCATCCTGGGGGCGGCGGCGCGGGAGTTCCTGAGCCACGGCTACGGCGCCACCAGCATGGACGAGGTGGCGCGCCGGGCCGGGGTCTCCAAGCGCACGGTGTATTTCCACTTCGGCAGCAAGGAGCGCCTGTTCGCCGCCACCATCGAGCACAAGTGCCGCGACATGGCCGACCCCCTGCAGGACGGCCGCTGGCGCACCATGCCCCTGGAGGACGCGCTGACCGACCTGGGCCGGCGCTTCATGGCCCTGCTGCTGTCGCCCGAGAGCCGGGCCCTGGAGCGCATCCTGACCATGGAGGCGGTGCGCTTCCCGCAGCTCAGCGAGGTCTTCTACCGCGCCGGGCCCGAGGCCCTGCAGCGCGGCGTGGCCCGGTTCCTGGACGACCGCGTGGCCCGCGGCGAGCTGCGCCTGGACGACACCACCCTGGCCGCCGGCTGCCTGCTGATGATGGTCCAGGGCAAGGTGGTCAAGTGCGCCATGATGTGCCCCTCCGACCCGCCCGGCGCCGACGAGGTCGAGGCCACCATCCGCTTCGCCGTGCGCCTGTTCCTGGACGGCGCCCGGGGCTAGCCCTTTCGCCGCAGCATGTCCCAGGACGCCAGCACGGCGCCGCCGACGATGAGGGCGCAGGCGGCGGCCACGGCCGCGGTCAGGGCGCCCTGGCCGAACAGGATCAGCAGGATGGTGGACAGCAGCGGCGCGGCGTAGGCGAAGGCGCCCAGGGCCTGGATGTTGCCGCGCTTGACCCCCACGTCCCAGGCGAAGAACGACGCGCCCACGGGGCCCAGGCCCAGGGCCAGCACCGCCAGCCACTCGCCGCCCCGGGGCCAGACCGTGGTCTCGAACCCCAGGTGACAGACGAGCGCCAGCAGGGCGGTGGCGCCGCAGAAGCCGCCCACCGCGTCGGTGGGCACCTGGGCGAAACGGCGGCTGAGCACCGAATAGGCGGTCCAGGTGACGGCGCACAGCCCGGCCATCAGGTAGCCCAGCCAGTATTCCGCCTTGAACGCCACCCGGCCGCCGTCGGTGACCAGCAGCACCGTGCCGGCCAGGCCGGCCAGGGCCCCGGCCAGGTGCCACCAGCGCAGCCGCTCGCCGGGCAGCAGGGCCGAGGTGACGACGATCAGCAGCGGCCACAGGTAGGCGATCAGCCCGGCCTCCACCGGCGGCGCGTTGCGCAGGGCCATGAAATAGAACAAGTGGTAGCCGAACAGGCCGCCCACCCCCAGCCCCCACACCGGCGCCGGCCAGCGCAGGTGGCGCAGCGGCGATTCCCCCCGCGCCAGCCAGGTGCCCAGCGCCAGCAGGAAGGCGACGGCGAAGGTCATGGCCACCAGCTGGAACGGCGGCACGGCGCCGGTCAGGGTGGTGAACAGCGCCAGGGTGGCCCACAGCAGCACGGCGGTGCCGCCGATGAGGGTCGCCCGCGGCGACCGTCCTGCCCCCTCCATGGCGCCCCCCGGCCGTCCCGTCACCCGGCCCCTAGAACGGGTTCCAGGAACTCTCCTTGGTGTAGTGCAGGTAGCCCACGTTGGCGCCGGCGCGCAGGCCGACCCCGGTGCGGATGGGGGCCAGGGTGATGTCGTTGCTCTTCTGGTAGTTCACGCCGAAGCCGGCGACGATGTAGAAGCTGCCGTCGACCCCGGGGAAGCGCTGGAAGATCTCGGCCGGGTTGCGCAGGTTGTAGACAAGCACGAACACCTTGGACACGTTGCCGCCCAGGTCCCAGCCGATGGACGGCCCCTGCCAGTACAGCTTCTGGCTCGGCCCGCGCTTGCGGAACAGCTCGCCGCGGCCATAGCGCAGGCCGACGCCGATGGCGCCGGCGGCCTCCTCGCCGGTGATGTAGCCGTTGGGCTTGCCCTGGTCCTCGAACACGCGCTGGATCGCCTTGGCCAGGCCCTCGGTGGTGTCGCCGAAGAAGCCCTCGGCCTTGGCCACGATCTCCTCCTGGGTGTAGCCGTCGTCGGCCCGGGCCCCCGGCGCGGCGAAAACCAGCAGGCACAGGAACAGGGCGGCGGCGAAGCGGAAAGCGGTCATGGTCGGTCCCTTGCGGTCGTGGTCAACAGCGGCGCACCCTATCACCCATCCGTGGCGGAAAAAAGGCGTGCGCCGGGGCCGGCGGCGGCGTCTCCGCCGTTGACGGCCGGGCGCCGGGGCCCCATGTTGAAACCAGCGGCGGACGGGCATTCAAGGGCGGACGATTCCATGGCACTGCGCATCACCAAGGGGTACAAGCAACTGCTGGCCGAGGCCGAGGGGATGGTCACGGCCATCACCGTCGACCAGGCCAGGGACCTGCTGCACCGCGACGACCACGTGTTCATCGACCTGCGCGACGTGCGCGAGGTGCAGCGCGAGGGCGGCATCCCCGGCGCCAAGCTGTGCCCGCGCGGAATGCTGGAATTCTGGATCGACCCCGAGAGCCCCTACCACAAGCCCCTGTTCGCCGAGGACAAGACCTTCGTGTTCTTCTGCGCCGCCGCCTGGCGCTCGGCCCTGGCGGCGCGCACGGCCATCGAGATGGGCCTGAACCCGGTGGTGCACATCGCCGGCGGCTTCACCGCCTGGCGCGACGCCGGGATGGAGGTCGAGCGCCGCGACGCCAAGCCCCGGCCCGAGTCCGCCGCCGCCCCGGCCGCCTCCTGACCCCCGTGGCCGCGGTGCAGGGGCGCGAACGGCTGCCGCTGGCCGGCATCCTGCTGCTGGCGGCGGTGACCTTCTTCTGGGGCATCAACTGGCCGGTCATGAAGACCGTCCTGGCGCACATCTCGGTGTGGTGGTTCCGCGCCATCTGCCTGTGGGTGGCGGGCATCGGCCTGCTGCTGATCGCGCGCCTGGGCGGCCACACCCTGGCCGTGGCCCGGGTCGACCGCTGGCCCATGGTCATCCTGTGCGTGTTCAACGTGGTCGGCTGGCACCTGTGCTCGGCCTACGGCCTGTCGCTGATGCCCGCCGGGCGCGCCGCCATCATCGCCTTCACCATGCCGGTCTGGGCCTCGGTGCTGGGCCTGTGGCTGCTGCGCGAGCCCCTGGGCGGGCACAAGGTTCTGGGCCTGGTGCTGGGGGTCACGGGCCTGGTGGTGCTGATGGGCGGCGACCTCAGCCTGGTCGAGCGGGCGCCGGTGGGGGCCCTGGTGATGTTGGGCGCGGCCCTGACCTGGGCCATGGGCACGGTGCTGATCAAGCGCTACCGCTGGCGCACCCCGGCGCCGACCCTGGTCGGCTGGCACCTGGTGCTGGGCGCCCTGCCGCTGACCGCCGGGGCCCTGGCCTTCGAGCCGATCCCCGACTTCGCCGACCTGGACGCCGCCACCTGGGCCATGTTCCTGTTCATCCTGATGGGGCCGACCCTGTTCTGCCAGTGGGCCTTCTTCCGCATCGTGCAGCTGTTGCCGGCCACCACCGCGGCCATCGGCACCCTGGCCATCCCGGCCATCGGCGTCTATTCCAGCGCCCTGACCCTGGGCGAGCCCGTGGGCTGGCAGGAGGTGGTGGCCCTGGCCCTGATCTGCGGCGCCCTGGCCAGCGTCCTGATCCTGCCCAACCTGCGCCGCCGCCCGGCGGCCTGATCCGGCCTCACCCCGCCGCCTTGACTGCCGCGTAGCCGGCCAGGGCGGCGGCGCGGGCGGCTTCGTGGCCGACGATGGGATGGGGATAGGTCTCGCCCAGGGCCACGCCGGCCGCCGCCAGCACGGCGGGCGGCGCGGCGAAGGGGGCGTGCACGGCGTCGTCGGGCAGGGCCGCCAGCTCGGGGCACCAGCGGCGCACGTAGGCGCCCCGGGGGTCGTACCGGCAGCCCTGGGCGATGGGGTTGAAGATGCGGAAATAGGGCGCGGCGTCGGCGCCGCTGCCGGCCACCCACTGCCAGCCGGCGGCGTTGTTGGCCAGGTCGGCGTCGACCAGGGTGTCCCAGAACCAGGATTCCCCGTGACGCCAGTGGATGCGCAGGTGCTTGACCAGGAAGCTGGCCGCCACCATGCGCACCCGGTTGTGCATGTACCCGGTGGCCCACAGCTCGCGCATCCCCGCGTCGACCAGGGGATAGCCGGTGCGGCCCCGCCGCCAGGCGCGCAGGTCGCCGGCGATGCCGTCCTCGCGCCAGGGGTAGGCGTCGAAGGCGCGGCGCCAGTTCTCGGCCGGCAGGTCGGGGAAGTGGTACAGCAGGTGGTGGGCGAACTCGCGCCAGCCGACCTCGGCCAGGAACTTGTCCATGTCGCCGCGCCGGGCCGGCGCGGCGTCGGCCAGGAACCGGGCCCGGGTCCAGACCTGGCGCGGCGACACCTCGCCCCAGTGCAGGTGCGCCGACAGGCGCGACACGTGGTCCTGGTCGGGCCGGTCGCGGCCGGCGCCGTAGCCGGCGGCGCCGCCGTCCAGGAAGTCGTCCAGCCGCGCCGCGGCCCCGGCCTCGCCGGGCCGCCACAGGTCGCCCCAGCCGGCGGCCCAGTCCGGGTCGCGCGGCAGCAGGCCCCAGTCGTCCAGGTCCTCGCCGGGCTCGGGCAGGGGGGCCAGGTCGAGAATTGGCGCCGGCAGGGGCTCGGCCACCGGGCGCTTCAGGGCCGCCTTCCAGAACGGGGTGAACACCTTGTAGGGGCCGCCGCCGCCGGTCGCCACCTCCCAGGGCTCGTGCAGCAGGGCGCCGTTGAAGCTGCGCGCCGCGATCCCGGCGCCGGCCAGGGCGGCCTTGACGGCCTGGTCGCGGGCGATGGTGCCGGGCTCGTACAGGCGGTTCCAGTGCACGGCCCCGGCGCCGGCCCGGGCCGCCAGGTCGGGCAGCAGCCGCGCCGGGTCGCCGCGCAGCAGCAGCAGGCCACCCAGATCCTTGCCGAGCGCGCGCAGGCTGTGGTGCAGCCACCAGCGCCCGGCGCCGCCGGGGGCGCGCACGCCGTGGTCGTCTGCGCGGTCCAGGATGAACACCGGCAGCACCGGCCCGCGCGCCGCCGCCGCGTGCAGGGCCGGGTTGTCGGCCCGGCGCAGGTCGCGGCGCAGCCAGACGACGGTGGTCACCCCTGCACCACCTCGTAGGGCACCACGAAATCGCGCAGGGCCGCGCGGATGGCGGGACCGTGCCGGTCCGGGTCGTCCACGGCCACGAACAGGAACGGGCTGCCGGCGCGGTCCTCGGCGCTCACCGTCACCGCCGCGCCGGCGGCGCGCAGGGGCGCCAGGGCGGCGTCGAAGGCGACGGCGGCGGCGTCGCGGCGCAGCTCGGGCTTGTAGATCTTGCCGATCGCCGTCAGCGGCATGGCGTCCAGGATGGCGATGCGCTTGGGCCGGGCCGGCGGCTCGGCGATGCGCGGCTCGGCCCACATGGCCAGGTCGCCGGCGGTGGCGGTGGCGCCGGGCTTGAGGGTCACGTAGGCCACCGGCAGTTCGCCGGCGTAGGCGTCGGGCTGGCCCACGGCGGCGCACATCTCCACCGCCGGGTGGGTGGCCAGGGCCTCCTCGATGGCCGCCGGGTCGATGTTGTGGGCGCCGCGGATGATCACGTCCTTGGACCGGCCGGTGACGAACACGCGGCCCTCCGCGTCCACATGGCCCAGGTCGCCCGAGATCAGCCAGCCGTCGGCGGTGAAGGTGCCGGCGTTGCGGGTCGGGTCGGTGTAGCCGGGCCCCACGTTGGGCCCGCGCAGGACGATGACCCCGGTCTCGCCGGGGGCGCAGGGCCGGTCCAGGTCCGGCCCGTCGGGTCCCAGGGCCACCGCCCGCACCTGGCCGTGCGGCAGGCGCAGGCCGGTGCTGCCGGGCAGGCGCGGCCCGTGGAACGGCTCGACCGTGACCAGCCCGGCCGATTCGGTCATGCCGAAGATGTTGCGCACGGGCCGGCCGTAGGCCGCCTCCACCGCCGCCGCCAGCTCGCTGGGCAGGGGCGAGCCGCCGGTCAGGAACACGCGCACCCTGTCCGCCTCGCCGGGGTCGGGCGGGATCTTCAGCAGGGTGGCCAGGGTGGTCGGCACCCCGGCGATGACCGTGGCCCGTTCGCGGGCGGCGAATTTCCAGAAGTTGCCCATGAAGGCGGTGTTGCGCATGCCGGTGCGGGTCGGCAGCACCTGGCGCGCCCCGGCCGACAGGCTGGACAGGCCATAGACCAGGGACCCGGCCACGTGGAACACCGGGAACCCGTTCACCACCACGTCGTCGGGGCCCAGGTCGTAGTACAGGGCCGCGGCCCAGGCGCTGTGCACCTGGTTGCCGTGGGTGTGCTGGGCCAGCTTGGGCAGGCCGGTGGTGCCGCCGGTGTGGAACAGGGCCGCCGGGGTGTCCAGGTCCAGGGTCCGGGCGAAGGCCAGGCCGTCGGCCGGCTGGCGGTCCAGGGCGGTGTCGAAGGCGCGCACCCCGGGCACGTCGGGCGCGTCGTGGCCCAGCACCAGGACCGCCGCCACCTCGACCCGGGCCAGCACCTGCTCGACCCGCGGCCAGATGGGCAGGTCCGGGTCCGGGCCCAGGGCCACCAGCACCCGGGCCCGGGCGGCGCGCACCAGCTCGGCCACGTGGTCGGCGTCCAGCAGGATGTTGATGGGGCAGGCCCGCGCCGCCGTCTCGGCGCCCCACATGGCGACCTGGGTGCTGGGCGTGTTGGGGGCCAGGATGGCCACCGACTCGTCGGGCCCCAGGCCCAGGGAATGGAACAGGTTGGCGGCCTGGGTGACCCGCGCCCGCAGCTCGGCGAAGGAAAGCTGGCGCGGCGCCGTGGCCGGGTCGCCGTCGGGCAGGTAGGTGAAGGCGGCGCGGTCGCCGTGCAGGCGCGCCGCGCGCTCGATCAGGCCGTACACGGACCGCGCCGGCAGGTTGTCGGCCAGGGGCCGGGCCTCGAGGGCCGCCACGTCCGCCAGGGTGGCCACGCGCGGATGCGGTTGGTCGGTCATGGGATCTCTCCCCGGATGTCGCGGCGGTTCCGGCCGCCGCTTGTTGGGCCTGGGGAAAAGGTTATGTGAAACGGGCGCGGCGGACAATCGGGCGCCGCCATCGAACGCTATTTTTCGCCTTCCGCCGCCCGCTCCCGCCGCCGGCCGCGCACCCCCATCCAGTAGGCGGCGGCCACGGCGCAGGCCAGCAGGGCCAGGCCCACGGGATGGTCCAGCATCTCCAGCGGCTTGCCGTCGATGATGGTCAGGGTCTGGCTCAGGGACAGCTCGAAGCGCGGGCCCAGGAAGAAGGCGATGATGAACACCACCACCGAATAGCCGGTGGCGGTCATGGCGTAGCCGACTCCGGCGAACACCAGCATCACCGCCACCCCCAGCAGGTCGCCGGTGGACATGTAGACCCCGACCACGCACAGCAGCAGGGCCGACGGGAACACCACCGATTCCGGCGCCGCCACCACCCGGGCCCAGAACCGCAGGCCGAGCTGCCCCATCCAGAAGTTGACGAAGTTGGCCATCATCATGGCCCCGAACAGGCCGTAGATCAGGCGCCCCTGCTGCTCGAACAGCAGGGGGCCGGGCTGGATTCCCTGGATCATCAGGGCGCTGATCACCAGGGCGGCGCCGATGCTGCCGGGGATGCCCAGGGTCAGCAGGGGGATCAGGTTGGCCCCCACCACCGACGAGTTGGCGCTTTCCGTGGCGGCGATGCCGTGCAGGTTGCCGGCGCCGAACTCGACCGGGTCCCGGCGCGCCTTCCGCGCCTGGCGGGCCGAGGCGTAGCTGAGGAAGGCGGCGGCGGTGGAGCCGATGCCCGGGATGGCGCCCAGCACCGTGCCGATCGCCGCGCCGCGGGCCATGGTGCCGCGGCAGGCCCAGTATTCGGCCCAGGTCAGGCGCCCGCCGTCGGCGCCGCGGCCGCGCGGCATGTGCACGGCGGCGCGGCGGGTGCCGCGGATGGCCGCCAGGCGGCGCAGGATCTCGGCCACCGCCAGCATGCCGATGGCCACCGGCGCCAGGGGCAGGCCGTCGTACAGCGCGAACTGGCCGAAGATCAGGCGCGGGGTGCCGTGCTCGGGGTCCAGGCCCACGGTGGCGCACAGCAGGCCCAGGGCGGCGGCGGCCAGCCCCTTGACCAGGGAATCCCCCACCAGCCCGGCGATCACCGAGAACGCCAGGACCATCAGGCAGAACACCTCCACCGGGCCCATCATCAGGGCCACGGCGGCCAGCGGCGCCGACACGGTGATCAGCACCATGTCGCTGAAGGTGTCGCCGGTGATCGAGGCGTACAGCGCCATCTTCAGCGCCTTGGGCGCCTTGCCCTGGCGCGCCAGGGGATGGCCGTCCAGGGCCGTGGCGGCGGCATCGGGCGTGCCCGGGGTGTTGATCAGCACCGCCGGGATGGCGCCGCCGAACAGGCCGCCCTTGTTGACCCCCATCAGGAACGAGATCGCCGCCAGGGGACTCATGACGAAGGTGAACGGCACGGCGATGGCCATGGCCATGATCGGGCCGATGCCGGGCACCGCGCCCACGAACTGGCCCACCGCCACCCCGGCCACCACCCACAGCAGGTTGGCCAGCGACAGGGCGTCGCCGACCCCGGCGAGGACCGTGGCGATGTCGGGCATGGGCCGCTCAGCCGCCCGGCAGGGTGCGGCCCAGCAGCACCTCGACCACCAGCCAGATCACCCCCGGCACCACAATCGCCGCCACCGCCATCCAGTGCGGCCGCCGCTCGCCGACCAGCAGCATCAGGGCCAGGACCAGGGCCGGCGCCACCCAGACGAAGCCGATCCGCCCCATGGCCCAGACCCCAAGGGCGGCGACGGCCAGGTACAGGGCGGCGCGGGCGACGGCGCCGATGCCCCCGTCGCCGACACCCCCGTCGTCCGGATCGGCCGCGGCCCCGCGCCGGGCCAGGGCGGCCTGCACCAGGCCCAGGGCGACCAGGACCGCGGCCAGCACGGTGGGCAGGGTCCCGGGCCGGACCCAGCCGTAGTCCACCGTCTCCACCTGGTCCGGGATCACCGCGACCAGCAGCACCCCGCCCAGGGCGGCCACCAGCAGCCCGGTCACGCGGTCCAGCGTCACGACCCGACCCCGCCGTTCGGCGCGCGCCGCCCTATTTGCCGAACAGCACCTTCACCCCGCCGATGCCGGCATTCATCATCTTGGTGGTGCCATCGGGGCCCAGGTTGACCACCTCGTTGCGCAGGGCGTTGGCCACCAGCTCGCGCACCTTGGGCGACTTGATGGCGGCGTCCAGGGCCTGGGCCAGGGCGTCCCGCGCGTCGGCCGGCAGGCCGGCCGGGGCGGCGAAGTAGAACCACGGGTCGACGAACAGGTCGTAGCCCTGCTCGCGCAGGGTCGGCGTGTCGGGGGCGTAGGAGTGGCGGCCGTCGTTGGCGCTGGCCAGCATCTTGATGTCGCCCTTCTGGATGTAGGGGATGTGTACCCCGGCGGCGAAGGACGCGGCGACGTGGCCGCCCAGCACGTTCTGCACCATCTCGGCCGAGCTTTTCGACGCCACCGGGCGGAAGCCGGCGGCGTGGCTCTTGTTGATGGCGCGCAGGATCAGCTCCTGGGGCTTGGCGTCGAAGGCCACGGGTACCCCGCCCTTGCCCTTGGAATAGGCGATCAGCTCGGCCATGGTGGAATAGGGCGCGTCGGCCTTGGCGATGATCGCCACCTGGGCCCGCGACACCGTGGCCAGGTAGGTGAAGCTGTCCAGCTTGAAGGGCAGCTTGTCGCCGCGCAGGACCAGGTTGATGAGGATCGGCATGGACACGCCCATGCCGATCACCGTGCCGTCGGCGGGGGCGGCGCTGACCCCGGTGAACATGGCGACGCCGCCGCCGCCGGGCTTGTTCTCGGCGATCACGTCCCAGCCGGTCTGCTGTTCCATGGCCTGGGCGATGGCCCGGCCCATGGTGTCCGTCTCGCCGCCGGCGCCGAAGCCGATCTGCAGCTTGACCGGGCCCGAGGGCGCCCATCCGGCGGCCGCGGCCAGGCTGGCCAGGGCCAGCCCTCCGGCGAGCAGGGCGCCCAGGGCCAGATTGGAAATCGTCCTTTTCATGTCAACCTCCCTTGTTGGTCGTTCGTTGATCCGAGTCGTCGTTCACGGGGGCGGCGGCGGCCTGGGCCACCTGGCGGGCGCCGTGCAGGAATCCGGCCAGGGCGTCGCCGTCCAGGGCGCCGTCCAGGGCGCGGCGGCGGGCGTCCATGGTGGGCGCGATGCGCCGGTACAGCGCCGCCCCGTCGGCGGTCAGGGTGAACAGCCACACCCGCTGGTCGCGGTGCGAGCGCCGCCCCCGCACCAGGCCGCGTTCCTGCATGGCCTTCAGCGTGCGGCTGACCTGGGCCTGGACCATGGCCACCTCGTTGACCAGGTCCTTCTGGGCCATCTCGCCGTGGATGCGCAGCATCAGCAGGATGCGCCACTCGACGATGGACGAGCCGCGCCGGCGCAGGGCCTCGGCCATCTGCGCCTTCAGCAGGCGGTACAGGCGCTCCACGGTGACGTGGACCAGGCTGGCGCCGTCGGGAATGTCGTGCAGGCCCAGCGGATCCCGCCCGTTCGCGGCGCGCGCCGCGTCGATCTCGCCCATGCCTCCCCCGAATTTGTATATCAAGTTATGGAACGGCGACTCTATCGTTCCCGCGTATCAATTGCAACGCGTCCGCTCAGCCGGTCTCCAGGGGCAGGCGCTCGTCCTGGGCCCATTCGTTGAGGGAGTTGTCGTACACGGTCAGGTCGGTGAAACCGAGCTGGTGCAGCAGGAAGGCGTCCAGCGTCGCGGCGATGCCGCCGCCGCAATAGAGGATCACCCGCTGCTCCGGCCGCGCGCCCACGGCGGCGAAGGCGGCGGCGGCGTCCGCGGCCGCGGGCAGGCGCAGGGTGTCCGGGTCCTGCAGCTCCATCGCCGGCACGTTGACGCTGCCGGGGATGCGCCCGGGGCGGCCGTAGCGCGGGTTCTCGCCGGCATGCAGGTCGCGGCCCAGCGCGTTGATGGTGCAGGTGCCCGGGTCGCCCACGGCGTCCAGCACCTCGCGCTTGCCGGTAAAGAGGTCCGGCCGCGGCCGCGGGGTCAGCACCGCCGGCGGGTGGGCGGCCGGCGCCGTCGACACCGGATGGCCCGACTGCGACCAGGTCTCCCAGCCGCCGTCCAGCACCGCGGCGGCGTCGAAGCCCAGCGCGCGCAGCATCCACCAGATGCGGGTCGCCCACTGGATGTTGCGCCGGCTGTACAGCACGGCGCGGCAGCCGTCGCCCAGGCCGGCGGCGCCGAAGGCGGCGGCCAGCACGTCCCACGGCGGCAGGGTGAAGCGGAACGGGCTGGCGTTGTCGGAAAGCTGCCCCTGCAGGTCCAGGAAGGCCGAGCCGGGGATGTGCCCGGCGTCGTAGTCGGCGCGGCCGCTGACCACCCGGTAGGGCCGCCCGGTGCCGGATTCGTACTCCAGGTACGTGGTGCAGTCGTAGACGCGCAGGTCCGGGTCGTCCAGGCGCGCCGCCAGCCAGTCGGCGGTGACGATGGCCTCGGGGTAGCGGTAGCGCGCGTCGGGCATGTGCTGGTCCCTCCCTGCCCGCCCCCCTGTCCGTCTCCGGGGGGGCGGGGCGGACAGGGTAGGACGGCGGCGGCGGGGAGGCAAGGAAGGCCGGCGCCGCCGCCGGCCTTCCCAACGGCGCCCTACGCGGCCGCCGCGGGCCGGATGTTGTGGTTGACCCGGAACCGGTTGTCGGGGTCGTACTTGGCCTTGACCCGGCCCAGGCGGGCGAAGTTGGCGCCGAAGGCCGTTTCCACCCGGTCGCCCTCGTCGTCCGGCATGAAGTTGACGTAGGCGGTGCCGGCGGCGTGCGGCGCCGTGTCGTCGAACAGGGACCGGGCCCAGGCGATGCAGCGGTCGTCGTCGGCCGGGTCGCGCCAGCGGGTGTGCACGTTCATGACGAAGTGCGACGCCCGCTGCGGGAAGGCCGTGGCCTCCACCGGCACCCGGGCCATGGCCCCGCCCAGGTGGCCGATGAAGATCTCGGTCTCGTCGCTGGGCAGGTTCCACACCGCCTCCACCACCCGGTCGGTGGCGGCGGCCGGCAGGTCGACGAAGTCGTGGCTCTTCCAGTAGTTGCGCGCGCCCGGTTCCAGCAGCGGGTCGAAGGCCTGCTGCCAGCCGGCGAAGGGGTGCGGGCCGATGACGTCGGCGATGGGCGAGCCCAGGGCGCGCAGCTCGGCCACCGCGGCCTCACCCGCGGCCAGGTCGCCGACGTAACAGGCGGCGAAGATCAGCACCTCGCGCCCGTGCCACTCGGCCGGCAGGAAGGGCAGGGGCGGCGCCTTGCGCATGACCGCCCAGACGGTCAGCTCGTCGGGCGCCGCGTCGGCGATGCGGCGGAAGGCCGGCAGCAGCTCGCCGGCCGCCTCCAGGGGATGCACCACCAGGCCCGACAGCACCTGGGGCCCCACCGGGTGGGCGCGGAACTGGAACGACGTGACCACGCCGAAGTTGCCGCCGCCGCCGCGCAGGGCCCAGAACAGGTCCGGGTGCTCGGTCTCGCTGGCGCGCACCAGCTCGCCGCCGGCGGTGACCACGTCGGCGGACAGCAGGTTGTCCACCGTCAGGCCGTACTTGCGCGTGATCCAGCCGAAGCCGCCGCCCAGCGTCAGCCCCGCCACCCCGGTGGTCGAGTTGATGCCCGCCGGCACCGCCAGGCCGAAGGCCTGGGTCTCGTGGTCCATCTCGCCCAGGCTCACGCCCGGCTCGACGCGCACGGTGCGGGCCTTGGGGTCCACGTGCACGGCCTTCATGGTCGAGAGGTCGATGGTCAGGCCGCCGTCGCACAGCGCGCTGCCGGCGATGTTGTGGCCGCCGCCGCGGACCGAGAGCAGCAGGTCACGGTCGGCGGCGAAGCGCACCGCGGCCATGACGTCGGCGGCGCCGGCGCAGCGCACCACCAGCCCCGGCCGGCGGTCGATCATGGCGTTCCAGATGGTGCGCACCTCTTCATAGCCGGCGTCGCCGGGCAGGCAGACGGTGCCGCGCAGGGCCGCGCCGAGGGCGGCGAGGTCGTCGGCGGAAATGGCGGCGGGGGCGCCGCCGTTGGTCAGGACCTGGATCGTGGACATGGAATGCTCCCATGATGGGCGCGCACCCGGCGCGCCGGTTAAAGCCAACTCCCTGGCACCGGCCCCGCCGGGCCCGTTGTCCGGGCGCTGGTTGCGGGTGGGGCCGTGCGATGGCGGCGGACACTACGGACTTGCCTTGCCCGCGAGTATCATCCAGTTCACACTGCGCGCCGCCACGCGCATTCCTTCCACCAGCACAGAGAGCGAGCCCTCCCATGACCATCCAGCGCTTCCACACCGGCCAACGCATGAGCCAGGCCGTGGTCCACGGCAACACCGTCTACCTGGCCGGCCAGGTGGGCGCCCCGGGCCAGTCGGTGACGGCCCAGACCACCGAGATCCTGGCCAAGATCGACAAGCTGCTGGCCGAGGCGGGCAGCGACAAGTCGAAGCTGCTGCAGGCGGTGATCTGGCTCGCCGACATCGGCGACTTCGCCGAGATGAACGCGGTCTGGGACGCCTGGGTGGCGCCCGGCCACGCGCCCGCGCGCGCCTGCGGCGAATCCAAGCTGGCCAGCCCCGACTACGTGGTCGAGATCATCGCCGTCGCCGCCGTCGACTGACCCCCAACCGCGCCGCCCCCCCACCTCAAAAAAAAGGTGCCAGGCACCTTTTACAAAAAAGGTGCCAGGCACCTTTTAATCGAAAAGATTTCATACCGATTTTGAAATTATAAAAGGTGCCTGGCACCTTTTTTGAGGGGCGGTCAGGCGTTCGCCAGGTAGGTGAAGTCGAAGGTGTCGCCGCGGGCCGCCACGTGGCCGGCCGAGGGGGCCGGGAAGTGGGCGGTCATCACCAGGCGGCCCGATTCGCAGGCGTCCTCCAGCACGGCGCGGCGGGTGGCCTGGGCCTGCCGGGGGTCGAAGTCGTGGCGGAAGGTCCAGTCCGGGAAGTGGCACTGCAGGGGGCTGTGGATCATGTCCCCGGTCATGATCGCCCGCTGCCCGTTCGACGCCAGGCACACCCCCACATGGCCCGCCGTGTGCCCCGGCGTCGGTTCGAGCCAGACCTGGTCGTCCAGGGCATAGCCGTCGTCCACCACCAGGGCCTGGCCGGCGGCGATGACCGGGGCCACGCTTTCCGTCCACACCGTGTTCGGGTTGGCCTCGCCGTGGGCCACCTCGGCCCGCGCCATGACGTAGCGGGCGTTGGGGAAGGTGGGCACCCAGCGCCCGTCCAGCAGGCGCGTGTTCCAGCCGCAGTGGTCCAGGTGCAGGTGGGTGCAGAACACGTAATCCACGTCCCCGGGCGCCACCCCGGCGGCGGCCAGGCGCGCCAGCCAGCCGGCGTCGGTGCGCCGGTGCCAGGGCGCGAACCAGGCGTTGTCCTTGCCGCAGCCGACGCAGGTGTCGATCAGGATCACGTGCCGCGCCGTGCGCACCAGGTAGGACTGGATGGTCATGATCAGCTTGCCCGAGTCGGGGCACAGGGCATGGGGTTCCAGCCAATGGCGGTGGGCGGCCACGTCGTCGTCGGTGGCCTCGGGGAACATGGACCCGGGGCTCATGAACGGCTGCGCCACCTCGACGATGCGCTGGACCTGGATGTCGCCGACGGCGAAGGACGGGGTCATGGACGGTTCACCTCCCAACCGGTGCGGTTTTGCCGCTAGGATAGCGGATCATGCGCGCGAAATCCTGGCCCCTGTTGCCGGCGGTCCTGTGGCTGCTGCTGGCCGCCGCGCCGGCCCGGGCCGAATCCCCGGGCCTGGCGGTGCTGCCCTTCGCCGGCACCGCGCCGGCGCAGGCCTACTTCGGCCGCGGCTTCGCCGAGGACCTGATCCGCGACCTGTCGCGGGTGCCCGGCCTGCGCGTGATGGCGCGGCAGTCGGTGCGGCCCTACGCCGGGCGCGAGGTGGCGCCGGCCACGGTGGCGCGCGAGCTGGGGGTGCGCTACGTCCTGCGCGGCGAGGTGGGGTTGCGCGACGGCCGCCTGGTGCTGCGCGCCACCCTGCGCGATACCGGCGCCGGGGCCGGCGCCGACCTGTGGACCGAGGAGCGGGACGCCGACCCCGACGCGGTGCTGGCTCTGCGCCACGGCCTGGCGGTTCGGGTCGCCAGGTCCCTGGGCCGGGGCCCCGGGCCGCCGCCGGTGGCCAAGGGCCGCGGCGCCGGGTTCGCGGCCTACGACCTGCTGTTGCGCGCGACGGCCCTGGAGCGGCGCATGACCGGGGCCGACAACCTGGCCGCCCGCGACCTGCTGCGCCGGGCCATCGACCTGGCCCCCGGCTTCGCCCCGGCCCACGCCCGCCTGGCCCAGGTGCTGGACATCGCCGCCGGCGAGGGCTGGGGCGACGATCCCGCCGGCGACGGCGAACGGGCCCTGACCATGGCCGAGCGGGCCGCGTCCCTGGACCCGACCCTGCCCCACGCCTTCTGGGTGCTGGGCCTGGTGCTGACCCACCTGGACCGCTACGACGGCGCCGTCCCGGCCATGGAGGCGGCGGTGGCCCTGGCCCCGGGGTACGCCGACGCGCGCGCCTTCCTGGCCCAGCTCTATGCCTACACGGGCCATGCGGCGCGCGGCCTGGCGGCCATCGAGCGGGCGCGCCCGCTGAACCCCGCCGGCCCGTTCTGGTACGCCCACGCCCACGGCCTGTGCCTGTATCTGCTGGGGTTCAACGACCTGGCGCTGGCCGAGCTGCGCGCCTCGGTGGCGCAGTCGCCGGGCATGGACTTCACCCGCCGCCTGCTGGTCGCCGTGCTGGGCGCCCTGGGCGACCGGGACGAGGCGCGCTGGCAGCTCGACGAGCTGGCCGACCTGGGGTTCGCCGTGACCCTGGACGAGTTCGCCCGGGTCACCCCCATCCGCGACCCGGCCACGGTGGCCAAATACCTGGCCGACCTGCGCCGGGCGGGGGTGGCGGAGTAGGGACGGGCGGGAGTCCGTCTTCCCTGAAACGCGGAGGACGCAAAGGATTCGCGGAGGAACGCGGCGCCAGGGGTTCGCGCTTCGCGCCGAAGGCGCAAGGAATTCCCCTGCGTTCCTCCGCGCAACCTCCGCGTCCCCCGCGTTTCAAGGCCGCCGGACTCCGCCGGGGCCCTATTCGCCGCGGAACACCGGCGGCCGCTTGTCGCGGAACGCGGCCATGCCCTCGGCGCCGTCGGCGCTGGTGTTGACGGCGTCCACCTGCACCCGGGCGGCGGCCGCGCGCTCGCTGGGGCCCTGGGGCAGGACCTGGGCGGCGAAACGCTTCAGCATGGACACGGCCAGGGGCGCGGCGGCGCGGATCCGCTGCGCCAATTCCAGGGCCGCCGCCGCCTCGCCGCCCTCGTCCACCAGGCGGTTGACGTAGCCGACCTCGTAGGCCCGCTCGGCGGAGACGGGCTCGCCGACCAGCAGCAGCTCCATGGCGATCTTGTGCGGGATGCGCGCCGCCAGGTTGGAGATCAGCCCGCCCGAGAAGCCGACCTTGACCTCGGGGTAGCTGAACCGCGCCGTGCGCGCCGCCACCAGCAGGTCGCACATGGTGGTCAGCACCATGCCGCCGCCCACGCACCAGCCGCGCACGGCGCCGATCACCGGCTTGTCCACGGGCACGCCCATGCCGGGGATGCCCCGGTACAGGTCGTGGGGAATGTCGTTCAGGTCGGCGCCGACGGTGAAGTTCCGTCCCGCCGCCGTCAGCACGGCCACCAGGTCGTCCGAGGCGGCGAACCGCCGCCAGGCCGCCTCCAGCCCGGCGACGATGTCGTGGTCGAGGCGGTTGTGGGCCTCGGCCCGGTTCAGGGTGATGGTGGCGATGCGGTCCTCGCTGGCGTAGAGGACGGCGTCGCCGGGGGTGGTGCTGTGGTCGGTCATCTGTCGCCTTTCGCTTGGCGGGGTCAGCGGCCGGTGCGCCGGCGGCCAGGGGTCGTCCCGGGCCGGTCAGGCCGGGCCGCGAATGTCGGGGAACCAGTACGCGGGGGTTCCGTAATCCTCCAGAATGGCCTCAATCCTTGCGCGCAGGCCCGGCGTTCTCGGCGGTTCGGGATAGATGACGCCCAGGCAGACGTCCAGCCCGGTGCCGTCCATGAAGGTGTCGATGTACCTGAAAAGCTGGCGCTGGTGCCGCCACAGGTTCCTGCGGACGTTGGCCGGCTTGATCCTGTCCCAGTCCGTCGCCTTGATTTCCAGGATGACCGCATAGCCGTCCAGCTCGCCGACAAAGACATCCATGCGGCCCGCGGTGCGGGACCCGGCGCCGACGGCGGCGGCGACGGACCGTTCCGCGAAGACCTTGCCGTCGCGGGAATTGTCCCTGAAATCGGCCTGCACGACCTTCTGGAACGCCTTTCCCCTCTTCAACGGCTCGGGCTCCGGCATGGCGCGCTCCTCCGCGGCGGGCGCCCATTGTACGCCGGAATCGCCCGGGCGGGGGTTGAAAAACGGGAATTCAGGAATAAATACCATACAACGGACTGAAGGCAGGGATGCGCAGGGACATGGACAGGTCGGACTTCCCCATTCACCGGACCACCCGGGTCAGAATGACGACGGATGACGACATTTTCCGCGCCCGGCGGGGAAAACCCCGGGACGGCGCCGCTTTTCGTGACGACATCGGGCGCGGACGGGACCGAAACGGCCCCGGACCGGCGCCGACGGCGCCACGGCGGGCGCCGGCGTCGTCATTTCCCCACCCGTTCGGGGAATCGACGGCCGCGCCCGGAAACTGGTATGGTGGTGCCGTTCCGCGCCTTATCCGCGCGGTCCGGGGAGAGGGCAGTCCCATGGGTCCTTCGGCCATCCGCGCCCTGGCCGGCGTGCTGGTTGCGGCGGTCCTGGCCGCCATGCCGGCGGGGCCGGCGGCGGCCCAGGGCGCCGGGACCACGGCCATCGTCGCCGTCAACAACGCGCCGCCGTACCGCATCATCGAGCACGCCGGCGGCACGGTCCGGCTGTCGGGCATCTACGTCGACATCGTCCGCGACATGGCGCGGCGCGCCGACCTGGCCCTGGAATTCCAGGAAGTTCCCTTCCGCCGCGCCCTGAAGCTGATGGAGGACGGCCGCGCCGACATCATGGTCGGCCCCAACCGCACGCCGGAGCGGGAGGGCTACCTGTACTTCCTGGACGTGCCCCTGACGGCCGAGGCCAAGGCCTTCTACGGCCGGCCGGGCAGCGCCCCGGTGGCCGGGTACGGCGACCTGGCCGGCAAGCGCATCGCGGTCCTGCGCGGCGCCACCTATTTCCCGCCGTTCGACGGCGACGCGGCCCTGAGCAAGGTGGAGACCGCCGACTACCCCACCGCCGTGCGCCTGGTGGCCGGCGGGCGGGTCGACCTGGTGGTCATGCCCGAGCTGCTGGGCGACCACCTGGTCAAGGTGTCGGGCGCGCCCCTGGTCAAGGGCACCTACCGGGCCCCCGGGCGGCCGTCCTACATCGCCGTGTCGCGGCGCGCCCACCGCATCATCACCCTGGTGCCGGTGCTGGAGCGGGCCCTGAGCGACGCCATCGCCGATGGCACCGTGAACCGCATCCTGGAGTCCTACCGGTGAGCGCCGTTTCCGCCGGCGGCTGGCGCTACCACAACCCCGTCGACGTGCGCTTCGGCCATGGCGTGCTGGACAGCCTGGGCCGGGTGGTCGGCGGCCGGGCCTATGCCCTGGTCACCTATGGCGACGCCCCGTTCGCGCCGATGGCGGCGCGCATCGCCGAGCGGGCCGGGGCGGCGGCGGCGGTGATCGACGACGTGCGGCCGAACCCGGACTTCACCTACCTGGCCGGGGCCTGCGCCCGGTTCGCCGCCGCGGCCACCCCGCCCCAGGTGATCGTCGCCCTGGGCGGCGGCTCGGCCATGGACACGGCCAAGGTGCTGGCGGCGGCGGACGGTGACTTCGCCCGCGTGCGCCGGTACCTGGAAACCGGCGCCGGCGAATCGGCCCTGGCCGCCATCCCCGTGGTGGCGGTGCCGACCACCGCCGGCACCGGCAGCGAGGTGACGAGCTGGGCCACCCTGTGGGACCGCGACAACGGGCGCAAGCACTCCCTGGCGCGGGATTCGCTTTATCCCTCCCACGCCCTGGTGGACCCGGACCTGACCCTGGGCCTGCCCCGCGGGCTGACCGTGCAGACCGGGCTGGACGCCCTGTCCCACGCCCTGGAAAGCCTGTGGAACCACAACGCCAACCCGGTCTCGACCCGCTTCGCCGTGGCCGCGGCGCGCGACATCCTGGCCACCCTGCCGCGCCTGGCGGCGGATCTGGACAACCGCGACCTGCGCCGGGCCATGGCCTGGGCGGCGCTGCAGGCGGGGCTGGCGTTCTCCAACACCCGCACGGCGCTGGCGCACAACATTTCCTATCCCGTCACCCTGGGCCACGGGGTTGCCCACGGCCTGGCGGCGTCCTTCACCCTGCCGCGGATCCTGCGCGCCGTGGCCGGCGCCGACGCCGATTGCGACGCCGCCCTGCGCGAGATCTTCGGCCGCGACCTGGCGGCCGGGGCGGACCGCCTGTCGGCCCTGCTGGCCGGCCTGGGCGTGTCCGAGGACCCGGCGGCCTACGGGGTCGGGCCCGAGGTGTTCGAGGCCATGGTCGACGCCGCCTTCGCCGGCGCCCGGGGCCGCAACTTCATCGGCACGCCGGACCGCTTCGCCGCCGCCGGCCGCCGTGACCCGGATGCCGGCGACCCGGGCCCGGAGGACGCCGATGCTTTCGCGTGACTCGCGGCGGGGCCGGTGCTACTCAGGACCGGCGCCCGGACCGGCCCGGGCCGCGAGGGGGGCCTAGGCCATGTCGATCCTGCTGCTCGGTCTGCTGATCGGGATGCAACACGCGCTGGAGGCGGACCACGTGGCCGCCGTGGCCAGCATCGCCGCGCGCCAGACCTCGGTGGCGCGCATCGTCCGCCACGGCGCGGTCTGGGGCCTGGGCCACACCATCACCCTGATGGCCTTCGGCGGCGCCGCCCTGCTGCTGGACCTGACCATCGGCGCCGCCCTGGCGGGCTGGCTGGAGGCGGTGGTGGGGGTCATGCTGGTGGGCCTGGGCGGGCAGGTGATCTACCGCCTGGTGCGCGACCGCATCCACTTCCACCTGCACCGCCACGGCGACGGCCAGGTGCACTTCCACGCCCACTCCCACGCCGGCGAGTCCGGGGCCCACGACCCGGCGGACCACGACCACGACCACCCGCGCGGCCTGCCGCTGCGCACCCTGCTGGTGGGCATGATGCACGGCATGGCCGGGTCGGCGGCGCTGCTGATCCTGACCGCCTCCACCGTCGGCAGCCCGGGGCTGGGCCTGGCCTACATCGCGCTGTTCGGCCTCGGCTCCATCGCCGGCATGGCCGCCCTGTCGGCGGTGATCGCGGTGCCGCTGGCCTACTCGGCGCGGCTGCTGACCCGGGTCAACACGGCCCTGCAGGCGGTGGTGGGGACGGCCACTGTGGCGCTCGGCCTGGTGGTCCTGAACAACACCGTCGCCGGGTTGTTATCCTAGATATTTCAATTGATTAGGCGCGCATGACCGGGCGCAGGGCGCGCGGGGCCAGGGCCAGCATGCGGGCCGCCAGGGCCTCGTGCAGCTCGCCGCGCCGGGCTTTCGCGGCCGGGTCCGGCCACAGGTTGCGGCGCTCCTCGGGGTCGTTTTCCAGGTCGAACATCTCGCCCCAGTCGCAGCCCTCGTAGCGGGTCAGGCGCCAGCGGCCGGTGACCAGGGTGGTGAAATGGACCGGGTGGGCCGGGTCGGTGACGTAGGCGGCGGTCACGTCCTCGACCACCATGGCCGGCGGCGGCGGGGCGCCGAACAGGTCCCGCCCCTGGGTGCCGAAGGGCGGGTTCAGCCCGGCCCGGGCCAGCAGGGTGGGGGCGATGTCGATGGTCCCGGCCAGGTCCGCCGAGACCCGGGCGTCGGGCCGGGCCGGGTCGGCCCAGATGAAGGGCACCCGGATCAGCTCCTGGTAGTGCATGCCGAACTTGAACAGCACCCCGCGGTCGCCCATGAAGTCGCCGTGGTCGCTGGTGAACAGGACCACGGTGTTGCCGGCCAGGCCCTTCTCCTCGAGGCGCGCCAGGATGCGGCCGACGGCGTCGTCGACCATGGCGATCATGCCGTAGGTCAGGGCCATGGCCTCCCGCGCCTGGCGCTCGGTCACCGGCTGCGGGCCGTAGGGGAACCGCCCCGGGTCGGCCAGCACCTCGCGCAGGCCCGGCACCGGCGGCGGGTCGGCCCCCATGAAATCGTCGAAGGTGCGCGGCGGCGGCATGTCGTCCGGGTCGTACAGGTCCCAGTACCGCCCCGGCGGGGTGAAGGGATGGTGCGGGTCGGGGAACGAGACCTTCAGCAGGAAGGGCTCGCTGCCGTCCATGCGGTCGAGGAAGGCCAGGGCCTGCTCGGCCACGTAGGCGGTGGGGTACAGGTCCTCGGGCACCCGGGTGCGCCAGGCCTGGGGCACGGAATAGCGGTCGTCGGGCAGGGCCTTGTCGGGACCGACCAGTCCGGCGCCGCCGCGGTCGCGCAGCCAGGCGGTGTAGTGGCCGGCCACCAGGTCCCCGTGCAGGCCGCAAAGGCGGACATGGTCGAAGCCGTAGAACGGCCCTTCCACGGGCCGGTCCGGGTTGGCGGCCCAGGCGCGGGCGTTCTCGCCGTCGTAGGCGGGCCCGTCCAGGCCCAGGTTCAGGCCGTCGGCCAGGTCCGCCGGCGGGTCGCGGTAGGCCGGGTCGCCGAACACGGCCCGCGCCGCCGGGATGCCGGTCATATTCTGCAGGTGGGCCTTGCCGACCAGGGCGGTTTGGTACCCGGCAGCACGCAGCAGGTTGGCGAAGGTCGTGGTCTGCAGCGGCAGGGGGATGCCGTTGTGGCGCACCATGTGGCTGGACGGCAGGCGCCCGGTCATCAGGCTGGCCCGGTTGGGCATGCACACGGGGTTGGCCACGTAGAAGCGGTCGAACCGGGTGCCGCGGGCGGCCAGGCCGTCGATGTGCGGCGTGCGCAGCACCGGGTTGCCGGCGCAGCCCAGGTGGTCGGCCCGGTGCTGGTCGGTCATGACCAGCAGGAAGTTGGGCCGCTCCATGGCTGGGCTCAGAGTTTCAGGTCCAGGGCGAAGGCGGCCACCTTGTCCTCGTCGATCTCGATGCCCAGGCCCGGCCCGTCGGGCACCAGGGCGCGCATGCCGTCCATGGGATAGGGTTTGGCCAGGTAGTCCTCGGCGATGTGCTGCGGCCCGTTCAGGTCGACGGGGAAGTCGATGCCGTAGGCGGCGAACAGCTGCACGCTGGCCGCAAAACCAATCGGCGCGTCCATCAGCCCGCTGCCGATCAGGGTCATGCCGGTGCTGCGCGCCAGGTCGCACATCTGCCGCGCGTAATAGAGGCCGCCCACCTTGTTGACCTTGATGGCGATGCCCTCGACGGCGTCGCGGCGCATCAGCTCGACCAGGTAGGGGATGCCCATGGCCGCCTCGTCCAGGACAATGGTCAGGCGGGTGGCGTGCATCAGCCGGCGCATGCCGGTGACGTCGGTCATGGGGATGGGCTGCTCGAACACGGTCACCCCCAGGTCCTCGTAGGCCCGCGCCATCAGCAGGGCCTGGTCCAGGGAATAGCCCTGGTTGGCGTCGGGCCAGACGACGCAGCCCGGCGCCGTCGCCATGACCGCGCGCACCACGTCCACGTCGATGGACGGGTCGTGGCCGACCTTGACCTTGAACGCCCTGTAGCCCTCGGCCAGGGCGGCGCGGGTGATCTCGGCGGCGTCGTCGGGGCCGCTGGCCGAGACCAGGCGCGACAGCTCGACCCCGTCGCCGCGCTTGCCGCCCAGCCAGGACTGCAGCGAAATGCCCAGGTGGCGGCAGATCAGGTCGTGCACGGCCACGTCGATGGCCGCCTTGGCCACCGGCTGGCCCGGGTCCAGGCCCGGCGCCATCTCGGTGTTCATGGCCGCGTGCAGGCCGGCCATGTCGAAGGGGTCGCGGCCGATCAGGGCCGGCGCCAGGTAGTGCTTGATGGTGGTGTAGACGGAATGGGTGGTCTCGGCCGACCAGCGGCGGCTGGGCCCGGCCTCGCCCCAGCCCACGGTGCCGTCGTCGCCGGTGATCTTCACCATGGCGATCTGCTTGCCTTCCTCGATGGTGCGCGAGACGCCGCGCGCCAGGGTCACCACCGCCTTCAGCGGCAGGCGGACGGGCAGGACGTCGATGCGTTCGATTTTCACGGTCAATCCCCTTCTGGAGTCTTTGGGTTGGGTGTGTTCCGCCGCGCCAGGCGCCACTCGCGGACGCCGACGATCACCACCGACACGGCGGCCAGGGCCAGGAACGCCGCCGACAGCGGGCGGGTCAGGAAGATGTCGAAGCTGCCGCGCGACATGATCACGCTCTGGCGCAGGCCGATCTCGATCAGCGGCCCCAGGATGAAGCCGATCAGCAGCGGCGCCACCGGGAAGCTGCACTTGATCATGAAGTACCCCAGCAGCCCGAAGCCCAGCATGGTGAACACGTCGAAGAAGCTGTTGGTGGTGACGTAGACGCCGGTGACGCTGAGCACCATGATCGCCGGGAACAGGAACTTGTTGGAGATGCGCGTGGTCTGCACGAACAGGGGCATGCCCAGGCGGCCGATGATCAGGTGCAGGCCGGTGGTGACCACGACCATGACGAAGAAGGCGGCGATGAAGGCCGAGTTCTGCTCGAACAGGGCCGGGCCCGGGATCAGGCCGTGGACGATGAAGGCGCCCAGCATGATGGCGGTGATCACGTCGCCGGGCACGCCCAGGGTCAGCAGCGGCACGAAGGTGGCGCTGGTGACGGCGTTGTTGCCGCTCTCGGCCGCCGCCACGCCCTCGATGGCGCCCTGGCCGAAGCGTTCGGGCGTCTTCGACAGGTTGCGGGTGATGCCGTAGTTCAGGTAGGCCGAGACGGCGGCGCCCAGGCCGGGGATGGCGCCGATCAGCACGCCGATGGGGGCGCTGCGGGTGATCACCGGCAGCGACCGGCGCCAGTCGTCGCGGCTCAGGCGGTGGTCCGGGTCGCTGAGGCGCACGGTGCCCATGGCCATGGGCTTCTCCAGCGGGCGCTCCACCTTGACCAGGGCCTCGGCCACGGCGAACACGCCGATGACGAGGGCGATGAAGGACCAGCCCCCCGACAGGGCGTCGAAGCCCAGCGTCAGGCGGAAGTCGCCGGTCAGGGGATCGACCCCGAAGGTCGACAGCAGCAGCCCCAGCGCCCCGGCCATGACCCCCTTCAGCATGTTGCCCTGGGACAGCACGCCGACCAGGGTCAGGGCGAACACGCCGACCGAGAAGGTCTCGGGCGGGCCAATCTTCAGCGCGAAGGCGGCCACCGGCACGGCGAACAGGATCAGCGCCAGGTCGCTGATGACCTCGGCGATGATCGAGGCGTACAGCGACATGCGCAGCGCCTTGCCGGCCTTGCCCTGGCGGGTCAGGGCGGCGCCGTCCAGGGCCGTGGCCGCCGCCGCCGGCGTGCCCGGCACGTTGATCAGCACCGCCGACAGGGACCCGCCGTAGGTGCCGCCCTTGTAGATGCCCACCAGCATGGCCAGGCCGCCGATGGGCGACAGCTTGAAGGTGATGGGCAGGGCGATGGCCACCGCCAGGGGCACGTTCAGCCCGGGGATGGCGCCGATGATGATGCCGACGATCAGCCCGATGGCGATCAGGGACAGTGTCTCGACGGTGAAGACCTGTTCCAGGCCGGCGAAGAGGAGGTCCATGGGGCGGCGCGTCCGGTTACTCGAAAAGCCCTGCCGAGGGCAGCAGGACGATCATGTATTGCTCGAAGAACAGCATCAGGGCCAGCGGCACGGCGACCATCACGGCGACGATGGAAACCGGGTTGCGGTTGCCGTACAGCAGCGACATGGCGGCGAAGTAGGCGCAGGAAGACATCAGGTAGCCGAACCACGGAAGGGCCGCGATGTAGCCGGCGGTCAGCAGCGTGGCGGCCAGCACCCGCACCGCCGGCGGCGGTCCGGGAACCGGCTCGGCCGCCGCCTCCGCCTGCGGCGCGGCGGGCCGCAGCAGCGACCAGCCGAGCAACAGGACGGAGAGGACGGTCAGCGAGACCGAGAGGGCGATGGGCAGGGTGGTGGTCTTGAGGTAGGCGCCGCCCGGTTCGGTGTCGAACAGGTCGCGCAGGAACACCGCGTTGGCCGCGATCAGCCCCAGTGCGATCCAGGTGTCGCCGCCCGGACGGCGCCTGCCGGTTCCCATGCCCGTTTGCCCCTTGTCTTTCTAGGCCAAGCCTACTTCTTCTTCAGGACCGGCTCATAGGCGTTCCAGTCCCGGGCCCAGACCGCGCCGAAGTCGTCGGCCGGCAGGTAGGTGATCGCCGTCGCGGTCTTCACCGCCTTGGCCTGGAAGTCCGGGTCGTTGGCCACCTTCTGCAGGGCGGCGCGCAGGCGGTCGACGGCCTCCTGTGGCACGCCCTTGGCCACCGCCATGCCGACGAACGGGCTGCCGTACACGGGATGGCCCTGCTCCTTGGCCGTGGGCACGTCGGGGAAGGCCGGGTCGCGTTCCTTGTTGAACACGGCGAGCGCCCGCATCTTGCCGGCCTTCAGGTTCGAGGCCACGGTGCTGGCGTTGGCCGGCAGCATGGCGATGTCGCCGCCCAGCAGGGCCTTGGCGCCCGGGGCGCCGCCCTGCATGGGGATGTGCACCAGTTCGACGCCGGCCTCGGTGGCCAGGGCGTTCAGGGTCAGGTGCGGCATGCCGAACGGGACGCCGCCGAAGTTGTACTTGCCGGGGTTGGCCTTGGCGTCCTTGATCATGTCGTCCAGGGACTTCCAGGGCGAGTCGGCGCGCACGGCCAGGGCCAGGGTGGCCGCCACCACCTGGCCGATGGGCACGAAGTCGTCGTAGCGGTAGCCCACGTCCTTCTTCAGGGGCGTCAGGATGTGGTTGCCGCTGGTGGTCATCAGCACGGTGTAGCCGTCCTTGGGCGCGTCCAGGGCCGCCTTGGTGCCCAGCGAGCCGCCGCCGCCCTTGCGGTTGACCACCGCCACCGGCTGGCCCAGCTCCTTCCCGAGCGGCTCGGCCAGCAGGCGGGCGATGACGTCGGTGCTGCCGCCGGCGGGCCAGGTCACGATCAGGGTCAGCGGCTTGGACGGGTAACCGGCCGCCTGCGCCGCCGCCAGGGACATGGCCATCGCCACCGGGACGATGGCGAGGGTCTTCAGGATCTTACGAATCGAGGTCATGGGATACTCTCCTCCTTTGCCTCCCTGTCCGGCCCGGACCGCCGGGCCGCGTGTGCATCAGTCTCCTGCGGCCGTGTTGCCCCGCCGGGGGGCGGGCCGTCGGCCGGCGTTGTCCTTGGGCCCCCGTCCAATGCGGGCGGCCGTGCGTCCGTTCCTCGGTCAGTGGCCGCCGGCCACCACCGCGCCCACGTCGTAGCGGGTGCGCAGGGCCTGGCTGCCGCGCGGGCTGCGCACCAGGCGCCGCGGCACCAGGGCGTTGAAGTCGATGTAGCGGCCCGGGTCCAGGTCGGCGTCGCGGATGCCGGCGTGGTCGGCGCCGTAGCGGATGCAGCGGAACACCATGTTGTTGGTGCCGAAGATGGGGTGCTCGTAATAGAACGGGCTCATGTATTCCCACACGATGTCGCCCTCGCGGGTGACCTCGAACAGGCGCCCCTTGGTGCATTCGCAGATCACCGTGGTGCCGCCGGGCATGCGCTGCGCGCCCGAGCAGATGAAGCTGTTGAAGTCGTAGATGGGGTTGTCCTTGTATTCCCACACGATCTTGTCGGTGCGCGGGTCCACCTCCAGCACGCGGGAGTAGTCGATGGTGGTGTAGGGGCGGTGGGCGCCGTTGTCGAACAGCAGGATGTTGCCGTCTTCCAGCACCGTCGGGTGGTGCTGGCCGGCGATGTGCCCCGGGCCCCAGCGCCAGGTGATGTCGCCCGAGGCGCGATCGATGATGGCGATGGTGTTGATGCAGCGGAAGCTGACCAGGATGTTGCCGTCGGGCATCTCGTACAGCGAGTTCAGGTTGGTCCAGCGGTCGCGCGGGTGCAGGGGGCCGATGACGTCGATCTCGGGGTCCAGGTGGTCGAAGGTGAACCACTCCCACACCACCTTGCCGTCGCGGTCGATCTCCTGCACCGCCTCGCCATAGATCCTGCCGTCGCGCTCGGTCCCCGGCTGGCCGCCCTGGACCTTGGCGGCGATGGCCTCGGGCACCGGATGCCACTTGGCGACCATGATGTTGCCGTTGCGCAGCGGCGCGAAGCAGTGGCTCAGGTACGGGTCGCGGTATTCCCACACGATGTTGCCGTCCCAGTCCATCTCGATCACCTGGCCGCCGTTGCCGGCGAACTCGGGGATGGCGGGCGGCAACACGCGGCCGGCGTACAGCAGGTTGCCGTTGGGCAGCAGCTGGCCGTAGTTGCCGGGCAGGTTCTCCACCTGCCAGCGGTGCACGATCTGACCCCACATGTCGACCAGCCACACGTTGCGCCCGTACATGGGGGCGAACAGGGTGTAGCCGTCGAAGGCCCGGCCGGGCTCGTAGTGCACCACCCCGTGCAGGCCGCGCAACGCCGCGCTCATGTCTGTTCTCCTTCACCGTAATTGAGGTACACGGGGCTGGCCCAGGCCATCTGGCCGTTGCGCTGCCGCGCCCGCAGGTAGACGTGGGACGGGCCCTCGGGCACCGGCAGGCGGCAGGCCCCGGCGACCCGGCTGGCGGCCAGGGGCACCAGGCGGTGCCACTGGTAGGTCTCCTTGGGGAAGGGGCCGGTGGCCAGGTTGAGCGAGCCGGCGGCGAGCTGCGCGGCGGTGGTCGTCGTGGTCTGGTCGGCGGGCCGGCGCAGGCGCAGCTCGAACGCGGTCGCCGGGCCGCCGGCCACCTCCAGGATCAGGCTCTGGGTCGGCAGGCCGCGGTAGCCGCCGCGCCGCGCCGTGTAGGAGGTGACGGCCAGGCCGTTGTCGCCGGTGCGGGTGAAGCGGTGGCGCCGGTCCTCGTCGAACGGCCCCGACTGCAGGCAGGGAAAGGCGCGCAGCAGGCGGCCGTCGGAAACGGAAATGTCGAACTCCCAGTCGCACACCCGGTCCAGGGCCAGGTCGCCCCAGGGGCCCCAGCCCCATTCCAGGCGCACCTGGAACGGGTCCGAGATCGCACCCTGGGCCAGGGGCGGCACGTCGGCGAAGGCGCGGTGCACCACCCGGCCGTCCTGGACGATCTCCACCATGTCCATCTCGTCGCGGCCGCGCACCTCGAACGCCACGTCCACCTGGGCGCCGGCGCGGATGGTCCGGCCCATGACGGCGCCGTCCACGGCGAAGTCCACCTCCATGCGGTCGCCGGTCAGGGCGTAGGTGCGCCGGGCGCGGATGGCTTCCAGGATCGAGGCCCGCTCCAGGTCCGCGGCCAGCACGCCCAGCAGCCCCTCGCCGTGGGCGCCGGGGAAGGCGTTGTGGCTGTCGCTGGAGGCGACGAAGCCGAAGCGCAGGCCCCGGTCCAGCGCCGCCTGCACGGTGTTCGACGTCTGCCGCCCGCCCATGGAGTGGTTGAAGAAGGGATACGGGCCGCGGTCGTCCTCGGAGTTGCCGTGCTCGGAGAAGATCTCCACCACCGGGGTGCAGGCCTCGTCGAAGGCGTCCCAGTTGACGCCGCGGTTGCCGGCCGGATAGGCCAGGTGGTGCGGCACCATCAGGGCGCCGTTGTCCAAACAGAAGGCGCGCAGGCCGTCGATGTGGTCGGGGTAGGCCAGGGGCCGGCCGTCGTCGGGGAACACCACGCACTGGTCGCCGAAGTGGCTGGAATGCCACTCGAAGCCCAGGAAGGCGGCGAAGGCGCCGTCCTCGTTGGCGCCGGCGACCAGGTCCTGGACCTCGGGCCAGCCGTCGCGCAGGCGCTCGAACCCTCGGGTCCAGTGGCCCTCGCGGCCGCCTTCCATGGGCACCATGTCGTGCCAGCTTGAATGGCCGGTGAAGGCGAAGAAGTCCAGGTGGGTGCGGGCCACGTCGATGCTGCGCGCCATGGACCCCACGCCATAGCCCATGGCGTTGTGGTTGTGGATGTCGCCGAACAGCAGCCGATAGTCCCCGGCCATGGCGCCGGACCTCCCTGTCGTTGCCCGCCCCGCCGGCGTCGCCGGGGCCGGGTGTTAATTCACGCTTGCGTTACTTTGCGGCAAAACGGCGGCCGAGTCCAGCGCCGAGACGGTGCCGGGGTTTCAGGCGAAGGTGCGCGGCTGTCCTTCCCGCTCCGTGCGCGGGCGCAGGTAGCCCATGATCACCTCTTCCACGTGCGCCTCGCGGGCGGTCGAGGCCAGGGGCGCCGCCAGGTCGCTTTCCAGGATCGCTGACAGGGTGGCGTTGTTGGAATGGTAGAAGAAGCACAGGCTGGCGATGGTCATGAACACCTGGGTCGGGTCGGCGTGGGCCCGGAACAGGCCGATGCGGCTGCCGCGCTGCAGCAGCTCGCCGATGTCGTCCAGCACCTGCAGGTGCAGGTTGTGGACCTTGGTGGACCGCCGCAGATGGCGTGCGCCGTTGATGTTTTCCACGATCAGCAGCTTGATGTACTCGGGGTGGCGGCGGCAGTAGTCGAACGACGCGCGGATCAGCCGGCGCATGCCCTCCTGGGGATCGGCGTGGCGCAGGTCGAGCTGCGAATCGTGCAGCCGGCGGTCCTCGTAGGTGTCCTCCAGCACCGCCAGGTACAGGTCCTCCTTGTTGCCGAAGTAGTGGTACACCATGCGCTTGTTGACCTCGGCGCGGCGGGCGATGTCCTCCATGGTGGCGCCGTCCACGCCGCGGGCGCAGAACGCCGTGCGCGCCGCCTCCAGGATGCGGGCCCGGGTCCGCTGGGGGTTGCGGCGGCCGCCGCCGTCCGCCCTTTCCGCCGCCTGTGCCATGGGTACCTCCCTTTAAGTAACGTTTGCGTTACATTATGCCCCAGAATGCCGCGCGGCTCAACGGCCGATGCCGGCGCTCTGCGGCCCGCCGGCGCCGCCCTCGCCGACCACCGTGAACGGGGCCCAGAACAGCGGGTGGGCCTGGCGCGGCTCGGCCGGGTCGGCCACCACCGCCGCCATGGCGCGGCGGAACGCCTCGGCCCGGCCCAGGGACGGGTCCCTGGCCAGGGCCGCGAACAGGCCCGTGGTCAGGGCCACGGCGGTGCGCGACGCCACCTCCCAGTGCGACACCAGCAGCGTTCGCCCGCCGGCGAAGAAGAACGCCTTGGCCAGGCCCGACAGGCCCTCGGCCCCCGGGGTGCCGTCGTCGGCCGCCGTGTTGCAGGCCGACAGGATCACCCAGTCGGCGTTCAGCTTCAGCTGCGTGATCTCGCTGGCGGTCAGCAGGCCGTCGTCGGTGGGGACCAGGTGCAGGGGCGGGGTCAGCACCAGGGCCGGTTCCAGCAGGCCCTGGAAGTCGCCGGCCATCAGGCCGTGGGTGGCGAACTGCACCACCCGGAATTGGGTCAGGTCCTGGTTGCGCAGGGTGCCCTCGGTGGCGCGGTCGCGCAGGAACACGGCGTCCGCCGGCGCCCCCAGCAGCGCCGCCACGCGGGTCAGCTCGTCGGCCGTCTCGGGCAGCTCGCCGAACTGGGACAGGGCCTCGCGCCAGGCCTCGCCGCCGGGGGCGAACAGGCCCGGCGACACGGATTCCGCCGGGCGGCTGGCCTTGGCCGCCTGGCGCACGCGGCGTTTCAGGCGCGGGTCGCCGAAGCCGACGAAGGGCCGCGCCGCCGGTGTCGCCGCCGGCCCGGCCGTGCGCAGCACCGCCAGCGACGACACCGACGGCAGCAGCGAGGTGGCCTGGCGCAGGCCCAGCCAGGCGACCGCCGCGTGGTCGGCGGCGGTGACCGGCGCGGCCGCCGGCGCGGCGGTCACCAGCACCGCCGGCGGCAGGCTCTGCAGCGCCCCGTCGGGGACCACGATCAGGTGCCGGGCGGCGGCCACCAGGTCCTCGGCCGGGCCCACCAGGTCGCGGTACAGGGCATGGGCCGCGGCCACGGGGAACGGGCGCAGGCCGTCGCCCTGGATCGCCGAGGCGGGCTCCAGCGACCGGCGCAGCTCCCGCACCCGGTCGGCCAGGGCCGCCGCCCCCTGGTCGATGCGGTGCAGGCGCGCGTCGGTCCGCGACACGGCCCAGGCGAAGGCGCGGTCGCGCCCGGCCAGCAGCACCACCATGGCCTCGCCCTTGCCCAGGGCCGCCTGGACCGCCGCCAGGGGGCGGGGCCTGACCACCGACAGCTCGGAATAGTCGGGGAACTCGGTGGCCAGGCGCCCGTCCAGGGCGGCGATGCGCCGGCGCAGGTCGTCGGACTCGGCGCGCATCTGCCGCTCCTGGCCGGCGTCTCGCCATTCCGCCGATTGCAGGATGGCGATGGACAGGCGCTCGTCCAGCTCGCGCCACCGTTCGGCCAGGTCCTGGCGCTGGCGCACCAGGGCGGCCAGGGGCGTGCCGGCGGCGGCGAACCGGGCCGACACCCGGGCCAGGGCCTGGGCGGCGCTGGTGGCGCGCGCCACCTGGCCGACGCGGAAGCTCTCGGCGATCCAGGGCGCCGGGTCGCCGCCGGCCCGCCGCGCCGCCTCGGCGCGCCGGTACAGCAGGTCCACGTGCACCACCACCGCCTCGCGCAGCACCCGCATCTCGCTGGCCAGGCTGCGCGCCCGTTCGCCGGAATCGCGGTTGATGCGGGCGGCCAGGGCCTCGGTCGCCCGGCGCGCCGCCGCCAGGGCCGCGTCCAGGCGCCCCTGGCCGGCCAGCAGGCGGGCCAGGGCGGCGCGGGCGCGGATGGCGCCGATGTGCTCGGGCTGGCCGATGCCGTCCCACACCACGGCGGCGGCGGTCAGGTCGGCCTCGGCCGCCGCCGCCTCGCCGCGGGCCACGTGCAGCAGGCCGCGCTCGAACAGCGCGTCGCCGGTGCCCGGGTTGCCGTCGCCATAGATGCGGCGCAGGTCGGCCACCGCCCGGTCCAGGTCGGCGGCGGCGCCGGCCAGGTCGCCGGTCTGGCGCCGCACGGCGCCGATCCACAGGCGCGCGTTGGCGGCGTAGCGGGGCCGCGCCGTGGCCGGCCGGGTCCACATGGCCAGGGCCGGCTCCAGGTTGGCCAGGGCGTCGTCGTAGCGCCCGGTGCGGTAGTACATGTAGCCCAGGTGGTTGAAGGTGGAGGCCAGGGCGACGTGGTCCTCGCCCTCGGTTTCGGTGATGATCTCGACCGCCCGGTCCAGGGCCTCCTCGGCCTCGGCGTAGCGGCCCTGGTTGTAGTAGAGCTGGCCCAGGTTGTTCAGCAGGGTGGCGATGTAGGGGTGGCCCGGGCCCAGGCGCTCCTCATAGATGCCCAGGCCGCCACGGTACAGCTCCTCGGCGGCCGAGAAGCGGCCCATGCTCTTCAGGGCCGAGGCCAGGCTGACGATGCTCTGGGCCGTTTCCAGGTGGCGCGGCCCCAGGTCCGCCTGGCGCAGGGCCACGGCGCGGCGGTAGTGGTCGGCGGCGCCGCGGAACAGGGCCTGGCGGAAGTGCCACTCGCCCAGGGTCTGCTCGATGCGGGCCTGGCGCCGCGCGTCGCCGCCGGCGGCCTGGACCGCCGCCGCGGCGTCCTCCAGCCGGCCCTTGGCCCGGGCCAGCTGCAGGGCGCGGATCTCCAGGCGCGCGATCTCGAATTGCAGGTCGGCGGCGTCCAGCGACCGCGCGCCCTTCTCCTGGCGGGACCAGGCCAGGGCCTTCATCAGGTTCAGGCGGGCCGAATAGTCGTGGCCGCGGCGGGCCTGCAGCAGGCCCAGCTCGCGGTGGGCCTGGGCCAGTTGCAGGCGCCCGGCCCGGGTGCCGGGGTCGGCCTGGCGGGTGACTTGGGTGACCGTGGCGATGGCCTCGGCCACCTTGCCGCGGGTCTGCAACAGGGTGGCCAGGAACATGAAGTCGGACAGCAGCCCCGGGTCCGCCGGCGCCAGCACCGCCGCCTTGCGGGCCAGCACCACGCGGATCAGGGACTCGGCCTCGGCCAGCTTGCCCTGGTCGGCCAGGGCCCGGGCGCGGGCGCCCAGGGTGTCCAGGCTGTCGACCACGGCGCCGCCGTCCTGGGCCGGCGGCGCGTCCCGGGCCGCCGCCGCCGCCGGCAACGGCGCCACGGCGGCGACCAGCCCGGCCAGGCACCCCAGTGCCCAGGCACGCGCCACCGCCGTGGGGACCTTGGTGGTCATGGATCTCCGTCGCCCTTCCCTCAGTGCGGATTCCGTCCCGGCGCCCCGTCCGTGGCGCCAGTATAGGCGAATTCCCGCCGCCGCGACATTCCACCCTGCGGGAAGCGCGGCATTTGACATCGCTTCCGGCGCCGCGGTTTCCTATGCTGCGTCCCGCTGATCCGAATACCGCGCACCAGGGGAGGACGCCATGACCGTGCACCAGAACTTCATCGCCGGCGACTGGGTCGGCGGCGGCGACGTGAACCGCAACATCAACCCCAGCGACCTGTCGGACGTGGTCGGCGAATACGCCCGCGCCGACGCCGGCCAGGCCGGCCAGGCGGTGGCCGCCGCCGCCGCCGCCGCCCCGGCCTGGGGCCGGTCCACGCCCCAGGCCCGGTTCGACGCCCTGGACGCCATCGGCACCGAGATCCTGGCCCGGCGCGAGGAGCTGGGCCGCCTGCTGAGCCGCGAGGAGGGCAAGACCCTGCCCGAGGGCATCGGCGAGGCCGCCCGCGCCGGCCAGATCTTCAAGTTCTTCGCCGGCGAGGCCCTGCGCCAGACCGGCGACGTGGTCGCCTCGGTGCGCCCGGGCATCGAGGCCGCCGTCACCCGCGAGCCCCTGGGCGTGGTCGGCATCATCACGCCCTGGAACTTCCCCATCGCCATCCCGGCGTGGAAGATCGCCCCGGCGCTGGCGCACGGCAACTGCGTGGTGTTCAAGCCCGCCGACCTGGTGCCCGGCTGCGGCTGGGCCCTGGCCGAGATCATCTCCCGCGCCGGCCTGCCGGCGGGGGTGTTCAACCTGGTCATGGGGTCGGGCGCCGTGGTCGGCGACGCCATCCTGAACGGGCCGGCGGTGGCCGGGGTCAGCTTCACCGGGTCGGTGGACACGGGGCGCAAGGTGGCCGCCGCCTGCGTCGGCCGCGGCGCCAAGTTCCAATTGGAGATGGGCGGCAAGAACCCGTTCGTGGTGCTGGACGACGCCGACCTGGGCACGGCCGTGGAATGCGCCGTGAACGGCGCCTTCTTCTCCACCGGCCAGCGCTGCACCGCGTCCTCGCGCCTGATCGTGACCGAGGGCATCCACGACCGCTTCGTCGCCGCCGTGGTCGAGCGCCTGAACGCCCTGGTGGTGGACGACGCGCTGAAGGACGGCACCCACATCGGCCCGGTGGTGGACCAGCGGCAGCTGGACCAGGACCTGTCGTACCTGGAAATCGGCACCGGCGAGGGGGCGAAGCTGGCCTGCGGCGGCGAGCGGCTGCAGCGCGCCACCGAGGGCTTCTACCTGTCCCCGGCCCTGTTCACGGAAACCGACAACGCCATGCGCATCAACCGCGAGGAGATCTTCGGCCCCGTCGCCTCGGTGATCCGGGTCAAGGATTACGACGAGGCGCTGGCCGTGGCCAACGACACGGATTTCGGCCTCTCCTCGGGCATCGCCACCACGTCGCTGAAGCACGCCGCCCACTTCCGCCGCAACGCCGAGGCCGGCATGGTCATGGTCAACCTGCCCACCGCCGGGGTCGACTACCACGTGCCCTTCGGCGGGCGGAAGGGATCGAGCTACGGCGCCCGCGAGCAGGGCAGCTACGCCGCCGAGTTCTACACCACGGTCAAGACGGCCTATACCTTCGCCGGGTGAGGGCGGCGGGCTTTTCGTCCGTCGCGCCCGCCTGCATGCCCCTTGACGCCGTCGTTCCCGCGAAAGCGGGAACCCATTCCGTCGCCATGGCGGTCAAGGGCAACGGATTGGATTGGCCGCAAGGCCCGGCGTCTGTTTGCACCTGACGGTTGACCGGACACAAAGGCGGAATGGATTCCCGCCTGCGCGGGAATGACGGGACAGGGTTTTGCGAAGGTTGCCGCTCGCCGCTCACTCCCCGGCGAAGTTCAGCTCGATGGCCACGCCGTCGGGGTCCTCGACGAAGATCTGGCGCAGGGTGCGGCCGGGGATGACCCGTTCGCGGAACGGGATGCCGGCGTCGCGCAGGCGGGCCAGGGTGGCGTCGTAGCCGGCGGCGGTGAAGGCCAGGTGGTCGACCGCGCCGGTGTCGGCGCCCGGGGCGTCGGCGCCGTCGACGCCGATCAGGTGGATCACCGGCACCTCGCCGCAATACAGCCAGTTGCCCGGGAAGTCGAACGGCGGCCGGGCGCCGTCGCGCAGGTCCAGGGCCGCGGCATAGAAGGCCACCGAGCGCGCCAGGTCGGCGGTGCGGATGGAGAAGTGGTTCAGGCCGGTGACGGGCATGGGAACCTCCTTTTGCGGGCTACGCCGGCACCGAGCGGCCGAGCCAGTCGGTGGCCGCCTGCACCCCGCCGCGGCCGTGGGCGATGCCCAGGGCGTTGAGGCCGACCTCGATCACGCCGAGGGTGCCCAGGATCATGGGCGCGTTGACGTGGCCCATGTGGGCGATGCGGAACGCCTTGCCGCCCAGGTCGCCGATGCCCACGCCCAGCACCACGCCGCACTTCTCCTGGCAGTATCGGATCAGGGCGCCGGGGTCGGTGCCCTCCTTGACCAGCACGGTGGTCACCGAATCGGACCGCTGCGCCGGTTCCAGGATGTTGAATTCCAGCACCCCGCCCTCGGCCCAGGATTCCACGGCCTGGCGCACGGCGCCGGCCAGCAGGCGGTGGCGGTGGAAGACGTTGTCCAGCCCCTCGTCGAACAGCATGTCCACGGCCTTGCGCAGGGCGAACAGGTGATGCTCGGGCGGCGTGCCGCAGTACTTCTGGTAGTGCAACTCGCCCTCGCGGAAGGTCCAGTCCCAATAGAAGGTGCGCAGCCCGGCCACCTGGTGGGCGGCGCGGGCGCGCGGCCCGGCGGCCACGAAGCCCAGCCCCGGCGGCGTCATCAGCCCCTTCTGCGAGCCCGAAACGGCGACGTCGATGCCCCAGGCGTCCATCTCGAAGGGCATGGTGGCCAGGGAGGCGATGGCGTCCGCCATCAGCAGGGCGCCGTGGCCGGCGGCGTCCATGGCGCGGCGGATGGCGGCCAGGTCGTTGACCACGCCCGAGGCCGTGTCCACCTGCACCACCAGCACCGCCTTGATGGCGCCGGCGGTGTCGGCGCGCAGGCGCTCCTCGACCGCGGCCGGGTCCACGGCCCGGCGCCAGCCGCCGGGCAGGACCTCGATCTCGACCCCCAGCATGCGCGCCGTCTCGCCCCAGCCGATGGCGAAGCGGCCGCTTTCCAGCACCAGGATCCGGTCGCCGCGGCTGAGCACGTTGGTCACCGCCGCCTCCCAGGCGCCGTGGCCGTTGGAGGCGTACAGATAGACCCGTCCGGCAGTGCCGAAGACCTTGGGCAGGTCCGCGAGCAGGCTGTGGGTGATGCCTTCCAGCCGGCCCGAATAGATGTCGATGGCCGGGTGGTGCATGGCGCCCAGGACCTCGTCGGGCATCACGGTGGGGCCGGGAATGCTCAGGAACTCGCGGCCGTTGCGAACGGACATGGCGTTCGTGTCCTCCTGGACAGGGGTTGGGTGGCTCCTCACTGCAAGTCGAAGGCGGTCTTCTTGCAGATGGCGCGCATGGCGAAGCTCGAACGGATGCGGGCGACCCCGGGGAAGCGCGACAGGTATTGCTTGTGAATCCTTTCATAGTCCCGCGTGTCGGCGGCGGCAACCCTGATCAGGTAGTCGGCGTCGCCGGCCATCAGGTAGCATTCCATGATGTCCGGGCACTCCTGCGCGGCGGCCTCGAAGGCAGCCAGCACGTCCTCGTGCTGGCTGTTCAGGGTGACCTCGACGAACACGTTGTCGGGGCGGCCGATGGCCTCCTGGCTGACGATCATGGCGTAGCCCTCGATGACCCCGGCCTTCTCCAGCTGCTGGACCCGGCGCAGGCAGGCCGAGGGCGACAGGTTGACCCGCTGCGCCAGCTCGGCGTTGGTCATGCGGCCGTCGGACTGCAGCAGGGTCAGGATGCGGCGATCCGTCTTGTCCAGGGCTTGTCGATCCATGAAATTCGAACAATCACCAAAATTGCGCAATAATCTTCGAAATAGTCGTCCATCCGCGACCGCCTTTGCAAGCACATTCGGGCCTTTTTCTGCCATAAGGAAGGATCGGAAACGGCATGGCTTCAGGAGGCTTGCATGCTGATCGGCGTCCCCCAGGAGATCAAGAATCACGAATACCGGGTCGGCATGACCCCCGCCGCCGTGCGCGAGGCGGTGCTGCACGGCCACCAGGTGCTGGTGCAGGCCGGCGCCGGCGCCGCCATCGACTTCACCGACGAGGCCTACACCGCCGCCGGCGCCGCCATCGCCGCCGGCGCCGAGGAGGTGTTCGAGAAGGCCGGGATGATCGTCAAGGTCAAGGAGCCGCAGCCCCAGGAATGCAGGATGCTGCGCCCCGGGCAACTGCTGTTCACCTACCTGCACCTGGCGCCCGACCCGCAGCAGACGGACCTGCTGCTGGAGTCCGGGGTCACCGCCATCGCCTACGAGACCGTGACCGACTCCAAGGGCGGCCTGCCCCTGCTGGCGCCCATGAGCGAGGTGGCCGGGCGCATGTCGGTGCAGGTGGGCGCGGTGGCGCTGCAGAAGGCCAACGGCGGCCGCGCCGTGCTGCTGGGCGGGGTGCCCGGCACGCCGCCGGCCAACGTGGTGGTCATCGGCGGCGGCGTGGTTGGCACCAACGCCGCGCGCATGGCGCTCGGCCTGGGCGCCGACGTCACCGTGCTGGACCGCTCCCTGCCGCGGCTCAAGCACCTGGACGAGGTCTATGGGCCGCGCCTCAAGACCCTGTACGCGACGCTCGACGCCACCGAGCAGGCGGTGCTGGACGCCGACCTGGTGGTGGGCGCCGTGCTGGTGCCCGGCGCCGCGGCGCCCAAGCTGATCAAGCGGCCGCAGCTTTCCGCCATGCGCCCCGGCTCGGTGCTGGTGGACGTGGCCATCGACCAGGGCGGCTGCTTCGAGACCTCGCGCCCCACCACCCACGCCGACCCCACCTATATGGTCGACGGGGTGGTCCACTACTGCGTCGCCAACATGCCGGGCGCCGTGGCCCGCACCTCGACCCTGGCCCTGAACAACGCCACCCTGCCCTATACCCTGGCCCTGGCCGACAAGGGCTGGAAACGGGCCTGCGCCGACGACCCGGGCCTGCTGGAGGGCCTGAACGTGCACGCCGGCCGGGTCACCTACAAGGCGGTTGCCGAGGCCCTGGGCAAGGATTATGCTCCGGCGGCATCGGCCATGGCCGCCTAGGCCGCAAAGAATAACCTCCCTCGGAGCGGGGCGGGCAACCGGACAGGGGACCGGTTGCCCGCCCCTTATTTCATGGTACGCGCCCCGTCGAAGGGCGTTCGGCCGTGAATGGCAATTTGAAATCATTCAAGTATGATGGCGTGGCGAGGACGGGCATGCGCGTCACACCAGGGGCCAGACACGGGAGACGACCATGAGTGCTGCCGACATTGCCGCCGTCAACGAGTCCTTCCAGGCCTATTTCGCCGCCGGCGACCTGGACGGGCTGATGACGCTGTATACCGAGGACGCCTGCTTCCTGGCGCCGAACGCCGGTTTCCTGCGCGGCCGCGACGCCATCCGGGGCTTTTTCCAGGCCGTGCGGGACATGGGGGTCACGGCGGTGCAGCTGGCGACCAGCGAGGTCGACGACCTGGGCGACACGGCCATCGAGATGGGCACCTACACCCTGCTGGCCGACGGCGGGGTCCAGGCCGACCACGGCAAGTTCCTGGTGTCGTGGAAGAAAAGCGGCGGCGCCTGGCGCCTGCACCGCGACATGATCAATTCCAGCATGCCGGCGGCGCAATAGCGCCGCGCCGCGGCGACGACTCCGAACAACCCCCTCGGAGCGGGGCGGGCGGCCGGACAGGGGACCGGCCGCCCGCCCCATATTTTTTCGCCCCGGCAATCCCCTTTTCGCACTGGGAACCACCGGCGCCCATGGGCTATGGTCGGATGGGGGAAGAGAGGGGGAAAAGCCATGCCGGAAACCTGGAGCGACGTCGCCGAACCCCTGTTCACGGGCCACCGGGAATCGGTGCAGCCCGGCTGGATCGACTACAACGGCCACATGAACCTGGCCTTCTACGTGCTCGCCTTCGACCACGCCACCGACACCGTGTTCGAGGCCCTGGGCGTCGACGAGGCCTACCGCCGGCGCACCCACCAGTCCATCTTCGTCGCCGAAACCCATGTGGTGTACCTGGACGAGGCCCTGGAGGGCGACCGCCTGCTGTTCGCCACCCGCATCCTGGGCCACGGCGACAAGAAGGTGCGCCTGTTCCACGAGATGTACGCCGAGAAGACCGGCGCCCTGATCGCCACCATCGAGCTGATGATCCTGCACGTGGACCTGGGCGCGCGCCGGGCGGTGCCGTTCCCGCCCCAGGTGCTGGCCGGGATCGAGGACATGGCGGCGCGCCAGGCGGTGCTGGACCCGCCACCCCAGGCCGGCCGCGCCGTCGCCCTGTGAATCCAAGACCGACAATTGGGAGATACCCATGCCCCTGTCCACGCCCGATGACCGCGAACTGATCCACACCCGCAGCCTGCACATGGAGGCCTACCGCCGCGCCGACGGCAACTACGACATCGAGGGCCAGATCGTGGACGTCAAGCCGACCGCGCACCAGCTGCTGGATTCCCACCGCAACGCCGGGCAGCCGATCCACGACATGTGGCTGCGCCTGACCGTCAACCTGGACAAGGAGGTGCTGTCGGCCGAGGCCAGGCTGGACACCGGCGCCCACGGCCTGTGCCCCGAGGTGGCGCCCAACTTCGCGCGCCTGGCCGGGTTGAAGATCGGCCCCGGGTGGAACAAGCGGGTGCACGAGCGCCTGGGCCACGGCGCCGGCTGCACCCACCTGCTGGAGATGCTGTCGCAGATGGCCACGGCGGCGATCCAGGCCCTGTGGACCGAGGGCAAGCCCAGCGACCCGCGCCAGGTGAAGCCCGAGGACCGGCGCCTGCCGCCGGGCCTGCTCAACTCGTGCTACGCCTACCGGGCCGACGGCCCGTTCGTGCGCGAGTTCTTCCCCAGCCAGTACAGGGCCGACGACTGAGCCGGCCGGCTCACACCGTCGAGCGCACCGGCCGGCCGTCGGGCCGGAAGGCGAAGCGGGTGCCGAACCGGTGCGACCGGCCGGGGTACACCAGCCGCGCCGCCGAGGCCACCTGGGCCCCGGTCCAGGTGCGCCGGCGCAGTTGCAGGCAGGGCTCGCCGGGCCCGATGCCCAGCAGGTTCCGCTCCCACGGCGCCGGCATCACCGCCTCGACGATGTGCTCCACCTCGCTGAGCGGCGCGGCGCGCATCAGGTATGCGTTGGCGGTCACGGCGGCCAGGTCCACCCGCAGGTAGTCCGGCGCCACCGCCGGGTTGACGTACCGGTCCTCGATCTGCACCGGCGCGCCGTCGGCCATGTGCACGACGACGGAGTGGAACACCGGCGCGCCGGCGGCGATCTCCAGGTCGCGGGCCACGGACTCGTCGGCGGCCAGGGTTTCCAGCGTCTCCAGGCGCAGGCTGTGGCGGTGGCCGCCGGCGCGGATCTCCTCGGCGATGTTGCGCAGCTGCAGCAGGTCGGCGTGGGGCCGGCGCTCGGCGACGAAGGTGCCGGTGCCCTGGACCCGCACCAGCAGCCCGGCGGCGGTCAGCTCGCGCAGGGCCCGGTTGACGGTCATGCGGCTGACCCCCAGCTCCCGCACCAGGGCGTTCTCCGACGGCACCCGGTCGCCGGGGCCCAGGCCGCCGCCGTCGATCAGGCGCATGATGTGGCGCTTGATGCGCTGGTACTGGGGGATCGGCCCCGCGTCGCGGGGCCGCTCAGCCATGGGCGCCGTCCCCGGCCAGGCCCATGTAGGCCTCGATCACCGCCGGGTCCTGGCGCGCCGCCGCGGCGGTGCCGGACCACACGATGCGCCCCGATTCCAGCACGCAGACGTCGTCCGCCGCCTCCAGGGCGCGCTTGGTGCTCTGCTCCACCAGCAGCACCGTGATGCCGCGCTCGCGCAGCCGGGCGATGGCGGCGTAGCAGATGTCCACCGCCTTGGGCATCAGGCCCAGCGACACCTCGTCGATCATCAGCATCTTGGGCCCGGCCATCAGGGCGCGGCCGATGGCCAGCATCTGCTGCTCGCCGCCCGAGAGCGTCCCGGCGCGCTGGTCCAGGCGCTCGCGCAGGCGCGGGAACAGGTCCAGCACCATGTCCCGGTTGGCCGCCTCCTCGGCCCGCGGCCGGGCGTAGCCGCCCAGCATCAGGTTCTCGGCCACGCTCAGGTCGGCGAACAGGCGCCGGCCCTCGGGGGCCAGGGCGATGCCCCGGCGCACCCGGTCGTTGATGGGAAGGTGGGTGATGTCCTGGCCGTCGAACTCGATGCAGCCGCCGTGGACTTCCGTATGCCCGGCGATGGACATGATGGTCGACGACTTGCCGGCGCCGTTGGCGCCGACCAGGGCGAACACGGTGCCGGCGCGCACCTCCAGCGCGATGCCGTGGGTGGCGTGGAAGGCGCCGTAGCCCACCGTCAGGTCAACCAGCTTCAGCATCGTCGCCTCCCTCGCCCAGATAGGCGGCGCGCACGGCCGGGTCGGCCATGACCTCCAGCGGCGCGCCCGACTTCAGGTTGCGGCCGTTGTCCAGCACCACCAGGCGCGAGCAGATGCGCAGCACCTCGCCCAGGTTGTGCTCGATCAGGATGATGCTCAGCCCGCCCCGGTTCAGGCCGGTGATCACGTCGGCGAAGGTCGCCGCCTCGGCCTGGTTGAGGCCGGCCAGGGGCTCGTCCAGCAGCAGAAGCTGCGGGTCCAGGGCCAGGGCCCGCGCCACCTCCAGGCGCTTGAGGAAGCCCAGCGGCAGCTCGGACGGGCTGGCATCCGCCGCCTCGCCGATGCCGACCAACTCCAGCAGCTCCCGCGCCCGCGCCGTCTCGGCCCCGCGCCCGGTCTGGAACAGGGCGCCCAGGGGGTTGGCGGTGCGCGCCGCGCCGGCGGCCAGGGCCACGTTCTGGACCACGGTCATGGAGCGGAAGGGCTTGACGATCTGCTGCGACATGCCCAGGCCCAGGCGCACCCGGCGCTCCACCGCCAGGCCGTTCAGGCGCCGCCCGCGCAGCCGGACCTCGCCCTCCTGGGGCGTCACCACGCCGGTGATGGCGCGCATGGCCGTGGTCTTGCCGGCGCCGTTGGGGCCCATCAGGCCCAGCAGCTCGCCCTCGCGCAGCTCGAACGACACGTCCTCCAGGGCCTGCACCCCGCCGAAGGCGACGCTGACGCCGCGCACTTCAAGGACCGCCGTCATGGCGCGCCTCCCGCCCGGGCGCGGGCCGCCATGCCGCGCGCCATGCCGGCCAGGCCGCCGGGGCTGAATCGCATGACCGCGAACAGCAGCCCGCCGTACAGCAGCAGCTTGTACTCGGCGATGAACTGCAGCCACTGCGGCAGGACGCTGAGCGCCGCGGCGGCGAAGATCACCCCGGGCACCGATCCGATGCCGCCGATCACCACCATCGAGAGGATGGTGATCGACTCGATGAACGAGAAGCTGTCGGGGCCGATGTACTTGATGTCGTGGGCATAGAGCCCGCCGGCCAGGCCCGCCAGCGCCGTACCCATGGCGAATGCGGTGAGTTTGTAGCGCGGCACGTCGATGCCGACCATGCGCGCCGTGTCCTCGTCGTCGGCGATGGCGTCGAAGGCGAAGCCCATCCAGGTGCGCTTCAGGTACAGGCTGAAGGCGGCGACCAGGGCCGCCAGCACCAGCACCAGGACCATGTAGGCGGTCTTGCTCAGCCCCGGGTCGGGGATGGCGAAGATACCCATCTCGCCGCCCAGCCAGTCCTGCTTGCGCACCACCCCCAGGAACAGGAACCCCACCCCCATGGTGGTGATGGCCAGAAAGTCGTGGCGCACGCGCAGGGAGGCGAGGCCGACGATGACTCCCAGCGCCCCGGCCAGGGCGGTGCCGGCCAGCAGGGCGACGCCGAAGGGGATGCCGGCCTTGGTCATCATGGCGGCGCAGTAGGCCCCGGCGCCGTAGAAGGCGGCGTGGCCCAGGCTGATCTGGCCGCAGTACCCGGTGATCAGGTTCAGGCTCAGCGCCAGGATGATGCTGATGCCCATGAGGATGAGAAGGGTGACGGTATACTCCATACCCTAGGCCCTCCCGAACAGACCCTGGGGCCGGATCATCAGCACGATGATCAGGAAGGCGAAGGCGATGGCGTCGCGGTCCAGGATGGTGCCCAGGTAGATGGTGCCGAAGGATTCGATCACGCCCAGGGCCAGGGCGGCGATCAGGGTGCCGCGCACGTCGCCCAGGCCGCCCAGGACGATGATGGCCAGGGCCTTGTAGCTGGGCACGCTGCCCATGGTCGGCTCGACCAGGTTGTTCAGCAGGGCCACCAGCACCCCGGCGGCGGCGGCCAGGGCCGAGCCGATGAAGAAGTTCAGGTAGCGCACCTTGATGACGTCGATGCCGAAGGATTCGGCCATGGCCGGGTCGGTCACCGTGGCCCGCCAGGCGGCGCCCATGCGGGTCCTGCCGGCGAACACGGCCAGGCCGCCGATCAGCACCACGGTACCGACCATGGTCAGGATCTCGCCCTGCTTCAGGTTCAGGGTCGCCAGGGTCACCGTGTCGGTCAGCGGCGCGTCGGTGTAGGAGATGCCGAACGGCCCGAACACCAGGCGGTAGATCTCCTCCATGGCGATAAACAGCCCGATGGAGGCGATCAGCGCAACGTAGGGCGGCTGGTCCAGGATCGGCTGGTAGCACAGGCGGTAGACCAGGATGCCCAGCACCCCCACCACCACCATGGCCACCAGGATGGCCAGGGGCAGGCTGCCGGTGGCGTTGGTGATCAGCACGCCGAAGTAGCCGCCCAGGGTGAACAGCCCGGCGTGGGCCACGTGCAGGATGCGCAGCAGCCCATAGACCAGGGTCAGCCCGACGGCGATCAGGGCATAGATGCTGCCCTGCACCAGGCCCTGGACCGTCAACTCGAAGGCCAGCATGGTGCCCTCCCGGATAGGCGTGGGGGGTGCCGGCGGCATGGCGCCGCCGGCGATCGGGTCGGGTTACTTGCTGGGCGGGGCCAGCAGGTCGGGGTCGCTGATGACCGAGTGGTGGTGCCAGGCGCCGTCCTTGACCACCTGCACCTGCACGTCCTTGCGCACCTCGCCCAGGCCGTTGAACGAGATGGTGCCGGTCGAGGCTTCCACCTTGGCCGCGGCGATGGCGTCGCGGATGGCCTTCTTGTCGGTGGTGCCGGCCTTGCGCATGGCCTCGATCAGCACCTTCATGGCGGTGTGGCCCGAGGCGGCGACCATGTCGGCCTTGTAGCCGGCCTTCTTCTCGAAGGCGGCGATGAAGTGCTTGGTCTCGGCCTTGTCCGAGTCGCGGTCCAGCGAGGTGGTGATGATCACGCCCTCGGCGGCCTTGCCGGCGATCTCGATGAACTTCTCGGAATCATAGCCCTCCTGGCCGATCACCGGCACGTCGATGCCGGCGGCGCGGAGCTGGCTGACCAGCGGCCCGGCGGTGAAGAAGTAGCCCGAGGCGTAGATGGCTTCCGGCTTGTCGGCCTTGACCTTGGAAACGATGGGGCCGAACTGCCGGTCCTTGATGCTGTAGGGGTATTCGGCCACGACGGTGATGCCGAACTTGCCGGCGGCCTCGCGGAAGCCGGCGGCCAGGGATTTGCCGAAGTCGTTCTGCAGGGTGATCATGACCACCCGCTTCTTGCCCAGCATGCCGCCGATCAGCTTGGCGCCGGCGCGGCCCTGGACCTCGCCGACGAAGGAGGTGCGGAACACGAAGTCGCCGGCGCGGGTGATGTCGGGGTGCACGGCATAGGCCGAGATGAACGGCGTGCCGGCGGCCTGGTACACGCCGGCGGCGGCGCGGGTGGCGCCCGAATAGCTGCCCGAGATGCCGGCCACGACCTTGTCCTGGGCCGTCAGCTTGGTGGCGATGGGGGCCGATTCCTTGGGCGAGGCCTGGTCGTCGTAGACCACCAGCTCGACCTTCTCGCCGTTGATGCCGCCGGCGGCGTTGGCTTCCTCGGCGGCGAGCTGGGCGCCGGTCAGGGCCGACTTGCCGTCGGCCGCGGCGAACCCGGTCAGCGGCACGTTGATGCCGATCTTGACGTCGGCGGCGGCCGACCCGGCGGCCATTGCGACGGCGACGGCGATCGCCGCCACACTGTGTTTCCAAGCGAACATTGCGAGACTCCTCCTGTCGATTTGCGCTGTCGCCAAACCCCGGTTTCTGGGGCGTTATTCGGTCGCGCGAGTTTACATGTATATACAACCAACGTCAACGCGGGAAGGCCCGGTTTTCCACGGTTTCCAGCCTTCGCCGCCTTTCGTCACGCCACTCTCCACCCGTCATTCCCGCGCAGGCGGGAAACCATTCCGCCACCATGGAACGGCGGGAAACGGGAACGGAATGGATGCCCGCCTGCGCGGGCAAGACGATCCGGATTGCGGCGCCGGGCTCATCCCCTCGGCTCAAGGATTCCCGGCAGGTTCAGGCCGTGCTCCTTGGCACAGTCGATGGCGATGTCGTAGCCGGCGTCGGCGTGGCGCATGACCCCCGTCGCCGGGTCGTTCCACAGCACCCGCTCGATGCGCTTGGCCGCCGCCTCGGTGCCGTCGCAGCAGATCACCATGCCGGCGTGCTGCGAGAAGCCCATGCCGACCCCGCCGCCGTGGTGCAGGCTGACCCAGGTGGCGCCCGAGGCGCAGTTCAGCAGGGCGTTCAGCAGCGGCCAGTCGGACACCGCGTCCGAGCCGTCCTTCATGGCCTCGGTCTCGCGGTTGGGCGAGGCGACCGAGCCCGAGTCCAGGTGGTCGCGGCCGATCACCACCGGGGCCTTCAGTTCGCCCGAAGCCACCATTTCGTTGAAGGCCAGGCCCAGGCGGTGGCGGTCGCCCAGCCCGACCCAGCAGATGCGCGCCGGCAGGCCCTGGAAGCTGATCCGCTCCCGCGCCATGTCCAGCCATTTGTGCAGGTGGGCGTCGTCGGGCATCAGCTCCTTGACCTTGGCGTCGGTGCGGTAGATGTCCTCGGGGTCGCCCGACAGGGCGGCCCAGCGGAACGGGCCGACGCCGCGGCAGAACAGCGGCCGGATGTAGGCGGGCACGAAGCCGGGGAACGAGAAGGCGTCCTCCAGGCCCTGGTCGAAGGCCTCCTGGCGGATGTTGTTGCCGTAGTCCACGGTGGGGACCCCGGCGTTCCAGAAGTCCAGCATGGCCTGGACGTGGATCTTCATGGATTCCTTGGCCGCCTTCTCCACCGCCTTGGGGTCGGTCTCGCGCCTGTCGCGCCACTCGGCCAGGGTCCAGCCCCGGGGCAGGTAGCCGTTCAGGGGATCGTGGGCCGAGGTCTGGTCGGTGACGATGTCGGGGTGGATGCCGCGGGCCACCATCTCGGGGTAGATGTCGGCGGCGTTGCCCAGCAGGCCCACGGACAGGGGCTTCTTCTCGGCGCAGGATTTCTCGATCTTGGCCAGGGCCTCTTCCAGGGTGTCGGCCTTGTCGTCCAGGTACCGCGTGCGCAGGCGGAAATCGATGCGGTCAGGGTCGCACTCGATGGCCAGCAGCGAGGCGCCGGCCATGGTCGCGGCCAGGGGCTGGGCGCCGCCCATGCCGCCCAGGCCGGCGGTCAGGATCCAGCGCCCCGCCAGGTCGCCGCCATAGTGCTGGCGCCCGGCCTCGGCGAAGGTCTCGTAGGTGCCCTGGACGATGCCCTGCGAGCCGATGTAGATCCAGCTTCCCGCCGTCATCTGCCCGTACATCATCAGGCCCTTGCGGTCCAATTCGTTGAAGTGGTCCCAGTTGGCCCAGTGCGGCACCAGGTTGGAGTTGGCGATCAGCACCCGGGGCGCGTCGGCGTGGGTGCGGAACACGCCCACGGGCTTGCCCGACTGGACCAGCAGCGTTTCCTCGGGGTCCAGCCGTTGCAGCGCCTCGGTGATGCGGTCGAAGTCCTGCCAGGTGCGCGCCGCCCGGCCGATGCCGCCATAGACGATCAGCTCGTGGGGGTTCTCGGCCACCTCGGGGTCCAGGTTGTTCATGATCATCCGGTACGGCGCCTCGGTCTGCCAGTTGGCGCAGTGCAGGTCCGGCCCGTGCGGGGCGCGGACGGTGCGGACGTTTTTCCGCGGGTCCGACATGTCTTCCGTCTCCTCGTTCAGATCCTTCCGTCCCGCGCCAGGGCCTCGATCCGCCGCAGCAGATCGCCCAGCACGGGGCGAACCTCGTCGGCCCGGGCGGGGAGGTAGTCCCACGGGGCCGTTTCCTGCATGTACACGTACTGGGCCATCTCCAACTGGATGGCGTGGACGCCGCTTTCCGGGTCGCCGTAGTGCCGCGTGGTCCAGCCGCCCTTGAAGCGGCCGTTCAGCACCATGTCGAAGTCCCCGGCGTTGCCCAGCACCTCGGTCGCCGCCGCCGCCACCGCCGCGGCGCAGGTGGCGCCGTTGTTGGTGCCGATGTTGAACACCGGCAGGCGCCCCTCGAACAGGAACGGGATCAGCGAGCGGATGGAATGGCAGTCGAACAGCACCGCGCGGCCGTGGATGGCCTTGACCCGGGCCACCTGGGCGGCCAGGGCGGCGTGGTAGGGGGCGTGGTACCGGGCGCGGCGGCCGGCGATCTCGTCCGCGTCGGGCTCGCTGCCGTCGATGTAGAGGGGGCGGCCGTCGAAGTCGGTCAGCGGGCACAGGCCGGTGGTGTTCTGCCCCGGATACAGCGACGCGCCGCTGGGGTCGCGGTTGGCGTCGATGACATAGCGGTGGAACTCGGCCCGCACCACCGTGGCGCCGGGCAGCAGGCCGTCGTACAGGCGGCCGATGTGCCAGTCGGTGTCCGACAGGCCGCGGCCGGTGTCGTTAAGCCGGTCCCAGACCTCGGCCGGCACCCGGGTGCCGCCGTGGGGCTGGCCCAGGATCACGGGGGATGAGCCCTCGATGACGGTGACGGGGGTCATGTCTTGCCTTCCAGTCCGGGGAACAGGCTCTCGCCGGCGGCCTCGGTCACGGCGCCCGAGCGCACCAGCCACGACGCGCGCACCAGCTCGGGGTGCATGTAGCGGTCCTGGCCCAGGGCCGGGACCCGGGCGCGCACGGCCTCCAGCACCCGGACCAGCGGCGCGCTGGTGCGCAGGGGGGCGCGGAACTCCACCCCCTGGGCGGCGATCAGCAGCTCGATGCCCAGGATGTGCGACAGGTTGGCGTTCATCTCGATCAGGCGCCGGGCGGCGTGGGCGGCCATGGAGACGTGGTCCTCCTGGTTGGCGCTGGTCGGGGTCGAGTCGACCGAGCAGGGCGCGGCCCGCTGCTTGTTCTCGGAATAGAGGGCGGCGGCCGTGACCTCGGCGATCATGTAGCCCGAGTTGACCCCCGGTTCGGGGGTCAGGAACGGCGGCAGGCCGAAGTTCAGGGCCGGGTCCACCAGCATGGCGATGCGCCGCTCGGCGATGGAGCCGATCTCGGCGATGGCCAGGGCCATCTGGTCGGCGGCGAAGGCCACCGGCTCGGCGTGGAAGTTGCCGCCCGAGACCACGGTCCCGTCCTCGGGGAACACCAGCGGGTTGTCGGTGACGGCGTTGGCCTCGATCACCAGGGTTTCGGCGGCCTGGCGCAGGATCTGCAAACACGCCCCCATGACCTGGGGCTGGCAGCGCAGGCAGTAGGGGTCCTGCACCCGCTCGTCCCCCTGGCGGTGGGATTCGCGGATCTCGGAGCCGTCCAGCAGGGCGCGCAGGGTGGCTGCGGCGTCGGCCTGGGCCGCGTGGCCGCGCAGGTCCTGGACCTCGGCCCGGAACGGCGCCGACGAGCCCATGGCGGCGTCGGTGGACAGCGCCCCCGTGGCCAGGGCGGCGCAGAACAGGCGGTGGGCCTCGATCAAAGCCCCCAGCGCCAGCGCCGTCGAGACCTGGGTGCCGTTGATCAGGGCCAGGCCCTCCTTGGGGCCCAGCTCGATGGGGTCCAGGCCGGCGGCGGCCAGGGCCTGGCGGCTGGGCTGGCGCACCCCCTGGTGGAAGGCCTCGCCCTCGCCGATCATCACCGCCGCCACGTGCGCCAGCGGCGCCAGGTCGCCCGACGCGCCGACCGAGCCCTGGCCCGGCACCACCGGGGTCACGCCCCGGGCCAGCATGGCCTCCAGCATCTCGATGATCTGCCAGCGCACGCCCGAGGCGCCGCGGCCCAGGGAAACGAGCTTCAGCGCCAGCACCAGCCGCACCGTCGCCTCGCCCAGGGGCACCCCCACGCCGGCGGCGTGGGACAGGATCAGGTTGCGCTGCAGGGCTGCCGTCTCGGCCGGCGCGATGCGCACCTGGGCCAGCTTGCCGAAGCCGGTGTTGACGCCATAGACGGGCTCGTCGCCGGCGGCCACCCGGGCCACCAGGCGCGCCGCCGCCTCGACCCGGTCGCGGCAGGCGCGGTCGAGGCGCACCGTGGCGCCGTCGGCGTAGACCTGGGCCAGGTGATGGAGGGTCGCCCGGCCCGGGTGCAGGATCAGCTCGGTCATGCCACCTCCCCGTTCACATAGCGGGCGTGCAGGGGGTTCATGCCGACCCAGTAGGCCAGGTCGGCCGGGTTGTCGGCGTCCCACACCGCCAGGTCGGCGGCCTTGCCGGCGTCGATGGTGCCGATCTCGCCGCCCAGGCCCAGGGCCCGGGCCGCCTCGCGGGTCACCCCCGCCAGGGCCTCGGCCGGGGTCAGGCGAAAGAGGGTGCAGGCCATGTTGAGCATCAAGAGGATCGAGGCCACGGGCGACGAGCCCGGGTTGCAGTCGGTGGCGATGGCCATGGGCACCCCCGCGGCGCGCAGGGCGTCCACCGGCGGCAGCCGCGTCTCGCGCAGCACGTAGAAGGCGCCGGGCAGCAGCACGGCCACGGTGCCCGCCGCGGCCATGGCGTCAATGCCATCCGCGCCCAGGTATTCCAGGTGGTCGGCCGACAGCGCGCCGAAGGACGCCGCCAGGGCCGCCCCGCCCTGGTCGGTCAACTGTTCGGCATGCAGCTTGACGGGCAGGCCCAGGTTCCGCGCCGCCTCGAACACCCGCCGGGTCTGGTCGGGGGTGAAGCCGATGTTCTCGCAGAAGGCGTCGACGGCGTCGGCCAGCCCCTCGGCCGCCACCGCGGGCATCACCTCGCCACACACGAAATCGATATAGGCGTCGGCCCGGTCGGCGTATTCGGGCGGCACGGCGTGGGCGCCCAGGAAGGTGGTGCGCACGCGCAGGTTCCGCTCGCGGCCCAGGCGCCGGGCGGCGCGCAGCATCTTCAGCTCGGTCTCCAGGTCCAGGCCGTAGCCGGACTTGACCTCGACGCAGCCCAGGCCCTCGGCCAGCAGCCGGTCCAGTCGCCTCAGCGCCCCCGCCACCAGGTCGTCCTCCGACGCGGCGCGGGTGGCCTTGACCGTCGAGACGATGCCGCCGCCGGCCCGGGCCAGTTCCTCGTAGGTGGCGCCCTCCAGGCGCAGCTCGAACTCCCGCGCGCGGTCGCCGCCGAACACCAGGTGGGTGTGGCAGTCGACCAGGGCCGGGGTCACCAGGCGGCCCGCAAGGTCCGTTATGGGCAGGTCGCCGCCGGCCGCCGGCAGGTCGCGGTCGGGCCCGGCCCAGGCGATGCGCCCGCCGGCCACCACGATGGCGCCGTCGTCCACCAGGCCGGTGCCGGCGGCGCCGGGGGCCAGGGTGGCCAGTCGGCCGTGGCGCAGGACGTGGCTGGGCGGCTGCAATCGACCTCTCCTTGTCTCGGCCCCGGGTTGCCGGGTTTGGCCCGTCTGGCCCGGGGGCCGTTCCCGGGCCCGCTTTGCCCCTTGGCAGCGGCCCGTTTATTTGTATAATGGAATTGTCATTATGTATATACATATTCGGCGGGGTGAGTCAATGCGCAGGTTGTGGGCGGAGCGGGCTTTCCTGGAAACCGGCTGGGCCCGGGACGTGGCCGTGGACGTGGGCGAGGACGGCCGGGTCGCGGCGGTGACGGCCGACACCCCGGCCCGGCCCGGCGACGAGTGCCTGGCCGGCCGGGTCCTGCTGCCGGCGCCCGGCAACCTGCACAGCCACGCCTTCCAGCGCGCCGTCGCCGGGCTGACCGAGGTGCGCTCGGCCGACGGCGACAGCTTCTGGACCTGGCGCCGCCTGATGTACGATTTCCTCGGCCGCCTGACCCCAGACCACATCCAGGCCATCGCCGCCATGGTCCAGGTGGAGATGCTGGAGGCCGGCTACGCCGCCGTGGGCGAGTTCCACTACGTCCACCACCAGGCCGGCGGCGAACCCTACGCCGACCGGGCCGAGACGGCGGCGCGCATCTGCGCCGCGGCGGCGGAAACGGGCATGGGCCTGACCCTGCTGCCCGTGCTGTACACCTACGGCGGCACCGACCAGCGGCCCCTGGAAGGCGGCCAGCTTCGCTTCCGCAACGACCGCGACGGGTTCGCCGCGCTGATGGAGTCGGCCCGCCGCGCCGTCGATGCCGGGCCCCGCGACTGGGTCCTGGGCATGGCGCCCCATTCCCTGCGCGCCGTCACCCCCGACCTGCTGAGCGGGGCCGTTTCCGACCATGGCCCGGATTCAAGGGGGGGCCCCATCCACATCCACATCGCCGAGCAGACCCGCGAGGTCGTCGAGGTCGAGGCCTGGCTCGGCGCCCGCCCGGTGGCCTGGCTGCTTGGCAACCAGCCGGTGGACGACCGCTGGTGCCTGGTCCACGCCACCCACATGGAGCCCGCCGAGACCGAGGGCCTGGCCCGCAGCGGCGCCGTCGCCGGCCTGTGCCCCATCACCGAGGCCGACCTGGGCGACGGCCTGTTCGACGGCCCACGCTTCCTGGCCGCCGGCGGCGCCTTCGGCATCGGGTCCGATTCCAACGTGCGCATCGCCCTGGCCGAGGAGCTGCGCCTGCTGGAATACGGGCAGCGCCTGCGCGACCGGGCGCGCAACGTCCTCGCCCCCGGGCCCGGGTCGGTGGGCCGGTCCCTCTTCCGCGGCGCCCTGGCCGGCGGGGCGCGGGCGCTGGGGCGCGACGCCGGCGTGCTCGCCCCCGGCCGGTGGGCCGACCTGGTGGCCATCGACGGCGACGCCACGGCCCTGCACGGCCTGGACGGCGACGTCCTCCTCGACGCCTGGATCTTCGCCGCCGACGACCGCGTGGTGCGCGACGTCTGGTCCGCCGGCCGCCACGTGGTCCGCCAGGGCCGCCACCGCCGCCGCGACGCGGTCGAGGCCGCCTTCCGCGCCGCCCTCGTCGACCTCAGGGCGGACCCGAGGGCCGACCCATGAGCGCCGCCGCCGCCAAGACCCGGCCCCGCACCCCCGTGTTCCGCCGCATCAAGGGCGACATCCTGGCCCGCATCCAGGCCGGCGACCTGCGCCCCGGCGACCCCATTCCCGGCGAGGAGGCCCTGGCCCATGAATTCGGCTGTTCGCGCATGACCGCCCACCGGGCCCTGCGCGAGCTGTCCGAGGAAGGGGTGGTGGAGCGCCGCCGCCGCTCCGGCACCCGGGTCGCCCGCCCCGGCGGCCGCAACGTGTTGCTGGAGATCCCGCGCGTCGACCAGGAGGTGGCGGCCATGGGCTGCCAGTACGGTTACGCCCTGCTCGACCGCGACCTGGGCCGCCCGGCGGCGGCGGTCCGCGACAAGCTGGAGGCCGGCACGCGCACCCGCGCCCTGCACCTGACCTGCCTGCACCGCGCCAACGGCGTGCCCTACCAGTTCGAGGAGCGGTGGATCAACCTCGACACGGTGCCCGAGGCCGAGAAGGTGGACTTCGCCGAAATCGGCCCCAACGCCTGGCTGCTGGACCACGTGCCCTGGTCCGACGGCGAGCACGTACTCTCCGCCGCCAACGCCGACCCCCGCACCGCCGAGCTGCTGGACATCGCCCCCCAGGACGCCGTGCTGATGATCGAGCGCCGCACCTGGCGCCAGGGCCGCGTCATCACCTACGCCCGCTTCACCCACCCCGGCCGCTTCTACCGCCTGCGCACGCCGCTGGACCGGGGGTGAGGGGGCGTAGTTTTGGTAACTAAATATATATATGTATATTTTAAATTGAGTCCACGTCCTTATTTACTCGTATTATTGAGCTAAGGCAGTTGACACCTCCGCTGTGCCTAGGAGACAATGCGCTGGCAATAGCTGGTAATATTCGCAAAAAGTGCAACACAGATGCCGCGTTTTCTTAGTCTGATCCTGACCCTGTTTGTTGTCGGCTGTCAGTCGACAGGAGCAAACGAAGACCGTACCCGCCATAAGTATGGGCCTAACGTCTACGAGATCGGCTCTTTCCACGGCGACAAGTACACCCGCTATGGCCCGTATCCTTCGCTTGAAAAAAGACTGCGCAGCAATGAGGGGCTTCCAGAAAGCCACAACGGAATAGACATCATCGCCCCAGCAGGAACCAAGCTTTATGCGGTTACCGAGATGACCATCACTCGGATTCGGAAAAACCCATACTGTGGTTGGAACATGTTTGGTGACGGAAAGCCAATTGGCAACGATCCGTTTTTCGGCGTCATGTACGCCCATGTAATGAATCTCAAAGTCAACAGCGGAGACAAGCTTAAACCGGGACAACTTGTTGGAGAGATAGCCGATTGTCGACCACCACATCTTCACTTCGGAGACCAAACCGGGGATGAAAACTACGAGCTGCTTCTATTTGGCAAGGATGACCAGGTCGAATGCGTCGATCCAACAAGAACCTACGAGGCGATCTGGTCTGAGGAGTCGATCAAGAGAGGTGGACCAGCATTGTTGTATCCTGTGGCCTGTGCCAGAAAGTAAATGGTGTTACACTTAATTAGTGGAACACAGTACTTATCCTAATTAAGGCGGCATGGTACTGAATTGAGGGGACATAATTGAATTATAGGGACATGGCCGTAATCGCGGCTGGTCACGCTCGGGATCTACGATACGGGGTCTGTGGTCAGTTACGGGGCCACAGTACTTATTTCAAGTCGGCAGGCTCCTCGTCTCGCCTCGCAACGACGGTTCACCACCTAGATCACCGAAATTCACGAATTCCCACAGAGGAAATTGAATGCACTACGCGCGCCGGAACCCCGCTCCGCGCAGCGGAGCCTCTGTGGCTTCTCTGTGCGCCTCTGTGTTCTCTGTGGTGAACCTTCCAGCACCTGATGGCGAAAAGGCTCCCGCCGGCCTTGAAACGGGCCGAAACCGTGCTTCGAGGGCACAGTACGTATTTCTGGTGGCGGCAATTTGGCACCATGTCCCCTTCATTTCAGGGACGATGCATGAGCGCCCGAAATGCGCGACGGACCATATCGTCGACCTTGATCGGGACCTGGCGCGACGGGAGGTACATTCGAACCGCCCCGAGGGGAAAACCGACCAGCGCCATCTGACAGGTCTCCAGGTCCGCGCCCTCGCTTTTGGCGAAGGTCCGGATGGCGGCAAGGGTCTCCCCGTTGATCTCCTCGATCCGGTCGATGAACCGGGCGGGCGTGCCATCGCCCAGGAACTCGGACTGGCGGCAGGCCGCGAGGATGATGGCGCGGTCGTGCTCGTCTCGACAAAAACGTGGGGTCGCAAGGGCGGCCTCCTCGCCCGGGCTCGGGGCATCGGAGCGGAGCGCCGCGAGGAATCGCGCCTGGAACGTCGTCAGCGAGTCGAGCCAGGCTTCGGCCAGCAGTCCCTCGCGCGAGCCATAGCGATGGTAGAGCGAGCCGATCGACACGCCGGTAACGGAAACGATGTCCTGCAATCTGGCGCCGCCACCCTCGGCCAACAGGCGGCCGAGGACCCCGAACACTTCCGCGTCGTGAAAGGTTGACAGCCGGCCCATGATGGAAAATTATATTAGAAAAAATTTTCTAGTAAAGGTCCATTCCATGATCTGGCTCGCGGCCGTCGCTTCTGCGCTGACCTTCTGCGTCCACACCTTCGTCGGCGGGCCCGTGGTGGCCAAACCGCTGTTGGCGGCCGCGAAGCTGCCGAAGGCATCGAAGTGGCTGAACTACTTCACCTGGCACGTGACCACCGTGCTGTTGGCCGCCATGACGATGGCCCTGGCCTGGCTGGCCAGCGGCGCGAGCGCGGAGGTCGCGGAACCGGCCTTGGTGTTTTTCGGGGGGCTTTCCGCGGCCCTGTCGGTCTTGAGCGCCGCCGTGGCGATCCGCGGCCGGATCCATCCGTTGCGCTTTCCATCGACGTCGCTTTTCGCTCTGACGTCCGCCCTGTGCTGGACCGGTCTGATCGGCCTCTGAGAGGGGCAGGGTCGGCGGCGCAAAGAAAGGGCTCATTGCGCGGGAAACAAAAGGGGGCACAGCACTAATTTGCAGCCGCGCAGACTGCGAGCCAGCCTCCCGCCATGGCCCGTCTCGTCCGCTTCGTGGTCCCTGGTCTATCCAACGACGAGCCGGAGTTAAGTAATGTGTCCCGTCAATTCTCAATCCCGTCGGCAATTTCACGAGATGCTTTCAAAGGTTTCTTGCACGACGGATTCGGCGTAGCCTATGAGCCCTACCGATTTCGCGCCATGTTGGGCATGCGGCCATTTACTTGGTGGCGCCACATTTCGGCTTCTTCCTCGGTCAGTTTGTTTTGATGTTTAATCGCCATGGCTAGCCCACCAGTATACGTCGAGCGCCTCGACTCTTATTTTCCGCCAGACGGCGGCGCTGAATTCTACGCGGAAATCGGCCGAATAGTTACTCTTTGGGGCGCTCTGGACAACAACCTGGACCTTGCGCTCCTACACATCAACCGCGCGGAGCGCAACCCGGACCTCTACACGGATCGTCTCAGAACACATAAGCATCGCAGAACAGCACTGCGCAATTGGCTCCGCAACGACCCCCAGATCGCCCATGTCCGCAATGACGGTGAAATCATTGTGTTAGCGGCGGCTAGAATACAGACGTACCGCGACGTGTTCGCTCACGGACGTTTCCTCGAATTCAAACGCGGCGATCCACCCAAGATCGTATTCTCAACCATCCCAATCAGGAGCCGAAAAAAAGGGCGCATTCATACTTTTTCGACATCGCGTCTTCGCCAAATTTCCACCGACTTAGCGAAATTGCAGTTTGCATCCCTTGCGCTCGCAGTTGGGGCAGTGGGGGACGGGTCAATGCCTTCTAACCAAATATACGAGCTAGCGCGTAAGCGATTTCCCGCTAACCTAGACCAGCTTCAAATAGTTCGCTCCCGACAAGTGAAGTCAGAATATTCACCTATGTAGTCAACCCAACAGGTAGCATGTAGTCCCAACGCTCGACACGGTCAGTATGCCCTGCTAGTCCGGACATGATCTCAATATAGGTACATCTTATAATTACGGCCATGTCCAAAATTTTGCGAAGTATTGCCCACACAATTTCAATAATTCAAGATTTTTTGAAGGTTTTCAATGTATAATTCATGATGGCATCATGGCGATTCTCTATGGACCTATCGCCATTTTTTCTCACGATAATGTATCATGGTTCTCTCACGCTAAGGTATCGGAGTTCGATATGTCAGATACTGAAGTTAGGGCAATGTGGCCGAAATTTAGAATTTCGCTGACAGAGAAACAAACAACCGAGCTTGGCCGTTTAGCTATCACATGGGGTCAAATTGACCACTTCGTTTTGAATTCAGTTACTTTACTGCTTGCCGTTGATTCCGCAGCTGGCATCGCAATGCTCGGGGATGCCACTACTGGGCCACTGGTAAATCTTCTGAGAAAATCTCGGCATCGAATTGAAAATACTGTAATTAAGGAATTTACTAAACAATTTTGTGATGACATGGGGCCGTTAATTTCCAAACGCAATCATATAATGCACGGAATTTGGGGTTTTTATTTACCCGGAAAAAATCCAAAAAAAGCAAAGCCCGGGTGCCTATTTCTGAAAAACCCAGATAACCCTCTGTTTCCTGATGAGATAACTGACCTAGCTAACAAAGCTGCCGAACAAACCCATAAAATAGCGGAAATTTGGCATCATCTCGCCGATATAGAATACCCAGATGGAAATCCTAATTTCTTTTTTGGGCCACATAAGCCCAACCCGCCGGAAGGGACGACTCTAATACAAATCGCACGACCTCCGAAGGGTCAGGCAACTTGAAGAGATAGGAATTAGAGTGACACAGGAATTAAGGGGGCACTATATTTAGGAATTAAGAGGACACAATATTTATCTAAAGCCGGCAGGCTCCTCGTCCAGCCTCCCAACGAAAATCCACCACAGAGAACACCGAGAAACACAGAGTCCCACAGAGGAAAATGAGTGCGCTGCGCGCGCCGGAACCCCGCTCCGCGCAGCGGAGCCTCTGTGGCTTCTCTGTGCGCCTCTGCGTTCTCTGTGGTGAGCCTTTCCGAGCCAGATGGCGAAAAGGCTCCCGCCGCCCTTGAAACGACCCGGAATCAGACTATATTCCTGTCAGCTCTTTGCGATGGTGAATAGGTAGGCAGAATCCGGCGCGACCCGTGGGTTGGTCCCCTTGCTTGACCCCTGGGTGTTGGCCGGTGGCGCTCGGTCGTTTCCTGTGGCCGGCGCCGACCCCTCACCCTCCCGCGCCGGCGCGCGGGCCCCGCCCTCTCCCGGGGGGAGAGGGAAGGGAACGGCGGGGTCGTTCCACCGCGCCCCTTCTCCCCGGCGGGGGAGAAGGTCGGGATGAAGGCGCGCGGTCCGGACGGGGAATGATGACGGATGACGACATTTTTCCCGCCGTTGCCCCAGGTTTCGTGGCATTTCAGGGACTTGTCCTGACGACATCGGGCCCAAAACCGCGGCGGAACCGCCCCCGACCGGCGCCCGGCCGGCGAATCTCAGCCCTTGCGCGGACGGATCAGGCCCTCCTGGGCCATGGAGGCGACGAGGGCGCCGTCGCGGCGGTAGACGTTGCCGAAGTTGAAGCCCCGGGCGGCCGAGGTGCTGGGGGTCTGCTGGTCGAACAGCAGCCAGTCGTCGGCGCGGAAGGGGCGGTGGAACCACATGGCGTGGTCCAGGCTGGCGGCCTGCAGGCGGGCGCTGTACCAGGTCATGGCGTGGGGCGCCAGGCAGGTTTCCAGCAGGGTCATGTCCGAGGCATAGGCCAGCACGCACTGGTGCAGGGCCGGTGCCGCGTCGGCGGGCAGGGGCGCGGTGGTGCGCACCCAGTACCGGCGCACCGGCGGCAGCACGCCGGGCGCCATGGGGTCGGGCGGGTCGATGGGCCGGGTCTCGATGGCCCGGTTGTGCAGGTACCAGGCGCGCATGGCCTCGGGGATGCGGTCGGCCTGGGCGGCGCGGCGCTCGGCCTCGGGCGGCAGGTCCTCGGGGGCCGGCACGTCGGGCATGGGCATCTGGTGATCCAGCCCGTCCTCGGGCACCTGGAACGAGACCGACATGCTGTAGATGGCGCGCCCGTGCTGGCGCGCCAGCACGCGCCGCGTGGTGAAGCTGGTGCCGTCGCGGATGCAGTCCACGTCATAGATGATGGGCACCCGGGGGTCGCCGGGGCGCAGGAAGTAGGCGTGCAGGGAATGGGGCTGGCGGCCCTCCACGGTGCGGGTGGCGGCGACCAGGGCCTGGCCGATGACGTGGCCGCCGAACACCCGCTGGCGGCTCTCCTGCGGGCTGCGGCCGCGGAACAGGTCGGCTTCCAGGACCTCCAGGTCCAAGAGGGCGATCAGGTTCGCGAGGGCGTCGGTCATGGGTCAGGCCAATCCGTCGAACAGGTCGGGGGGGTCGGCCTCGGCGGCCGGCACGATGTCGCTGACCCCGATGCCGATCAGGCGGAAGAAGCGGCCGTCGGCCTCGCGCTCGACCAGGGTTCGGGCCTGGCGGAAGATCTCGGCGGCGCGCTGGGTGGGGTGGGGCAGGCGGCGGTTGCGGGTGTGCAGGTGGAAGTCGGCGGTCTTCAGCTTCAGCACCACGGTGGTCCCGGCCAGGCCGCCGCGCTCGAGCCGGCTCGCCACCCGCTCGCACAGGGGGCGCAGGGCCTCGATGAGCTGCGCGGCGCCGTTCAGGTCGCGCGCGAAGGTGGTCTCGGCGGACACGCTCTTGGACGGGCGGTGGGGGGTGACCTTGCGGCTGTCCTGGCCCTGGGCGTACTGGGCCAGGCGGCGGCCGAAGCGGCCGTAGTCGTTGACCAGCTGCAGCTCGGACATTTCCTGCAGCTGGCCGATGCGGGTGATGCCGCGCTTGGCCATGCGCTGGGCCGTGGCCTCGCCGACGCCGTTGATCTTGCGCACCGGCAGGTCGCGCAGGAAGGCCCGGGCCTCGCCGCGGCCGATCACCGAGAAGCCGCGCGGCTTGTCCAGGTCCGAGGCCAGCTTGGCCAGGAACTTGTTGTAGGAGAGGCCGATGGAGACGGTGATGCCGACCTCGCGCTCGACCCGCTGGGCGATGGCGGCCAGGGCCACGGCGGGGGGGCGCAGGTCGGCGCGCAGGCCGTCGGACAGGTCCAGGTACGCCTCGTCCAGGGACACCGGCTCGATGACCTCGGTGGCGGCGCGGAAGATGGCGCGGATCTGGTCGCTGACCCGCTTGTACTTGGCCATGTCCGGGCGCAGGACCACGGCGTGGGGGCACAGCTCCAGGGCCTTGAACATGGGCATGGCCGAGCGCGGCCCGTACTGGCGGGCGATGTAGCAGGCGGTGGTGACCACGCCGCGGCCGCCGGCGTGGCCGACGATCAGGGGCTTGTCGCGCAGGCTGGGGTCGTCGCGCTTTTCCACCGCGGCGTAGAAGGCGTCGCAGTCGATGTGGGCGATGGCCAGGTCGCGCAGCTCGCCGTGGCCCACGGTGCGCGGCGAGCCGCAGCGCGGGCAGTCGCCGCCGGCACCGGTCCACAGCGCCAGGCAGTCGCGGCACAGGCCGGCCGCGGCCGTGGCGGGGTGGGCCAGGGGGCGCTGCGCGCCGTCGGAGAGGGTGCCCGGTTCCATGGCCCCATTGTGGTCGGCGGCCGCGGGCCGGTCAAACCCTGCCGGTCAAACCCTACCCGTCATTTCCCGTCCGCCAGGGCCGGGCGGTGGTGGGCCCAGGGCCGCGCCCGCTCGAAGGCCCGGGCGGCGCGCAGCACCAGGGCGTCGGCGTACAGCGGCCCGACGATGTGCAGGCCCACGGGAAGCCCCGATTCGGTGAAGCCGCAGGGCACCGAGGCGGCCGGCTGCCGGGTCAGGTTGAAGGGGAAGCAGAACGGCACCCAGTGCGCCGTGTCGCCGGCCGGGAACCCGTCGGGCTGGGCGCGGCCCACGGGGAAGGGCGGCACGGCGGTGACCGGCGACAGCAGCAGGTCGAATTGCTGGTGGAACGCGCACATGTGCCGGCCCAGCGCGTTGCGCGCCATGTCAGCGGCCATGTAGTCGAGCAGGGGGTAGTCCTTGGCGCCGCGGATGCCGGGGGCGAAGTCGGGGTCCATCAGGGCCAGCTTTTCCTCGTCCATGTCGCGGAAGGCCAAGGCGGTGGCCCCCTGCCACAGGCCGCGGCGGATGGGGGTGGGGTCGTCGAAGCCCGGGTCGGCGGCCTCGACCGTGGCGCCCAGCTCGGCGAACGCCCGCGCCGCCGATTCCACCAGGGCGGCCACCTGGGGGTCCACCCGGGCGTAGCCGAAATCGGCGCTGTAGGCGATGCGCAGGCCGGCGACCCCGTCGTCCAGGCCGTCGCCATAGTCGCGGTCGTCGAACGGCAGGGCGGTCCAGTCCCGGGAATCGGGGCGCGAGATCACGGTCAGCATGGCCGCCGCGTCGGCCACCGTGCGGGTCATGGGGCCGAAGCTGGCGAAGGTGGCGTAGGGGGTGGGCGGATAGACCGGCACCCGGCCGAAGGTGGGCTTGATGCCGAACACGCCGCTGAAGCTGGCGGGGATGCGGATCGACCCGCCGGCGTCGGTGCCCAGGGCCAGGTGGCACAGCCCCGCCGCCAGGGCGGCGCCGGCGCCGCCGCTGCTGCCGCCGGGGGTGACCTCGGGGTTCCAGGGGTTGCGGGTGATGCCGGTCAGCGGGCTCTCGGTCACCGCCTTGGCGGCGAACTCGGGGGTCGTGGTCTTGCCCAGCAGCACCGCGCCGGCCTCGCGCAGGCGGGCCACGGCGGGGCCGTCCTCGTCCCACGGCTGGTCGGGGTCGATGGTTTTCGACCCGCGCAGGGTCGGCCAGCCCCGGGTCAGCACGATGTCCTTGATGGTGGTGGGCACCCCGTCCAGCGGGCCCAGGGGCGCGCCGCGGCGCCAGCGGTCCTCGGACCGGCGCGCGTCGGCCAGGGCCGACTCGGCGTCCACCAGGCAGAAGGCGTTGATGGCGGGGTCGATGGCGGCGATGCGGTCGAGCGAGTCGCGGGTGGCCTCGACCGGCGACAGGCTGCCGTCGGCGTAGCGCGCCGCCAGGTCGAGGGCGGAAAGGAAGGCGATGTCGGTGGTCATGGCGGGGGTCCCCTACTGCACGCGGGCGTCCTGGACGACGAAGATGCGTTCCAGCGCGATCACCAGAAGATACAGCGCCACGCCGACCAGGCTGAGCAGGATCACGGCCATGAACATGGCCGCCGTGTCCAGCGTGCTCTGGACCTGGATCATCAGGTAGCCCAGCCCCTTGTCCGAGGCGATGAACTCGCCCACCACGGCGCCGGCCACGGCCAGGATCGAACCCACCTTCATGCCCGAAAAGATGTAGGGCAGGGCGCCCGGCAGCTGGATCTTGGTGAAGATCTGCCAGCGCGACGCCTGCAGGGACCGCACCAGGTCGATCAGGTCGGGCTCGATCTCGCGCAGGCCGCGCGACGTGTTCAGCAGGATGGGGAAGAAGCAGATGCTGAACGAGATGATGATGTTGGACCCCAGCCCGTAGCTGAACCAGACGATGAACAGCGGCCCCAGGGCCACCTTGGGGATCATGTTCAGGGACACGAACAGGGGGAAGAACACGGCGTTCAGGATCCGCACCCAGGAGAACACCAGGGCCATGCTGACCCCGGCCAGCACCCCCAGGGCGTAGCCGCCGAAGATCTCGGTCGCCGTGACCAGGGTGTTCTCCCCCCACTTGTAGTCGGGCGAGAACAGGGTCTGCAGGGTGGCGATGGGGGAGGGCATGATGTAGGGCTTGATGTCGCCGAGAACCACGAAGAAATGCCAGAACACGATCACCGACAGGTGCGCGACCAAGACCAGACCGTAGTCGCGCAACTTTTCCGAGATGTTTTCCATTGGCCAGTTCTCCGTGATTGCTTGCCGACGACCGGGGCGGGCGGCCGCGAATATTTCCCGCGACCGTCGGTCATATTGACTCTCCCGACCCCGAATTCTACCGTTCAATTCAACGAACACGCCAGGGCCAAGGGCCCGCGAACGGACAATCGGCGGCCCCGGCCGCCCGACAGGCGAGGTGGTGGACATGCGAAAGACGATGCTGGCGGCTTGCGCGGTGGCGGCGGCCTGGGCCGGGGCCCTGCCCGCCCAGGCGGCGGAGAAGATCGACTTCATCCTGAACTGGGTCCCCGGCGGCGACCACGCGCCGTACTTCTACGCCCTGGACAAGGGCCTGTATGCCGACGCCGGGCTGGAGGTGTCGATCGAGCCCGGCAAGGGGTCGGGCATGTCGTCGCAGCGGGTCGGCCTGGGCAAGAACCAGGTCGGCATCGCCGACCTGGCCACGGCCCTGGTGGCCAAGGGCAAGGGCGCCGACGTGGTGGCGGTGATGAACGTCTACGCCAACTCGCCCTACAGCATCTACTGGCTGAAGAGCAGCGGCATCGCCACCGCCAAGGACTTCGCCGGGCGCAAGCTGGGCAACCCGCCGTGGGACGCGGCGCGGGTCATGTGGCCGGCCCTGGCCAAGGCCATCGGCATCCCGGTGGACTCGGTCTCGTTCGTCAACGTATCGCCCCAGGCCAAGCTGTCGGCCCTGAAATCGGGCGCCATCGACCTGACCACGGACTTCTACAACGGCCACGACCTGAAGATCCGCGAGCTGGGCGACGACATGGGCTTCATGGCCTGGCGCGAGGTGGGCATCAACCCCTATGGCAACTCCATCATCGTCAACGGCGACTTCCTGAAATCGCACAAGGACGCCGTGGCCGCCTTCGTCAAGGTCACGCAGCAGGCCTTCGCCGCCTGCGTCGCCGACGAGAAGCCCTGCATCGACGCCCTGATGAAGGCCAGCAGCGGCCTGAAGAAGGACGTGCAGCTTGACCAGTGGAAGCGGGTCGAGGAGCTGATGACCGATCCCTTCACCACCACCGTGGCCCTGGGCTACTTCGACCCCGGCCGGGTGGCGGACGACTACAAGCTGGTCGAGACCTACTTCAAGCTGGAGAAGCCGTTCGACGCGACCACGGCCTATACCAACGAGTTCCTGGACCGCAACATCAAGATGACCAAGTAGGAGGCGGCGTGGGCCTCCAGTTCAAGGCCGCGGTCCTGCGCGAGGCGGGCCGCGCCCGCCCCTACGCCGAGTCCCAGCCCCTGGTGCTGGAGGACGTGACCGTCGAGGGCCCCGGCGCCGGCGAGGTGCTGGTGCGCATCGCCGCCGCCAGCCTGTGCCGGTCGGACCTGTCGGTGGTCACCGGGGTGCGCGCCTGGCCCATGCCCATCGTGCCCGGCCACGAGGCCAGCGGCGTGGTCGAGGAGGTGGGCGCCGGCGTCGCCACCCTGCGCCGCGGCGATCCCGTGGTGCTGGTGTTCCAGCCCCAGTGCGGGGTCTGCCCAAGCTGCCTGGCCGGCGACGCGCACCTGTGCGGGCCGGGCCTGGCGGCCAACCGGGCCGGCGAGCTAATGGCCGGCGGCACCCGCCTGGTATCGGGCGGCGCGCCGGTGCACCACCACATGGGCCTGTCGGCCTTCGCCCAGTACGCGGTGGTGTCCGAGAAATCGGTGGTGCCCATGCCCGAGGGCATCCCGCTGGAGGTGGGCGCCCTGTTCGGTTGCGCCGTCATGTGCGGGGCGGGCACGGTGCTGAACACCGGCGGCGTGCGCCCCGGCGACACGGTGACCATCGCCGGCGCCGGCGGGGTGGGGTGCAGCGCCATCCTGGGCGCGGTCCTGGCCGGGGCCGAGCGCATCGTGGTGGTGGACCGGGACGCGGACCACCTGGACGTGGCGCTGGACCTGGGCGCCACCGACGCGGTGCTGGACGAGGACGGCACCGCCGCCGCCCGGGTCCTGGAGCTGACCGGCGGCGGCACCGACCACGCCTTCGAGACCGCCGGCACCCTGGGCGCCTTCGAGACCGCCTACAATTCCGTGCGCCGCGGCGGCCAGGTGGTAACCGTGGGCCTGGTCGACCCCAGGACGCCCTTCGCCCTGGACATCGCCGCCCTGGTCACCGGCGCCAAGACCCTGCGCGGCAGCTACATCGGCAGCTGCAACCCGCGCCGCGACATCCCGCGCTACATGGCGCTGTATCAGCGCGGCAGCCTGCCCGTGGACCGGCTGATCACCCACCGCCTGACCCTGGCCGAGGTGAACACGGCGCTGGACCGCATGTCCGACGCCCGCGCCTTGCGGCAGATCATCCTGCCCTGAGCGGACCTGTCACTTGCCCCGGAACTCGGGCTTGCGCTTGCCGTGGAAGGCCTCGACCCCCTCCTTGAAGTCCTCGGACGTGCGCAGGCGGCCATAGGCGTTGCCCTCGATCTCGATGCCGGCCTCCAGCGTGGTGTTCTGGGCCGCGTTCAGCACCCCCTTGATGGTGCGCTGGGCCAGGGGCGAAAAGCCGCGTAGCTCGTCGACGAAGGCGTCCACCGTGGCCTCCAACTGGTCGTCGGGCACGCAATCCAGCACGATGCCCCAGTCCAGGGCCTGCCGCCCCGGCACCCGGCGCGAGCGGAAGGTCATGTCCTTGGTGCGCTGGATGCCGATCATGTGCAGCAGGCGGATGGACCCGCCCGAGCCGGGGATCTGGCCGATGCGCTGCTCGGGCAGGGCGTACAGCGTAGTTTCCGAACAGATGCGGAAATCGCAGGCCAGCGAGATCTCGAACCCGACGCCGAAGGTGTAGCCCCGGTTCTGGGCCACCACCGGCTTGTGGCACCGCGCCGGTGCGGCAATGTTGTCGGCCAGGCGCGACACGTGTTCGGGCGCCGCGGCCAGGAAGCCGGCGATGTTGCCGCCGGACGAGAAGTGCTCGCCCTCGGCGCGCAGGACGATGACCCGCACCCGGTCGTCGTGGTCCAGTTCCTCGAACACCAGGCGCAGCTGGTCGCGCTGCTCCATCTCGATGACGTTCAGGGGCGGGCGGTCGAGGATGATGTCCGCGCGCTCGCGCCCGGGGTCGACCTCGACCCGGAACCCGTTCAGGTCGGCGAGGATTTGGGCGCGCTGGCTGGGGAAGGACGCGGGCATGGTGCTATTCTCCGTTTCTAGGCTTCGGGTTCGTAGTCGCCGTCGACCAGCTTGCGGCGCAGGATCTTGCCGACGGGGGATTTGGGCACGGCCCGGATGAACACATAGTCGCGGGGTCGCTTGAAGGCGGCAAGGTCGCTTTCCAGGCACCAGGCGTCCAGGGCCGCCGCGTCCACGGCGCCGCGGCGGGTGACGAAGGCCGTCACCTGCTGCCCCCAGCGCGGGTGCGGCAGGCCGACCACGGCCACCTCGGCCACGGATTGGTGCAGGGACAGCACGCTCTCGATCTCGGCCGGCAGGATGTTCTCGCCGCCCGAGATGATCATGTCGTCGGTGCGCCCGGTGACGAACAGGTCGCCGTCGCCGTCCCAATAGCCCACGTCGCCGGTGAAGTACCAGCCGCCGCGCAGGGCCTTGGCGTCGGCGTCGGGCCGGTTCCAGTAGCCGGCGAAGGACTCGTCGCCGTCCAGGGCGGCGATGATCTGCCCCTCCTCGCCCGGCGCGGCCAGGTCGTCGGGGTCGTCGGTGGTCAGCCCGACCACCCTGATCTCCTGGTTCAGGCCCGCCTTGCCGGCCGAGCCGGGCTTGGCCACGGCGTCGGGCTCGATGGTGAAGGTGTAGATCTCGGACGAGCCGTAGTGGTTGACGAACAGCTCGGGCCGGAAGGCGGCGTCGCACCGCTGCAGCAGGCCGTCGGTCATGGCCTGCCCGGCGAAGCCCAGCTTGCGCACCGACGAGACGTCGGCGCCGGCGAAGGCGTCGCAGGCCAGCAGGTCGTGGTACAGGGTCGGCACCAGATAGAGGTTGGTGACCCGGTGGCGCGCGATCAGGTCCAGCGCCGCCGCCGGGTCGAACTGGCGCTGGCACACGAAGTGGCCGTTGATGAGGACCGACGCCAGCAGCGAGCGCACCCCCATGGTGTGGTACAGCGGCATGACCCCCAGGGTCACCTCGCCGCGGGCGTACCGGTTCTGGGCCACGTGGGCCAGGGCGGCGGCACGCTCGGCGCCGTGGCTGCGCGGCACGCCCTTGCCACGCCCGGTGGTGCCCGAGGTGTAGAGCATGACCGACTTGTCGCCCACGGCGGCGCGCGGCTCGGCCGCGGCCGGGGCGGCCAGGAAGGCGTCCCAGTCCAGGGTGGCGCCGGCGGCGCCGTCCAGGCCGACGCGGGGCAGGGCCGCCGCCGCCGCGGCGCCCGATACCGCGGCCGCCGTCTCGGGCTGGAAGAACAGGGCGCGGGCGCCGGCGTCGGCCAGCACGTAGTCCAACTCCTCGGGCTTGGCGCGCCAGTTCAGCGGCGTGATCACCAGGCCCGCCACCTGGCAGGCCATGTGCAGGGTCGCCGCCTGGTGGCGGTTCTGCAGCACCGTCACCACATGGTCGCCCCGGGCCAGGCCCAGGGCGTCCAGGCCGCCGACGGCGCGCAGCACGGCGTCGCGCCACTGGCCGTAGGTCCAGGTCAGATCGCCGTCCGAGATGGCCGGGGCGTCGGGCATGCGCAGGGCGCTGGCCAGCAGGGTCCGTCCCAGGTCGAACATGGCTACGACTCTCCTTCCTTGGCTTCCCCGCCGGCCCGGCGGCGGGCGGCGAACACCTCCTCGGCGGCGCGCAGGATGCCCTGGTACCCGGTGCAGCGGCACAGGTGCCCGGACAGGACGTCGCGGATGCGCGCGCCATCGGCGTCCGGTTCGTCCACCAGCAACTGGGTCAGGGACATGAGGATGCCCGGGGTGCAATAGCCGCACTGCAGGGCGTGGTGGCGGCGGAAGGCGGCCTGCAGGTCGTCCAGCCCGCCGTCGGCGGCGCCCAGGCCGGCCACGGTCTCGACCGCGCATCCCTCGGCCTGCACCGCCAGCATCAGGCAGGCGCGCACGGCGCGGCCGTCGATGCGCAGGGTGCAGGCGCCGCAGACCCCGTGCTCGCATCCCACGTGGCCGTCGGTGGCGCCCAGCTCCTGGCGCAGGAAGTCGCTGAGCAGCAGGCGCGGCTCGGCCCAGCCCTCCACCGGGCGGCCGTTCAGGGTGAAGCGCAGCAAATGGCGCCGGCCGGCCTCAAGGGTGCGCACGGGCAACCTCCTCGACCATGCGCCGGCCCAGGCGGCGCACCAGCTCGCGCCGGTAGCGGGCCGTGGCGTGGATGTCGTCGCCGGCGCCCAGGCCCCAGGCGAAGTCGTTGAGGGCGTCGTCCAGGGCGTCGCCGGCCAGGGGCGGCAGGTCGAGGGTGGCGGGCACCGCCGCCACGCCGCCCACCCCCAGGCGCACCTTTCCGTCCCGCGCCGTCGCCGCCAGGGCGACGATGGCGAAATCGCCGTGGCGCTGGCCGACCTCGCGGAAGGCCACGCGGCCACCGGCCGGCGCCGCGGGGAAGCGGCAGGCGACCACCATCTCGTCCGCCGCCAGGGCCGTCGTCATCATGCCGGTCTGGAAGTCGGCCGCCGCCAGGACCCGCCGTCCGCGCCGGCTGCGCAGCACCACCGACCCGTCCAGGTGGCGCAGCACCAGGGGCAGCTCGGCGCTGGGGTCGGCGTGGGCGAGCGAGCCGCAGACCGTGCCCCGCTGCCGGGTCTGGTGGTGGCCGACCCAGGGCAGGGCCAGGGCCAGCAGGGGCTGGGCCGCGGCCAGGCCGGGCCAGGTCAGCAGCTCGTGCTGGGTCACGGCGGCGCCCACCTCCAGCACGCCGCCGTCCAGGGCAATGGTCCGCAGCGGCGCCAGGCGCGAGATGTCCACCAGCACCGTCGGCGAAGCGAGGCGCATGTTCAGCATGGCCACCAGGGACTGCCCGCCCGCAAGAATGCGGGCCCCGTCGCCGTGCTCGGCCAGCAGGTCGAGGGCCTCGTCCACCGTGTCGGGGCGGGCGTAATCGAAGGGCGCCGGCTTCATGGCCGGATCCCCAGAAAGGCCAGGATGCGCGCCCACAGGCCCGGGCGCGGCTCCGATGGGCCGCCGGCGCGCCGGGCCAGGGCCTTGAAGAACTGGTCGATCAGGGCCCGCGCCGCCCCCTCCACCAGGCGCCCGCCCACCGCCGCCACCTTGCCCGACAGGTGCAGGGTGTAGGCGTAGGAGACCTCGGTGCCCGTGTCCGTCGGGCGCAAGGCCACCCGCCCCTCGCCCCGCGATTCCCCAAGCGGCCCCGACGCGCCACCCACCAGGCGCAGGGACCGGGGCGGGTCCATGTCGGTGAAGGCCATGTCGACGCGGAAGCGGCCCTTGACCGGGCCCACCCCCAGGGTGACCTCGCCGCGCAACCTGTCCGCGCCCGTCCGCTGGATGCCGTGGCAGCCGGGGATCACGGCGGCCAGTGCCGTTTCGTCGGTGAGGGCGGCCCAGACCGCCGCGGGCGGCGCCGGAACGGCAGCCGTCCCCCGGCCGCGCAGGGCATTGCCGTCGGGCGGCGGCGCGGGTTCGGCCCCGGGCCGCTCGTCGCCGTGCAGCAGGGCGGCGACCCGGGCCCGGGTCAGGGGCAGGGTGGTGACGTCGGTGCCCAGGGCGTCGGCCACGGCGTTGGCGATGCACACGGGGGTGGACATGCAGTTGCCCTCGCCCAGTCCCTTGGCCCCCAGGGGCGTGACCGGCGACGGGGTCGGGTCGTGCAGAATTGTCAGGTCGGGCACCTCGCAGGCCGTGGGCGGCAGGTAGTCGGCCAGGGTGCCGGCCTGGAACCGGCCGTCGGCGCCGTAGGAGAGTTCTTCCAGCAGCGCCGCACCCAGGCCGTGGGCGAAGGCGCCGGCGATCTGCCCGTCGGCCAGGGCGGGGTTCAGCAGGGTGCCGGCGTCGTGCATGGTCACGTATTTGTCCACCACCACGGCGCCGGTGTCCGGGTCCACCTCGACCCCGCAGAAGTCGAAGATGAAGCCGTGCGCGCCGGACGAGTTGACCCGGTCCTCTTCGTCCGGCTCGGTCAGCTCGGGCATGGTCCAGAAGGCGGTCTCGCGCAGGCCGGCGCCGGCCTCCTCGGGGATCGACAGCGGCGACCAGTGGGCCTTGGCCGCCGGGCGGCCGATGGCCAGGGCGTTGTCGGGGTTGTCGCGGGCGAACACCTTGCCGCCGGCGTATTCGACCTGGTCCGGGGCCACGTTCAGGTCGGCGGCGGCGATGCGGGTCAGGCGGTCGCGCAGTTTCGTCGCCGCCAGGTGGGCGGCGCCGGCCACGGCGCCGGCGAAGCGGCTGGAATAGTTGCCCGACGCGATGGACCAGGGGTCCTTGCCGGTGTCGTGGTCGGTCATCACCACCACCGTGGCCGGGTCGACGCCGAACACCTCGCCCACCACCTGGCCCAGGACCGTGCGGTGGCCCTGGCCCTGGGGCACCGACGAGGTGTTGACAGTGATGGCGCCCGAGGGGTCGAAGCTGACCGTGGCCGTGGCCAGGGCGCCGTTCTTGGGGCCGGCCCGCTCGCGCTGCTGCGGGGTCAGCAGGGTGGTGATGTAGCCCATGTTGGAGATGGATGGTTCGACCACCGCGGCGCAGCCGATTCCGTACAGGCGCCCGGCGGCGCGGGCGGCGTCGCGCCGGGCGCGCAGGTCGGCGAGCCCGCCCTCGGCCACCGCGCGGTCCAGCGAGCGCACATAGTCGCCGGAATCCAATACCGCGCCCGAGGCGGTGCGGTAGGGCATGGCGGCGCCGGGCACCAGGTTGCGCCGGCGCAGGTCGATCGGATCGAGGCCCATCCGCGCCGCCGCCAGGTCCATCAGGCGTTCCAGCGCGAAGTAGATCTGCGGCCCGCCGAAGCCGCGCATCAGCCCCGTGGGGGTCTTGTTGGTGACCACCACGCGGTTGCGGATGGCCAGGTCGGCCACGGCGTAGGCGCCGGTCATGTTGCCGTGCATGCGATAGATGGTGGCCGGCTCGGGCGCGCGCAGGAAGGCGCCGCAGTCCTCCAGCTGGTCGAAGTCCAGGGCCGTCAGGCGGCCGTCGCCGTCGAAGGCGCCGCGCAGGGTGATCACCCGGTTGGTGGCCGATGTGGCGGCGGACAGGTGCTCCAGCCGATCCTCGATCCACTTCACCGGCCGGCCGCTGACCCGCGCCGCCACGCCCAGGGCCACCACGTAGGGAAACACCCCCTGCTTGACCCCGTAGCTGCCACCGGAATCGGGCGGCGTGCGCAGGCGCAGGCGGTTGCCGCCCACCTTCAGGGCCCGGGCCATGATGGTGTGCAGGGTGTAGGGCCCCTGGAAGTTGGCGGTGATGTCGAACAGGTCCTCGCCGCCGTGGTACTGGGCGATGACGCCGTAGCATTCCAGCGGCGTGCAGGAGTTGCGCGGGTAGGCGACGGTGGTCTCGAGCACATGGACGGCGGCGGCGAAGGCGGCCTCGGGGTCGCCGTAGCGGAAGGCGCGTTCGTGCAGCACGTTGCCCGCCGTGCCCGGGTGCAGGCGCGGCGCGTCCGGTTCGGCCGCCGCCACCGGGTCCACCACCGCCGGCAGGGGGTCGTAGCGCACGTCGATGGCGTCCAGGGCGTCCTCGGCCAGGTAGCGGTCGCGCGCCACCACGATGGCCACCGGCTCGCCGACGTAGCGCACCCGGTCCACGGCCAGGGCGTATTGCGGCGCGTCCACCTTGACCCCGGTGATGAAGGGCGTCGAATGGGCGCGGACGTCGGCCCCGGTGATCACCGCGACCACGCCCGGCATGGCCTCGGCCCGGGCCGTGTCCAGGCGGGCGATCTCGGCATGGGCCAGGGGCGCGCGCAGGAAGGCGGCGTGGCAGGTGCCCGGCGGCACCGGCAGATCGTCCACGAACCGGCCCTGGCCGCGCAGCAGCGACAGGTCCTCGACCCGTTCGACCGGCTTCCCCAGCCAGCTTCCCATGTGCGCCGTGCCTCCCCGTGTCACGCTTGTCGTTCCGGGGGATGGGTCCCCGAATCGCGTGCTCACGGCATCATAGTGCGCCTTGCCGCGGCGCGGAACGGTCCGATTGCCGGGCTCAGGTGTCCGGCCCGTCGCCCTCGACGATCCGCTGCAGCACCGGGAAGTACTCGCGGCCGAAGCCGGCGGCGCTGGTGCGCTCCAGGATCGCCTTGGCCAGGGCGGCGCCGTAGGCCTGGACGCCGCATTGCGCGGCCAGCTCCAGGGCGTAGGTGACGTCCTTGATGGCGTAGTCTGTGGCGAAGGCGCCCACCGGGAAGGTGCGCGGCACCATGGCCTTCATGCCGTGGTTGCGCAGGGCGAAGCTGTCGCCCGACCCCTTGGCCAGGGTCTCGGCCAGCAACTGGCGGTCGACCCCGGCGCGCTCGCCGATGGTCAGGCCCTCGGCCACGGCGACGACCACCTGGAACAGGATCATGTTGTTGACCAGCTTGACCACCTGGCCCGTGCCGACGCCGCCGCAGTGGGTGATGTCCGTGGCCGCCGCCGCCAGCAGCGGGCGCAGGCGGGCGAAGGTGGTGTCGTCGCCGCCGACCATGATGCTGAGCGTGCCGTCGATGGCCGCCTGGCGGGTGCGCGCCACCGGCGCGTCGGCGAAGTCGATGCCTTTCTCCGCCAGCCGTTCGGCGACCCTGCGCGCCGTCGCCACCGGGCAGGTGCTGAGGTCCACCACCGTCTGCCCGGCGCGGCCGTGGGCCAGCAGGCCGCCGGGGCCCAGGACGGTGGCCTCCACCTCGGGCCCGCCGGGCAGGGAGAGGAAGATGATGTCGGCCGCCGCCGCCACCTGGGCCAGGTCATCGGCCACCTTGGCGCCGTCGGCGGCCAGGCGCGCCACCGGGTCCGGGTTCAGGTCGAACACGGTCGTGGGGCCCGGGTTGGCCTTCAGGATGTTGCGGCAAATGGGCTCGCCCATGACGCCCAGGCCGACGAAGCCCAGGGCCGGTGCTGTGGCCATGATTTCCTCCCTTGTCGGTTTTGCGCCGGGCGGCCTATCCCTCCAGGCCGCCCAGGTAGATGCTCTTGGTCTGCTGATAGGCGCGCAGCCCCTGCAGCCCCTTCTCGCGCCCCAGACCGCTGTCCTTGAAGCCGCCGAAGGGGCTGGCGATGCTCAGCTCCTTGTAGGTGTTGATCCATACCGTGCCGGCCTTGACCCGGCGCGCCACCCGCCAGGCCTTGGCCAGGTCCCGTGTCCACAGGCCGCAGGCCAGGCCATAGACCGTGTCGTCGGCCAGGGCCACCAGGTCGTCCTCGCCGTCGAAGGGCAGGGCCACCAGCACGCCGCCGAAGATCTCCTCCTGGCAGACCCGGGACTCGTGGTCCAGGCCGTCGATCACGGTCGGCAGGTAGTAGGCGCCGCCGGCCAGGGCCGGGTCGTCGGGGCGGGCACCGCCCAGCAGCACGCGCCCGCCCTCGCCGCGGGCCAAGTCGACATAGCCCTCGACCCGCTCGCGCTGCGCGAACGAGGCCATGGGCCCGATGTCGCTGTTGGGGTCCCGCGCCGGGCCCACGCGCAGGGCGGCGCCGGCGGCAACCACCCGCTGCACCACCTGGTCGTACACCGGCCGCTGCACGAACAGGCGCGAGCCGGCGACGCAGGACTGGCCGCCCGAGCCGAAGATGGCCGACGCCACGCCGCGGGCCGCCGCGTCCAGGTCGGCGTCGGCGAAGACCACGTTGGGCGACTTGCCGCCCAGCTCCAGCACCACTGGCAGGAACCGCGGCGCCGCGGCGGCGGCGATGGCGCGCCCGGTGGCGGTGCCGCCGGTGAACGACACCATGCCGACCCCGGGGTGGGTGACCAGGGCCTCGCCCACGCCGCGGCCGCCGGGCAGCACGCTGAGCAGGCCGGCGGGCAGCCCGGCGTCGGCGAACGCCCGGGCCAGCTCGAGGGAGACCAGGGTGGTCAGTTCCGACGGTTTCAGCACCACCGCATTCCCCGCCGCCAGGGCCGGGGCCAGCTTTTGCGCCCCCATGGTCAGGGGCGAATTCCAGGGTGTCATGGCGGCGACCACGCCGAACGGCTCGTGGGTGGTCACGGCCAGGTAGTCGCCCCGCGGCGGCGGCACCGCGCCCTCCATGGTCTCGCACACGGCGGCGAAGTAGCGCACGATGCCGGCCGCGGCGGTGGCCTGGCCGCGCGATTCCTTCAGGGTCTTGCCGTTCTCGGCGGTCTGCAGGTCGGCCAGGGTCTCGGCCCGCTCAACGATCAGGCGCGCGGCCTGGTACAGCACGTCGGCGCGCCGGTGCGGCGGCCGGCGGTGCCAGCCGGACTCGTCGACGGCCCGGGCGCCGGCGCGCACGGCCGCGTCCACCTGGTCCAGGGATGCCTCGTTGACCGTGCCGACCAGGGACCCGTCCACCGGGTCCTCGATGCGCAGGGCCGGACCCGCGCCCGGTGTCCAGTCCCCGGCCAGCAGGATGGGCGTCGATGCCGCTGTCATGGCGTTCCCCTCGGTGGTGTGGTGGCCGATGGCGCCGCCGCAGGCCCATGGGCGCTGCCGCGACGGCACTGCATGTCGTAGGTGGCCCGGTGCCATCTGTCAACGCGCCCGCGGAACGGTGGAAAACGCCGCCGCGGTCGATAACGCCTTGAAAAGGGCCCGGACGGGTCGATATTCTGCACGGAGAAGCCGCCGGGGAGGCGGCCAGGGGGCCCACGCCTTGACGTCTCGAAGGGAAGGTCGGTCACAGGGGCACGCGCCCGCGTCACCGATTCTGCATGACCTCCAGAGGGGTTGACCATGGCGAAGACCGATCTGCCGACAGGGAAAAAGCCGAAATCCAAGGGTACCGCGCCCGCCCCGGGCGAGATGCCCAGGACCCACAAGGACGAGGCCGCGCGGGGCGCCGGCAAGCGCCTGTTCTCGGCGCCGGACCTGGACCTCAACAGCCGCTCCATCGTCATCCGCGGCGTGCGTCCGCAGGTGGAGCACGGGCGCTTCCCCCTGAAGCGCGAGGTGGGCGACGGGCTGGAGGTCTCGGCCGCCATCTTCCGCGAGGGCCACGACATCCTGTCCGCCAACCTGCTGGTCCGCCGCCATGACGAGGATACCTGGCGCGCCGCGCCCATGGCCCTGGTCAACCCGGGGCTGGACCTGTGGACCGGCACCGCGGTGCTGACCGACAACGCGCTGCACCTGTACACCATCGAGGCCTGGACCGACGTCTACGCCTCGTGGTGCGACGAGGTGGAGAAGAAGCTGGGCGCCGAGCAGGACGTGACGCTCGAACTGCTGGAAGGGCGCCAGATCATCGCCGAGGCCGCCGAGCGGGCACGCGGCGAGGATTCCGGGCGGCTGGCGGCGGTGCTGAAGCGGTTCGAGTCCCTGGACGCCACCGGCCGCGCCCGTCTGTTCCTGGACGCCGACCTGCGCGAGGTGGTGTCGCGCTGGCCCGACCGCAACACCATGGTGCGCTATGACCACGAGGTGCCGGTGATGGTGGACCGGGTGCGCGCCCGCTTTGCCGCCTGGTACGAGATGTTCCCCCGCTCCCAGGGCACGGTGCCGGGCAAGAGCGCCACCTTCGACGACTGCATCGCCCGCTTTCCCGAGGTCCGGGCCATGGGCTTCGACGTGGTCTACTTCGTGCCCATCCACCCCATCGGCAAGACCCACCGCAAGGGCCCCAACAACTCCCTGAACGCCGGCCCCGACGCGCCCGGCAGCCCCTATGCCATCGGCTCCGAGGAGGGCGGCCACAAGGCGATCCACCCCGACCTGGGCACCCTGGAGGATTTCCGCCGCCTGGTGAAGGCCAGCCACGACCACGGCATGGAGGTGGCGCTGGACTTCGCCATCCAGTGCTCGCCCGACCACCCGTGGATCAAGGACCACCCCGAATGGTTCCTGTTCCGCCCCGACGGCACCATCAAATACGCCGAGAACCCGCCCAAGAAGTACCAGGACATCGTCAACGTGGACTTCTTCAGCGCCGACTGGGAATCCCTGTGGCACGAGCTGAAGTCCACCTTCGAGTTCTGGATCGAGCAGGGGGTCAGGATTTTCCGCGTCGACAACCCGCACACCAAGCCGATCCCGTTCTGGGAATGGGTGATCCGCGAGATCAAGGCCCAGTACCCCGACGTGCTGTTCCTGGCCGAGGCCTTCACCCGGCCCGAACGCCTGCAGATGATGGCCAAGGTGGGGTTCTCGCAGTCCTACACCTATTTCACCTGGCGCCACACCAAGGGCGAGTTCATCGACTACCTGACCGAGCTGACCCAGACCGACATCGCCGAATACCTGCGCCCCAACTTCTTTACCAACACGCCGGACATCAACCCGCCGTTCCTGCAGACCGGCGGCCGGCCGGCGCACATGATCCGGCTGGTCCTGGCGGCGACGCTTTCCAGCGTGTACGGCATCTACAACGGCTTCGAACTGTGCGAGGCGACGCCGATTCCCGGCAAGGAGGAGTACCTGGATTCGGAGAAGTACGACTACAAGGTCTGGGACTGGGACCGGCCCGGCAACATCAAGGACTACATCACCCGGGTCAACCGCATCCGCGCCGAGAACCCGGCCCTGCACGAGCTGGACAACCTGCGCTTCTATCCGTCGGAAAGCGACCAGGTGCTGTTCTACGGCAAGATGACGCCGGACCGGTCGAACATGGTCTTCGTGGCCGTCAACCTGCACCCGTTCCAGGCCGCCGACACCTTCGTCACCTTCCCCATGGACGAGATGGAAATGGGCGGCGGCGACACGTTCGTGGCCGAGGAGCTGCTGTCCGGCCGGCGCCTGGACTGGCAGGGCGGGCGCCAGTGGGTCCGCCTGGACCCCAACGAGAACCCCTGTGAAATCTTCCGGGTCGTGCGGGAGGACTGATTTGCGCCCGCGACCCATCGACATCCCCAGCCGCCGCGGAGGGCCGCCCCCATGACCACCAACGACCCCCTCTGGTACAAGGACGCGGTCATCTACCAGCTCCACGTCAAGGCCTATGCCGATTCGACGGGGGACGGGATCGGCGACTTCAAGGGGCTGACGTCCAAGCTGGACTACATCCGCGACCTGGGGGTGACGGCGGTCTGGCTGCTGCCCTTCTACCCGTCGCCCCTGCGCGACGACGGCTACGACATCGCCGATTACCGCAACATCAACCCGTCCTACGGTTCCATGCGCGATTTCCGCACCTTCGTGCGCGAGGCGCACCGGCGCGGCCTGCACGTGATCACCGAGCTGGTGGTCAACCACACCTCGGACCAGCACCCCTGGTTCCAGCGCGCCCGCAAGGCCAAGCCCGGGTCCAAGTGGCGGGACTACTACGTGTGGAGCGACAGCGACAAGAAGTACGACGGCACGCGCATCATCTTCACCGACACCGAGACCTCCAACTGGGCCTGGGACAACGAGGCCAATGCCTATTACTGGCACCGCTTCTTCTCGCACCAGCCGGACCTGAACTTCGACAACCCGCGGGTGCTGGACGGGGTGATCGACGCCATGCGGTTCTGGCTGGACGCCGGGGTGGACGGCCTGCGCCTCGACGCCGTGCCGTACCTGTGCGAGCGCGAGGGCACCAACAACGAGAACCTGCCCGAGACCCACGCCATCATCCGCAAGATCCGCGCCGCCATGGACGAGACCCACCCCGGGCGCATGCTGCTGGCCGAGGCCAACCAGTGGCCCGAGGACGTGCTGCCCTACTTCGGCGACGGCGACGAATGCCACATGGCCTTCCACTTCCCCCTGATGCCGCGCCTGTTCATGGCCATCGCCCAGGAGGACCGCCTGCCCATCACCGACATCATGCGCCAGACCCCCGAGCCGCCCGAGGGCTGCCAGTGGGGCATGTTCCTGCGCAACCACGACGAGCTGACCCTGGAAATGGTCACCGACCGCGAGCGGGACTACATGTACAGGTTCTACGCCAGCGATCCGCGGGCCAAGATCAACGTCGGCATCCGCCGCCGGCTGGCGCCCCTGCTGAACAACGACCGGCGCAAGAACGAACTGCTGAACAGCCTGCTGATGTCCATCCCCGGCACGCCGATCATCTATTACGGCGACGAGATCGGCATGGGCGACAACATCTTTCTGGGCGACCGCAACGGCGTGCGCACGCCCATGCAGTGGTCGCCGGACCGCAACGGCGGCTTCTCGCGGGCCAACCCGGCGCAGCTCTACCTGCCGCCGATCATGGACCCGGTCTATGGCTACGACGCCGTCAACGTCGAGCGCCAGTCCCAGGACCCGTCGTCGTTCCTGAACTGGCTCAAGCGCCTGCTGGCGGTGCGCCGGTCGCGCCCGTCCATGGGCCGCGGCGGCATGACCCTGCTGTACCCGGGCAACCGCAAGGTGCTGGCCTACTACGTCACCCACGAGGACGAGGTGGTGCTGTGCGTGGCCAACCTGGCGCGCTCGGCCGAGCCGGTGGAGCTGGACCTGTCCGCGTTCAAGGGCATGGTGCCCATCGAGCTGCTGAGCCGCAGCCCGTTCCCGCCCATCGGCGACCTGCCCTATCAGTTGACCCTGCAGCCCTACGCCTTCTTCTGGTTCCTGTTGACCAGCGAGGCCGAGGCGCCGGCCTGGCACGAGGCGCCGCCGCCGGTGATCCCCGAGCTGGCGACCCTGGTCCTGCCGCACGGCTGGCGCAGCTTCCTGGAGGGCCGCGAGCGGGAGAAGTTCTGCGGCGAGATTCTGCCCGCCTACCTGCCGCACCAGCGGTGGTTCGCGGCCAAGGACAAGCAGGTGCGGTCCTTCTCGACCCTGGTCGGCGCCCAGCTTGACGGCGGCGACCGGTCCTGGCTGCTGGAGGTGGTCGAGGCCTCCTTCGCCGGCGGCGAGCGCCAGTACTATTTCATCCCGCTGTCCATCGCCTGGGAAACGGCGACCGACGACCCCGCGGGCAATCTGCCCTTCGCCATCGGCAAGGTGCGCTCGGGCCCCCGGTCGGCCCTGATCTGCGACGCCTATGCCGACGACCGCTTCGTGCTGGAGCTGCTGGCGGCCCTGCGCGAGGAACGGCGCCTGCCGGCCACCGAGGGCGAGATCCGATTCGTCCCCACCAGCCGCCTGGCCGAGATCGAGTTCGACGGCGAGCCCGAGGTGCACACCGTTTCGGTGGAGCAGAGCAACACCTCGACCGTGGTCGGCAGCGCCGTGGTGGCCAAGGGGTACCGGCGCCTGCAGCGGGGCACCCACATCGAGCTGGAGGTGGCCCGGTTCCTGACCGAGAAGGCCGCCTACGCCAACACGCCGCCCCTGCTGGGATCGGTCGAGCACGTGGCCGCCGACGGCACGGCGACGGCGCTGTGCATCGTTCAGGGCTATGTGGACAACCAGGGCGACGGCTGGCGCTATACCCTGAACAGCCTGGGCCGGGCGCTGGACCTGTCCCAGTCCGAGGAGCCGGAGGTGGAGATTGGCATCCCCGATTCCGGCCACATGTACATGATGCTGATCGAGACCCTGGGCACGCGCACGGGCGAGCTGCACCAGGCCTTCGGCCTGACCACCGGCGAGGCGGCCTTCGACCCCGAGCCGGTCACCGCCGCCGACCTGGCCCGGTGGAGGGACCAGACCATCGCCCTGGCCGACGACGCCATGGCGTCCCTGCAGGGGGCCCTTGCCACCCTGCCCGCGGAGACGCGCGAGGTCGCCCAGGGGTTGCTGAAGCGGCGCGGCGCCCTGCGCAAGCTGATCCGGTCGCTGGTGCCGCGGCGCCTGGCGGCGGCCAAGACGCGCTACCACGGCGACTACCACCTGGGCCAGGTGCTGGTGTCGCGCAACGACTGGATGCTCATCGACTTCGAGGGCGAGCCCCTGCGCTCCCTGGACGAACGCTGGGCCAAGCACAGCCCCCTGAAGGACGTGGCCGGCATGCTGCGCTCGTTCAACTACGCCGGCTGGGCGGCCCTGTTCGAGGCGACCCACGACCGGCCCGAGGACCTGGAGGTCCTGCGCCCGGTGGTCGAGGACTGGGAGCGGCAGGCGGTGGAGGCCTTCATGACCGGCTACCGCGGCGCCGTCGAGGGCTGCCCGTCGTACCCGGCCAAGGCGGCCGACGCCGAGGCCCTGCTGGACCTGTTCCTGATCGAGAAGGCGGCCTACGAGATCAAGTACGAACTGGCCAACCGCCCGGCCTGGGTGCGCATTCCCCTGCTGGGCCTGGACCGCATCCTGGCGGCGCGGGCCGGCTGACCGCGGGCGCCGACGCGCCGGCCGGACCCATGGCGCGGGGCGGTCACGGCTCGCGCATGGATTCGTCCAGGGCGCGGATCACCGGGTAGGCGAAGAACGAGATGACCGAGCGGGTGCCGACCTTGATCTCGGCGGTCGCGGTCATGCCGGGGATCAGGCGGAAGCCCGCCGGCACGTTGTCCAGGCGGCGCGAGGTCAGCTCGACCCGGGCACGGTAGAACGGCGCGCCGCGGCCGCCCTCGGTATCGCGCGAGAAGGCGTCCTCGCTGATGGTGCGCACGCGGCCGTCCAGGGTGCCGTGGCGCTGGAACGGGAAGGCGTCGAGCTTGATGCGCACGGCATCGCCGGCGCGGACGAAGCCGATGTCCTTGGCGTCGATCTCCGCCTCCACCTCCAGCGGCGAGTCCAGCGGCATCAGCGTGACCAGGGGCTCGGCTTCCTTGACCACCGAACCCTGCGAGCGTTGCGCCACTTCCAGCACCACGCCGTCCACGGGCGAGCGCAGTTCGACCAGGGCGTTCAGGCGCCGCGCCTTGGCGATCCGCTCCACCAGGCCGTCGCGGCGGGTGCGCGCCTCGCCCAGCGCCTGGGTGACGTCGTTGAACCAGTTGTTCTTGAACGCCTCGCGCTCGGCCTTGGTGCTGGCCAGCTTGTGCAGGATCTCGCCGGCCTCGTTGCGGTACCGCTCGCGCTCGGTCTCCAGTTCCAGGCGCCGCTGCCGGGCTTCCAGCAGGTTCAGCTTGGAGCCGTGCTCGCGCTGGTACAGGTCCTTGCGCATGCCCTCCAGCTCGACAAAGATCTTGAGCTGGCTGGCCAGGTGCTCCTGCATCTTCTTGTTGTTGTCGATGGACGCCTCGAGCATGGCGATGTTCTCGCGGAACGCCGCCAGGCGGGCGTCGTACTCGGCCCGCCGGCGTTCCAGGAGCCGCGCCTGCAGGCGCCAGGCGTCGCCGTCCGCCGCGGCGGCGGAGTCGGCGGCGGCCGCCATGGTGCCGTCGCCCAGCTCCGCCTCCATGCGCGCGATGTCCGCCGACACCTTGGCCAGCTGCTGCTGCAGCTCCGACAGGTCGGCCTCGGCGAAGGTGGGGTCCAGGGTCACCACCACCTGGCCGGATTGCACCACCTGGCCGACCTGGGCGACGATGCGGCGCACCACCGACGTGCCGATGGGCTGCACCACCACCCGGCCGCCGGTGGCGATCAGCTTGCCGTGGCTGGTCACCACCCGGTCGACCCGGGCCAGGGTGGCCCAGACCACGGCGGTGACCATCAGGCCCAGGATCACGTACAGGGTCAGGCGCAGGCGCACCGGCACCGGGCGCGCGTCGATCTCCTGCGCGTCGGGCTGGAACTCGACCGCGTCGCTGGCCAGGTCCCTGGCCGCGGGGGCGCCCGGCGGGCGCGTCACCCCAGGTGTCGGGTCTGTCGCCGCCATAGGTCCCCATAGATGTCACAGGTCTGCAGCAGGTGCGCGTGCGGGCCCTGGCCGACGATGCGGCCCTGGTCCACCACGACGATGAAGTCGGCGTCGACCAGGTTGGCCAGGCGGTGGCTGATCACCACCAGGGTGCGCTGGCTGCGCATCAGGGCCAGGTTGTCCTGGATGATGCCCTCGCTTTCCGGGTCCAGCGCGCTGGTCGCCTCGTCCAGGATCAGGATCCGGGGGTTGCGCAGCAGCACCCGGGCGATGGCCAGGCGCTGTTTCTGGCCGCCGGACAGGTTGGCGCCGTCCTCCTCAAGGGGCGTGTCGTAGCCCTGGGGCAGGCGCTGCACGAACTCGTCGGCGCCGGCCATGCGCGCGGCCTGGACGATGCGCTCCAGCGACGCGTCCGGCCGCGCCACGGCGATGTTCTCGCGCACCGTGCCGCGGAACAGGAAGTTGTCCTGCAGCACCACGCCGGTGGCGTGGCGCAGGTGCACCAGGTCCAGCTCGCGCAGGTCGAATCCGTCCACCGTGACGGCGCCCTGCTGCACCGGGTACAGCCCCTGCATCAGCCGCGCCATGGTGCTCTTGCCCGACCCGCTGCGCCCCACCACGCCCACATAGGCGCCTGCCGGGATGTCCAGGTCGATGTCGCGCAGGGCCGGCTTGGCGTCGGGCGCGTAGGAGAAGGACACGTTGTCGAACCGGATCGCGCCCTGCAGCGGCGGCTGGATGCCGCGGCCGCGGCCGGCGGCCTCGGACGGGCGGTTCATGACCTCGCCCAGCATGCGCACGCTGAGCGCCGTTTCCTGGTACTCGTGGACCAGGGACACGATGGCCACCAGCGGCCCGCTGACCCGGCCGGCCAGCATGTTGAAGGCGACCAGGGCGCCGACCGTGATCTCGCCGCCGAACACCAGCGAGGCGCCGAACCACGGCAGCGCCACCAGCATGGACTTCTCCACCAGGCCGACCACCGCCCGCGCCGAGACCGAGATCCTGCCGACCGCGAAATGCCGCTCCACCGCCTGGGCCACCCGCTCGTCCCAGGTCTTGCGCCGCTGCGGCTCCAGGGCCAGGGCCTTGACCGTGCGCATGCCGTGGATGGTCTCGACCAGGTGCGACTGCCGCTCGGCCTCGGCCTGGTACAGCGCCCGCAGGCGCCGCTGGTAGGGCCCGATCAGGACCAGAATCACCACCGCGATCACCCCGGCGCAGGCCAGCACCACCAGGGTCAGCTTGGTGCTGTAGAAGAACAGCACCGGCACGAACACCAGCAGGGCCAGGGAATCCAGCATGGTCATGAACAGCCGCCCGGTCAGGAACTCGCGGATCTTCTGGGTCTGCTGCATGTGCTTGGTCAGCACGCCGGCGGTGGTCTGCTCGAAGAACTGCAGCGGCAGGGTCAGCAGCTTGCCGTAGGTGCGCGCCGCCACCCGCATGTCGATCTTGTTGGTGGCGTGCAGCAGAAGGTAGCTGCGCAGGAAGGTCAGCAGGGCGTCGAACACCAGCGCCGCGCCCATGCCCAGGGCGATGACGTTCAGGGTCGAGTAGCTCTTGTGCACCAGCACCTTGTCGATGACGATCTGGAAGAAGATGGGGGTCAGCAGCCCGACCGCGTGGATGAACAGGGCGGCCAGGGTGACGTCCAGGAACACCGCGCGGTGGCGCAGGAACTCGGGCACGAACCAGCGCAGGCCGAACGGCTGGCCGGCGTCGGTCAGGCGGTGCACGCGCTTGACCAGGACCACCGCGCCGTCCCAGGCCTTGGTGAACCGCTCCTGGGACAGGAACACGGGGACCGGGCGGTCGGCCAGGGGGTCGAGCACACCGACCTCCGTGCCCGCCTCGCCGGCGCGCAGGCCCAGCAGCAGCACGCTGTTGCCGTTCTTCAGCCGCGCCAGCACCGGGAACGCCGCGCCCAGGCCGGCCAGGCCCTTCCAGGTCATCCGGGTGGCGCGGGCCTTGAAGCCCTGCTCGCGCATGATGCGCAGCAGCAGGGTGTCGTCCGGCTCGCGGTCGTTCAGGGCGTAATCGTGAATCAGGCGCCGGACCGACAGGTCGGCGCCGTGCTTGCGGGCCAGGGCGACGAAACACTGGATCGCGGTATGGGCGAAAGGAGCCTGTTCGCCCGGCGCGGCAGAGGTCGTTTCGTCCATGCTCCCCCCGGGTCCCTGGCCGCGGTCAGAAGTTCGGCGTCTTCGGCTCCCCGCCGTTGCCCTTGGCCGGCCGGTCTTCCGCCGCCGCCTTCTGGTCGCGCCGATGCAGCACGCCGGCCTCGACCAGCTGGTCGAGCATGTTCTGCAGCCCGGCGTGCAACTCCAGCACCCCCTGGGGGGTCATCAGCAGGCGCTGGCGGAACTCGCGCACCGGCTGGCCGTTGGCGTCCTTCTCGGTCGGCGACAGGGCCACCAGGTTGATGCGCACGACGCCGCCGGCGATGCCCAGTTCGCCGATTCCGTCCGCGAAAACTTCGTTTGCCAACCGCTTTCCTCCTCAGGTTACGGGAATTTCCGGCCGGCCGTTCCCGTCCCGGCGGCCGGTGGGATTATGACAGGGACGCCAGGGTAATGCTATCGGCCAGCCGGTCGTCGCTGTACAGGCGCAGGGTCTCGATGCGGGTGTCGGGCGACGCCATGTTCTCCAGCCGCACGGTGCCGCCCGAGGTGCCGTCGGCGAACCCGATGCTCAGCTCCAGCGTGTCGCCGCCGTCCTGCCACAGGTAGCTGACGTTGTCGGCGAAGCTCTCCAGCCGCGCGTCGGCATAGATCTCCAGGGTGTCGTCGCCCAGGTCGCCGGCCCCCGCCGGCCCCTCGGCGAAGGTCGCCTGGGCGCCCGGGCCGGCGGCGAAGGTGTAGACCGTGTCGCCGGCCGACGTGCTCGGCGGCAGGGACGCGGCGAAGCTGGCGGTGAAGGTCGAGACCGCCACGTCCTGGCCGTCCCCGAACCGCAGGTATTCGATGGAGGACAGGGTGTCACGCCCGGTGGCGGCGCCCGTGACGATCAGCGACGAACCGCTTTCCGTGAACGTGTAGTCCGACTGCCTGCCCGCGTACACGGCCACGTCCATGGCGCTGCCGCCGTCCAATCGGTCGTCGCCGACGCCGCCCGTCAGGGTGTCGTTGCCGGTGCCGCCCATGAGGGTCACGTTGCCCGTGGCGCCGGCGGCGTTCAGCACGTCGTCGCCGCCGCCGCCGTCCATGGTGCGGGTGGTGGAGATGCCGAACAGGGCGTCGTCGTAGGCGCTGCCCTCGACAAGGCCGTTCTCGTAGTCGTCCAGAATGCCCTCGTAGTGGGTCAGGGCGTTGTTGATGTCGGTGGCGGTCACTCCGTCGGGCAGCAGCCCGGAGGCCGCCCAGGAGTAGTTGCCCAGGTAGTTGGGCAGCGACGTCAGGTTGGACGAGATGTATGAGTAGTCGAACCAGCCCTCGGCCAGGCGCACCTGCTCGATGCGGTGCTGGGCGTCGCGCCAGTCGATGACGATCACCTGCTGATTGGTCGACACGTCCAGGGCCACCAGGTGGCGGTTGTCGATGGTGAAGGCGTAGGACGAGTTTCGGTTCAGGCTGATGCCGGTGGCGATGATGCGGTCGTCGGCGCTGTTGCCGCCGTCCACGACCACGATCGTCGAGTTGTTGGCCGTGGTGTAGGTGTCGTTCCCGGTCCCGCCGACCAGGACCATCTCGCCCTTGCCCTTGACCCCGCGCAGGTTGTCGTCGCCGCCCATGCCGAAGGTGATGGTCCGCTCGTCGCCGTCCAGGGTGTCGGCCCCGTTGGTGCCGAAGACCTCGGCGTAGGGCAGGCCGCTGCTGGTGTGGATGTCGAAGCTGAGGTTGTAGAAGGTGTTCACGTTGCCGACCCGGTCGACGGCCACGTAGTAGGTGTCCCGCTCCAGGTTCAGGCGCAGGGTTTCCGGACCCGTTCCGCGGTTCTTCGAGGTGGCGATCACGGTGCCGTCCTCGGTCAGGACCTTCAGGTCGGCGTCGGCGGACAGGCCGTCCAGCAGGAGGTCGACCTGGCGGTCACCGCCGATGTCGAACACGTAGTAGTCGCTGGTGCTGCCCGCGCCGACCCAGTCGGACAGGGTCGTGGAATTGACTCCGTCGATGTTGAGCAGCTTGGCCGTGCCGATGAAATCGCCCGCCTGGTTGGGAATCGTCCGGCCGCTGACCGCCAGGTCATAGGCGGTATTGGTTTCCGTCGTCGGCTCGACCCCGACCCAGTAGATGCCGGCGTCCAGGATCCGGCTTGCCGCAACCGGGTCGCTGCCGCGCGAGGTGTAGATGATCGGCGCCAGCAGGTCGATGCCGCCACCGGGGTGGGGCGCGGTGGGGTAGAAGTAGAGCCGCGCACCGCCGGCGAACCCGTCGAGCGTGAAATCGACCTGGCTTCGCGACGCCAGATCGAAGCGGTAGTAATCGCCGGGATCGACGGTCCGGCCGATCCAGTCGGACACCGCGAGCGTCGCGTCGTCGGCGAAACCCAGATACTTTGCGGTTCCCACGGTGCCGCCGGCGCCGTTGTCCGGCAGGTCCTCGGACGACAGGGACAGGGCATAGGCGGTATCGGCACCCCTTTGCGCCGTCACGGCGACATAGTAGGTGCCGGCCGCCAGGTCCATGCCCAGGCTCTCGGCGTCGGCGCCCCGCGTGCTCGACCGGGCCAGGGTGGAGGTGACGGTGCGGCCCCGGCCGTCGGTGGACATCTGCAGGAGCGACAGGTCGGCGTCGGCCGCCAGCCCGTCCAGGGCCACGCTCAGGTGGCCGGCGGCGGCCAGGGTGAAGGCATAGTAGTCGTCGCGGTCCAGGGTGTCGCCGACCCAATCGGCGGCCGTGGTCGGGGTGTCGCCGACGGCCCCCAGGTCCAGGGCCGTGTCGAAGCCGTCACCCGAGCCGTTCTCGGGCAGGGCGGCGGTGGTGAAGCTCAGGTCGTAGGCCGTGTCGCTGCCCCGCGCCGCGTCCACCCGGACGAAGTAGGTGCCGGCCAGCAGGCCCAGGCTGAGGGTTTCGGCGTCGGTGCCGCGGTTGCTGGAACTGGCCACCGTGGTCAGGCGCTCGCGCCCGCGGGAGTCCACGGTGCTCTGCACCAGGCTGACGTTGGCATCATTGGCCAGGCCGTCGAGGGTCAGGTCGAAACTGGACAGCTCGGTCAGGGTGAACTGGTAGTAGTCGGTGGGGTCCAGGGTCGAGCCGACCCAGTCCGAGACGGTCTTGGTGGCCCCGTCGGCGTTGCCCAGGTCCAGGGCCGACGAGGTGTCGGCACCCGATCCGTTCTCGGGCAGGGCGGCGGTGGTGAAGCTCAGGTCATAGGCCGTGTCGGCGCCCCGTGCCGCGTCCACCCGGATGAAATAGGTCCCGGCCAGCAGGCCCAGGCTGAGGGTTTCGGCGTCGGTGCCCCGGTTCGAGGACGAGGCCACCGTGGTCAGGCGCTCGCGCCCGCGGGAGTCCACCGTGCTCTGCACCAGGCTGACGTTGGCGTCGCCGGCCAGGCCGTCGAGGGTCAGGTCGAAACTGGACAGCTCGGTCAGGGTGAACTGGTAGTAGTCGGTTGGGTCCAGGGTGGAACCGACCCAGTCCGAGGCGGTCTGGGTCGAACCGTCCACGGTGCCAAGGTCCAGGGCCGACGAGGTGTCGGCGCCGGAGCCGTTCTCGGGCAGGGCGGCGGTGGTGAAGCTCAGGTCGTAGGCCGTGTCGGCGCCCCGTGCCGCGTCCACCCGGATGAAGTAGGTCCCGGCCAGCAGGCCCAGGCTGAGGGTTTCGGCGTCGGTGCCCCGGTTCGAGGACGAGGCCACCGTGGTCAGGCGCTCGCGGCCCCGCGAGTCCACGGTGGACTGCATCAGGCTGACGTTGGCGTCGCCTGCTAGGCCGTCGAGGGTCAGGTCGAAGCTGGACAGCTCGGTCAGGGTGAACTGGTAGTAGTCGGTGGGGTCCGTCGTCTGCCCGACCCAGTCCATGGCCGTCTTGGTGGCCCCGTCGGCGTTGCCCAGGTCGTGGGCCGAGAAGGTGGCGTTGCCCGCCAGGTCCACGTCGGCGGTGCCGGCGCCGCCGCTGGCCCCCGGCGTGAAGTTCAGGTCCAGGTCGTAGGCCGTGTCGGTGCTGGTGCGCTGCACCCCGACGAAGTAGGTGCCGCCGCCGACGGCCACGTCGAAGTCCCCGGTGGGCCAGGGCGGGCGCCCGGCGCTGTCGTACAGGGTCAGCCGGGCGGTACCGTCGGACAGCATCCCGCTCAATTGCCCCGGGCCGGCCAGGTAGATGCGGTACAGGTCGGCCGTGTCCAACTGCCCGATCCAGTCCGACTGGGTACTGCCGCCGGAGAGCGTGCCCAGGTCCAGGGCCGTGTCGAAGGTGGCGCCCGATCCGTTCTCGGGCAGGGCGGTGGTGGTGAAGCTCAGGTCATAGGCCGTGTCGGCGCCCCGTGCCGCGTCCACCCGGATGAAGTAGGTCCCGGCCAGCAGGCCCAGGCTGAGGGTCTCGGCGTCCGTGCCCCGGTTGCTGGAACTGGCCACCGTGGTCAGGCGCTCGCGACCCCGCGAGTCCACGGTGGACTGCATCAGGCTGACGTTGGCGTCGCCGGCCAGGCCGTCGAGGGTCAGGTCGAAGCTGGACAACTCGGTCAGGGTGAACTGGTAGTAGTCGGTGGGGTCCAGGGTCGAACCCACCCAGTCCGAGGCGGTCTGGGTCGAACCGTCTACGGTGCCAAGGTCCAGGGCCGCGGCGGTGCTGTCACCGGAGCCGTTCTCGGGCAGGGCGGCGGTGGTGAAGCTCAGGTCATAGGCCGTGTCGGCGCCCCGGCCCGCGTCCACCCGGACGAAATAGGTCCCGGCCAGCAGGCCCAGGCTGAGGGTTTCGGCGTCGGTGCCGCGGTTGCTGGAACTGGCCACCGTGGTCAGGCGCTCGCGCCCGCGGGAGTCCACGGTGCTCTGCACCAGGCTGACGTTGGCATCATTGGCCAGGCCGTCGAGGGTCAGGTCGAAACTGGACAGCTCGGTCAGGGTGAACTGGTAGTAGTCGGTGGGGTCCAGGGTCGAGCCGACCCAGTCCGAGACGGTCTTGGTGGCCCCGTCGGCGTTGCCCAGGTCCAGGGCCGACGAGGTGTCGGCACCCGATCCGTTCTCGGGCAGGGCGGCGGTGGTGAAGCTCAGGTCATAGGCCGTGTCGCTGCCGCGGCCCGCGTCCACCCGGATGAAATAGGTCCCGGCCAGCAGGCCCAGGCTGAGGGTTTCGGCGTCGGTGCCCCGGTTCGAGGACGAGGCCACCGTGGTCAGGCGCTCGCGCCCGCGGGAGTCCACCGTGCTCTGCACCAGGCTGACGTTGGCGTCGCCGGCCAGGCCGTCGAGGGTCAGGTCGAAACTGGACAGCTCGGTCAGGGTGAACTGGTAGTAGTCGGTTGGGTCCAGGGTGGAACCGACCCAGTCCGAGGCGGTCTGGGTCGAACCGTCCACGGTGCCAAGGTCCAGGGCCGACGAGGTGTCGGCGCCGGAGCCGTTCTCGGGCAGGGCGGCGGTGGTGAAGCTCAGGTCGTAGGCCGTGTCGGCGCCCCGTGCCGCGTCCACCCGGATGAAGTAGGTCCCGGCCAGCAGGCCCAGGCTGAGGGTTTCGGCGTCGGTGCCCCGGTTCGAGGACGAGGCCACCGTGGTCAGGCGCTCGCGGCCCCGCGAGTCCACGGTGGACTGCATCAGGCTGACGTTGGCGTCGCCTGCTAGGCCGTCGAGGGTCAGGTCGAAGCTGGACAGCTCGGTCAGGGTGAACTGGTAGTAGTCGGTGGGGTCCGTCGTCTGCCCGACCCAGTCCATGGCCGTCTTGGTGGCCCCGTCGGCGTTGCCCAGGTCGTGGGCCGAGAAGGTGGCGTTGCCCGCCAGGTCCACGTCGGCGGTGCCGGCGCCGCCGCTGGCCCCCGGCGTGAAGTTCAGGTCCAGGTCGTAGGCCGTGTCGGTGCTGGTGCGCTGCACCCCGACGAAGTAGGTGCCGCCGCCGACGGCCACGTCGAAGTCCCCGGTGGGCCAGGGCGGGCGCCCGGCGCTGTCGTACAGGGTCAGCCGGGCGGTACCGTCGGACAGCATCCCGCTCAATTGCCCCGGGCCGGCCAGGTAGATGCGGTACAGGTCGGCCGTGTCCAACTGCCCGATCCAGTCCGACTGGGTACTGCCGCCGGAGAGCGTGCCCAGGTCCAGGGCCGTGTCGAAGGTGGCGCCCGATCCGTTCTCGGGCAGGGCGGTGGTGGTGAAGCTCAGGTCATAGGCCGTGTCGGCGCCCCGTGCCGCGTCCACCCGGATGAAGTAGGTCCCGGCCAGCAGGCCCAGGCTGAGGGTCTCGGCGTCCGTGCCCCGGTTGCTGGAACTGGCCACCGTGGTCAGGCGCTCGCGGCCACGGGAGTCCACGGTGCTCTGCACCAGGCTGACGTTCGCGTCGCCCGCCAGGCCGTCCAGGGTCAGGTCGAAACTGGACAGTTCGGTCAGGGTGAACTGGTAGTAGTCGGTGGGGTCCAGGGTCGAACCCACCCAGTCCGAGGCGGTCTGGGTCGAGCCGTCCACGGTGCCCAGGTCCAGGGCCGACGAGATGTCGGCGCCGGAGCCGTTCTCGGGCAGGGCGGCGGTGGTGAAGCTGAGGTCGTAGGCCGTGTCGGTGCCCCGTGCCGCGTCCAACCGGACAAAGTAGGTCCCGGCCAGCAGTCCCAGGCTGAGGGTTTCGGCGTCGGTGCCCCGGTTCGAGGACGAGGCCACCGTGGTCAGGCGCTCGCGCCCGCGGGAGTCCACGGTGCTCTGCACCAGGCTGACGTTGGCGTCGCCGGCCAGGCCGTCGAGGGTCAGGTCGAAACTGGACAGTTCGGTCAGGGTGAACTGGTAGTAGTCGGCGGGGTCCAGGGTCGAACCGACCCAGTCCGAGGCGGTCTGGGTCGAACCGTCCACGGTGCCCAGGTCCAGGGCCGACGAGGTGTCGGCGCCGGAGCCGTTTTCGGGCAGGGCGGCGGTGGTGAAGCTGAGGTCGTAGGCCGTGTCGGCGCCCCGTGCCGCGTCCACCCGGACAAAGTAGGTCCCGGCCAGCAGGCCCAGGCTGAGGGTTTCGGCGTCGGTGCCCCGGTTGCTGGAACTGGCCACCGTGGTCAGGCGCTCGCGGCCCCGCGAGTCCACCGTGCTCTGCACCAGGCTGACGTTGGCGTCATTGGCAAGGCCGTCGAGGGTCAGGTCGAAGCTGGACAGTTCGGTCAGGGTGAACTGGTAGTAGTCGGTGGGGTCCAAGGACGAGCCGACCCAGTCCGAGGCGGTCTTGGTGGCCCCGTCGGCGTTGCCCAGGTCCAGGGCCGACGAGGTGTCGGCGCCGGAGCCGTTCTCGGGCAGGGCGGCGGTGGTGAAGCTCAGGTCATAGGCCGTGTCGCTGCCGCGGCCCGCGTCCACCCGGACGAAATAGGTCCCGGCCAGCAGTCCCAGGCTGAGGGTCTCGGCGTCGGTGCCCCGGTTCGAGGACGAGGCCACCGTGGTCAGGCGCTCGCGGCCACGGGAGTCCACGGTGCTCTGCACCAGGCTGACGTTGGCATCATTGGCCAGGCCGTCGAGGGTCAGGTCGAAGCTGGACAGTTCGGTCAGGGTGAACTGGTAGTAGTCGGCGGGGTCCAGGGTCGAACCGACCCAGTCCGAGGCCGTCTGGGTCGAGCCGTCCACGGTGCCCAGGTCCAGGGCCGACGAGGTGTCGGCACCGGAGCCGTTCTCGGGCAGGGCGGCGGTGGTGAAGCTCAGGTCGTAGGCCGTGTCGCTGCCCCGCGCCGCGTCCACCCGGATGAAATACGTCCCGGCCAGCAGGCCCAGGCTGAGAGCCTCGGCGTCGGTGCCGCGGTTGCTGGAGCTGGCCACCGTGGTCAGCCGCTCGCGGCCCCTTGAGTCAACCGAGCTCTGCATCAGGCTGACGTTGGCGTCGCCGGCCAGGCCGTCGAGGGTCAGGTCGAAGCTGGACAGCTCGGTCAGGGTGAACTGGTAGTAGTCGGTGGGGTCCAGGGTCGAGCCGACCCAGTCCGAGGCGGTCTTGGTGGCCCCGTCGGCGTTGCCCAGGTCCAGGGCCGACGAGGTGTCGGCGCCGGAGCCGTTCTCGGGCAGGGCGGCGGCGGTGAAGCTGAGGTCGTAGAAGGTCTGTACCGATTTGCCCGCCTGTACGGACGCAAAATACGTGCCCGCGGATAGTCCACGCGACAGGTTCCAGACACCATCCCTCGCCGTGCCGGTGACGAGTCGCGCGGCGCCTCCTTGGGTTGTCCGACTGTAGAGTGCGACGGTCAACACGTCGGAGAAATCGGAGAGATTGAGTTCGACGCTGGACACGCCGCCGATGCTGAAGCTGTAGTAATCGGTGCTGTCAGCCCTGCCGCTGACCCAGTCACGCTGGGTCTGTGTCGCGGCACCAAGATCGCCGATGTCCAACGCCGCCGAGGCGTTGTTGCCGGAACCGTTCTCCGGCATTGTCGTCACCAGGGCAAAGGTCTCGTCGTAGGAAAGGCCACCGGCATCGCGTGCGAGCACGGTCACGTAACGAGTCTCGCCGATCTCGAGCCGGCTGTCCTGGGTCAGGCGCAGATCACCGGTCTGCTCGTCGATCGCAAACAGACCGCCGGAGTCGTCAATCAGGGAATAGGTGTGCGTGTCCCCGACATCTTGGTCCAACACCACGGCGCGGCCGATGACGGTATCGGCGGGGGCTGTTGCGGTGAAGGAGTCGGAACTGAGGGTCAGGTCGTGCGGCCGGTCGTTTTCGTCGGTGACTTGGATTATCAGCGTCTTGTCGATGGACAGCCCAGTCTGATCGGTGGCGCGGACGACCACGTGGCGGGTTGCCGCAGCCTCGTGGTCCAGCAGGTTGCCGTCGGCCACGCGCAGAGTCGTGCCGTCCAGCACGAAGCGCCCACCGGAATCGTTGACCAGCGAAAAGGTGTGCGTGTCGCCGGAATCGGGGTCGCTCGCCGCCAAGGTCCCGACCACGGTACCGTCCGCGCTGTTCTCGGCCACGGTCGCGTTGCTGAGCGAGATATCGCTCGGCGGGTCGGGAATGGCCTCATACAGCGCCGTGTATTCGTCGACCAGGTTCCAGGTGGCGAAGGCGGCAGAGATATCGCCGCTGCTGGTGCTGAAATACAGTGTTTCGACCTGCGAATCAGGATCGGACATATCGGCGATGACGATTTGTCCCGCACGCTCGTTTCCCCCTTCGCCGGTCAACCGGAACACCGGTGTGATGACCAGACCCTGGTGGTCGTCCGTGAGTCTGATGGTCGCGTCGAACGACTCGAGCTCGGCCGGGTCGGAAACGGGCGCTGCCACGACCAGCCGATCATTGCCGCCTTGACCGTTCTCGTTCACCGTGGCGGAGGCGGTTGCGAGCCCGCCGCTGCCACCACCGTCACCGGAAAGCTCGGAATCGCCTGCAGGTGGCAGCATCGAATAGAGATAGGTGTCGTTTCCCGTGCCCCCGTCGAAAACGTCCCCACCCCCGCCCAGCAGCAGATCGTCGCCCGCGCCACCCACAAGCGTGTCGTTGCCTTGGCCCCCGATCAGCGTGTCGTCGCCGGTGCCACCATCCAGGAAATCGTTGCCGGCACCGCCCGAAAGGGTGTCGTTGCCGCCGAGGCCTTCGACAATTTCATCACCAGCGCCGAGATTGAGGATATCGGCGCCCGCCGACCCGCGCAGGGTGGTACTTCCGGCGGTCGAGCCATCGGCGTGATAGCGTTGCGCAAAGACGCCATAGCCCGATCCATCGCCGCTGGCTGTATCACGAGAACTCCACGTAATGACAAAACCGCCATCACTCAGGGACGTGATTTCGGGGCGATTCTGATAGGTGCCGCTGGAGGTGTTGACCTGGAATTCCTCACCGTCAGCTTGCCCGGCCGCATCGAATCTACGTGCAAATATTTCGTTGTTTGTCGAAGGTCCCGACCCCGACGTCCAGGTGACGACAAAACCACCGTCGGTCAATGTCGCGACCGTCGGGGTGACCTGGTCGTACAAGGTGAACTGGTTTACGCCAAATGTATCGCCGACCCGGTTGCCGGACGCATCGAACAGCTGCGCCAGGATCCCCGTGCCGTTGCCGTCGGCATTGTCCTCCGCCCAAGTCGCCACGAAACCGCCGTTTTGCAGGCTCGCCAGCCTGACGCTCGCCTGATTGTGCGCGGAGATCGAACCTGTGATCCTGAATTCCGTCCCTTGACGAATGCCTGAACTGTTGAACCGCTGTGCCAGCAATTCGTAGTTGGATCCATTGCTGCTTTTCTGGGATTGCCAGGCGACAACGAATCCGCCCCCGACAAGGGCGATGACATCGCCACCCAACTGATCGTATCTCGTTGTGGAATTGATCCGAAACTCGGTTCGAAACCGGGTTCCCGATGCGGTGAATAGTTGGCCAAACAGGCCGTCGCCGCTTCCGTCACCGGAAGTTGACTCGTAGACGATGACGTAGCTTCCATCCGACAGGACGGCGATGGAAGGTCGGCTGTTCCCGGTCGAGGTGGTGGCCTCTTCGGCGGCGCCGACCGCGTTTCCGGCGGCATCGTACCGACGGGTATAGATATTCCTGTAGTGTCCGTTCCATGCGATGACAAAACCCCCGTCCGGGAGTGCCGCAATCGCCGGATTGCCGAACGGATTCGGGCCGTCAATCGAATCCACATTGAATTCGAGCCCTGCCGGAGTCCCGTCGGAATTAAAGATTTGTGCCTGGATATCCGGGGTGCCCCATGATTCCTGAACGATCGATGTCCAGGTCACGACGAACCTTCCGTCGGCAAGTTCGGCTATGGCAGAGTTTTCCTGGTCGTCCTGTGCGTTCGTGTTGACCTGGAATTGGTCGAAATAGGGGGTCGACTGGATTTCAACCGAGCCGTCTTCGAATTGCAGCTTCTCGACACGCTTGAGACTGTCCGTGTCCTGGGCGCCATCGGACACTTGGACCACATCGCGATCGACGGACAAGACATGGTCCGCCATGTTCCCCGAAAACATGGCCGTATCGTTTCCGGCACCGCCGTCCAGCGTATCGTTCCCGATGCCGCCGGTCAGGACATCGTCACCGCCACGGCCAAAGATCGTGTCGTGTCCAGAAAGGGCGTCGATATCGTCTGCTGTTTCGGTCGCATAGATCGTGTCGTCTCCCGACGACGGAGTTTCGACCCGGTCCGCGATGTACAGCACGGAATTCGACTCGCGATACCGGCCCATCCGGTCGGTCACGCGTATGGTGATGACATGGCTGGACTGGTGTTCGAAGTCGAGGCCACCGGCGACCATAACCTGCCCGGTTTCGGCATCGATGGCGAAGCGGCCGCCCGCATCGTCGACGAGACTGAATGTCAACACATCGTCGACATCCGGGTCCACGGCCGTGGCCTGCCCGACAACACTGCCGATGGCGGCCGTTTCCGCCACCGGGTCGGCGCTGAACGACAGGCTGGTAGGGCTCCGGTTCATGCCGAGATCGGCAAGCGAAAAGGTGCCGTCGTCGAAGCGCAGCCATTCGACGTCCGTCAGCGTGTCGGAATCTTCGCCGACAACCTTGATTCTGCCGTTGCTCAACTCGCTGAAGGCGTAATCGGTGCTGTTGCCGGTGAAAACGGCCGTGTCGATCCCGTCACCGCCGTCCAAATGGTCGTTGCCGGTGCCGCCAAGCAACTCGTCATCCCCGCCGCGCCCGTAGATGGTATCGCGGCCGGCCAGGGCATCGATCGTGTCGCCGTCCTGCGACCCATAGATGACGTCATCCCCCGAGGTTGCCGGCTCGGCGGCGTCGGTGACCTGGATGGTAACCGCCTTGTCGTAGATGAGGCCGCCGGAATCCGTTGCTCGCACGACAAGGTCATGGTGGTCGTCGGTTTCGAAATCCAGGTCCCCTGCCACGGTCAGGTCGCCGGTCGCCGCGTCGATGGCGAACCGATTCCCGGGATTGTCGACCAGGCTGTAGGTGTGGCCGTCCCCGCCGTTCGGGTCGGTCGCCGAGAAGCGACCGATGACGGTTCCGGCCGGCGCCAGCTCGGAGACCGTGTCGGCGGTCAGGGTGATGTCGGTCGGGCGTTCATTGAGGTTCAAGTCGGACAGCGAGAAGAGCCCGTCATCGAAGCGGAACATTTCGACATATTCGGTGTAATCCGAATCGCTGCCGACGATGGAGACTCCTTGGCCGACTCCCCGGCTGATCACGTAGTCGGTATGATTCCCGTCGAACACGGCGGTGTCCAAGCCGTCACCGCCGTACAGGGTGTCGTTTCCGCTGCCGCCGAACAGGAGGTCGTCACCCGCCCCGCCGGCAAGGATGTCGTCACCGGCCCCGCCGGTCAGGCTGTTGCCTGCATCGTTTCCGGTAATTCGGTCTGCACCACTGCCCCCGATGACGTCTTCGATCATCGTTCCGTATGCGATGGTGAAGTTGTAGGCGTTGGTAAGGTTGCTGAACTCGCCGGGCACGAGGCTGAGCGTCTGCCCCGACGAATAGCCGGACAAATCGATGGCGTCGTGACCGCTGGCGTCCCAGATCACCTGGAACGGGTAGGCGTAGGTGGCCAGGTCGTACTGGGTGTCGCCGGTTCCAGCCAACGTATTGGCGCCGTAGAGTTCCTGGACGGCGGCAATATCGTAGAGGACCGGGGTGCGTGGCTCGGCAGACGATGACAGGTCCTTGTTGTAGGACATCACCGAATGTTCGCGATCGTCCTCACTGCCGGGCAGCCAGGGGCCCGGGGTGTCATTGTAATGGCCGGGATGTTTTAGCCCGATGGCGTGGCCGATTTCATGGACAAGCGTCAGGTAGCCGTAGTCGCCAAGCTCGGGCAGGTCGTTATTCGGTTCGGTATTGCTGATCCATACATCGCCGCCTTCATAATCCCCCGGATAGAAGGCGCTGCCCGCGACGTTGTCGCCCAGATCGAGCGTGCCGAAGGTGATGTCGGCGAGAGAGATGTCGGACGTGTACTCGAAGGTGATATTGGCGACGTCCGACCAGGCCGCCAACGCGTTCTCGGCGGCATCCTGTTGGACGCTATCGAACGCGCGGAAGGTTTCTTGCAGATCCCAGGCATCGGGTATGAATTCGTAATAGTCCGGCATCGATGACAGAAAGGTGTATGTCACCGTCACCGACTGGCCTGGAGACCCGCTCCAGGAGGATCCGCTCAGCAGCGCATCGACGTAATAGGTCATAGTAGGCGCCATGCCGTCGGCTTGATCATCGCGGACCGAACGCCCGCCCCCCGGTTTCGTCGCGTCAGACCACAGTACTCAAAACCGCAAACAAGGCCGGAATTACCGGCCTCGGCGCTGCCCCGACGATGTCCGCCTGACGTGTGGCGCAAAAAAGGACTCCCAGCCTTTCGGGCCCGGAGCCCACGGGCGCCACGGCGAAAAACACCGCCCGTAACTGTTGGCGGCACGTTCCCCGAAACGTCCTGTTGCCGCCAAAACCGTCTTCCCCTTATGCGTGTTCCTGCACTCCGATTTCGCGAGATAAATTTTATCAAGTCCGTACGTAAAATCCAATCTTTAGATTGTTTTTTTATTTGCAACAAATTCTTATTCCGTTTTTCACCGACCGACGGACACGCGGCGCATAACGGGAAATTCAGGATCGTTTCGCGGGCGCGCTTCCTTGCCGGTTCCATCCGGAATCCTTAGGCAACGCCAGGTCCACGCGTTCGGCGAGTCCGGCCTTGCCTAGGGCCCCGCCGGCCGCCGCCCGGCCGCCAGCCAGGCCGCCAGGGCCGCCCAGCCGGCGGCGCCCAGGATGAGCACGAAGCCGGCGAAGGAGTCGCCCGCGAACGGCACCGCGAAGGAGGCGCAGGCGCCGCCGAGGATCTGCGTGCAGCCGATCAGGGCCGCGGCCGCGGCGGGCTCTGTGCCGGGCACGCTCATGGCCGACAGCAGGGCGTTCGGCTGCACCAGCCCGAGGACCCATCCGGCGCCGAGGCCGACCCCGCCCAGGGCCAGCACCGCGGCGGCGCCCCCGCCGCGCCAGGGCGTGGCCAGCAGCAGGGCCGGCAGCAGGGTGGACAGCAGCCCCAGGCCGATGATCCCGTTCGCCGGCAGGGTGCGGGCCAGCCGCGCCGCCGCCAGGCCGCCGCAGATGGCGCCGACCCCGGTCGACGCCGAGATCAGCCCGACGGTCTTGGCATCGGTGATGCCCATCGCCGCGGCGACGATGGGCAGGCCGGTGACGAACCCGTAGAAACCCCAGTAGAGGGCCGTGTTGAAGGCGACGTACAACAGCAGCCGGCCGCTGGTCAGGCAATCGTAGAAGTTGCGCAGGTTGGCGCCGCCCGACGCGGCCGGGCGGCTTTCGCCGCGCCAGTGCGGATGCCCGGCGACGGCAAGCCACAGCGTCGCCAGGTTGACCGCGCCCCAGCCCGCGCAGACGGCGAAGATGGCGCGCCAGCCGAGGGTTTCCATCAGGTAGCCTGCCGCCATGGGGCCCAGCAGCAGCCCCGCGGAGGTGACGGCGAACAGCGACGCCAGCAGCGCCGACGCCGCCGGCGGCGTGTGGACGAGGCGGACCAGCACCCGGATGGACAGCACGCACAGGGACGCGCCCACGGCCTGCAGCACCCGGCCGGCGTAGAACGGCACGATCCCCGGCGCCGCTGCGCAGACCGCCGTGCCCAGCCCGGCGATGGCGCAACCGGCAAGAATCACGTTCACCGGCCGCCGGATTCCGGTCACAATGACGACCGTGACCTGGCTCGCCGCATAGACCGCGAGGTAGACGGCGACGGAAAGCTGCGTCGCCTCCAGGGACGCGCCGATCCCGGCGGCGATCAGCACCGCGCCCGGCACATGGATCGATGCCAGCAATACAGACCACGAGTTGGTGAGAAAAAGTGGTATACTTGAGAAATCAAATCGTTTCATTATTACGATTTTAACTTTGCAAACATTTGATTTCCCATGCTATCAATTGTGGTCATGTTGCTTAAATAAGAAAATTGTATAGTCGCCATAGCATTTTCTTACCTGGCCGCCATGGACATACGACAGCTCAAGTATTTCATCGGGATCGTCGAGTGCGGCAGCCTGTCCAAGGCCGCCGAGCACCTGCGCATCGCCCAGCCGTCCCTGAGCCAGCACGTGCTGAACCTGGAGGCGGAGCTGGATGTCCAGCTGCTGAACCGGTCGTCGCGCGGCGTCTCGGTCACCGAGGCGGGCGAACGCCTGTTCGAGCATGCCAAGAACATCCTCGCCACCATCGAGTTCATCAAGCGCGACGTCCAGGAGACCGCCAAGGGGTTCGCCGGCAGCGTCGTCCTGGGCATGCCGGAGAAATACGCCACCGTGCTGATGGTGCCCATCGTCGAGTGGGTCGAGCGGCGCCTGCCCAACATCAACCTGCGCATCATCGAGAACATGAGCGGCAACCTCCTGGAATGGCTGCTGGAGGGCAAGGTCGACCTGGCCATCCTGATCCAGGTGCAGCGCGACCCCGAACTGACCATCGAGCCGCTGGTCTCGGAGCCGCTGTTCCTGGTCGGCAGCCCCGACAACGCCCTGGCCTCGCAGTCGGAGATCGCGTTCCGGCAGTTGGCGGAGTTGCCCCTGATCCTGCCGTCCAACGAGCACGGGCTGCGCATCCTGGCCGAGGAGATGGCGGCGTCGCAGAACATCCAGCTGACCGTCAAGTCCGAGGTCGACTCGATCCCGGCCATCAAGTCCCTGCTGCGCCTGGGCGGCAACTACAGCCTGCTGTCGGAAACCTCCTGCCTGCGCGAGCGCAAGGCCGGCGACCTGTGGGCGGCGCCCATCGTCAACCCGCCGCTGACCCAGACCGGCGTCCTCGCCTATGGCAACCGCAAGCCCCTGCGCATGCCCGTCAAGCACCTGCGCGACCTGATCTTCGCCGTGGTCGACGCCACCATCGCCGGCGGCACCTGGCCCGGCGCGACGCCGTACCAGAGCCGCTGACCCGGTCAGGCGCCGGCGCAGACGGCCGCGGCCTCGGCGATGGCGTCGGAAACCCGGTTGCGGGCGCGGGCCAGCTCCACCCACAGCATTTCGCGCGCCGCGCCCGGCGCGGTGGCGGCGTACTCGGCCATGGCGTAGAGGCCGGGAATGACCGTGGTCTGGGCGGTCAGCCCGTAGGGGTCGTGGCCGTACCGCCCGGCGGCGGTGGACATGATCGGGATGAGGATGCGGCTGAGCCGCTTGAGCCGTTCGTTCATGGCGTCGATCCGGCCCCGGTCCCGGTCCGTCCCCTGCGCCAGGCCGTCGGCGGCGGCGTCCAGGCCCCGCAGGGTGCCGTGCAGGCGGGACGCCTCGGCGCACAGGCCGCGCAGGCCGATCCGGTCGTTGTCGTCCAGGGGCAGGAGTTCGCCCAGCCGCGCCGCCAGGGCCTCGCCCAGGGGGGCGAACCGTTGCGGCAGGACCGGGTCCATGGTCAGCTTCCGCAGGTACGCGGCATAGGTGTCCAGGTGCCATTTCAGCAGGCCGCGGTCGATCTTGTCCAGGTCGTTGCGCCGGGTGTGGTGCCACCAGCCGTAGGCGGCGTTGGCGGTGCGCGCCAGTTCCTCGTCGGGGAAGTGGGAATGGGCCACCATCATCGGCACGCCGACGCCGAAGAAACTGCTGTCGCCGTTCTTCACCTGCGGTGCCCATGCGATTTCCGCGTTGGCGTCCGTTTCCGCCTGCACGCGGACGGCCAGGTCGCGCATCTCGTGGTTGCTGGTGACGGACCAGCCGAAGGTGCCGGCGCAGGCCGGCTGGTCGATCTGCAGGTAGCCGACCGCATGGTCGCGCAGGCGGTCCCAGTTGCGGTCCGCCCACCACGCCGAGCCGGCCATGGTTCCGGTCTCGTGGCCGGCCCAGAATCCGACCGTCAGGCCACGGCGCAGCAGGGGGGCGTTTTCGGCGAACACGCGGGCCAGCTCGACCAGGATCGCCGACCCCGAGGCGTTGTCGGTGGCGGCGGCCCCGAACCAGCCGTCCTGGTGGCCGCCGGCCATGGCGAAGTCGGCGCCGGCATCGCAGGGGATTTCGCCGACGGTGACGTGGATGTCGCGCCAGCCGGTGTCGGCGCGGGTCTGCAGCATCACCGTGACCGGGCCCTCGCGGCACAGCCGGCGCAGGACCTCGCCGTGCTTGCGCGAAATGCCCATGCACGGGACGCTCGCCTCGCTCAGGTGCATCGTGTCGCGGGTCGGATTGCCCCAGCCCGGCTTGACCGAGCCCATGGGCAGTTCTTCGCTGTCGGGGTAGCCCCAGTTCATCATGACCTGGGCGCAACTGCCGCGCAGCCCGGCGATGCGCTGCTTTTCCTGGCGCGGCGGCGCGTAGGACAGCTCGGACAGGGTGACCTGGCCCTCGACCGGCAGTCCGTCGAAATCCTCCCACCGGCCCAGGCCCACGTCGTACAGCCGCGCCGTGATGGGTTCCGCGGTGTTGGGGCTGTGGGCCATGGTCAGGGCCGGGATCTCCAGCTCCACCGGCGCCAGGACCTTGAGGACGGCGGGTTTCGGAATGCTGACCAGCGCGTGGACGGGATGCACCGCGGCCGCGACCCCGGCGCGCCCCAGTTCGGCGCAGGAAAACTCGGCCATCCGGCGGGCCGCGTCGGTCCCGGGCAGGCGGTCGGGGATGTCCTCGGCGATGGTGCGGATCATCTCGTACACCCGGTCGATGTCCCATTGGCATTGGAAATCGGTGGACATGCCTCGCCTCCCTTGAACCCCTTCGATTGCCCCTACACGGTGCCCGACCGCGTCATGTCGCGCCCGGCCAGGAACCCGCCGTCCACCGGCACGCACACGCCGTTGACATAGCTGGCCTGGTCGGAGATCAGGAATTCGACCACGCTGGCCACCTCTTCCGGCAGGCCGACCCGGCCGAGCGGGATCTTGGTGACGTAGGACCGGCGGTAGTTTTCCGAGACCTGGACCGTCTCGACCTCGATCAGGCCCGGCGCCACGGCGTTGCAGCGGATTCCGTGCGCCCCCATCTCCTGGGCCAGGGACCGGGTCAGCATCATCAGGCCGGCCTTGGAGGCCGAGTAGTGGGCCGCGCCGACCCGCGCCGAGCAGCCGGCCGTGGACGCGATGTTGACGATGGTCCCGCCCAGCCGGCGGCCGGAAACGGTGCGCAGCATCGCCTGCGAGCACAGGAACGCGCCCTTCAGGTTGGTGTCCAGGACGCTGTCCCAGATCTCCTCGGACGCTTCGAGGATGCTGGCGTCCGGATAGATCCCGGCGTTGTTGACCAGCGCATAGGGCGGACCGACCGCCGCGTCGATGTCGGCGAAGACGCGCTTGACGTCGTTCTTGCGGCGCACGTCCAGCTCGCGGAATTCGGACCGGACGCCCAGCGCCGCCAGGTCGGCGGCCACCCGGCGTCCGGTGTCGGCATCCAGGTCCAGGATCACCACGTCGTACCCGGCGCGGGCCAGCCGTGTCGCGATGGCCCGTCCGACCCCGTGCGCGCCGCCGGTGACGACGGCGATCCGACCCTGGCTGTCCCGGCGCGCCGCGCCCGGTCCCCGGTCCTCAGTTGATGAATTGGCCGCCGTCGACATCGATGACTTCTCCCGTGATGAAGCAGGGCTCGGCGGTGGCGAGGAAGGCCACGACCTCGGCGATGTCCTCGGGCGTGCCGAGGCGCCCGAGCGGAATGCTGCCGACGATCCGGTCCCGGAGGGCGCCGATCTTGGCCGCCGTCAGGTCGGTGGCGATGGAGCCGGGACAGATGGCGTTGACGCAGACGTGGGGCGCCAGCTCCCGCGCCAGGGCCCGGGTCATGCCCAGCAGCCCCGCCTTGGCCGCCGCGTAGGACACCTTGCTGACGGCCAGCTCGCCGCCGCCGGTGTGCGCGTTGACGGACGAGATGTTGACGATCCGCCCATGGGCCGCCGCGACCATGCCCGGCGCCAGGGCCTTGCACCAGTTGAAGGCCCCCTTCAGGTGGATGGCGATCACCTCGTCCCATTCCCGTTCCGAAATTTCCAGGATCGACCTGGGCTGCGAGATGCCGGCGTTGTTGACCAGGACGTGGATTGGCCCCAGCTCGGCCATCAGCCCGGCGGCGACGGCCTGCACGGCGGCGAAGTCGGCCACGTCCACCACCGCCGGGCGGGCGCGCATCCCCTCGCCGGACAGGGTTTCCGCCGCCGCGGCGACGGCGTCGCCGTCGCGGTCGACCAGAACCACCTGCAGGCCGGCGCGGGCCAGCCGGCGGCCGATGCCGAACCCGATCCCGCGCGCCGCGCCGGTGATCAGGGCAGTTCGTTCGGTCATGCGGGTTCCCCTTGAAGGTTCGGGTGCGGCGCCGGAATTGCGATGCGGACGGGGTGTTCGCCGGGGAATTCGGGCTTGGCCACCATCACCGGAGTGTAGGTTTGCCGCGGACCCCGTTGGAAATAGGAAAAGCCTTGTGCCGCGAGAACCAATTGTTCTCGCGCCGGGGCCCGGGGCAGGGTCACCGTCATGGCGCGGCGACCGCGTGGCAGGCGACCCCGCGCCCGTCCGCCAGGTTTTCCGGCAGGGGCTCGTCCACGGCGCAGCGGGGCAGCCGCTCGGCGCAGCGGGGCTGGAACGGGCAGCCGGCGCCGGCGACCTCCTCGCCGGCGGGGATGTCGCCGGCGCCGCCGATTTCGCGCCGTGCCCCGGGCCGGCCGATGCGCGGCACGGCGTTCAGCAGCATCCGCGTATAGGGGTGGCGGGGGTCCTCGAACACCTGTTCCACGTCGCCGATCTCGACGATGCGCCCGGCGTACATGACGGCGACCCGGTCGCACAAGATCCGCACCACCGACAGGTCGTGGGAAATGAAGATGTAGGTCAGGTCGAAGGCCGCCTTCATCTCCTTGAACAGGTTGATGACGGCGGCCTGCACCGACACGTCGAGGCCCGAGGTGGGCTCGTCGAGAATGATCAGCGACGGGTTGAGGGTCAGGATCCGCGCCAGCCCCACCCGGCGCTGCTGACCGCCGCTCAGCTCGTGGGGGTAGCGGTCGAGGAACGCGTCCGGCAGCTTCACCGCGCCGAGGATCGCGCGCACCAGCTCGCGGCGCTCGGCGGCGCCGTGGTCGGCGTGGATGACCAGCGGCTCCTCCAGCAGGCGGCCGACCTTCCACCGCGGGTCCAGCGAGGCGCCGGGGTCCTGGTAGACGTACTGCAGTTGCCGCGCGACCCGGCGCCGGTCGCGCCGGGCCAGGCCCAGCAGGCTGCTGTCGTTGAACAGCAGGTCGCCGGCGTCGGGCTCGTGGATGCCGACCAGGCACTTGCCGATGGTGGATTTGCCCGATCCGCTCTCGCCGACGATGCCCAGGGTCTCGCCGCGGCGGACCTGGAAGCTGACGCCGTCGATGGCGCGGACCACCCGCCGCACCCGCCCGAACGGGCCGCGCAGGGTGAAATGCTTGGCCAGGCCGGCCACGTCGAGGATGACGGGGTTGTCGGTCACGTCGCCACCTGTTCGTTCGCCGTGTTGAAGCAGCGGACCACGTGTCCGGCCGCGCATTCCGTGACCGGCGGCCGCGCCTCGGCGCAGCGGACCTCGGCCCGCGCGCACCGGGTCCGGAACCGGCAGCCGCTGGGCGGGTCGGCCAGGTTCGCCATCTCGCCGGGAATCTCGCGCACCTCGGCGTTCTTCCCCGGGATGCTGCCCAGCAGGCCATAGGTGTAGGGATGGCGCGGGCTGGCGAAGAACGAGTCGGTGTCGGCGTCCTCCATCTCCTGCCCCGCGTACATGACCACCACCCGGTCGCACAGCTGGTAGGCGGTGGCCAGGTCGTGGGTGGTGAAGATGACGGCGACCCCCTCGCGGTCCGCCATGTTGCGCAGCAGGCGCAGGATCTGCGCCTGGATGGTGACGTCCAGGGCCGTGGTCGGCTCGTCGGCGATGATCAGCTCGGGGTTCGGCAGGAACGCCATGGCGATCATCAGGCGCTGCAACTGCCCGCCGCTGAACTCGTGGGGCAGCTTCTTCAGGGCCTCGGCCGGGCTGGGGATGTTGACCGCCTCGAGCACCTGGATGACGCGGTCCCGGTCGAACCGCTTGCGCGCGCGGCCGGACAGGCCGCCCGGCGCCGGCGATTTCGTGCGCATCAGGTCCATGATCTGGGTGCCGACGGTGAACAGCGGATTGAACGCCTGGTAGGGGTCCTGGGGGATCAGGGTGATCCGCCGCCCGCGCACGTCCCGGGCCAGCCGCCGGTGCGGCATGTCCAGGAGGTTCTCGCCGTCGAACACCACGCGGCCGCCCGAGACGGTGGAGATGTGCGGCGGCAGGACGCCCAGGATGGTCCGCGCCAGGGTGCTCTTGCCGCATCCGCTCTCGCCCACCAGGCCGACGATCTCGCCGCGGCCGACGGCGAGGCTGACCCCGTCCAGGACGTGCACGGTGCCGTCCTCGGTGGCGAAGTCGACCGACACCTGCTGTACGGAAAGCATGGGCGCGCTCATTTCTCCACCTTCCGCCGCAGGCGCGGGTCCAGGACGTCGCGCAGCCCGTCGCCCAGCAGGTTGAAGCCCATGACCACCAGGAAGATGGCGATTCCCGGCGCCGCCGCGTACCACCAGGCGAAGGGCAGGTATTCCCGGGATTCGGATATCATGCGGCCCCACTCGGGGTCCGGCGGCTGGGCGCCCAGGCCGAGGAAGCTGAGCGTCGCCGCGGTCAAGATCGTGAACCCCATGCCGATGGACGAGCGGATGATGATCGGCGACATGACGTTGGGCAGCACGTGCAGCACCACGATGCGCGGGGTCGAGGCGCCCAGGCCGACCAGCGACTCGATGAAGATCTCGTTCTTCAGGGAGCGGACCTCGGCGTAGACCAGGCGCGTGAACCACGGCCAATAGGTGGCCGACAGGGCCAGGATGACGTTCTCGATGGACGGCCCGAAGGTCTGGGCGATGGCGATGGCCAGCACGATCTGCGGCACCGCCAGGAAGATGTCGGAAAACCGCATCAGGATGTTGCCCAGCAGCCCGCCGCTCCAGCCGGCGATCAGGCCGATGGGCACGCCGATGGCCAGCGACGCGACGATGGCGACGATGGCGACGAAGATGGTGCTGCGGGCGCCGAACAGGATGCGACTGTAGATGTCGCTGCCCAGGCGGTCGGTGCCGAAGTAGTGGTCGGCCGACGGCGGGCGCAGGCGCTCGGCCGTGTGCACGTCCCAGACGTCCTGCGGATGGGTGGCCAGCACCGGCGCCAGCACCGCCGACAGGACCAGGGCCGTCAGGATCACCATGCCGATGGCCGACGACGGGTCGCGGACCAGCTTGACCCAGGCGCGCCGGTATTCGGCGAGAAGGCCGCCGCGCGCCATCACGCGGTCCCCCGCGGGTCGATCAGGCTGTGCACGATGTCGACGATCAGGTTGACGAAGATGAAGATGCCGCCGGCCCACAGGGTGAAGCCCATGATCGCGTTGTAGTCCGATTGCAGGATCGAGTTGTAGGCGTAGAGCCCGATCCCCGGCCAGTTGAACACCGCCTCGATGACCACGGCGCCGGCCAGCAGCAGGCCGAACACCAGGCCGATCTGGGTCACCGTCGAGGTCAGGGCGTTGCGGAAGACGTACTTGAACAGGATGGTGGATTCGGGGAATCCCATGGCGCGCTCATACATCACGAACCCGCTGTTCAGGACCTCGAGCACGCCGGCCCGGGTGAACCGCACGATGGTCGCCATGGACGGGATGGCGAGGGTCAGCGCCGGCAGGGTGATGTGCTGCAGGGCGATGGACAGGGAGTCGAAGTCCAGGTCCAGCAGCGCGTCCAGCAGCAGCAGGCCGGTGGCCGACTCGGGCGCGAAACCGCTGTAGCGGCCGCTGAGCGGCAGCCAGCCCAGGCGCATGGAGAACAGCAGCTGCAGCATGATGGCGAGCCAGAAGCTGGCCACCGCCAGGCCGCCCACGGACAGGATTCGCACCAGATGGTCCATCAGCGAGTTGCGCTTGACCGCCGACAGGATGCCCAGCGGAATCCCCAGCGCGATGGCGATGAACATGGACACCAGGGTCAGTTCGATGGTCGCCGGCAGGCGGTCGGCCAGGTCCTCGACGATTTCCCGGTCCGTGAACAGGCTGCGCCCCAGGTCGCCCACGAACACGTTGCCCAGGTAGGTGCCGAACTGGGCGAGGATCGGCCGGTCGTAGCCGAGCTTGACCCGCAATGCCTCGACCTGTTCCACCGTCGCCGCCTCGCCCGCGGCCAGGGCCACCGGATCGGCCGGGATGACCCGCGACAGGACGAAGGTGATGACGATCAGGCCCAGCAGCGTCGGCACGACCCAGACGGCGCGCGACAGGACGATCGGAAGAATTTTCCACACGGATGCGTACCCCAACTGACCAGATCCGGCGGTGCCGGCGACGGCGGGATTGTAGCGTAATCGCCGGAACCGCGGGCGCAGAGACCGCGCCCTGCCAGACGTTTGCCGATGGCTGGCGAGGACGCGGCCCAGTTTCCCCGGTTGCCCGGGAAAACGTCAGTTCGCGTTGAACTGGATCCAGCGTGCGTCCTGGCCGTTGCCGATCGGCGAGAAGCGGATGGACTTGACCCGCTTGTTGAACGGGCCGAACCAGCGGGTGTTGTAGATCCAGACGCTGGCGGCGTCGTCGATGATCGCCTTTTCCGCGGCGGCGTACAGCTTGGCGCGCTCGCCCTGGTCGGTGATCGAGACCGCCTTGTTCAGCAAGCTGTCGACCTTGTCGGACTTGTAGAAGGACGACGACTTGAAGGTGCCCCAGTTGGCCGAGTTGTACATCTCGCCGATCCAGTTGTGGGGGTCGGCGTAGTAGGTGCTGATCCAGTACACGACCATGTCCGGGCTGGTGTCCGGCGACTTCATCTGGTCCACCAGCACCGACCAGTTGACGTTGCGCACCGACGCCTCGACGCCGATCCGCTTCAGGCCGTTCTGCATCAGGACGGCCGCCTGCTCGGTCTGCGAAAAGCCGGTCAGGAAGACGATGTCGAGCGGGCGGTCGATCTTGGCGCCGCTCATGCCAAGCTCCTTGCGCGCCGCCTCGGGGTCGTAGTCGTACCCCTTGGCATCGCTGCGGCCCCACATGGGGTTGGGGATCGGGCCCCGGTTGCGGTCCACGGTGCCGCCCAGGACGTCGTTGATGAAGGCGTTGTAATCGAACGCCATGTTGATGGCGCGGCGCACGTGGACGTCGTTCAGCGGCGCGCGCTGGTTGTTGACGTTGAACAGCATGATGCGCATGGACGGCTCGTCCAGGATCTTGACCGTGTCGGACCCGCGCAGGCGTTCCACCAGGTCGCGCGGCAGGTAGCCGCTGGTGCCGTCATAGTCGCCCCGCAGCATGCCCAGCACCTTGGTGTTGTCCTCGGGCACGGACAGGAACTGCACGCCGTCGATGGCCGTGGCGGACCAGCCGTAGAAGTGGTCCTTGTTGCGCTTCGCCGTCCAGCCGACGCTGGGATCGTAGCGGTCCAGCACGAACGAGCCCGAGCCGGCGTCGTGCGAGTTCAGCCACCCGGCGCCCCAGTCGCCGTCCTTCTCGTGCTTCTTCAGAAGCGCCGAGTTGACGATGTGGATTTCCGGAACGATGGACAGAAAGATGGAAATGGGCTTCTTCAGCCGGAACTGCACCGTATGGGAATCCACGGCCTTGACGTTTCCGGGTTCGAGCATGGTGGACAGCAGGCCGGAAGCGCCCTTCTTGATGGCCAGGATGCGCTCGGCCGAATAGACCACGTCCTGGGCCGTCACCTCGCTGCCGTCATGGAACTTCGACCCCTTCTTCAGCGTGAAGGTATAGGTCAGGCCGTCGGCCGAGACGTCGTACTTCTCGGCCAGCCACGGGATCAGCTGGGGCGGGTTGTCGACCCAGCGCAGCATCCCGTCGTACAGGTTGAGGCGGGCGGCCACCCGGCCCACGTCGAAGGCCTGGTGCGGGTCCAGCGTGTCGTACTGGACCACGTTCGCGAAGACATAGGTGTTGGCGTCCCGCGCCGCGCCGGTCCGGACGCCCGAAAGGGTCAGGGCCAGCACGGCACAGCCGAGGGCGGTGGCCTTGCCCAGCCGCCGCCAAGGGATTCCGTTGCGTTTCGATTCTTCCCACGAGTTCATGATAAGCCCCCTGGTTGGAAGGGTTTCAGGTCCGCGCCAAACGGGCTCCGAGGCCGGCATGCGGCGCGGCAGTGGTTGAGATCGTTGGGCCCAATCGATCAAAGGATGCCTGGTC